>CAWHQD010000001.1:0-45454 GCA_963831395.1 uncultured beta proteobacterium
CGGATTTGAACAGGCTGTACGGCAAATGAAAAAGCTCATGCTGGAAGCGCGCGGATGATTTATGGAATCGGAACCGATCTGGTTGAGCCTGCCCGTATTGCGCGATTACTGGAAAAATATGGAGAGCGCTTTGCAAAAAGGTTGCTGACAGATGAGAAATGGACGGAATATATCGGCAGTGGACAGCCTGCCATGTTCCTGGCCAAGCGTTTCGCGGGCAAGGAAGCGCTTGCGAAGGCATTTGGCACGGGTATGCGCTATCCGGTAAGCCTGAGCCATATCGGAATAACACATGATCATCTGGGCAAACCGTACTTTACGTTTCATCCGGCATTGAGTGAGCTGGCGAGAAACGAAGGCGTCACCCGCCATCATTTGTCCATCAGCGATGAGTTAAATCTTGCCTGCGCCTTTGTCATATTAGAAAAATAATGTCGCTTGGACCCCTAATGGTCGACATCGAAGGCACGCAGCTTACTGCCGACGATAAGAAAAAACTCCTGCACCCGCAGGTTGGCGCGGTGATTTTGTTCACGCGCAATTACTCATCTCTCACGCAACTTACCGAACTGACCGCCGAGATTCATGCGCTTCGAACTCCACCGCTATTGATTGCGGTCGATCATGAGGGCGGAAGGGTGCAACGTTTCCGCGAGGAGTTCACAAGATTGGCCCCCATGCGCGAACTGGGCAGTATATGGGACGAGCACCCCGGCAAAGCCCGGCACCTGGCGCAGCAGATGGGCTATGTGCTGGCGGCGGAACTGCGAGCCGCAGGCGTGGATTTCAGCTTTACCCCGGTGCTGGACGTGGATTACGGACAAAGCTGCGTCATCGGTGACCGCGCTTTTCACAGTGATCCGCAAGCCATCGTCGACTTGGCCCACAGCCTTATGTCCGGACTGAAGTCGGGCGGCATGGCGGCGGTGGGAAAGCATTTCCCGGGGCACGGCTATATCGAAGCGGATTCGCATGTTGCAATGCCGGTAGACGACCGTCCCTACGCCGAAATCGAAATGAATGATTTGATTCCGTTTCGCAAAATGATCGATTTCGGGCTCTCCGGCATCATGCCCGCACATGTCATTTATCCTCGGGTAGATGCACGGCCTGCCGGCTTTTCTGAAGTGTGGCTAAAAAAGATTCTCCGTGGTGAACTTGGATTCGAGGGTTGCATTTTCAGTGACGACTTGAGCATGGAAGGGGCCGCTGTTGCCGGTAGCGTGTTGCAACGCGCGGAAAGTGCGTTAAAGGCGGGCTGTGACATGGTGCTGGTGTGTAACGACCCGAATGCCGCAGATATATTATTGGGGGAATTACATTGGGACATCCCCGCCATCAGCGTTATTCGTCTTGCTCGCATGCGGGGAAGGCCCAACCCCGATTCAATCATAAAACTGCATGAAAACGCAGATTTTGTTAAAGCAGTCGAAAAAATTGCAAGTATCGGAATTCGTAGCGGTGAGTTGCCTCTGGTATAGATAATGCAAACTCCGCTGTTTCCCTTGTCCCTCTATTATCCACAACGCAGAACTGACTATCCGGTTATGGACTACGGTATTGTTTCTTTCTTCCATCACTTATTCATTCCTTGTGAAGCGCCTGGCCAAAAAAATAAGAATACGGTTGAAAAATAGACAAATGAACCTATATTGACTACAGAGTGCTGATTCGAGTATTTCAGCATTGGTAGGTCAACATTAAATTCATATGGAGGTATCATGGCTATTGCTCGTTATGAACCCTGGAGTTTATTGCATCAATTACATAAAGAACTGGACCGCGCGCGCGGGGACGGAAACGGCGAGGGATCAGCAGCAACCGCGGAATGGGCGCCAGCGGTGGATATCAAGGAAGACCCGGATAAATTCATTCTCCAGGCGGACCTTCCAGGCGTTAAGCCTGAAGAAATTGACATCACCATGGAAGACGGGGTACTTACTATAAAAGGCGAAAAGAAAACTGAAGCAAAAACCGAGAAAGACGGCTTCAAGCGGGTCGAACGCACCTATGGTTCTTTTCACAGGCGCTTCAGCTTGCCGGATACAGCCAATTCAGACGCAATATCGGCAAGATCGAATTATGGAGTATTGGAAATCGTCATTCCCAAACGCGAAGCTGTGCAGCCAAAGAAAATCAACGTAACCTCAGCCGACGAAGCAAAGTAACCGGCCGGAGCCTTCGGGCTCCGTTTTTTTCGGATTGCCCGCAAACCAGACATTACTGTTGGTTAGTCCCTACTCGTATCGGTTTGGTAGCTGAAACCTGATTCGCCGCCCTTAATTCCTTTCTCTATATTTGACCCGCACGCGGTAACTCAACATCGCCTTTCCATCCGCGGGGATCGATACCTGCCATTCCGCGACATTGGAAGCCGCTTTAATATGAGGTTGTGATTCCGACACCATTGTCCAGTCACCCGGTACGGGTTCCCGCACCTTTACCGTGACCACCTGTTTTTTGGCATTCTTCAACACGATCTGATAGGCGGTTTCCAATACGCTGCTATAGCGCCCTTCGCCTGCCAATCTCCGGAAATCTGTCTGCGTTCTCTCAGCGGTCACATCGAATGCATCCCCGAGCTTCAGGCGGACGGTTTCATTCCTCGGCGTGTGATCAATGTGATCTTCACCCACAAACTGGGCATTGCCCGACGTATCCTTCTTGTAAAGCCGGATTATCCCTTTGGGAAGCGGAATACCCAGCTCCTTGCCCTTGTTCGCGAACTCGACAAATACAGCGGCTTTCAGTTTCTGGCCGATGTCATCGTATTGCCCTGAATAATAATAAGCTGAGCCGGCCAATAGAAATTCTTTCTTGATTGGGACGGCGGTGGCGGACATCAGCGCTACCTGCTTGGTTTGGTTCTCCGCCAATATCGTGGCGCGTTGCAGCGTATAAAGATGGTATTCAAACAGCGCCTCCTGCTTCATATCCGACGCTTCCGCCATTTTTGACATGCCCATCACCTTGCGCGGCACGGGCGTCTGCTGGCGTACCCGGTTCAGGTCACCTGCAACCAATTGCAGTCTGGCTTCCGGATAAGCTGTTCCACTTTGGTTGGTTAGCGTAACCCAGCCATTCAAATCGAGATGGTCATCGCGGTCATTCAATTCCGCCACATAATCGGCGCGCCACGATAGCCCCGCGGTTAAATAGGAAAGTTCGAGATTCTGTTCACCCTGCAGGGGCGTTACCAGGGAAACGACCAGAGTCGGCTTGTCGCGCAAATTCTCAGGCACCCCACGAAACGCCAAACGGCTCTGGGCCGGAATGCCGCTTTCGATACGATCTGTATACCTGAGTATCGGGCCATTATTTGTCGCCAGCACTGTGGCCGCTTCCCGGGTTTCTGCGCCCGTGGCGGGATTGACGCGAATGACCGTCACTTCCTTGCCAAGATATTTCTCCAGCAGTGTCTCAGGCGTCAGCAAGTCGAAATCGAAATTCTGCTCCTGCAAAATAAATCCATCCGCACTGGTGAGGTTGCGCAACAGCGCGGTCTCTGGCTGCATCTGAGCGGAAACTTCACGCCATGCCAGCCTATTGAACCCGGCTGCCAGTTTTACTCTGCGCGCATCTTTCACCAGGGCGAAATTATCGTTGTAGATGGTAACCGCTACCTCCTGCTGGTCGGACGCGGTTGTGATTTTCTCTCCTTTCTCACCTTCCCCACCCAGGGATGCAGCGATGCCAACGCAAGATACTGCCGTCAGAGCCAGCGCGAGCATGTTTAAAAGCAATGTCCGCATTTCATTCCCTTATTTCGGACTCTCCTGATAACATGCTGCTTGAACAAGGAATCCTGCCTGTTTCCTGTTGATTCATGCAACCCATTTGTCGGGTAAAGAGACGGACCAGCCCTGAGATCACAGTTAAGGTCTCGCGCCGGGAGAAATGGAAATCAACGGTTTGTATCGTCGCCGCCATTGTCTTTGATACTTTCATCCCCATCCTTGGCCGCGGGCAGGCTTCCCCACCTGGCGCACCGCAGATTTATTCAGCAGTTTCCTGCGTGGGATTCAGTTTTCGCGTGACCCGAGATACCCCTGCGCAATCCGATAATACACTCGGCGCAACGGCTTGCCTTCCCGCTCTATTTCCACTTCCTGGACAGCGCCGGGTTGCACGAGCGCGGGAGTAATATTGTCATTGCCTTCTATATCGTGCTCGAGTTGCCAGGGTTTCATGCCGACCAGAATGATCGGACGGTTCGTGGCCGGCTCGGAGGGATACCAGAAATTGTACATGGCGGCGTTCTGCCCGAACATATTACGGCCCCGTATGTCCATGGGCTCCGCTTCATCATCGTAAAAGGACAATGAGGTGGCAACCGACCATTTACTCATGCCTACGACAATGGGCTTTTGCCCCGTCTCGCGTTGAACTTTCTTTGCAATCTGCTCGATTTCGTGCGTAGCCTCGCGCCAGAAATAGTGCTCGGTAAAACCCGCGTATGGAATACCGGGGATGCCGAGCACCACATAATGCATCGCAAACGCGTAGAAAAACAGGCAAACCCCGATGGTGGGTTTCCAGGCTGTTCTCAAGCGGACCGCGATGCTGCGAAGGTCGCTGGCCTGAACCATCATCCACGCTATTGTCGGCAACAGAGCAAGCCAGACCGGGGCGGTCCAGTGAAACTTCGGTGCGCCAAAAAGGCTGAGCGCGAAGAACACCGCCAGTGGCACGCCCGTGAAGATCCTCACGAACAGGCGGCGCCTGTTCGCGTAGTGACCGGGGTCACGATTTCCAGCGGGCAATAACGCCAGGCCCGCGGCCACCAAACCTGCCGGAGTCAATACCAGCAGCATGTGGAGAAACAGCCACTGCAACGAAAATTTGTTGCCTATCCCGGTGGCCCGCTCCGATTGGAACAGAATCGAAGCCCAATCATGCTGCATATTCCAGATGACGACGGGGGAAAACAGCAACAGCGCAAGCGATGCCGCAACATATGGATGAGGACGGCGCAGCCACCGGCGTGCAACCGGATCAAGGATTACAAACACCAGCGCCGCAAGGCCCAGCAGGCCCAGCGTGTATTTCGACAGCAGGCCCAGGCCGAACGCCAGGCCCATGCCCAGCCAGGCCGAGCGCTGATCAGCAATCAATGCCCGTTCCATGTAATACAGCGTGGCGGCCCAGGTCGCCATCAACGGCGCGTCGGGGGTCATCAATGTTGCCGTAACGAAGCCGAAAGGCAGCACGGCCAGCAGCAGCACCGCGCGAATGCCGGTTGACTTGTCGTACAGGTTGCGCGCCAGCGCATACACATAGCCCATTGTGATCAGGCCGCAAACAAATGCGCCGATTCGAACGCCGAACTCGTTGTCGCCAAAAATCGAGGTACCAAGCCAGATCAGCCATGCAACCATCGGAGGATGATCAAAAAAACTCAGGTCCATGTGCTGGGCATAATTCCAGTAGTAGGCTTCATCGGGAATCAGCTGCGCCACGCCAAGATAGACCAGGCGCAGCAGCACGGCAAACATGACGATCCCGAATGAGGCTACTCGCCAGCGCACATCCAGCGAGGGAGGGTTTCGCTTATCGGGAAATACGTAGAAGGCGGAGCCGAAGTAGTTGATTGCAGCCGTTGCGGCGATTGCGGGGAAAATGGCCAGAAATGACGGCACATGCAATCCATAGACGAGTAAGGCCAATACACCGCCGCGCATCAGCAATGCGAATACCCCTACCGTTAAAAAACGGCCGAATTGATCCCATCGCAAATAGCCTTCATGATGACGCCGGAACGACCATTTGGAATTGAGCGAATAATTCATTGCCGCAGCGGCAAAGAAGCTCATGATATGGGCCAGGGCAAGTCCGGCGCCACTGCTCATCAGCCATTGAAACAGCAGCGCGTCGACCACTACGCCAACTAATCCAACCGCCGCAAACCGGCTGGCGGTGCCGACCGAAACCGTGCCGCCCGCCAAGGTCATCAAGCGTTGCAGATACATCCACTGATGAAAAAAAGACAGCTTTGATGTGCCCCGCGTTCTATCGTGAAAGCAGATGGGCACTTCCACCACCCTGAGCTTACCCTGGCCGGCCATGAGCAACTCGAGCAGAATCTTGTATCCTCGCGCGCGCTCGGCAATAGCCGCGGACAGCTCTCTCCGGAAAGCGAAAAACCCTGAGGTGGCGTCATTTACGTCACAGAGGGGACGAGCAAGCCAGCCGCCGATGCGCGATAACCACTGGCGATGCAGCGGCCACCCCACTGTACTCCCGCCTGGCACGTACCGGCTGCCGACAGCCACGTCATGGCTTCTATTCAGCACGGGCGCAACCAGGGCAGGCAGCCGTTCAGGCGGATGGCTCAGGTCTGCATCCATCACTACGATTACATCGCCCCGGGCAAGCGCAACCCCGGCCAGGATCGAGCGTGTCAAATCCGGCTTTTCACGGCGTTCAAGCAGCCGCACAGTGCAACCGCGCATCGTGACTCTCCCAGGCGCGGACCTTGCCCGGCGTTCCGTCGCTCGAGCCATCATCCACAAAAATGACCTCAAAGCTCCCCGCTGGCAGGTCAAGCGCGGACAGACGAATCAATAAGGGATCGATATTGTCTGCTTCGTTAAGCGTTGGAACCACTACCGAAAATTGTATCGTGCTGGTTATAGCTGGGTCAGGCAGGCCAGACGACGTTGACGAGGAAGAACGCAAGGACAGGAAATTGGTTATGTCTGGCAAATCAGTTAAAAGGTTCACGTAATTATTATTTTTTCTGCCAATCTTGCCGGTATTTCTTTAACTAAAGTGAATCAAATGGCAGTTGTTGCAACAGCCCGAAGGGTAGCACAATTCATGTCCTTACGGCTGGCAATGGTGGCGGCGCAGCTTACAGAATATTCAGCAAGGATTGCAGGCCGTTTCGACTAGGTGGTCAGCACGAAACTCGTCGCGAAATACGAGTATTCCAGGGAGCGCGATACTTCCCGGAAGGTACTGGTATTCAACAAGGAACGATGAGTTGCTTTTTTCCGTTCGATAGCTACAACATGTACGTTCCCTGCCGGCAAGCCCGCATCACGAGTGCCAAGCATGGCATCATTTGCATATAAAGCGTACCCTTCACTCGCTAAACAACGCGATCGCGGAGTCAAGATTGCCACTGGTAGAGTTGACAGACGCAGGGAAAGCTCGATGACCAAAGGAGGCAAGGAAGCCATACGTACCGGTGGCCCGTAGTGTCTGGGGCCGAGGTACGGGAATTAAAAAAGCGGATCCGCGAACTGGAGTGTTCATTTGCTCACCTATTTCAGCTACTCGGCTCTCCCAAACCGCTCCGTGAGTAAAATATCCGCTGGCAGCATGAATTTTTAAAATGCCGTGCACATATGCCTCAACGGTATGCTAGTATTAAGCTGGATTTAATTTATTTAATCTACTATAGGGAGGTATCTATGAAAAACATATTGAAACCATTACTGATACTGTCTGCACTATTATTCTTTTCGCCTCAGGCGGCAATGGCTCACAGTTTTGCCGAAGGTGTGGGCGACAAGCTTGCGCACGGTCTTGCGAACACGGTAACCGGTATAGGAGAAATCCCCAAGAACATTATCCTGGAGACGAATCATAAAGGTATCGGCTATGGACTTACCACCGGATTGCTTACAGGCATTGTACATGGGCTGGGTCGTACATTAACCGGAGCCGTCGATCTGGTGACGTTTATCATTCCTACAAAGCCAATAATCTATCCCGACTACATATGGAAAGACTGGGATAAGGAAACGCACTACCATCCGGAATGGAAGTTAACAACGGACCAACCTAAACAATAGTTCATGGTTCGCCATCAAACAAAAAGGGAGCCAAGGCTCCCTTTTTGTTTGATGAATAAAGAGAGTCTCCTTGGCCGACCCTGCGGGATCAGGTGGCGGGCGAGGCCCGTCGTGCCGCAGAAGACCACAGAGAGACATATAGTCGTATAGACATATCGGCATGCCACCTTGGCGGTCCCCCTAATGAAACAGGGACTTCGTCGAGCAGGAAAATGCCCCTTCCACGATTCATGCGCTAGCTGTTCACTATGCCAGCCACCGGCGCCGGACAATGCGTTTTCTTTCGGAAGGACCGCAAACACTCGTTTATCATGATTGCCATCCCGGCAACCTTTTCTGGCGCCAATCCCAGCCGGCCTCCTCGACTGGCAACTTGTACGCTTTGGTGACGGGGAATCGGAGACGTTACCTACTTCCTCGCTACCGCACTCGAGCCTGAGGTCCGGCGTATTCATGAAGCAAGCCTGCTGTCAACTTATGCCCAGGGACTCAAGGATAATGGGGTCACGGACATCGATACCAATATGCTGTTGCAAAGATATCGCGCTCACCTTATCTATGCATTTGAAGCGATGGTGGTAACGCTTGCGGTTGGTGGAATGATAAAGCTGGAGATTAACTATGAGCTCATCCGTCGCACCGCTGCAGCCGTGAAGGACCTTGACGCCTTTACCGCCATTCCAATATGACGTCCAGCTTCTACTGATTCCGCCTGAATTTATAATCGCTCGTTACGCAAAGAATTACATTATCATTATCCGCAAAGTGAACGCGCATGTTTTTGCGCCCCGGGTTAGCGTTCCTTGATGAGGCGCATCTGAGGCTCATCTTCAAGCAAGTGCATGCCTTTTGCAAATTACGTTACACTTGTGACTCATCCGGCTATTCGCTTCATCCAACTACAGGGTATTGCTGCAGGCACGATGACAAATGACAATCTCAGAACCCGGCTCGAGGCAATTGATGCTGATTGTGAAAGCGCAGCGAAAATCGAACTCGATGAGCTATTCGACGGCGCCTCCCACAACGGGGCAAGATACCGCGCTCCCTCCCCTCAGGCGGCCGAGGCAATTTGGCTCAAGCTTATTGCAAGGAAGGAACACGGGTTTACCCAGGAGATCGTTGAATTTTTGAAGCCGAAGGCTGCTGCTCAGTCTGCTGTGGGCAAAGAAGTCATATCCACTGTTCAGGGAATGACTGAAGCGATGTTTGCCGATGAACGGTACCTGGAGCGGATGCAGGATTTCTATAAAGAAGTAGCCAGGAGAGCCCCGGTGCATGAGCCTTTTCCTGACTTGCAAGCCGGGCGGCTGGATCTTGTTGATGACGCTTATCGGACAGGAGTCAGAGAGGCGTTGCGGCGAGCCCGGCGTAATATCATTTCAGAATTCGAACGGCATCAGCCCGACCTGCCGAAGGATGCAGGGTTTCTGTCGCAATGGAGACATTATTCCACTCTCAGCCCATGGCAGTCCATCGGTACAATTATCCTGTTAAGCTTAACGTCTTACCTTATTGCATTTATCATTGCGAGCGATGCGGTCCAAAGCTTACTGGAGCGTTTCGGATGGTCCAGTGGAACGGGCCTGTAAGCTAGCCGGCTTCTCCGCCTGTCTACCATATTGAAGCAACTATACGGCGCGGTATGCCCTGTCGGTAATACTCATTCCCTCGCGATATCTCGCGCGTTTAGCATTAAACCTAAATCCGGTAGTTGGACGGAGTGGAGTGCTAACTGAAAAATAAGCGGTCAATATCGCATTTAGGTTAAAACAGCGCTCGCAGGCAACCCGCTCAGGAGTTGCCTGAATGAGTTACCCGAGCAGACTGTTTCCCCTTACCTGATCCGGCTACTTTTTCCGTCTGCGCATTGCACCCAAGCCGAGCAACCCAACACCCATTAGCGCGAGCGATCCTGGCTCCGGAACGGGGTTTTGCGGAAGGTCTATCGGGGGAGTGCTTACGCCGCCCACATACTTCAATGAACCTTCTCCACCTGTCCCGGCGCCGACCTGCTGAATATGCACCATGGCCAGCGCATCGGGGCCACTTCCTGGCACGGAAACAAGAAAGTCATCTAGTGAAACGCCGGTGATTGTCCATGTGGTGTATTCGCCATCTACAAACCGCTGCCCGTCCTTGTTCTTGGTAGGATATCCCAGGTCCACATAAAAATCGTAGCCTGCATTTTTTTTATGCATATCTATGTCATCTATTTGCTGTGTTCCTCCAAAGTTCGAGAATGAAGCATCCGTAAGAACGGCCGCACCTCCGTAGGAAAACAGGAGTTGAGATATAAAAGCATCATCCCCGATGTTCCCGGGAAGATTATTCACGGTATTATTGAATCTGAAGTCAACATTAGTCCCGTTCTGGGTCAATAACAAGGTGGCGACCGATGCTTCGGTTCCAGATGCGGGATTACCCGTCACATAAGTATTTATATCAATCATCAACGCGGAGGCCGGCATGGGAGCAGTCATTCCCAAGCCTATCAGCGCGCTTGTAACTAATCTGTTTTTGGTTGTAATCGGTTTAAATTTCATTGCTTCCTCTATATGTAGATGCCCGGTGTGAGCAACCTATAGATTAAGCAATAACCGCGCCACCTTGTAAGGGGCTAATTTAAATAGATTTTTTCTTTATTCTTTGAGCAGAATGTAAACTCCTTCGACCTAGTGCGTTCTGTTGATTTTGAGATGAACTGTAGGGACGACGCTTAGGTGGAACTGAAAACCCATTTTGAGAAGATGGGCAGGGAATCAAAAGTGATCAAGGAGCAAGTATCGCTTTACGGCGCCATTCACTGTACTTTCCACCATCTGCGAAGCGTCCGCATATACCGATACCTTCCCTCATTTACATGGAGTTCAAGTCTTCGATTGCATCGATAACCATACCGGTTCCGACCGCAATCAGAAGAATATCGGCTGCAACACGCACATACCGATATCCTGGCCCAGCGTCACCCAATCGCCCTATCAAATGAGGCGGCAAATCATAGAAAGTCACACCCCGCGCCAGCGGATAACCCATTTTCCATTGCTTGGCTTGCCCCGGAGGCATACAGCCGTTGTATTTTTTTGCCAGGCCGGGAGGACACCGACCACTTTGAAAACGAGGTCCAAAATACTCATGAGCAATGGCTCGTTGACGACCGTCAAAGTTATGTCTTATATGTTTGCTGCCGTCCCGGTAGCGTTGATGATTCTTGCTCTTATCCTTCTTTTTGCCCTTGTAATAGCCATGTTGATCGGTATTACGGTTGCCTGCCCCCTTGTCCGCAGCGACCGGCGCGGAAATGGAAAACATGGATAGCACAACCGCGGAAACAAAAAACTTCAGGAATGTTTTATGCATGGCCTATATCCATAAGAAATCAGGAAGCCCGATTATCAAACTATATCCCTAAGCCAATCGTCGATCTTGAGGCGTAACTCCTCAAAAGGGCAATAGCCCGCAGTGAGCAGGCTATAATTTTCTTTACTCTGCCTTATTAAGGAAGGGAAGCCGTGCACGCCCCATTGGCGCGCCTTGTGAAAATGAGCAAGGACCAGCTTCTTCGCTGTATCCGATTCGAACGTCTGAAAGAACTGCCGGGCGTCCGATCCCACGTTGACGGCGAGTTGCGACAGCACAATGGGATCAGTCACATTCTGCTGACCGGCATAAAAGGCGGATTGGACGGCCTTGAAAAATGGAAAGACGGCAAGAGGATTAATCAGGGAAACCGCGATCACCCCGCGGCTGGCCGGTTCCGTATCGTAGACGAAACCTTCCGGCATTGCGCCTTCGAACCGGAACGGCTGGCCCGTTGTGCGATGCACGGTATGCCAGTGATGGAGTATCTCCTGGCGTTGCGTAGAGGATAATGGATCCTTCGTGCCCGGCCGCAAACCACCCAGCAATAACTCCACTTTCAGGCCGTCGCCGTACTCATCGCGTATTCTCTCGATGACGGGCATAAAGCCCCAGCACCATGAACACATGGGATCGGCTACATACCAGAGAATTTTTTCACTCATGGCGCACGATCAAGTATTTGATATGCCCCTGCATTGAAAGTAAGCCGCGTTGCTCCGCTACAACTGCGCATATGAGTAAAGCCGGGCAGACAATAAGGACGAGTTTAGCCGCTCCTCCCCTCATCCATTTTACTTCATTTATGCAGCCGCCCGCGAAGCTCTCTTGCGTTCGTGTTCCTGCAGGTGACGCTTGCGGATACGAATGGTTTTTGGAGTTATCTCCACCAGTTCATCATCAGCGATGAATTCGATGGCGGATTCCAGCGTCAGCTGAATCGGCGGTGTCAGGGTTACAGCTTCGTCGGTTCCGGATGCACGCACATTGGTAAGCTGCTTACCCTTGATTGGATTAACCACAAGATCATTATCGCGGCTGTGAATGCCGATCACCATGCCCTCATACAAACGGTCGCCTGGGCTGACGAACATGCGTCCGCGCTCCTGCAATTTCCACAATGCATAGGCCACGGCTTCGCCCTGCTCGGCGGAAATCAGTACGCCGTTGCGGCGTGCGGCAATTTCCGGCCGCATGGGCGCGTATTCGTCAAATACATGGCTCATCAGCCCTGTGCCCCGCGTCATGGTCATGAACTCGGACTGGAAACCGATCAAACCCCGGGCGGGAATACGGTAATCCAGTCTCACTCGTCCCCGTTCATCGGAAACCATGTCCTGCAAGTCGCCCCGGCGCGCGCCCAGCGCTTCCATTACGCCACCTTGATGGGCCTCCTCCACATCCACGGTAAGCATTTCAAACGGCTCGCATTTCACGCCGTCAATTTCCCGGATCACCACGTGCGGGCGCGAGACCGCAAGCTCATAGCCTTCGCGGCGCATGCTCTCGAGCAAAATAGTAAGGTGCAATTCGCCTCGGCCGGATACCAGAAACGAGTCGGTATCGTTCGTTTCCTCCAGCTTCATGGCAACATTGGTGAGCAGCTCTTTTTCGAGGCGCTCGCGCAATTGCCGACTGGTGACAAACTTGCCTTCCTTACCCGCAAAGGGTGACGTATTCACCTGAAAATTCATCGTCAGCGTGGGTTCGTCCACGGCAGGCATGGGAAGAGCCTCGGGCTGATTGATGTCGGCCAGCGTCGCGCCGATGCAGAGCTCTTCAATGCCATTTATCAGGACAATGTCGCCCGCCAGCGCCTCATCGAGCTGCACTCGCTCGATGCCCCGAAAACCGAGAACCTGGTTGACCCTGGCCTTCTTCGGTGTGCTCGTTCCAGCCAGCACCATCACATCCTGGCCAGGCTTGAGCCGGCCACGGCTGATACGGCCAATGCCGATGCGTCCAACGAAACTGGAGTAATCCAGCGCGCTGATCTGCAGTTGGAGTGGCTCGTCCGCATTGCCCGAAGGTGCATGGACATGCTTCAGTATTGTGTCGAATAGCGGGCGCATGTCGGTACTGGTTTGTTTCAGATCCGTCATGGCATAACCGTTGAGCGCTGACGCGTATATCACCGGAAAATCCAACTGTTCTTCATTGGCGCCCAGCTTGTCGAACAAATCGAAGGTATGATTCACGACCCAGTCGGGGCGAGCGCCAGGACGGTCAACCTTGTTGACAACAACAATCGGGCGCAGCCCCAGAGCCAGCGCTTTTTTCGTGACGAAACGCGTCTGCGGCATCGGGCCCTCGACTGCGTCGACCAGCAGCAGTACGCCATCCACCATGGACAGCACGCGCTCCACCTCACCCCCAAAATCGGCATGGCCAGGCGTATCCACGATATTGATATGCACGCCTTCGTAATCCACTGCGCAATTCTTGGCGAGTATTGTAATGCCGCGCTCGCGCTCGATGTCGCTGGAATCCATTACTCGGTCGGCAATGTGCTGGTGCGCGGCAAAAGACCCGGCCTGATGCAGCAGCTTGTCCACCAAAGTGGTCTTGCCGTGATCGACGTGGGCGATGATGGCAATATTGCGGATGGAACGGGACATAGGAAAAATCCTCGGTCGAAGTGACAAAAGGGCGGCAGTATATCAGGTTGCTCAGGAGCCCGCCTGTCTCTCACGGAGCCGTTGAACTGCTATTCGGCTAATACCTTAAAAGAATTCATGATTCGAATGCTAATAAACAAAACCCCCGGATGCGCCGGGGGTCTGCCACATTCCAATAAAAATCCTTCCAAGCATCTGCCTGTCTTGTACCTCTGTGACAAACTTTATCTTGTATCGTTCCTGACCGCCTTTGTCTCTCTTACCCTACTTGACCGCTGCCTTATTCCCACCTTTCAGAACAGTGGGGCCGGTAACCGTAATATCCTCGCGGAGTTGTTGCATATCCATGGTATTGCTATTAATGCCGTCAACCTTTGTAATATCATCGGTCGTCTTGAATGACCCCGCTTTTGAACGAAAGTCTATAATCGCCTTCGCATGGGCCGCAGTGATGCCTTTGACAGTTTGAAGCTCGGCCTGGGTAGCGGTATTGATATTGACGGCAGCGTAAGCGGTACCGGTAAAAGTTAGTAACGCGACAACGGTAATAAGCGACTTTTTCATTGGTTCTCCCTTTGTTTAAAAAAATGACATATAACGAAAAACTCTTGTCGAACAAAATACCTGACAGGCTCCAAACCTCCATCCAGGACCGACACCGAAGAGTATCAGATCAGGATTCACATCGCTTGCCTTCTCGCATTGGAGGTTCGATCGACATGGACCAGACCTGCAAAGATGATTCAGGCCCGCTGGATCCAGAGACCCGAGGACAATGTCATGTTGCCGGTTATCCTGGAAGCGATTGACAAGTAACGGTATGAATGTCGGGCAATCCAGAAAAACCTAACAAATGTCATGTTCCGGTTATTTTTGGAAGAGCTTTTTATCTCACCGGCAATAACGGCTCGATTCCCTCTCCCGAGGGAATAACCGATGTGGAAACGACATAGAAGGGGGGATGACTGCGACGGGGTCGAGCTTAAGCGGCTGGATAATACGAGTTCGCTAAACGTCGCCACTGAGGCAAGGATTTGGATTGCGATACGGCGTCAAGATTACAAGGAGCAACGTGCTGCGCTGAACTATCGAACACGGCAAAAATCGCGGTTGACGCGTGCACAACGAAGTGGATGTGAAAAGAAGGAAACTGCTTTTACGGGACTTCGCTGGAACGCCTTTGGCGCTACTATAAAAGACAAGCCAGTTGAGCTCAAAATGGACTCTTTGGGCTTAATACCAGGAATATACTTGCCCGGTTTACGAGGCGAAACATTCGTTGATGATGATGTACTTCGAGGAGTTAAAGCAATGGACGGCCGCGTAGCGCGCCTTTCGGAACGGGACGGACCTTATCCTGAACGATAGTTCCTTCTGGGAATTTAATCGGGAGATCGCTCAGCAGTTTAATGAATTCTTCTAAACGCCGAATGTCCTTTTTGTCGGCTAACGGATACTGCCCTTTACTTAGAGCAGCAGCGTCACGGATAAGAGTTACGATAGTTGACTGCCTGTTCGTTTTTCGTCTAATGCTCGCTTCAGTTCGGGAATATGAGCGCTGAACATATCGACAAAGGTGTTGAGTCTCACCCACGCGTGGTTTTCGAAGTCCATCGTTACGCCATTTCCTGGGACTGATTTGTTGACATAACGCTTAATAATTTCATCTGCCGCGCGTTTGCCACGTCCTACAAGATCTTTAATTGTTTCTTCAGGCATGTTGAGATTGAGGCCGCCTTCCTTTTTTGAGTCAAGGTAGATATGCACCACTCGTTCTCGCACGCCGGGCATGTGCGTCAGCGTATTGTCATTCCAGTTTCGCGCGGCGTTGAAGATGGCGCCAAAAAAACCTGTTAGTTTCTCAAGATCCTTCTTTTCATGAAAACGGTTCCATGTCTCTTCTCTTCCCTCCTCGATAGGAACTTGGCATGACCGACTTTTCGAGTCCTTGGGCCACTATTTAAGCTTCTCTTCCAAGAGTGAAAGCCGAACGTGGGCCAGATGGGCAGAAACCCGTCAAAAAAGTGGATAGGGAAATTGGATGAAATTCCCCCGTCAGAGAACCAGCATCGTTCCAACGTGCGCTCACTAAGATTCTTCGGTTCCTCATCAATCGATATAAAGGGGAATTGCGCTGAGTAACCCAGGGAAACTCAAGCTCAAGCGGGCTGCAAACAACACGGGTAAGTCTTTGGCAGGTGGTAGCTCGAGTATATCTTCTGTTACATGGAGGATACCCATTTAACGGCGGCTCGTACTTCCTTGGATGGGTTCTCTACAGAGGAATTTCAAAATATCTTCGGGAAAGAACGGCTCGAGCTCATCACGTTTAAAGAAAATACGTGTATGCTCATCGTCACTGAATGGCAAAAGATAAGGGCGTCCATGAGTAAGATTGGTGGTCACAAGTTGGAGATTAATAGATTTTTTCTGTTTCTCGTCCGCGCCTCTCGAAATCTTCTTCCAGCCATTTCGGCGGAAAACCTTTTGCTCCCCATAGATCTCCAAACGTTAGCGGGCCGTCGGCTTCTGGTTTTCCGCTAATTTCTCGAATTTTCCTATCGAGCCAAGGCGTAAATGCCTCGTATCCCTCGTATTCTTTAGCGATATTGGCGTTTTTATCCGGCGGCATACCCGTGCATAAACCAAACCCTTGTTCGTCATTTGCCATACCAAGGAGAAGACGGTATATCCTCCAGGCGATATAGACTCCCGCAAGCAAAGCGCCGAAAGCGACTGCGGGCATCAGAGCGACGGCACACATAACGGGAGGGGCGAAGTATGCGGTGAGCACCAGCACAGCCACTGACAAGGGAAGCTCCGATTTCCAATCTTTTGCAGAGCATCCGATAATAGGATAGGTGATTACGAATATCACGAACGCCAAGGCGAAAGGGACGGAAATTACCCAGGGCCCAAGGGCAAGGCAGGACGACAAGGATTGGACAAAAGCCAGGAAAAGTCCAGCAATTGCCAGTCCCACTATGAATATTATTGTAGCAACGCCCCAGTAAGCCGATAACACGCCCCTGAGGGCTCCGAAAAATCTCTTCCCCCCGTTTTCCTGATTTAGAGTACTTCCCAGAATCTTGAAGAGCGGAGCTGTTTTTTCAGATGGCTGAAATAATCCAAATAGGGTCGAAAACTTTTTTTTTGGAACGCTTTCGGGTTGGCCCTGAAGTTCCGCAGCCAAGGCAGCAATCTTTTCGTAACCCTCGAACGATCCCGTGTTACTCCTTTTGTATTCGGCCGCGGCGGCGAGGCACGCAGCTATTGCTCCTGCTGAGGTGCCGCCTATACTTTTTAACCGATAGTGATTTGCAAGCTCGGCGATTGCCTGCGGGTACACGATGCCGCTTGTGACGCCGCCTTTCATCACGATATCGCAGTAATTTTCCTCGTAGGAGGCGCGGCCGCTCTGCCCCTGTTCCGTTGCTTGCTCTACCATGCTCTTCTCTCTATATACAGTACAGCGTAAAGACCCCGCGTCAATGAAAGTTTTTTCACCCTTAGCTGCAATCGTTCAACGAGATCGTTTATTACGCCGTACACCCCGCAATCACTCCAACTTCCGCCGCTGCGCATCCTCCCGCGGAAAACCCGCCAATGTCTCAGCCGCAGGTGCTCGCTGCGTTCCAACTTTCCTGCGCCTCTGGCCTAGACCCAAACTGGCGGCAACGAGCCCGGCCACCTTACTCGCAGCCTGCTTACTTTTTTTGGAGGGTATGCCGTTCTGTTCCCATGCACCCCAGTAATCGCCATGCCCAGCATTCGCAATCAGATCGGATTCCACGCAACCAAGTGTTCCGGCGGGTGGGCCATCTCGCCCTAATGCAACAGGTAAGATGCCCTCGCCCTTTCCAGCCAATGTCTGCCCGGGAGGAAAAGAATAATGAAGGACTTCGTCCGCCGGGGAATAAAGGACTAATACGGAGCTTGCCTTCTCCATCGCTGAAGCCAGATCTCCACCCTGCTCGACCATGAAGGCTGGAACCGCGGCTGCCATCAGGATTACCTTTCCCACTTGCGGCCCTCGTGTCAAGTGGCGAATACATTCCAGAACCACGCGGCAACCGAGGGAGTGCCCAACAAAGTGCACCTGGAGGAGATCAGGAAGCCCATTTAGATACTCCGCCAAAAGCCTGCCTGCATTTGGCGCCCTGTGGACTGCGGAGGGGTAGAAAAAGAAATCGGTTTTATCGAGTAAACTCGCCCAGTCCGCGTCACCCGGCCAGAAACAGTCCCCAATCAAGCCTTCCAACCTGGGTGGGGCCTCGTGAGCAAGAGGATACTGGCGGTCACGGAAAGCCTGATAGGACGCACCAGCCTCACCCATGTGATTATTAAAACCGTGTATGAGTACTACGAGTTCATGTGCTGTACAGGGCGGAGACGCCGGGTCGCATTTCAATTTGGGGGCAAGCTGACCACCCTCAGGCGCTTCTCTTAGACTTAGCACCAGCCAGGGATGGTAATGGACGGGAAGACGCTTAAACCTAGCCATTCTTCACACTCCGCAGGGCACTGACAAGATTCTTGGCTACTGGCGAGAGGATTCCTCCGAATATTGAGATAATAATGAGTTGAACCCAGGACTCTACCGCTAGCTCTCTGCATGAATTGTTGTGAGCAAATAACTGAGCAAGGAAAAGCAGTATGCCTCCGAGAACAACACCCGCCAATTGATTCCAGTTCGCCCATCTATGCGCCGTAACAATCTGGAAACTATCGAGATGTTTGCGTACCGCTTGTTTCACCCGCGTATAGAGGTCCGCCATTTGCTTACGCTCATCATCAGTTTGGGCCACCGCGCCCGCAGACCTCCCTATCGCTGAGCGCCAGTTCTCTACATCCTTTCGAGACACACCGCGTGTCAAAAAAATGAACAGATCCGGGTAGAGGTCAGGATTATTAAGTGCCACATCCCCCGCATCTTGTATCTGGCCCATCAACCGTTCGATTTCCAATTCAAAAAAAGCATACTCGATTGACGGCTCGTACGAACCTGCACCCCACCGCTTGCGTTGACGCTCAACGGAATAAGGAAAGCGACCCGTCTCCACCTCCGGGTTTCCCACACCGGTGGTGAGGAACAAGAGCTGTTCGTATGCCTTCGCCGCATCATACGAATCCTGCTCGCCCGGCGCGTATAACGTATTGCTTCGAGCCGTCCATGTTATTCGTCAGCCAAAGCAAGAGGCGTTTCCTATGAAATTTGGCTAATGTGTTATTCAATTTTTTTCCATGCTTCAATGAGCGCCATTGCCAACGTGCCAGACGCAGCAAGCACAATCGCGTATTTGAGAGTGAAATCGACGATTTTGTAGATTCCATCAAGTACAGAGTTTGTATCCAATCTCTACCTCCTTATTCTTTTTGCGCTGCTGAAGGTTCTTGCTACTTGCTCGATCACCAATCAGGTCGCTGAAAGGGTGACGAAGGCAGCTCAATTGTTGCACGGTCGCGCACCCTGTCGGTAAGACAAGAGTAAGCGGGAGGAAGAATTCCAACCAGAAAGCGTGCAGTCTGCGAGCAGATTGGGCGGTGATGGGCTTCATTGTTATTCCAACTTTCTTTTGGAAAAGGGATACCCATACTTGATTATAGGTTGAACAAAAATTTTTGCTCCGGTTGCGCTGATTTTATTGTCAATCTGAACATCAAGGACGGGCATTGCGATCAGCACATATCAACCCTTTAACCTAAAACAAACTCAGTTGTGTTAGAGCCGCACTATCATGCTTGCCCCACGGGATGCGTCAAAAACAGGTGCGTGTATTTATTCTGGACAGCAGTGCGCTAAAGCGGAAATGCAGACGTCGTCAAGGAAGGCCGTCGGCCTCCGAGACTTTGTGCAGGAAACCTCTGCGGTAACTCCGGAAAGGATGCGGCAGGCTGGGACTTTGGGAGATTTAGCGTTAAGAACCTGAACAAGGACTTATTCAGGTTTGCTCGGGATAGAAAGAGAGGTGGCGGCTTCCTATAAGGACCGAAGATTGGCGATTTGCTGTAGACGCCTCATATCGTTGAGCTTGATATGACGGCATTCACTGCTGATGATGCCGTCGTCTTGAAAACGAGCAAATATGCGGCACACGGTTTCCTCCGCGATTCCCAGATGGTTGCCTATATCGCTGCGGGACATGCTCAAATTGAATTCAGTGGGCGAACAATGGCGCCTGGCGAACTGTTGCGACAGGCGAAGCAAAAAGATGGCCAGGCGCTCCTCGGCATTGTGCTTCCCGAGCAGCAGCAGCAATTCATGGCTATGCCGGATTTCCGCGCTCATGATCTTGAGAACTTCATGCTGGATCGCAGGATCTTTTCCAGCCAACTCCTCAAAACGTTCTATTGAAACTTCACAAACGGAGGTGACCCCAATTGCGCGGGCCTCGCAGTTATATTGCCGGCTTTCGATCGCATTCAAACCCAGCAATTCACCTTCTTCATGAAAGCCTATCACCTGTACCTGACCGTCTTCGGTACTGACGCTGGTCTTTACTGACCCGCCCCGAATGACATACATGTAATCCACCGGTTGACCCATGTGATACAGGAGTTCTCCGCGCTTGAAAACT
Organism: uncultured beta proteobacterium; assembly: GCA_963831395.1. Taxonomy (GTDB): domain Bacteria; phylum Pseudomonadota; class Gammaproteobacteria; order Burkholderiales; family Nitrosomonadaceae; genus Nitrosospira. The sequence goes on from CAWHQD010000001.1 coordinate 20,359, forward strand.
TGTTTTTTCTTGACGACGCGCTCCAGTAGCGAGGAATCTCCAGTTCTTAGCCACAGGGACATACATAGTTGGTAGGCGCCGCAATTCTTGCAGTCCAGCGGCACATCGGTTGCTTCCCCGGTGACAGGTGTGATTTTAGATGCGCGCTTCAACATATGGGGGCCTGTTATTGATAAAGATGCGAACTATGCGGCTAACTTGAGCTCGCGTCGCGTTGCTCAGGGAAAACTGCTCCAGGAAAATCGGTCAGTTGATACTTGCCGCTTACCACCATCGCCGCAAGCATTTCCAGGGTCTGGTTTTGCAGCAGCTTGACGATTTCCTGCTTGATCGGCCACCATTTCGCATGCATCGGGCAAGCGGTTTTCTCGCTGCAAACCTTGAGCCCCAGCACACAGTCTTCAGTAAAACCTGGGCCTTCCGTAATTCTGACAATTTGCATCAGATTGATTTTATCGCCCCTTTCCCGCAAGCAGAAGCCTCCTTGCTTGCCACGAAAAGAATAGAGAAGATCGCCTCTGCATAACTCCTGGAGAATCTTGGCAAGATAGGTAGGTGGCGATCTCAGGGATTCCGCCATGGTGCGGTTCAATACCGCTACGCCGGGGGGTTGGGTGGCCATGTAGATGAGCGCCTGAATGGCATACTGGGTTGTACGGGATAGAATCATGCCTAAATCACTTGCAGTGCTGGTGAAAGATAGACCTGAACAATCGACATAAAATCCGGGCTGTCATATCAGCCAGTAAACAAAGATAAATAACCCCAGCCAGACCACGTCCACAAAGTGCCAATACCAGGCGACCCCTTCAAAGCCAAAGTGATTCTCGGGCGTGAAGTGACCCTTCAGAACGCGGCAGTAAATCACAAACAGCATGATGGAGCCCAGGGTCACGTGGAAGCCGTGAAAGCCCGTCAACATGAAAAAGGTTGCGCCATAGGCTCCGCTTGTCATCTTGAGGTTAAGCTCGGAGTAGGCATGCCCATATTCATATGCTTGCAGGCCGACAAAGAGAAATCCCAGCGCAAACGTGAGAAACAGGCCCAATTTGAGCTGCCCGCGCTTGTTCAGCTTGAGTGCCCAGTGCGCCCAGGTAACCGTCACGCCCGAGGTCAGCAACAGGACGGTATTGATGGCCGGAAGGCCCCACGGTCCCATGGGCATGAACTTCTCGGTGATGCCGGGACCGGCGGTAGGCCACTCTCCCGTGAAATCGGGCCAGAGCGACTTGTGCTCCAGGTCGCCAAGCTCGGGAACAGTAAATATCCGCATGTAATACAAGGCGCCGAAGAAGGCGGCAAAAAACATGACTTCGGAAAGGATGAACCAGCTCATTCCCCAGCGGAAGGATTTATCCACCTGCTGGTTGAACTTGCCGCCTTCGCTTTCCCGCGCCACGGTGCCAAACCAGCCGAAAAGCATATAAATGAGTATGGCAAAACCGAATGCCAGCAAGCCATAGCCCAGCGGCATTTTATTGACTGAAAATGCCGCGCCGAAACCCATGAATAACAGCGCTATCGACCCGGTGATGGGCCAAGTCGATGGCGCTGGAACGTAATAGTGACTCCCCTCTTGGCTCATGCTCTTGTGCTCGCTTGTGATTTCATTAAAACTATTAGTCGTACCGCCGGTTAGCAACAGTAAGCTTGCCACAAATAATACGATACAGGCACGACCTGAGAAAAAGCCAGCAGGAACAATGCGGTCCTGATCGCCGCAAGCTTTCTCTCTATTTCTGCGTTTTCCGGTATATCCGCATCGCGGCATATTCATGTGTATTGGCATCGTACGTTCCTATTCAGCTATTTGATGACTGGAGGTGTCTGGAAGCTGTGATAAGGAGCCGGTGACGGCAGCGTCCATTCAAGTGTTTTGCCACCCTCCCAGGGTTTGGCGGACACCTTTGCACCACCACGGATGCACTTCAGCACCACGTAGAGGAACAGCAATTGGGTTGAGCCGAAGCCGAACGCGCCGATACTGGAAATCATGTTGAAGTCCGCGAACTGCAATGCGTAGTCGGGAATGCGGCGTGGCATGCCGGCCAACCCCAGGAAGTGCTGGACAAAGAAGGTGAGGTTGAAAAAGAACATCGACAGCCAGAAATGCCATTTACCCAGCGTTTCATCGTACATATGTCCGGTCCATTTGGGCAGCCAGTAATAAATTCCCGCAAATATCGCGAAGAGCGAACCTGATACCAGCACATAATGGAAGTGGGCAATCACATAGTAAGTGTCCTGCACCTGAACATCTATCGGGACTATCGCGCACACCACGCCGCTGAATCCGCCAATAACGAACAGAAATATGAAACCGATGGAGAACAGCATGGGCGTTTCGAAAGTCATGGAACCGCGCCACATGGTGGCCGTCCAGTTGAACACTTTTACTCCGGTCGGCACTGCAATCAGCATGGTGCCATACATGAAAAACAGCTGTCCCGCTACCGGCATGCCCGCGGTGAACATGTGATGCGCCCAGACGATGCAGGAAAGAATGGCAATGGAAGCGGTGGCGTAAACCATCGAGGAATACCCGAATAACGTCTTGCGGGCGAAAGTCGGAATGACTTCCGAGACAATACCAAATGAGGGCAAGATCATGATGTAGACTTCCGGATGCCCGAAGAACCAGAAAATATGCTGAAACAATACCGGGTCCCCACCACCTGCGGCATTGAAGAAGTTGGTGCCGAAATTGCGATCGGTCAACAGCATGGTGACCACCCCCGCCAGCACCGGCATTACCAGCACCAGCAGGTAGGCGGTGATGAGCCAGGTCCAGACGAACATCGGCATTTTCATCAAGGTCATGCCCGGGGCGCGCATGTTGAGTATGGTGGTGATGATGTTGATGGCGCCCATGATGGAGGATGCGCCCAGGATATGAATGGCAAAAATCATCATATCCATCCCTATACCCATTTGTACCGACAGCGGCGGATAGAACGTCCAGCCGCCCGCGGCCGCGCCACCGGGAACGAAGAATGAACTGATCAGCAGCAGGGCCGCGGGCGGCAGCAGCCAGAAGCTCCAGTTGTTCATGCGGGCAAAAGCCATGTCGGGGGCGCCGATCATCAACGGTATCTGCCAGTTGGCAAAGCCGACAAAGGCCGGCATGATGGCGCCGAACACCATCACCAGGCCATGCATGGTAGTCAACTGGTTGAAAAACTCGGGATTGACCACCTGCAGACCGGGCTGGAACAGTTCGGCCCGGATGGTCAGGGCCATCACGCCGCCCGTCAGGAACATGATGAAACTGAACCACAGATACATCGTGCCGATGTCTTTGTGATTGGTGGTGGTCAGCCAGCGCATCACGCCTGTGGGGTGATGGTCGTGGACATGCGGAATTTCGTGCTCTACTGCTGCCATGGTTTTCTCCTTGACCCTGTTTTCTGGAATGTGTGATTGGCAATCGTCAGCCGGCGCGTCGAGCCGCTGGCGTGGTCGCGCACCTGTTCAAGTGGCATACCACAATGCCGTGCTGCTATGCCTATGCCCTATATCGCGTTGTCATGGTTTCCTCCTTGATGCTATTTTCTGAATTCGTTGATTTCCGATGGCTGCACTACGTCGCCTGCCGCATTACCCCAGGCATTGCGTTCGTAGGTGACCACCGCCGCGATTTGTACATCCGACAGATGCTTGAATGCAGCCATTGCCGTGCCAGTCTTGCCGTTCATTACAATATCGATGTGGCCTGCCTTGGGACCCGTTGCAACCTTCGATCCGTCCAGCGGGGCAAATGTGCCGGGTATGCCCTTGCCATTGGCCTGATGGCAGGCAACACAGTTGGCGGCGTACACTTTCTCGCCTTCGGCTTTCAACTCGTCCATCGTGAATTCCTTGTTGACATCCACCGCCGCCGCAGCCGTCTTGCTCTTCTGCTCCGCCACCCATTGGGTGTATTTCTCCGGCTCCACCGCTTCCACTACGATGGGCATGAAGCCGTGGTCCTTGCCGCAGAGTTCGGCGCACTGCCCGCGATAGGTGCCCGGATTGTCTATCGTGAACCAGGCGTCGCGTATGTAGCCGGGTATGGCGTCCTGCTTGACGCCCAGCGCCGGCACCCACCAGGCGTGCAGCACGTCGTTGGCGGTGATGATGATGCGCACCTTCTTGCCGATGGGCACCACCACCGGGTTGTCCACTTCCAGAAGGTAGTTCTCGGCCTTGGGCGCGGCATTCTCTATCTGGTCCCGGGGCGTGGAAAGGTTGCTCAGGAAGCTGATCCCTTCTCCTTCGCCCGTCAGGTAGTCATAGCCCCATTTCCACTGGTAGCCCGTGGTCTTGATGGTGATGTCGGGGCTGGAGGTGTCCTTCATGGCGATGATGGTCTTGGTGGCGGGATAGGCCATGCCAACCAGGATGAAGAACGGAATGATGGTCCAGATGATCTCGACCGTGGTGCTGTGATGGAAGTTCGCAGCTTTGTAGTTCAAGGACTTGCGGTGCTTGAGCACGGAATAAAACATGACCCCGAACACGCCAACGAAGATCACCAGGCAAATCCACAATAGCATGGTGTGCTGATCATATATCTGCCTGGCTATGATCGTCTGCGGCTCCGGCAAATTCAACTGGTGAGGGTCCGCCGCCGCCATTCCCAGCCCGGAATACAACGCGATCGTCACCATCCCCATTATGCTTGCTGCTGCTTTACTGCTCATATTTTCCCCCACTTGATATCCGATCATCCGTTCCATGACTAGGGTCATTCAAGATAATCGGATTTTCTTATCCGGTATTGAATCGTATGACGTACCAGGCTGTGAAACCTTGATAAATGTCAACTTCTGTGCAGTTTCCGGAAAGAGCGGCAGCTGCAGTCTGCTGAGACCGCCTGCGCCACTGGCTTGCTACCGCCGGCGGCTAACAAGGTGAGGTGAAATATTGCTTGAAAAGGAAGGAATGGGAGGACCAGAAAGAACCCTGCTGCGCGCCGGCTTTATGCGGCCATCAGTCTCTCCCGAACAACCCGGGATCATGCCTGAAACGCCAGGGACCAACCGGGCTATCGCGGCAAAGGCCGAATACCAATGAGGGCGGGAGTGAGGGAACGGTAAAACGCAGGTCGAAAAACGATACGCAAACGGCGTTTCCGGCAAATTCGATTTGATCGAGAACGGGAAATTTTGCAAACCCGCGAAAACGGGTGAAAATCTCCTGATCCCATGCTTCGCGGGCAAGTACGGCACGAGACGCGTTTTCGCCGAACTGTTTATACCGTACCCATGCTGCCGCGGAAGGGGACTGATAACCTGCGTCAATTCGTTCCCACATACCCAGGATTTCGCTTGTTGATTCCGATGGCGGGTGGTTTCGCGTGCGCCGAAGATTAACCAGCGCAACTTCATACTCGTCTTTATGGCTGACAATGATCTTCCAGTTGAAAGGCGACAGCGGCTGAGGAAAAGCGTGGACTTGCGCGTTTATCAGCCCCTTGTTTTCCTTATAAGCCTCGCCGATCTCGACGGCATGGGAATGCAAAACACCCTGAAACCCCACGTAACATCCAAGAATCACCAGGGCCGCGACAGCGGGATAACGGCTTCCAGGTCTGAATCTCCCCGCAACCAGGCCAATTGCAATAATTGCGGTGAAATAAGGATCGATTATAAATGTGAAAGGAACAGCGAAGGCTTGGCGGGAAAAAGGCGCCAGCAGCATCGTGCCGTAGGAGGTGATTACATCGCCGGCAATATGAATGGCAATGCCCAGGGCGACCGTACCGTAAATTGCCCGCCATGAATAGCGTTGCCGCCAGAGAAAGGAAAGCAGCCAGGCCAGCAACAATGCCCAGGCAGGCAAAAGTATGATTGAATGCGTGACGCCCCGGTGCAGGGATACATACGTGAGCGTATCAAGCAGGCGCAACACGAAATCGCTGTCGGGAAACGCTGCGGCCACGAATCCGACAGTCATGCGCGCGGCTGACGTCAATTCACCGGGGCCGGGCCTTACCGGGGCAGTTGCCCGGGCCAGTAACGCGCCGCTTAGAGCATGGGTCAAGGTATCCATGCTTCAAGCAATGATGAGATAGTTTGCGCGGCCTCGGGGCTGCGGAGGCTGCGGGCTGCGGGACAGCCGCGTAAGGGGCTTCAGGTGGATTTGCGGCTGGTTGCGCAGGCCCGGGGCTACGCGGATCAAGTGCCCTGTGGTGCTTTTTCGCTACCCTCGCCTTCCCCCGTCCGGCGAGGTGCGAATATCAAGCGGTCCAGATTTTCCGCCATGGCCAGGCATCCGTCCAGGAATCGGCTCGTCCTGACCGAACCGGCAGAGTTATCGTTCATCCAGTGGATAAACGCCGTCAGATAAATCGTGGTAAGTCCGGTTTCTTCCAGCGCGCGCCTGAAATAGGTCGCATCCCGTCCGGCGGCTTCACGCATCCACTGGACAGTACGGCTGATACGCATCAAGCCCGGAACCTGAATATGGATGTGCCCGGGCTCCAGCTTGCCGTAGATCATCTGCCTGGTTGTCTTGCGGTAAGGATAAAGGGACCCGAGCCATGCCATTATCAACCGGTGCAGACGCTGACGCGGTGTCAGATAGCAAAAATTGGGAGCTTGCGCCACCTTGAGCATGGTGCTATCCGCCCGCTCGAACCAGGCATCAACGATGTCCTCTTTTTCGCGGAAATGCGCACGCACGTCATCCAAAGTAATGTCGAGCGCAGCTGCCACATCATGCAGGCGCACCGCCTCCCACGATTTCTGTTCGCCGAGCTCAACCGCGGCGTTAACGATCTGATCAGCTGTTGCCATATTCCACCGATGAGTTATTGATTCGGGAGAAAAGAAGGGAAAAGAAGGAAAAAGCGGTTCAGTCGAGTCGAAAGTAGCGCAAACCCGCGCAAGGTGTCAAGCACATACAGAGCATTATCCATATCGGGACAACCTTTTGGCGGAGCGAAAGATAAGACGGGAGACAATCGCTGATTAATCCTAAATCCGGTAGTTGGACGGGGTGGAGTGTGCGGTTTTTGGGGTGCAGGGCAAGGCGCAACGACGCGAAATGGCCATTCCATTCCAAGGAGTTGCAACGCAGCCATGTGCCGTAAAAACTGTTCAATCCGCCCCGTAGCGAACTCACCAAAAAGAAGGCCAAGTCATGCAAAAAGTCTTTGAGGATCATGATCGTAGACTGAAAAATAAGCGGTCAACTGCCGGATTTAGGTTAATACCCGGCTCAATCAAAACGCAACGTGTAAAGCACGTCTATCGCATTATCAGTACCAGCCCTGGTAACGAGGGTGATGTGCGGAGTCAGGGTATAGGTAAGTTTTGTCAAACCGACCACAGCCGTCAGTCCTTGCTCGTAGCTCAGATAGACTCGCTTGGAAAGACGTTTGCCGATAACGCCGATCTGCCCCATCAACGCATCGCTACCCGCCTGCCGTATGGATAGCTCGTCCACGCCAAGCGCCTGGCTGATCTTGTCCGTGACGCCGCCGGATTGACCACCCAGAATGGATCCCGCGGCAGCGAGCAATAATGACGCGTCGGCTTTGCCGCCAGGAGCGCGGCCTAACGCAATCCACGAGAGCTTCGCCAGATCAGGTACGGCTGGCGTCGATACCAGCCGTACTTTAGGGTGACGCACACTACCGGTGACTTCAACGCCAGCCACTACCGGCAATCCCTTGCGCAGGGCCAGCACATTCAATGCGGGGTCGTCGATCGGACCCTGGAAATTCACGATACCTCGTTCCACCGTCAAGCGTTGGCCATAAGCTTCAAAGTTGGTCTCGCGGGCGGTGATCGTACCGGTGGCGCGCAGTTTCTGCCCAGGCTCACCGCGCAGATGCAACTGCCCGGCCAGCCTGCCCTCCAGGCCGGAGGCACGTATATAAAATCGTTCGCCCAGGTCAAGGCTGGCCACCGTGTCGATCCGAAGTCCTCGCCGCTCGGGCCGCTGCTGATCAGGTGCCGTTCGGTCCATAATAATGACATCGTCTGGCAGCTGCGGGTGCCCGGCGGCTGGCTGAGCAAGTAAACCCGCATCTGCGGTGAGACTGCCCTTTAAAGTTAGCGTGTTGTTTTCCAGGCTGGCGCCACCGTTTCCCGAGGCAATAATCCAGCGGTCGGGCCGCTGCGCGAGTGGCACAAGATTGGCGGTAATTTCCAGGCTGCCGCGCTCACCCGTCAAGTCCATGACCCCGGATGCATGCAACCTGCCTGGACCTTTTGCAAGCTTCACGTTTTTCACCAGCGGGTCATCGGGCAGAGGCAGGTGGGGGGCGGTAAAGTCCAGAACGTCCATGTGTAGGGATTCCTGGTCGAAGCTTGCCGCCAGCTTTCCCTTCTCAAGCCGCACACCCTGGTCCAGCAAAGCTACCGCCAGATCATCGCCGCGTATCTGTCCTTTCAGCCGCGGAGCGCCGTAAGTCCCGATCACATCGGCTCGCAAATGAAGTTTGCCTCCGGTTCTGATGTTGTTATCAAGTGTATCGAGAGCCGGTCCAGCCCAGGAAATATCATCCATGTTGATCAATATATGACCGGTCAGAGCAGCATCAGGCAGCACGGTCCACTTCATGGCGGACTCGGCTGATTTGGCTACCGGCATGGCGATATGCGCATTGGCCTCACCGAGACGCTTTCCTCGTGCTTTCAATTCTCCCGTGAAGCGGCCATCCACGGCACGAGCGACGAACTGAAAAGTCTCCAAGCCCAACGGAAGCGGCGGATCCGCTGGCAATACCCAGTCTCCGCTTTCACGCCTGACACTAAGGGCGCCCTTCAATTGGTCGCCAGCTGTAATATCCCATCCTCCGCCCAGACGAAGCGCTTCATTTGCCGCTTCAGGCATTTCTTCTCCTTTGGCTGCATCGCTGCCAGGGCGCAATCTCACGCCGGAGAAACGGCCCTTGCTACTCCATTTCCGAGAATTCCACTCGGTTTCGCTGATCTGTGCCTTGCCGCCCGCGATGACAAGCTTTGTCATGCCAAGCGATACCTGTTCCGAACTAATCTTCAAAGGAGCGGCATCTTCCAGATGAAGGGGAAATCGACCGGTTGCCGACAATTCGGATAACTCTCCGAGCCACTGCGCATCTTGCCATTGCCCAACCGGCCTGGTCAGTTCTCCCCTGGCTCGCAAGACAAGGTTCTGCTTGTCGTCCAGACGAGCGTTGACGCGTATATCATGCCAAGACCTGCGCCCTTCCACTTCCAGCTTCATGTTTTCCAGCCGCTTTTTTGCCTGCATTCCATAGTCTGCGGCCGTTAGTTTTAAGGTGATGGCCTCACCCTGCAGGGCTCCACTGGCTGCGAAACCGCCAAGATGATGTTCACCGGGAAAAGAGAGGTTTTCCCCTTCGGCGTTAAAGGTCATATCCGGCCACACGAAGCTGCTTTCCTTGAAATTCGCAAACTGACTCGCCAGTACCGCCTCAACCGTAAGCGAACCGCTGTAGCCGTGCCCGATTTGTTCAAGAGCCGGTGCGGCGAGCTTTAACCGCAGTTGATCGCCTTTGCGGCCGAAGCCACCGCTCGCAATCAATTGGTTGATACCGACGCGTAACTCGACTTCTCCCCTGGCCCGGGCCATACCCTCGAACTCGATTCGGCCGCTGCCGGAAACAGGTTGCTCCGCCACCCGGCTATTTGTCATCGTGAAGCGCGCTGTGCCTGCCATCCCCTCCGCCGCCCCAGGCTCCAGCTCGCCCGCCAGTCTGAGCGTGGCGTTGAGATCGGTTCGGGGCGTGTGTGCGAGGGCGGAAACGTCGAAGTGCTGAAGTTTGCCCTCAAAAACGAATGGCCGCGGCGCGCTCAGCCCAAGCTTGCCCTTGCCTGCAAGTATGGCCCGGCCATGTTTGAGCTGCATCTTTTCCAGCGTCAGGGTGTCATTCATTCTTGCCATATGGGCATCGAGATGCAGCGCCCTGTCTCTGTCCCGAAGCGACAGGATGCCCTGCTGGTTTTTCGCATCGCCGCTAAGCTTAACCTTCCCGTCGAGGTTCGCCGTGCGCAAACGTGTATCCAGCCTGGACGGATCGAGCCGGTTGATCAGCAGATCCGCCGACATCGTCCCCTGTTCATGCTGCCAGGCTAAATTTCCCGAGATCGAGCCATCGCCCGGCGCGATTAATGTCAAATCGTCAAGCTGGAGCAATTGAGCCGAGAGTATTGGATGTGCGCGCATCTCAAGCAGAGGCAGCCCCCCCTGATCCAGTGGTGCTGGCCTGCTATTTTTGACAATCAGGCTCCCTTCGAGCTGTCCCGCTGCGTTTTCACGTAAATCCGTTTGCAGCGCGAGGCTGGCTTTCGGGGCCGCGCGTGAAAAGACATGCGGGTCGAGACCGCTTGCCGACAGCCGCAGCCCAGCGACGATGAAAGGGGCATAAGGATGCAGTTGCGCCTCACCTTTCCCTGATAATCCGGCGCCGTTTCCTTCCAGTTTGACATCGAGCTGCTCCAGATTGCCGGTAATAACGGTGGAAACCTGCGCTTCCAATGCCTCGGACGTGTCCGTCACCACCGGTATGGCAACCCCCGCCAGCTTCGCCTGCGCAAGCAGAGTGAAAGGCGTGACGCCCTCCAGCTGGCCAGACGCGGTCAATTTGCCGAACTCGAGGTTGGCGCGCAATTCGGACAACTGATGCGTCCGGCCATCGCTTCCCAATCGGGCACGGATTTCTGTGGCGCCGAATACCGGTGCGTCGCCCTTCTCATGCAATACACGCAGTGCGCCAATATCGACCTTTTGCACGAGCAAGGACAATGGCAATTCCAGGTTATCCGGCAGCGAACTGGGCTCTGTCGAAGGAGGTGAAACGATCTCCACATCCTCTGCTGTCAAGTCGACTATTTTTAGCTGTTTGGACAACAGGGCATCAGGTTGCCAGTTCAGTTGCACTCCTCGTGCAACGACGAGCAGATCATCTCTCGTAAAGCGTACGACATCCGCTTTGATCGATTGGGACAGCTTGCCGTCCAGCCCTTCCAGCGATATGTTGCCCGCGCTCAGATGCGATACTGCCGACCCAAGCAATTTGAGTCCGGATGTGCTTGCTGTCAGCCAGACGCCAATCCCCGCGATGACGATGATGAGTGCGCCAAGCAGCAATACGGGTCGCCACCACCTGATATTCCAGCCGGAATTTTCGGCTTGATGTACGTTTTCAGGTTTCATGTGCTGTCAAAACGCCACGGCAATCGAAAAATGCACACGTAACTTGCCGTCATTGTGTGCCCGGGCAAGGTCCAGGGCGAGCGGTCCGACTGGACTGCGCCAGCGAATCCCTCCGCCATATCCAACGTTCAGGTCCAGCTGGCTTACAGTGTCGGCAGCATCCCCGATATCGGTAAAGATGGCCGCGCCCCAATCGCGCGTAAACCAGTGATTGTACTCAATGGTACCGGTGGCCATCACCCGGCCCCCGACTATGGCCTCGCCCTCCCGTACGCCTAAACGCTGGAAAGCGTAGCCCCGCACGGACTGGATGCCTCCCGCCCGGAACAGATACTCCTGGGGGATGCCGAAACGCGAGGGTGCAAACGTATATCCCAGCTCGCCACGTAAAAACAGCACATCCCGGTCACCTACCGGATACCAGAACTGATGCCTTACATAAGTGCGCAGAAAATCCTGATCAGATAGCAGTTGCTTGCTTCCGCCGCCAATGCGTACTTCCGTTACGCTGCCGTCGCGTGGAAATAAGGGATTATCCACCGAGCGGTAGCGCAATTGCCCGTCCAATACGAAAGTTTGATTGATCTGCTGTACGCCGCCTGTTGGTTGGCGGTCTTCCCGTTGCCAGTTCAGTGCAAGCCGCGTTTCGGTCTTGCCGGAAAGCTGATTACGGCTAACGCCTGCTTTCTCGCGCATGGTTTCCAGTTCCTGAATAAAAGTTCTCTCAACCCCTCCCCCCACCGTAAACCATTGGCCCGCCTGATCCGGGATGCTATCGACCGTAGCAAAGACCGTCTGGCGCTTTTGCTCTATGCGTACCCCGCCGTTCAGCCGCAGGGCTCTGTCCAGAAAGTTATTATTCGTATAATTGAGTTCGCCCCGCGCGCCGGTATTGGAGCTATAGCCCCCACCAGCCGACACACGCTGCGCCTGAGCCTCGGATAACACCACCTCCACTGGCGCTGCCAGGTGGGTTGCCGCGTCAGGCTCGATATTGACGGCGGCTGAACTGAATTGGGGTAAATTCTGTAATTTCGTCTGGAACGAGAGTAACTGGTCCCGTCGGTAAGGATCGCCGGCTTTGAACGGCGCCAAGCCGGTAATCAGCGACTGGTCATACCGATTGAGCCCCTTTATCACCATATCTCCGAATCGGAAAGCAGGACCGGAGTTCACGATGACCAATAAGCGCGCACGTGAAGAAGCGGAATCCACCTCCGCCTTGCTTTCCTCTATCTCTGCGGCGGCGTAATTCTCCTCTGCCACGCTGGATAACAATATTGCCTTGGCCTCTTCCCAGATCGGCGAGCGAAAAGGCTGCCCGACACCCAGAGACCAGGCAGCACGCAGCTTTTCGACGCGGGCGCGCCGCCCGGGCTCGTCACTTGCCAGATCTCCCCTGAATTCGATGCTGACTTCACTGACAAAAGTGCGAGGGCCGGGAGTGATTTCCAACACCGGGATTTTATTGGATGGCGCGAGGTTCAAGGTTATCGTCGGCTTGAAATAACCCTCTGTAGCGAGGAGTTCACGTATTTCCCGCTGCGCTCGGCGCATGAAAGTGGCGCGGGCAGTTTCATCCGCAATTGGTACTGCCGGCAACTGGAAATGGCGCTTCAGCAAATCCTGCAATGGCTCGGGAGCAGAAATGATGACATGAGGCGAGCTTTTTTTTGCCAGGAACTGCTGTGCCTCAGCCGCGCCATTTCCCAACCCGGAAAGGACGAGCAACAGGATGAGAGCTGATATCCATATCCGTTCTGAATAGGAATGAGTGAAATATTCTGCGACAGACATAGAAAAATGAGGGTTCACCGTGGGAAAACGGCCCACGATCCCGCTGAATTTTCCCGGCTACGGTTAGATAGAGTACCCGCACCACCATTTGGCGGCTATGCGGAAAGAATATCGGGATTCACAACTGCTTGCGGGCAATGGCCTGCAATGGGATATTGGAGTCAGTGAATGTGGCTGCCGCAGCGATAGCAACAGGACCGAATGCGCAGACTACCGGATAATACCTAGCCATGGCCGCCACCGCAACTTGCCGGAGGTTATATTTGCGCGGTTATTCGCGTAATTTGTAATCATTTTTCCCCGGGGCGCGCTATAGTCCGTTTGCTTCATTGCATTCTCGTTATAACTGAAGTATCACGTACTTTTCTGGATGAGCTTGGCTAAATGAACTTAAATGAAGCCCCCATAAACTGCCACCTGAGGAGGCTGTCCGCAGGTATGGCAATCTTTCTGGCAATGTGGTCGCAGTCAGCGGCGTTCGCCGCTTCGCCCTTGCTTCGATGTGAAATTAACCAGGGCGGCGAGGCCTATATCGTGGATTTCCTGCCGCGCACCGATCCGTACACTGTTGAAGCAAAAAATATCAACGGGAAGTTTCGATTCAAGGCCATCGTGCTCGGAAATGAGCAGCTTGTTGAATCCGTCAGGATTTATACCTATTATCAGGAACAACATCAGATGGTGTTATTGCATGAAGCCAGGTACATGCCACCCTTCAGCCAAAGCCCATCCTCATCCGCGGCCCTGACCGGCGTAAATTATCTTTATTCTCCAAGGCTGGAGGAAGAATTGCAGTACGGCTGCGCACTTCTGGAAGTTGACTCGTGAGGGATGTCCAGGATTTCAGTTGGGGCGCTCATGGTCCAGAGAGGCTCTTGCCGCTTTGGGAAGCCTGTCTAACGGTTCCGGCGATACCGTTAATAAGCCCGGTACTGCCGTGATTGGAACCGCTCGCTCATCAGGCCACCGGGCTTACCCTGTTCGATCCCGCCTTACTATCAATAATACCTCTCAGTTAACCTCTCTATACGGTTTACAGGTTGCGGCGTGACCTGTATCCAGTTCTATCAAATTCTTCGAAATATCCTCTACCACCCTTGAAACAACACGCTGAATACCTTTTACCACCCCATCGATACCGCCATTGACCGGTTCTGAAATCGCTGCATAACAAGCAGCGCTTCGGCCGTCGGCCGAACGCGTAATCACCCAGCTAAACCTTGCCTGTACCCTATCGCCCACGACCGCGTCGAATTGGCCTAGCTCAATCGCAACACGATAGCCGCGGTAATCGGACGCATAGATCCCGCTGGCCCCGCGCGTCTCTCTTATCGCCCCGGTTTGATTCGCGATGCCGGTAGCAAACGCATCACGCAACTCGTCATTGAAATGCGATGACCAGCGGCTCTCCTCGAGGATAAGAAGCTGCGATTCCTGGCCTGAACCCCTGGAGCGCACGACCAACTGTGGACGGGCGAGCCGTTCCGGGACAGTTACCGGCATCACTTCAATATAAAACGGCGTCGATGCGTGCGGCAATGCCTCCTTCATCCGGGGGGGCGTCGATGGCACTGACAGCGTATAAAACCGTGTTTCCGGGACCGATGCGCAGCCATTCAGCAATAATGCCGCAGTCATCCCCAAAATGCCGCGGGACAGCGATGTCATGGGTTATCCTTCCGCTTACCCCGAATTACCGCTTCAGGATGACGTTCCAAATAATCGGTTAAAATTCTCAATGAAGCAGCCGCGCGCGTCAACTCCTGTAAGGTCTGGCGCAAATCCTGCTGTAGCGGCGCGTCTTCGGCGAAGGTTCGCTCCGCGGCAGTCAAGGTTTTACGCACATCCTTCATCGCCACGGTGATTTCCGGCGCCACGTCGTTGTTCAACTTCTCCGCCAACTGTCCGGCACTATCAAGTGTTCCCTTGAACGCTTTTAACGATTGCTGTAACTCGGTGGCAATTTGATCGAAGGGGACTTTGCTTAACTTGAGCGCTATCTCTGACACCTGTGTCTGGATTTCGTCGGCGCTACTGGGAATAGTGGGCAATTGCAGTAATGAGCCCGGATCTTCCCTTCCCGCCGTGTTTCCGGAATCTGCTTTTCTTCGCCGGGACGAGTTTAGGAAAAAAATCGAGGGCGATATAAACCTGCCCGGTAATAAGATTGCCGGTGCGTAACTGAGCGGACAAACCGCGATCGATCATGAATTGCAAACGCTGTTGCGGCGTGTATTTTGACTGCCTTTGGGATTCGACAAATTTGCGGCCCAGACGCCCAGGATAAATTTCGACCAATACCGGCATACTGAATTCCTGCTGCTCGGGATCATATTCAATCCCTACCGATTTAACCTGCCCCAAGACGAGCCCGCGGAAACTTACTTCTGCCCCGGGCGCCAGTCCGCGCACCGACTGCTTGAAATCAAGCAAAATGATCTGCGCCTCCGTGTCTTGCTCCTTTAACGCTTCGGTCTGGCTTTCCGCCAGAACAAAGGCGGTATTTTCCTTGGCGGGAGGACCGGGATTTTCGTCCGGCGCCTGAAACGAAAGACCGCCAAGCACAACGGTAGCCAGCGATTGCGTATTCAGCGTAAAGCCACTGGCATTTATTTGCATGTCAAAACCGCTGGCATGCCAGAAGCGGGTATTAATGCCGACAAATTTGTCGTAGGGGGCATTAACAAATATACGTACGGTAATGCCTTTGCCATCATCATCCAGATCATAGGCGGTCACCTGTCCCACTTTTATGCGCCGGTAATACACCGGCGAACCGATATCCAGCGAACCAATATCCCTGGCATGTAAAACATACTGCTTGCCAGAGGCGTCACGCGTAATGATCGGCGGCACCTCCAGTCCGGTAAACCGGTCTGCTTTCTCTTTTTCAACCCCCGCATCGGCTCCAATATAAGGGCCGAATAACAGCGTGCTCAGTCCGGATACGCCTGAAGCCGCCACACGCGGACGCACAACCCAAAAGCGGCTATCGGCGGCGGTAAAGCTTTTTGCTTCTTTCTTCAATAGCACCGTCACCAGTACATAAGCGTGATCTTCGCTAAGCGTGATGGATTGCACTGTGCCGATTTCAACTTCTTTATACTTGACCTTTGTCTTGCCCGGTTCCAGCCCTTCGGCGGAGCTAAATGTAATGGTGATCTCGGGGCCGCGCTGAATCCAGGTGTTGACCGCAAGCGAAATACCGATCAGTGCCGCAACTATGGGAATCAGCCAGATTAACGAGGGAATCCAGTCTCTCTGCTTAACCTTTACAGGTGCGGGTATTGCCTCCAGGGACTCATCCGTGTTCCCCGTGTTCCCTGTTCGTTGTCTTCCGTCATGCACGGTTTCCCTGCTTTCGTTTCGGCCGCATCCCAGGTCATGCGGGGATCAAAACTGAGCGAAGCAAGCATGGTCAGCACGACCACCGCGGCGAAAGCGGCTATTCCCGGCCCGGCATATACCGTGGCGAAACCTTTGATCTGTACAAGTCCGGTCAATAATGTCACGACGAAAACGTCGAGCATCGACCAGCGGCCGGTCACTTCAACAAGACGATATAGCTTTGCGCGCTGCAGGAGACGCCATTTACTGCGCCGTTGCGCCGTTATCAAAAGCAGAATCAGGGCCGCCAGTTTGAATAGAGGCACCAGAAAGCTGGCAATAAAAACGATAGCCGCCAATGCCCAGGAACCCGAAACCCAGAAATAAATGATACCGCTCATGATGGTGTCTTGCTGCTCTCCGAACAGGGAGGCCGTAGTCATGACGGGCAATGTATTTGCGGGGATATACATTATGCAGGCAGCAACCACGAAAGCCCAGGTCCGGTTCGCGCTATCGGGCTTGCGGCTATGCAGCCTTGCGCCGCAACATCCGCAACGATCATGGGCTTTGACGTCCTTCCATAAAGTGGCGCAGTGATGACACGCTACCATGCCCAGGTCTGCCGCAGTCTTTGCAGATGGTCCCTTCTGCAGTGATTCGGCCTTCGCGGTGTGCGGGGCTGATTGCACGGAATCAACTGTATTCGCAGTGTTGGTTGCTGACATGGTTTTTCTCTACGCTTGCTTCAACAAAGCGATCCGCCAGATATAGCGGGGATTAAATGAAGATACTGCCGCAAGAAGAATGGTCAGAGCGCCAAATGCCCATAGTGCGACTCCCGGTACTACGGTTGCCATGTTTGTCAGTTTGACAAGTGCAACAATGGCGCCGAGCAGAAACACTTCCACCATAACCCATGGCCGCAAGGTTTGAAGCAAGCGCGCCAATAAGTTGAACGCAGGGTGATATCCGGATCGGGTGACCGAGACAAATAAATAAATCAGAGCCAGAAGTTGTAACAATGGAAACAGAACCGTCGTGGCCAGGACGAGCGACGCGACGAAAGGCATCCCCTCGGAGTTCAGGAAAAAAACAGACCCTATGAGCGTAGTTCGATTGGCGATGCCTTGGAGTTCCATTTCAACAATGGGAAAAACGTTGGCAATGACGTACATGAACAAGCTGGCGATAGCCAGCGGTAAAACGCTCGTGCCATAAGCGCTCATATCGCGCTCCAGTTCTGCACCGCAACAGCTACAGAGCGCAACCTCGTTGCGGCCCAGGATCGATCGGCGGTGAACCGCATCGCACTCTTCACACGCGAGCAAGTCTGGTACTTCCTGCATTTAGTTCCTCGGAATGATTTTCAAGATATCGGAATGCCGGAATTCCGCCTATATAGTATCGTTTAAATTCATGACTTGCCGCAGAGAAATGGACGGCTGAAGTCCTCGTTTTTTTTATATTACGGGCCCTGCCGCTTGCTTGCCTGTTTGTTGGGATGTGCTACGCTGAAACAAATAGCTTGCCCGCAACTGTCTTTAAAAGGGAACTCAGCAAGGATATCCAATGGACAAGAAAACTCAAATCAACTTCTGGTACGTCATTATTGCGGTATTTGGTATTTTGCTTATACAAAACTTGTACTCGCAATATACAAAGGTCGAGCCAATCCCCTATAGCCGCTTTCATACCTTGCTGGACCAGGACAAGATCGCGGAAATCGCAATAACCGAAAATCATATTTACGGCACGCTCAAGGAGAGAAGGCGCCGATGGGTTGAAGAATTTCGTTACCACCCGGGTGGAACCCGAGTTGGCCGAAAAGCTGGATGCGCACAACGTTACCTATACGCGGGGTGATTCAGAGCACCTGGATGCGCGACTTGCTGTCCTGGCTGCTGCCAATGGCCATCTTTTTCGGCATCTGGTTGTTTATTATTCGGCGCATGAATCCGGGCGGCATCAGCGGAGGCCTGATGTCGATCGGCAAAAGCCGGGCAAAGGTATTCGTGGAGAAGGAAACCAAAGTCACGTTCGCGGATGTGGCGGGTGTCGACGAGGCAAAAGAAGAGTTGATGGAAATCATCAACTTTTTGAAGGACCCCATAGGGTATAGCCGCCTTGGCGGGCGCGTGCCCAAGGGAATTCTGCTGGTTGGCCCGCCCGGCACCGGCAAGACGCTGTTGGCGCGCGCCGTGGCGGGCGAGGCAAATGTGCCGTTCTTCTCGATCTCCGGTTCCGAATTCGTCGAGATGTTCGTCGGCGTAGGCGCGGCCAGGGTGCGCGATCTGTTCGAGCAGGCGCGCCAAATGGCGCCGGCCATCATTTTTATCGATGAACTGGATTCCCTTGGGCGAGCTCGCGGCGCATACGGGCTAGGTGGGCACGACGAGAAGGAGCAAACGCTGAATCAGTTGCTGGCTGAGCTCGACGGCTTTGATCCAAAAAGCGGCGTGGTGCTGCTCGCCGCCACCAACCGGCCGGAAATCCTCGACCCCGCCTTGCTGCGCGCCGGACGATTCGATCGCCAGGTGCTGGTGGACCGGCCGGACAAATTGGGCCGCGAGCAGATCCTGGCGGTGCATCTGAAAAAAGTTAAGCTGGATACCGATGTAAAGCCGGAGCAGATCGCGGCATTGACACCGGGCTTCACCGGCGCGGATCTCGCAAATCTGGTTAACGAGGCGGCGCTGCTTGCGACCCGGCGTGACGGTAAGTCAGTAACGATGGATGACTTCAATAACGCGATTGAGCGCGTAGTTGCCGGCCTTGAGAAACGCAACCGCCTGCTTAATCCGGAAGAGCGCCGCGTTGTGGCATTTCATGAATTAGGGCATGCGATGGTAGCGCTGGCATTGCCAGGCGCCGATGAGGTGCACAAGATTTCAATCATCCCGCGGGGGATCGGCGCCCTGGGTTACACGATTCAACGTCCGACCGAGGACCGGTTTTTGATGACGCGAGCGGAACTGGAAAATAAAATGGCGGTGCTGATGGGTGGACGCGCGGCAGAGCGTGTGGTGTTCAGCGAGATATCGACGGGCGCGACCGACGATCTCGCCAGGCCACGGATCTCGCCCGCGCCATGGTGCTGCGCTACGGGATGAGCGACGCACTGGGCAACGTCGCCTATGATCGGGAGCGTTCCGCCTTTCTCCAGCCTGGCATACCGATGCCCCAGAACCGGGACTATAGTGAGGAAACCGCAAATGAAATCGATAGCGCGGTGCGCACACTTGTGGATAATGCTCTGGAGCGCGCAGTCGGCATCCTGAAAGTCAACCGGGCATTGCTGGACCGGACCGCGGAGAAATTGCTCGAGGCGGAGACCTTGAACGAGCCCGAGATAGAAGCGCTGAAGCGCGAGGTAATCACCGGTTCAGAGCTTCCGGCGATGGCATGACGTCGAAAAGAGCCTAATCGTAGAGTTCAGGACCGTTCGGCCTTCCGCCTGTTTTTTATTTTTGTAAAAATTCTTCCTACACTGACTGCGGTTCCTGTATACTCCGCGCTTCGATAAAAATCCCTTATATTTAGTAGGGCTTTTTTTCGGCTCATCGTTCCTGACCTCTCTTCGATTTTCAAGTCTCCAACGGAAATTGTGCGGTACCGTGGTTAGCGGCGATGTTTTATGTGTGCGCTAGCGGTACCTTGCCCATTCGTTTCAGGGGATTCATATCCTGCTTGCGCGCGTAGGGCGCATCTATAGTTCAGAAATTCCAGGCAGACAGCCAGGTGCAAAACTGGGGGATTTAGCCTCCAACGAGTATCTCGCGAAGAAGTTTTAGACGGTTGCATGAACATTTTTATGCGTCCGGTAAATCTTTTGAGCAATGTCGCAAATTGTGGAATACAGAATTCAGGATGCACCATTTTTTTTCATTTAATAGGAAAAAACACGTGTCTTTTGAAAAACTCAATCTTCATCCTCTCATCCTTAAAGCCATTATCGACTCTGGCTATACGTCACCCACACCTATTCAGGAACAGGCCATTCCCGAATTACTGGCTGGGCACGATATCATGGCCTCGGCACAAACCGGCACAGGTAAAACTGCCGCCTTCATGTTGCCGGCGCTGCACCGCCTTGCTACGCCTCCCAGAGTGCAGAGCCGCGGGCCTCGCGTACTGGTATTGACCCCAACCCGGGAACTTGCGCTCCAGGTATCCGAAGCCGCAGCCAAATATGGCAAGCACCTGTCCCGCGTCAAAGTGGTGAGCATACTTGGCGGGATGCCTTATCCGCTGCAAAACAAATTGCTCTCGCAACCAGTAGATATTCTTGTAGCGACACCCGGCCGTTTGATTGATCACATCCAGCGCGGACGCATCGATTTTTCGCGCCTGGAGATGATGGTGCTGGATGAAGCCGACCGCATGCTCGACATGGGTTTCATTGATGACGTGGAGCGTATCGCATCGGCGACGCCTGCAATGCGCCAAACCTTGCTGTTCTCAGCCACCCTGGATAGCGCAATCGACAATGTTGCTGCACGGCTGCTGAAATCGCCCAAGCGCATTCAGATCGCAGCGCAACAGGCAAAACTGGATAACATCGAACAACGGCTGCATTATGTTGACGACATTTCGCACAAGAATCGGCTCCTGGACCATCTGCTTCGCGACCTGGCGTTGAAACAGGCCATTGTCTTCACTGCCACCAAGCGCGACGCCGATATGCTGGCGGATAACCTTTCCGCCCAAGGTCATGAGGCCGCCGCCTTGCACGGCGACATGAACCAGCGCGACCGTACCCGCACGCTGACCAAGCTTCGCGGTGGCGGGCTGCGCGTTCTAGTGGCAACTGACGTCGCCGCCCGGGGAATCGACGTGGCCGGCATAACCCACGTCATCAATTTCGATCTGCCAAAATTTGCCGAAGACTACGTGCACCGCATTGGCCGTACCGGCCGCGCTGGCGCATCAGGAATCGCGGTTTCATTCGCTTCAGGCAAGGATGGGATTAATCTGAAAAAAATCGAACGCTTCACTGGTCAGCGGATCGCTTCGCATGAAGTGCCCGGTCTGGAGCCGCGATTCAAGCCGCGCCCTGGTACCAGCGGCCCATCCAGAAGCGCACCCAGCGTCGCCCATAAACGTACCCGTACCTGGTCAAACGATGGCCCGCGCCATGCCAATAGCGCTAACAGCGCCAACGGAAATTGGGGCGATAGCGGCAGCCGTTCGGTTGGCGCCAGCCGGGGCGATACATGGGGCAGTAATACACGAGGTAACGCAAGGGGTAATAGCGGCGGTAATACCCGGACCAGTTCGTTCGGGAACAGTGGCGCTACCAGTCCTTATTTCAGAACCAAGTAAGTCAATCCATTCTGCAAGCGGCCGCATTGCCCCGATGAGGGGGACGATGCGGCCGCTTGTTTTTATTCAGGATGGCAAGGTGGGTGGGTGGAGCGTAGCAAGGCGTAGGATGGGTGAAGCGTAGCGCAACCCATCAAAATGGACATGATGGTACCTTATTGCCCTCATTCACGCCTTCCCACGCATCATGTGAGAAGAAAAGACCCGCGGAAATCCGGGCGCACCTGCTATTCCGGTTGGTTGCGCATGAAATCCGCAGTCTGATCAAAGGCCATGTCGAGTTTTTTGCGTAATTCATCATCCAGGCCGATGTCCATCATCGCGCGGCTCATACAGGACAACCACTGATCACGCTCGGAAACGCCAATAGGAAAAGGCATATGACGAGTGCGCAGGCGCGGCTCCCCATATTTTTCTGTATATAAGGAAGGGCCACCGGTCCAGCCGCAAAGAAACATGAACAGTTTTTCCCGGGAATGGGTTAAATCCTGCGGATGAAGCTTGCGGACACCGTAGTAATCCGGATCCTCATCCATCAGATCGTAAAAACGGTCCACCAGTCGGCGTATGACTGTTTCGCCACCTATCCGCTCGTATGATGTTGCGACATGCATTTGACTCTCCTTATTTCTTCCATGACCCATATACTAAGCCATATCAGGTCATGCGGGAGAAAATGGCCCTGCTTGCAGTAACGGGCTGCGTTTTCTCAGCATGCGCAGGACCCAGTAGATAGCTCCAGCGGCTAGCAAATGCTTTACCGTATGGCCGCTTATCACCTGCCCAAGATCATAAATTGCCCGATCCGCGATTTCCGCCAATTTGGCAATGGCATAAAATGCAAGCGCGATATAAATATCGGCTCCGCGGGTATATCGCGACCGAAAGTAAATTCCGAGCAGAATAATCAGCAGAATCGAGTAGAACTGCACGACAATATAAAAATTCAGATTGCCGTCGCCGCGCTGTTCGCTCCAATTCCAATGCATCACGCTTCCCACCCCGATCGCAATCAGAACAGGTAGTAACCGCAGTCCTACCTTTGGGCTGACGCGTTCGCTGAGCGTCGCGGCAAGCAGAGCCATTATGCCGATCGCTATTGGCAGCCTATCCCACATTAATCGCTCATTGTCTGGCGCGAGGTGATAATAAGCTGAGCCAATGCATACCATCGCCACATTGAGGAAGAGAACCAGGTAAGGCCAGCGTTCGGGCGGGGCAACGAAAGCGTGAGCCGCGTGCGTTCCGCCAGAGCGAAGTAAAAATCCCAGACCTGCCATCCCGACAAGCAGAAAAGCACCGTTGGAAACAACATTGAAAAAATTGGGAATCCCGAAATAGGTACGCTGATCCGCAAACTGATGGTATTCCAGAGGCTGGGGAATTGGCGGAACAAGGGCTGCAAGCAGCAACATGCCCACCGAGAGAACGCACAGCAACCATAAGCGCCACCTGTCACTCATGTATAACTCCGTAAAACCAAGTGAAGCATGTAAGATGATTATAGGAGGTGATATGAGAACAAGTATTCAAAGCGCGTGCAAAATTATCGAGTTGGGTTACGTGTCTCGAGTTTGCGCCCCTTACAGATTTGGGTGCGGGACACTCGCCCCGGCTTTGCGGAAGAATGCCGCCGTCAATCCCGCTTGTCGCGCAGCGGCCCGGAAGAGCCGGAAACATCGGCATGGCTATTTACCATTGCTGACATAGACGGATGGGAATGAAGCGGGCGCGATCTAGTCGCAATCGCGGTAGTTCATCGCATTTTTGCAACCGCGTCGTCCACCCGCTCCACCGCAATAATCTCAATGCCGGAAATAGCCTGCTTCGGTTTGTTAGCCTTGGGAACAATAGCCTGAACAAAACCCAGTTTAGCCGCTTCTTTCAGCCTTTCGAGACCGCGCTGGACGGGACGCACTTCTCCAGCCAGGCCCACTTCGCCAAACACCACCATCTTTTCCGGCAGCGGCTTGTTCTTGAGGGAAGAAACAATAGCGAGCAATACCGCCAGATCCGCGCCTGGCTCTGTAATTTTTACGCCACCTACCGCATTGACGAACACATCCTGATCAAAACAGGCGATGCCAGCATGGCGATGCAGTACCGCCAGCAACATCGCCAGCCGGTTCTGCTCCAGCCCCACGCTTAGCCGGCGTGGGTTCGGCGCGTGGGCTTCATCTACCAAAGCCTGAATTTCCACCAGTAGTGGGCGGGTGCCTTCCTGCGTCACCATTATGCAGGAACCTGGCACCTGACCGCCATGGTGAGAAAGAAACAGCGCCGAAGGATTGCTGACTTCACGCAAGCCTTTTTCCGTCATCGCAAATACGCCCAACTCGTTCACGGCGCCAAAACGATTCTTGAAGGCCCGTATCAGGCGGAAACTGGAATGGGTATCTCCCTCGAAGTAGAGTACCGTATCAACCATGTGCTCGAGCACGCGCGGTCCGGCCAGCGCTCCCTCCTTGGTGACGTGCCCCACCAGAATAATGCATGTGCCGCTGGCCTTGGCGAGACGCGTCAACTGAGCCGCACACTCACGCACCTGCGCCACTGAACCGGGCGCCGATTGCAACGCGTCGGAATAAATGGTCTGGATGGAATCGATTACTGCTATATCAGGTTTGCGCTCGGTCAGCGCTGCCTGGATTTTCTCCAACTGGATTTCCGCCAACAGATGTACCGCCTTTGCGTCCAGCGCAAGGCGTTTTGCCCGCAGTGCCACCTGCCGCGCCGATTCTTCACCGCTCACATACAACACGTCGCGCACGAGGGACATATGACACAGCGCTTGCAGCAGTAGCGTTGATTTGCCGATTCCCGGATCTCCACCCAGCAATACCACTCCGCCATGCACCAGACCGCCGCCCAATACCCGGTCAAATTCGGCCACACCAGTGGAATAACGCTCTTCCTCACTCGCCTCCACCTCGCTCAGATTCTGTACTTGACCGGTTTCGGATACAGAGGTGAAGCGGGAAACCACTTTCTCCGCAATGACTTCGACCAGCGTATTCCATGCCTGACAATGCGGACACTGGCCCTGCCATTTCAGGGTCTGGCCGCCGCATTCGGTGCAGGAATAAGTGGATTTGGGTTTAGCCATTCTCAGGAAAATAACTTGTCGTAGCCTGCATGCTACCGATCCAGAGCCAGATCAATCGCTTATCGGTTACTGCGCATACTTTGACGTTGCCATTTTAACTTGTTCACAAGGCGTAGTGGGACTGGCGTTTAAGTGTGCTACTGACTCCGCGGTCCCTGCATATGTATGAGTATTCCGATGCGATGCTACAAGCCGCAAACGCTCTACATCTCGGAAAACTTGTTTTGAATAAGAGCTTGCTATTTAGATTGAATTGTTTATAAATGAACACGAGGGAGGAAAAAGCGGAAGCGGTAAAAACCATCCCTACTAGCAGCCAAAAGCCTTATCTTTACACGGTCAGAATCCTTAATGAGCAAGCCTGCGGGCGATACTGCATCGAACACGACC
>CAWHQD010000002.1:0-195604 GCA_963831395.1 uncultured beta proteobacterium
TGTATCAGTTAACAGGTGGCACTGCGTAAGTTGGCATACAAGCCTCACTGGCTGGAGGAATAGAAAGGTTTATGCTAATCCAAGGCCGCGTCTAGCCGGTCCTGCAAGCCTTGCTCGGCCCATTGCCAACATCTTTCGATATGAAATCGTCAGCACATATTATTGGCGCCGGAGGTATTGGCATTGCGTCAGCGGCATGTCTTATCCGTGCTGGATGGGACGTAACCATGGTCGATTCGAACCCAGGGAAGATCGCCGCTGGCCGCCGCGATGAGATGATGCTCGATGGCCAGCCCATTCGCGGCGCGCACTTCATCCATTTTGATGAATGGGTGCCCGCCAACGGACGAGGTGGTGTTGCTATGCACAAAAACATTCGATAACGCTCCGGTTCTGCAACGAATCGCGAACACCCAGGCATTGGTGCCAATTCAAAACGGTTATGACAGGAAACTTGAGGAATGTGACCACCCTGCGGAAGCCATTGCTTCATTTGTTTCCGAGTGCCCCGCTGATCGCCTCAGCGCTCGCATTACCCGCGCGGGGTCTTTGCACATTGGCCCGCGGCGAAAGGCAACCAGCGCAGCAGAACATGAACACATCAACGCTCTTGCCTCCGCGTTTACCGAAGGCAAACTATTTCCCGTCAAGCGCGTTTCTGATATTGGGCCATTCAAAGCAACGAAACTGATGTACAACGCAGCCATTTCACCGCTGGCAGCAAGCGCGGGTGTTGACAACGCAGAATTGCTCATCGAGCCGCTCACGCAAAAACTATTCTTCGCTTTACTGCAGGAAAATTATTCCATCCTGCGCTACGCCGGCCTTACGCTCGAACAAATTGGGCCATTTCATCCCGACACCGTCATGCGCATATTGCAAACACCCATCTTGCCCAAAATCATGGGGCTATTCTTCCGTCCTTCCTTGCGGGGGACATATTGTTCCATGAGTCCGGATATGGGAAGCGGACGGACTGAGATTGATGCTTATAACGGACATCTTGTTCGACTTGCAGGAGGCTTTCCCTGTCCAATTAATGATGCCGTTATCAATCTGGTTGCTCGAATCTCTGGCGAGCGACTCCCTCAGGCACGAGCGCACCTTCATCATCTCGCGGCGTCTCTGCCACATGGTGCTTTGAAGTGAACCTGGTCACGGGCGGCGGCGGATTCATCGGTTCGCATCTCGTGCAGCAACTGCTCGCTCGGCGGCGAGCCGGTACGGGTTCTTGAGCATCCTGCGGCTGTAGTAAGTCATTTACCCCTTGAACGCATTGAACTCGTTCGAGCAGATGTTCGAGACTCAGGAGCAATGCGAAATATGGTACGCGGTTGCGATCGTGTCTATCATCTAGCTGCTGATCCAAATCTTTGGCGCCGTAATCGCGCTGAATTTAACGAAATTAATCATACTGGCGCTCTCAATGTCATGCGGGCGGCACTCGACAGCGGCGTGAGCCGAGCGCTTTATGTAAGCACCGAAAGTATTCTTACATCGGACGAGTTCAGCGGTGGAGCCGTTGAGTCCGTGCGCTTTCGCGAAAAGGATATGATTGGACCTTATTGCTTGAGCAAATTTCGCGCGGAACAAGCGGTGTTCCAACTAGCCGAAGCTGGCGCCCCAATCGTTGTATGCAGTCCCACATTGCCCGTCGGACCGGGGGATAGAAATCAAACGCCTCCAACCCGTCTTTCGGTTGCGTTCTGTCAAGGCAAGATTCCGGCTTATCTTGATTGTAAATTGAACCTGATTGATGTCCGCGACGTGGCGGATGGACTGGTGCGTGCAATGGAACGGGGCCGACCGGGCGTTCGATATCTGCTCGGAGGACACAACTATCAGTTGATCGAGTGGCTTCAAGTTCTTGGGCAAATTGTGAATCGCTCCGCGCCACGATGGACCATTCCATATCCGGTAGCGCTAGCGATTGGCTGGTTCAGTGAATTGTGGGCCGACCATATTTCACATCGCATGCCCATGGCCACTGTCACGGGTGTTCGGCTTACAAAACGTACCATGCACTTCGATCCTTTGGAAACCTTTGCCGAACTTGATTTGAAGCCACGGCCCATAGAGGAATCAGCAAGGGATGCGGTAAGTTGGTACCGCCAGCAGCATTGGATCTGAACCAGCGAGGTCCGGGTCTGGAAGAAGCTTAACCCCACGCGTAACCAATTTTCAACCTCCAGAATCTCCTAAGCCGCATCGAGATGTAGTGGCCAGTTCGCGCATTTGTGCGGTGCGAGGAACAAATAGCGTTGAATTCATCGCGATCGATGTGTGATTTTTCGTCCCATTATTTGTCGTCCGTAACGAGGTTTTTTTCGTCGGTATCGACGACAAAGACGGCCAGCAGGCGTGCGGGCCGAGTCTTACTGTTATTTGCGCTGACGCCATGATGATCGCCAGGTAGTTCGGCGAAGTTCTCGCCGGCGCGATAAACCTTTTCCGGACCGTCATTGACTTTGCTACGAATTTCCCCCTCCAGGACCGTTGCATAGATGAAAGCCGACTTTGGATGGGTATGTGCTGGCGATGAGCCACCCGGCTGGTATTCGACAAGCACCCCTTTCATGCTCTTGCCGGGCACATTCGGAAGAACGTGATCAAAGACCAGCGTTACCTTGGACTTATCGGCAGGTGAGTTATCGGCTAATGATGCACTTACCGACAGAGCTGCAAAGGCAACTCCGCAGAGAAATTTATTAAACATTGTGTTCTCCTTCGTTGTTACCACTCTAGCCCAACGGTGCAAGTCAAAGCGGGCCTTTACTTTTCTAGTACCAGGGATGGAGCGCCTTTCTCCTTAACCAGGAAAACAAGGAATTTTGCTGGCTTTGTGCTACTTGCGTTCCGGGAAACAGTGTGAATATCGTTGGGATCTTCATAATAAGTCTGGCCTGGCGTCAGAGTGATTTCTTTTCCGCCTTTCACCTGCGTCACGATGGAACCCTCCAGTACGTAAAGAAACACCTGCGCATTGTGGCGGTGGACAGGGCTTGAATAGCCCGGCGGAAAGTCCACGGTATACATCAGAACTTCCTTGCCGGAAACTCCTGCCAGATCTTTCGATATGAGCGGCGTGACGGTCTCCTGAGCCATCAGGGGACTGGTTATGATAAGAGGACCGGTGATGAGAAATGCCAGCAACAACATTGGTCTTGCAGACATGTGCATTGCTCCTTTTAAGGATAATCGCGGTTTAGAATTGTGTGAAAGGCAGCTCACTAGAACTGGTCCGGCTCGTTTGAACAGCTCCAAGTTTTAAAGGAGGAATCTTCGTTGATCCTCACGCTGCCAGTTCAACCGCCAGCAGCGTCACTGCATAAGTCTCATCAGGCGTTTCCCTGCCCAAGCTGGAATGAGGGCCTGGATGGGTTGTACCAATCAAGGTATTGCATGATTGGTAATCAACGGCGTCACGCGCGCGCATGCAATGGTCAGTACAACCCGGATTTTTCCAAGCCTAATGCCTTGTCATACGAGCCGGGTACGGTCTGGAAGCCCACGCTGACGCGATTCCAGGCGTTGATCGACATCACCAGGAAGGTCAGGTCGGATAACTCCTTCTCGGACAACTGCGTCCGAACATGCTCGTAGACGTCATCTGGCACGCCCTCGGCGGGGAGTTTAGTCAGGATTTCAGTCCATGCCAGCGCGGCGCGCTCGCGCGGACTAAACAGTGTGGACTCGCGCCAGATGGCGACATGGTGCAGACGGAGGGGTCGTTCACCATGAATCGTGGCTTCCTTGACGTGCATGTCCACGCAAAACGCGCAGCCGTTGATCTGCGATGCCCTGATATTCACCAGATCATGAATCGACTCCTCGATCGAGGAGTGCCTGAGGGCCATGCTGAACTCGACGAATTTCTTGAACAGCTCGGGGGATTGCTTCTGGTAGTCAATGCGCTGGGTCATGATGAATTCTCGATGGTTGACAAGGCCAATGAAGGTAGCGGGGTATCTCGCGGCCGGTCACTCGCCATCCCATTCACCGGTGGCGCAATCATGAGATCGGCTACCACAGCCACTTCCTACTCTATCTATAGCATAAAACTCTAGATTTTCCTTCCGGTGGTATCTAAAACTGGATGTCACGGCTTAGACATCTTGAGACCCTTGGGCGAGCCGTCGGCACTTGGTTTGTTACGGTTTGAATCCCTGGCTGAACCCCATCGTGTACTTCAAGCTGCTCTTTACAGGAGCTTATCAAGACGTTGGCGACAGTGCGGATATACAGGACGTCTACGAGGCTGAGCAGCAGTTGTTCTACGTTGCCTGCACGCTAGCAGGGGACGCCGCAGTCGCAGCGCCAACCTTCGCGCCCAGATCCATCGCTAATCGCTGGAGCGTTTCGGATTCGTCCAGGCCATCGAGGAAGCGCGGGGGTATTCCCGATAGCCCGACTTGGGCGCCGACGAGCGCGCCGGTCAACATGGCGCGCGCCTGGTTTTCGCCGCCGCCATTTATGGCGTGGAGCACAGCCGATTCAAAATCGTCCGGAAAGCGGGCAGTGAGATGGTAGGCTGGGGGAAGCTGGTGATAAATGGCGCAGGTCATGCCATAAACGATGGAGACTTTCCATGCAGGCTCTATCCGGATATCCGGGTCCACTGCGGCCGCAGCCACATACGAGGGCGTGAGCAAGGCGTCTGGAGAGGCGAAATGCCCGCTTTTCCGCGGATGGTCCGCCTGGGGCGGCTGCAGGTCGGTATGCGTTATCGTATGGAAAGGGAGTTTTCCCGCCCTTGACAATCGCATGAGCTTGCCCGAAAGGCTCCTGTTGAGCTTGTGTCCCTGCACCAGGAGGCCCAACACCGCCCCGTACGCGACAGTCAGGGTAACCACGGTATCGTCGATCTGGGTAAGCCGCGTATTGCTGGAGATGGCGGCTGCCAGTTCCTCCGGCTGGAAGGCATAGCGAACCGCCAGGGCGAGCGTGCGCGCTATCGCTTCGGTGGTATCGGCCTGGCCTCCCGTTTGGCCCCAGGGCAGGTTCTGCTGGACACGCTTGCGCCAGGCGTCGCGGATCGACTGCTGGGTATATCCGCCAGGGCCGTTCACCGGCATGCCGTTGAGCAACGGGAAGATTTCCTCATCCATCCGCCGGCAGAAATCCGCCTCATCATAGCCGCCGCGCTCGACGAGCGAGCGCAGCATGAGCCGGAGAATGATGCCGTTCTGGGAGAGTTGGCCCGCCTTGAGGTCGCTATGGTAGCGGCCCGGCTTGGGGTCGGTATAGGTCGTGATCCAGTCGCCATAGTCGCGGCGGAGCACCGCCAGGTCGTAGTACCAGTGGGGGCCGAGGCCTAAGGCATCCCCGATAAAGGCGCCCATGATGGCGCCGGCGGCTCGATCCTGTATGGCGGCGTCGGACATGTTCTGATCCTCCTCTTGGTTAAGCTGATTATCTAAAGAATAAATCTTTTTCCGGGTATGTGTGTCCTTAGTACACCCACCAGCCCGTAATAACGGCTATCGAAAGACTACCGCTTACATGGGACATGAGCAATAGTTCGGAGCTCTCATTGCATAGAAGTAAGGCTGGAGAAGGCGCAAACGCAGGACGAATTTGGTCTCCTTTAGGAATTCCGGACCTACGGGAAGAACAGTTTTTCGGCAAACCGGACTATCGAAGGAGGTTTCCCATAAAACGGACGCTGTTCTCAGTTCAGCAACGTGTCAGGCTAACAGGGGCGTGACTCGATCCACACTACCGGTAGTCCATTTAGCGCCTGAGATTCGAGCAAGCTCAAGGGCTCAAGTGAGTTGTAATGCGTGCTCCGGCGCGTTGATATCGCTCAATTAAATATATTTCATCTCTCGAAATCCTACTCCCTATTTTGAAAAGAAACGCCTCAACTGTGCTAAGATTTACAAGTCACACCAACCGGACTAATAGAAAGGTCGCCATGTCGCTCAATCTGGATTCAGAGACGATCATGATCAGGTGCCCTCATTGCTCGATTACGTACGAGGAGGTAATCTCGCGACTAAAGTACGAGCCGAAGCTTTCTTGCCCAAGCTGCGAAAAGTATGTTGGCGTAAATCTTCTGGAACTGTATACCGCGCTTGAATCAGTCGAGAAGTCCTGTAATGCTCTCTTCCAGAAATTGGCCGGCGGGCCTGGCGGCCGCAGCCTGCCCGAGTAATAATCCTGAGCATGTAATAAGTCAACTTGCATCCTGCGGCCTCTGATGCCATGTCTCGTCGCCACGCCAGCCAGCTCAACCCTTCCTGGGGCCGGTGTAGTCGTTGAATATCGCAAACACTTGGCGTAGCATTTCCTCTCTGCCGCCGCGTCCAACAAACCGGTCCTCGTCATAACAGCCGAGCGGGTGCTCCAGGACATGTAACAGACACTTGTTGCAATAGGTGCAAGGGGGATTCTGAGGACCATCCCATCCAGCGATGAGGTCATTGGGAAGATTCGGATTAGCCAACAACGGACGAGCGATTGTGACAGCGTCACAGGCCCCCTCCCGCAAAACACGGCCGATGCCGTGAGCCGTCTGAAAACCTCCTGTGAGCAAAACCGGAATCCTGACGTTCTCGCGGATGGCCTTGGCGTCGGCGGCAGCCAAACCCTCCAGCCTGTTGAGATCGATCTGACCGCTAGAGTCCCAGAAGGGCTGCGTCCTCCTCCACAGCCACTGGACGACCAATCCGAAGTATCGAAAACCAAGGAAGTTGCGAAACGTCCACCGTCCGCTATTGATGAGGCTCTGGTAGGTTTCCCTCGCGACCTCAGCCGGAATCGGTCCCGCTGGGTTAAGCGGATGCGGGAACATATTCCCTGTGGAAACATGAATGGCATGAACGCCGGCTGCCTCGACCCACTGGGCGATCTGAACGGCGTCCTCAATTCCATTGCCGTCGGACCGGGGCCACACGCCGGCCGCATTGTGGTAGTCATGTCCGGTAATTTTCACGATCAACGGAAATTCCTTCCCTATCCGTCGCTGAATGGCCTCGATCACCTCCATCAGAAAGCGGGCGCGGTTCTCCAGACTCCCGCCATAGTGATCTTCCCGGTCGTTGATGGCCGAGCTGAGGAATTGGGTAAACAGGTAGCCGTTAGCCGAATGGAGCTCGATGCCATCAAGCTCTGCCTTGCGGACTCGCTCTGCCGCCGCGGCAAACATTCCCACTATTTGAGCAATTTCCGCCTTGGACATGGCTCGGGAGGGAAAGCCGTGAAAATAATCCGCTCGGTTGGTGGCCCCGGCTGGATATCGCCCGTAGTTTTCCACGCCTTTGATGTCCTGCTGTCGTCCAGAGTGAGACAATTGCAGAATGAACTTGCAGTTATCATGACTTCGGACCCGTTCGCCCACCAGCTTCCAGAATCCGATCCGCGCATCCTGGTCAATCATTGCATAATTAGGGAGAACCCGGCCACCGGGAGTAATCGGGGCATGCGAGGAAATAATGGCTGAGACACCACCTCGTGCGAACTGCTCCTCAAAATGGACACGGGCGGGAGTGCCGGAGCCATCATAGTTGTCGATTCGCCCAGAAATGCTAGAGCGAATTAGCCGATTCTTGAGCTCTAGCCTGCCGATTTGAAGGGGTTGAGAAATGACCGACGTGTTGTTCGGATCGGACTTTATTCCCTTGTAAGTCTTCACTGCCGTTTCTCCAAAGCAGACAAAGCAGACAACAAAGCAGAAGAATAGTGAATCTCACACGAAACGCCGCTCAAAAATTTTACGGAAAAAAGGATCCATAAATCCTTTTCCCGGTACAACGAAGACAAATAAGATCGGTGTGAGAAACTTCTTTCTTTATAGGCTAAATTTATCGGGCTGCTACGTGGATCATCTCCGCCGCCGAGCGATCTTGTTGTTCAGTTCAGCGTAGCTAAAGGGACCAGATAATGACGTAGGAGTATTCAACGAACGTGATTCCCGTGGGGCGATGTGGCTCGCGCTGTTCACATCCAACCCTAACGCGGGCAAACGCTTCATGGTTGTTTTTGTCCACTCCTCGGAGGTACGCGAACGCGTTTAGCGACGCCCTTCGAGGGCGACAGGTTGACTACGGTGTTATCCCCAGCGACTGCCAGAGAAAGTCATAGGAAACCGGCGCCCGGTGCTGAGCCTGGGCCTGCTGGGCTTCGCCTTGTTCGTAAGTATGCAGCAAGAACTTCACTTGTTTCAGTCCTTCCGGCGTTTGAATCGCCTCACGGGGCGTTCTATCGCCCAATATCGGCAATGGCTCGTCAGCCCAGTTCATATAAAGCTGGCTAATTCGCTTCTCGATTAGCTCCGTCAGTATCTCTGGTGGCAGTGATCCTGGAGCCGGCGTTTCAGGGACATCACTGGGCTGTAGATTGGAGAGCACGCCTTTGGGATCGGATATTTCCCGGCTGACAAATACGACAGCTGCGCCTGCAACCGCTTCGAACCAGGGCCGTCCTTCGTCCGCATACTTTTGAGTGCGATAAAACACTTTGATCCGATCTGGGCGTTTGCCCGTATCAATGCCGAGGCTGCTGCGCATCAGACCATCCTTCCCTTCAAAAATGCGACTCCAGCCCTGCTCGCGACTGCCTTCGATATCCGCTTCGCCGGACAGGGCCTGGTCGAGGGCTTCCCAGTCCTGAACCCGGTAGTGATCGGTAACGAACAAGAGCGGCTCTCCCGTCACATGATCCATCACCTGTGGCATTTCAACGTTACTTACAAATAACGTTAGCCAATGGTCCGGAATGATGACGCTGGTGATCTCCTTTGCGAGGGGCGAGTCCGGATCGACACCTTCCAGCTCGCCTCTTAGCTCTTCCAGCAAATCCCAGCTTCGATGGCGAGGAAACGGATACACGGCGCCGGACAATTCGAAATGATCTTCTACCGGCAGGATGCGTGCCGCGATGAGGTCCCATTTGATCACATGCCGCGATCCGGATTTTTCCCGGACGAGGACCGGCGGACGTTCGGGCAGCACAGCGTCTCTCAGGGTCATGCATTCTCCTGGTATCGCGTCGACAATTTCGTAGAGCCTGAGCGGTCTGGTTGTTAGAAGCTCCATCCACAGCCGCTGCTCCGCGGAGAAGAGAGGACCACCGCGACCGAGCAGCAATTCCGCAACGCAACGCTCCTTACCCTTGACGGTTATGAAACCATCCGCCAGCAGCCATTCCATGGCGTTGATCATCATGCCTTCATACGCCGCATCCTGTTGATCCGGCAATAGATCATATTCATCGTCATCAAGGCCGCCGAAGAATCCATGGTCGAGCGCTTCCCGCACAGCCGGGCCGTGCATTGCCATGAGCCATTGGATGGCTCGGGGGACCGCTTGGGAACGATCACTCGCCACCTGGTTTTCTTCGGCCCTCAGGCAACATTGTTTATACTTCTTGCCACTGCCACAAGGGCAGGGATCGTTACGCCCTGGCTTTGTCATAAACTAAATCCGCTTGTAAAAGGTAAAAGGCGGGCGACATGTCCTTGTGATCTATCTCGCGTAAATAGGTCATATCACAGATTCGTAATCCACTTCAATCAGCGCAATATCAAGCCTGGTTTAAATTGGCAACTCACCTTAAACGCCGGGCTATCCGGCAGGTGTTGCGGAGATAAACTTGACTATAAAGCAAACGCTGCTATGAATAAATCTCGGAATCGATTGCTCTCAGATCATGAGGATAGCGAATGAGGATAATGCATGTCACTGCTTCCGCATGACGCGGCATTCAGGCTGTTACCGGGATTTTACCTATTCAAACAAAAAGGAGGCGTTATCATGAAACAGTTGCGGGTAATCGGGGTCTTTTCCGCCCTTGGTGGGGTTATGTAGCGTGCTTGGCGCCGTTGAGATTATTCCAGTATCGCAGGCAGAAGCGGTAAAACCTTCCAAGACTATCAAAACCGAATATCAATATGCAGCCAAAGTCGCTTGTTCGCTGCTGGCACCGCACCAGGATGGAACGTTGGCGCGCGGCACCTATCGCACGACCGTCAATATACATAATCCCACTGACAAAAAAATCACTGTCGCCGCCAAGGTGGCGCTTGCATCACAGTTTGGCTCCGAGCCTGGGCCATTCGGCGTGACGCCATTCAAGGAAGCGGTTATCCAGCCGGACGGAGCGGTCGGCGTGAATTGCTTTGACATCGCAGGCTATTTTTGTCCGATCGACGGAGTTTGTGTGGACTTTGCCTTCCTGGAAGGCTTTCTGGTTGTGAAAAGCCCCGTACCCTTGGACGTTGTCGGTGTTTACACTGCCCGGCATACGGACGGGGAAGTGGAATCCATAGACGTGGAAGCGGTCGAGCCACGGCAGATTCGCGAGACGGTCAAGATTGGCGCGGAAGAGCCGACCAAGCCGGGAGGCAAACGCGTCGATTACCCGCCCAAGGGAAGCCCCGCCTACGGGGATAAGGAACCCAGGCAAATGTGTGGCGGAATTGCCGGCTTTCCCTGCCCTGAGGGCAAGAAGTGCGTGGATGATCCCTCGGATAATTGCGATCCAGCGCGAGGCGGGGCGGACTGCAGTGGTATCTGCGTGAAATAGGCTGCGCGAGGATGCTGAAGAGATTTTTAACCAGCCAGCAAGAAAAGTGTAAAAATCAATCGGAGATGCGCGGGAGGATCAGGACACGCCGCCCAGGTTCATAAGCTTTTTTAGCTCTGATTCCTGCCGAAGGGGTTATTCGTATAAAGCAAACCCCTTCGGTACCTCATGAGCCTCTCGCGTAACTCCGCCATACCTTTTCCGCCTTTTCTAGGGCGGAAAAGGGTATTGTTCGAATTCTGAACTGTAGAGGCCTCCATAATGGAAGAGGACAAGTTAATCTCTTTCGAATTTGCAGGGCGCTCCGGCGAACTCCCCCATTCAAGGCGAAAGAGCAAATCATCCAATCGAGCGTCTTCTTCCGGATCACCACTCAAGCCGAACATGTCTATTAAATTTGATTCTTTCATTATCTGCTTTCCTATCCGGTGCTGAAGTAATTAAAACGGTGCCAGTGAGCAAAGGGTTGACAAGTTGTTCCGATTACACACCCGCGAAGAGCGACAGCAAGCTGAACTGGCACGTTCAACGGAATGCGGGCGAACTAACCGCGCAACTTGGCTAATGCTCTCATTCCGGAGCGAGAGGCTCTGTGCGGTATTCCACAGACGCGGCTCGTTAAATTTGGTGGGCTTGGGGCAGGATCGATGCTATCGACTGCGGTGTCGAGATTTTACCTGATCATAAGTTCCACCGGTATTTTCGGCGAGGATGGAAAATTTACCGGTCGAATTCCTATACAGGCGCAAATATCGGTTCTGCAAGCGCACCATGCGTATTGCTGGCAAAACCGCGCAGCATCACGCAATCGATGGTTTTTTGTTAAATGCAGGCGGGAGGACGGATGAATGAGAAATTTATTTCTCGATTGATGAGGCGATCGGAAAGCCAAGCCTGGGAAATCACGGCTTCTTGCGCCATTCATCACCTTTTTTCTCATATTCCTTCTTTACTGCCGCCCACGCTACTTTGTGCGCCGTTTCTTCGCGTGACGCATGCCCCCTGCGTTCATCCGGGTCCTTATATTCATCCCAGGCGTTATTGAAGGCCGCCTGGTATATCTCCTGAGCATGTTTGGGCAATACATTTTTTACGTTTTCCGGAAGTTCTTTTAACGTATCGTAGGGCATTGGTTTCTCCTGAACGATTTGCGCCAGGCTACAGTGAGCATGCAAAAAGGATGGAAAGTTCAATATAGCAAACTTGCACAAAGCTGCCATAGAGAGACGAGCAATTATGACGAAACATGTGATTTGCTGTTGAAGATGGAAGGTGCGTGAGAGACCAGGGCAGCTAGACGGGCGCAGCGCGGTACGCATCGCCCTGCCCCGGTTGATTTAACAGCCAATCGGATTCGAACCGGGTATCAATGGACGATGGATCATCATTACCTGAAGCGCTTCCTTATGATTATACTTACCTATCCCGTATGAGTTAGCCCTGCTCCCGGCACCCAACCATAAGAAGGAAACATAATGCCACAGCCATACTCTCCATCTGTCTGCGTAGTGATCCCGACTTACGAACAGGCGCGGTTCATCGGACGCGCGCTTGACAGCCTGCAGGCGCAAGCTCCTTACCGACTGGGAAGCGATCATTATCGACGACGGCTCGCGGGATGCAACAACGGAAGTGGTATCCGCATACTTGAGCGACACACGCATCCGGTATTACCAGCTGGCGGAAAACCAGGGGCTGGGCCGTGCCCTGAATGAAGGCATTACCAAAGCGAAAGCGCCGCTTATTGCTTATTTGCCGAGCGATGACGTTTATTACCAGAATCATCTCAGCAGTCTCAAGTCACGCCTCGCCGCCGAGACGGGAGCCGTACTGGCTTACTCGGGTGTACGTCACCATTACAATCGGGACGCGAGCGGGCAGATTGCGGGATTTCCATTGCAACTGGTGCAGTGCATGCATCGAAAAACTGCAGTGCGTTGGGTGGAGCGGGCGGAACTGGAGTCGGATGACCTGGAACGGCTCTACTGGGCGCGGCTGCGGCCCCTCGGTGGTTTTGTCGGCAGCAACAGCATCACTTGCGAGTGGGTATCTCATCCGATGCAACGGCACATGATCATGCAGGAACCTGAAGGCGGCATCAATCGGTTTCGCTGGTATTACCGGGTCAAGGAACCAATGCGCTTTCATACGTCTGTAGGCCATTCGATTGATGAGGCGGACCACTACCGAAGGATGCGCGAGCGGCCTGATACGCCTCGAGCCGACGATGGACTGAAAATACTGCTGGTCGGTGAGCTGGCCTATAACGCAGACCGCGTGCTCGCGCTGGAAGAGCAAGGGCACAAACTGTATGGCTTGTGGATGCACAATCCGACCTGGTTCAACACAGTGGGACCCGTGCCTTTCGGACATGTCGAGGATCTGCCGCGAGACAGCTGGCGCGAAGCGATAAAGCAGATCCAGCCGGATGTTATCTACGCGCTGCTAAATTGGCAGGCAGTGCCGTTTGCGCATGAGGTATTAATGGCGACCCCCGGCATTCCATTCGTTTGGCATTTCAAGGAGGGGCCATTCATTTGTCTGGAAAAGGGAATCTGGCCGCAATTGATCGACCTGCACCAGTATTCAGATGGACAGATCTTCTCGAGCCCGGAAATGCGGGACTGGTTCGATACCGTCGTTCCCGGCTTGTCCCGGAGCAAACCAACCCATGTGCTGGACGGGGACCTGCCCAAGCGCGACTGGTTTGATCAGCCCCGTACGCCACTGCGTTCCGCAGCTGATGGCGAAATTCACACAGTGTCGCCGGGCCGACCGATCGGCCTACACCCGCATCATGTGGCGGAGCTTGCCAGCCATGGCATTCATCTGCATTTTTACGGGGAGATAACGCATGGACTGTGGCTCCAGTGGATTGAAAAAATCCAGGCGATGGCGCCCGGATATCTGCATTTGCATCCCAACGTAGACCAAAGCCGCTGGACCGAGGAGTTCTCCCAATATGACGCGGGCTGGCTGCACCTCTTCGACAGCGGCAATGGAGGCGAAATCCGGAGAGTAAACTGGGATGATCTGAACTACCCGGCCCGGCTAAGCACTCTTGCGGCAGCTGGTCTGCCGATGCTGCAGAAGGCAAACGATGGCGCGCTCGTCGCTACGCTAACATTGTCGAAGCAGCTTGGCACCGGAATATTTTTTGATACGATGGATGAGCTTGCCGCCCAGCTACGAGACCGCGAGCAGGTGCAAATCATCCGCGAGCGGGTTTGGCAGCAGCGGCACCTTTTCACGTTCGACCATCACGTGCCGGAACTGGTCAGCTTCTTCCGCAGCGTGATCGATTCAGCATCCAGGAAACCGGGGCGAGCAACAAGTTCTGTTGTGGAATCGCCTCGCCTGCAAAGCCGAAGACTGGCATGAAAACACTGAATTCGTCACTTTCATTAAACGCCAGGATTTGTTGCCTTAGAGTACTGAGAGGCCTTTATGACAATCTTAAGCCCTCGTTTACAAGCTGCCCTTAAGTATTTAGAAGGGGCAAGCCCTTTTTACAAATGGCGTGTAAGCCGCTCATATTGCCCCAGCTGTAAAGGGACTTTTTTTATATCACTACGCCCAGACGCATCAATGACAAGATGCCTCTCTTGCGGAGGAAATGCTATAAATTTATCCCTGATACCAGTCGTCGAATTGCATCAAAAAGAAAATAATATTGTAACCGCATGGGAAATGTCCACTTACGGAAGCACATTGAATTTCCTGAGATCGACTATTACACACGTTATAGAAAGTGAATACTTTGCAGATAAGCCTTCCGGTATTTTAATTGGAGGAATTCTAAATCAGGATGTTCAAAATCTTTCTTTCGAAAACTCAAGCATCGACCTAATTACATCCAATCACGTTTTTGAACACGTCCCGGATGACATATTAGGTTATTCTGAATGCTATCGAGTCCTTCGAAAAAATGGCGCTCTTATTTTTTCCGTACCGCTGTATGACACACGAAAAACTGAAATGCTGGCAGAGGTAATAAATGGGGATGTGGTTTTTCTTAGAAAGCCCCCCGAATATCACCATAGCCGGATTGGAGGTGTTAACTCAGCTTTAACCTTTTGGCGCCACAGCGTAAATGATATATGCGAAAGGGTAGCTCAGGCTGGCTTCGACGTTCAGATCGTTGATATTACTATCTGTCCATCGCAGAAAATTCCAACAAAAGTTATATATGCTGTAAAAAAATAATCGTGCTAGTTACTGTTTTACGTACGGTGTTATAAGCGCAGTACTTAGCGGGGTGAGAGGGAAAATAAGCGATTGCTGGGCTAGTGAGCGTAGCGCGTTAGTAACGGTAACGACTCTAGATACAGATACAGAATAAGATAGCGCGAAGCAGCGAAGGGATTACAGTTGACCTCAAGTGCCCCAACAGCGTCCCCCAGCAGGCGGCCTATCAGAACAGTTATCAAGTAGTTGAATCGTTGGTAGCGAATCCCAGATTCGAACTGGGGACCAACGGATTATGATTCCGCTGCTCTAACCACTGAGCTAATTCGCCACTGTATTCGGAGGGTTTGCAATTGTGCCTTTACAGGGCAACTCTGTCAAGGTTTACAAGGGCTTGCGAATATTATCTATATGATCTTGAACAAGAAAAAGGGGGCGGTAGCTGACTCCGGAAACCCGATCAGCTACAAAAGGCAGAGGCCCGATGACGGGTCAACCTCGCCCCATCGCATTCAAAGCAACTGTATAATGCCTTGATGAAATTCGATGTGGTTATTATTGGTGGCGGGTTGGTCGGCGCGAGCCTGGCACTTGCTCTCAAAGGCAGCGGCCTCAAAATTGCGTTGGTGGAGTCCCGCTCGCCACTTCCGCTTCCTTCCGGCGACAGCTGGGACAGCAGAATTTATGCCATTAGTCCAGGCAGTGCCGCTTTCCTGCAAAATCTGGGCGTATGGCAAGCCCTCAAGGAAGATCGGATAACCCCCGTTTATAACATGGCCGTGTTTGGCGACGACAGCGCCGCACGTCTTGATTTCAGCGCCTACGATATCGGTTGCCCCGAGTTGGCTTTCATCGTGGAGAATCGCCAGCTCCAGACTGCGGTCTGGAACGCCCTCAAGCGTCAAAAAAAGCATGTGACGATTTTCTGTCCCGCGAAATGCGCCTCGGTAGCATGGAGCGAATCTCATGCGGAATTGCGTCTGGACGATGGAAATGTGCTGCAAGCCGCGCTGATCGTTGGCGCGGATGGCCTGAACTCCTGGGTGCGGTCGCAGGCAAAAATCGAAGTGGCGCGTCACTCTTATCAGCAGATCGGCGTGGTAGCCAATTTCCAAACCGAACAGGCCCACAACAATGTCGCTTATCAATGGTTCCGGCGAGATGGCGTGCTGGCGCTGCTGCCACTGCCCGGCAGACTCGTATCCATGGTCTGGTCGGCGAAGGAAGAGCACGCGCACGCTTTGCTCGATTTATCTGAAGCGGAACTGTGCCAACAGGTCACCCAGGCTTCCTATCGTACGCTGGGGGAAATGCAGCTTGTAACGCAGCCCGCCGCTTTTCCGCTCAACTTCGTGCACGTGAAGAAGCTGGTACAGCCCCGTCTCGCGCTCATCGGCGATGCCGCTCATGGCATTCACCCGCTCGCGGGACAAGGGGTAAACCTCGGCTTGCGCGATGCGCACAAGCTGGCTTCCACTATCCAGGAGCGCGGCTTGCAACCGGATTGTGGCGATTACCTGCTGCTGCGCCGCTATGAGCGGGCGCGCAAGGAAGATATTCTAGCCCTGGAACTCGTTACCGATGGTTTACAGAAGCTGTTCGACAACACGAATCCAACGCTTGTTCGCCTGCGTAATTTAGGGCTGGGAATTACCAACCGTCTGCCCCTTATAAAGGACCGGTTGATGCAGCACTCGTTGAGTTGAGGCGAATTATAAATTTGAATTCGCAAGTTGTAAGTGATAACAAGTGAGAGGCGGCAGATAACAGCATGCGCCGTAAAACCTTACTTCAACCGGAGCAACATGACCATGCGTTTAAATCTCGTCATCCCTTCTTTGTTATTGTGCTTTCTCTTTGGCGCGGCCAATGCTGATGAGGCATCGTTAAGAAAAGCGCTCGAGGCAAATTTTCCGGGAGAAAAAATCGAAAGCCTGAAGAAAACTCCTTATCTCGGGCTATATGAAGTCGTGGTGGGCGGGGAGTTATTTTATACCGACGAAAAAGTATCCTACCTTTTTTTAGGCCATGTGGTTGATCCGAAAACGAAGGAAAGCCTTACCAGCGAACGCTTGCAACAAGTGAAGGATGCGCGCCGCATCGATCCCGCCTCCCTTCCCCTGGAACATGCAATCAAAGCAGTCAGAGGTAACGGAAAGCGCAAGCTGGTGGTTTTTTCGGATCCAAATTGCCCCTTTTGCAAGCGCCTTGAAAAGGAACTGGCTAATGTTAGCGACGTGACTGTCTATACGCTGCTTTATCCAGTACTTCGAGGATCGGTCCCGACGGCTACGGCAATCTGGTGCTCTTCCGACCGACTCAAGGCCTGGGAGGACTTCATGCTCAAAGACATTGCCCCATCTGGAAAAACCTGTGAAACACCGATGGATACACTCATTCAGGCGGGTCAGAAGAACGGTATAAGCGGTACCCCGACG
Source organism: uncultured beta proteobacterium (assembly GCA_963831395.1). GTDB lineage: Bacteria > Pseudomonadota > Gammaproteobacteria > Burkholderiales > Nitrosomonadaceae > Nitrosospira. The sequence goes on from CAWHQD010000002.1 coordinate 17,154, forward strand.
CTGATTTTTCCCGATGGCTCGATAGCGCCAGGCATGATTCCTGCGGCAACCATAGAAAAGAGACTGAGCGCGGCATCGGTGAAATGACCGTGGGGGAGATGCAAGACTAAGACTCCCACGGCTCAACTTACCACTCTACCGGTTCTGCGCGTCCCGCGCAGAACCTTGCGGTATGTATGTCGCCGGCATCAACACCCACATCTTGCCCGTCTGCCTCATCTTCCCTGCCTGATCCGCTGCTTCCCGGCCATAACCCCAGAAAAAATCTGCGCGAACACTACCTTTGATGGCTCCGCCGGTGTCCTGCGCCACCATTAGCCGATGAAGCTGTCTGTCGGTATTGGGCCAGGTTGTGGCGAGAAAAACCGGCGCACCCTGGGGTACGGTACGAGGATCAACAGCAAGGCTTCTGCCTGCGGTCAACGGCACCCCTAGCGAGCCTAACGGTCCCGGCAGGGCGGCTGGCAACTCGCGGAAAAAGACAAAGCTCGAATTCTGCCGCAGCAGCTCTCCCAGTTTGTGGGGATTCCTCTGGCCCCACGCCTTGATTCCCTGCATAGACGCTTTTTCCAGAGGTAATTCGCCTCGTTCCACCAGCAGCCTTCCGACGGATTTATAGGGATGGCCGTTTTGTTCGGAATATCCTACCCGCACGATTTCGCCATTCTCGAGTTCTACCCGGCCGGACCCCTGGATCTGCAGAAAAAATAATTCGATCTCATCGTCCACCCACAGGAGTTCCTTGCCCTGTAGCCGCGAGGGATTACCGGCTATGTCGGATCGGCTGTAATATGGTACGACCTTGCGGCCTTCAAGCCGGCCTCTCAGCCGCATGTTTTTGAGCTCCGGATAAACCTCGCTTAAATCGATCACGAGAAGTTCATCGGGAGTCGTGTATAACGGAAAGCGGTAGCGCCTGGATTGCTTGCGGCTACCCTTCAGCAAGGGTTCATAATAGCCAGTGATAAGGCCATCACCGCTACCATCGGAATTCAGCACCTGGTGCGGAACAAAATGGCTCTGGAAGAATTTTCGCAGGGTGGCGCCATCCTGCCCGCGCATGGTGTCAGCCTGAGTACAGGTTTCCTGCCAAAGCGGCCGGTTTTTCAAAACAGCGCAGCTTCGGAGAAACGCGTCCAGCGCGGGTAGAATATCGTCGTCCGACCAGCCCGTCAGGGTGTTCCAATCCGTTGGCCTGAGGGTGGGTACGGAAAGAGCCGCTACCGGTGGACCCGCAGGCTCGGTCGCCTTTTCGGCGGCGACTCGTGGAGTAGGCGTGGTCGTGCCACATGCGTTGAGCAATAATAAGGCGGCAACAGCAAGCAGGCCTAATTGGTCTTTCATCGGGTTATGGGTTAAAGTCGCATATGGCAAATATACATCATGATTGATCCTATGTGGATATTACTCCTGGAAGCGGCCGTCGCTCTATCGTTATTTATTCTCATCATCTGGTGGACAGCAAAGCCACGGAAAAAAGATGACGAGAACGATGGAAATGACAAAAAAAACGACTAAAGGCGTTCGCGAAACGACAAATTGATTTCATTATCTCCGCTATTGGATGCATTCTCGCAAGCCGGCAGGAATAGCGGCAAAAGTCCAAGCGGTCCTGTGAGCGTTCCTGCCCCGCCCATCAATAAAATACAGTGCGATTCCGCAGGTTATTTGGCAGAATACTCGTCTTGGAAAGATGGGTTTTCGTTACAAGGGGCATTAACAATGAAGTATCAAAGTTTTCAGGAATTCTGCGCGTACATAGGAGAGCGTAACCCAGGTCAGCCGGAATATCTGCAGGCTGCGGCTGAAGTCATGGAAAGCCTCTGGCCTTTTATCACCGAACACCCTCGCTACGCGGAGCACGGCATTCTGGATCGTCTGATAGAGCCGGAGCGAATAATTATATTCCGCGTGTCCTGGGTCGATGATGAGGGGAAAGTAAACGTCAACCGTGGGTATCGCATTCAGCACAGCTCTTCCATCGGGCCTTACAAAGGCGGCACCCGTTTTCATCCGACGGTAAATCTTTCTATCCTTAAATTTCTGGCGTTCGAGCAGACGTTCAAGAACGCCCTCACTACCCTGCCTATGGGCGGCGGCAAAGGTGGCGCGGATTTCGACCCTAAAGGCAAGAGCCAGGGAGAGGTGATGCGTTTCTGTCAGGCCTATATGAGTGAACTGTTCCGCCATATCGGTTCGGACATAGACGTACCGGCGGGTGACATCGGTGTTGGCGGCCGGGAAGTGGGCTTCATGGCGGGTATGATGAAAAAGTTGTCCAACCGCGCCGATTGTGTTTTTACCGGCAAGGGTCTGAGCTTCGGCGGATCGCTGATTCGTCCGGAAGCTACCGGTTACGGCACGGTGTATTTTGCCGAGGAAATGCTCAAGCAATCTGGCCGCTCACTCGACGGCTTGCGAGTTTCTGTCTCGGGCTCGGGGAATGTCGCGCAATATGCGGTGGAAAAAGCGATGGCGCTCGGCGCCAAAGTCATCACCGTATCGGACTCGGACGGTACCGTAGTTGACGAAACCGGCTTCACCACCGAAAAACTGGCGGAGTTGATGGACGTGAAAAATAGCCAGAAGGCACGCATCAGCAGATACGCCGAACGGATAAAGGGCACTTTTATTCCTGAAAGGCGCCCGTGGCACGTGCCGGTCGATGTCGCTCTGCCATGCGCAGTCCAGAACGAGCTGAACGATGAGGATGCGGAGACCTTGATCAAAAACGGGGTGATTTGCGTCGCGGAAGGCGCCAATATGCCTTCCACAGCAGAGGCAGTGAAGCGCTTCGAGCGCAGCGGCGTTCTTTTTGCGCCAGGCAAGGCAAGTAACGCAGGCGGGGTGGCCACCTCCGGTCTGGAAATGAGCCAGAACGCCATGCGTCTGTCTTGGCCGCGGGAAGAGGTGGACGCCAGATTGCTCGAGATCATGAAGGCTATCCATGAATCCTGTTTACGATACGGCCGGCGCAAAGACGGTAGCGTAAGCTATGTCAACGGCGCCAATGTAGCTGGTTTTGTAAAAGTAGCGGACGCGATGATCGGCCAAGGGGTGATCTGAAGAGAGCTTCTTCGCTTCCATCTGGCTAGGAACTCGAAGAGATTAGCTGATCCAGACCGTTTTTATGTTAACAAATTCCCGGATGCCGTGGTACGAAAGCTCCCTGCCAAATCCGGAAGCCTTTGTGCCTCCAAACGGCAACCGGGGGTCGGACCTGACCATGCCATTGATAAAACTGGAACCGGCCTGAATTTGTCCTGCTATTTTTTCTGCGCGTTCCAGATCGCGGCTCCAGATGCTGGAACCAAGGCCAAAACGCGTATCGTTGGCAATGCGGACGGCGTCTTCCTCATCTCGCGCGCGGATGATGGCAGCTACGGGACCGAATAATTCCTCATGATATGCCCTGGTTTTCGCCGTTACCCGATCAAGCGCAGAGGGTGGGTAGAAAGCGCCTGCTCCGTGGACGGGTTCGCAGCCAAGGACCGGTTGGGCCCCTTGCGCAATCGAATCTGTTACCTGCTGATGCAAATCCTCCCGCAAATCAAGCCGTGCCATTGGGCCGATCTGTGTAGTTTCATCCATTGGGTCGCCCATCTTCAGTTCTGCTGCTTTTTTTATAAACAGGGGGACAAACTCATCGGCGATTTCCGCTACCGGGATAATACGCTTTGCCGCTATGCAGGACTGTCCGCAGTTTTGAAACCGCGATCGCACCGCGAAGGTGGCGGCGAGTTCTAGATCCGCGTCCTTCAGCACGATAAACGCATCCGATCCGCCTAACTCCATAACGCATTTCTTCAAATGCTGTCCGGCATGGGAAGCCACTTCGCGTCCCGCCGGCTCTGACCCGGTCAGAGTAACGGCATGGATGTAGTGGCTTGCGATAGCCTCGGCCACATCAGACGCTTCAATCATGAGCGTGGTAAAGAGATGAGGAGGAAATTCCGCGTCGCGGAACAATTGCTCCAGCGCCAGCGCGCACCGCGGCACATTGGAAGCATGTTTCAGAACACAGCCGTTGCCCGCCATCAGCGCGGGAGCGGCAAAGCGCATCACCTGAAAGAACGGAAAATTCCACGGCATCACGCCCAGCACGACGCCGAGCGGTTCGTAGCAGACGTAGCTTTTGCCGGCGCCGGTCTGAACCATTTCTGCTTCCATGAAATGCTCGGCATGCACGGCGTAATAATCACAGACAAGGGCACATTTTTTTAGCTCCGCGTGGCCCTCGCGCACAGGTTTGCCCATTTCGGCAGCCATCAATGCGGCATATTCGTGGATCCGCTCATGCAACAGCTTCGTGACGCAGTTCATGCGCTCGGCGCGTTCCGCGAAGGTCGTTCGCGACCAGTTTCGCTGCGCGTTGTAAGCTTGCTCCAGCGCCTCCGCGAGATGACGACTATCCCAACTGGTATAAGTTTTCAGTGTTTTGCTGGTAGCAGGGTTCAGACTGATATACGGCATGATGTGCTATTCTTCAAAAAGAAGTGTCAAACTCGACGGACGGCAAAAGAAGCCGGAATATAGCGCAGGATTCCATTCTATTTTCCATTTCAATTACTTTATATATAGCAGCTTATGAGGATTTTTTTTGCGGGCTTGTTTTTCGCGATTTACGCGGGAAACTTGGCGGCGAGCCAGGATGACGACTTCATGGCCATGAGGCAAGCGTTCCAGGCGGGGGACGCAATACGTATGGCAGTATTTGCGCAGCGCTTGCGAGGGCATGTGCTTGAACCGTATGTGAGCTATTATCAATTGCGCCCGCAGCTCGAAAGTACCGCGGTGAGTGCGCAAACGATCAAGGAGTTTTTTAACCGTTATCCGGACAGCCCTTTGAGTGACCGTCTGAAAGGCGAATGGCTGAAGACTTTGGGCAAGGCACAGGAATGGGAATTATTTGCCCAGGGATACCCGGATCTGATGAATAAAGATGCCGAGCTTATTTGCTATTCCTTTCAACAACGCTTCGCGGCGAACGATAGCAGCGCGTTCACCGAAGCACGTCCCCTATGGTTCAGCGCACGCGACCTGCCGGAAAGCTGCACGCCCTTATTCGATGCGATGGTTACGGCTGAAGCCTTGACGGAGGAAGATATATGGGCGCGTCTACGCCTGGCGCTCGAGGCTGGCAACGTGGGCGTAGCTAAACGCATCAATGAATATCTGCCGGAGAATCAGGCGCTCAATGAACGCAAGCTGGCTTCCGCGGCTGAAAATCCTCTGCGCTATCTGGAAAAGCAGCGGCACGAGATCAAGACTCGCGGTGACCGGGAAATCGCGCTTTTCGCCGTACTGCGCCTGGTGCGCAGCAGCCCGGATCAAGCCTACGCCTACTGGCCGAGGATAAACAAGCAATTCAGCGAAGCAGAGCATTCCTATTTCCTGTTGCAGCTGGCGGACCAGGCGGCGCGCCGGCTCAATCCGGCTGCATTAAGCTGGTTTATGGAGGCGGCCAGCACCACTGCGCCAGCACCCCTATCGGATGCGCAGCTAGGGTGGAAAACCCGCGCGGCGCTGCGCGTGGGAGACTGGGACCTGGTGCTGGAAACCATCGAAGCCATGTCTACCCCCGAACAGCAGGCGGGAGTATGGCGTTATTGGAAAGCGCGCGCCTTGAAAGCCAGAGGCAAGACAACGGAAGCCAACGTCATCCTTGCCCCCTTGAGCGCGGAGCATAATTTTTACGGCCAACTGGCGGAAGAGGATTTGGGCGTAACAATCGGCGCCCCGGCGGAATCTTATAAACCCTCGAAAAAGGAGATTGCCGCAATCGAGCGATTGCCCGGAATCAAAAGGGCGCTTGCCTTGTATCGGCTGAATCTCAGAACAGAGGCCACACAGGAATGGGTATGGGCAATACGCGCTTTGAACGACCGGCGGCTGCTGGCCGCCGCTGAAGTTGCCCGGCGCCATGGAATCTACGACCGCGCCATCAATACCGCGGAAAAAACGGTACAGGATCATAATTTCAGCCTGCGTTTCCTCGCGCCTCATCGCGATGCGCTGCGTAATATCGTGAAACAGCAGGAGCTTGACGAAGCCTGGGTATACGGACTCATCCGTCAGGAAAGCCGTTTCATAAGCGACGCCAGATCCAGCGCGGGCGCAATGGGCCTGATGCAATTGATGCCGGGAACGGCAAAATGGGTATCGAAAAAAATGGGGGTTCGCAAATATCGTCCAGCTCTTGTGACCGAGGTAAATACCAATCTGACATTGGGTACCTACTACCTCAAGCATGTCCTGACGCTATCCGACAATCAGCCGCTGCTGGCTTCCGCTGCATATAACGCGGGCCCGGGCCGCGTATCCCAATGGCGTGACGAGAAGCAGCCGCTGGAAGGCGCAATTTATGCAGAAACCATCCCATTCAATGAAACGCGCGATTACGTAAAAAAAGTCATGAGCAACTCGATGTATTATGCGAAGAGCTTCGGTCATCAGTTAACCTCTCTAAAGAACCGGCTTGGCATAGTGGCATCCAGATCGGGGGTGGAAAAACTTTCGCAGGAGGAAGTGACGCCATGAAAATCGATAATGTCTGCGTTTTCGGCGGCAGCGGGTTTGTTGGCGGGCATCTATTGAATCTCCTGACTGATCAGGAAATTTACCTGCGCGTTCCCACCCGCAACTATGAGCGCTCCAAGGAGCTTCTGGTTATTCCCACGGTGGATCTGGTGGAGGCGAATGTATACGATGATGCGGAACTTGACAGGCTGCTTGTTGGCATGGATGCAGTCATCAATCTCGTCGGTGTTCTTCATGGGGATTTCGACACGCCTCATGTGGAATTACCGCGCAAAATCGTGGCAGCGTGTAAACGAAACGGAATTACGCGCTTATTGCACATGAGTGCGCTGAATGCGGGTCCCGGCCAGCGGAGCGGCTATCTTCGTTCCAAGGGGGAAGGCGAAAGCGTCGTAATGACATCAGGCTTGGCGGTAACGGTTTTCCGGCCATCCGTCATATTCGGTCCGGGAGACTCATCGATTAATTTATTTGCCAGACTGGGGAAGTTGCCGGTATTGCCCCTCGCATGTCCCGATGCGAAATTCCAGCCTATCTTTGTGGAAAATGTGGTGCAAGCATTTACTCTGAGCCTGGATGACCCGAATACTTTCGGCCAGAGTTACGATCTGTGCGGTCCAAAATGCTACAGTCTGCGGCAACTGGTGGAATATGCGGCACACGTAACAGGAAATGATCCGGCCATCATTGGCCTTGGCGACGGCCTTTCCCATCTTGAAGCGGCGGTAATGGAGATACTGCCGGGAAAACTCATGACGCTTGATAACTACTATTCGATGAAAGTGGACAATGTGTGTGATTGCGAAAAGTACAATGCCCTTGCGGAAGTCTGGGGTATTCGTCCTACCGCATTGGAAGAAGCCGCACCCGTGTATCTGGCGCATCAGACTCCACGCGAACGTTACGATCACCTTCGGCACTGGGCCGGAAGATGACGTTTCCGAAAACCGGAGACAAATCAGCTATGAGGACCTATCTGGTTGGCGGCTCCGTACGCGACGAGATACTGGGTCTGCCGGTAACGGACCATGATTACGTCGTCGTCGGGTCGTCGCCTGACGAGATGATACGGCTTGGCTATCGCCCGGTAGGAAAAGATTTTCCTGTTTTCCTTCATCCTCAAAGCCAGGAACAATACGCGCTGGCCCGGACCGAGCGTAAGGTTTTCCGCGGATACAAAGGCTTTGAAGTTTATGCTTCCCCTGAGGTTACACTGCAGGAGGATCTGGCGCGGCGCGACCTTACCATCAATGCCATTGCCAAGGATCAGGACGGCAATATCATCGATCCGTTTGGCGGCATAGCCGACCTCGAAGCGGGCGTACTACGCCATATAAGTCCGGCATTCACTGAAGACCCGGTACGGGTGCTGCGAACATCCCGTTTTGCCGCACGCTTCGGCTTTCACATCGCTCCGGAAACGCTTGCGCTGATGAGCGAGATGGTACACAACGGCGAAGTGGACGCGCTGGTGCCGGAGCGGGTCTGGCAGGAGTTTGCGCGTGGATTGATGGAACAGCCGTCCTTCACGAATGTTTTATGCGCTGCGCGAGTGCAGCGCGCTCACGCGCATCATGCCCGAGGTGGATGCCTTGTTCGGCGTACCCCAGCCGCCGCAGTACCATCCGGAAATCGATACCGGCGTGCACGTTATGATGGTAATCGATTACGCCGCGTCTAAAAATTATTCCCTCGCGGTGCGGTTTGCCGCACTTACCCACGATCTGGGCAAAGGCACGACCCCACCCGAAGAGTGGCCGCGTCATATCGGCCACGAAGCACGCAGCGTGAAACTGGTACAGAATTTATGTGAGCGCATCAAGGTCCCTAACGACGTCCGCGATCTGGCATTGCTGGTCGCACGTTACCATGGCGACGTACATCGCGCGGCGGAATTGCGAGCCGCCACTATCGCCAACATGCTGCAGGGTGTGGATGCCTATCGCAAGCCGGAACGCTTCGAAGAATTTCTGCAAGCCTGCTCTTGCGACTTTCACGGCCGGCCCGGCTATGCCGAAAAGCCTTATCCCCAGGCTGAACGATTACGCGAAGCGGCCGATGCCGCCAGAAGCGTGAATGCAGGCGCTATCGCAGCTGAGTTGTCCGGCGCGATTTCCGACCCTGCCCGCTTGCCCGCTGCAATCAACACCAGAGTAAGCGAGGCGCGCATCACCGAAATCAGAAACCGGCTGGCTCAAGCTGAAATTTTTGAATAAGCTTCAGCTCTGCCACCTTGCAGGAAGAGCGGGAGCAAGCTCTTGAGCCCGTCAGGTATGGCAATGCCCAGGTCGATTCCGCGCTTTTCCAGGTAGCGTTGATGATATTCCTCGGCGGGATAAAACTCGGCGGCTGGAGAGATTTCAGTCACGATGGGTTCACGCCACCGCCCGCTTTGCTCCAATTTTTCTTTGGATGCCTTCGCCGCGGCCTCCTGCTCGGGCGTGTAGAAGAATATTGCCGAGCGGTACTGCGTACCTACGTCCGGCCCCTGCCGGTTGCGCGTAGTGGGATTGTGGCAGTCCCAGAAGACGTCGAGCAATGTATCGTAGTCGACCTGCGAGGGATCGTATTCCACCTGCACCACTTCCGCATGGCCGGTTTTACCTGTGCACACATCGTGGTAGCTTGGGTTTTTGAAATGTCCGCCCGAATATCCTGATATTACCTCGCTTACGCCCTTGACGGCCCGAAACGCGGCTTCCACGCCCCAGAAACAGCCTGCTCCAAAAATCGCTTTTTCCGTCATTGTGGTCACTCCCTTGAAGCGTAGTCCGTTTAAAAATTATAACTGTAAACCTTTAGGTTGAGCCGCGGCAGAAAATCAATGCGCTAATTGTTGTTCGTGTAACGCCTATCGCGGTTTGCGCGGCGCATGGGCAAATAGCCGATCATAAAGAAAGTTGGGGAGTAATTTCAAGACTGGCGCAACGATTGCCATTTGCCAGGGAATCACGGCGAACAATGTCTTGCTCTCGACAATGCGGACAATTTTTTCGGCAATGTCTTCCGCCGGCAGGAGGAAGGGCATACGGAAGGGATTATTCTCCGTCATAGGCGTAACGATATAGCCGGGACAAACGGTGATGACGGATACGCCTCTACCATGCATTTCGACACGCAGGCTTTCCAGATAGCTGATGGCGGCGGCTTTGGAAGCCGAGTAGGCGCCACTGCCGGGTAGGCCGCGATAACCCGCGACACTGGCGATACCGACCAGGCTGCCCTGCCCGGCTTTCTGCATGGCGGCAGTGAAGGGCTGAAAGAGGTTGATCATGCCGACGACATTGGTCGCCAGGATGTCCTCGAAAACCACGGTATCTTCGGCGTATTCGGTAAGCGTACCGCGGCTGATGCCGGCATTGGCAATGACGATATCGGGACAGCCGTGACGGCACATGAAATCCTGCGCCACCGCGCGGATAGCTGGCGCATCACGGACATCGGCTTCGTAGACAGACACATTAGAAGACAATTCCGCCGCAAGGACTTGCAGTAAATCCCCGCGTCTTGCAACCAGCCCAAGTGTGGCGCCCCTACCGGCATAATGTTGCGCCAATGCTCTGCCCAGTCCGCTGGACGCGCCGCTGATGATGACTTTCAACGCTTGGGAAACTCGCGCTATTTCTTTATCCGCTCCTTGCGCACTTTCTCGACCAACTCCTCCAGGGTTCTAATTGTATCTTCCGGTGTGCTTCCCATTCTTCCGCTGGTCATGTATCTCCCATCCACCACTACAGCCGGCACGCCCGTAAGGCCGTAATCCTTCGACATGCGGGTTGACCGGGACACCTGGTTCTGAACGGAGAAGGAATTGTAGGCGTCAATGAATTTCTGCCGGTCTATTCCCTGCTTCGCCACCCAGTCGAACAATACCTCGTCCTTGGAGAGATCAATCTTGTCGCGATGGATGGCGTCGTAAACCTTGTCATGCAGCTTGTCTTTTTCTCCGAGCGCTTCCAGGGCGTAAAAGGTTTTTGCGCCGGGAACCCAATTTGCACGAAAGATGGTTGGAACATACCGGAAGCTTACGTCTTTCGGCATGCGCTTCAACCAGGCCTTGATTCGCGGATGCAGTTCGTAGCAGTGAGGGCAGCCATACCAGAAGAACTCTATGACTTCTATGTTTTTCCCGCTGTCGGTTGGCTGAGGATGAGGCAGAACCGTGTAATCACTCCCTTCCGCAATCTCGGCGCGAGCGGCGGAGATACCGCTTACACTTAAGCCAACCAGTAAAAGTACCGCCGCAAGCAAACGCAATGGATTCATATTTTTCTCCTGGAGATAGACTATATATTTGTTCGCGCTGACCGCGGTATAAAACGTCCTCTTACTGTGCTCCTTCATGAGACTTGATGAGGCTGCTCTGCACACCGTTTTGTTGCAATGATGCACGAACCCGGTCACTATCGCTGATGCTGGCAAAAGGTCCCACGCGTACTCTGTGCCAAATACCTTTTTCCGGCAAATCGGCGGCTTGAACCGATGCTTCTACCCCGAGCATCGCCAGTTTCGCTTTCAAATTGTCAGCATCGTCGGCTTTCTGGAAAGATCCTGCCTGAAGAAAATACTTATCCTGAGAGGAAGACCGCTGAGCGGCTTGCTTGAGTTGGCGCTCCGCCACCGGCTCCTCGGCCTCCGGCAGTATCTTGTAGAATTCAAAGCGCGGCTTGACATCCGCGGCCGCAGCCGGTTTGGCTTCGACGCCATGGCCCTGTAATTCTTTTTCAATCTGGTTTGCAGCGTTTTTTGCTGCCGAACTATCCGCGAGCTTGTCCTGGGAAATAAACGGGCTAGGCGCCTGGTTGATATACATCCACGTGCCGATGGCGCTGAGAAGCCCTAGCGCATAGCCGATAAACAGCCCCAGGAAAAGGGCGTTTCCGTTTTTGCCTGAAAATGAGGAGTTAGGGTGGGTTTTATAATCTCGGCTCATGGAAAACCTATCTGAATATCGTTTACATTTTGGCTGGCGCGCTCACACCCAGCAGTTTCAATCCATTGCTCAACACTTGCCGTATCGCGGCTACCAGACCCAATCGGGCCAGCCGTAGCGGAACCTCCGGCACCAGGAAACGCGTAGCATTATAGTAACTGTGAAACTCACCCGCCAGTTCTCTGAGATAGAAGGCTATCAAATGAGGGGAAAGTTCCTTTGCCGCCGCTTCCACCATTTCAGGATAATCAATCAGCTTCTGCAACAGGGACAGTTCCACGGTACTCGTAAGCGGGGTCATATCCGCTGTAATCAGCGCAGCAGCATCTTCGCCCCATTGCTCCAGCACGCTGCAGACCCTTGCATGAGCATATTGCACGTAGTAAACCGGGTTTTCGTTACTTTGCGACTTGGCCAGATCCAGATCAAAATCCAGATGCTGATCGCTTTTACGCAGCACGTAAAAAAATCGCGCTGCGTCGTTGCCTACTTCCTGGCGCAATTCCCTCAAGGTGACAAATTCACCGGAGCGGGTGGACATGGGCGCTTTCTTGCCGTTACGGTAAAGCACTGCGAACTGCACCAGCGCGATTTCAAGCTTCGCAGGATCAAGCCCCAATGCTTTCATCGCGCCTTTCACACGCGGGATATATCCGTGATGGTCAGCTCCCCAGACGTCGATGACGCGCTCGAACCCGCGCTCGAATTTGTTGAGATGATAGGCGATATCGGAAGCGAAATAGGTGAATTGCCCGTTTTCCCGTTGTACCACGCGGTCTTTTTCATCGCCAAAATCGGTCGAGCGGAACCACATGGCCCCATCCTGTTCATACAGATGATTCCCTTGTTCGAGCAATTCAACCGCATGCGCGACAGCACCGCTGGCGAATAACGATTGCTCGGAAAACCAGGTATCGAAAACGACACCGAATTCCATCAAGTCATTGCCACAATCGCCCAGCTGTTCCGTCAGAACAAAATTGTGGATATACGCGTAATCCTGCCCCAATAATTTTTTTGCGTTGGCGATCAGTCCGTCGAGCTCCGCCTCGGTATTGTCGCCGGCTTCCCCCGCGAGGACATCGAACAGCAAGTCGGGCTTATGTACATAACGCCCCCCATGAGCCTTGTATATCAGCCTCGCCATATCGCGTACATACTCGCCCTGATAGGCATTGCCAGGGAAGCGTGAAGTGACTCCATTTAGTTCCAGGTAACGCAGCCACGTGGATAGCGCGAGAATATCCATCTGTCTGCCCGCATCATTGACGTAATACTCGCGTGCGACGGAGTAGCCGGCTGCGGCGAGCACATTGGCCAAACTCGCGCCGAATGCGGCGCCTCTACCGTGTCCCACGTGCAGAGGCCCGGTCGGGTTGGCCGAAACGAACTCCACCTGGATCTTTTTGCCCGCGCCGATATTGACATGTCCGAACATCTCGCCATTTTCCAATACGTGACGCGGAAACTGCTGCTTGGCGGACATCGTGAGAAACAGGTTGATAAAACCCGCACCCGCGATCTCGATTTTCTCCAGATAAGGTGAAGCGGATAGCGCATTGACAAGCAGCGCAGCGATCTCACGCGGATTTTTACGCAGCGGCTTGGCTAATTGCATCGCCAGGTTACAGGCATAATCGCCATGACTTGCTTGCCTGGGGCGGGCGAACTCTATATTCATGCCCACGCTCGGCGGGCCCATTTCGCTCAGGGTTTGGCGCAGAAGTTCGGTAAAGTGGGATTTGAAGTCAGGCTGCGCTGGGGAAATCATGGCCACACGGCGGTTATGTGCAGCCCTCATTATAGCGGCGTTGGCATGAATTACGCTTGCCAGTTTGATTTATCCGGATTGCTTTGTGCATAGGCGGATAGGTGGAATGCAGCAAGCGCGGCGGTCTGCTCCCATTTCATGGGAGCGATGCCTACCTCCTTACGCCCGCGGACTTTTGGTTCCCGGCAAAAGGAACTTACTGACCGCTACCTCGCCCTTTCGCCGGTGGGGCCTTGCAAAGACTACTAAAAAACGATGGTCCAGCCGGGTTGATTCGCCTGTTGCTTTGTATAGGATACCCCGTGCACCTTCAACCCGTTCTGGTTCAGCAGCGTGATGATGCCGCCCTTGTTGGATAAGGCCGCGGGCGGCTGCACCTCGACACGAAGCGTGGCGCCGGGCTCGATCGTTCCGCTCAAGGGCATTTTCGCTTTCTGCTTGTCGGCCAGATGCCAGCCCGCCAGCGAAATGACGCGATCACTGGCATTCAGTAGTTGAACCCACTCTTTTTCGGGGGATTCCTTTGAATTGACCAGCGCCGCGATAATGCGCACCAGGCCATCGGGTAGCGATTCCGTGGGTTGCGGTACTACGGGGTCGGGGTTGATGGGTTCGTGTTCCTCTCCGGCGCTCAATGTATGCCCCGTTACATCGTCCGTATGCCAGCTTTGCGACTGGAATTTCAGAAAAACCGCTGTCCACTGTTGTTGAAGGGGAAACTGGAAGAGCAGGCCGCCGTCCTGCCATACCCCGTCATCCGCAATAAATCTGCCCACATTACCCTGGTTCATATGAATATCATGAATGCCGTTACCGGGTAAAAAGCCGAAGTACTTGTCTGCTTTATTGCTCTCCGGCCCCCACCTTTCACCGAAGGCGTAGACCAGCGCCTCCTCATCCGCCATAGCGCGCTGTACGATCTGGTCGAGCTTCTCATTCAGATCATTATCAGGCCCAGGCAGATCATGCGTGAGAGGGGTCATCAGTCCGGGCTGCACCAGGTTGCCACGGATAAGATCAAGCGCGCCCGACTCGGAATTCGGCGCCAGCCGACTAAAGCCGCTGGGTAGAACGGACACGGCCTCCGTGAGCGGATGGATGAAGTGGGATTTGATGTGGTACATCAACTCGGATGGCGCCAATTGAGATTTCACGTTGACCGCTATTCGATAATTGACGCCAATCTCATCCACAAGGTGGATCTGGTAGTGGGGTGAAGATCCCGAACCGAGGCGGCGGGAAATAGCCCTGCCTTTCAAAACGCCATAACTATTCAGCGGCATGTTTTCCTCCCAGACGATTATTTGAGATGATGCTCAGATTAAGAATAGCCTCAAATTAACCGGTTTGTGGAAAATATTACCGCCATCTCCTGGCTTATCCCGTGTTCGTCAGGAAATCGCCAATGTGTATCGGAGCGATACATGCCTTCTTTCGCCTCTCACCATCGCAATCTGAGGTAACCTTCCGTTTCGGCGAAATTAAAGCGCACCGTATTGACGCCGCGCCGCAGCCGCGGCCGCTGGGCAAGAGGCTTGAACGGCCCTGCCGCCGAACGGGACCGTTCAAACCGGAGCCGTCTGTCGCTCGGCGAGAAGACATGCAGTTCGTATTGTCCGGCGCGAATTTGCCGCAATTCCGGAGCGAACGGCCGGGCCAGTGGTTCACCCACGAATACGCCCTCCCCCGGCCATGCCACGCTCTTCCAGTATGCCTCGATGGCGCTTGCGCCGAGCGCGTAGTGAAACATGGCAATAGCGGGGAAAGGAAATTTCTGCATATGGTTGCAGGGCTCCACCACCGTCCCGTAACTCGCGGTAGCGCCTGCCTCCAGCCAGCGCAGGCTGCTCATCTGGTTTGAATCCGTGAGCTGGCCGCCCGCTGATGTCAAATGATCAGCCAAGGCCCCCGGCAGAAAATCCAGTGTATGAAGTTGCGGCACATGCACCGACCCCGTGAAATAAAAAAGCACGTCATGGCGGTTCGAAATCCCTTCGGTTTCCAGAATTTCGATGGGAAAAACACCCGCCAGTTCTTTTGCAGCCAGTTCGAAATAATTGGCTCGCACGCTACGCTCCTTGTCGGGCGTTATCACCAGATAAGCGCTCCCGTGCGGGAAACTGTGATCGGCGGCAATACCCCGGTCAATGAGCGCTTTGACTTGCTCGAAGTCGACGCCGGCGAGCATCATTGCGGGCCGCAAATGGTGATCGCCCGCCGGAGCGACGCTGGAAGAGTTGAAATAGGGGCTGGCTTGCGTCGGCCCGCAACCGAGGGAGCAAAAACTCTCGTCAAAGCCAAAGGCCAATGCGGACGTCAGCGACATGCAGCCCACCCGGTAGGGAAGCGTCCAGGCCACGGCGTAGGCTTGAACATGGGCAGGAACCATTCGGTCAATCTCGGCCTTCAGTTGCTGAAACTCTTCCTTGGACAAGGCGCTGTGACCAGCGGGAAACTCCAGATGGATTACATTGCCTTCGGGAATATTGCGCGCCTTCTGGTAATAACTGCCAATTTGCCGTGACAGGGGATCGCTGTCGTTAATAATGACAGCAATATCTTCGGGAGTCAGTGCCGTGTGCGGTAACTGGACCCGCGCTTGAGCAATTCCCGGCAGTGGCGCAAGCAACAGGATGGCCAGCAGCGTGCTGGCAAGCGGCGCGAAAAGCGTCATTGCGGAAAAAAAGCTTTTGCAACCATCACGGTTTGGCGCCGTCTGATTACTTGTAAGCGTTACGCGCCCGGCGCCTCTCCAGGTTGAGAGGCATCCGCGCAACCGGTCTGTGCAAACCTGGATTAGAGAGCTGTTCCCATCTCTTATTGCATAGGCAAATTTCATCGTCATGCATGATAATGATTCCAGGAGAACGAGTCCACTATCCCATGCTGTCTCTCCACGATCTTCTTCATCAGCGAATTCCCGGGGTGCCGGTTACCAAACTGCTGGTAGTCATCAATCTCGTGGTTTTTGCGGCCATGCTCGCCGGCGGCGCAGGCCTATGGCACTCGTCCAATAGCGTCCAGTTGGCATGGGGAGCCAATTTTGGCCCGGCTACGCAAGACGGGGAATGGTGGCGGCTGGGGACCGCGATGTTCCTCCATTTTGGAGTTGTCCATCTGACGTTGAATCTTTGGGCGCTCTGGGACGTCGGCCAGCTTGTCGAACGCATGTATGGGCACGGACGCTTTGCGTGCGTCTATTTTGCCAGCGGTCTGGCGGGCAACCTGTTGTCGCTCGTCGCACATAGGGGACTGGCCATCTCCGGTGGCGCGTCGGGGGCCATTTTCGGCATATGTGGCGCCCTGCTGGTCTTCATGTGGCGTGAGCGCGGCAATCTCCATCCACGTGATTTCCGCTGGTTTTTCTGGGGCGCTGCGGGTTTTGCAGCCGTCAGCCTTGTTCTCGGCCTTCTAATTACCGGTATCGATAATGCTGCGCATATCGGCGGTTTTGTGGCCGGAATACTGAGTGCGATGATATTTGCACGACCTGCCGAGGCAGGCGGCCGCCGCCCATCCCGTCGATTCCGCCGTACCCGCCTGCTCGCGAGCGGCGCTTTTGCACTCGCAATTGTCATCCTGATTACCCAGATCCCCGTACGCACTTATCGATGGAGTGAAGAGGTATTGGCACGCCAGGAGATTGGGGAATTTTTACGGGACGATGCCGCGATCACCCGGACATGGCAGAACATACTGGACGAGGGCAAGCAGGGCGGCGTCTCCTTCGACGAGCTTGCGGGGCGCATCGATACCGCTGTCAGTGACCGTTACGAAGAAAGTTTTGAGCAGCTTTCCCATCTGCCTCCCAATCCTGCCCTGCCTTCTGCCGCTACTGTGGAAATGCTGCGCCATTATGCCGAGCGCCGCAGGGATGCATCACGCGCTCTGGCGGAAGGACTGCGTGCCAACAAACCCGAGCAGATCCGCGATGCGCTGGAAATGGCCAGGCAATCGCGTCAATTGACCCCCGAGCCGTAGAAGGGTTAATTTACTTTTTCAGCCTTGGTTTGCTGCATCAGGTTCCATGAAGACAATCTCCCAGATATGACTATCCAAATCCTGAAATCCATGCCCGTACATGAAACCGTGGTCTTGTGGCTCGTTGTAGGTTGCACCGCCAGCAGCGACTGCCTTGCGTACCATTTCATCGACTTTTTCCCGGCTCTCTGAAGAAAGACAGAGGAGCACTTCTGTGCTCTTCGTCGCATCACAAATTTCTTTGGGAGTAAAAGCCTTGAACTTGTCCTCGATCAACAGCATGACGAATATATTCTCCGCCACGATCATGCAAGTAGCCGTCTCGTCAGTAAATTGAGGGTTGAACGTGAAGCCGAGCCTGGTAAAAAACTCCACCGATTTGTCCAGATTCTTTACCGGCAGATTCACGAAAATTTTAGTAGCCATATTCCCTCCATTTGAAATTATTAACGATGAGCGTCGGCCTGCCGTGCTCCGCAACAGTTCATAGTAATACGGCGTGAATGGAATGGGTTTGCTGTAGCCATTTTTTTCTGCTTTTTTACTGCTTTTACCACCACACAGGAGCGTCAATTATTTAACGTTTATTTGGTAATCCTTTAAATCCAAACACTCGCAAAAATTTTTGACACACATCAAAAAATATAGCACTATGGCCTCAACGCACTAGCAGTAGTAAAATATATCAAAGTTGAATACTAGATGTTGTGGTATGGCAATACCACAACATTCAGCTTCAACCACAGGGAAAAAGCAGATTTCCCATATAGATGAGGAGAATCCGACATGCAGCTTGCCACAGACAATACAAACCACGCCGACAGTATCCGGGCACGAGTTTTCTTCTGCCCCTTCCACACAGAATTCGCGATATTCCCAATACAGGATCATACGCCGCAATGGTTCCGTGGCTGCGTTCGAGCCGGCCAAGATATCCATTGCGATGACAAAAGCATTCATCGCCGTCAATGGCGGCCAAGGGGTGGCTTCCGCCAGGGTGCGCGAAGTGGTGGCGCGGCTGACGGATGATGTGGTGAATGCACTGATTCGCCGCCAGCCTTCCGGCGGGACTTTTCATATCGAGGATATCCAGGATCAGGTGGAGCTCGCGCTGATGCGCTCCGGAGAGCACGATGTGGCGCGCGCTTATGTGCTTTACCGCGAGGATCGCGCGCGGAAGCGGGCGAAGCAGAAAGAAATGGGAGTGGTGGAAGCGCCGGCCGCCATTCTGAATGTGATCGAGAATGGCCGCAAGGCTCCGCTGGATACGGTACGGCTGCTGACGGTGATCGAATCTTCCTGCGAGGGTTTGGGCGAAGTGGTGAATCCCGGGCTGATACTCAAGGCCACGTTGAAAGATCTGTACGATGGGGTGCCGATGGAGGAAGTAAGAAAATCGGCGATTTTATCGGCACGCGCCTTGATCGAAAAAGAGCCGGCCTACAGCTACGCCACCGCGCGATTGCTGCTGCATACCATTCGTTTCGAGGTGTTGGGTGAAGAAATCCTGCAACAGGAAATGGCGAACCGCTATGCAGAGTATTTCCCGGAGTTCATCAAGCGCGGGATCGATGCCGAGTTGCTGGATGAGCGTCTGGCGCAGTTTGACCTGCCGCGCCTGGCTAAAACCCTGGATGCCCGCCGCGACCTCAAATTTGGCTACCTGGGCCTGCAAACCTTGTATGACCGTTATTTTCTGCATGTGCAGGACCGGCGTATCGAGTTGCCGCAGGCATTTTTCATGCGCGTTGCGATGGGGCTTGCGTTGAACGAAATCGATCGCGAGGCGCGCGCCATCGAGTTCTACCACGTGCTGTCAAATTTCGATTTCATGAGCTCGACACCAACCCTGTTTAATTCCGGCACCCGCCG
Organism: uncultured beta proteobacterium; assembly: GCA_963831395.1. Classification (GTDB taxonomy): domain Bacteria; phylum Pseudomonadota; class Gammaproteobacteria; order Burkholderiales; family Nitrosomonadaceae; genus Nitrosospira. The sequence continues at coordinate 36,251 of CAWHQD010000002.1, forward strand.
TTCGCAGTTGTCTTCCTGTTATCTCACCACGGTGCCGGATAATCTGGATGGCATTTACGAGGCGATCAAGGAAAATGCGCTGCTTGCCAAGTATGCCGGAGGACTGGGCAACGACTGGACGCCGGTCCGGGCAATGGGTTCGCGTATCAAGGGCACCAACGGCAAATCGCAAGGCGTGGTGCCTTTTCTCAAGGTCGTGTCCGACACCGCGGTAGCAGTGAATCAGGGCGGCAAGCGCAAAGGCGCGGTTTGCGCCTATCTGGAATCATGGCATCTGGATATCGAGGAATTTCTGGAGCTGCGCAAGAACACCGGCGATGACCGCCGCCGTACCCATGACATGAATACTGCCACCTGGATTCCCGACTTGTTCATGAAGCGCGTGATGGATGGCGGCGAATGGACGCTTTTCTCACCTTCCGACGTGCCCGATCTGCATGAAAAGTTTGGCAAGCGGTTCGAGGATGCCTATCTGGCCTACGAGGAAAAAGTCGCGCGCGGCGAGCTGAGCCTGTACAAGAAAATCCCGGCGCAACAGTTATGGCGCAAGATGCTCAGCATGCTTTTTGAAACCGGGCATCCGTGGATCACTTTCAAGGACGCCTGCAATGTCCGTTCGCCGCAAAATCACGTAGGGGTAGTGCATAGCTCCAATCTCTGCACCGAGATAACCCTGAATACAAATGAGCACGAAATCGCCGTGTGCAATCTGGGCTCGGTCAACCTCGCAGCCCACATCCATGAGGGAGAGCTTGATGCAGACAAGCTGAAGCGCACTGTCAGCATTGCCATGCGCATGCTGGACAATGTAATCGACATCAATTTCTATGCCGTCCCCAAGGCGCGCAATGCCAACCTCAAGCATCGTCCGGTGGGATTGGGCATTATGGGCTTCCAGGATTGCCTGCATATGCTGCGTATCCCCTACGCTTCAAAAGAGGCCGTGGAATTTGCCGATCATGCGATGGAAGCGGTTGCCTACCAGGCCTATTGGGCTTCCACCGAAATGGCCGAGGAGCGCGGCCGTTATGCCTCCTATCGCGGCAGTCTGTGGGATCGGGGGATTCTGCCTCAGGATACGCTCGATCTGTTGCGTGAAGAACGCGGCGGATATGTCGAGGTAGATATGTCCGCTACCCTGGATTGGGACGCATTGCGCGAGCGCATCAGGAATCACGGCATGCGCAATTCCAACTGCCTGGCAATTGCGCCGACCGCAACCATTTCCAACATCATCGGCGTATCCGCGAGCATTGAACCGACGTTTCAGAATCTTTACGTCAAATCCAATTTATCCGGAGAGTTCACCATGGCGGGCGAGTATCTGGTAAACGACCTGAAGAAGCTGGGACTCTGGGACGAGGTGATGATTGCCGATCTCAATTATTTCGATGGCGCCCTGGGGAAGATAGACCGCATACCGGCCGACCTTCGCCGGCTTTACGCAACCGCCTTCGAGGTGGAACCGCAGTGGTTGATCGAAGCGGCATCACGGCGGCAGAAATGGATTGATCAGGCGCAGTCGCTGAATATCTATATGTCGGGGGTTTCCGGGAAGAAACTGGATGAGGCCTACAAACTGGCTTGGCTGCGCGGCCTGAAAACCACCTATTATTTGCGCTCGCTTGGAGCAACTTCCGCGGAAAAATCCACGGTTAAGGGAGGCGCCTTGAACGCGGTGCCTTCAGAAGGGAACCTGACTTCCATCAGTGCGTCGCCTGCAACCGACGTAAAATATTGTTCCATCGATGATCCCGAGTGCGAGTCGTGCCAATGATCAATATTCGTGACGTAAATAAAAGGAGAAAAGTATGCTGACATTCGAGGATGAAACAGTGCAATCGGAAACGCCACGGATGAATGGCGCTGCGTCGAGGCTGAGCCTGCAGGCCGTCGGCCCGGCGGGCACCGAATGGAGTTGAAGCGAAGAACACCGATGAGCATCAAGCCGCAGATGTGAATCGGCGCATATCGGTGGAAGACAAGCGTATTATCAATTGCAAGGCCGATGTCAACCAGCTGGTGCCATTCAAGTACAGGTGGGCATGGGAAAAATATCTTTCCGCCTGCGCAAACCACTGGATGCCGCAGGAAATCAACATGAGCCGCGACATCGCCTTATGGAGAGATCCCGAAGGGGCTGACCGAGGATGAGCGCCGGCTGGTCAAACGTAATCTGGGCTTTTTTGTTACCGCTGATTCACTGGCGGCCAACAATATCGTGCTCGGGACCTACCGCCACATCACCAACCCGGAATGCCGGCAATATTTGTTGCGCCAGGCATTCGAAGAGGCGATCCATACGCATGCTTATCAGTACATCGTCGAATCGCTCGGATTGGACGAGGGCGAGATTTTCAACGCCTATCATGAAGTGGCGTCAATCCGCGAGAAGGACGAGTTTCTGATTCCGTTCATTGATACGCTTACCGATCCGGCGTTCAAAACAGGTACCCCTGAAGCTGATCAGAAACTGCTGAGAAGCCTGATCGTATTCGCCTGCATCATGGAAGGCATGTTCTTTTATGTGGGTTTCATACAGATCCTGGCGCTGGGAAGGCAGAACAAGATGATGGGTGCAGCGGAGCAGTACCAGTACATTCTGCGGGACGAGTCCATGCACTGCAATTTCGGCATAGATGTCGTTAATCAGATCAAGATGGAAAACCCGCATTTGTGGACCAAGGCGTTCCGGGATGAAATCAGTGCACTGATAAAGAAAGCGGTGGAACTGGAATATCGTTATGCGGAGGATACGCTGCCGCGCGGTGTGCTTGGATTGAATGCGCCGATGTTCAAGGAATACTTGCGCTATATCGCCAATCGCCGCTGTCAGCAGATCGGTCTGGACATTCTCTATCCGGGAGCCGGCAATCCTTTTCCATGGATGTCCGAAATGGTTGATCTGAAGAAAGAAAAGAACTTTTTTGAGACTCGCGTTACTGAATATCAGACTGGCGGTGTGCTAAGCTGGGACTAAGGAAACAGATTGGCATGCGGAAACAGCGCGAGAAGAATAAGTTCATTGGTTGAATGAGGGAAAGCCTGATTGATGTCAGCAGTGATATGTCATGAATTTCGGAAGTGAAACGCCGGATGCGGCCTGCCCGTCTTGCAACAACACCGGGCAAGGCGGCATTGCCTGAAGCGAGCTACCGCTTGATCAGGGTTACAGTTCGGCCATTATCCGCCGGCCCCTGTTTGTCTATATTTACGTAGCGGTAAGTGTAGTAAACATAGCAAGTTGTAAATCCCCGTGTAACCTTAATCTGGAGGTGGAAATGGCAACGACCAAGAAACCCGCGGCAACAAAACCTGACGTCAGGAAATCCACGGCTGTGAACAAGCCTGCAACCAAGGAAGCCCCAGTCAAGAAAACCGCCGCGAAGGAAACGGTTGAGAACAAAACGGAAAAAAAGTCTGAGAGCAAGACCGCCGCTCCAGCCAAAAAACCCGTAGCCGGGGCTGCAACCTCGGCCAAAAGCTCGGCCACAGCTTCGGAAAAGACTTCGAAAAAACCTTCGGCAAAAGAAGAAACCCCAGCCAAAAAAACAGCAGGCAAGAAACTTGCCGAGAAAAAAACGGATAAGAAGGCTGAAAAAAAAGCTGAGAAAAAATCCGAAAAGAAGGCTGAGAAAAAAGCTGAAAAGAAGGCCGAGAAAAAATCAGCGGTAAAGAAAGATACGTCGGTGAAGAAAACCGCTTCAGGCAAAAAAGGGAGCACAAAGAAATCCGGAGGGAAAACGCCGTCTGCCAAAACTACAGCCGAGAAAAAAACGAAGAAACCAGCAGAAAAAAAAACGCCTGAATCAGCTTCAGCCACCAGCCCCGCTGCCAGTTGGCCCTTTCCCCTTTCGGGCTCAAACTCTTGAGCTTGACGCCCGGCATTGCGGCGCAGCCTCACCTGACAAGCTGATAGGCTGATCAGCAGGTTTTTCACCTGAAGACCGGTTTCCTGCGGGAAACCGCAAAGGTTTTTTACTCCTGTTTTTTTACTCCTTTAGCAACCAGGACGTAGGCGTCCTACTCCAAATGGCGCAACCCCGATGAAGCGCGCTTTTCAGTTGTTCCCTCCCCAGTGCGGCGGTGCCACTTGGCAGTCAAGAATGCCGGTCTTCGCTATACATGAATTATTTACGCTGGTACAATTTTACGGACGAGGTTAGGATTAACTTAAATTCAATCTGTAAATCTTAGTGGGGGTACGGCATGGCTCATACAATTCCACAAGCGTCACGCGATTACGACACCACCCGCATTGTTGAACGTCCAGATGGCTTTTATTGGCATGATGAAAAGGAGAGTGACAAGGTTTTCGGCCCCTTTCCTACCTTACTCGAAGCCATCCAGGATATGGAATACAACGCTGAATCAGATTATGAACCCGGGGAAACCCTGGAGCAGGCCGAGGAAGAGATTGGTATATCGGACTGGATTGATCCCGAAACCGGTCAGCCGGGGGAAGGGTCGTTCCGTCTCGAGGACTGATCGGTACTCCTTTTGCTCTCGCGGGTTTAGCTTTAGCGTACCCGGCGACATACTTTTCCAGAAGAGCCGGAGATAATCCGCTGCCAGAGCCGACAGAGTTGCCTGCGATGGTAAAAACCGCAGACCTCAGAAAGGCAGATACATGGGCTGCCCGGGCGATTAAGGCCGCTTTTCGTTCCCAGGTATTTATCGAGTGATAAAACCCGGCTTCCATCTTGCCACTTCTTCCTTCTTCCTTAAGCTGCCCCAATCGTCTCTCTAGCCGAAGGTCTCCATGAATTACCGCGAAGAACAGGACACCATGGGTATGGTGCAAGTGCCTGTCGCTGCCTTGTGGGGAGCGCAGACACAACGTTCCTTGCAGAACTTCAGAATTTCCGGCGAACGGATGCCTCTCGCGCTGCTTCATGCGCTTGCACTGGTGAAACGTGCAGCGGCAAGCGTAAACCGCGACCTGGGCCTGCTCACTGCCGATAACGCCGCCGCCATCATTCATGCGGCCGATGAGGTAATTTCAGGCTGTCACGATGCGGAATTCCCTTTGCTGGTATGGCAGACGGGCTCGGGAACCCAGACCAATATGAACATGAACGAGGTGCTGGCGAATCGTGCGTCCGAATTGCTAGGCGGCGGGCGGGGACACGAATGCAAGATTCATCCCAACGATGAGGTGAATAAGGGGCAGTCATCCAACGACGTATTTCCTTCCGCCATGCACGTGGCTGCGGCACAGTCGATCAATCATCAGTTAATACCCTCCATCGTCGCGCTTCGCAGAACGCTGGCCGCCAAGGCTGAGGAATTTTCCGGCATCGTTAAAATTGGCCGCACCCATTTACAGGATGCAACACCCCTGACATTAGGGCAGGAATTCTCCGCTTATGTTTCGCAACTGGACCACGGGCTGGAGCATATAGAGGCATCGCTCCCGCATCTGTATGAACTCGCCCTGGGCGGCACCGCTGTCGGCACAGGCCTGAATACCCATCCTGAGTTCGCTGTGCGTGTGGCAGCGGAATTGGCGGAACTGACGAGCTTGCCCTTTGTCACAGCTCCCAACAAATTCGAGGCTTTGGCGGCGAACGACGCGTTGGTCCATGCCCACGGCGCGCTGAAGACCCTGGCGGCGTCTTTGATGAAAATTGCCAATGATATCCGCTGGCTCGCCTCCGGGCCACGCTGCGGCATCGGCGAACTGAAAATCCCGGAAAATGAACCTGGCAGCTCCATCATGCCGGGAAAAGTCAATCCGACTCAATCAGAGGCAATGACGATGGTGTGCTGCCAAGTGATGGGCAACGACGTAGCGATTAATTTTGGCGGTTCGATGGGCAACTTCGAGCTCAACGTCATGAAACCGCTTATCATCCACAATTTTCTGCAAAGTGTTCGCCTGCTCGCGGATGGAATAATCAGCTTCAACGATAATTGCGCAACAGGAATAAGCGCCAATGTCGAGCACATTGACGAGTTGATGCGTAATTCGTTGATGCTGGTAACGGCGCTCACGCCCTACATCGGCTATGACAAGTCAGCGGAAATCGCTAAAAAGGCGCATCGTGAGGGAACAACGTTGAAAGAGGCGGCGATTGCATCCGGCCATGTTACAGCCGCGCAATTTGACGACTGGGTAAGGCCGGAGAATATGACAGGGACGAGCAAACAGAATTAAAATTATCATCCCTGCCGCGAATAGGACGTGGAATAGTGTCAGGGTCGATCGGCCGGCATCCAGCCGCCGGAGTTTATGGAGCAGTCGAAATCTCTCGAACCCTGAACGATTTTATCCGGCGTAGCCTCGCATTACCTGCCAGAAACGCAGGTACGGCATTGGCCGCCGGAGCCTGATGCAACCATCGGTGACGCCCAAGGTCGGTCTTGTATTGACTGGCGGCGGGGCACGCGCAGCCTATCAGGCAGGAGTGCTGCGAGCCATCGCTGATATGTTGCCCAAAAGGACGCCCAATCCCTTCCCTGTCATCTGTGGAACTTCCGCCGGGGCGTTAAATGCCGCCAGTCTCGCGCTTTCCGCCCGCAATTTTCAGGAAGGCGTTCGGAAGCTATCGGCAGTGTGGGAGAATGCGAACGTCAGCCAGGCCTATCGTTCCGATCCCATCGGCGCCTACGGAAATGCGGCACGCTGGCTGGCTTCGCTACTCTTGGGGGGCCTGGGAAAGCGCAGTGCGGTTTCCATCCTGGACAATTCGCCACTTGCCGATCTACTGAAGCACAGTCTGCCGCTTCGCGGCATACAGCGGAGCATAGACGCGGGAGCCCTGCATGCGCTGGGCATCACAGCGTGGGGCTATACGTCCGGACAATCGGTTACGTTCTATCAGGGGGCGGACAGCATCGCACCCTGGAAACGGGAACGCCGCATCGGCCTCGCGGCGCGCATCGGGATTGAGCACCTGCTCGCGTCCTCCGCCATTCCCCTCCTTTTTCCCGCTGTAAGGCTCAATCGTGAATATTTCGGGGACGGCTCCATGCGCCAGCTCGCACCTATCAGTCCCGCGCTGCATCTGGGCGCGGACCGTGTGCTGGTAATAGGGGTGCGCAAGGCCGTTGAAACACAGCCTGAACGCGAGAAAGTAGACAGCTACCCCACATTGGCACAGATAGGAGGCCATGTTATGGGCAGTATTTTTCTGGACAGTCTTGACGTCGATCTGGAACGCCTGCAACGCATCAATAATACTCTCCTGATGATCCCCGACGAGAAGCTGAAAAATAACGACGTGAAGCTACGCCGGATCGAATCGATGGTAATTTCCCCCAGCGTGGAAATCAACAAGATCGCTGCGCAATACGCTCATACGCTACCGCGTACCTTGCGGCTTTTTTATCGTGCCATTGGAGCAATGAGGCGGGACGGCTCGGCGCTTCTGAGCTATGTGCTGTTTGAGGAACCGTTCTGCCGCGCACTGATTGAGCTGGGGTATCAGGACGCCATGCCGCGCAGATCCCAAATTCTGCAGTTCCTGTGCGCCAACACAAGGCAGTGAGGCGGACGCTGGTATAATCCTGATAGCGATCCAGTGAACCGGTAAGGCTGAATTTTTTATCTGCGCTCAAGTAGCCACCTCATTTTCAGAGATTATTTATGGACGTCGCCAGTCCGGAATTCTGGGTCGCGGTACTCCAGATTATCGCCATCGATATCGTCTTGGGTGGTGATAACGCGGTCGTTATTGCCCTTGCATGCCGGAGGCTGCCCGAGAAGCAACGTAATCTCGGGATTTTCTGGGGCGTATTCGGTGCCATTGCCCTGCGAGTGGTGTTGATTTTCTTTGCCCTTAATCTCTTGGCAATTCCGTTCCTGAAAATCCTCGCCGCAGTGCTACTGCTGTGGATCGGCACCAGGCTGCTTCAGCCCGAACCGGAAAGTAATGGTCACCACGTCGACGCAAGTACCACATTGCTCGGCGCAATCAAGACTATCATCATTGCCGATGCCGTGATGAGTCTTGATAATGTGATTGCCATTGCCGGCGCAGCCAAGGACAGTCTGAGCCTGGTCGTTTTTGGTTTGGTAGTGAGCGTGCCCATCATTGTGCTGGGTAGTAAGCTGGTGATGAAGCTCATGGATCGCTTTCCCATCACCATCTTTATCGGGGCGGGCCTGCTCGGCTGGATCGCCGGGGATATGAGCGTGACCGACGCGGTCAGCAAAGAGTGGGTTAACACGAACGCTGCTTATCTGCATTGGCTTGCCCCCGTCTGCGGCGCGCTGCTGGTCGTGACTACCGGTAAATGGCTCGCATCGCGGGCGAAGACAAAAACCGCGACTGTCGATCTGGCGGATGATATAAACAAACCCCTGTAGCCGCCGGCATTAGCTATCAGAGATTGAAGGAGAACACTATGTTGAAATTCCTGTTGCCGGTGGATGGTTCGGACACATCCGTTAGAGCGGTTGCGGAATTCATCAGACTGATCGGCTGGTATAAGGAAGTGCCGGAAATTCACTTGTTGAATGTGCAGTTTCCATTGCGCGGAAATGTGCCCATGTTTATAGACAAGGAGAGTATTGATCTGTATTACCAGGAAGAAGGCATGAAAGAGCTTCAGCCGGCGCGCGAATTACTGGATAGGGCAGGGATTGCGTACCGGTTTCATATCACTGTGGGGACTCCGCCGGATATGATTCTGCGTTATTCGGAGGAAATAAATTGTGATCAAATAATCATTGGACCGCGCGGGCTCGGCTCAGTCAAGGGGATTTTGCTGGGCTCGGTAGCCAGCAAGATCATGCAGCTGGCCACAATACCGGTGCTGCTTATCAAATAATAATTCAATGGAGAGTACTGGATAGCATGAGTTTCAAGCAAAGGCGTTTTATCGGAATGGGGCGGGGGCAAAGAGGTTTGACCCTGATCGAAATGATGATGGTGTTCGCCGTTATCGGTATCCTGGTGACCATTGCCATTCCGCCGGCATATCAGTTTTACCAGGATTCACAGGCACGGGAACAGGTCACGGAAGCGGTCAATCTGTTGGATAACGTTAAAGCTCCCGTCGCAAGATTCTATTCGGACAAGGGAAGATGGCCAACAAAGGCAGAGTTCGACAGCCTTGTAACGGCCCGGACAGGAAAGTATGTCGCGAGCCTTACACCGGAAACCCTGGCCAAGGGTTTTCAGGTCACGGCAATGTTCAGGAATAACGGTGTTAGTCCCGGGCTTTTGAGCGACGGCACTGGAAGAACGCTGGTTCTGGCGACAAAAGACGGCGTTGAATGGATTTGCAATGATAATACCGATCCCGTCACTGGTGTTCCCAATCTTGTAGCAGGCAGCGTTCTCCCTCAGCATCGTCCCGCATCTTGCAGGTAGCGATGCAAATTGCGCTAACGATATCGTGAGTGAAAGTTAATCGTATCAGGAGGGGAGCCATGAGACGCGGCTGGCCGAGATCATCCATTGAGCATTGACCGCTTCCCGCCAGAGCTTATAATCAGGCAAACAGCCATGTCTCCTCCTGGGGAGAATTGTACTTTTTCTCGGCCGTTGCATTTTTACGCTGTCTGAACTGGCTTACCTGGCCCCAGCTCAAATCCGGAAGAACAAGGGAAAAGTAAACAAGAGAGTCATGCACTCAAGTGCATGTTCCATCGCAAACAAGACAACGGGAAAAACATACATGAACGAATATACCGACCAAATAGCAGCATACTTCAATCAAGTACCCATGTGGCCTTTGGTCTTGCTCGGCGCAGGGATCGTTGTTGCTGGAATTTATGAGTTGTTCAACCGCAAACGCCGGGCTGAGGACGCCGATGAATTCCGTTCAGCCATTCTCTCGACGCTCTCCGGTCTGTATCCCGAGCCTACCAATTGGCCTAAAAGCATAGACACCTACCTTTGCGCCCGGTTGCCGGTAATGCAGGAAATCATTGAAGACTTTAAACGCAATGTCCCGCAGGAGGATATCCCCGCCTATAACAGGGACTGGGACAACTATTGCCATTTTTGCCGCGCTGAGGTAACTGACGATAAATGCACCGAGGCGGAAATGAATCCTGGCAAAGAGCCCAGATCCAAAAAAAACTTTCCGTACGCTGGTCTCCAATCTCTTACGTTATGCAGACTGAGTTCTGGATAGCGCTTTATACGTGCCTGCCAGGGAAATCCCGAACACAACGTGCGTCAACTATTGTGATCCAATCCCGGGCCGCCGAGAACCATGGGAAAATGACCGTCACCCCGTACATGTTTATCGCATATAGAGTCAACCCGTAGAGGGAACCCACAAGCACTGCAAGCACCAGGCCAAGACGGGAAATCAGACAAGCCAGCAATCAGGCTGTATGCGATTGAAATCGCAAAATGGATAAAGGTTGCAACCGCCATTACCTTCCAGTCGAATGCAGGCGGTGGCGGTAGAACTTCCTGGCCCCATCAGCATTGCCGCTGTCAAACGCGCATCTCTATACAATATTTCCGGCAAATCATCCGTAAATATCCACCACAGGACCATTTGGGCTCCCGTGGCGACGACGCCGGCAACAATACCGGCCCAGATCGCTGCGCCCCAGTTCAATGACGTAATACGACTGTTAGCCATCCATGGATACCTTTCAATCGCTCATATCCCTGGCCAAAGGGCTGGTTTCCATCCAGCGGATGGCAACAGGATACCAGCCGGCGCTGTTATGAACTTACACTGTACGGCTTCGATATTGTCAAAACCCACTAATCGAAACGAATTCGTTCTACAATGATAGCGAAGCAACTTGACAAGAATAGCATGCACGAGCGGAGGTGTTCACGAAAAAAACTTACATTGTTTCATTGAAAAGACTTATTTTATGAAAATGAGGTACTGCAACGAAACGATGTGCTCGCGCGCCATGAACGGCTGCTTGCAAACTTGAAATCCAGGATAGCCAATAGCGGCATGCAATCAGCCCATCCATGCAAAGCGTCGATCTGACCCATCATTTTCTGATGGCCATGCCAGCCATGGCGGATCCTTTCTTTTCCAAGACGCTAACCTACATCTGCGAGCACAGCGACCAGGGAGCGTTAGGTCTGGTAGTAAATCGGCCTATTGACCTTACCCTGAAAGATCTGCTGGATCAACTCGATATTTCCGCCGATGATGAGACTGTAGGAGGGCTGCCGGTCATGTTTGGCGGACCGATACAATTGGATCGCGGCTTTGTGCTCCATCAACCCGTGGGCGGCTGGCAATCGACTATGGCGGTAAATGATGAAATCGGGCTTACTACTTCACTTGATATTTTGCGGGCGATAGCAAGCGGAGAAAGTCCAAAACAGCTATTGGTCGCGTTAGGTTACTCCGGGTGGGCGCCGGGACAGATAGAGCATGAATTATCGCAGAATGCCTGGCTCACCGTGCCCGCATCGCCAAGCATCATCTTTGATTTGCCGGCTGAGGAGCGGTTGATCGCAGCGATGCGTTCGCTCGGCGTCGATTTCTCCGCCCTATCGGATGAAGTAGGGCATTCCTGAAAGCAGCGCTTGATTCAATAGCGGGTGACTACTTCAGTCACGCAAATAAACCGATCCAGCAATTGGCCATCAATAGCGAGAATACCGGGCATCATCCTGCAGGGACGGTTCTGGCTTTCGATTTTGGCGAGAAGCGCATCGGTGTGGCGGTTGGTAATCTGGAATTGGGTTTGGCGCATCCTCTTGCCACAATAAGCAATGCGAATACGAGCGAGTGCTTTGCAAACGCCGCTCAGCTGATTGAGGAGTGGAAACCGGCTATGCTGGTAGTGGGCCTGCCTGCTCATGCCGATGGCACGGAACACGAGATGACCCGGCGCAGCCGCCGCTTCGCCCGGCGTCTCGAAGGCCGCTTCGGCATCAAGACGGAACTGGTGGATGAGCGCTATACTTCAGTTGACGCCAGCGCAGCGCTGCAGGAAACGGGTATCAGGGGAAAAAAGCAGAAACCCGTGCTGGATCAAGTGGCGGCCCAACTGATATTACAAACCTTTTTTGACAGACGAAATGCAACTACCTGATGCAGAACAATTGCTGGCCAACCTGATCGCACAGGTACGAGACGACCTTGCTTCGAGTACCGCAATCGTGGGAATCCATACCGGGGGCGTATGGCTGGCGGAACGGCTTCACCAGGATTTGCGGCTTTCACTTCCCTTGGGTACGCTTGATGTTTCGTTTTATCGCGACGATTTCGGCCAGATCGGGCTTCATCCGCAGATCAGGCCTTCGGATATCCCGTTCAAGGTAGAAGGCAGCCACATAATTTTAGTGGACGACGTGCTCTATACCGGGCGCACCATCCGCGCCGCCATCAATGAGTTATTCGATTATGGCCGGCCGGCAAGCATCCGGCTCGCCGCGCTGATAGACCGGGGCGGTAGGGAACTTCCGATTGCCGCCCAATATGTTGGGGCGGTGCTCGATATGCCGTCAGATAAAATGCTGGCGCTTGAAAAAAATGTCGAGGGAAAATTGAGCCTGAGCCTGTACAACAAACGCCGGGATAATGAGTAACAATCCGCAGCTGAACAAGAACGGCCTACTGCAGCATCTGCTCACTACCGAGGGACTGCCCGCCCCCATTCTGCTGAACATCCTGGACACCGCCGAGTCTTTTGTCGGGGTTACGGAACGCGATGTAAAAAAAGTCCCCTTACTACGCGGTAAATCCATATTCAATCTATTCTTCGAACCCAGCACCCGCACCCGCACCACCTTCGAAATCGCGGCAAAGCGACTATCAGCGGACGTAGTCAATCTCAACATTGCGGTGTCTTCGCAATCCAAAGGCGAGACACTGCTGGATACGGTGGATAATCTCTCCGCCATGCATGCCGACATGTTCGTGGTGCGGCATTCGCAAAGCGGTGCTGCGCACCTGATTGCGCGCCATGTGCGTCCGGAGATTCATGTTATCAATGCGGGTGACGGCCGCCATGCGCATCCCACCCAGGCGTTGCTGGATGTGTTCACCATCCGCCGTTACAAAAGCGACTTCCGTAACTTGCGGGTAGCAATCGTGGGCGATATTCTGCACTCGCGCGTGGCCCGCTCGCAAATCCATGCGCTGACTACGCTGGGTGTACCGGAAGTGCGGGTCATCGCACCCAAAACCTTGCTGCCCGCCAAGGTTGAACGTCTCGGCGTGCACGTTTATCACGAGATGACCAAGGGGTTGAAAGATGTGGATGTGCTAATGATGCTGCGCTTGCAAAACGAGCGCATGCTGAGCGCACGTCTTCCCAGCACGGAAGAATATTTCAAGTATTACGGACTCACTCAGGAGAAGCTGGCGCTCGCGAAGCGCGATGCAATTGTATTGCATCCCGGGCCCGATGAACCGCGGGGTCGAAATTGATTCCGCCGTAGCGGACGGCAAGCAATCGGTGATCCTGCCGCAGGTAACGTTCGGTATCGCAGTACGGATGGCCGTCATGTCGATCCTGGCAGGCAATTGAAAACACATGAAAATAATCATCCGCAACGGCCATGTCATAGATCCGAAGAACCGCATTGACGCCGTCATGGATGTTTTCATTGCAAGCGGGAAAATCGCCGTTCTGGGCGCTGAGCCGCACGGCTTCCAGGCCGACCGCGAAATAGACGCAAAGGACTTGATAGTATGCCCTGGCCTGGTGGATTTATCGGCCCGCTTGCGCGAGCCGGGCCTTGAATACAAAGCTACGCTCGAATCCGAAATGGGGGCTGCGGTAGCGGGCGGCATGACCAGCCTGGCATGCGCCCCCGATACCGATCCTGTGCTGGATGAACCCGGGCTGGTGGAAATGCTGAAGCACCGCGCGAGGAGTCTGAATCAGGCCCACGTCTATCCCATCGGCGCGCTGACTCGAGGTTTGAAAGGCGAATGGCTGACGGAAATGGCCGAGTTGCACGATGCCGGCTGCGTCGCTTTTAGCCAGTCCGACAAGCCGCTTCCCAATACCCGAGTGATGATGCAGGCCATGCAATACGCCTCCACCTTCGGCTTCGGTGTATGGCTGCGCCCCCAGGATGTATATCTTGCGGACGGCGGGGTGGCGCACGACGGCGAAGTAGCCACAAGATTGGGCCTGCCCGCCGTTCCGGTATGCGCCGAAACCGTGGCATTGTCGAATATTATTTTGATGGCGAAGGAAACCGGCGCAAAGGTACACTTGTGCCGGATATCCAGCGCGGAAGGCGTCGCCATGATACGGGCAGCCCGGCGGCAAGGGTTGCCCATTACCTGCGATGTAGCGGTGAATCATGTGCATCTATCCGAAATGGACATCGGCTTCTTCGACTCCAATTGTCATCTCGTCCCTCCGCTACGCAGTCTGGGCGACCGTGATGCGTTACGTGCCGGCCTGCTGGACGGCGCGATAGATGCGATATGCTCGGATCATGCGCCGGTGGACGAAGACGCCAAGTTGTTACCCTTTGCCGAGGCCGAGGCCGGTGCCACCGGCCTGGAACTGCTGCTGCCGCTTACGTTGAAATGGGCGGCGGAAATGAAAATTCCCTTGATTGCCGCGCTGGCCAAGATCACTTCGGAACCAGCCCGTATACTCGGCGTGGAAGCCGGTCATCTGTCACCCGGCGCTGACGCTGATCTTTGCATTTTCGACCCCGGCCAATACTGGCGCGTTGAAGCGGCAGCGCTTAAAAGCCAGGGCAAGAATACACCCTTCCTGGGCATGGAACTCGAGGGCAGGGTAAAATATACTTTGGTGGGTGGCAACGTCGTGCACGAGGGCTAAGCCACAAGCCGTGGCGACGCCATTGTTCCACATCCCGGCATTTAACTTACCTGGATCAACATAATGAATCCTCTGCTTGATTTTTCCGGACTGCCGCGCTTTGCGGATATTCGAACCGAACATATTACCCCGGCGGTGCAGCAACTGCTGGCGGAAAACCGCAAGCTGATTGACGGCATACGTGAAGATACAGCCACTGCCAGACTGGGAGAATTTCGTGCAGCCCATGACGGACGCCAACGAGCGGCTATACCGCGCCTGGGGACAGGTTTCGCATTTGAATGCTGTGGTGAACACGCCCGAATTGCGCGAGGCTTATAACGCCAACCTGCCGCTGGTCACTCAGTATTATGCCGAGCTGGCTCAGGACCAGGCGCTGTTCGGGAAATTCAAGCAACTTCGCAACAGCAAGGAGTTCGAGAGTCTGAGTTCCGCCAGAAAGAAAATAATCGAGAATGAGTTGCGGGATTTCCGCCTGGGCGGCGCGGAGTTGCCGCCGGAAAAAAAGGAGCGGTTTCTCCATATTCAGGAAGAGTTGTCGGCGCTCGGTTCCAGATTCAATGACAATCTGCTGGATGCGACTAATAATTTTGCCTTACATGTGGAGAATGCCGATGAGCTTTCCGGCATTCCCGACGATGTGCTGCAAACGGCAAGAGAAATTGCGGAAAAGGATGGTGTTGTCCGGCTGGAAATTTACCCTGCATGCGCCTTCATATCTACCGCTGATGCAGTATGCGGACAACCGGGGGCTGCGCGAAAAAATGTATCGGGCCTATTCCACCCGCGCCAGCGAAATTGGAACGAGTGAGACGGGAACCACTGCTCCTCTGGTCAATGGCGCCGCCAATCTGGATAATGCGCCCGCTTATCGCTAAAATACTTGCAACTGCGCAAGGAAGAGGCGCAGCTTCTTGGGTTTGATTGCTACGCCGAAGTGTCGCTCGCGACAAAAATGGCGTCGACCCCAAAACAAGTGCTGGATTTCCTCGGCGAACTGGCGGCCAAGGCCAAACCTTATGCTGAGCAAGACCTGAGGGAATTACGTCAATTTGCCGCCGATAAACTGCAACTGGAAGCCGTTGAAGCATGGGATCTGGCTTATGTAAGTGAAAAACTGCGCCTTGACCGCTATGCATTCTCCGAACAGGAGGTGAAGCAGTATCTTCCCGAAACGAGCGTACTGCCGGGGATGTTCAGACTGGTGGAGAATCTTTATGGCATTGTTATCACGCCGGTGGAAGCGGCCGGTGTTCAGCTCTGGCATCCTGACGCCAAGCTTTTCAATATAACCGACGCTGAGGGCAATCTCGATCGGCCGATTTTATCTTGACCTCTATGCACGGCCCGGCAAACGCGGCGGGGGCTGGATGGATGACGCCATCAGCCGCCGCCGTATTGGATCTGACGGAACCGGAGAGCATGACATCCAGGCGCCGGTAGCATACCTCACCTGCAATTTCTCGGCACCCGTCCGTGTTGACGGTCAAGCTCGCCCGGCGCTGTTTACCCACGACGAAGTGATCACCTTATTCCATGAGTTTGGCCATGGCCTCCATCATCTGCTTACGCAAGTGGAGGACTTGGGCGTATCCGGGATCCATGGCGTGGAATGGGATGCAGTGGAACTGCCCAGCCAGTTCATGGAAAACTTTTGCTGGGAATGGGAAGTGCTGCGTGATATGACCGGGCGCGTTGACTCGTTACTGCAAAGCAGCAGTTTGCGGGAAACGCGCCCTGCCCCGGTGGCGAGCACATCCCCCGCGAGCTGTTCGACAAGATGCTGGCGGCAAAGAATTTCCAGAGTGGCCTGCAAATGCTGCGACAGATAGAATTCGCGTTGTTCGATATGCATCTGCATTCGGACTTCGACCCGAATGGCGAGAAAACCGCGCAGCAAATGCTGGATGAGATTCGTGAACAGGTTGCGGTCATTATTCCGCCCAAATTTAATCGCTTTCCCAACAGTTTTTCACATATTTTCGGGGGGGGCTATGCGGCGGGATATTACAGTTACAAATGGGCGGAAGTATTATCTGCGGATGCTTACAGTCTTTTTGAGGAAAGCCCTGCTGGAAAGGTAATTAGTCCGGAAAACGGCGCCCGTTTCCGGAATGAAATTCTCGCGGTGGGCGGGAGCCGTCCAGCACTGGAATCCTTCATCGCATTCCGGGGGCGAGAACCAAAAATAGATGCATTGCTGCGTCACAATGGAATGGCAGCTGCATAAAGGTTTTCTACATCGGATGTCTGCGAAAGTCCTTTTATGCCACAGGCCGGTGCTATTCCATCGGTCTTCACCGATTCGTCTTGACCGCCGCATTACGCTTGCAACAACGTCTTTCGGAAGTTAGTATACAAGCAACGGCATCGCTCATCCTCGTCAGATTCCAGGCCCGGCAGCGTAATCTTTCGAGAGCTGAGAGTGATCAAGAATTCCCGGCAATCGTTACAGTTCAAGCCGGCAGAATACCAGAAGGCCGATTATGGCGGATGTTTGGCATCGCTCGACATAGGAGAAAATCAGATGAGACGTGTTACATGCGGGATTATTACGGCTGCGGTGCTGGCTACAGCGTTGGCAGGGTGCGCGCAGCGGCCGCCGGCCCCTCAGGTCGAAAAATTCAGTGACGGCGAGCTACCTGTACCTGAAAAATACAAGAGCTGGCCGAAATTTTTATCTGACATACAGCGCCCGGATGTCAAGCAAGTCCGCGAGATCTATATCAACCCAATTGGCAACAGCACCACGATGGGCGACAATTTCCCCAATGGCACCATTACTGTAATGGAAATTTACAAAGCGCGTGAAGCGGCAGATGGTACTCCGCTGAAAGGCGCCCACGGTAAACTTCTCAAAGGTGAATTGCTGAAAATAGGGGTAATGGGAAAGGGTCCCGGCTGGGGTGAAAGCGTTACGCCGCCGGAGCTCAAGAATGGCGACTGGGTATATTCGATGTATATGGCTGACGGAAAAACGAAAGCCCCGGATGATTACGCAACCTGCCGCGCATGCCACCTGCCGTTGACGGACAAGGATTATGTTTTCCGCTATGACGAGTATTTTCAGAAACGGGCGAACTGATACCCCGATGCCTGGCAGTCCTGAAATATATCGCTTGAGTCTGTTGTTCAGCGAAAAGAATACAGCCGCAACCGGACCGGCAAGGTAGGCCTGGCGTTAGTGGAGTGAATCAAAGAGAACGGCATGCTGCTTGAATGATTCGTCGGTCGGGCTTCAAGGCCGACCCTGAGCGCATGAAATAGAAGCGGTTTTTGAATGATTCTTCCAACCTCAGAAAGATAACCCGGCGTGTCCCAAGCAGCGCCGCATGCTCTGCATCGCAGCGTCGAAAAGGTAAATCAGATTGAGCGATACTTACAAACTTGCTCCGGTGAGCGTTGAAGCCCTCACGACCTGATCCGATAGATGCGAAGCTAATCTAGCTGAGCTTACCGTGGCATTGTTTATATTTTTTGCCTGATCCGCAAGGGCATGGATCGTTACGGCCGATTTTCTCTCCGTGACGCACAAACGGCTGATGCTTCTGCGCGCGATCCTGGACCTCTTCGCCCATCTCGCTGCCTTCGACTTGTTCCTCTTCACCCAGTGCTTCTTCGAAAGCCGCATGATGATACTGCACGTTTATCGGCGAGTGCTGTGTTTCCGCCACTGCTTCCACCTGTTGCTGGCTTCTTATCTGCACGGTCATGAGCGTTCTGGTAACTTCTGACTTGATCTCCTCAAGCATCGCGCCGAATAGCTCAAAAGCCTCCCGCTTGTATTCCTGTTTTGGATTTTTCTGCGCATAACCACGTAAATGGATGCCCTGGCGCAGATGATCCAGCGCCGCGAGATGCTCGCGCCAGTGGGTATCGAGGCTTTGCAGCATGACAGCGCGCTCGTACTGATGCATGACGTTCGTTCCGACCTGATCCACTTTCCCTGAATAAAGTTCTCTTGCGCTGCCTCGATAATCCGCTCGTGGAGGCTCTCCTCATGCAAGTCGGGCTCCTTCTCCAGCCACTCCTGCAATGGCAACGACAGCTGATATTCGGCGGCCATTGCCTTCTCCAAGTCCCGGTATATCCCACTGCTCCTCAACGCTCTGCGCCGGGACATACATGCCGACAAGATTACTCAGCACGTCGCCGCGCATTGCGGTAATCGTCTCCGAAATGTCCTCCGACTCGAGAAGCTCAGTACGTTGCTGATAAATTACCTTACGCTGATCGTTGGCGACATCATCGTATTCCAGCAATTGCTTGCGTATATCGAAATTGCGGGCTTCGACCTTGCGCTGAGCGTTTTCAATGGCGCGGGTAACCCAAGGGTGCTCAATGGCCTCGCCCTCGCGGCATATTGAGCTTCTGCATGATGCTTGCTACGCGATCGGATGCGAAGATACGCAGAAGCGGATCTTCCAGCGAGAGATAAAAACGGCTTGAACCGGGGTCGCCCTGACGCCCGGCGCGGCCCCGCAACTGGTTGTCCACCCGGCGGGATTCGTGCCGCTCCGTGCCGATAATATGTAATCCTCCATATTTCAGCACTTCATCATGCAGCAGCTTCCATTGCTCCTGCAATTCCGCGATACGTTCAAGTTTGGCCGGCTCGCTCATGCTTTCATCGGACCGAACGCGCTCAAGTTCCGGTTCCGGATTGCCACCCAGCACAATGTCGGTACCTCGGCCCGCCATATTGGTAGCGATGGTAATCATTTTCGGACGTCCGGCCTGGGCGACGATCTCAGCTTCTCTCGCATGCTGTTTGGCATTCAGCACCTGGTGCGGCAAGTTTCTCGCGGTCAGCAAGCTCGGACAGCAACTCATTGTTCTCGATCGAGGTCGTTCCAACCAGAACAGGTTGTCCTCTCTCGTAGCAGTCTTTGATGTCCTCAATGATGGCGCGGTTCTTTTCACCCATGGTACGGAACACCTGATCCATCCGATCATTACGGATCATGGGACGATGGGTCGGAATGATTACCGTTTCCAGTCCGTAAATCTGCTGGAACTCGAAAGCCTCCGTGTCAGCGGTGCCCGTCATGCCCGCCAGCTTTTGGTACATGCGAAAATAGTTCTGGAAAGTGATCGAGGCGAGCGTCTGATTCTCCTTCTGGATCGGAACGCCCTCTTTCGCTTCCACCGCCTGATGCAGTCCTTCCGACCAGCGCCTGCCGGACATGAGCCGTCCCGTAAACTCATCGACGATCACCACTTCCCCATTCTGTACCACATAGTGCTGGTCGCGGAGAAATAATGCGTGCGCGCGCAGGCCAGCGTAAAGATGATGGACGAGGTTGATGTTGGCAGGATCGTAGAGGCTGGTTCCCGGAGAAAGCAGGCCGGCTCTGGGCAAGCAATTCTTCCGCATGCTCGAAACCCGCCTCGCTCAACAGCACCTGCTGGGCCTTTTCATCCACGCTGAAGTCACCGGAGCTTTTCTCTGTTTCCTGGCGGACCAGTTTCGGAATCAGTGCATTCATGCGCACATAAACTTCGGTATTGCCTTCGGCCTGACCGGAGATAATCAATGGCGTGCGCGCCTCGTCAATGAGAATGGAGTCCACCTCATCAACAATGGCATAGTTGAGCACGCGTTGCACGCGCTCGCCAGGGTGATTCACCATGTTGTCGCGCAGGTAATCGAACCCGTATTCGTTATTGGTGCCGTAGGTTATGCCCGCAGCGTAGGCGGCCTGCTTGTCGGCATGATCCATCTGTGAAAGGATCACGCCAACACTGATACCGAGAAATTGATAAATACGCCCCATCCACTCGGCGTCCCGTTTTGCCAGATAATCATTCACTGTGACGAGGTGAACGCCCTTGTCCGCCAGCGCATTCAGATACGCAGGCAGGGTCGCCATCAATGTCTTGCCTTCGCCGGTTCGCATTTCGGCAATCTTGCCGCTATGCAGCACCATGCCGCCAATCAATTGCACGTCGAAATGGCGCATTCCAAGCGTCCGTTTGCCGGCTTCGCGCACCACCGCAAATGCCTCGGGCAGCAACTCGTCGAGAGTGGCTCCGCCGGCAATGCGTTGTTTGAACTCGTCAGTTTTTGCCCGTAGCTCGGCGTCGGTAAGCGCCGCAATTTTTGCTTCCAGAGCGTTGATCGCCCCGACGGCCTGGAAATATTGTTTGATCAGCCTGTCATTACGGCTTCCGAAGACTTTCTTGAGCAGATTGTTCAGCATGAAATCTCGAGAATTCTATTAAGCGGCGTCCAAAAAATAAGGGGTGAGGTTTTTGGCCTCACCCCCCGCTGCAGAGTGTTGGTCCGGCTCAACCGGGCATCTTCAAGAATCGCGATGGATTTTGCGGCGAGCCCCTGTGCCTGACTTCAAAATGCAGATGCGGGCCGGTGGAACGGCCGGTGCTGCCCACTTCTGCAATCTTCTGTCCTCGCACCACAACCTGGCCCAGCTTTGACCAGTCGCTTGGAAGCATGAGCATAGCGACTGACGAAATCATTGCCGTGGTCAACATCGATCATATTACCATATTCAGGGTGGTGATCGGAATACACTACTACCCCTCCCGCCGCAGCGACAATGGGCGTCCCTACAGCGGCGGTGAAGTCAACCCCTTCGTGGAAAACGCGTTTGCCCGAAAAAGGATCGATGCGAACCCCGAAGCCGGAGGAGTACCACTTTGTGTTTACGGGCATCACGGACGGCAGCATTTTTTTCTTGAGCCTGTCCTGCATCATCATGGAATCCAGCGCGCCAAGCTTGTCGGTGCGATCATCCAGCATGTACGACAATTCCTGGATTTTATTGTTAAACTCTACAAAGGACAAATCCTGGGACGGCAGAGTGGATAACGTTCCCCCTTGTCCCGGGCTTTGATTGAATAGAAATTCCTGAGGTTTGATGCCGGATAGCTCCGCCAGGCGCGCGCCTACGGAATCAAGCCGCAATAGTTGCGCTTGCATTTGGCCCATTCTGACGGCCATTGCGTTAAGGCTATCGCGCAAATACGACTGGGTTTTTTGATGCTCTTCCTGTTGCACGCTTAAAACCAGCGATCGCAGGGAGGGGCTGTCAATCTTGTCCGCATAACGGAGGGAAAGATAGTTCAGGCCCATCGCCAGTAACACAGAAGCCAGAAGGAATCCCGCAGCCAGAAGCACCAGATGTGTGCCTGTTAAGGTCAAGGTTTTCGCTTTTGGCAAGTTGTTGGAAATTAGAATAATATTCATCTCATTCCCTTAATTATCGTTCAGCCACCGCCCCATGACCGCACGCAAGATCAATTTTTATCTCGGAGCCATGAGGCTGACACCAGAGCATCAACGCTTGTTCAGCTATATGGACCAGCTAACCGCCATGCATCAGGCATTCTTGAAAATCGCGCCGCCTCAACTGGCCCAACGTTGCGCTTTAGGCGGGTTCTCTGAAGGAAACCTGACAATCTGCGCAGATAACGGTGCGATTGCGGCAAAGCTCAGGCAAACGCTGCCTTCCTTATTATTAAAATTTCACGCGATGGGCTATGAGGTTACTGCAATTCGAATTACGGTGCAAGCAAATTACCGTAATAATCGCGGACACGGCATAACCGGTAAAAAGCCCGGAATAGGCCAGGCGGGCATGGAAAGCCTGAATGAACTGGCTGCGGGATTGCCACAGTCGCCTCTAAAAACAGCAGTCGAATCGTTACTGAAAAAACAGCGAATGGAAAGAGTCCCGTAAGAATCGCTACGACCCGGGCACTTCATGAACGGGGACATGGAGCAACACTTGCAACAGCAATGGAATGGGGAAAATGCAGACGCGAGACTGCGGAACGGCAAGGCGCGGCAACTTCCGCTTCCGTGAATAAACAATGGTTGTCCGCTACCGCGCGCGGATGACATCCAGTGCATCCTTTTCTTGATATCAGGCGAACCCGCCTAAACTGGCCGCTGCGCATCTACCAGATGCCATTTCCCGAAACGCTTATCCCGGCAAGCTCGGTTTGATTAATAGAAAATGCTCAATCCGCCTGTTTTCTTAGAAACGCCGGAATATCCAGCACATCCACGCCGGATTTTTTCATGGCTTCAATGGTTGCATCGCGCCGTCTGTTCGTACGCATCGCGGCAGGGGCATCCAGATCCTTCCAGTTGATACCATCCGCCAACAAGGTATTGTCCGTCCCGTTGCGCATCTGGATGACGCTTATCGGCTTGGGTTGCATGCGGTTGACGACACCGCCAAGTCCCGTTGCCACCATGGTCACCCGCAGATTTTCCTCCATGCTCTCATCGATCACCGTTCCGACTATCACAGTAGCGTCTTCGGCGGTAAAATCCTTGATGGTGCTCATCACTTCATGTACTTCACGCATCTTCATCGCTGAACTGGCGGTGATGTTTACCAGTACTCCTCGCGCACCGGCAAGATTCACGTCTTCCAGCAACGGACTTGCAACTGCCTGCTCCGCCGCCGCGCGCGCGCGATCTGCACCGGAAGCGAACGCTGAACCCATCATTGCCATGCCCATTTCCGACATCACCGTTTTTACGTCGGCAAAATCAACGTTGACAAGGCCGGGGCAATTGATAACTTCTGCGATGCCTGCCACCGCGCCGTAGAGAACGTTATTGGCGGCCTTGAATGCGTCCAGCATGCTGACATCTTCGCCCAGGACCAGCATCAGCTTGTCATTTGGAATCACGATCAACGAATCGACGTATTGCGATAGCGCCTCCATTCCCGCCTGAGCCGCCTTGAGGCGTCGCCCTTCAAAAGAAAAGGGCTTGGTCACGACCGCCACGGTAAGAATGCCCATTTCCTTTGCCACCTGCGCCACGACCGGCGCGGCTCCGGTCCCTGTGCCGCCGCCCATTCCGGCGGTAATGAACAACATGTCCGCACCGTCAATCAATTCGGCAATCCGGTCACGGTCTTCGAGCGCCGCGTTGCGCCCGATTTCAGGGTCCGCGCCGGCGCCCAACCCCTTTGTGATCGCAGATCCCATTTGCAGCAACGTGCTTGCCTGATTCCGCTTCAATGCCTGTGCGTCGGTGTTGGCACAAATGAATTCGACGCCTTGCACCCCGTTCAGGATCATGTGATCCACGGCGTTACCACCGCACCCGCCGACGCCAATGACCTTGATAACGGCGTCCTGTGTTTGTGTTTCCATGATTTCGAACATAGCGCTTCTCCTTTATGGGTTGAAACAACAACTTATTTTATTTACTACTTTCCGCTTCTGAAGCTGCTTTCCCTTTCCGGGTCGCCGGGAAAGCAGGTGCTCAAAAATTGACCTGAAACCAACTCTTCATCCTTTCCAGAATCCGCTTGAACGAATTGCCCTGCAGCCTGGTATGCTGCTGTCTTTGAAGCTGCTCCATGCCGGCCAGAATCAAACCAATACCGGTGGAACATCGTGGCGTAAGCACCACTTCTTCCAGGCTGCCGCGGTAATTGGGCAGGCCCAGTCTCACGGGCATGTGAAATATCTCTTCGCCCAGTTCCACCATGCCTTGCAGCGAGCTGCTGCCGCCGGTAATGACGATTCCGGACGACAGCAGCTCTTCAAAACCGCTACGGCGCAGTTCGGCCTGCACCAGCGAATAAAGCTCTTCCGCGCGCGGCTCGATCACCTCCGCCAGCGTTTGTCTTGAAAGCTGGCGTGTGCCGCGATCGCCCACGCCCGCCACTTCCACCATTTCGTGCGGGTCAGCCATATCCCGCAACGCGCAGCCGTAGCGGCATTTGATGTCCTCGGCATCCTTGGTAGGGGTACGAAGCGCCATGGCGATATCATTGGTGATCTGGTCCCCGGCAATCGGGATCACGGCAGTGTGGCGAATGGCGCCATGAGTGAATACCGCAATATCGGTCGTGCCACCGCCGATATCCACCAGGCACACGCCCAGATCTTTTTCATCCTCGGACAGCACCGCCATTGCCGAGGCCAGCGGCTGCAACACCAGATCACGCACTTCGAGGCCGCATCGGCGCACGCACTTCATGATATTTTGCGCCGCGGATACCGCGCCCGTGACGATATGCACCTTGACTTCCAGCCGTATCCCGCTCATACCAATGGGCTCCCGCACGTCCTCCTGGCCATCAATGATGAATTCCTGATTGAGGACATGGAGAACCTGCTGGTCATTCAGAATGTTCACCGCCTTGGCGGTTTCCATCACGCGCTCCACATCCAGCCGGGACACCTCCTTGTCCTTGATGGCAACCATTCCATGCGAATTGAAACTCTTGATATGGCTACCTGCGATGCCGGTATAAACCTCTCGAATTTTGCAGTCGGCCATCAACTCGGCTTCTTCCAACGCACGCTGAATCGCATTTACTGTTGTCTCGATATTGACGACCACGCCTTTCTTCAGACCGCGCGAGGGATTGCTACCCATGCCGATCACGTCATACCCCCCTTCGGGCTTCACCTCGGCGACGATAGCGATGATCTTCGACGTCCCGATATCGAGGCCGACAATCAGATTCTTTGTTTCATTACTTCTATTCATCTACCTACCGGCCCTTGATCTCACGATCTTTTCAGAACACGCTCTGTTCTGCTTTACCGCATCGCGTTGCTTACCGCGCAGCAAAACCGCTGGGATAACGCAAATCCACATAACTCAATCTCTGGTTCAATTGCGCCACGCTCTGGTCGTGCAGCAGTACGAACCGCGCCAGCCGCGCTTCCACCTGCTCGCGGCCAAGCTCCAGTACGAGTCCGTTATTCAAACGGACCCTCCATGCGCGGCGGGGAGAAAGGCTTATCTGCCCGATGCTCAGTTCCAGCGGCCGCAGCAATTTGTTAAACACGGCATACTGCCTGACCATTTCGCCCGAGCTTCCCGGCGGACCTTCAAATACAGGTAATCTCTCATCGGACGCAGCATTGAATATTTCGCCCTGCGTACTTACCAATGCGTCGCTGCCCCAGCGCGCCAGCGCCACATGCTCCTCGAGCGTCACTTCCAGACCCCGTGGCCAGATGCGGCGGACACTAACCGCGCGCACCCAGGGCAGCTTGTCAAAAGCTTTACGGGTGGCTTCCAGATCAACTGTAAGAAAATTTCCCATTTCTTCGCTGCGCACTACGCCATCGATCTGTTCCCGTGTCACGTGCCGCAGGCGGCCATCACCGTTGCTACCGCGAATATTCATTTCCTGTAGCGGAAACGCGGGCAGATGAATTGCCCAATAGCTGATGAGGTAGATCGCCATCACCGCTGCCAGCGCAAATAACCAGTTGGCCAGCAAGTCCAGCGACTGATGGTTATCCCACATGGGCCAGTTCCAGTATCCGCATCACCAGCTCGTCAAATGTTATTCCCGCCGCGCCAGCCGCCATCGGCACGAGGCTGTGGCCAGTCATGCCGGGCGACGTGTTGGTTTCAAGAAAATAGGGCTTGCTGGATTTATCCAGTATCGCGTCCACTCTTCCCCATCCCTCGCAACCCAAAACCTTGTGCGCCTGCAATGCCTGTGCCTGGATCGCGCGCTCCTCGGGAGCGGATAAACCACTTGGGCAAAAATAGCGTGTTTTCGGAGATACATATTTGGCTTCGTAATCATACAAACCGCTCTCGGTCTGAATCCGGACCAGGGGCAGCGTCATTTCTCCGAGAATGGCGACAGTGACCTCCACGCCCTCGATATATTGCTCCGCCAGCACCATGGTGTCGTGGCTAGCGGCCAGTTTCCATGCCGCCGGCAATTCCCTTGCATTCGTTATCTTCGTCAAGCCGATGGTCGACCCTTCGCGGGACGGCTTGACGATCAGCGGCAGGCCGAGCTCGTCGATTACCGCGTCCAGATCACTTTGTTCATCAAGCAAAACAGAACGGGGTGTATTGATTCCTGTCGCCTGCCAGAGCAATTTTGTACGCCATTTGTCCATTGCCAGGGCGCTCGACAATACGCCGCTGCCGGTATAAGGCAAACCCATCAGTTCAAGCGCACCTTGCACCGTGCCGTCTTCCCCGTAGCGCCCATGCAGGGCAATATGAGCGCGGGTGAATCCCTGCTGCAGAAGGGCCTCCATGGGTTGTTCGGCCGGATCGAATGGATGGGCGTCGACGCCCTGCCGCCGTAATGCATCAAGCACGGCCTCACCGCTTTTGATTGAAATCTCACGCTCAGCGGAGCGGCCGCCCAGAAGAACGGCGACTTTGCCAAAATCGTGATTTCTTGCCATATTGATCATTTCCGACCCAGTTCCTTGACCATATAAATTTAGGGCGAATCTTGATGGATTCGGGGGTTGCCGATAACCCGGATTTCCGGTTGCAATTCAATTCCAGTTTGTTCTTTCACTGTTTTACGTACGGTCATGATGACTGCTTCAATATCCGCCGCGGTGGCGCCGCCGATATTCACGATAAAGTTTGCATGCTTGGGCGAGACCATCGCGCCGCCAATACGCTAAACCCTTCAGTCCACATGATTCGATAAGCCGCGCCGCCGAGTCACCCGGCGGATTGCGAAACACCGACCCTGCATTGGGCAGGTTCAATGGCTGGCTACTGATACGCCGGTTGAGCAAATCCTTGATCTTCCGGCGCGACGACGCTTCTTCGCCGCTCATCAATTTGAAGTACCCGCCTGCAAACCATTCCTCATCGGTGAAAAATCCAGTTTTCTGCTCCTTGACCGGGGTACGCGCCTCGGCCTTCAACGCCACATGCCGGTAGCCGATCTCGTAATCTTCCACGGTGCGTTCACGTAGACGCCCTGCACGGTTGAGCGTTTGTACCCGCTCGACAATTTCCCAGGTTTCAACCCCGTAACAACCGGCGTTCATCGCCAGCGCTCCCCCTACCGTGCCCGGAATGCCTGCCAAAAATTCTGCCCCGGCCATGCCGTGCATGGCGGCAAATCGCGCCACCTTCGCGCATGCCACTCCGGCTCCCGCGTATATCAAAACGCCCCCTTTGTTCAGTTGCTCCAGCCGGAGATCGTTAAGCCGTGCATGCAGTATCACCACCGTGCCTCGCAATCCTCCATCCCGCACAAGCAGATTACTGCCAAGTCCCACCACATATACCGGCTCATCCGGCGGCAAACCTTGCAGAAACTCAACAAGATCAGTCAGATCGGCGGGCAGATAGAGAC
Organism: uncultured beta proteobacterium; assembly: GCA_963831395.1. Lineage (GTDB taxonomy): Bacteria > Pseudomonadota > Gammaproteobacteria > Burkholderiales > Nitrosomonadaceae > Nitrosospira. The sequence continues at coordinate 64,049 of CAWHQD010000002.1, forward strand.
GCTCGGCCTCTCCGCCCGCGCGCCAGGACGTGTATTTTTTCATTGGCTGGTTCACCCGCATTTCACCGCGCAGGGTATGCAAGCCATGGGTTAACGTAATTTCCGACATATCCATCTGTGAATCCTGTTGGCTGATCTTCTGCGACGAAATTCAGGATGCTTTCTGCTTCCTTCGATTACCGACCCAGCACGCTCAACCCTGAGTTCCTTTTAAAAGATTAGGCGCCACGCCTCCCACCGATCCCGCACCCATTACCAGCACCACGTCGTGGTCCTGCGCCACGCTTTGGATGGCGGTGGGCAACTCGTCCACTGCCTCCACAAAGATCGGCTCTACCTTGCCCAGCACTCTCAGCGCGCGCGCCAGCGCCTTGCTATCCGCGGCAACCAGAGGCGCTTCGCCTGCCGGATAAACCTCGCTCAACAACAGCACATCGACGGTTGATAATACTTTGACGAAATCCTCGAACAAGTCGCGTGTGCGGGTATAGCGATGCGGCTGAAACGCCAGTACAAGCCGGCGGTCGGGAAACGCGCCCCGCGCCGCTGCAATGGTGGCCGCCATCTCCACCGGATGATGGCCGTAGTCGTCGATCAGCGTGAACTTTCCATCCCTACTGCCGCTTCCATTGGCCGCCAATTCGATTTCACCGTAGCGCTGAAAACGCCGATCCACGCCCCTGAAGCCCGCCAGCGCCCGGACTATGGCTGCGTCCGGCAGCCCCACTTCGTTGCATACCGCGATGGCGGCCAGCGCATTTTGTACGTTATGCAAGCCCGGCAGATTAAGCGTGATTTTGAGCTTGCGCGTCTTGCCGTTGACTCCTACCAAGGCGGTAAAATGCATTTTTCCTTCGCTGTGGCGGATATCGGCGGCACGAACCTGCGCGGTGTCCGATAAGCCATAGGTCGTGATGGGCTTGGTGATGGCGGGCATGATTTCACGCACGCTCGCGTCATCCACGCACAGCACCGCCATACCGTAAAAAGGCAGGTGCTGCACAAAATCGACGAATGCCTGCTTGAGCTTGCTGAAATCGTGGCCGTAGGTTTCCATGTGATCGACATCTATATTGGTCACCACCGCCAGCACGGGCTGCAAATAGAGAAACGAGGCGTCGGATTCGTCGGCCTCGACGACGATGAATTCACCACGGCCCAGCTTCGCGTGAGAACCCGCGGCCTCCAACCTGCCACCGATAACGAACGTCGGATCCATTTCGGCCTCGGCTAAAATGCTGGCGATCAAGCTGGTGGTGGTGGTCTTGCCATGCGTGCCGGCAATGGCGATTCCCTGGCGCAACCTCAGCAATTCCGCCAACATGATGGCGCGCGGGACAACCGGCACATTACTCTCCCGAGCCGCAACCACCTCCGGGTTGTCAGGCCTGATTGCCGTGGACGTTACCACTGCGTCGGCAAAGGCGATATGACTGCTCGCATGGCCAACATGAACAATCGCACCCAGTTTCTTCAAACGCCGGGTAATGGCGGTAGCTGCCAAATCCGAGCCGCTGATCTGGTAACCCAGATTAAGCAGTACTTCGGCGATGCCGCTCATACCCGAGCCGCCGATGCCGACAAAGTGAACGCGTTTGACCTTATGTTTCATATTCGCAACTTGTAAATTGTGAAGCGCAACAACATGATTGAAGAACCGTAGTGCTATTCATTCCCGGCGTTTTCCCTTTTATGCTTTTATCATTTCCATGCATGCTTCCGCCACCAGCCGGGTCGCGTCCGGTTTCGCTCTTTCGCGGGCCTTCATTGCCATTTCCATCAGTTGTGGCCGACTGAAGCCCATCAGTAATTCCGCCAGCCGTTGCGGGGTCAATTCATTTTGCGGCAGCAATACTGCCGCATGCGTGTCACTGAGAAACCTTGCGTTGCATGTCTGATGATCGTCCACCGCATACGGATAAGGCACCAGAATGCTGGCTATCCCGGCTGCGCTGAGCTCGGCGATGGTCAGCGCCCCTGAACGGCAGATCACGAGATCGCAATCGGCATAATGCCCTGCCATGTTGTCGATGAAGGTGAGCAGATCGCCTTCCACTTGCGCTTCGGCGTAATTTTTACGCAGCGCATCCAAATGCCTCGCCCCTGCCTGATGGGTCACCTGAGGGCGTAAATTTTCCGGTATCCGTTTCAGCGCCTGCGGGACAGTGGTATTCAGCGCTTGCGCTCCCAGGCTCCCGCCGATTACGAGCAGCTTCAACGCTCCACTCCGGTTGGCATACCTTTTTTCCGGTGGCGCCAACTGGCTGATTTCACTGCGCACCGGGTTGCCGGAAAACAATACCTGCTTACCGCCCCTGATTGCATCGGGAAAACCCAGCAGTACCTTGTCAGCAAGCTTCGCCAGTATTCTGTTGGCCAGACCCGGAATTGAATTCTGTTCGTGTATCAACAACGGCTTGTTCAGCAACGAGGCCATCATGCCGCCTGGAAATGCGGGATAACCGCCCATGCCCAGCACGACGTCAGGACGCACCTTCATTATCACTTTGGCGCTTTGCCATAGCGCCAGTAAAAGGCGCAGCGGCAACAGTACCCACGCTCGAATACTCTTCCCGCGCAAACCGGAAAATCGAATGACCTCCAGGTCATGCCCTCGCCGCGGCGCGAGTTCCGTCTCCATTCCTCCTTCGGTGCCCAGCCAGACTACCCGCCACCCGGCGGTCTTCATATATTCCGCGACCGCAAGTCCGGGAAACACGTGCCCGCCGGTTCCGCCCGCCATAATGAGAATGGTGTGGATCAAGTTCGATATCCCGATATCGGATTTTCGGCAGCTTTCATAACGCATAACCTTTCATCAGTTGCCGGTTTTCCCAATCTATGCGCAACAGCACTGCCAGCGTAATACAGCTGGCGACGAGGCTGCTGCCGCCAAAGCTCATCAAAGGCAACGTCAACCCCTTTGTCGGCAGCACCCCCATATTCACACCCATGTTGATAAATGCCTGCAAGCCCAGCCATACGCCTATGCCTTGCGCGACCAGCGCGGCGAAATGCCGCTCCCTTATCGCCGCCTGCCGACCGATGATAAAGGCGCGTATCACCAGGCATGCGAACAGTGCCACCACTGTCAAGACGCCAACGAAACCAAGCTCCTCCGCGATCACCGCAAGCAGAAAATCGGTATGCGCTTCGGGCAGGTAAAAAAGCTTCTCCACGCTACCGCCCAGGCCGACGCCCAGCCACTCGCCACGCCCGAACGCAATCAGGGCATGGCTCAACTGATATCCTTTTCCATAGGGATCATCCCACGGGTCCATGAATCCCAGGAAACGCTGCATGCGATAAGGTTCGATCCAGATTAACGCCAGCAGGCTGACCGCCAGAAAACCGATTAATCCCGCGAACAGCTTCAGGTTCACTCCTCCTAAAAACAAGATCGCCATTGTGATGACGGTGATGACGACGAATGAGCCGAAGTCGGGCTCAAGGAGCAACAGCACACCTACCATGAGCATGACGATCAGCATGGGAAGGAAACCTTTCCGAAAATTTCCCAGATAAGCCGTCTTGCGGACCGTATAGTTGGCGGCGTAAAGGACCATGCACAGCTTCATGAATTCCGATGGTTGAAAATTCGCGACGACCAGTGAAATCCAGCGCTGACTGCCGTTGACTTCGTGGCCTATGCCGGGAATCAGCACCAGCACCAGCAGAAATACACCAAGAAAGAACAGGTGGAATGAATACTTCTGCCACAACCGCATCGGTATCTGAAATGCGATCAAACCTGCCAGCAAACCCACTCCCAAATAAATTCCATGCCGAACAAAAAAAAAGGCCGGGTAACCATTGGTGCCCCGCCCCGCCTCGGCAATAGAGATGGAAGCGGAGTAAACCATCACCAGCCCCAGGCTCAGCAGCAGTATGGCGGACCAGATCAAAGACTGGTCAAAATGGGGCAGGGCTTGCTGGGTTCCGATATCGTGCTGGTAAGTCATCAGTGAATAATCTTCTGAGGCAGGCTGATCCGGTCTGCGCTTGCCGACATGGACTCCCCAGCCTGGATCCGCCTTACCGCCGCAACAAATACTTCTGCTCTATGCGCATAATTCCTGAACATATCCAGGCTTGCACATGCTGGCGACATCAGTACGGCGTCACCTTCCTGTGCCAACGCAAAACTTTTCTGTACCGCCTCTTCCATTGTCGAGGCATGATGCAGTGGCACGCCGCAATGCCCGATCGCCGCCGCGATTTTTCCTGCATCCCGTCCGATCAGCACTACAGCGCGCGCATGTTCCGCCACCGGTCCAGCCAAAGGCAAGAAATCCTGTCCTTTGCCATCTCCACCCGCTATTAAAACTACGCGTGGCTGCATGCCCTTCAGGGCCGCGACCGTTGCTCCCACATTGGTACCTTTCGAGTCGTCATAGAAAGTGACGCCACTAATGTTTGCGATCTTCTCCATCCGATGCGGCAAGCCCTGGAATCTACACAAAGCCTGCAGTAATGGTTCGAATGGCAGCGCTATTCCACGGCACAGCGCCAACGCAGCCAGCGCGTTCGCCGCATTGTGCAAGCCGCTGACACCCAGTTCGCTGGTCTTCATCAAACGCGTGTTTCCTTGCACCAGCCAGATATTTTTACCTTCATGCAACAGGCCGAAATCGCTATCACCCATCGGCAAATCCAGACCGAAGGTCATCTGTTTTCTACCAGTCAACGCCATTCCACGCACGATGGGATCGTCACGATTCAATATCTGCACCCCTCCTCGATCATTGCCGCCGCTGGCGCTGACCCCATGGAGAAATAACCGCGCTTTCGCCGCGGCATAATCCCGCATTCCGTCGTAGCGGTCGAAATGGTCTTCACTCAAATTCAGTACCGCCGCTGCGTCCGGGCTCAGATTGTGCGTAGTCTCCAACTGAAAACTGGAAACTTCCAATACCCATGCCTGGGGCAATTTTCCCGAATCTTCACGCCACATCAGTGCATTCAGCACGGCTGGGCCAATGTTGCCCGCCACCTCCACATCCCAGCCGGCTTCTTTCAACATTGCCCCGACCATGGCCGTCACCGTTGTCTTGCCGTTGGAACCTGTAATGCCCAATATTGCGGGTCTTGGAATGCCTGCTTGTGCGATTGCCCAGGCAAAGAGTTCCATGTCCCCCACCACGGGAATCCCGTCCTTCATCGCCATCTGCACGAATCGCTCAGCCAGTGCTATCCCGGGGCTGATAGCAACGAGGTCGACACCAGCGAAAGTCTCGGCCGCAAATGGACCAATGAGAATGCGAGCATGAGGCAGAGCCTGTTTCAGGTCCTCCAGGCAAGGTGGGGCTGTACGGCTGTCCGCGGCGCGCACGTTTGCTCCCCTGCGCGATAGCCACTTGGCCATGGAGAGCCCGGTCTCGCCTATTCCGAGTACCAATACCGTTTTACCCTGCAAGTTCATCATGGCTTTGGATTTCATCTCAACTTCAAGGTCGACAATCCAAACAGCACCAGCATCATGGTAATAATCCAGAACCGTACCACTACCTGATTTTCCTTCCAGCCCTTCAATTCGTAGTGATGATGCAGCGGCGCCATGCGAAAAATACGTTTACCAACCAGCTTGAACGAAGCCACCTGCAACATCACGGACAAGGTTTCCACCACGAATACGCCGCCCATGATGAGCAGCACAATCTCCTGGCGCACGATCACTGTCACGATTCCGAGCGCGGCGCCCAGGGCAAGCGCCCCGACGTCGCCCATGAATACTTCCGCCGGGTAGGCGTTGAACCAGAGAAAAGCGAGCCCGGCGCCCGCCAGCGCACCACAGAAAACGGCAAGCTCACCCGCATGGGGAATATGAGGAATACCGAGATATTTTGCGAATACCGCATGTCCCGCCACGTAGGCGAAAATGGCCAAGGCACTGCTGATCATCACTGTCGGCATGATGGCAAGGCCATCAAGGCCATCGGTTAGGTTCACCGCGTTGCTGGTGCCCACTATGACAAAATAGGTAAGCGCCACAAACCCGGCTATCCCCAGCGGTATCGCGACATGCTTGAAGAATGGAACGATCATGATCGTCTGGGCCGGCAACTCGGCCGTTAAAAAAAGATATAGCGCCACGAGGATCGCAATTGCCGACTGCCAGAAGAGTTTTGCCCTGGCGGAGAGCCCCTTCGGATTGCGATACACCACCTTGCGGTAGTCATCCACCCAGCCGATCATGCCAAAACCCATAGTGGTAATAAGCGCCACCCAGACGTAGCGATTGCTCAAATCCGCCCAAAGTAGCGTGGAAACAGCAATGGATACCAGTATCAGCGCGCCGCCCATCGTTGGCGTGCCCGCTTTGACAAGATGCGTTTGTGGCCCGTCATCGCGTACAGATTGTCCGATTTTGTAAGCGGTGAGCTTGCGTATCATGGCGGGACCGACTATGAACGAGATCCCAAGAGAGGTAAGCGCCGCCAGAACAGTACGCAATGTAATGTAATTGAATACATTGAACAGACGAATATCCTTTGCAAGCCATTGGGCAAGCTCTAGCAGCATGTCCGCCGCCGGCAAAAGACTTCGTTCTTAGGAGCTTGTAAACAAGAAAACCTCATCTGCTTATTCATGATTTCCGCAATAATCAAAAATTCATGGCTCATCAGTCTCATCAATCCCCAGGTAATTCGATATGCCTGACTACCCGCTCCATTTGCATGAAGCGCGAACCCTTTATCAGCAGCGTCACATCGGGTCCCAGCAGGCTTTCCACTTCAGCGAGCAAATCCTGGATGTTCTTGAAATGCTGCGCACCATTACCGAATTTTTCCACGGTGTATGCGCTCAATTCTCCCAAAGCCAATATTCTGTGAATCCCGGCAGCGCGAGCCTCGATACCGACACGTTCGTGAAAATCCTTCGCGCCGCTACCCAACTCACCCATGTCGCCAAAGACCAGGATTTTTTTACCTCCCGCTTTTGCCAGCACGGCCAGTGCGGCTCTGACGGAATCCGGATTAGCGTTGTAACTGTCGTCTATCAATGTTGCGTCATGCAGTCCATGTTTCTTCTGCAAGCGTCCCTTCACGCCTCGAAATGCGGTCAATCCCGATACTATTGCTTTCGCGCCAATACCCAGGGCCACCCCTGCCGCTGCCGCCGCGAGCGCGTTTCGTACGTTATGTTCGCCCGGCACCTGCAGCTTCACCTCCTCAACGCCATCAGGTAGATTGAGCGTAACGCGGCTGTCTAAAAAGCCGGGCTGATAGCGTGCGCTCACTGCCGGTTCGTCCTCAAGGCCAAAATCCACCACCTTCCTGTCACCGATGAGCTTTCGCCAAAGCGGCGCATGCGGATCATCTGCATTGATCACGGCTACCCCATGTTGACCCAGTCCCTCAAAAACTTCCCCTTTGGCGCAAGCTACCGCTTCCACGGAGCCCAACCCCTCGACGTGCGCCTCTCCTGCATTGGTGATCAGTGCAACATCCGGCTTTACCAGCCCTGTCAAGTACGAGATCTCGCCGGCATGATTCATGCCCATCTCCATCACCGCGTAGCGATGCCATTCGCGCAACCGCAAAAGCATCAGGGGAACGCCGATATCATTGTTGAGATTGCCCTCCGTCGCCAGCACCTTATCCAGGCCGTTCAAGTGTTCTTGTAAGTATCCGGGCTGCCCGGCAACGCAACGCAAAATAGAAGCGATCATTTCCTTTACCGTGGTCTTGCCGTTACTGCCGGTCACCGCGACCACTGGCATGCTGAACCTGCCGCGCCAGTGCGCTGCCAACCGTCCCAATGCCAACCTCGTATTCTCGACCCGTATGAGGGGAATCCCCGATTCCCGAACTTTAGCTCCCGCGTCCCGGTGGATCATCGCCGCTGCCGCGCCCTTTTCCGCCACCTCGGCAATAAAATCATGGCCATCGAAAGCCGGTCCCGTGAGAGCGACGAATAGATCGCCTTGCCTCACCGAACGACTATCGGTGCCGACGCCGGTAAAATAGGCGTCTTCACCAGACCAATCGCCGTGCAGAGCACGGGCTGCTTCCTGCACAGTCATCATGTTCGTACCGGTTCTCTCTCCATCAGTATCCGTGTAGCGACTTCACTGTCGCTGAATGGTATCTTTCCCCCATTTATTTCCTGATACGCCTCATGCCCTTTCCCCGCGATTAATATGACATCGCCTTTTCGGGCGCCATGGATCACGCGGCCAATAGCGGCGGCCCTGTCTTTCTCGATATGATAATTGGCAGTTGCCCCTGCCGAGATTTCACTAATAATGACGTCGGGGTTCTCCGTCCTGGGATTGTCATTGGTGATAATGACTTCATCAGCCAGTCGTGTCGCAACTTCGCCCATTAACGGGCGCTTGCCGGCGTCGCGCTCGCCTCCGCAGCCAAACACGCAGATCAATCGGCCTGATCTTTTATCCACTCTTGAACCGGCGTGCAGAATCTCTCGCAGTGTGGTCAACACTTTTTCCAGGGCATCCGGGGTATGGGCGTAATCAACCACGACGAGCGGCTGATCGCCACCCCCTATCTGCTGCATTCTGCCCACTACCGGGCGTATTCCCTGCAAGGCGCGCACTGCGTCCGCAAAGCGGATTCCGCTCGCCAGAAGGGTAGCCAGCACAGCCAATAGATTAAAAGCGTTGAAGCTTCCCACCATTTCCGTTTTAAACTTCATATGTGCAGCGTCGAATTCGATATCAAATTCCAGACCCTGCGGCCCCGCCTTGAGATTGCGCCCGCGCAACATCTTGAATTTGCTGCGAATCGCGGATCTGAACTGTGGGCTCGGCAAACCCGTATCCGATTATCCGCTGGTCTGTTCCTTCAAGATCGTTCAGCAAACGGGCGCCAAACGCATCATCGAGATTAAGTACGGCATGCTTTAGCCCGGGCCAGTGGAACAACCGGGCCTTGGCGGCGGCATACGCTTCCATACTGCCGTGATAATCGAGGTGTTCCCGTGACAGATTCGTGAATAAGGCGACCGCAAATGCTGTGCCGTTGATACGCTCCTGGACTATCCCATGCGATGACACTTCCATCGCCACGCAACGGGCGCCGGCTTGCAAGAAACCCGCCAGTTTCCGATGCAATAGCACCGCATCCGGCGTCGTGTTGGCGCTTGACTTCAAGTTCTCCGTAAAAGCCAGTCCCGAGGGTGCCGATGATCGCGGTTTTTCTGCCCAACGCGGTCATCGCCTGCGCAATCCAGTGACTGCAGGAAGTCTTGCCATTCGTTCCTGTAATACCGATGAGCCACAATTTTTGCGAGGGGTGGTCATATACATTGTCGGCAATAATGCCCGCCTTTACGCGCAGCCCCGATATCGGCAGATTAGGTATTTCCCACGACGGGTCCCATACGAAGCCGTCATGTTCCCACAATACTGCGTTTGCCCCCCCTGCAATGGCCTGGGGAATGAACTGGCGGCCATCGCCCTTTTCTCCGACATAGGCCACGAATGTGTCTCCCGGCTTCAGCAGGCGGCTGTCCGTCACAAGGTTGGTGATTCTGACACCCAAATCATCAAGCGCACGAAAATCAAAATATGACTTTGATTGTTCCGAAAGCGCCTTGTTTCCAACACCCGGTCTTGAACTCATACGTCGCCCTTGTCTTGCTTCGGCCCTGGCGCGGCCGTCAACGACATTACACTGGGAACTGGCGCGTCATTTGGCACATTCCGCAAGCGCAGAGCGCCCAGCCATGACCCTGCTGAATACCGGAGCCGCCACCGCTCCGCCAAAATATTTGCCGGCGGAGGGTTCATCCAGCATTACCGCAATGACAAATCGGGGACGGGAAGCCGGCGCGTAACCGACAAACGTGGATAGATAACGATTTTTTGCATAACCATTACCTTCCAGCTTATGCGCGGTACCCGTCTTTCCCGCGACCCGGTAGCCGCTGACTTGGGCCTGCGTAGCGGTACCGCCCGGTTGCGCCACCATTTCCAGCATCCTGCTTACGGCGAGCGCAGTATCGCGAGACAATACGCGCTTGCCTGCCGGAGGCGACTCGAGCTTTACAAGCGATACCGGTTTCAATTCGCCTTCTCCGGAGAACAAGCGTGTAGGCGCGGGCGAGTTGCAGCAGGCTCACTGCAATGCCGTGACCGTATGACATGGTTGCCTGTTCGATTGGGCGCCAGGTATGGTGGGGCCGGAGCTTGCCGCTGACTTCGCCGGGGAATCCTGAGCCGGTCGGGGCGCCAAACCCCGCGCCACTCAGCATTTCCCACAATGTTTGCGGCGGCAGCGACAGAGCAATCTTTGCGGAGCCGACGTTACTCGACTTCTGAATCACTTGCGCGACGGTTAGCGGTCCTTCCTGATGTGCATCGCGTATTGTCGCCTTGCCTATGGAGAATGTGCCCGGCGCTGTTTCGAAAATGGTATCCGGCTTTACCCCGCCCGATTCCAGCGCCGCCGCTATGGTGAATGGTTTCAGTGTTGAACCCGGCTCGAATACGTCGGTCAAGGCTCTATTGCGAGCTCGCCCGCCATTCATGTTCATCCGGTTATTGGGGTTGTACGTGGGCAGATTGACGAGCGCCAATACCTCGCCTGTCTGCGCATCAAGTACGACGATTCCGCCCGCCTTGGCTTTGTTGATTTCCACTGCCTGACTTAATTCACGGTAAGCGAGGTATTGAATTTTACTATCCAGGGACAGCGCAATGTTCTCTCCGGACTTCGGCGACTGGATACTTTCCACATCCTCGACGACACGTCCTTTGCGATCCTTGATGACCCGGCGGCTTCCGGGTTTGCCCGCGAGCTCATCCTGCCATGCCAGCTCTATTCCCTCCTGCCCCTTATCGTCCACATCGGTAAAACCGAGCACATGGGCGGTTAATTCCCCGGCCGGATAATACCGGCGGTATTCACGTTTGAGAAATATGCCCGGCATATTGAGCTCGACTATTCGGGCGGCGACGTCCGGCGACAAATGGCGCTTAAGGTAAACAAAATCGCGCTTTGATCCATGCTGTGAGCTGTGCTGCCGCCCATGCTTTGACCCATCGAGATGCGATCCATCGAGACGGCGGCGGATTTCCGCGACGTCCAGTCCGATCAGTTTTGCCAGTTTTCCTATTTGCTCCGGTGTTGCGTTCATGTCCTGCGGACTTGACCATACCGATTCAACAGGTGTGCTGATTGCAAGCGGTTCGCCATGCCGATCCGTAATCATTCCCCGGTGCGCGCTCATTTCCAGTATGCGGCCGTAACGCGACTCGCCCTTCTGTTGTAGAAATCCGTTGTGCATTCCCTGCAAATACGCGGCGCGCCCCGCAAGCCCCGTCAGGCCCAGCAGCAATAGCGCAACCATCAGGCGTGAGCGCCACGCTGACAGAATGATATGTGGGGGGTGACGGGGCTTCATGGTTTCGGTGCTTCCACGGAATCTGCGGCTTGGGGAGGGACCGTCAATGGGATGAACTGCACGCGCGATGCGTCCGGCACACGCATACGTAATTTCCCGGTAGCGATCTTTTCAACGCGTGTGTGCATTGCCCATGTACTTTGTTCAAGCTGCAATTGTCCCCATTCCACCGCCAGCTGCCTCGCCAGCGCCTGTTCTTTTTCCAGCTCTACAAAAAGCTTGCGCGCCTCGTGCTGTGAAGTCACAACACTCAGCGCGCAGGCGATGAGGATTAAAGTCAACAGAATGTTTATCCTGGTCACATCAGTCTCTCATTAGCCGGGAACGCCGCCATGACTCTATTCCCGCTATGTCGTGTTTATTCGTTCCGCCACCCTCATCACCGCGCTTCTAGCCCGGGGATTGGCCGCAATCTCCTTTTCGACCGGGGCGTATCGCCTTGCCTACCAAGCGCAATTTGGGACGGCTTAAAAGTTGCACTTCCTTTGCCCGCAGCGGCAATTCCTTTGGCAGAATGTCGGGATTCGACAACTCGCGCATGAAACGTTTCACAATCCGGTCCTCCAGTGAGTGAAAGCTGATGGCAACGAGGCGGCCGCCCGACTTCAGGACTTCCACGCATTGTGGCAATGCCAGCGACAACTTCTCAAGCTCCTGATTGAGATAAATCCGGATAGCCTGAAAAGTCCGCGTCGCCGGATTCTGCTTACTTTTCGCGCGCGCGCGAGGGCATGGCCGCTGCCACGATGGCGGCAAGCTGATGCTGTAGTGACGATGGGCTGCCGCGCTCTAGCCTTAACAACCGCTCTTGCAATCTGCTTAGCAAACCGCTCTTCGCCATAATTTCTTATCACCTCTTCCAAGTGAGCTTCTGAAACGGAAGCAATCCATTCCGCTGCCGTCTGTCCCTGGCTCGTGTCCATGCGCATATCTAGCGGACCCTCCAGTCGGAAACTGAAGCCACGCTCCGCGTCTTCAAGCTGCGGCGAAGACACCCCTAAATCCAGCAATATCCCATCCACGCGATCTACATTCAATTGCCGTAAAACCTCCTCTATCCGCGAAAAACTATCATGAATCATACAAAAACGCGCATCGCTCGAGAGCTTGTCCGACCGCCAACGCAGCCGGATCCCTGTCAAACGCTATCAGCCTCCCGCTCTCCCCCAGTCGCTCCAAAATCAAGCGGCTATGCCCGCCTCGGCCGAAAGTGCCATCCACGTACGTCCCGCCCGGGCTTGACCGCCAGCGCATCCACCGCCTCCTGCAGCAAAACCGTGGTGTGTATGTAAGCGTCAACCACAGCATTACAGCGAAAAACCGTCGAGTTCCATCGGAATGCCGTCTTTGAAAGCGAGGGCATTCTCGATTTGCAGATTCCATTTTTCGTCGTCCCACAACTCGAATTTTGCGCCCTGTCCCACTAAAACCACCTCTTTACTCAAGCCAGCAAACTCGCGCAAGGGCGGCGGCACCAAAATACGGCCCGAGCTATCCATTTCCACGTCACTTGCGTTGCCGACGAGAAGACGTTGGAGACTGCGCGTTTGTGGATTGAAGCTGGAGAGACTGTTGAGCTTTTGCTCTATGGGTTCCCACACGGGCTGGGGATAAATCAGCAGGCACCTGGAAGGGTCGGCGGTAATAATCAAATGACCGGCGCAAAGGGAGATGAGCTCCTCCCGGTATTTCGCCGGCACCGCGAGCCTACCCTTGTTATCCAGGCTGATAGGTGTGCCACCGCGAAACATTTGCGCCCCTTTTAGAAACATTGCCCCTTCTACTTCGCTGGAGTGAAACCGTCAAGATTTCCTCCCACTTTTACCCACTTTTATCCACTGTAGTTAAAAAAAATGGCAAAGTCAAGGAACAAACGGGACTGATTATAGAGCGAATATTTAGATTAAAAGCGGTGGAGAAGTTCGAATCCGGCGAAATATCCATGTAGATGAAGAGGATATGAAAAAATCGGTCTAAAGGCGGCGAAACGCCGTCGATATACGGGGGTAAAAAAACACGGGTTCCTGGAAATTGGAAGATTCGGGCACACCATCGTTCACGTGGAAAACTTTTCAGGAAATGAAAATTGAGATGCGGTGGCTGCGCAATTCGGTCTGATCGGCATACAGGTGTTGAATGCTTTTGTGCTAAAGGTTCTCGCCAATTTCGCTCATCCATCGCGGATCTGATCCAGCAGACGCCCGTAGACTACCGGGGATGTTGCACAGGCGTAGGCTGCACAATCCGCTCGAAGGACCGCCACTGGCCTCGTGGAGTGGGCGGTTTACCTTCACTTTGGGGACGCGCTGCGGGGATGTCGCCCCGCCCGGGGGCATATGCCTGACGCTATGCATAGTGCTTCTGGTTTTGATCGTATTGAAGTAGTCACGGGAGTCGAGCGCCGCAGGCGCTGGAGCTTGGGTGAGAAATTAAAGGCCATTGAGGAAACGCGTTCATCCGGCATGAGTATTTCGTATGTCGCGCAAAAGTATGGTATTTCTCCGAGCTTGGAGAAAGCTCATGGCCGAAGGAGGCAAGGAAGCGAAGCTATACGTAGTGATGAGCGGTGGTGTCCGCGGCTGAAGTGCGAGAGTTGAAAAAGCGGATTCGGGAGTTGAACGTATGGTGGGCAAGAAAACCCTGGAAAACAAGCTTCTCACGGAAGTGAGAAGCTTGTCCATGAAAAAAAACTGTAGACACCCTGCTTCTTTTGAGCTTTCTGCTGGCGTTGAGAAATTACTTCAGATCAAGCGAGAAGGGCAGGTCCGCCTTGGCTTACATTTCCTTGGTCCCGCCTTCTTCAAACCTTGCCTTGGCTTCATGATCATTCAGGGTAACAGCACTGTGGATTCCCGCTTTAGCATCTGTATATTCCACAGCCTCCACGGGTGAAAACAACGCGGTCAACAGCGTCCCAACCATGCCCAGGACATATGAAATGGCAACAACTCTTCCTTTTTTCATCATCTCTTCTCCTTAAAAAAACGCCCTGTTAAAACGCCCTGTTAGCCAATATCAAGATTGTGAATAATTTGTGAAGTAATAGTGATTTTAATGTGATTATTTTTCCTGGTCAACAGAGTTTTCGCTTCACAGCAGGAATTTTTTCTCGACGTTGGTCGCCAAAGCTTGATCGCGCGAACGGGTCGATGTTCTGGCGCAGCATCTGGATACCTGGAATCGCGACGAACTGGCGAGGTAAGCTCATATTGACAGCTTAAGTTAATTGCCGGTGGTCGCAAATGCTGCAGACGCGATTTAGTGTGATCATCCGCGATGCATTGATACAAGCACAGCCACGAGTATCGGTGCAGTGTGGCGCTGGTGGGATATAAACTCGGGATAAATATTGGTAAGATAGAGCAAACACAGTTAAGGCAAGCAATACTTGCTGTACAAGTGGAGGACGGCATGAACGATGAGTACAAAGGATATCGGATTACTGCTGGCCGGAGCGTGACGACACAACCGGCCTCTGGAACGGCCGTTTCCGCATTCTCCGCAGCGATGGCGCAGTTGCGTATGAAAGCTTTGCCGAGCCGGTGGATGATGAAAACGCAGCTTATGAGGCCGCGAGTGCAAAGGCTCGGGCGTGGGTCGATGAGCAATAGCAAGCCCCGCAGTGAGGTGTCAACAACGTTGTCAACCTCAGTAGTGGCGGTGGAGGCTTCAGCTCCACTCCTGTCCAGATACTTTCGTTCTTGCCAGGTTTCCTTATGCTCCGTCAGCAAGGCGCCGATCAGTCGCAGGACCGAGTCATAATCTGGGAAAATGCGGATTACCCGCTCACCGCGGCGGGTATCGTCGTTGAACCGCTCCTGGATATCGGTGCATTTCTCCGGTAGCCATGACTGCCCATTGCATCCTCGAAGTCGGTTCTCCAGACATGTGACCGCCTTGGCAGCTGTCTTGGCAAACCGAGCCATCGCCCCTTCAGTAATGACCAACGTCTCGACAACGTCATCTTACCGAAACCAAAGTGTGGCTACCTACACCCCGATTCTTACAGCAGTTTAAGGCCTTGATCTCGAGCCGCCGGGGTAGGCTCTAGCGCAATCCGAGAAAACTCAAAACAGCAAGAAGGATAACTATAAAGCCCACCCACCAGATTATATTGTTCATGGCATTTCCTTAAACGGGTTTGATCAATCGAAATTACATAAGCAAGCCGTAAGCGCTTATTTGTTATCAATTCTTCCCTTCCTGGCGCTTATTTTCTGTACGCCATATCACATAAGAACAGTATCAGGAGTTCGGCAAGGCCCAGAAAACCGGTATTCGGAGTTTACAAAATGGAAGCAGCGTGCCGGTTATTAGCAGCGCTGCCCAGTGAAGGACGCCTATGTGCGAAAGCGTACGGTTTAGACCCTGTCTAAATGCAAAGATATAAATGAGCCATGACTACACGGGTGTAAATGCTCAGGCGCTCGTTAAACAATGGAAAAGCGAGTCGACACCCGTCGCTAAAGGTAACGGCATGAATACTGATCACTTTGCGCTTTCCGGAGTTAAGGTACTGGTTATAGATGACGAGCCGGAGGCTCGGGCGCTAACGAAACTGGTACTTACTCTTTATCATGCCGATGTAATTGCGGCAGGCAATGCTATCGAAGGATTGGAGCAGGTGCAGATGCACAGGCCCGACGTTATCGTGAGCGATATCGCCATGCCACAGACGGATGGCTACCAATTCATGCGCAAACTAAGGAATCTGCCGGCGCACAACGGAGGACAAACCCCAGCCGTTGCACTCACCGCATTCAGCCGTGAGGAAGACCGGATCAGGGCGTTCGATGCCGGTTTTCAAGGGCATCTTTCCAAACCTTTTGAATTGCAGGCATTGATCGATGCAATTGCAAGTGTGACAAGACAACTATTTCGTAACTAACGTTATCGTTGCTGCCGTGATGATCTTTCGCGAACCCTGACACCCAGGCTGCGCCACCGACATCAGAGGCGGTAGACATCTACTTCAATTTTTCAGGAGATGAACATGAGCTATGAGCGCAATATCGAAGGTATGGACAAAATCACCGAAGGTAGTGGGCCGGGACCTAAATTGATGGGCGCGAACTGGCCGATAGGAGAGAGCGTTTACAACCTGAAGGGCGAAAACCTTGGGGATATCAAAGAAGTGATGCTGGATGTTGAAAACGGTAGCGTCGCTTACGCTGTATTATCCTTCGGCGGATTCCTCGGTATTGCCGATAAACTTTTTGCTGTGCCGTGGAATGCGTTGACCTTGAAGCTGGAAACTTTGGATACGCGTTTCATACTTGATGTAGAGAAGGAGCGTCTTGAATCCGCACCCGGATTTGACAAGGATAATTGGCCTGATATGGCTGACGACTCCTGGATTACGCACGTCCATTCCTACTACGAGACCAGACATTATTTGGACAACAGGAAGGATTAGACCGTTCTGCACAGCCAGGGTGGGAGAATGAGGGCTGTACCAGAGGACAAGTTAGCCCGGTCAAGGGCATGAGTTCCGTGTCCGGAATGAAAACTGCTCTTTCGAATCAAGGACGAAACCGTTCTCGGAAATTAAGCTGGAAATACACTAGAATGAGATACCTGCATTACGATCGTAAGGATCGAATACGGTATCTTCCAAGTAATTTCTTAGTAATCGCAGCGTGGCATCCGAGATGAAGGGTGGGATTTCCGCAACTAAAAATATTAGGGAGGAACTATGACAAAAGCTAACCCGATTCAAGTGCAAAAGTTTTTATCCGGCATGGATTACCCGGCGAGCAAGGAAGAAATTGTGGATCACGCCAAGTCCAAAGGGGCTGACGAAAACATAATGCAAACGCTGGAGCAACTGCCGGACGAAAGCTTCGAAACCCCCGCCGACGTCAGCAAGGCAATTGGCCAGATTGACTAGTTCCCGGGCATATGGGGATATGAAGTTCGCTTTGACCGAGGGTGAGGATGGAACCAGCACCAGGGATGACGAAGGCGACAGGGGTGCTTACTCCACGTAATCTTGGCGACAGCTTACCTGCTTAGCGCCCCGCGTAAAATTGCCGTCCTCCACGCCAAGGCGCTGGGTGATTTTATTGTCACCTTACCTGCATTAGGGGCGATAAAAGAAACCTATCCGAACGCAGAGCTGGTCTTGCTTGCCAAGCCGTGGGTAAAGGAATTCCTGGCCAGACGGCCGTCAGCGGTTGACCGGATTATTAGCGTCCCAGCCCTCGCTGGCGTCAATGATCCGGTTGAAACAAAAGGCCGAGTAAATAATACCGATTCGGGCAATGTCCCAGTTGAGGTCGAGCTGTTTTACGAAGCCATGCAGGCTGAAAAGTTTGACATCATCATGCACCTGCAAGGCGACGGTAAAACCGTCAATCCTTTCATTAACAAGCTCGGCGCCGGCCTTACCGTAGGCATGGGTAACCCTGAGGCCGAGCCTATCGATCGCTTTATTCCTTACGTACATTATCAAAGTGAAGTCCTTCGCAATCTGGAGATTGCCGCTTTAATAGGGGCTCGTACCACCAGACTCGAACCTCATGTCGAGGTGACGGAAACAGATGAGCAGGAAACTGCTCCCCTTAGAGAGATCATCAAGGACAAGCGCTATGTCGTGATCCACGCGGGCGCCGATGACATCCGGCGGCTTTGGCCAGCCGGCAAATTTGCCAATGTTGCGGACAGCCAGATCGAGCGAGGATATGAAGTTGTCCTGACGGGGACGCCAAAAGAAGAAAAGATTGTTGCAAGCGTCATGCAGGCGATGAATCATGTCGCCATTCCCTGCACCTCACTCGGGCTCGGCGGCCTGGCGGCCCTCTTGCAGAAAAGCGAACTGGTCATCAGTAATGACACGGGGCCGCTTCATTTGGCGCAAGCAGTTGGCGCACCGACAGTAGGTATTTTCTGGGCGCCGAATGTGCTTAACTGGGGACCGCTTCGCCGGAACCGTCATCGCCTCGCCATCAGCTGGCAGCTCGAATGTCCTCAATGCCGGGTCAAACCTGTTTCCCCATGGCCTTTTCAACCGGTTGTGCCCGGCTGCGATCACCCATACTCGTTTGTCGAAAGCGTATCCACCGCAGAAGTACTTGAGCTGGCCTCGGAATTGCTGCCACCCGCAAAAAACTAGGATCCCTCCATGCTCTATCGAGCGTTTTCAACAAACCGACCGATGGTCCGTTGCCAGTCGCTTCCAAATCGCCTTATGCTGAAGCGCTGATTTGCATAGTGCCTGGCGTTTTGACTCAGTTCTTTGGCATGCCCGGGGTTATCGATCAGGTAGCGCATCCGCTCGATAAGCTTATCGGCATCCGTTTCCACATAGCCGGTCTTACCGTTTTCAACCGTCGTCACCATCTCGGTTGTAGCAAGTCCTACCATCGGTAATCCCGCCATCATCGCTTCACAGACCGATAGGCCCAGACTCGTATAGCGAATCGGATTAAAGAAGAAACGGTATTTCGCGACAAAAGCTGGCAGCTCGTCATGAGGCACTTCGCCCAGGCCACCCAGTTCAGTTGCTCCCATCCCTACCAGATCCAGGGGTATCTGTTCACGAATTTTCTCGAATACATCCAGGCCCAACCGCCGTCCCCGTTTCTGGATATTATTCACCACCACGACGCCTTTGGGATACTCCCCCGTATACGTCACGTCGTCCGGCACTATCACGCCATGGTCGATGACGGTTGTCGGCGTCCGGTTGTTGTCCCACATCAGGCGGTTAAAGTCGGTCACGTGAACCAGTAGCATGGCCGGGTCGTCCACCCAGTGCCTGGTGTTGGTGGGGTGTTCCTGCGGCGGGTCGTGTTCGAGATAGATTTTTGGCAAGCGGCGCTGAGCCTCCGATAATATCTCGTACTGGTCAACTTCGTAATTCTTGCGATGTTGAAACAGTATCGCGTCAAGTTCCAGATCCTTCACCTCGCCGATGGGAACATCGTGCACATTTTCCCCCCAGGCAAAACCAGGCGCGCGGCCGCCATAGCCCTCGCCCTCTCCTTTTGGCAGATAAAATTCAAAGGGAGCCTGCGTGAGGTAGTAAAGATAATTACCGTGAATATGCCAGGTAAGAACCCGGAGTTTTCTCTGAGTTATGGGTTTCTCCTTTCATTTTCCAGTACTGCCCTGGTTGCCGAGATAGCGGCCTCGGGTGTCGCGGCAGCGCTTCCCGCCACGACCCTGTGGCGAATCTGATCAAGCGGACCCCAAATCAAGGGATCGGTTGTCGTAAAGACGATTACGCTGGGCGCGTCAACCGCTACCGCCAAATGCGCAACGCCGGTGTCATTTGAAACAACTGCTCTGCTACCTTTTATCAGCGCCGCAAGCGACCCGATATCGGTTTTACCCGCGAGATCAATCGCCGTCCCTGCCATTGCCTGCATGACTGCTTGTGTCAGCGGCTTTTCCTGGAGGGTACCCGTCAAAACCACTTTCAAGCCCTGCTGAATGCAACTGTCCGCCACTGCCGCGAAATGCTCAGCTGGCCAGGGCGTCGCGGAAATAGCACCCGGATGCAAACAGACATAGGGCTTGCCGCTGATGGACGCGTATTCTTTCAAAGCCTGTAGTCTTTGATGGTCTGCCTCGAATAACGGAAATTCCATGGCAATATCCGGCTGACCCATGCCAAGAAACTCCAGTAAGCTGAGACCTTTGTTCAACTCGGCTTGCCGGGCGGGATACGGCATGAAAAAATCACGATTAGGCCAGTACGTTTCCTCACTCGCAAATCCGGCCAGTGTCCTGGCACCGAAAAGGGATACGATGATATTGGACATCGTGCCTTTGCCATGCATTTGCAAGACCAGGTCGTAATTTCGCTGCTGCATGTCGGTTAAAAAAGCTGTGACTGCTTCAGCCCGAAACTCGTATTCCGGTAATCCTGGAAAACCCGGGAACTCAATGAAATCATCAATGTAGTGATTGTAGCGCTTTGCAAGCTCTCTATTCCAGGGCAAACCGATATAATCGATGACGGCTTGCGGAAAAGCTCGCCGAACGGTTCTCAATGCGGGAGTAAACAACAGAAAATCGCCTAACTTCAGGGCCCGGAAGACGGCAATCTTTTTTATGGGCAGTTCGGTCAGTTGAGCCATATCGTTCCTGCTGATATACCTTTCATCTTTTGCTGCCCTATAGTATTACATTCGGAGATGCCGTCGCTATTTCTGCAAGGATTTTACGGCTTATTCCTCTTCCCTACGCCAATCAAATAAGAAAGGAGCCTTCATGTTTATTACCAGTCCAGTGTTTCAGGACGGCACTAATGTCCCCACGCCGCATACTTGCAACGGAGAGAATATCAGTCCTGCCCTTGAGTTTCGCGAGTTGCCCGCCGGAACCAAGAGCCTCGTTCTTATCGTGGAAGATCGCGACGCAACACCCGATCCCTGGATCCACTGGCTCGTTTTTAATATTCCCCCAACGACAACATCTGTACCAGTCGGTCATATTCCTGAGGGAGGCACAGAAGGCATTGCGAATGGCGGTACTCACGGATACGAAGGACCTTGCCCCAAATACTTCAGCGGCACTCACCATTACCATTTCCAGTTGTTCGCCCTCGACACGATACTTGACTTGCCTCCCACCGCTGATAAAACGCAGGTAGCCGCGAGCATGCAGGATCACCTTATCGATTCTGCGACGCTCATAGGCTTATGCGAGGGGACAAAAGCGGGAGCGTAAGCTTCTTGTAGATACATTTAAACAGCGGAACGTTCTGTCGCCGAATGTTCCGCTGTGATTTTGGCGCGTCCTTTATCGCTGACATAAGGATAGGAAACAAAGATAACTTTATTGAACCTCTACTCAAAAGAAACGATTTACTTTCGACGCGACTGTGTCTTTCCGTACAGAAGATTTCAGAAACCACGCCTGATAATACTTCGTCCTGACCGGCTCCTCCTCTATCAAGTAGCTATCGGCATCAATAATTGCTGATAAACAATCATGCTTTCCCTGAACCGCTTCTTCAAAGGAGAAAAATCATGCTACATGCCGAAGACCCAACGAGCGCAGACCGCGTTCGTCACTCAACAGCACCACAGGTGAACCGCGAAATAGATCGCCAGACAAATAACAACATCCGCCGTTACGCCAACAGCAGCCCCGAAGTCATCAATAGACGCATCGAGGAGCTCGACAGAGAGTGGGATGTCGAGCGCGCGCTTGAAGTCAACGCCTCGACACTCGCCTTGACCGGTCTTTTGCTTGGCGCGACGGTCAACAGGAAATGGCTGGCGTTACCGGCCGTTGTACTGTCATTCCTGCTCCAGCACGGGCTTCAGGGATGGTGCCCGCCATTACCTATATTGCGGCGCTCGGGTGTACGTACACGGGGGGAAATCGACCGGGAAAAATATGAGCTAAAGGCGTTGCTTGAGGGAAGGTAATTTCCGTATCGAGAAGGTTCACGAAACTAAAAAAATGCATGTTAGGACTGTTACCTGAAACAAGGGAGATAGGCGTCTATCATCCCGGAAGAGCCTGCAATGACTCCTTTCGAATGGATTGTCCAATTCCTCGCCATCATAATCCACCACTTTCCCTCCTGATGCCCTGACCATACAGACACCCGCTACCATATCTGTCAGTTTGGTCGAGGGGCGGAAAAACAGGTCGAGGCGTCCCGCAGCCACCGCTGCTAGAGATAGCACGGGCGCACCGAATACCTTCACTGCCCGCGCCTGTTCCAATACGCGCGAAAGTTGCTCAAGTGTCCGACGACGTGTCGCGATTTCCGAGGAAAAATCGAGGCTGATAACAGCCTTTGCGGGGTCGGTCTGGCTGCTTAACCGGGCAACTTCTCCGTTTACTCTTGTTTGCCCACCTTCCTGAGCGCTGTACAAGGTGGAGTGGATGGGATCGTAAATGACGCCGAGAACAGGTTTCCCATTGCGAAGAAGCCCAATCGAAACGGCAAGAAGCGGAGGATATCCGTTCATATTTTCTGTTCCGTCAAGCGGATCGACCACCCACTGATCGCCTTGTTCGGCAATATCTCCACCTTCTTCTTCCCCGTAAAAACCGCAGGGATGGATTTTTAAAAGCTGTTCTTTTAGTAGCTGTTCAGACTCCCTGTCAGCGTCGGTTACTACCTGTCGCCCGGATTTAAATTCGTGTGCCACACCTTGAGTGTAGTGCGCTTTGATAATGTCTCCTGCGTTTCTTGCAATTTTTTCTATTTCTTCAATAAAAAAATCTTCTTCGGCGGCAGTTTTAATTTTCAAGTTTTCCATGCCATGGGTTTGTTTGATCAATCAATGTTTCTGATTGGTTTATCTGGCGAGGAAATAACATGATCGTCATACCCGCGAAAGCGGGTATCCAGCAGCGTGAACCGCGGCCATCGGATTCTGGCTGGATTCCGGGTCAAGCCCGGAATGACGGAATTCAGGGTATTTTCCCGGTCAAGCCCCGATTAACGGGATTCATGATATTTTCCAAGTCAAGCCGCGAATAATAGAGCTCACTATTTTTCTTGCAAGCAAATAATCGTTCGAAAGAGGGATAAGCAAATTTTTTAAACGTATGGACGCCGCCCTTTTGCTCATAGCGCCAACTCTTTCGGAATATCGAATTTTCTGTTTGTTACCGTAGTCGGCGCTTCCTGATGATAGGCTCCCGATGGGATAAGGCCGCAGCCGCCGTAGCGCTTCATGACTCTCAGCTGTGCAAGGACATCTTCGCCAGCATGCTCCCTCGGTACTTCCTTCCAGAATTTAAATCCGCCCGTTTCTCGCAGCTTTTGAGCGTCGTACAGCACGCAGCCCCCAACCCAGGCAACCTTGTATTTTCTTTGCGTGTCGGGAGTGAGCTGTAGCCTTTCCTGGATATGAAGAATATTGGCTGCATTATGGAGGGCATGGCGCTGCCAACTGACATCCTGGGGAGTAACAACTTCCGGCTCTACGGGCCCCTCCCATAGCTCGATCGCCTGCTGCTCGGGCCGGTAATCATTCCGGTATGACAGTCCTATGACTGCTTGCCCTACAAATCCGATCTCTTCCTCTCTTTGCGCCTGCAACATATTCCGGATAACAAAAGGCTCCAGCAAAACGTCGTCATCGAGATAAAGGCAGTATCGGGACTTCACAAGGTCCAGTAAAAATTGACGCTGCTGTGCCAGGCCGCGTCGTGGCGAGTTGGTCAGTTGCTGCACCGGATGCCCTTTTTTTTCCAGCAGACGAATAGCGGTCTGGACTGAAGCATCGTGATAAACAGACGTATCGCTCTGGTCGGAAATAATGACGGCGAAATCCGGGCAGTGCTGAAAACAAAGTCCTGTCAGCGTCACCGCAAGTGCGCTCGGCCGATTATAGGAGGGAATGAGTACAGTAATTTCTGTCCGCATCATTTATCGCTTTTATATTGATGCCGGGAGCAAGTATTATATTCGTCAAACCCGCGGAACCCGGTAACGGGTGGGATGGACGGCATGACGCTGTTGCTTGCGGCTGCATTCCGGGTCAAGCGCGAGGCGGCTGAGAGGTGTTTTCCTGCCAGGGAAACAAGCTCGGTTACAGCGGCCACAATTGCCTCCGGCGAAGCCCTTGGGGTTGATGGTCCCTGAAAAGACTGAAGCAGCCGGTTTTTTGTCCGCAGCTCTGGCGGTACCTCAAAATAAAGCACCCGATTTGCTACCTGCCAAGGCGTGTGCTGCGGGTTCGTCATGGCATATAGCACGACGACGGGCGTCCCTACGGCGGCGGCGATATGAACCGGGCCCGTATTATTCGAGATTAAAACCGGGGCCGCTGTAATCAGTGCAATCAGTTCCGCAATGGATAGCTCACCTGCGGCATTCGTGGCGACACCGCCGAGCTGGCGCGCAATTTCGCCCACGTAAGCTCGCTCACTGCCACTACCGGTGAGTACGATCCTGTAGCCTTGCCTGATGAGCGACCGGCAAGCGCTTATGTAATCGCTGGCTGGATAGAGCCGCTTTTCCTCACTCACCCCCGCATGCAGCACCAGCCAGGGCTCGTCCGGTTGAATGCCGGCAGCGGCTAATATGTTCGATATTTTATCCGATACCTTTTGCCGGCTCTCCTCCGGGATCTCCAGCAAAAGCTTTGTATCCGAGGTCTTCGCTCCGGCCATCGCCGACCAGCCGGAGCTGCCGTTCAACCTCGTGGACCACATAGTCGAGAGGTTCTTTATCAGGCACCCACTGGCTGATAAGCTGGTAGGGATTTTCGCGGCAATAACCTAAAACTTTTTTGATGCCTGCCAGGTAGCACAGCATGGCGGCTGGTAGCGGGTTCTGGCTGTAAACTGTAAAGATTACGGCTGCGTCGAATTGCCGGCTTCTCAACTCATTGGCCAGCGCCAGTAACTGTTGCTCTCCGCTGGTTTCATTCGTCTTTACCCAGGGAACATCAAACGTGATGGTTTCGTCCACTTCCGGAATAAACGGAGCGATCGATGACCCTGCGCCCGATGTCAGCAGAGTTGCTTTCCTGCCTGGAATCCGTTCTTTCAGCGCCCGGATAGCCGGCTGGCTCATCAGCACGTCGCCCATATTGTCGAGCCGAATACAGAGTATATTCTTGCAGCTTTTCCAGGCCTCAGAGAACATTGCTTGTTTCCTGATTACGCAACTTGTTTATCGAGGCTTTTAATCCTGGTAATGATATTTGTTGTGGATCGATCCTGTACAAAAGGCATGATCTCGACTTTTCCGCCATAGCGCAGGACGACAGGGGCTTCAGGGAGATTGTCGAGGGTATAGTCACCGCCTTTCACGTACACATCCGGCTGAATGACGTCCAGAAGACTTATCGGCGTGTCTTCCTCGAACGACGTTATGAGGCGTCACCGACTCCAATCCGGACAGTATGCGAATGCGTTCGTGCAGATTATTGATGGGCCGGTTGCTCCCTTTCAGGCGTTTAATGCTGGCATCGGAGTTAAGGCCTAAAATCAGGATTTCGCCCAATGCCCGCGCCTGCTCCAGATAGGTAACGTGCCCGCTGTGAAGCAGGTCAAAGCAACCATTCGTAAACACCATGCGTTTGCCTTCTTTTCTGAAAATATCAACATGACTCTTTAATTCCTGCCAGTCGTGGATATATTTGCTGCTACTTCCAAAGTATTGGCTCAGCTCGTTTTGCGTACAGGTAGCCGTTCCGGATTTTTGCAGTATCACTACGGCAGCGGACTTGGCAATCTCGCCCGCAGCTTCAAGGGATGCACCGCTGGCCAGCGCAAGCGTAAGCGCGCCGACATAGGTGTCACCGGCTCCGGCTGCCCTGGTATTCTCGACGGGTTTCGAGAACGTGCGGTAAGGCTCCTTGCCGTGCTGGAACAGCATCGCCCCTTCAATATCAATTGTGGCTGCAACATATCTTGCGCCGGTTTTTTCAAGCAGCCTCTGTCCATGGAGTTTGATCTGCTCGGACCGGTGGCCAATCGCTGCCGGCTCCGTAATCGCAAGTAGCGTCACAAGTTCCTGGTAGTTCGGCTTCGCGACCGTGGCCCCAACACGGCTATATTTATCGAGTGACTTCGCATCAATCACCAGAATATTCTCTTTTTTACGCTGCAAAGCGCCAAGCACGGCAATGATCTCGTCTGTCACGATGCCATAGCCATAATCAGAGACAACGACGGCATCGACCTCATGAAACTTTTCTTTCAACGTAGCTATCATCTGCCGCTCATGCAAGGCGCATACCGCTTCCGTCGTACCGGTGTCAAAGCGCACGAGCAGTTGATTACCCGCAGCCACGCGTTGTTTTGTAAGTGTCCGCCGGGTCTGGTCGCATATAATCAGCGAAATGTCGAGTCCATGGCGAATGAGAGCCTCTTTTAACAGCTCCGCCTCGTGATCACACCCCACGACCGATAGATAGTGAACCTGGCCCCTAATTGGGCCAGATTCACGGCCGTATTCGCCGCCCCCCCCGGCACTGCCTTGACATCCTTGATATCGACAATCGGAACGGGAGCTTCCCTGCAAATACGATTAGCCGATCCGTCCAGGTAAACATCGAGCATTGCATCCCCGATCACCAGTACATTTAAACCGCTAAAACGATTAATCGTGGCAAGATACTCGCTGTTCATACTGCCTCCTTCCAGGACGGGCGTTAACATTACGCTCAACTATCAAGCGAATTCGAGAGGGCGGCTGGGCGAGCGGCTGCTACTCAGCAGTGGACGGCCTCCGGTCGCATCGCGCAGTGCTGGCGCTAGTGCTGGCTTCATGGCAAATGATGTCTGCCGCTTCGGCCAAATCCTTGACTGTATACAAAGGTTGTCGATAGTCGCTCCTTATCCACTCGGTTTCGTTGCCATTATCGACGTGGATGGTCCGACAGCCAGCGCGATTGCCCGCTTCGACATCATTCAAAATATCGCCAATCATCCACGAGATTTGCGGATCGATCGCATAATCCCTTGCTGCCCGTAAAATCATTCCCGGCATTGGTTTCCGGCATTCGCAACCGTCGTCCGGCCCATGCGGGCAGTAATAAAAGGCATCCACTTTTACGCCATAAGGCGCCAGCAAGGTCTGGATTTGCCGGTTAATCGGAAGGAGATCCTTTTCTTCAAACAAGCCTCTGGCAACGCCGGATTGATTGGAAACGACGATCAGTTGATAACCGGCATTTTTCATACGCCAGAGCGCTCTGCCGGCGCCCATCGTAAGCCGGACATTTTTCGGATCGACGTTGTACGGCACATCATGAATAAGCGTGCCATCCTTATCGATAAAGACCGCCTTGCCTTCTATCCGCTCTACGGCCACGAAGTCTCCCTCATTGGCAGCACCATTACCTCCGGAATCACCGTTTCGTCCGGCTGCGTCAGGACAAAGTGCACCGTTTCAGCCACGTTTTTAGGGTCCTGGAGAACATTCGGATCGGTATCGGGGAATCGCTCCATGATAAAAGGGGTGCGCATCCCGCCAGCAACCACGGCGGTGACTTTTATATTGTCCCGCCGGCCTTCCGCATGCAAAGCGTGGCTAAAGCCAAGTAGTCCCCACTTGCTGGCATGGTAGGCGGTTGCCTCTGTCCAGACCCGCTTGGCAGCCGTCGAGGTAATGTTGACGATGTGGCCCTTGCCCTGATGCTTCAGGAGCGGATAAACGGCTTTTGATAGCAGGAAGGGGCCGCGTAGATTCACATCCACCACGCGATTCCAATCAGCGACACTGAAATCTTCAATCGAAAGCGTCACATCCGTTCCGGCATTATTTATCAGTACATCAATTCGCCCATGTTCCGCCATGATGTTATCGACAGTCTGCCTGACATCATCCTCGTTACGAACGTCCAGCACATACGAGTAAGCGGTGCCGCCCGCGTCCTTAATGGCCTGGGCCACGTTTTTCACATGATCTTCCTTGATATCACAAGCACAGACAATGGCCCCCGCTGCGCCCAGCGTGTTCGCAATAGCCTCCCCCAATCCCTGACCTGCCCCGGTAACAATGGCTACTTTACCGGTCACACTTCGTTGATTCATGCCTTATTTTCCTCTTATTAGCGGTTTTTCCGGATAGACCGGCCATCTGGAACTGACTTATTGACCATTCTTCCGTTATCTGAATGGCATTCTGGTCGTCTGCCATGATTTGCTGCTCAATCAGATGGCTCAGCACATGGAGAACATGCAGTTGCACCTCCTGAATACGTGACGTCTCGTTTGAAGGAACGATGATGTTGATATCGGTCAACTCGCCGGCGGCGCCCCCCTCTTTACCGAGCAGGCCGATACAAAACATTTCTCTTTTGCGGGCAGTCCGGATTGCCTTGAGCAGGTTGGGCGACTGGCCACTTGAGCTGATAACGACCAGAACATCGCCGGGTTGCCCGTACGCCTCAACCTGCCTGGCGAACACCTCTTCAAAGGTAAAATCATTGGCCCAGGCGGTCACAAACGCGGTATCGGCGGTCAGCGCCATGACCGGCAGGCCACGGCGTCCGGTAGCCTCAAACCGGCCAACGAGTTCGGCTGCAAAATGTTGCGCTTCCGCCGCGCTGCCACCATTACCGCAGACCAAAACTTTTCCTCCGCGAGCAAGCGAGCGGTAAATCGCCTGCGCTGAGTCGAGGGTGGCGAGTCTGATTTTCCGCCTCGACTTTTCAATAGTTTCGATTAATGCCTCGAAGGAATCGTCAATGTACGATAGAGAGTCATCCTCGTCTTCGGCCCGCAAGGGACTCTGGGTGGCAATCCGTTCATACATATTGGCCGTGAGATGTGTCGCCTTCATCCATGTATAGCTTTCATTGACATGACGAATAGCGTTTTCCTTGAAGTACATCATCAGCTTGTTACTACTTAGCAGTTCAATGATGCGCCGGCCCAGCAAGACAGGGTCGTTGGGGGGCACGAGAAAGCCGGTCTTGCCATCCACAACGGTAGACTTGATACCGCCGACATTAGAACCGATAACCGGCGTTCCACAGGCCATGGATTCAAGCGGAGTAATTCCGAACGGCTCATACCAGGGAGTGGTCGTAAATACGTCGGCGGCGCTGTAGTAATAGTGCAGCATGTCGCGGGTACGGCGTCCCACAAACGTCACCAGGTCACTCGCGCCCTCTGCCGCGGCCAATTTCTGCAGACGGCCAATTTCTGGCGTTATCCTGGGATCGGGCTCATCCGATTCGCCCCCCACGATTAACAGCCGGGCTTCGAAATTATGCTCCCGGCGCATATAGCCAAGCGCTTTTATGACGTTATCAACGCCTTTTCGCGGCACCATGCGCCCGAGTTGCAGAATGATTTTTTCCTTGGGGTCAAGTTTCAATGCCATCCGGACGAACAGCTTATCAAGCGGATAAATCTCATCCGGCCGGAAGCCGTTCGGAATAATAGTAATTTTTCCAGGATCGGCCTGGTAGAGATTGATCAGGTCGTCGCGATCTTGCGGGCACAAGGCCACGATTTGGTCGGCCTCTGCCACCACCCGTTCTTCGATGGCAAAACCTTCATCAGGGAACCAGTCATTCCCTCCCTGATGAATTCTGCGCACTCTTGCCAGGGCGTGAAAGGTAACGATGAAAGGAATACCCAGTTTTTGCTTGATATCCGCCGCAACCAACGCAGACATAAAGAAGTGGGCATGAATAAGCTTGTAGCGGTTATTTTCCGCTTTAATAAAGCGCAGCATGTCCTTTGTAAAAGCCGTCATATAAGGGAGCAGCTTTTCTTTGGGAATAAATGTTACGGGACCGGCTTCCACATGAATGATGCGTATGCCGTCCCGCCAGTTCAGGGTTTTTGGCAGGCGTCGGTCGTCCCAGCGGGTGAAGATGTCGATTTCATAGCCTAACGCTGCCAGATGCCGTGCTAATTCGGCTACCGCAATATTTTGTCCGCCAGTATCTGCGCCTCCAATGGCTGCTATCGGTGAGGCGTGTTCGCTTATAAGGGCAATTCTCTTCTTCATTCTTCCCCCTTGTATTGAAGCCAGCGATGACCACTTTGGCTCTACGAGGCAGAAGCAACCCGAACTTTTTATCTCGTAAAGCCGTCCCGGTTGTAAGCACCTGGTTGCGCCCACACTATCGGGAGGTCTGAAAAATACGCACACCTCTCGCTTGCAGATCAGCCTGCTGAATTAAGAATAGACCAATCTGCCCGGATGTCAATTCGAGCGGGTCGCTTCAATAAAAAAAAGTAATCGAAGGAATAGAGAGATGCTTAAGTAATAAAAGCGGCCTGAGATATATCGAGGGTTACTTTGTGGTCGTATCCCCTCTATTGCATTTTTGCCCAACGAGTACCCGCACAAGAAGGTCATTTTCGCAATGCCGATACCACTCCGGGTACGCTCTCTATTAACGCCAGAACCCGCCGCAACTGTGCCAGATCGGTAATTTTCAGCGTGAACTGCATGGTTGCGGTAGCGTCCCGGCTTTGACTCCGAGTGGCGGCAACATCAATTTTTTCACGCGACAAGATGTTTGAAACATCGCGCAGTAATCCCTGTCTGTCCTGCGCCTGGATTTCGATATCAACAGGATAACTTGCTCCCTTGGATAAATCCCACTCCGCTGAGATGAGACGCGCACTGCTTTCTCCCGATAATCGGGACAGGTTGGCGCACTCCTCGCGGTGTATCGTAATACCCCGTCCGCGCGTAACAAAACCGATGATGGGGTCCGGCGGGGCAGGTTTGCAACACCTCGCCAATACCGTTAGCAATTTGTCGACGCCGACGACAAGTATGCCGCCCTCGGATTGAGAAGGAGCTTTCTTGCCTGCCGGCAATTCCGGCGCCGGCGGAACTGATGCAGTGGGCTCCGTCTCGCCGCTCAAAACCGCCCCTAACTGGCGGCTGTTGATCTCACCTCGAGCCATGGCGATCAGGAAGGCGTCGAGCTTTGGAAATTTGAACTCGGCAGCCAATTTGTCCAGACTCATCGCCGTCATGCCATGACGCTGCAGTTCCTTTTCCACCAGCGCCCGGCCTTGCGCCAGCGAAGCTTCGCGTTCCTGGCTGCTAAACCATTGCCTGACCTTGGATCGTGCACGAGGACTTTTGAGATAGCCCAATACGGGATTGAGCCAGTCGCGGCTCGGGCCGCCCTGTTTGGCGGAAATGATTTCCACCCGTTGCGCATTTTGCAGCGTATAGTCAAGCGGGACCATGATGCCGTCAACTTTCGCACCGC
This sequence comes from uncultured beta proteobacterium, assembly GCA_963831395.1. Taxonomy (GTDB): domain Bacteria; phylum Pseudomonadota; class Gammaproteobacteria; order Burkholderiales; family Nitrosomonadaceae; genus Nitrosospira. Next base: position 95,050 of record CAWHQD010000002.1, read on the forward strand.
GGCAGCGGTGGCCGAGATCGCTGTGCACGTGGTAAGCAAAATCCACCGGCGTTGCGCCCTTCGGCAAGGCTATTACCCTGCCCTGCGGAGTCAGCACATAGACAGAGTCCTCGAACAACGCCAATTTGAAATGCTCGGCCAGTTCGCCTGCATCCGCTACATCATCCTTCCATTCCAGAATCTGCCTTAACCAGGCTATTTTTTCTTCATACCTGGCATCGCGTTTCGCCCCTTCCTTATAGCGCCAGTGCGCGGCAACGCCCATTTCCGAGTGCCGATGCATTTCATGCGTCCGGATTTGCACTTCAATCACCTTGTCTTCCGGACCATGGACGGCGGTATGAAGCGAACGGTAATCATTGCCTTTGGGCCGCGCGATGTAGTCGTCGAACTCTTTCGGTATCGGCGCCCACAGGTTATGCACCACGCCCAAGGCGGCATAGCAGTCCTTCACGTCATTCACGAGAATGCGTACCGCACGCGCATCATGGATTTCCTTGAAGTCCACACCCTTGCGTTTCATTTTTTTGTGGATACTGTAAATGTGCTTTGGACGTCCTGTAACTTCAGCCTTGATTCCCGTTCGCTGCAACTCGCCCTGCAATTTATCCACCACCAGGGCAATATACTGTTCCCGGACGCGGCGCGTATCCTCCAGCAATGTGGCGATTTTTTTATAGCGTTCGGGTTCCAGGATTCGAAACGAAAAATCTTCCAGTTCCCACTTCACTTGCCACAGCCCCAGGCGATTCGCCAGTGGTGCGAATACATCCAGCGTCTCGTGCGCAATCTCGGTTCTTTCCGGAATGCTACTCGCAACGGCATAGCGCATCGTTTGCAAACGATCCGCCAGCGCGATGATGACAACGCGAATGTCTTCCACCATTGCCAGCAACATTTTGCGTAATGCCTCGACCTGAGCACTACGGTCAGTCACATCGCCGCCGCTGCCCGCACCCATCGTATTGATGCGGCCCATGCGCGCCATTCCTTCCACCAGGTGAGCGACGGTGGGATTGAAAGCGGCTTGCAGCTTTACCTCGTATTCATCCAGATAGTCCGCCGTAGCAGAAAGGATGCCTGCTGCCAAGCGTATCGCAATCCACCCGCAGCGATGCCAGGATCGAGGCCATACCCCGTATATGCTGACTGATCAGCTCGCCGGTGGGAAGGGATAGGCCGGCATAAAGCGGTTGAGAAAAATTCAGCGCCTGGCGCAGGATTTCGATTTCGCCGGGCGAAAAGATAGGCCCGACAGTTTCCAGCCAGGAGGCGACATCCCATCTGCCCGCATCGGAAGAAGCCGTTGTGGAATTTTGGCTTTGTAGCTTATCGTTCATTTTGTGCCTACTCTTATACTATCCGGGAATGTCTTGCCAGTAACGGCGCCTGAGCGCGCGTCCGGTTTCCACGGCAATACTCTTATCTGCGAAGCGCAGCACTACGGCGCCATCGTTATCGCTGCGCAGCAATCTGCTTCCGAGCGCCTGATACCGCTCAACCACTTCTTTTTTCGGATGTCCAAAGCGGTTGCGATACCCTACCGTAAATATTACCAGCCTCGGATTCACCCGGCTTACAAACTCACTGGTGGAGGACGTTTTGCTGCCGTGATGGGGCGCTAACAACACCGTCGAGGCGAGTGCATCGCCCTCATCTGCGAGCAACTGATACTCGGATTTTTTATCAATATCGGCCGGGAGCAGCACACTGCCGTGGGAGGTGGTGATTTTCAGCACACAGCTCAAGGCATTGGTTTTAAGCCTGGGATTACTGTAGCTCTGCTCCGAAGGATGCAACATGTCAAAGCGAACCCCATCCCATCGCCATGATTGTCCCGCGCGGCACTGCTGTTTGTTGGCAGCAGCCAGTTGTATGGGGTGGTCCTCGTTCAAGGACGATATCACCCATCCCACCGGTACCGCTTCCAGAACCGACAGCGCGCCGCCGCTGTGATCCGAATCGGCATGCGTTACGATCATCGCGTCAAGATGTTTTACACCTTCTGCCCGTAGAAAAGGAACAATAGTACGGCTGCCGCTGTCCGCCTCAGCACTGAAACCCGGACCTGTATCGTAGAGCAGGGCGTGATTTTCCGTGCGCGCAACCACCGCCAGCCCCTGGCCGACATCCAGCACCGTCAACCATAATTCCCCTGACGCCGGTTTTGGCGGAAGCGCCAGAAACATCGGCAGCAAGGCGACCAGTCCCAGCCAGCGGGCGGGAAATCCTGTGGTAAGCCTGGGCCCCAGCCCCCACCCCAGCCCCAATCCTCCAGGCAGCATTAGCCAGAAGATTCCCGCCATCGCCGCTGCCACTGTCCAGGCGGGCGGCGCATGCTGACTCCAGACCGCCTCCGGTAAATCGCTCATCCACTGCATGGCTTCCATGCACGCGCTCAGCAGCCAATGTGCGGGCATCAACATGAAGTCGAGCAGCGGCAGCGTGCCCAGCAGGGTAAGCGGAACTACCACCAGGCTCACCAAGGGAATCGCAATGGCATTTGCGATAGGCGATACCAGCGATACTTGCTGAAACATCGCCAGTAAGGGAGGTATCAGGCTCAGCGTGATGGCCCATTGCACCCGCGCCCAGCCGATCAGCCAGTGCGTTCTACCGATGCGCCCGGCAGACACCAGCATGATGATTGCTATCGCACCGAATGATAACCAGAAGCCGGGCGAAAGTACCGCCCATGGATCGAGCACCACCACTGCCAGCAATGCCCAGGAAAGCACTGCTGTCACTGAAGTGGAACGCCCCAGCCACAAAGCGATGGCGACGACTGCAAGCATGTAAACCGTGCGCTGCGCCGGTATTGCAAAGCCTGCAAGCAGCGCGTAACCCAGCGCCACCGTTAACCCTGCGGCCGCCGCTGCTTTGCGCGCCGGCAAGCGCAGCGTCAAATAATGGCTCCTGCGCCACAACCAGTAAATCAGCGCAAATATCAGACCGGAAACCATGGTTACATGAAGCCCGGATATACTCATCAGATGGTTTATCCCGGTGCGGGTAAATATTTGCCATTGTTCCCGGGGAATCGCGCGCTGATCACCCACTGCCAGCGCAACCAGAACACCGGTATAAACATGGCCGGGCAATGCCTGAAAGAAATGCTCCCGGACTTCCTGCCGCAAACGCTCGACCTGATAGGCCGGACGATTAACCATCTCGTCCAACCGCGCATTCCCATCGTTTTCCCGCACGTATCCGCTGGCTCGAATGTTGCGCTCGAGAGCCCATTGCTCGAAGTCAAAACCATGAGGATTGACACTGCCATGCGGACGCTTGAGCCGCGCCGTGATCCGCCAGCGCTCGCCTGCACGGATCTGTGGCGGTGCAGCTTCAGCCATGGAACGCTTTCCGCGTTCGCCGTACCAGGCAAGGGAAATACGCGCGGGAACGATTGCGTCTTTCGTTAGCACTTGTTCCACATCGAAAGCAAAACGCACATTGCCTTCGTTGACTTGCGGCAGTTCAGCCGCCACGCCGACCAACTGAATATCGCGTCCCTCCCATTCATGCGGGAGCACATCGGACAGGCGCAAGTGAGCAAATGCTGCAGCCCAGAAAAATCCCGCCGCCAGGAAAACTACCGCAAACAGGACTTTGCCGATTGTGATAAGAAGATTGCTCCGAGCGCGCAAAAGCAGGAATGCGAAAGCTGCGCCGGGTAAAAGCGCCCATGCCCATGCGATTACGGGCAGCACGGACTGCTGCTGCAGCAGTCCCACCCCAACGGCAAACGCCAGAATATGTGCTCGCATCAGCGCCTTGCGCCATGTATTGAAAATACGGACATAGAAACTACGGAATCAGCGGGAATACGAAGGCAGCAAAGGCTGGATTTGTAAGGTTGGAATGCAAAGTCGTATCAGCAAAAGCAGCAGGCACTAACACCAGTTCTGTTTCTTTCAGGCGGCACAAATTTCCAGTCAGCATGGTGATTGCGGACCCTTATATTTACATTGCACCTCGAGCCGGTATTTCCGTACACTCTTCTTGTGCTACGAAAATTTTTCAAAAAATATCTGCCCTCTCACGAAACCATCCGGCAAAACCGCTTTGTCGGATTATTTGGAGACCGACTGCACCACCACAACTTATGGCATCTCCACCGCAGGTCGGTAGCGGGAGGCGTGGCGGTTGGCTTATTCACAGGCCTGATCCCCGGCAGTAACCCGATACAGTTCTTTTTTGCCGCTTTGTTTGCCATCGTTTTCAAGGTAAATCTCCCCGTGGCGGTAATTACGACACTTTATTCCAATCCCTTTACCATTCTGCCGATCTACATCGCTGCCTATGCTATCGGCACGGCCGTAACCGGCGATAGCACGGACAGCATGCCCGAAGTAGAGCTGCATCTAATGGATAAAAGCATCGGTGAATGGATACCTGCATTGGTGGAATGGGTGGTTTCGCTCGGCAAGCCTTTACTCGTGGGGATATGTCTGCTGGCGCTACTGCTTTCTTTCGCGGGTTATTTCGTGGTGCGGGGGGGGTGGCGGCTATATGCTATTCATGAATGGCGCAAACGGGCAAGACGGCGCCGACATTAGTAAATGCAGGGCGGACGGAGGGGTGAGGCGGGAACCTGAGTCTATCCTGGCATCGGAAATAAACGCTGGAGTTCTTTCGTCACTCCAACCATCTATGATCCAGATTGTTCAGCGGCAGGATGGGTGGAGGCGCCAATCCGTAGCCCAATCATGATCTCGATGAATTGCGCTACGCTCCATCCTACAACTGCACCAGGATCCCCCGGTGCGGCGTCACCCGGTCAGTATGCCATCTTCCAGATGCGATATCCGCCCGGCCTTCCTGGCGAGTTCCGGGTCGTGCGTCACAATGATGAGACTCGCGCCCACGTCGCGGTTAAGTTCGAGCATCAGATTGAATACCTCTCCGGCGGTACGCCGGTCGAGGTTGCCGGTAGGCTCATCCGCAAGAACACAAGCTGGCCGAGTAACCAGGGCGCGCGCTACCGCCGCGCGCTGACGCTCGCCACCGGAAAGTTCTCCCGGCGTGTGGGTGAGGCGATGCCCCAGGCCCACCTGCTTCAATACTTCAGCTGCGCTGCCATATGCTTCGGTAGCGCTCATGCGTCGAATGAGCAATGGCATGGCCACATTCTCCAGCGCGCTGAATTCAGGTAGCAGATGGTGAAACTGATAAATGAAGCCAAGCGACCTGTTACGCAGCTGGCATCTTTCTTCCTCGTGGATGGTGGCGATATCATGTCCCATGATGCGGATGTGGCCGCCTGTGGGCGCATCCAATCCCCCAAGCAAGTGCAGCAGCGTGCTTTTTCCGGAACCCGATGAGCCAACAACGGCAATCGTTTCCCCTGCTTCCACATTCAGGTCTATTCCCATCAGTACCGGCACTTCAAGCTTACCCTGGTAATAACTCTTGCGCAGGTTCTGGCAGGAAATGATGGTCTTATTCATATCGCAGCGCCTCAGCGGGATTGACCCTGGACGCCCGATAACTGGGATAAAGTGTCGCGAGCAAAGTCAGCACAAACGATACCGCGGCCACCGTGATCACGTCGGCAAGCTGAGGGTCCGATGGAATTTCGCTGATGTAATAGACCTCCCGTGAAAGGAATTGCACGCTGAACAAACGCTCGATCAGTCCTATCACTGCCTCCACGTTATAGGCAAGCAGCACGCCGCCGATCACACCCAGCGTCGTGCCGAGGATACCGATCAGCGTCCCCTGCACGATAAAGACCTTCATGATGCTGCGCGGACTGGCGCCTAATGTGCGCAAGATCGCGATATCGGACTGCTTGTCGGTTACGGTCATGACCAGGGTGGAGACGATATTGAATGCCGCAACCGCGATAATGAGGGCGAGAATGAGCCCCAGCATGCGCTTCTCGATCTGGATCGCGCGGAAATAATTGGCATGCTGGCGGCTCCAATCGGTAATATGGATGTCGGTGGAAATCATGGGCGCGAGCTCGCGCGCCACTTGGGGCGCCTGGAACAGGTCGTGCAGCTTCAACCGCACACCGGACACCTGGTCGTCTCCCATGCGATACAGCTTCTGTGCGTCCGCCAGATGGATCAGCACCAGGCCGGAGTCGTATTCGAAATGTCCCGCTTCGAAGATACCGATAATCGTGAACTGTTTGAGGCGCGGCAGTATGCCTGCTGGCGTTACCTGTCCCTGTGGCGAGATCAGAACAATCTTGTCGCCGGTAAATACACCCAGAGCTCGTGCCAACTCCCTGCCGATAACAATGCCGAATTGTCCCGGCACAAGATCACTCAAGCTTGCCGTCTATCATCATTCGTCCCAAATCGGCGACATTGTCTTCCATGCCTGGCAGAATGCCCCTTACCACCACACCGCTGACGACCTGATCGAACGACACCATGCCCTGCGCACTGACGTAGGGTGCGGCAGCCTCCACCTCGGGGTGCCTGAGCGCTTCCTCCGCTACCTGACGCCAGTCGGTCAGCTTGCCATCTATGCCGCTTACCTGAATATGGGATGCGACACCGAGGATACGCGAGCGCACTTCTTTCTGAAAACCATTCATGACCGACATGACAGTGATAAGCGCTGTCATGCCGAGCGTAATACCCAGCAGGGAAATCAGGGAAATAAAGGAAATGAAGTGATTGCGGCGCTTCGCGCGGGTATAGCGCAAACCGATAAAGAGTTCGTAAGGCGACACGGATCAGCAGACCTGGATACAAAACGTAATCCCGAAGTGTGCCACATTCCGCTGAGGCTTAACAGACAACTGAGCATTGAATGTATTGAGCAAGCAAACCGTCACGCCATCAGATCCCCAGCCACGAATTGCATGCCAAACGGTTTCTGTGGTAGATTCGGCGCAGATGCGGCACAGCATCGTCTAATACAAAGTCATGAACCGCACACTCGGCTAACCTCACGCGCACATGGATCCAATCGAGACATTGCCCGCTCAGGAATCAGTAGAGCGCAAGGGAGCTCGTTTCGAACCCTCAGGGTTTACGGAAGAGGCCGCTGCTGTTCTTTTGTCGATTCTGCAAAACTCCAAGTATGAATGCGCAACGAGGCTGCCCCAAGCGGGGGGGAATCGCTGGTATTCTGAACCCGTCCGGCTCGCAAAATTTGTCAGCGGTGGCGTCAACTGCTGGAAGGAGTCGCCTTGGCAGGGCCTCTATAAACACCTGCTCGAGCAGGAGAAAGGCCCCTCTCCGGCAATACTGTTTGATCTATTTTTTTTCCATCGGGATGTTGCGCGAGAACGGATCAATACCGTTATGAATACCGACTAGTCTGCGAATCCTTGAGGACGCGGGGATTCTGTCTCTCTCAAATGATGTCGTCGGGTCGAAGGTTCGCTGCTACCCTGTAAGCGGCAAGTATTTCCTCTGCGATCCGTCGAGGGATAGACCGGATTTTGTGTATATCGGATGGGATTCTCATTTGATGGTCGATATCGCAGAGAAGTACTGCAGGGGCCGGCGTTTTTCGCGATCGCTTGATCTTTGCACGGGAAGCGGCGTACAGGGCCTATCCCTTGCCCGGCAATCCGAGGAGAGCTTTTGCGCCGATATCAATCCCGAGGGCTCTCGCAATGGTAGAGGCGAACGCCCGCCTCAATAAACTGAAGACCGTTCGTGCCGTACATAGCGATCTCTTTTCAAACATTCCTGGGCGCTTCGATTGCATCACCGCAAATACGCCTTATGTTCCCCATCCTGTTGGAGCACAGCTACCGATAGGGGGTGGCGATATTGGCATTGAATTTACCCTTCGCCTCTTGCGTGAACTGCCGGACAAGCTGACCAAAGACGGAATCTCGGTAATTTACACGAGTGATCCAATCGTCCATGGAAAGCGTCAGTTGATAGCTCGAGTGACGAGCGAGTTCGGGCATCTACCCCTTCGAATAATACTGATTCCCTTGTTCACCAACAACTATCCCATGACCCGAGCCATGCAGAAGCATTACGACCTGCTCAACCTGAGCGGATATGATGACTGCATCCTGATCATTGAGCATGGTAAAAAATATGAAGTGCAACAACATCAGCATGACTGGATTCACTATTATCGGACAAGAGTAGATGCCTGGTTGGATTGGCGCCGTCGTGCACACCGATCGTGAAGATCGCAATTCCAGACCAGCAAAACAGCCTTCCTGGATTCAAATCAGATTAACAGCTTAGTCGCAATCAAAACTCGCCTCTCAAGCCGATCACTAGCGCTCTTCCCGGCAATGGAGCAAAATTCTTGAGAAAAGAGTTATGCACACGCATTTCTTCATCAAGAAGATTCTTGCCTTGAAGAAAGATCTTGATGCCATTCGATCTGGTTTCCTTGATGCGAAAACTTACCTCGACATTCACAAGGGTATAACCGGGCGTGCTGGTTTCAAGCTCTGCCACGATGGTTTTGGCGCATTACGCGGGTTGCGCTCACGTTAGCTGTCCAAGGGCCCGTCCTGTGATTGAATTCCAGTCCGAACCGCAGTGGCGTAATGCGGGGCACGTTGCCGCCGCTATCCAGTTTTCCACGAACATAATCGGCGAACAGGCGCAGATCGATCTCGTTAGGCTTCAATGTCAAGACCGCTTCCGCTTCCGCGCCGTAAAATCTTGCCCCGGCCTGTGCAAAATTCTGCACGAGAAACTCTCCATCGGGCATCAGCGTCCCGGTGTCGTCGACGCGATCGGCGATACCGTCACCGTTGATATCGGCGCTGCGTACAAAGATATAATCGGCGATCCAGTTATGGAACACATTGACCTTCCACGTCACCAGGCCGGTGGTTTTGCGTAGCGCCAGGTCGAGGTTGTTGGTGGTCTCGCTGGTCAAGTTGCTATCGCCGGTCTGGAAGGTGGCGGTGCCGCGGTGCGCGCCATGTATGTATAGCTCTTCCGTGGCCGGAGCGCGTTGCCCCCGCGTACCTGACAGGCTCAGCCCGTAGCCATCCATGAATTTCCACAAAACGCCTGCGGAGGCGTTATAAAGATTGAATGCGCGTGACGGGAGGCCGTTACTGGGGTCTTGCGTGGCATGTTCGCCGCGCCCGCCAACTTCTAGGCGCCAGCGGTCCCAGTTGCGTTCCTCCACCAGAAATACGCCAGTGGAACGCGACTTTGTGACAGGGATCACAGCTTCCTCGCCCAATGCGGAAAAATCACGGTCCCCAAATTGGATACCGAGCACTCCCTTCCAGCCCGCTATGGGCACATGCAAAAGCTCGCCGCGGCTTTCCAATCCCTGATTTTTAAACCGCGTCGCGATCTCTCCGGTACTTTCAATTTCATTGTGCTCGTAATCGTTGTAACCCATCCGCACCTTGAGCTTCTCGAAGCCCATGACCGGCTTATCCAGTTCACCCGATAAATCGTAGCGGTTTTGATTGAGATCGATCTTCGACCCTTCGGGACTGGGCACGCCATACTTGCTTTCCAGGCGCGAGAATGATCCGCCTATGAAACCACGCTCGCCCACGAATGAGCCGCCCGCCGATACGCCTGCCGAATTGACGGCGCTGTTTTCGACAACGCCTTTCCGGCTGTTTGGATCGTTCTCGTTGGCGCGGCCGGGAATGTGGTAATCGCCCGTTTTGCGCCTGAATCCGCCTATGCTCCAGGAGGCCTGGCCCGCGCTGCCGCTTGCATTGAAGGCCCCGGTGCGTTCCTCGGTCGCGGTATTGCCGCGAGCTTCGAAATTGCCTTTTACTGATTTGAACCGTTGGTTCGGAATACGGTCATTTACGACATTGACTATCCCGCCCGACACCCCGCTGCCATATAGCAACGTCGCCGGACCTCGCAGGATTTCGATTTGAGAAGCATTGAGCGATTCAGCCGTTACCGCGTGATCCGGGCTGATAGAAGAGAGATCAAGCGTGCCGATGCCGTTTTCCAGCACGCGGATGCGGGGACCGTCGAGGCCGCGAATGATAGGCCGGCCTGCGCCCGGTCCGAAGGAACTGGACGCCACGCCAAGCTCGCGCGAAAGGGTATCGCCCAGGCTCGCTTCCCGCTTCCTGCGCAGATCGTCGCCCCGCAATACTGAAACCGGCTGCGCCATGTCAAGCTCGCTGCGATTCTCGAATGGCGCGCCGGTTACTACGACCGGCGGCAATATCGCTGTCCTTGCGGATAGCCTGGGCCTGAACAGGGGATACGCCGGATAGGAAAAGAACTGATGTGTAAACAGCAAGACAGGCTTCAGCGACGCGCAAAGGCGCACGCGAAAAGTTACAACGTGAACGGTTCATGCTAACTTCTTGAAAGATGGAAGCCGGTGGGTTTCATGCAACCGGTTGCGCACCCATTGGTAACTACCGGTTCATGGATGGGCACGGATCAATCGGATCGGCATCGTCAGACGACGGTTACGACCAGGGTCAACCGATTAAGGAAGCGATGGAATCAAGCTTGCGGGGGGCCGCGGGTAAGATAGGGGGAAGAAAAATTGCGGAGGACAAACCTCGATTTGAGGTAAGGCAGAGATTGGCGGCTTATTTGATCACAGAAGAGAACCGCCAATATAGTGAAAATAACACTGAAACCTGTCAAGGCCAGGCAATCCAGGCAAATCCTGTCGCTGTCGATACCAGCGTCCGCATCGCTGGCATGCGCATCAATACCGTTTTCTCCCTGATGGCCATCGGCCTGAGCCATGCCTGCGATATCGGCTTCCCCGACATGCGTTAGCGCATGCGCCGCCTGCAGGATCGGAACGAACGACAACGCCGATACCAGAATCAGAAATAATATCTTACGCAATATCATCGAATAGCGCTTTCCCAAGACCCAGCCTATTGTTCCCACATATCATGGATTGGAATTCCAGTTACGCACACTCTGCACATAAACCCTTGACCGTCAGCTCAACTTCCTGAGGCCGGTAACCGGCAGGCAATGGGCGGTTATACTCCACCTTCATTTCATCAAGGCAAATAACAGCGGTGCAGCGCATACATTCAAAATGCGCATGCTGGTGCGGATGTACATGGCTGTTTGCCCGAAAACGCCATATACGGTCATCGCTTACCACTTTATGCACGAAACCCTTTTCGTTCAGCCATTCAAGCACGCGGTAGAGCGTCACCCGGTCCAGTCTGTGCTTATCACGCAAGCGCTCTTCAATTTCGTGGTGCGTGACAGCCCGTTGTTCTGCCAGTAGCATGGCAAGAATTTGAACTCTGCCGGATGTCACCCGCTCTCCGCGGCCGCGAATCATCTCTTCTGCTTGCTTCTGAAGATTCAACATAAATATAAATGCCGGTATTGCAACCAAGTTGCATCTACTATAACTGGATAAACACCCATGCGCAATCCCGGTTACAAGCGCCGGCGATAAATGCGGAAGATGCTCAAGGATGTGCTGCTTGCACTCAGCGGCTCCAACGTTTCCTTCAATGTTTTTTAATGATCAAATTAAATCGCAACCTTTCTTTTCAATTTATCGTCGACGCTGGCTGGCGTTCTGCTTGGCTCATCGTCTACCTATGCCCATCCGATTTATACTGCAAGCCCCGATACCTATCGGGCGAGGTTAAAAGCATTGGAACCCGGCGCCCACTTGCGGCTGATGCCGGGAGAATACAAGGACGGCCTGCCGATCCATTATCTTCATGGCACGGCGGAGGCGCCTATTACAATCTCGGGCCCGGACAGCGGCCCGCGTGCAATTTTTGCGGGGCGGCCGGGGCATAACACGGTCAGCATCGTCAATTCGAGCTACATTACCATTCGCAATCTGGACCTCGATGGGCGTCAGTTGGCGGTGGATGGGGTGAAATGTGAAGGACACGCGGATTGGGCGCATCACATTACCCTTGATGGCTTACGCGTGCGCGGCCACGGCAACGATCAGCAAACGGTGGGTATTTCAACCAAATGCCCGGCCTGGGGCTGGGTAATTCGCAACAATGTGATCGCCGGCGCGGGAACCGGCCTCTACCTTGGAGACTCGGATGGACGCGCGCCTTTTATTGCCGGGTTGATTGAGCACAATCTGATAGTTGATACGCTGGGCTATAACTTACAGATCAAGCATCAGCAGCCTCGACCGATTCTGCCGGAAATGCCGGAGGGGCCCAGTGCGACGATTATTCGCCATAATGTTTTCAGCAAGGCGAACGGCGGATCCAAAACATAAAAGCATACCCAGGCCCAATGTGCTGGTAGGGCACTGGCCGCTTTCCGGACCAGGGTCAGACGACATGTATCTCGTCTACGATAATTTCTTTTACCAGAATCCGCACGAATCGTTATTCCAGGGAGAAGGGAATATCGCGCTGTACAATAACCTGTTTGTAAATCATTTCGGCGATGGGGTACGCATTCAACCACACCACGGCACTACACGCACGATAAGCGTGTTCTACAATACTGTCATAGCGAAGGGATCCGGCATGACTATCCTGCGCCGCTGGCGGGATCCGGTGTCTCGGCAATTCGTCTCGGGTAATATCATATTCGCCCTGTCACCGCTGCGCGGCGCTTCCACGGAAAGCAATCTGACGGGTGGTTTCGACGAGGCCCGGAATCATCTTGCCCGGCCATTCGCACCTTTAGGTGAAATGAACCTGGCGCCTACGGGCATCAAGGTGCGAAAACATGCCGGAAACAGCGCGCGCTTTGCTATTTACCCGGACGCCGGCATGGACTTCGATGGCGAGGGTTTGATTGGCGCCGACAGGATAGGCGCTTATTCGCTTGATAAAGACAGGCCCCGTTGGCTGCCGGCGCTGGAGATCAAGCCAGCGCCTCCTGTGCGATAAGAGGCATCTCGGCGTTTTCTTCAACAGAAGACATTCATAAAATGCGAATTCTCGCGGTTATCTTATTACTGATTGCTTATGGGTCGTTGTATCCCGGCGACTTTTCCGCACCGGCGGAAGGCGCCGTAAAAACATTCCTCACCGATTTCCGCTGGTTCACCTCGCTGGGGGATGTGCTAGGCAATATCGCGCTGTTTTTTCCTCTTGGAATGGCGGCCATTATATTTTCGCCGGACAAACTCGATAGCCGGGGCCGTATTGCCGGATGTCTTCTTCTGGCGCTTGTGTACGCGTTCGCCCTTCAGTTGGCGCAGGTTTGGCTGCCCTCCCGTTCTGCCGCGCTGGCGGATGTGGTCTGGAATATGGCGGGCATGATCTCGGGGATGGCGGCGGCAGGTCTTGTCGGGAAGCGTCCCCTGGAAATGCGCAATTGTTCAATTACGCTTCGCTGATACCGCTATCAGTATTGATGTTATGGCTGCTCACCGAGCTATTGCCGCTGGTGCCGTCTCTGGATTTGCAAAAATTCAAGGATGCGCTGAAACCGCTTCTCCTCGAGTTCCGCTTTTCCCTCCCGGAAACGATCATGCATGCGGCCGGTGTCTTTGTCGCTGGCGGCGCTTTCGCAGCGCTGGCGCGGCAACCGGCTTTATGGTTGGGGGGCGCTCCTATTGCTGGTTCTTGCGGGGAAGCTCGCTGTCGTGAATCTGGCATTGGATGCATCGATCGTGATCGGGATGCTGACGGGTTATGCGGGATGCCTGTTGGTGCTGCGCCTCGGCAGTTCGAAGATGATCTTTGAAGCGGCCTTCCTGCTGCTGCTGGCAGCCTGGACCATTACCGGGGTAACGCCTTTCTCTCCCGCGCCGGGTGGAACCTTCAATGCCGTTCCTTTTGCCACTATGCTCCAGGGATCCGTGGAAACCGCTGCGCGGGGATTGGCCCAGTCCTTATTTGTTTATACGGCTCTGCTGTGGCTTGGGCAAAAAGCGGGGTTTGGTATCAGAAAAACGGTAGGTGGACTCGTCATATTGACCTGCTTGATCGAACTGTTACAGATGGGCTTGCTGGGCCGCACTGCGGATGTGACAGAACCGATTTTGTTACTGCTGATTGGCTGGGTATTGCCTGAAATGCAAAGCCAGGAAGCACACGTCAGACGGAAAAACCGCTGCGTCAGTGCCAGTCAACAGAGCCGTTCCCTGTCATTGCGACCCGAACAGAAATGAGCGCAGAAATGAGTGGAACGCGTGTGCTTGGTCTGATAGCGGCGGGGATTACGATAACGGTCGCGATTGCCTGGTTAATCACGAAGTCAGCTTTAACCCCCTATAATGTTCGCGAACTGGTGTATGAAGGGCACCCCTTCAGATCGCTGCTATTGCTTGCAACGCTGCTGTACTGGGCCATTGGTTTTCCGGTACTGATTTCACAATGGCTGGCGCGGGGTGGGCTGTATCTGCTCAGCTTTGCCGCCCCTGGTATTGCTGCATGGCTTGATTGCATGGATGCTGCTGTGGTCCGCCGTACCAACTGAAAGCATTCACGATATTGTTGGATCCCCTATTCTGGGATGGCCATGGGAATGGGAATTGATCGGACGTTTCCTGGCCCTGTTCAGTGTCTGGAGCGTAGCGGCCACAGCGGGCGGCATTATCGCCGCGGTGGCGCATTCTTCCGGATGCAAAGTCAGCCCTACTGGGATGGGCAATCGGCGCCTGCCTGATTATGCCGACTTTCATACTATGTCGTGGTTGTGGAAGCATCGACGGACAATCTGGTCGAGCTTATGGCCGGCAATGGCGGCATAGGCTCATTTTTGCTGATAGCGCTGGCCGTTGCGCTGATCACATTCGGTGGAGCGAAGGCCGCGCTGGCGTCTCGTTCCCGGGACGACAGGGCGAAGAAAGGCGGCACGTGGGTACTTGTGTCAGGCGTTCTGGCGTATTTGGCGCTTTATTTCGGCCTGGAACAAGTAATCGTCAAGTATGGGCAGGTTTTTTCCGCAATGCAGTTCCTGTTGAGCAGCCGATCGTTCAAATCTGGCCGGTACCGGCTGAGCTGATAATTCGATACGTGGCCTTATACGGCTTTCTTGTCGCCACTATCGTAATGGTACAAAATCCGCTTTGGCGCTGGGTCATCTCAAAATCGCGGTCAGATCCATTAGCCGACAGATATTTGCAGACACCTGCCCGTCGGGACTAAACGTCGGGTTCACGAATCTTCGTGTCGCGCTGGCGGCCCGGCATGAGCCTCCGTGAATAGACTTGACTATGCCTGGACCGCCTTCACTGTCTGCGACGAGCCCACCGAGATGAAGTTGCAATCAAGCGAATGCAAACTGAGATCTACACGCAGGC
Source organism: uncultured beta proteobacterium (assembly GCA_963831395.1). Classification (GTDB taxonomy): domain Bacteria; phylum Pseudomonadota; class Gammaproteobacteria; order Burkholderiales; family Nitrosomonadaceae; genus Nitrosospira. The sequence goes on from CAWHQD010000002.1 coordinate 110,173, forward strand.
CTTTACCAGATGGGCATGGAACGAAGTTCATACTCTCGAGTACTTGCTGGGCGGGAATATTGCGTCCCGTGGGCTCGAAATTGACCCAAAGGCTTTCCGGCTTTTGTCCATCCTGGACATTCACGAGGTAATTGAAGAAAGCCTGCTCAATAAATCTACCTTGCACGCGGCAGGAGAGCATGAAGTCTTCAATGTGTATCTCGTGCTCTTTCAACCGCACAATACAGAACCCGACCGTGCCGTAAGAACCGTAATTATCCGTGCATCGCAGCACGTATTTCTTGGCTTCTTCCTCAGCCAGGATTGGCAATATCTCGCTCCTGAGGTACTTGCGTCCTGAAAAATTCAATTGATTGGTGCGCTGGACAAGTTCTGAAACACGATCCAGATCATCATTTGTATAAACGTCAACGTTTAAGCTTTATCTCACAAGCAGCCAGAAACCCAAGATAATCAGAACCAAATTTGGTTGCACTTTTTTTCCGCACAAATTCCTGTCGATAAAATTGGCTGCGTTTTCTCGCGTCATCGCTGGTAGTGCCTTGATAGCGAGGGTTCAAGAAAAGATGTTCGATATCGGCCGCGTTCACGCACTCCACCACCTTTAGCGCTTGCGATACTTCCTCCAACTCGAATGGATTGTCGTCAATAAAAGCGAAAGTATCCAGCCCTATATTAAGTTGCTCCGCTATCAGCTTGATATTTTCGCTCTTCGGCATCCAGTTGATCTGGGGATACAGGAAATAATCCGCGATGCCCAAGTCTTCCATGCGCCGCCAAGCACTTGACTCGTCATTCTTGCTTGCGATACTGAGCAAAATCCCCCGTTCATCCAAGAAACGCAGCAATTCAAGTCACTCTTGCCCGCAAGCCGACCGCCTCGTTCTCAAGCAATATGCCATTCCACATCGTATTGTCGAGATCCCAAACGACGCACTTTATCTTTGGCTGGCTGGAAGCCTTCTACTGCCGTGCTCCTTGCGGTGGGACAACAAAATCGGCTGTAAGGAAAACAACGTGCGCGGCATACCTCACCGTCCGGAATAATAGCGATGTCGAACGGAAGACCGCATTCCGTAACCTTGAAAACTGCTCGCGCCCGAACTCATGACGCGAGTAACCAGCGGGTAAAATAACGGATGCCCGGAATGGGTGCGGAAACAGCGTGGAATTCCGCTTGCTCGTTTCCGCTTGCAATCGACATGCTCAGTTGCATCCGTACCGGGAGCATCCATCGGATTGTAAACTTCCAGCAGGAAGAAATCCGGGCGTGAACCGGAGTTTGCAGGTTTCTTCTGGTGCAGCCAACGGGCGAAGCGCTCAAGGAGCGCTTGCTCCAGATATGACCAACGGTTGTCGCGCGTCAGGCGATATATGAATGCTCCAGCCGCATTTGCAAGGGGTGCGAACAGGCCGATCACCCGTTCTGTCAATAGCGTCAAACCCGCAGGCAACATCAGGGTATTTCCCCGAGCCTCGATCTTGCCCCATTTCTTGAATGCAACCTCTGCTCCATAGCCGCGAGCGGAGGGAAAACTTACGATTACGATACATGCCATAAGTCAGACGCCTGCACCGACTGTCCGGCCTGCTTTGATAGAGATCGCAGGTAGTGAAGCAGCTCGGAGCCGCGCATTCCACGCAATGCTCGCCCCACATGAGCAGGGACATTTTTGCAATGTCTTGAACAGGATCATAAGCGGAGCGGTGCAAGTCCGCGATCCACATGCAAATGCTTTTCGTATTTATCGAATTCGAACATTAGCCCACCGCTATTGTCTTTTCACAATGCTCGTTGCAATACTGATTCATTCTTATTTTAGCCGGCGCCGATAATCCTAAAATGAAGATATGCGGCTACCCGGTCTATTGCTGTGAACCGTACGCCTGTTCAGGTATCGCATACACAGATACAGCTTTGTTGGGTTGGTTGAGACGGCGAAAAATATCCCCAGGCACAAGGGACTCCAAGCCAAGTGATGTGATAATTCGTCCTGTCCATTTCCTAGGTTGCTCAAGATGCCAGATCTCTTTCCACTGAGGATCAGGGCTCATAGCTGAGTTGTTCGGGTTTAAAAAATACATGCTGCCTGGAGTAGGTTCACCAATCAATATCCCGGAACAATCAATTTGCTCCCAACGGCAAAAATATTCGGCATATCTTGCAGTAGCTAAATCCGTGAAAATTTGACCATTGGAGACGTCAAGATATTTAAGTAAGGCGCGCTCGCCAAAACGCGGCTCCTTGTTTTCCACTGCTATGCATAAGAAATTTACCGCCAAAACTGACAATACTGCAATGATGGTTATTTTTTTATGATTAGGCCATATCACATAGCGCAGCCAAAAAACGCCAACGATAAAAAAGCAGCTTGTAGCGGCCAAATAATAACGAGCATATAACTTGATTTGACTGAGCACAATGAGCGCAAACAAGCACCAGACAACACCAAGCACTACCAAAAGGCGCAGAAGTTGCGTCGTTGCTTCGTCACGAATGGTACGTCCCCGTATTATCCACCAGAGCGCAGGATAGAGAAGGTAATACAATAATCCGTATTTTTGAGTAATCAAGGTTAAAAGAATAGGATTGATGGGCGGCCAAATATATAGATTGCCAGCGTTGTCAATGCCGCCGACTTCGGGCTGTGGGCCTTCAAACCGATCCGCCGCTTGGGTAGCGTTTAATATGTAAATGAAACGATAAAATGGATTGTAGTCAGCAAAAATGTAATAGACCATCTCCGCAAAAAACACTGTCATGAAACCCAATGCCAAGTAGAGATAAACCTTACGCTCAATTCGGTAGCCAATTAAAAAAAGGATGCCGTAAAAAAGAAGCAATGCAACAGCTTGCGAATGGGAGATGAATTCCAGGCCGACGAAGAAACCAGACCAATAGAGCATCATATTGCGACGCTCATGGTTAAGTGCGGTGTAAAAGAAGAAAAATGAAAGTGATGCGTACAGCAAATTCGCCATATCAGAACTGGGTGTCACTGCGTTAAATGCGAGTACCGGTACAGAAGCGAGTAATGCACATGCGACGATGACTGTGACTGGATCGGTCAGCCTGCTTAATGCATAAGCAATGAATAATATGAAAGAAATATAATACAAACTGGTTGGCAAAATGGCAGAAAACTCGGAGTGACCCAGCAAGGTCAGCGAGGCTGCCAACGGGAGAATCACTACTAATCTTTCCGCTCCATCCTTTGTTATATCTGGCGGGAAGGCCTCAAGCCATTCTTTTGCAGCATGGTAAAACTTAACCCCATCCCCACCAACATAAAATCCAGTCCATGTTACAGTCAAAACAAAGATAGCGAATACAAGCACAATAGGCTGTATAAATAAAGATGGCTTTGGATTGTTATACATTATGAAAACTCCTAATCTAATAATGTTGCATTTGTCCCTTGCTTGTTCAATTCCCGGATGGCAAATCTCTATTCATATCACGATCTGCTGAAAGCTGTAATACCTGCAATGTAGTGCCATCTATCAGAATGCGGCAGTGAACGCGGTCCGTTTCGCGCTGACATCTTTACATACCCCAATTGCGCTGCATACTGGACTAAAGTTCAATTTAGGTTTGACCCGCCCCCAAAATCAGTACCGGTCTAAAATGGAAAATTCCGGCTCCTTTGGCCTGCCGAACAAGGCGTTTTCCCTTGCCTGGCGGGCGAATTCAGCAGGTGTTGCCCACTGCAATGCAGAGTGGGGACGCGTCTCATTATAGTACTGCCGCCACTCGTCAATCTTGCGCCTGGCATCCTCTAAAGACAAGAACCAGTGCGCGTTCAGGCACTCCTGGCGCAAGCGACCATTGAAGCTTACGCGGAGATCAGGGGTAGATGCTGCGCCAGGCACGTTGCCGGCTCGCGCCAGAATCTTGCGGCGCCACTTGTGCAATTGATTGGCGTTGATCCCGTGCGCTTGCGCGAGGCCGGAAATGGAGTTGCCCGGTCGGCAGGTCTGCTCGACCAGTTGGCGTTTGAATTCGGCAGTGAAGTGACGTCGTTTGCGCATGGAAGTGTCCGCTTGTCATTTAGGCGGACACCTCTTGATGTCCGCTTACCGCAAGAATCGCCGATTTGCGTGATCGGTTCAAGACGGTGTTGGGCGGACGCTTACTCTCTTTCCAATACGACTTGTAATTCATTGTGTATAAAAAAATTACCTATTTGTTCAATATTGAATGGATAATATTCCATACTTTTTATATTCCAATCTTGTGCTTTATTAACAACTTCTTTCAACATATTTATATCTACGAATTTACGGTGAGTTGGGTCACTTTTAAAGCCTGCTTTCCCGGGAATAATAACTAATACCGTTTTAACACCGAACGATTTTGAAGTAACAAGCAATTTAGGAAGAATTTTCTCCGGTTCCTCCAGGTGTTCTAAAACATGACTTATGACTATCGACTCGAATTTTCTTCCTTTCGGGACTGAAGACAAACACCAATCGTCCTCGAAACCATCATAAAAAACAACATCCAATCCTTGCGCATCGCAGTATGAAATTGTTGTTCTGTTGTACTCAAGACCCATTGACCCCGAAGGTAATCGAGTTAGCAATTCCCCTATTCCACAACCAAAATCTAAAGTCGGTCCATTAACTAAAGAACTTGCCTTCCTAAGATACACTTGCCTGATCCATCTTCTAAATCGATTTCTATTTGTCTGGTAGTTTGTATATTCGGAATTGTATGTTTCATTCATTATTCAAATCCTATTTTATTTAAGTTACTCATCAACCATCTCATCAAGAACTGCTATTAGGCGTCCGTCGAATGTGATTTTGAAGTTGCCCCAATAAACCGGACAGGATGGGGTTAGTAACTGGTTGCGGATGAATTGCCTTAGCGACTTCATCTTCAACCCTTGTGAGGATGGGATTCGTGTAATACAAGATTCATCAATTGCTTCACGGTGGTCAGAAGTCCCGAATCGAACGGCATGGCCCGAGGAACCGGCGGTTTAAACCTTAAGATGAAAAATTTATTTACTGACCCCGAACTTTGGGATGCTTCACCGCGCGCACCTGACCACTTTGGTTTAGTACTCTTACTTCGCGTTTCCCGATTAAGTTTTCAGAAGATTCACCATTAATATGCCGATGCTAATTATAAACAACCCGGCCCATTGACCTAAACTCAGGTGTTCATCGTAAAAAACCCAGCTTGCGGCTGCCATCAAAATATAAAAAAATGAACCTGACATTGCGAATGCAACGGATAGTCGCTCTTGAGTGAGAACAAATAACCAAACCACATAGCCAGCGCCCTGCAATGCCAAAGCCGCAATGACGTAGGGTGATGTTGCTGCTGACATAATGAATTCGATTCGACCTGCTTCCTTCAAGACCTCGACAAGCTGTCCTACGCCTCGCTTCAAGATCAACTGGCTGAAAATTGTGCATAAGGTTACGATCACCACAAGAACGAAAGTAGGCATATCAGCTTTCCTTGTTGCTTGAATAGGCAACGGAATATGTCCGGGCAATCAATCGTGCAATTGGTTCTGGCCATATCATACTGAGCAACTCGAGGTCCTCAGCGGCGCGGTACCCTTGTGCGATTCCTTCAGATGTTTCACTCGCACTGTGTATGCGATGTTGCATGAGTATTTCCTTAATCCAAACGAAACTGCCCGGCCTGATTGCTTTTTCAAGCCAGGCTGCCCAATCCATGTTCACTCTAAAGTTTGTATTAAAAAGATCATCACGATTTCCCCCTCGAAAAGTTACTGATGGGCAAGGTATGGGGCAACCGAAACGTAGGCAATTTATTTTGGAAAATTTCGATTTGATTTCATCTCCTCCACAACTCCTAACTCAAGCGATGTTTTTTTAATAATAAGCAATACTGTCCCGGTTCTAACTTCGCCACTGAACAATTCCGCGTAATCTGTAAAGACTAACTCAACATCGGGTTTATTTTCTACAACCGATAACACTTTTTCCGTAAAGGTTGGCAAATAGATATCATCCTGGTAAGCGACCGTGACCCAATCAGTATCACTCTAGATAAGCCCATATTCCAGTCGTGGGCTATTCCAAGGTTCGGAGAATGAACATAACAGTGCGCTCCGAATTTCTCGGCCAACGCATACAGGCCGTCAAACGGCGTAGATGTAGAAATGATTAAATTTGTGGAACCGTCTGATTGACTAGTGAGCGGAGACATTCCTCTAGAAAAGGCGAGTAGCCAAAAGCTGGAATAAGAAAAGAGTGTGTATGTTTAACGATTCTTTCCATCTTTGGTACCAACTCGCTTGATTGCTCTGATAGACGGGTCATAATTGGTGCATTCATTACAGAGGTTAGTGCCGTGTTGTTAAGTTAAACAAATGCTGTTTCAAATGCTTGACTATCGGTTCTGACTGCTTAGGCTGCGCTTTCCAAGATCGGATACACGCGATAAAGATTATGAGTTCGATCTACATAAAACCCACTTGTCATCGAACGATGCATCCGCGACGATATCCATGCTCCAGATCTAATTGATTGCAGTCGCCGCATGGCTCGGCTCGCTCAGGCGTGCTGAATTGTTGCCTTTGGGGCGCTTGAGCCGTAAGAAGCCGCCTTCCTCCCGATGGGATGGAGCCGGTAAATACGCTTGTGATTATCTCCAAAGCCTTCCCACTGGAACGTGAAATCCACGCCCGTGCCATAAATGCACCCAGGGTAGCCGCAATCCACCTGATGCACATATGAGCAGTGCTCTATGTCCAGGCTGCTGAGCTTAGGCTGACGCAGGATATCGAGACGCTTTTCATTGGCACTGCTCCCTTGCGGTCACAGGTCGCCCTCGCAATATACCGTGCACTACCCGACGGGGAATTTGGGCAATATCATAGGCGAAAAAAGCCAACACAAATTGTAGTCCCATCAGGATAGGTAGAGCGGATATCATGACAGTCCCAGACGATGTCACTGTATCCATCTTTGCTCCTACAAACCAGTGATACCCTCCAAAAACGACGCCAAAAACGAGCAACAGAATTCCTAGGGGAAGTTCGAGTGACGCCAATGATAAATCTCTAAGATAGTAGTTATAGAAAATCCTTTTCGAAAAATTACGCATATGCTTAAAGAGAAATTCTCCGATTATTTTGGAAACTTCAAGGCCGCTTACTTCGTCAGCATATTTTGCATCCATAGGTATGTCAATAACCACTGCTCGCAAGGTATTCAAATGAAAGAGCATGTCGGTCTCGAAGAAATACCTCGAGCTTATCTTTTCAAAAGGTAGATGCTTGGCCACGCCGGCATGAATCGCGGTATATCCATTAGTGGGATCAAATAAATCCCAATATCCGGAAGACAATTTTGTCATCAACGATAAAATGGCGTTACCGAAGATTCGTATTCTCGGCATAACGCTGATGTTGCTAAGGTCGTAAAAGCGATTACCTTTACAGTAATCTGCTTCCCCAGATAAGATCGGGGCAGTAAAGTAGGGAATCAATGCCGGGTCCATCTGGCCGTCCCCATCAATTTTTACGATTACCTCTGCTCCGTCTGCGATGGCTTGCTTATACCCCGCTATAATCGCTCCCCCTACGCCTTGGTTACGCTCGTTGCGCACAACGCGAACTCTCGGGTCATCGCAACTCTGTTCCACCAAATCGCCACTTCTATCCGGGCAGCAATCGTCCACAACATATATTTGCCATACGTCATCTTTAGCAATTCCCGAGATAACCTTGAGAATATGCGGACGAACCTTGTAACAGGGGAGGACAACCGCTACTTTAGTCTTCATAAATAACAAATCGCATTGTATGGCGCTTCGTTCTATCTCAAACTCAAGCCAGATGAGGGAGGATCAGTTCACGTTGTGATTACCACTTGTGTGCAAAAATATCAAATTCCAAATCGCATTATTTTTTTTACTTTCGACTTAAGCCCAAGCTGATCGAGTTTGCCGCCAATTAAATTACTGATATGGTCGACCGTCTTCTGACTATGCAGCAAAAAGTTATTCCGCATGTTGCTGCGCAGAAAAAAAACATTCGCGCACTGAACGTTGTGGGTTGCAAATAGCTTCTTGTGCTCTGATTGTCCTTCGGTGAAATCAAAAAAACGGAAAGTATTTTCCTCGAACAAATGCTCCAGAGCGAGCCACTGCAGAACCGTTCCTACTGAAAAATTCATATAGCCGGGATCATATCCAAGAAAGGCATAGATCAGGACGCCATTTTAAACCGGGCAATAGAGATATGAGACAGGCTTGTTCTGATAAAAAAGGATGAATCCGCGAACGCGTCCCTGTTGAGCAAGCCGCTCCATTTCATGACGAAACTCCTCCGAATCAGGCAGACCTGCGTCGAGCAATTTTTCCTGATACGTTATTTTGGAAACAGCGCGGGCTAATCGAAAGAACTCCGGCATTTCCCCGGGAGCCTTATAAACCTTCCACGGAGATATTACCGCCGCAATGTTCTGCATATTTCCTGACCTTGCGATTGAGGGTCGAGCGCGTCTTGGACGAGAACTTGCTCTTGTATTCCGCAAATGACTTCTCGCATATCGATGTAATAGTGCGGATATTGCGAAGGTATATAGCAGAGGTAACCGTTCCGCCTTGCTAACTACCGGCTGCTTGCCAATAACGGGCAACGATCGTATCAGAAAGCCCTGACTATCTGCTTGAAGAGGATCAGCTGGCGGCACCAGTTCTGCCACTGGCGGGACTTCATCATCAAGCCCTACTTCCCGAACCTGTAGCCATAGCTTAGGCGCAAGCAGCGTCTTATCACCCAAGCTGTATTTTTATGGGCACCTGGTGGTAATGCCATGTTTCGTTCAACGCAATCTCCGCCGTAAACCCTGTTCCAGCATTCTGAGCCCGGTTTTCCAGATCGGCGAAGTAAGCGGGGCGGGTTGCGAAAGCACCGGCGCGGGCGTCAAACCGTGGAAACCCCGGACACGAAAGCAATCCCGATGGCGATCCAGAAAAGCGCAGAGTTTGCGAAAGCGGGCTACCACGATATCGTCCGGCCGATTCATGGCGCTATTGAGCAGCTCGAAATTGTGAAAGAGGATAACGAACGCTTTACGCCTCGACTCCAGCGCTTGCCACAGCAGACCTTCCATCTCCCGGTAGGAACATGCCGTTATCTGCGCATGCCGCAACGAGCGGGTACCGCCATGAAAAACGGTCATGGGGTACTCATAAACGCCTTCGCACTCGACAGGCTCTACAAGGGCGATTTCCGGACTCATTCCGCTGTCAAGTCCAAATATACTGGCGTTGTAGCTGCTATCGAAAGCGATGCCGATTCCTGGCAAGTGCTTGAAGCGTTTCGCTGTTGAAGCCAAAGTTTCCAGCACGAAAGGCATTCACACTTCGCTCCTCCCGCGGATTCAATCAACTTTGCACCTGTCTCGATCAGGATCGTTTGCTCTTCCAGAGAAAAGTAGCGCAGGAACTGCTTTTTGCCGGCGATGTTGTCGAGCAAGCGGCACGTTTGATTCGTCAACCCATTCAGTATGCAGGTGAAGCTGTATTTCATGGCCTCTTTCCCGCACCAGGCTTATGATTTCCGATAACGGTTCCAGTCCGAACCGGGTCGAGAAAAGCGGTTCGACGAAGAATACTCCCGTCAGGCCATGCTCCTGCAATTGATGCAATTGATATGGCAAACCATAGTCGCCTCTTGAGGTGGGGCCGTAGATATACCGTTGAAATGCGCTCGGGAACTTTGCATCAATGTCGTCCCAGCCATCACACCACACCTCTACGTCAACGGTAAGAAAGACATCGATCATCGATCACCTTGCAGAGTTTCAAGAGCACTTCCGCACAACCATTAATGTCCGGGCAAATCATTTGTTCGCCTCGGCGTCTTTTCCGGACGACGAGCGGCTGAAATCCGGCAATCACCTTCGCCGCCACACGCCATATCTGTTGTGTCCGGGTTTATGGTTATACATTGCTACGCCACTTTCAGATCATTCTTGCGCGAGCGCGGTTGCTCTGCGTGGAGCACATTGCGCAGAAACGATTCGAACATTAGCAGTGACCACAGGGAAGCGCTATAGTCACGACGTCCCGACTGATGCTGGTCGAGCATTTCCTTTAGAAACGCCTTGTTGAAGATTCCCGTATCGGCCAAAACCGGACCCATCAGCGCATCGGTCAATTTCTGGCGTAGCGGGCCGCGAAACCAGCTTGCCAACGGTACCGAGAAACCCATCTTGTCGCGGTAAAGTATGTCATTCGGAAGATAGGGCTCCAGCGATTTTTTGAATATATATTTGCCTTCATGCCCGCGCAGCTTGAGCGAGACGGGAAGACCGGATATCCATTCGACCAGCTTATGATCCAGCAACGGCACGCGCACTTCCAGCGCATGCGCCATGCTCGCCCGGTCCACCTTGGTGAGGATATCGCCGACGAGATAGGTTTTCATGTCCAGGTATTGCACGCGTGACAGGGGATCCTCGTACAGGGCATTTGGCTGCGTGCATGCGCAGCACCTCCACCGCTTGATATCCCTGGAGACTGCGCTTGAAGGAATCGCTGAACAGACGCTGGCGCATCCCGTCCTTCATGAGTGAAACACCATGAAAATAGCCTTCCACGGAATCGCGCGCCAATGCTTCAAAAGTGGATTTTGCACGTAAAACTTTTGGGGCCCAGTCGGCCTTGGGATAGAGGCCGCCCAGCATGCCGAACAGGGGCTTGCGAAGCCCCAGCGGCAGGACGGACCGCATCCGTTCCTCGTAGAGGTGCCAGCGGTAGCGGCGATATCCTGCGAGGTTTTCATCACCCCCGTCTCCGGATAACGCGACGGTTACGCGTTTCCTGGCTAACTCGCAAACCCGGTAGGTGGGCATGGCCGAACTGTCGGCAAAGGGTTCGTCGTACAGGGAGGCCAACTTGTCGACCAAGCCGAAATCATCCTGGTCCACCTGCTCTACATTATGCTGGGTGTGGTAGCGGTCAGCCACTTTTTGCGCGTATTGGGATTCATTGAAGGCAGGATCGCCAAAAGAGATGGAGCACGTATTAACCGGTTCTTGCGTGAGATTGGACATCATTGCCACCACCGCGCTGGAGTCGACTCCACCCGACAGGAAAGCGCCCAGCGGCACTTCGGTCATGAGATGGATATTCACCGATTCGCGCAAGCGGACAATCAGTTCTTCCTGCGCCTCTTGCACACTTGCGCAGTCGTGCGGGGTAAACGGCACATCCCAATACTGGCGCGGGTGCGGCATACTCTGGCCGCGGTAAAGTGTAAGGATATGCGCCGGGGGCAGTTTGAGGCCCTGTGAGAAAATGGTCCTGGGCTCGGGGACATAGCCATAAGCAAAGTAATCTTCGATGGCATGCGGGTCCAGATCGCGCCGGAAATCCGGGTGAGCCAGCAGAGCCTTTAGCTCCGAAGCGAAAATGAGAATGCCATCCGCAAGCAGGCTATAGTAAAGCGGTTTGATACCGAGCCGGTCGCGTGCAAGAAACAGGACTTCCCGGTTACGGTCCCACAAACCGAACGCAAACATGCCGCGGAAGCGATCGACACAATTTTCGCCCCACTCTTCCCAGGCATGAACAATGACCTCTGTATCACAATGCGTGCGAAAGGTGTGACCCAGAGCGGCCAGCTCGCCAGCAAGTTCCTGAAAGTTGTAAATCTCGCCGTTAAAAACGACCACTACGCTGCCGTCTTCGTTGAAAAGCGGCTGCTGTCCGCTGGAGACATCCATAATCGAAAGGCGGCGGTGGCCGAAACCTACCCCGGCCTCTGTATAGAGCTCTCCTTCATCCGGCCCGCGGTGAATCTGAATCTGATTCATGCGCCCAAGCAACTCCCGGTCGATTTCTCTTTTCCCGCGAGTATCAAATAGTCCGACGATCCCACACATGCCGCTCTTTCCTCTTTGTTCAGAGCACTACAGGCATAAAGCCTTGTCATAGACGCGCAGATAGTTCCGGGTCATGGCGTCCAGGCTGAAATTTGCCTCGATTTGCTGCCGCGCCGCCCTGCCGTGACCGGCAATCAGATCCGGATTTCGATAATATTCCAATATCGCTCCCGCCATCGCAGTTGGCTCGTCTGGTGGAACCAGTGTTCCCGTATGCCCCGCCTTCACAAGCTCCACATTTCCGCCAACGCTGGTCGCTATTACGGGTAAAGCGGTGGACATGGCTTCGAGTATCGTGTTTGAAATGCCCTCCCCCAACGAGGGGAGCACAAACAGGTCCATCGCGCGCATCAGTTCCGGAATGTCCGCCCGTTCGCCTGGAAACCAGGCAAGCGCCTCTGCTCCGGCACTGCGCAGCATGTCCAGGCATACCTGCCGGGAATTCCCTTCGCCAATGACCAGAAGCCGAAATCGTTCCCGAGCGAATGGCACTTCTTTCAGCAGCAGCAGAAAAGCGCGGATCAGGCCGGGAAAATTTTTTACTTCCGTCATTCTACCGACACTACCAATGACGAAAGTGTTTTCCGTAAAAAACCCTTCCGGCAGTTCCGCGAAAGCCCGCCGCTCCAAAGCGTTCGCGGTTCCTCGGATGAAAGCGCACGCTGTCAACGCCATTGTAGATCTGGTTGATGCGTTCCGGCGTGGCTCCCACCGTATTGACGAGCCACCCTTCGAGATCCTTGCTTACAGCAATGAAATGATGCACAAAAGGCCGGATTGCTTTTCGCAGCAGATTATATTTACGATTTTTTCCGTACAAATCAAATACGTCCCTGCCGTGTTCCCCATGCACTCGCGCCCGTGCTCCCGCGAGAACAGCAATTAGCTGCCCCTCCATTGTCCCCAGATTGCGGGTGTGCACAATATCCGGCTTCAGCCGCCTCAAAGTCTTGAAGAGATTAAGATAAACACTGAAATCCTGCCCCTCGCGCTTGTGCAACGCCACGATTTCTACATTCTCCCTGATGATGCGCTGCCTGAAATCCGAGTATCCTTTCAAACACACGATAGCGTGCCGGTAACGCTGTGGTGGAATATGATTGATCAGGTTTACAAGTCCGTTTTCAAGACCGCCAACACCCAAATGATGAATTACATGAACAATAAGGGGTGGCTGCTCGAGCGCTCTCCATGGGCTTTATCCGGCCCGGCCGACGGCTAGCGCTTACCTGCATTCCGAAGGGCGTCCGTTATAGCGGGCATCATATCGACAGCAAAGCTTTGAAGTACCGGAACAGCTTCGTCTGGTGTCTCCTCGTAATGGGCAACGATAAGGATCTCTGCGCCGTCATCTTTCCTGCGCAGGAGCTTGTTCCTGGCCAGAATGAACTTCGCCACGTAGGGACTGGCCGTACTCTCGTCGCCGAGCCAATACCACCGCCACACAAGCAGCTTTGCCGAGGACGAATGCAACTGGTTCTGGTTTATTGTCTCTTGCCGAGACCCAAAAGAGACGCTGCGTACATCCTGCTTGATGCTATGCCAATTGGACCCGGTTTCCGCGACCAGCACGTTTTGAGAGCTGATCAACTCCGCTCCTTGCTGCTGATTGCGGTAATAACTGATGTGAAGATCCACCGATCCCTCTCTGTTCCGGTAATTTTGCAGCAACTGGGCAGTGGCGCCAGCATATTCAGGCTTCCAGTCAGAGACAAGGCTCGGAGCCGGTCTGCCATTTTCCGCTTCCGCCGGGGACTTCGATCCCCGGTGCCGGGTCTGTGGCATCGGAATACTCGCGCTCCAGGTAGCCGGCGTATACTGGCCAAATGAAGGCAACGGCAAGGACGGCGCCAGCGGCGGAAACCGTGCTCTTCAGCGGCGCCTGGTCCCGGATTGAGCTCAGCTTCAGGCTCTAGGTGGTTGCAGTACCCGTGCTATTGCTATCGAGCTCCTTGTCATCTTCGCGCCAGAAGGAGCCTATCCAGAATAACAACAACATGACGAAGCCGAAGAATATCCAGCCATAGATCAGATGATCGATACCCACAGCCACCTTCATGTCGCTCAGGTGTCCGGTCATTACGATCAGATAGGCACGAACACCATTGGCAATGATGGGCACAATCACCGACATCGCAATAAACGCCAGGCGGCGCGTCAAACTCCGGTATGTCAAGTAGGCGTAAAGCGTACCCAGCGTAAAAGATGCAATCAGGTAGCGCAGGCCGCTGCATGCTTCCACCACAGACCAGTTTCCGCTTGGGATGGAAAAGAAACTGCCTTCGCGATAAACAGGAATGCCGGTCCATTGAAGCGCCGTTACGGTAAAGTCGGCGGTAAAGTCTATCAGGGGCAGGATCAGCCCATCGCCAAAAGGTACCGCAAGCAAGAGATAAGTCAACGGAAAGGCAAGCGCCCACACCATCCGGTTCCCCAAAATCGCCCAGACCGTGGCAGGAATCATTGCTATCAGGAAAAATTGCGCAAATACCTGAACGCTGGAAAGTGTCGCCAGCAACCAGCAAAAACCCAGGCCGCCAAGCGCCAGCAGAGCCACGAAGTTTGGCTGAGAAGAAAGCTTGCCGAGATGCTTGCGCCGCACCCATATCAGGTAGGCACTGAACGGAAAGATCAGAAAACCATGGGCAAATGTTTCGGACCGGTTCCAGATGGAAACCATGGACCAGGTGGTTTCATGGTAGGCGATCAGGATCGCCGCAACGGTCGCGAGCGTGAGTAGCGTGACCATCTTCACCTTTTGCTGGTCTATCGCTACCGGGGCATCATGCGCAATTTTTTGCGGCACTTGCGCATTCATACCTTGTTATCTCCCGCGGCTGAAATTATGTTCTGCACGGTTTATCAATCCTGGTTGATCAACTTGCCTGTGGCTGCAACAGGAGCGCGTCGATTTGCCCAAGGCTTTTATTCCAGCTGTAATCATCCAGGACCCGCGCCCTCGCAGCACGGCCGATCGCGGGATGCGGCACGTCCTGTAGCAGCGTAATGATGCGGCGAATAAAATCGCCTGCGTCGTTAGCCACCACCAGTTCCTGACCGGGGAAGGCGTTTATTCCCTCCATCGCTTGCGGAGAGGCGATGACGATCTTTTCCATTGCCATGGCTTCCAATACCTTATTCTGTATTCCGCGGGCGATGCGGAGCGGCGCCACCGCCAGGGTTGCGTAAGTCAGGTAGGGGCGGACGTCCGGCACCGACCCGGTTACGGTGACACCAGGGAGGCCGGACAAGGCCATCACCGCTGCGGTTGGACGGGCGCCGACAATATAGAACTCAAGTCCGGGCAACTGCGCGCGAATGGTCGGAAAGATGCTGCGCGAAAACCATACTACCGCATCGATGTTGGCCCAGTAATCCATGGCTCCAACAAAGATCAGCGTGTTTGTGCCGGCCGGGTAGGGATTGGCGTAACTATTTTGCGGCGAAAAATAATCGGCGTCCACGCCGTTATTGAAGTAGGTCACTTTTGTTGCAGCGTCCGGCACGAGCCGCCTGAATAGATCGGCTTCTGCCTCGGAAACGAAGGTTGCGCTGTCAAAGTCCTTGACGACCCGCCTTTCGTAGTCGAGCAGCAATCTTGACTCGCGCCGGTAGATCCAGCTCATCGGCCAAGTCGTAGTCGCCGCATATTGCATCCATTTATCCGAGTCGATATCCACAAAATCCATTACCCGATGGATGTGGCCCACATGGCTGACATATTGCGCCATGGCCGATGAGAAGATCAGAATGTTTTTGAGAGGCCGGGTTTTGAGCACATTGTTTACCCATGCCTGCAAACGTTTATCGCAGTAATAAGGCAAGGTGAGAGGCTGCCTGGAAAACAGGCCGGAGAGGCTGCGCATGCGCGCCATCTTTGGGTGAAGACTGACGAAACAGGTTTCCTTACAGAGACTTCTGACTTTCTCAAGATATTTCCGGTCGTTCTCGTCATCAATAAAGGTACCCAGATGAACGTGATAACGCTGGCTCAGGTGTTTGAGCAGATGGTACGACCTTATTTTGTCGCCCTTGTTCGGAGGGTAGGGAATGCGGTGGACAAGATAGAGAAGTTCCTCGCATTTAACTAGCCCAGATTCCTTACGATGTGGGGACCGACAAGATTCGCGAGCGAAAGGGGAAGTTTCCGCCAGGCCTTGATGAAGAACTGATATTTGGGGTTAAGGGGATTATTGTCAGGCACGGCCTTGGCCCGGTGAAGCTGATATTCGTAATGAAGGGGTTGTGGCTCGAATCCCCAATTCTTCTTGAAATCGAAAGAGCCCGAGTTACGTTTGCTACGTCCAAAATCAAAGGTTTTATAGCCTCTTTCACAAGCGCGCCGCATCAGTTCCCAATACATGAAATCGTTTCCCGCCACATCCCGCGCTTCGCCGGTTCCGCCCCCGTAATAAGGCAGGACTTCGTCGCGAAAATAAAAGCTCATGACACCGCTGATGGTACGCCCTTCCTTCGTGATAATCATGAGCTCGCAATCATCAGTAAAAACTTCTTCAAGAAGGCGAAAATACCTTTTCGAGAAAACCGGTGTTCCAAGGCGGTGCACGCTTGCTGAATAGGCCGAAAAAAAGCGCTCGATGCCCTTATCTACGGTACTTTCCAGCCCACTCTTGATGCCCTTGCGCACCATCGCGCGCTGCTTCCGCGGAATCGCCTGCATGTTCTGCTCTATTTCCGGCAATATTTCCTTGCGGAAGGTCACATAGAGATCCTTCTTGGGCCAGTCGGGGTGCAGCATTTTTACGTTCCGGTATTCCAGATAATCCACCTGCAGCCGCGAAGCCAGCCCTTGAGCGGCTTGATCCAGCGCTTCCCGCGCCGGTTCCGAGATGGCGGCGATACCTCCATAGACACAAAATGGCAGGGAACTCAGGGAATGGCCGAAAAGGCGGCTGTTGATCTCCGCCAGAGGCAGTACACCTTGAATGCGTCCCCGTAATTCAGCGTAGAGGAACCAGGTTTTATGCCCGAAAGCGCGTTCGATTACCGTTTGCCAACCGGCCCGATGAAAGAAGGTGGCTTCGGGGCAAGCCAATACGAATTCATCCCATCGTTTCGCGTCTTGTGCCTGCAGCAGGTGTACAGCAGGGTTCTCCGCCTGAAGAGAAGAATCCCCGTGCTCCTCCTGGAGCACATCAATAACGGAACTCATGCATGCCGTTCCAGAAATATCCGATCCACGCGATCCCATCTGAAATCGCGGGTAAGCGCCCTGACCCGATCTTCCATACGATGGAGATTGTAGTAATGGCGAAAGCGCGTTTTCATACCGATACCCTTTTGGCGCGGTTGCTGATGGTCAATCTCCCAGGGATGGAAATAAAAGATGGCAGAGCGTTTTTCAAGCTGGTTCAATCTCTGCAGAAACCATCGCGAAACAGGATAAGGCCATAGCCGGAAATAGCCGCCGCCTCCGGCCGGAATATTCCGCTTGAACACCCGCATCGTAGTGATCGGCAATTCGAGCAGGCCATTATCGCGCGGATAATAGGCGAAGCGCGGCGCATCGGGTATGCCGTAATGGTCGTGCTGAATTGGATAGATGCTGGAACTGTAGCGGTAGCCAGCCTCTTGAAGCAGATCCAGGGCCCACTGATTATGGCGGCCTATGGAAAAGCTGGGCGCCCGATACCCGATCACCTGCTGACCGCCGATATCTTCCAGAAGCATTTTGCTTCGGGTTATATCGTCGCGGAATTCATGGGGCTCCTGATCCGAGACACGCTGGTGAGCCCATCCATGACTTGCAAGCTCATGGCCGCTTGCAACAATTCGTTTGACCATGGCCGGGTAACGGTCGGCGATCCATCCCAGAGTGAAAAAGGTCGCCTGGGCGCCCTCCTCATCGAGCAAGGCAAGGATCCGGTCGATATTGAATTCCACGCGGCAGGATATGGATGTCCAGGATTCCCGTGAAATATGAGGCGCAAAAGCAGAAACCTGAAAATAATCCTCTACATCGACAGTCATGGCGTTGCGTATCGGTAATGGGTTCATTTGAACATCTCGCATTGCCCAGGCGAAACGATCAACTCTGCACCCATTTTTCCATGAGTGTGTAAAGAGGCGCCGGCGATTCCCGACATCGGCCAACCCTGAATGTCACGGCTGAATAGCATAACTTGCGTGAAGATGCACATTTTGGTCTTTTCCTACCGAAGCCTCTTGCTCACTTCAGCCAGCGAGAGTATCCGCTTGACCAATATCATTAAAGAGACAACAGAATCCTCAAGATTCGCAACCCTGCCGGTCATTTCCTCCAATCGCCGGAGAGATTCCGCTCTGTCCCGATCAGCCGCGGCTTCATCTTCAACCGGAATGCCTCCCGTGGCAACGGACATATCGAACTCATGCTGAACATCGCGAATTACCTCATTGACCTCGGAACTGCCGAAATTGTGTAATTGCTCCAGGTAACCCATCAGTAAAAGGCGGTCGCACAATGCATTGATCTTTCGTGGAATGCCATCCGTATAATCATGTATTGCCGCGAAGGCGTCCTCGTCAAACGATGGATCTCCGTTCCAGCCTGCGGTCTTTAGCCTATGCTCGATATAGGCTCGTGTTTCCGCTATATCCATGGGCCCAAGGTGGTAGGTTGCCGTCACTCTTTGCCGCAATTGTTGCATCTCGTTGCTAAGCATGGTTTTCCTGAACTCCGGCTGCCCCAGCAGGAATGTTTGTAACAGGGGCTTATCATCTGTCTGGAAATTGGAGAGCATTCTCAACTCTTCCACTGTGCGCGAAGAAAGATTCTGCGCCTCATCCACTACCAGAAGCGCGCGTTTCCCTTGCTGATCGCATTGACGAAAGAACTGTTCGAGTCCGATCAGCAGGGAAGCCTTGCCCAGGTTTTCGTGGGACACCGGCAACCCGAACGCTGCGGCGACCATCCTCAACGTATCGTCAGAATCCAGATTGGTATTGACGATTTGGGCGGCGACGATCTTTTCGGACTCCAGTTTGCGAAAAAGATTGCGCACCAGTGTAGTTTTGCCCGCGCCGACTTCGCCGGTAATGACGATAAAACCTTCGCCCTGCGATAGCCCATATTCGAGATACGCCATCGCACGTTTATGACCTTTGCTGCCAAAGAAGAAATTCGGGTCGGGCTTCAGCTGAAACGGCTTGGCTTTGAAGCCGTAGTATGATCGGTACATTCGGCTAATCCATCAGAAGCTTATGTTCAGCGAAGCGATAGCGGCATTCTCCCGATAATTCCCCCCGGCTGATCGGAATCGCGTTGGTTATGCCGCACCATGATCATGCCGTTCAGATTGCGCGAGATTTCGGGGAACTGCCTTGTCAGGCTGAGGCTTGTCAGCATGAGATCATCCTCGCGGTTATTACCAAGAAAACTGAATCGTGTATATCCGAGATTGAGATTAGCTCGGGTAAGTTGTGAAATTCTGTAACTCCATAATGCATTGGCGCCGCTCTGCCTTGTATGGTTGAGAAGCGCCGAGATTCTGCGCCCCGACAATGCCGACATCGGCTCCCTCCGGCGAGAATGCTTGGCGCGTCATATTGAATACTCTGAACATAAGCGTATTTCTTGAGCCGTTCATGGCAGACAGACGCCTGAAAACGCTTCTGCAGAAAAAGCCGATTGGTAAAAAAATTAGTGGGACCAAAAAAAGAACCCGAAGCACCAAGACCAAGAAGGCTGTTACTGGTTTGCTGGATGAGCTGGGGATCAAAAGTGGGATTCTGGGCGCCAAGAAGCTGGCCCAGCGAAGCTCCGGAGTCGATCGGCGACCCAAGCCGGGCTTGCTGGTTGAAGGTCGTGATATCTTCGTCATAACTCACATCCCATACGGTTAAACGGGTGCGATGAGTGGCCACGGCATTATAGGTGTCGCCGAAAAATCTTTGACCGGCGCTTGCAACAATGCTCGTTCTTTCGCTTGGCTTCCAAAAGAAGCCGACTGTCCAGCTTGGGGTCGATGGGTTTCCCCTGATTGAAATAAAACTGTTTCGTTCGTAGCCTCCGGTTGCTGTCAAGCCAAAATGTGGCGTAACCCGGTAGCCGAGATTTGCGATGGCCCGTTCCATTTCGACTGTTCGACCGGTAAGATCAAAGTGAACCATTTGATTGCTATAGGTCACACCCCACCTGAGCGTCTTGAAGGCGGTCCCGCTATTTAGTCGCGGCCACGAAGCTGTCCCCAGTGCTGTTGGACAACGCATTCGCATTGGAATTGACCAGGCTACGGGTGTAGCGCAATTCGCCGGAGGCAAAATCCTGGAAGCGATGGCGCAGATAAGGACTGATACTAAAGGTTGTTACATTAGCCCTGTTACCGGTGACGTTGACGTTGTCGAAAGATTGCGGTCCGAGCAAGGAAATATTTTGTTGGGCGATGGTGGCTCTTCCATCCACGAAAAAAAGATCTTCGAGCAACTCGGTAGTGGCTCTGGCGCCCAGTTGATGTTGCATTCTGTTCAAATTGCTCGATTCAGCATAGATGAGATTATTCATCATGTAATTTACATCAAGACTGAAGCGGCGCCCCACACCATTCACCACTATGCCGGGATTGATCTGCGTAACAAAATCATCCGTTTTTCTACCAGTTGATGTCAATCCCAAATTATCGGAATAAGTTTCGAACAAACTCAGCCGGGGAAGAACCTTCCACTCAGCTGCATCAGAGCAAGGCGATAGCAACAGCGTTACAGAGGCGACGGAGCAAGTAGCCTGGAACAAAGCGCTACGGCGGCGCTTATTCTCAGGCACTCTCATGGTAGTAGTAACCGTAATATTCTCCGCCAGAAAATGATCTGGCCTTGTTATAGATCAAATTCACAACATCACAGGATTCGATCTGCCGGAGCGTTTCCTTGACGGCTTGTTGTGATGTTGTTTCGGCCTCCACTACCAGCACAATTTGCCCCATCTGGCTCGCCAGAACACGCGCTTCGCTGGTCAGCAACAGCGGCGGGGAATCAAAAATAACGACACGATCGGCGTAACGTTCCGCAAGTTCCTTTAATAATTCGCCCATGCTCTGGCTTGCAAGCAATTCGGTTGAATGCGTATGCCGTCTCCCCGCCGTGAGGAGAGTGAGCTTCTCCACATCGGTTTTAATCAGAACATCGGCCAACTCGAGTTTTTCATCGAGGAGGATATCCAGCAAACCTCTTTCTGTACCAAGACCAAGAATTCTCGGTACCGATGGACGGGCTACATCAGCATCCACCAGCAATACAGTACGGTCCATTTCCATCGCTATGCTCATGGCGAGATTAACCGTGCAGAAGCTTTTTCCTTCTCCTGCAAGTGCGCTGGTAACCATGATCAGGTTGCCATTCTTGATCATGCCCGGACCCTTGTTAAACGCATTGGTGAGCAATGGCCGCTTGATGACGCGGAATTGCTCGGCTATTTGCGTTCTTCCCTGCTCTGGCGTGACGATGCCATACTGCCGCATTTTTGCCAGGTCGAGCGTAATGCGTTTTGATGTCGGTGCGGGGCTTGACTGAAGATTTGGGCTGGGCTCATCCTCGGGCACGCCATTTTCGCCGGAGAGTGCTGGGGCAGGATCTACGGGTGCAGCGGGTGCCTGCTGGACGTGGGGCTTCACTTCCTTTTCCAGTTTACCTGCGGCTTTTTCAATAATGCTCACGCTTTCTCCAATGTGATTGGATTCGGGGTTGCCAGAGTTTGAGGTTTTATGGGCTTCACTGCGAGAAAGATGTTTGGGATCAAGGTTGAGAAGGATTGCAGAGGTTCAATAAAAAAGATGCGAAATACCGTTGTCCTATGCGCGTAACACCATTTGCCGGAGAACTATTTTCAAGGCAAGGATATATTGCCATAAACACGCGCTGACAGAAGATCTGGGCAAAAACGCGAAACTTCGGACCTAAGCCCCCTGCTACATGGCGAAAAGCTTCACATGCAAATAACAAGCGAGGCCGGGGTAAGTTTCCAGAACTTCGGTTAAACCATTTTTATCATTAGTACACCATATAAACCCAGCAAGGACAGCAACGAAAAACCGAATGCGTAGAGCCGCTTCCTGCGTTTTATTTTTTGCTGATTGGTCCAGATCATGGGTATTGAGCCCAATATCGGCTTGCCGGAAACTTCACGCAAACTGATTTGACTGTGGAACGTGGGCCTTATCTGGCTGACAACGAACGCAACCCCAATCCCCGCTAATAACGCGCCAAGGAAGATAATGGAGAAAAACTTGCCGCGGTCCGGTCCCACCGGTCTATCCGAGACCGTTGGGGGGTCAATAATCCTGAATGACATCAAATCCGTTTGCGAGCCAAGCTCTCCCGATATCTTGGCAGATTCGCGGCGCTCAAGAAGTTTCTCATAATTTGCCTTGTTCACCTGATAGTCGCGGTTAAGCTGAGTAAGCTCCGCTTCAACCTGGGGGACCGCATTGCTCAAGGACTTCAATCGATCATAACGGGCAGTATACTCTTCCACTCGCGCGATCATGGAAGCCACGTCAGCTTCGGCTTCCGCTAGCGCCACATTGAGTTGCTGCAGCATGGGACTATAATTTTTACCTGGATCAGCGCTGTACCTGGTTACCTTGGATTCCTCCAGCTTGCGCTCTTCAAGCTGAGCAATCAGCCGCTTCGTTGCAATGATATCGGGATGCAGTTCAGTAAAGTTCAGCCTGAGCATGTCCAGATTCTTCTCTAACCCTTCGATTCGAGAGTCAAGCTCCACATTGACGATGGATGACGCACGCCTCGCTCTGGTCCACCAGAAGAACGGGTTCATCGCCGGTTATCTGCCTTTTGATTGCATCCCGGGCCTGTTCCGCCTCCCGCAACTCCAGCCTTGTCTTGTTGAGATCTTCCGCAGCCTGAGATAGCTGGGAGTAATAATCGCTGCCTTGCTGAGGCATTATTCCGATATTCTTTTGCTTGAATGCCTTGAGGTTATTTTCCCCGACAATCAATTTCTCCTCATAACTCTGAATCTGCTCATCAATAAAGCGAATTGCCGACGACGAGTCCTGTTTCTTGTCTCCAAGACCCCCCTCGACAAAAATGGTTAACAAGGATTGAACGACATCTTTGGCGAGTTTCGGATTCTGGCTGTTATAGTGAATCGTAAAAAGATTGTCGCGCCCGGCCGCCCCAAGCTTGATTTTATCCATCAGATCCTTGACGAGCCTTTCCTGATCCTTTACATCCTTCGCCTTGATATCCAGATCCACCATGCGGACGACCCTCTCCACATTTGGACGGCTGATCAGGGTGCGGCTCATGATGGAAACCTGCTGTTGCAGATCGGGAGAAACTGTCATTCCCTGCCATCAAGGGCTTCAACACATTTTGAGTATCGACGTAAATCCTGGCGGAAGCCTGGTAATCATCCGGCAATTTGTAAACGATAAGCCATCCCGCTATGGCAACGGCCCAGGCGGCGATAACCGCAATCCAGCGATATTTCCATACCCCTTTCAGATAAACGAGCAGCTGGGTAGTAAGTTCCTCCATTTATCAAACGATCCGTAGAGATATTGTTGTCGATTTCATGGCAGTGAAATTATTCCCATTGTCTTTGCGTGACTGGGCCAGCGGAATCCCGTTACCTTTGTTCTCGTCATTATCTTTTTACTGCTTCCTTCTGAATCGTAAAACCAGTCCCGGGCTTATCAATACGGCGGATCAACCTGCGCGCAAAATTGCGGCGAACAGGGATAATATTGTCCGTAGTGAACAGCAGAAGAGAAATAGCTATTCGGAAGGAGCGCTTTCCCCGCAATAAATCTCCATCGAACGAAACCTTGTCAGAAAGATATATCAGTCCGTAAAGGCGAAACTGGACCGGCAACAAGCAGCGTTAAAAATCAGAAAAAACTTTCCGGAATGACAAGAACATCTCCCTGACGGACCGGCACGTTGGCCGTTATATCGCCATCTCTGATCAGGTCGTCCAGCCGGACGCTGAACTGCTGCTGTTTCCCATCTACGTTGCGAACGATTCTGGCCTTGTTGCCTGCGGCAAATTCCGTCATTCCCCCAACTTCGATCAATACATCCATCAGCGTCATTTCTTCACGATATGGTAGCGCCTGGGGTTTGGCAGCTTCTCCTATGACCCGGATTTGCTCCGTGTACGGTCCTACGAATTCTGTCACGATAACGGTGACAACCGGTTGCTGGATGTACTTGGACAATGCCACTTCAATATCCCGTGCCAGCTGTGTCGATGTTTTCCCGCTGGCCGGCAGATCCTCCACCAGAGGAGTCGTTATTTTTCCATCCGGCCGAACCGGTACCGCCATGGAAACTTCCGGGTTGCGCCAGACGATGATATCCACGTTATCGCCCGGACCTATAAGATAATCGTGCGCAAGATACTTTTCATCGGGAGAAAGAGGGGGAAACGTTTTGCAGCCGCCGAGGGAAAAAATGGGAAACACGACAGCAAAAAAAGCCAGCCACTTTATAATGCCGATATGCAGAGCCTTCACTGAATTTCCTTTTTTGTTTGATTTAAGATGCGCTGGGTCGCGCGGGAACGATTGGCTTTTACTGAAAATAAGATGCTATAAGTCAATTTCTCTGTCAAGACAGTATTGATTCGAGCGCAACTTGTTATCGGACAAGGCGAGCACATAGCATCTTTAAGGGCCGCATAATAGCATCTTACACGTCGTCAGCAAGTGCAATTCATGGCTCTGGTTTCCGGCATCGCGCAGATCGTCCCCATCAGCTATATCGTATAAGTAAACCATTTCAGATCGCCGCTAAGCGCACTAAATCCACTAAATCTACTGAACGGGTGCGAATCGTACCAACTCCAGCAAGGACTGCAAATTGGACTTTAGTACACCTTTCGGGTCACACTCTGTTAAATGCCGTACACAACTGAGATTTTTATTGCTCTACGTATCGCACTCGGGATCCAGGGGCCAAGGGGACTCAAGGGGTTGGGCCGCAGGGCCGCCATGCTGATGCAGTGCCCACTGCACATGTTCGCGAACCAGAGAAGAGGGGTCGTCCCGGCGCGCTTGCAGCGCGGCGATCACGCCTGGGGAGGATGGCGCATTGCCAAGTCCCACCGCCAGGTTACGCAACCATTGCTCGTGGCCTATGCGGCGGATAGGACTGCCGGCAAGTCTGGTCTCGAACTCTTCCCGGTTCCAGCTGAATAGCTCAACCAGGGATGCGTCGTCCAATCCATTTCGCACGGAGAAATCGTCTTCGCCTGTCATTGCCGCGAATTTGTTCCATGGACAGACCAGCTGGCAGTCGTCGCAGCCATACACCCGGTTACCGATCAAGGGACGCAGTGTTTCGGGAATACTGCCCTTATGTTCGATGGTGAGATAGGAAATGCAGCGCCGGGCATCCAGCCGATACGGTGCGATAATCGCCTGGGTAGGGCAGATATCCAGGCATTTGGTGCAGCTTCCACAATAGTTCCCGACGGGGTTATCAATCGGTAACGGCAAATCGGTAAACAGTTCGCCCAGAAAGAACATTGATCCCGCTTCACGCGAAAGCAGCAGGGTATGTTTACCGCGCCAGCCAAGACCGGACTTCTGGGCCCATTCAACTTCCATTACCGGCGCGCTGTCGGAGAACACACGGTAATTGAACTGATCCTGTCGCGGCGGCGATTCTGTCCGCGAGTCTTTGCAAGCGTCCGCGCAGCACCTTGTGGTAATCGCGCCCGAGCGCATAGCGCGAAATGAACGCCTTTTCGCCGTCCCGGATCACTTGCCAGCTGTCTCTCGCCTCCGGGGGCATATAGTTCATGCGCGCCGAGATCACACGGAGCGTGCCGGGAACGAGCTCCGCCGGACGAGTGCGCCGCGTACCATGCTTTGCCATATAATCCATCTCACCATGATAACCGTGGCGCAGCCACTCGTTCAGCCCGGATTCGGCCTGAGCCATGCCGGCGCCGGCATCCGCAATACAAATGTCCTGAAAGCCGAGTTCCTCACCCCAGGCCTTGATCTCCCGGGCCAGCTGGGTAAAATCGAGAGTTTGGGCCGGAGGCGCTTGTAGCGGATCTTTAGAGGTTTTTTCTTGCATAGCTCATATAATACCGGCTCGAACGCGGTCCATCACCTTAATTGCCGTAAGCTTATCAGGCGCACACTTGTGGATGAAGCGGCAACGCTGGCGCTTGGCGCCGAGGTGGCGCCGATATTGCATCCCGGCCTGGTCATTTTCCTGAGCGGCGACCTGGGGTCGGGTAAAACCACGTTGGCGAGAGGCATCCTGCGCGGCCTGGGTTATCAGGGGAAAGTAAGAAGCCCCACATATAATTTGGTTGAACTTTATAAAATTTCTAGGTTATACTTCTATCACTTTGATTTCTATCGTTTCAAGGACCCAATTGAATGGGAAGAAGCGGGCTTCCGGGAATATTTCAACGCAGACTCAATCTGTCTGGTGGAATGGCCGGAAAAAGCGGGCGGCTTATTGCCCACGGCTGATTTAGGGTTTGTTTTCCACATTGCCGAAGCTGGCCGCAATATTGAAATTCAGGCAGGCACGGAGGCGGGTAGACTGTGTTTGAAACATTGGCAGGCCCTGAGAGACAGCGGCCGCCTAAATCCTTGAACGCGGCAACGGCTGGTTGCCGTAACGTTCGTGTCCCATCAATATTCATTATCTGGTTGTCGATGGCGGGGCTCCTGTTGCCCTTGCTCTCCCATTCGGCTTTGGCAGACATCAAGGTCAGTTCTACCCGCGTCTGGCCCGCGCAGGAGTATACGCGCCTTACGCTGGAATCCGCGGTACCCATACAATATTCAGTCAGCATTGTAAAAAACCCGGATCGTGTCGCGATCGACCTGGAAAAGGTCGTACTGACGCCGGAACTCGAAAGGCTGCAGGAAAAAATCGGCGCTGCCGATCCCTATATCAGTACGGTGCGAATCGGCCGTTTCAAGCCCGGGGTATTACGGCTGGTACTGGACCTTAAAACCGAGGTGGCGCCGCAGGTATTTGTCCTCAAACCCGTAGGCAACTACGGACACCGGCTGGTGCTGGATGTTTATCCTGTTATCCCACCCGATCCGCTCATGGCGTTCCTGAATGAAAATGCGACGACGGCGCTACAACCGGATCTCAATATCGAAAATAGTACCAAGGTAAATGTCAAAGCCAGGTCTGGCCCGAAGCATTGAAAGCCCCAAAAAAAACAAACCGGAGATGATACGCCTGATAACCGTGGCAATCGACCCGGGACATGGCGGCGAAGATCCCGGCGCGATAAGCCGCAGCGGCACGCATGAGAAAAACATCACACTGGAGATCGCCAGAAGACTCAAAGCCAAGATAGATAAAGAACCCAATATGCGTGCAGCCCTGACAAGAGAGGGAGACTACTTCATTTCGCTGCCGATGCGCTTGGTAAAAGCCCGCCAACTGAACGCAGATCTGTTGGTATCGGTGCACGCAGATGCGTTTATCAAGCCCCATGCCCGGGGTTCCTCCGTGTTCGCACTATCGGAACGCGGCGCAACTTCCGCTGCCGCCCGCTGGCTGGCAAAAAAAGAAAACGAGGCGGATTTGATCGGCGGGGTCAATCTGGATATCAAGGATCCCTATCTCAAGCAAACCTTGCTTGACTTGTCGCAAACCGCAACGATTAACGACAGCCTCAAGCTTGGCAGAGAAGTGCTGTCGAAGATCGGCGACGTCAACCATCTGCACAAAAATGAAGTGGAACAAGCAGGCTTTGCCGTTCTCAAGTCGCCGGATATTCCCTCCATTCTGGTTGAAACCGCTTTTATCAGCAATCCGGATGAAGAAAGGAAATTGAAAAATGCGGCCTACCAGGAAAAACTGGCCGAAGCCATACTCGCCGGCATCAAACGCTATTTCGCCGATAACCCCCCGCTGGCCCGTTCTAAAATGGTGTTGATGGAATAACACCCCTTCCCCTGCCTGCAATAAATTCTGCCTTTCCTGCCAGGAATGCTCTTTCAAGGACCGATTACTTGCGAGCCTCTTCTATGGTACCCATGTGAAAGCTCAACTTCCCTTGCCGCCGCTCCTCAAAGTAACGTTTCAGAGGCTCGCGAATAACGCGGAAAGCCAGCGCGTCCCAGGGAATTTCCGCCTCATGGAAAAGTCTGACATCCAGGCTTTCAATTCCGGGTTTGAAGTCAAGATCCAGCAGACGCGCGCGAAACAACACATGGACTTGATTGATATGGGGTAAATTATAAATGGAATAAAGGTCGCCCATCTCCACTCGCGCGTTGGCTTCTTCCAGCGTTTCGCGTTCGGCGCCCTGAACCAGGGTTTCGGCATTTTCCATAAAACCCGATGGCATCGTCCACAAGCCAAGGCGGGGCTCAATGGCCCGGCGGCATAGCAATATCCTGTCTTCCCATTCAGGTATGCAGCCCACCACGATCTTCGGGTTCTGATAATGAATAATATTGCATGCGGAACATACGTAACGCGGCAGCGTATCGCCTTCAGGGATGCGCAGTTCAACAGGCGTACCGCAGTTACTGCAATATTTCATGAAAATGATGTAGTTATATTAAGGCGAACATATGCGAGCGCGCGGATTTTTTCAGCCCAGCGCAAGGGCAATTTGCCGGTCAGATATCTCTGTTAGGGCTTCTGGATAAACGAAAAATCATTTACTTACCTCTTTCCTGAAAGGTGAGCTGTCGTTCAGTTCGTTCAGATAATGATCGATGTCCTGCGCTTCCCTACCCAGATAATTACCGATGGCAGCAGCGAATTCGGGATGGGCGAGCCAATGAGCGGACCAGGTGCGAACAGGGAGAAAACCGCGCGCAAGCTTGTGTTCGCCCTGTGCGCCGCCCTCGAATAATTCAATACCATGAGCGATACAGTATTCAATCGCCTGATAGTAGCAAGTCTCGAAATGTAGTCCCGGAATGAATTCTTTCGTGCCCCAGTAGCGCCCGTAAAGGGTGTGCGAGTTATGCAAGTTAAGCGCCGCCGCGGTCGGTTCGTCTTCCCGCAAAGCCAGAATCAGCAGTATATTCTCCGGCATGCTTTTGCCAAGTTGCAGAAAGAATTCCAGATTGAGGTATGGCATGGAGCGGTGATCGTCGTAAGTCTTGTTGTAACAGTCGACAAAGAAACGCCAGTGCTCATTGCTGATGTCGTGCCCGGACAGCCACTGGAAACGGATACCTGAAGCATGAACTTTACGCCGCTCCTGCCGGATTTTCTTGCGCTTGCCGTGGCTCATCCCACCCAGAAAGTCCTCGAAATTCTCGTACTTCCCTTCCTGCCGGTTTTTCCAGTGAAACTGAATGCCCTGGCGCAGAATCATCCCCGCCGCTTCCATTTCCCGTGCTTCATGCTCCTGTGGAAAAAGACAATGAAACGATGAGACCGTTGCACCGCGATTGCGCTCCTGCACGATCTTCATTACAGCGGAGATGAGCAAGGCGCGATGCGCCTGCGGTCTCTGCCATCAATCGCCGTCCCGTTACCGGGCTGAAAGGTATCGCGCTCAACAGTTTGGGATAATAAGCATGGCCATGGCGTTGATAGGCGTTTGCCCAGGCCCAATCAAAAACATACTCCCCATACGAGTGGCTTTTCAGATAGAGCGGCATCCCGCCACGCAAGATGCTTCCTTCCCACAGCGTAATGAATTGCGGTGACCATCCGGTTTTCTCGGAGGCGCATCCTGTTTCATGCAGAGCCGAGAAGAACTCATGCCGCAGAAATGGATCGTCTCCAGCCAACGTGTTCCACGCGGCGACAGAAATATCCTGAAGAGAATCGGCTATGTTTATCGTGAACTTGGACATCATGAAGGATTGTCGCGCCTGCGCGCCATCCGCGCAAGATGGTTCGTTCTGGTATTATTTGACCGGTTATTACTTGCCGTATTTGCCCGATTATCAACGCAAAGATGTCGGAATCCCATCCGCCCCTGATCATGAAGCTCGCCATCGCCCAAATCAATTGTACAGTCGGCGACCTTAGCGGCAACGCCCGGAAGATCCTCGATTACGCCAATCGGGCAAAACAATCGGGGGCAAAGCTGGTTATTACCCCCGAGTTGGCCCTGTCCGGCTATCCGCCGGAAGATCTGTTATTGCGCGACGGATTCCGCCACGCGTGCGGAAACACGATGGCAGAATCTTGCGGCAGAGATAAGTGGCGTGACTTTGCTGGTAGGGCATCCTCATCTTGCCGGTAATAAACTTCATAATGCCGCCTCAGTGATACGCGACGGTAAAATAATCGCGACATATTTCAAGAATGAGCTTCCCAACGATTTTGTATTCGATGAGCGCCGTTATTTTGTGCCTGGCGCTGATCCCTGCGTATTCGATCTGGAAGGGATAAAATTCTCCATCAATATTTGCGCCGATATCTGGCAAAAAAATACGGCGGCTTGCGCCAAGGAAGCGGGAGCGGACATAATCCTGGTGCTGAATGCTTCCCCTTACCATATGCGCAAGCAAGCTTTGCGCTATGAGGTTATACGTGAGCGCATCAATGAAACGGGGCTTTCCTTCGTTTACGCCAATATGACCGGCGCGCAGGATGAATTGGTATTCGACGGCGCTTCCTTTGCAATGAACCGTAAAGGTGAGCTGACCCACCAATTTGATGAGTTTAAGGAAACCCTTGGCCTGATCGAACTTCAGAATGGCATCCCCATACGCGGGAAAATGGCCCCATCGCGACCTTTGGAAGCGTCGATCTATCGCGCACTGTGCCTTGGCGTCAAGGATTATGTGGGGAAAAATGGCATACCGGGCGTCCTGCTCGGTCTCTCCGGCGGAGTAGACTCGGCACTCACGATGGCAATCGCCGTGGATGCGTTGGGCGCCGATAAAGTGAGGGCGGTAATGATGCCCTCTCAATTTACCGCGGATATCAGTCTATCGGATGCGCGCGCCATGGCCCGCGCGATGGGGGTGCATTACTGTGAAATTCCCATAGATACGGTATTTGAAGAATATCGGCATACGCTGACCCATGAGTTCCCAGCCCTGCCCCAGCACGACGGCCCCGACGTCACGGAAGAAAATTTACAGGCGCGCATACGCGGCAATCTGCTGATGGCGTTATCGAACAGGTATGGTTCCATTGTGCTCACCACCGGCAACAAGTCCGAAATGGCGGTGGGGTACTGTACCTTGTACGGCGACATGGCGGGCGGCTTCGCGGTATTGAAAGATATAAAAAAAACCATGGTGTATCAGCTTTGCCACTACCGCAACACTCTGGGAAGTATTATCCCCGAGCGCGTCATCAGCCGTGCGCCCTCAGCTGAACTTCGCCCTGACCAGACCGATCAGGACAGCCTGCCGCCTTACGAGGTACTCGATGGGATCATCGAAGCGTATATGGAGCATGATCTGTCGCTCCGCGAAATTCTGAGCATGAACTATGCCGAAGCTGATGTACGCCGCGTGGTGCATCTTGTCCGCCTGAGTGAACACAAGCGCCGCCAGTCGCCCATAGGCGCTCGCATCACTCAACGAGGCTTCGGTAAAGATTGGCGCTACCCTATCACAGCACAGTATCGGGACGAGTTTTAATGAACCGCCAAAGTTCACTGGCCACGAATCGCGCAGGTTTTTCTGATATCTTTTATTTTTGAACCGGCGAAATAGGGCTCGTTCCCATTTTATAAAAAATACAACCCGATCAAGGAATTTCATGAAAAAAATCGAGGCTATCATCAAGCCTTTCAAGCTCGACGAAGTGTGCGAAGCCCTCAATGAAATCGGCATAAGCGGGCTGACGGTGACGGAAGTAAAAGGTTTTGGAAGGCAAAAAGGCCACACTGAGCTCTATCGCGGCGCCGAATATGTAGTGGATTATTTGCCGAAAATAAAGATTGAGATAGTGGTGGCTGAAAAACTGCTGGACAGCGTTATCGAGACAATTATCAATACTGCGCGGACCGGCAAGATCGGCGATGGCAAGATTTTCGTCACCAGCATCGAACAGGTAGTGAGAATACGCACGGGAGAGACGGATGAGGCGGCGATCTAGCGTGTTTGCCTGCCGATAGGAAAAAGTATATCCCCGAACAGGTGAAAAGCTTTCTTCCAGGCGGTTTTATCCGGAAAAAATAGCGCGCCTTTCTATATGTTTACCCCGCCGATCCTTTCCCGGCGCCGCACAGTCGCGACCGAAAAGCATACTCCCCTTATCTCTCCCACATCAGTACTGCCTCCACATCCGTCCTGCTCCGCACGAAGGAACTTCGCCCTGAAAGAGCCATCTTATCGACATGAAAACGCGCTATGTGGCGGCTATGTTGCCAATGATATTTACACAGAATGTTTTTGCCGATGGACTATTCAAACCCGATGTATCACGGGCCACCATCTTGCACCGGCAGGAACAGGAACTCGGCGTGGAAATCATGTCAAGTATCCGTACTGGCCAAAGGCACCTGAAATTGTTGGCGCCGGATGTTTTTGCCGGCGAGCTACCCGAACTCGGCGATGTATCACAGGCAACCATTTCATTGAAGCAGGAACGGGACCTCGGCCTCAAAATCATGACGCAAATTCGCGCCGACCCGAGCTATCTGGATGACGCTGAAATCACCGGTTATCTCGGCAACCTCGGCACAAGGCTGATTCTCGGCTCAAATGAGGCCCATTCCGACCACGAGTTCGAGTTTTTTGCGCTGCAAGATCCTGCCATTAACGCGTTTGCGCTGCCCGGCGGCTTCATGGGCTTCAATAGCGGGCTTATTCTCGCGGCGCAAACCGAATCCGAACTGGCCGGCGTGATGGCACACGAAATCGCGCACATTACCCAGAAACATCTCGCCCGCATGATTTCCGCACAAAAATA
Source organism: uncultured beta proteobacterium (assembly GCA_963831395.1). Lineage (GTDB taxonomy): Bacteria > Pseudomonadota > Gammaproteobacteria > Burkholderiales > Nitrosomonadaceae > Nitrosospira. The sequence goes on from CAWHQD010000002.1 coordinate 142,867, forward strand.
CAGCCTCATCACCTCTCTCGCGGCGGTAGCATTGGCGATTCTGGCCTCACGTTCCAATTCGCAGGCAGGGCAGGCTATTCTGGTAGCCTCGCAAGCGCGACAGATTCAATCACAACTGGACTTTACCCGCGATCATGAAAAAGAGGCTGATCGTATTGGCCTGAACATACTGATCAGCGCAGGACTTGATCCGCGCGGGATGCCTGCATTTTTCGAGCATCTGCAAAAAGCCTCGCGATTCCAGGAGAACGGCGCTCCGTCATATCTTCGCACGCATCCAATTACTTATGAGCGTATCGCGGATATCGAGAACCGCACTCACGATATGCCTTACCGGCAGATTCCCGACAGTCTCGATTTCCAGCTGGTGCGCGCCAAGCTGCGTGCGTCCATCGAAAAGCCTGCGGATGCGATAAGGTATTTTGACTCGATTCTGTCGGAGAAGCGCTACACCAATGAGGCCGTGGAACGCTATGGGCTCGTCAATGCCCTGCTGCGCGGCGGGGACTATCTGCGCGCGGATAAGGAGTTGGGACGCCTGTATGATGCTTTGCAGTCTGACCCCATGGATGAAATGCTGGAAAATCACAGCCTGGGTACCTCCATTCAGATTAAAAGCGTAGCAACGCCCGCTCAATGCCATGATCGAGACACTGGCTGCTCGCGTCAAACTCGCCGCAGGGCAGACCAGCGAAGCGCTGGCCATTTATGAAACCGCGCTGGAAATATTCCCTCAGCATCGGGCATTGGCCTACGACTATGCCAAGGCACTCCTGCGCGGTGGCAATGCTGGCAGCGCGCTCGAGTTTATAAACCAGCAATTGCAGTTCAACCCGAATGACGTGCGCCTCTACAAATTACAGGCGGAAACGCACGAAGCGCTTGGCAACCTTACGTCGCAGCATCGCGCGCAAGCGGAAGTCTACACTCGGCAGGGAGAATTCCCGGCCGCCATTGAACAGCTGCAGATCGCGTTGGATAACGGCGACGGCGATTTTTATCAGATGTCCAGTGCTGAAGCTCGCCTCAAGGAATTGCGCGAGCTTGCCGCGAGCCAGGCAGATTCGAAATAAGCTCCGGTAAGAAGCCACCTTGTTTCGGTGATGGGCAACGATCGATCCGGCCCTCGCTCAGCTGCAGTGCCCTCTGGCCTTCACCTGTTCCCAAGTTTCCCTGAGCCCAATGCCCCCATGGCGCGGGATTATAAACTCCTTGATTCATAAACTTCTTATACTCAGGTAACATTCTGCCTTTTTGTTTTCGCCGCCTGGCATCGCTATCCCTCGGTCACCACGTTTCCATATGTCTCTTAACCCTCGCACCCGGCTGCTTGCCATCCTGTTCACCCTGCTATCAGCCGCTGCGGCGGGCTTATGGTACTGGACAACCAAATCTGAATCCGTGCAGGAAAAATACAAGACGCAAGCAGTCGATCGCGGCGATATCGTACAAGTCATTTCCGCAAACGGTACGCTTAACCCCGTCGTGCTTGTTAATGTCGGTACGCAGGTATCCGGCACAGCTTACAAATTACATGCCGACTTCAATGATCCGGTCAAGGCAGGGCAAATACTGGTTGAACTCGATCCATCGTTGTTTCAAGCCCAACTGCGGCTTTCCGAGGCCAATGTAAGCAATGCTCGCGCTACCCTGGAGTTGGCAAAAAACAGGATGACCCGTAACCGCGCCTTGCGGGAACAGGGCTTTATCTCCGCTGAGGCGTTGGACTACATTCGAACAACAACTGGAAGCAGCTCGTGCCCAGCTTGCGGCAAACGTGGCGCAACTGGAGCGCGACCGCACCAATCTCAATTACAGCGTTATCCGTTCACCAATTTCGGGCGTAGTGATCGCACGTAATGTGGATATTGGCCAGACCGTGGCAGCAAGCTTCCAGACGCCCACCCTGTTCCAGATCGCGCAGGATTTGCGTGAGATGCAAATCGATACCAGCATAGCCGAGGCCGATATTGGCCAGATACATCTCGGCCAGGAGGTACATTTCACGGTGGACGCATATCAGGAGCGAGAATTCACCGGTACGGTGGAACAGGTACGCCTCAACCCGACCATTCAGCAAAATGTGGTGTCATATAATGTGATTGTGGCGGTACCCAATGATGACGGGGCCTTGCTGCCCGGCATGACTGCCAACGTACGGTTTACCACCAATCAGAAAAAAGCCGTACTGCGGGTTGCAAATGCAGCGCTACGGTACAGGCCTGCCGCGGCCGATCCGGATTCTTCCAGGACAGTCGCCGGGCAGCCCGGCAAGCACCTGCTTTACCGAGTGCGAAGAAGGCAAACCCATGGCTGTGAATGTGAAAACCGGTATTTCCGATAATAACTTCACGGAAATCGTGGAAGGCGAAATCAGGGAAGGCGATAATCTGATAATCCGGGAAGTCACCGATAAGGAAAAATCCGGCAGCAAACTCAAGTTCAGAATGTTCTGATGGCGCTACTTGAGCAAACGGACTCCATTGAACCTCTGATCAAGGTAGAGAATCTCTGCAAGATTTATAGTCTGGATAGCGGTTCCACTGGAAGTAAGGGGGGCGGGACCGTGAACAGCCAGGTACTGTTTGACGTGAACCTCTCTATACATCGCGGAGAGTTTGTAGCCATCATGGGACATTCCGGTTCGGGGAAATCCACTCTGATGAACATACTCGGCTGTCTCGATACACCTACCAGCGGCCACTACTGGCTCGACGGCTACGATATTGCTTTGCTTTCGGACGATGAGCTTGCGCGCGTACGCAATCGCAACATCGGGTTTGTATTCCAGGGCTTCAATCTGCTGAAACGCATGACCGCGCTGGACAACGTTGCAACGCCGCTACTGTACGCTGGCGTGAACCGCTCGGATAGCCGCAAGCGCGCCCTGGAACTATTGCATCAGACCGGCTTGGGGAAATTTGCGGCGTATCAGCCCAATCAGCTTGTCCGGCGGACAGCAGCAGCGCGTTGCCATCAGCCGTGCGTTGGTCAACAATCCCCAGCTTATACTTGCCGACGAGCCCACCGGCAATCTCGATACCCAAACCAGCCGTGAAATCATGGCGGTTTTTCAACAGCTCAATCGCGAGCAAGGCATTACGATTGTGCTTGTCACCCACGAGGACGATATTGCCGCCTGTACCCGGCGGCTGGTCCGCTTGCAGGATGGCCGCGTGGTGCATGACAGGCGAGGTATCTGCATGAGCCTGCTGGCTATCATCGGCGAAGCACTTCGCGCATTGCAGCTCAACCGCCTGCGTACCGGCCTGACCATGCTCGGCATGATCATCGGCGTGGCTGCGGTCGTATTGATGCTCGCTGTCGGTCAGGGGGCGCAAACCATGGTAAATCAGGCTATCAGCTCGATGGGCAGCAATCTGCTCATTGTCGTGCCGGGTGCGACCTCCTCCGGCGCGCTGCGTTCCGGCAGCGGCAGCGTGCAAACCCTGACAATGGGAGATGCGCAGGCCATCGCCAGCCTGCCTTCAGTCAAGGCTGCGGCCCCGCTCATCACGGGTACGGCGCAGCTCAATTACGGCGCCAATAACTGGAGTACGGTAGTCACCGGCGTTACGCCGGATTATTTCGAGGTGCGTGACTGGGGGACGGAGAGCGGCGCTTTATTTACCGAGGTGGATTTGCGTTCCGCGACACGCGTTGTCCTTCTGGGGCAACTGACCGCGAAAAACCTGTTCGGCGATGAAGATCCGACTGGAAAAACGGTGCGCATCAAGAATAGCCCTTTTCTGGTTGCCGGCGTGCTTACCGCCAAGGGGCAGAGCCTCGATGGGCGCGACCAGGACGACGCGGTTTTTATTCCACTTACCACCGGGCAGCGCCAGGTTTTCGGCAACCAGTTTCCCGGAACGATACGTTTCCTGATGGCCCAGGCCGAATCGGCCGAGATGATGGAGGAAGCCGAAGCCGAGATGAACCAGTTGTTACGCCAGCGCCATCGCATCGCTGAAGGCATGGAAAACGATTTCACGGTGCGTAACATGGCGGCGCTTACCGCCGTCGCCTCTGGAGCGGCCAAGGTGATGTCCATCATGCTCGGAGCAATTGCCTCGGTATCACTGCTGGTGGGCGGCATCGGCATCATGAACATCATGCTGGTATCGGTGACCGAGCGTACGCGCGAGATCGGCATTCGCATGGCGATTGGCGCCAACCGTGCGCGCCATCCTCGCGCAATTTCTGCTGGAGGCGTTGGTGATCTGCATCCTGGGCGGCCTTGCAGGTATAGCCATTGGTATCGGCGGCGCCTGGGCTGTAAGTCAGGCGGTGGGTATGGTGGTCGTCATAACGTTCGGCACCGTGGTACTGGCCTTCGCCTTTGCTTCCGCAGTGGGCATATTTTTCGGGTTTTATCCGGCTAGAAAGGCGGCGGCGTTGAAACCAGTGGAGGCGCTGCGGTATGAATAAATGCCTTTGAAGCAGCAATGACACACTTCTTCACCACTCTTCCAGAGGAATGAGGGACAGACCACAGTTTAGCTCGTGCATATACGGTGAGCAAAAACCGTGCGATCTCCAATTGTTCCCTTAAGAACCCACGCAAGATGATTACCGTTTGAATTGCGCTTTCAATATTCGTCGCGCAGAATGTCGTTTTTAAACCGGCTTTGGTCACCACCACTTGCCAAGCCTTATTCAAGAATATGAGCATGCACTTCAAAGACCAGGTTACACCTGCGGTAATCCTCGCAGAACTCATTTGCCATCCAAAGGCGCAGCCTGAGGATACCGAGAGCTTTTGCCACCTGAAGCACGACAAGGACTTGTATCCCCGCTTCTATGACAAGGCTGAGCGGATTCTTTCCTCCTTCGATAAATACACTGATATCACCTATGATATTCAGCGCCCGAGCCAAGGGGCGGACATAGTCATGAGGTATTCAGGCAAGGCAGGTTCAAGTGGCGAAGAACGGTGCATTGCGATTCGGATAAAATCATTTGACGAATTCGAGGCGGACGATGACTTATTGCCGGAAATCAAGGCGGAAATTGAGGAGTTGGAGAAGGACTATGGGGCGTCTCTGGAGCGTTACGTCCTATTGCTCTGCACGGAATACAGCAAGCATCTCAATAGGGTCCGGGCTATTTCTGACGAATTAAAGGCAAACGACAAGGTCGTTGTGGCTGAACCACACTCTGCGTGGTCTCTCTTTGCCATGGATGACGCGATGATCGACGCCGTATCGGACAGGTTAATTTATTCCAGGGATTATGTACGGCGGCAGGCCCGGGATCAAATGGCGGGCATCGGTAAAAGAAGACTCATGCTATTGCTGTCGTGCTTGATCGAGGGGATTGAAGAAAGGGGACGCTTTGCCGTTTCCGATGACTTCGTCATGCACAACAGCCACGTGCAGGAATTTGAAGAACAGTATCCTGAGGGCCAGGGCTCTCTATCGGAAGACGTCGCCGCAATGGAGGGAAAGTTCTTCTTTCGCGAAGCTGATGTGGATGGATTTGAAATCTATCAGGATAGTGTGTCCGCGGTTGTGGCTTTGTATTATGACGCAAAGGTTCGCTATGGGCATACGGGTGATGAGGCCGTACATTATTTGTTCACGTTCCTGGAACAGGGTGCCTGATGCCGCGGATGAGGCTCTGGAACACTTAAGTGATCGGAAAACTTGCCCGGCAATTGACAAATAACTTGTCGGCGGCCATTTCCCCTCGATCAGCCATATCAAGGTTACAGCTTTCGCCGCTGGCGGAATGACGCTTTCCCGGCGTATGGAGGTGCGGGATGAGCAAGCCCATTGAGGATTACGGATTCATCGGCAACATGCTGAGCGGGGCGCTTGTCGCACGGGATGGGTCGATGGATTGGCTTTGCCTCCCGCGGTTCGACTCCGACGCCTGCTTTGCCGCTCTGCTAGGGACACACGAGCACGGTTACTGGCGTATATCCCCTGCGGGCGACCCGCAACGATCCAGCCGACGCTATCTGCCTCACGCGCCGATCCTCGAGACCACCTTCGAGACGAAGGATGGTACAGCGGTCCTCGTGGACTTCATGCCGCTTTCCGATGACCCCGAGAAAGTCGACGTAATCCGCCTCGTACGCGGCGTGTCAGGCCGGGTGACGATGCGGATGGAAATGGCCCTGCGGTTCGGCTACGGCAAGACTATCCCCTGGGTGCGCCGCCGTGACTACGGAATACACGCGGTGGCCGGGCCAGACGCAGTCGAGCTCGTGACCCGTGTCCCCCTTCACGGCAAAGACATGTGTACCATTGCGGAGTTCGACGTGAGAGAGGGCGAAGTAGTCCCCTTCACGCTCGCTTATCATCCACTGCATCGCGAGCCCCATTTCATCGGCGACGCCCAGATGAGGCTCGAGCACACGGAAACCTGGTGGCGGGACTGGATTCGCATTTGCCGGCTTTCCGAATTCGAGAGTCCGGTATGGAAGGACGCTGTGGAGCGCTCGCTTGTCACGCTCAAAGCGCTCTCCTACCAGCCCAGCGGCGCGATCGTCGCAGCGCCCACGACCTCCCTTCCAGAGGAGATCGGCGGGATGCGCAACTGGGATTACCGTTACTGCTGGATTCGCGACGCCGCTCTTACGTTATACGCGTTCATGAATGCCGGTTACTTCGATGAAGCTGGCGCGTTCAGGGAATGGTTGCTGCGCGCCGCTGCAGGTGCGCCTGATCAGATGCAGATCATGTACGGCGTGGGTGGCGAGCGCCGCTTGACGGAAATCGAGTTGCCCTGGCTGCCGGGCTACGAGAACAGCATCCCCGTGCGCATAGGCAACGGCGCCTGCGACCAGATTCAGATCGACGTGTTTGGCGAACTGATGGACGCGCTTCATACTGCCCGCAAATCGCAACTTGGTCCGAACCAGGACGCTTGGCGGTTTCAGCAAACGCTGCTTTCCCGATTGGAGGGCCTGTGGCGGGAGCCTGACGAAGGCATCTGGGAGGTGCGCGGCGGACGCAAGCACTTCGTCCATTCGAAGGTGATGGCCTGGGTCGCATTTGACCGGGCGATAAAGGCCGTGGAGCAATGCGGTTTCAGCGGGCCGGTCGAGAAATGGCGCGCGCTTCGGGAGGAGATCCATCGGGAGGTTCTGGCGCGGGGCTATGACAGGGGCCGGAACACCTTCGTTCAGCATTATGACGGAACAGCGCTTGACGCTTCGCTCCTGCTGATGGCGGAAGTCGGATTCCTGCCGCCGGAGGATTCCCGCTTTCGTGGCACTGTCGAAGCTATCGAGCGCGAACTCGTGGAAGACGGGCTTGTGCTGCGCTACCGTGTCGGGGAAACCGAAGACGGACTAGCCGGCGAGGAAGGCACCTTTCTCGTTTGCAGCTTCTGGCTCGCCGACGCCTACACCATGATCGGCCGCCCGGACGATGCGGAAGCCCTTTTCGAGCGCCTCTTGTCTTTGCGCAACGACCTCGGGCTTCTTGCCGAGGAATACCATCCCCGCCTCCGGCGCCAACTGGGAAACTTCCCGCAGGCATTCTCCCACATCGGTCTGATCAACACCGCGTATAACTTGCGCCGCGTCAGTGGTCCGGCCCAACAGCGCGCTGATCTCGGCGAGTCGCCTCACGCGGACGACGCCTCCAGGAGCAGAGCCGCCGGTACACCGCGCGGTGAGCCTTCGCTGGACTAAGCCAGTTGAGAACAGGTACAGCGAAGAATTTCCTGTCGCACGTGATGCTTCTCGCAAGTGGGTCGTGCTCGTGGCAAGGGTGTTCGAGCTGGCATAATAGACGAGATGCCGTCACACACAGGTCGATCCCGGGTGCTGAAAGCGAGCGATAGCGTTCTGACAGAGACAGACAGTGCGTGCTATAGTTAATTTTATCAGCCCGTATTTTTGACTGGCCTTGAAAAACAATCAAGTAACCTGAGATGACTAAAATCGGTGTCCGTGCGCGCGCTCGCCTCTGCTTCGCGGACCCCTCGGGCCAGGCTCGGGGGCGCTGCTTCACTTCACTCCCGGACATCGCAATCCACCGTACGGCCTTCAGTCTGCGCCTTGTGATCATCCCGGTCCTGGCAGTAGCAAGCTCCGCGGGGAATTTTTTCAGAGACTCCATGGCAAGCGCCTGTCTTGTCGGCGGGAGCCGATGCTTCCGATGAAAGTCTGGCCGGGAAACCCTTACCCGCTCGGGGCGACCTACGATGGGGCGGGAACGAACTTCTCGCTATTTTCCGAAGTGGCGGAGCGTATCGAGTTGTGCCTGTTCGACGAGCGCGGCCGGGAAACACGGGCAGATCTGCCGGAGGTCACCGGGCACTGCTGGCATGGGTACCTTCCTGGGGTGGAACCGGGGCAGCGCTACGGCTTCCGCGTGCATGGCCCATGGGCGCCCGGTCAAGGGCACCGCTGCAATCCTTCGAAACTTCTGCTCGACCCTTACGCCAAGGGTATTGACGGCGATGTTACCTGGGACGAAGCGGTATTCCCCTATCATTTCAACGCCGACCCCGACGTATCCAATGATAGGGATAGCGCGCCATTCATGCCCCGGTGCATCGTTCAACAGCCTTTCTTCGACTGGGCCGGCGATCACCGGTTGCAACGGCCATGGCATGAAACCGTTATTTATGAGTTGCACGTCAAGGGCTTCACGGCACAGCATCCCGACATTCCAGCCGAGTTGCGCGGCACCTATGCAGGGCTTGCTCACCCCATCTCCATCGGATATCTGAAACAACTTGGCGTCACTGCTGTCGAGTTGTTGCCGGTGCACTATTTTGTGCATGACAAGCACCTTCTCGACCGGGGCTTGCGAAACTACTGGGGCTATAACTCCATTTCATACTTGTCGCCGCATGGCGCCTATGCCGCGGACAAGCGGCCGGGCGCCGCCGTCCCCGAGTTCAAGAAGATGGTCAAGGCCATGCATCAGGCCGGCATTGAGGTCATCCTCGATGTGGTGTACAACCATACCGCCGAGGGCAATCACCTGGGGCCGGTGCTGTGCCTCAAGGGGATAGACAACGCCTCTTATTATCAGCTGATGGAGGATCGGCGCTACTACAGAGATTACAGTGGCACAGGCAATTGCCTCAATATGCGCCAGCCCCACGTACTGCAACTGATCATGGATTCGCTTCGTTACTGGGTGCTGGAAATGCACGTGGATGGCTTCCGCTTCGACCTGGCCTCGGCGCTGGCGCGCGAACTGCACGAAGTGCAGATGTTGAGCGCATTTTTCAACATCGTTCAGCAGGATCCGGTGACAAACCAGATCAAGTTGATCGCCGAACCGTGGGATCTGGGCGAAGGCGGTTACCAGGTAGGCAAGTTTCCGTCGGGCTGGTCGGAATGGAACGGCAAGTATCGTGACTGCGTACGCAACTTCTGGCGAACCCAGGATCCGACCTTGAGCGAATTCGGCTACCGCTTTACCGGGAGTTCCGACCTCTACGCAGGCAACTCGCGCAGTCCGTTCGCCAGCATCAACTTCGTCTCCGCCCACGACGGCTTCACCCTGCGCGATCTGGTGTCTTACAACGAAAAACACAATCTGGCCAACGGCGAGGACAACCGGGACGGCCACGACGATAACCGATCCTGGAATTGCGGCGTTGAAGGTCCCACGGACGATGCCGAAGTGCTCACCCTTCGCGCCCGGCAGCAGCGTAATTTTCTGGCTACCCTGATGCTGTCACAAGGTGTCCCCATGTTACTTGCGGGGGATGAGCTCGGCCGCACACAGCAGGGAAACAATAATGCCTATTGTCAGGACAACCCGATTTCCTGGGTAGACTGGAGCAACGTGGATGAAGATTTACAGGAATTCACCGAACGCCTCATTCGATTCCGTCATGAGCACCCAGTCTTCCGCCGCCGCCGCTGGTTTCAAGGCCAGCCCATCCACGGCGGGGACAAGGACGACATCGCCTGGTTCAATCATATGGGGGAACAGGCGAGCGAGGAGTTATGGGGCAGTGAGATAATCCAGACCCTGGGGGTTTTCCTAAACGGAGAAAGTTTTCCCAACCCGAATGCCCGTGGCGAGCCAGTAACGGATGACAGTTTTTACCTGATCTTCAACGCCCATTTCGAAGCGATGGATTTCATCCTGCCTCCGAACCACTGGGGGTTGCGTTGGCTGAAGGTGCTCGACACGGTCCAAGGCTGGCTACAGAGTGAGGATGAGGATGTGCACGGCGCATCGCCGCTCGGAGCCGGCGCGAGCCTGACCGTGTTGCCGCGATCGTTAGTGCTCCTGCAGCGTCAGGCCTGAGAATCTCCTGCTGTATGACAACTGACGTGGTATCCCGTATCAGGGCAGTTCTGCCGGGATATGCCTTGGATCGCTATTTCCACTACGTAGAAAACGCAGATACTCGCTTTCGTGGGGTATGACATGTCTTGATGGGTCCTGCCAGACTTATTCGGCTTCCATACTTGGCGATCACGCATCAGGCTTTTGGTCTGTTTCCATATAAGAGCGCATAGGGAAACGTTCCGAAAAGTTGGGCCAGCTCCAGTCCGTAGCCTGTTCCCGGCTCTTCCCCCAGCCTTTGGCCGGTGAACGTCTCTTCGGTCAATATATTAGTCCACTTCCCGTGCGCGTAATCCGGGGGCAACTCTAGCCAGGTGTCGTCCCAGGCAGCCTTGCCAACTGGAAAACGGCGCTGTTCCCCTATGAGCCCGGCAAACAGTCTCGGCACAACCACCAGCAGGACCTCGTTTCCGTGATGCCGTGCGAAGGCACACACATGCTCCGCGCGCAAGCCGTGCGCTTTTAGAGCCACGTAGCCGCCATTACGGAAAAGCTGTTCGCGCTCGCGTCGAAATGTGAGCACCTTCCAGCTCAGGTAGAGCTTGACTCGACCATCCTGCATGTTCTCCATCAGACGTCGAGCGCACACGCTGGCGCCCTCTTCGGCGCATATCGAACGGATCACGCGCAGGGCCGCACGGCGCATCCCGTAGTCCACCGGACGCCGGTTATCCGGGTCCACCAGGCTGAAGTCCCATACTTCGTTGCCCTGATAGATGTCCGGCACCCCTGGGGATGTAAGTTTGAGCAGCACCTGCGACAGGCTGTTGAAAGCACCTATCCATGCAATCCGCTGCTGGAACGGCAGAAAATCACGCAGGAACAGATTGACCGACTGGGGAGAGAGAAGCGTGCGCACAAAATCTTGCGTGGCTTCCTCATACTCCTTGTCCGGATTGATCCAGGAGCTACGCACTTTCGCCTCACGCCCAGCCTTGAGCATGTAGGCGGCCACGCGATCAGAGAGTTGGGCCAACTCGGCCGCATCAGGCTTGTCCGCGGTATCGATGATGTCAAACGGCCATATGCCGAGCAGAGTCTGATATAACAGATACTCGTCGTTGCGACTCGGCGCATAGCCGCTATCCAGCTTTTTGCGGCTGCTGCGGTTGAGCTTTCTCCAGTGTAAAAGGACGCGGTTCCATTGATCGGGTATTTCGGAGAGCACAGTAATTCGCCCACGCACATCTTCCGATCGCTTGCTATCGTGGCTGGAGGTGGATAGCATCGCATGCGGCCAACGGGCCATCCGCTCCTGATTCTCCCGGTGGAATGCCGCGAGCGACACCCCGAAACGTTGCGGTTCGCTGCCGACTTCATTCTGCGAAATCAAGCGGTTGTACTGATAGAAGGTGGTGTCCTCCATTGCCTTCGCCATTACCGGGCTGGTGTACTGCTGAAATTTCATTGCAAAGGTGCATACTGCATTTTGGTATGCATTGCTCTTGCCCTTGGCCTGTCGCGCCAGCAGCACGTCCCGCACAAAATCGAAGATACCGGGGTCCGCCGCGTGGCTGCGCTTTTTCGCTATCCCCACCGCCCAATCCACGTAACGGGCGTCGTCGGCGGAGCTTTCGCAGCCAGAGACATAAGTACGGTAAACCGGAAAGCTTGCCACGATCTGGGCCAGCGCACTGCGTTGGCTGTTGAAGGTAAAGTCGCAGGTGCGGCGATCGCCTTTGGCGATGCGCGCCAGTTGTGTAGCCAGCACCTGTAGTTCGCCGGAGAGAGCGCTTTCCATGATCAGATGCTTGTTCGCCCGCACCATGGCGTCAAAGTCGGGCTGTGCCCGAATAAAGCTTTGATAGATATGGGTGAAATGGTCAGCAGAATGGCCGTCGACAAACAGGCCGGTGCAAATCGCAGCGAAGTCATAGCCCGTCGTCCCGTGGACCGGCCAGGACTCCGGGAGATGCTCATGGGAAGCGAGTATTTTTTCCACCACAATGTATAGCGGCTGGCGCATTTTCCTTTACGGTCCCCGGAGAAAGCATCGCCGCCATAGCCTGCAGGCGCTCGAAATATTCCTTGGGTGCGTATAAACCGTCTGGATGGTCGATGCGCAACCCGTCGACATACCCCCTTGCCAGCAACTCGCGTATCAACCGGTGTGTGCTCTCGAACACCTCCGGATTGTCCATGCGCAGTGCCGCCAGATCATTGATGTCGAAGAAGCGGCGGTAGTTGATTTCGTCGGCAGCCGCGCGCCAGAAAGCCAGACGATAGGCCTGGGCTTCCAACAGTTCGTGCAGCAGATCGAGATTCCCCCTGTCATCCGGCGCCCCGTCGTTGAACGCGTTGAATACTGACATATTCTCCTGGATAAATCGCGCAACATCCGCACTCGTCGCGAAAAGGGAGGCAAGACGGCGCTTGTGTATCTCCTTGTCACGAGCGCGCTCAGCCACCGCCTCGGGAAAAGCGTTGTCGCGCAATGGCAGGTGACTGAAAACCGTAATCAAGGACTGCAGCTCCAGAAACTCCGGGTGCTGGCCGCCCAGTCGCGTCTTGAGACGTTCCACGCCCTGGCCCAGAATGCGTGGATACTCCCGGGGGTCAACCGGGAACCGGTGCTCGTAATAGAAGACGCTGAACGAGCCCTGTTCGGCGTCAAACGCAAGTTTGAGTTCGCCATTCTCAAGGATCGCGCCATAGTGGTCGCCGAGTACAGGCAGCAGCACCCGCCCTGGCAGGTGCTCCCCAACAATATACCAGTCAATGTCGAAGTAGCTGGCGAACCGGGACGCCGGGCCGTTTTCCAGCACGTCGAGCCACCAGCCGTTATCTGCACCCGTGATGCACATGTGATTGGGCACGATGTCCAGAATCTGGCCCATTCCGCGCCGTTTGGAGGCAGCGGCGAACTGTTCGAAGTCACGGGAAGTCCCGATCTCGGGATTGAGACTACCGTGGTCGGTGACGTCGTAGCCATGGGTGCTGCCAGGGCGGGCCTTGAGGATGGGGGAGAGATAACAGTGGCTTATACCCAACTCATCCAGGTATGGAATCAATTCCGCAGCCTGTCCGAGGTTGAAGTCGAGATTCAATTGCAGCCGGTAAGTTGCCCTCGGAATCCGCAGCTTAATTCCCTGTGCAGCCACTCCCCTCGAGGAGGGCGGCATTTGCGATGCCGGACGCTCCCGCCGCAGCGCACTCAATATACCTCGCAAATAGGTACTCCCGTGCCACTCCTCGAGATTGAGCGGTAGCTTGAGGCGCCAGCAAGGGTAGGCAGGCTCCGGCGCACCCGGCAGATTCGGCTGCTCGCGCACCCCGAAACCGTCTTCCATCTGCACGAGCAGGAGCTTCGACGGCGCGTGCGCCAGATAGGTGTACACTGCTGCCGCGAGTTCCGCTGTCATTTCCGGAAAGTTGACTGGGTGAAGCCCCGCGCCCGGCGGCAGCACACCCTGGCCCTCCAGCGCCACCAGTAGCTGTGCGCGGTCCGCGGCGCGCTCAACAATCTGCTGATTGCGGACCTCGTCATCGGGGAACAGATGCTGCTGGTCGCGCAAATCAATGTCGAGCCCCTGCCAGAATCCAGACAATGTCGGGAGATCATGCGTCGTTACCGCAGCCACGGCATTTACCGGATACTCGTGCGGTGGCTTCAATCTTCCGTCGTCACGCCGCTCGAAATACAACAGCCGTGTTGACATCACGTTCATTGGCTGCAAGGCTTCACGTACTTCATCCGGCACCGTCCCCAAATCCTCGCCTACTATCAGGCATCGGTTCCGCTGGCTCTCCAGCGCCAAAATGCCGAGCATATCTTCGAACGGATAGAGCACATAGGCGCCTTCCGTTGCAGGCAGGCCTCGCGCAACCCAGAACAGACGGCGTAGCCCCATGATATGGTCTTTGCGCAACGCCCCGAAACCGCGCATATTGGCCTGCAGCATCTCGATAAATGGCGCATAGGCCGACGCTGTAAGTTCATGGGGAATCCACGGGGGCAGTCCCCAGTCCTGTCCGAGACGGTTGAAGTCGTCGGGTGGCGCGCCTGCGCGCGCTTCAAGTGCGTAAAGTCCGCGCCCCGCCCAAGTGGCCGCCCCGCCTTCCGCCACCCCGATTGCCAGATCGAGCATCAGGCCTACACCGAAACCCACTTCCCATGAGCGTGTCCTGGCCGCGTCCAACTGCGTCGAAGCGTGCCACTGCAGGTATTCAAAGTATTCCACGCGGTTGAGATGAGCCTCGCAAAACGCTTCCACCTCCGGCGCATACGAGTCCTGGTAGGCGTCCGGCCACGCAGGCCATCCCCATACCGCACTGTCCTGTGCACGAAAATACTCCTGTAGCGCCTCGAACAACGCGTGCTTGCGCAGGCTCTCGCCGTACTCGGACTGGAAAGCGCGAAAAGCGCGTGCCCGGTCGGTACTTTGGCTCAGGTGAGCGCTGCGGAAATGCCGGTACAGGCAGTCAAGAACCTTCGACTTCACCTCTGCAACGCCACGGTAATCCACCTGTTCGGTAGCGCGAAGCGCTCGTAGCTGCGCCTGGAATTGCGGCGCAAGCACCATTGAGCGCACTTCCTCGCACTCGGAAAAATCGGGGATGGCCTCCACGTCCAGATAAAGCGGGTTGAACCAGGCGCGACTGGAGGGACTGTACGGGCTCGCGTGCTCGGGCGCATCAGGAAATAACGCGTGAAGCGGATTGAGCAGCAGCGTGCTTCCACCGGCTTCGGCGCAAATTTCGATCACGCGGCGCAAATCCCCGAAATCCCCCATGCCGTAGTTACGTTCGGAGCGCAAGCCGTACAACTGTAGAGCGAACCCCCACACGCGTCCCTCGCCCTCGATGACCGGCGGCTCGTAGCAGGCGGCGGGGGCAACGATAAACGCCATCTCACCGGTAATATCACCCCCGCCAGCCCGTTCGATCGAGAAGCGGTGATAACCCGGCTCGATTGGGAGGTCCAGCGCCAGCACCCGTCGCACGAATTCCTGTCCGTCGAGATCATCGAGACGATAGCGCTCCATCTCCTCCATCTGCGAGGGAATGAATTCTCCGTCATCCCGGGCGCCGGACTCCCTGTGCAGGTACCAGCGATAGCCGAGTTTATCCTGGGTTACGGGGAGAGCGATGGGGATGCGGTACGGTCGCGCCGATTCGCGCACCACCTGTACCGGTGGCATCGCGCGCTCCCATTTGCGCCGCTGGAAAGCGTGCAAGGACGCGGCGGTCTCCTCTTCATTATTCGCCGCCACCCCCATTGCGCCGAGCAGGGCGCGCTTTGCAGCCTCCGACGTGTAGCGAGTATTCCCCCAGATATCGCTGTATTGGGGCACTACGCCATACAAATCGCATAGTTGATCAAGCGGACTGCTCATACCCCTGGTTTTCCCTTGGCCCAATTTTTGACGATGACTAGCGGTAAGACTCCGTATCTATTATTGCTCGTTGGCCTTTGCCGGGCGTTTGCATCTCGACGGCGGACGGGAACGGCTCGAGCGTCCACACCACCGAGCAAGGACCAAGCGTATTTTTCACCGTATCCGATGACGCTGAATCAGACGAGGAGGCGAACACGATGCGCCCTGCCGGCGGGGCTGCGCGCACACTCTCTCTCGAAAAATTTGCCAGCAGCCGCAACGTCGAGCCGTCACCCAGTTGCCATTGCACCCGCAGGGCGCCCGGGGCAAACACTTCGAAGTGCGCCGAACGGCCCTTCATTCCCGGCAGGCGGGGTATAAGGACGTCCCTCCGAAGCTTCAAGCAGCTTGCGGTAATAGTCCAGCCATCCACCATGCACCTCCTCCTCGAGCGAATTCCAGTCGATTTTCGAGATGAGAAAAGTCTGCGGCGCATTGGGGTCCGGTATCGCGGCCTCCATTGTCGCGTCCCCAAAGCGCGCAAACCTGGCGAATTCTCGCCGCCGGCCTTGCGTCACGGCTTTGCGCAGTTCCTCCCCGAAGTCACAGAAGAACTGAAAAGGCGACTTCGAGGCGAACTCCTCACCCATGAACAGCATGGGAATGCTTGGCGCCAGGAGATAGACGGCAACCGCGGCGCGTATCGGCGGCCTCGCTGGCCAATATGCGTAATGCGCTCGCCGAAAGCCCGGTTGCCCGCCTGGTCGTGAGATTGCAGAAAGGATACGAAGGCTTGTGGCGGCAAGTCCGTGCTCGTCTCGCCACGCGCCGCGTGCTCCCGATAGGCTGACACCTCTCCCTGATAGGCAAATCCTTCCGCCAGACAGCGCCCCAGGTGGCGCACGGGATCGTCGGCGTAGTCCATGTAGTACCCATCCCTCTCTCCCGTTACGAGGACATGCAGCGCATGGTGAATATCATCATTCCATTGGGCGACATACAACCCCTGTTCCAGATAGCGCGCCTTGTTGGCATCGTTTTCCAGAATCAGGTGCACATGACGTTCCCGGCCAATCCCGGCATGAACGCGCTCGCGCGAGTTCGACAAGGATGTGCGGACTGGAGTCGTCGATGATCGCGTGCACCGCATCAAGGCGCAGGCCGTCGAAGTGATACTCTTGCAGCCAGTACATGGCGTTATGGATGAAAAACTCTCGCACCTCCCGGCTGTGGTGGCCATCAAAATTGATTGCGGCACCCCACGGCGTGTGGTGATGTTCGGTAAAGAATGTCCTTCGCGTAAACGTAGAGATAATTCCCTTCCGGCCCAAAGTGGTTGTAGACCACATCAAGCAGAACCATCAAGCCTCGCGCATGCGCCGCCTGAACCAGTGACTTCAGATCGTCCGGACGGCCGTAGCGGCTGTCAGGCGCATAGGGCAGGACTCCATCATAGCCCCAGTTTCTCGCGCCGGGAAAATCCGCCACCGGCATGAGTTCGATTGCGGTGACGCCTAGTTCCACGAGGTAGTCCAGCCGCTGCGGTCACGCCGGTAAAGGTTCCCTCCGGCGAAAACGTACCGACATGCAATTCATAAATCACAGCCTCTTCCCATGGGCGTCCGCACCATGTCGCGTCCTGCCAGGCAAAGGCTGCGGGATCGATCACTTCACTTGCGCCATGCACGTCGTCCGGATTGAAGCGGGAAGCCGGATCCGGAACGCGCAGGTGCACCGTTCACCTCGAACCGGTAGCGCGTTCCCGCCCCCGCTTCGGGAAGCGGTCAGTTCAAACCAGCCTCCCCCGCGCGCGTCCATGGCGAGCACCTGCTCGTCGCTGCCCGTCGGTAAGGCACAGCCCCACCTGCTTGCAATCGGGCGCCCAAAGACGGAAGCGCACTCCCTGTTCCGTAGAGTTGTGCCCCGTAGGGCATGTCATAGGTCCTTGTGATCACCCGTACCCCTATCTTTCTGCGTTGCATCAACTGGATCAGCCGCTGCATGGGACCGTCCACTAGTCTCAAATCTTGCGCGAGCGCGTTGCTCACGCTTGCGACGGCCTTTTCCACCATGAACAGCGTGACCAGTGTATCGACCGCTGCCGTGTCGGAAGGAAACAAGGCGTGTTCCTTCATCGCACGTGCGATAGCTCTTGAAGAAATCACTGGTTGCGAGCGCTTGCCAGTTTTCCGTCTGCTGCCGCAGCGCCGCGCCCACTTCAGGATATTCCGCCGTCACATGCTCCAGCGCGGCTGCGGCAGCCTCCCAAAACGAAAACAGCATGCCCGCTACGTCGCGTAGCGGGGTATGTTTCCAGCGGCGCTCCCGCCATGCGCAGTTCAGGCCCGCCGCCATAATTCGTGATCAGAAAATCATTGTTTGACAGCCATACCTGACGGAGATGGTAGTCGCCATGACAGCGTGCCTTCATCGCCTCCGGGCGCAGCCGCTGCGGCGCGAATCATGCGCCGGTAGAACCGCGGCCGAGCTGCACGCAGGTCTGTTGCCAATCAGCTGCGCCGCATCGGGCAGTCGCGGCAATTGTGCTTCCAGCAACGTGTACATTTCGTCCATCTGTGTTCGAACATTGCTCACCCACTCGGCAATATCTTCAGGCGTGATGGGTTCCATGCCAAAGGCTCCGGCCGGGTCCGGCCGCGCGAGTGCCTGATGGAATTCAGCCGTGCGCAGTCCCAGGGTTTTGATAAGAGCCATATAACGGCATGGCGCGAATCAATGGGGCGCTTTTGGCTGCGTGCGGCACTCGTCCAGGTACCGCTCCAGATAGTCCGTGTATAGGCCCAGGCACTGCCCTGATTCTCCGCGTAACGCTCCAGGATGGCGAGCGTTGAGCTGTCCCCCTCGCCATCTGAGTACTCCACCGTGCCGGCCAGTTGCGCCATGTGGGTGAATTTCGCGGTCTCGGTCAGGAATCGCGACATTTCCAGCTCCGGATGCACACCGGCGAGCAGCCAGCGATAACCCTTCAATACCAGCCGGTCGCCCAGATTCACCAACAGGCGCCCGCGTTCTGATACTGTCCGCGTCACCTCATTGCCGTATTCCCTTGATGGTGAAACCGGGAAAAGCGCTTGTTGCCCGAAAACGAACCTGTCCCCGCTCAAACGCGAGCGTCAAACCCGCCTCCATGCTCGAGATCACGGCTCGGCAGAAATCATCGTCCCAGAACGCGTCAAACAGCACTCCCATCCGGTCACGCCGCCGCACCTTTGCCAAGGTAGCAGGCAGCAGGGTGGTCAGACGGCTCTCGTCCTTCATCGTCCCACGCCAGCGCCATCGGAATGGCGTAGCGATGCTTTTCACCACTGCCGAGCGTTAACGATAACAATGGCCAAAGCCAACTGCCGCGCTCGATAGACCACTCATGCATCTCGCCAAGCTCGAATTTTTCCAAGGCGGCATTCCTGTTCCCGAACCATGGCTGGGAGCGGAAGAAGCGCGGTATGATCTGCCGCTCAAGCTGCGTCCCGCGCGCGCCGCGCCATCAGCTGGTTCATACCCCCGCTGACCTCCTTGCGGCCGGACAGCGTACGCCATCCGGTCTCCACGAGTATCAGCACGGGCAGATCGGGCGGCAACGACGCTCCTGGCGCTCCTCGTGCCATGGCTGGCGCCGCCACATCCGTGGCCAGGCGAAAGGCATAAAAGCCATGGCCGCTCAAGGTGAGCAGATACGGCAGGTCGTCGACCGGGGGGAAATGCAGTACGTCCCATCAATTCAGCCGGCACTCTGCCCTTGAACTGGCTCAAATCCAGTTCTACCGCCTGTGGCGCCCGCGACAGGTTGGCCACGCACAGAATCGTTTCGTCCTCGTGCTCGCGCAGATACGCGAGGATCTTGCGATTACCGGGCCGCAGAAAACGCAGCGTACCTCGTCCGAAGGTGCGGTGCGCCTTTCGCATCGCAATCAGGCGTTTCGTCCAGTTGAGCAGTGAATATGAGTTGCGGCGCTGTCGAATCCACATTCACCGCGGCGAAAGCCATATACCGGATCGGCGATGGGCGGCAGAAACAGCCGTTCAGGATCGGCCGTGGAAAATCCGCCGTTGGCTCCCCCCAGCCACTGCATGGGGGTGCGCACACCGTTGCGGTCGCCCAGCAGAAGGTTGTCGCCCATGCCGATCTCGTCTCCATAATAGAGAATGGGCGAGCCCGGCATGGTCATCAGCAGCAGATTCATCAGTTCAATCCGGTGCCGGTCGTTCTCCAGCAGTGGGGCGAGCCGGCGGCGAATGCCCAGATGGAGGCGCGCCTGAGGGTCGACCGCATACGTTTGATGGAGATAGTCCCGCTCGCGGTCGGTGACCATCTCCAGGGTCAGTTCGTCGTGGTTGCGCAGAAATACCGCCCACTGGCAGCTGTCCGGAATGTCCGGGTGTCTGCTCCATGATCTCGACGATCGGATGGCGGTCCTCGCTCGCGATAGCCATATACATCCGCGGCATGAGCGGGAAGTGAAAGGCCATATGGCATTCGTCGCCATCGCCAAAATACTCGCGCACATCCTCCGGCCACTGATTCGCTTCTGCAAGTAACATGCGGTTGCGGTGGTGTTTATCCAGTTCAGCCCGCATGCGCTTGATCACCGCATGGGTTTCCGGCAGGTTCTCGCAGTTGGTGCCTTCGCGCTCGCACAGATAAGGCATTGCATCCAGACGCATGCCATCAACGCCTGCATCGAGCCAGAACCGCATCACCTGCATGATGGCGTTGAAGACATGCGGGCTGGCGAAATTCAAGTCCGGCTGGTGGGCAAAAAAGCGGTGCCAGTAATAGGCTTGGGCTACCTCGTCCCACTCCCAGTTGGATCGCCCTATGTCAGTGAAAATGCTGCGCGCGCCACTGTACTTGGAGTCGTCGTCGCTCCAGACATAGTAGTCGCGCTCGGCGGAACCCTTTGGCGCACGCCGCGCCGCCTGGAACCAGGGATGCTGGTCCGAAGTGTGGTTGATTACCAGTTCGGTGATTACGCTGCAAATCCCGGCGATGCGCTTCGTTGATGAACTTGTGGAAGTCCGCCATGTCCCCGACATCCGGATGCACGTTGTGATAGTCGGCGATATCGTAACCGTCGTCACGCCCCGGCGACGGATAGAACGGCAGGAGCCAGAGCGTATTCACGCCCAACTCCTGCAGATAGTCGAGCTTGGAGATCAAGCCCGGAAAATCTCCGATTCCGTCACCATTGCTATCAAAGAACGTCTTGACGTGCAACTGGTAGATGATGGCGTCCTTGTACCATAGCGGGTCTTCTTCTCGTTTCATAGCTTGCTATTTTCGATACCACGGTTTGCGGCGTCCTGCCTTCCTTCCCGGCAAATACCAGGCTATCTTACTAAGAATAGATGCAGTTGCTGATTTTGCTTGAGTTTTGTAGAGCTTGTCCGCGCTTTTTTTGCGGCTCCCGAGAGATGGCCCGATGGGTCTGAGGCAAAAGAATTGGATTAATAGCCTTGAGAAGTCTCAATATTCCGCAACCAATTGGATCTGACCCACAACCTTGTCGGATAATTGCAAGAACTTATGGTATAAAACAGACTTCGTAATCGAAACGTGAAAGCCAAAAAACTCAGATGACCTCAGCCTCAACGCCACCGAGACTTCCATCAGAACGAAGTTTTGGTTTTATGTTCGCCATTATTTTTGCTGGAGCTGGACTTTATGGATTTTTCAAGGACTGGGGCTCAGTAATTATCTCGGCCCTCGCGGGCACCTGCTTCATTCTGGCGGTGATCTCGGTTCTGGTTCCGAAGGTGCTTGTTCCACTCAATCGCGCCTGGTTCCATCTTGGGCAGGGGCTTGGCAAGATCGTCAGTCCGATTGTGCTGGGTATCATTTTTTTTGGTCTTTTAACTCCAGTAGCATTGATTTGCCGGGCTCTTGGGCGTGACGAGTTGAAAATCAAACATCGCTCAGTTGCGTCCTTCTGGATTGAACGCGATCCGCCCGGTCCTGCGCGTGATTCTTTTAAAAACCAATTCTGAGGTCTTATGAGTTCCTTTCTCAAAGAGCTTTGGACATTCCTGAGCGTGCGTAAAAAGCTTTGGCTGCTGCCCATCATTATCGTCATGGTTGCGCTGGGCGCCTTGTTGATCGCTGCCCAAGGTTCAGTCGTCGCTCCCTTTATCTACACGCTTTTCTAAGCGATGAAGGTTCTTGGCATATCTGCCTATTACCATGACTCCGCAGCATGTCTGGTAGTAGATGGCGAGATAGTTGCGGCGGCCCAAGAGGAACGATTTACCCGCAGGAAGCATGACCCCGGGTTCCCGGCTTTCGCCATCAAGTATTGTCTGAGTCATGCCAGGATATTACCGGTAGAAGTTGATTATGTCGTCTTCTACGACAAGCCTTTCCTGAAGTTCGAGCGTTTATTGGAGACTTATCTAGCCTTTGCGCCTAAAGGGTTCTGGAGCTTTGCCACTTCTCTGCCCATCTGGCTTAAGGACAAGCTCTTTCAGAAATCGGTCATTACTAAAGCTCTGAAAGAGCTTTGGGGAAATGGTACGGATTGGTCGGAGCGGCTTCTTTTTTCGGAACATCATCTAAGCCACGCCGCCAGCGCATTTTTTCCCTCTCCCTTTGAAGATGCGGCTGTTCTCACTATGGATGGGGTGGGCGAATGGACAACAACCTCCCTGGCAATCGGGAAGGGCAATACGCTCTCCGTTCATAAGGAAATTCATTTTCCCCATTCTTTAGGTCTTCTCTACTCGGCTTTTACTTACTACACCGGCTTCAAGGTCAATTCCGGTGAATACAAAATCATGGGTCTTGCCCCTTATGGCGAACCGAAGTACGTAGACTTGATCAAGGACCATCTGATCGACATCAGGGAAGATGGTTCATTCGCGCTGGACATGAGCTACTTCAATTACTGTACCGGATTGACCATGACGAACGAGCGTTTCGATGCGCTCTTTGGTAAACCACCTAGAAAGCCGGAAGGTACTCTTACCCAACGCGAAATGGATCTGGCAGCATCAATTCAGGCTATTACGGAAGAAGTTGTCGTCAAGCTTGCAAAAGGCATAAAAACTTCAACGGGGCAAAGAAACCTCTGCCTTGCAGGGGGCGTTGCCCTGAATTGCGTTGCGAACGGCAAACTCCTCAGAGAAAATATCTTTGAGCACATTTGGATTCAACCAGCTTCGGGAGATGCGGGGGGAGCGCTTGGGGCGGCCCTGACCGCTTATCACCTGATGCTCGATCGACCGAGAACGGTCAAACCCGGCGATAGCATGAACGGCTCCTATCTTGGCCCCGAGTATGGTCAGGAAGACATCGAGCGGCGCTTGACAGCAACCGGCGCCGTCTTCACCACGGTTCCCGAAGATGAGCTGATAAATATAACCGCCCAGGCTCTGGCAGAAGGCAAGGCAATCGGCTGGCAACAAGGAAGAATGGAGTTTGGACCAAGAGCTTTGGGTGGGCGGTCCATAATCGCTGATCCAAGATCACCTACAGTTCAAAAACAACTCAATCTCAAGGTGAAGTATCGTGAATCTTTCCGACCTTTCGCTCCGAGCGTACTTCGCGAAGATGTATCGGATTGGTTTGAGATTGAGACGGACAGCCCGTATATGTTATTGGTTGCCGACGTAGCGGATTCGAAGCAGCTTCCCATGTCCGAGGAGCAGAGAAAGCTGTTCGGGATCGACAAGCTCAATGTTCCCAGATCGGAAATCCCCGCGGTGACCCATGTGGACTACTCGGCACGCATTCAGACAGTTCATAGGGAAACGAATCCCAGATACCATCGTTTAATTTCCAGATTTAAGGAAATCACAGGATGCCCCGTGCTGGTGAATACGTCATTTAACGTACGGGGTGAACCGATTGTCTGCACGCCAGAAGATGCATTTCGGTGTTTTATGGGCAACGAACTGGACGTGCTTGTTGTCGGTGCCTGTATTTTGGATAAGGCCCAACAAAAGCAGGAAATCCGCGAAGACTACAGGTCAAAATACGAGGCGGATTAATTCTAGGCTTTACTCCCCAGGAAATTCCAGTAAGGAAAAATGTCAAAAATTCTGATTAATCTTTTGCTTCTGGTCACAGCAACAGCAATTGCAATTCTACTGGGCTTATATGCGTATTCGATTTACATCCTGATTAATCAGGCCAGCCCCACAGGTAACCGTGGCTGGAGATAAATTAATACAGTACGATCCGGATATAGGCTTCCGGCCAGCGCCAAACTCCAGAACTATTATTACCAGAACTCTTGACTCATCGAATCTGACTTACGAGCTGATAACGGACTCAAGCGGCGCGAGAATATCATCTGAAGATGAGAGAGGACCGGCTGACTTTTCGATTGCATTTATCGGCTGTTCATTTACCTGGGGACATGGAATATCAAATGAGGAGACTTATGCGCGGAAAATTTCCCACAAGCTGGGTACGAACATTCAGAACTTGGCAATGGGTTCCTATGGCAGTGTTCAGTCTCTTAAAATGTTGCAAAAGTTCGTAGGCAACAATGAATTAATTGTTTATGGCTTTATAGATGATCATGTGCGGAGAAACGTAAGACCATGTGCCCCCAGCTATTCGCCGTTGTGCTTGTACGTACCCACCGTAAGCAAAAATGAAAAAGGGGTTTTCTACATAAATGACGAGATACCGGCGGACAATGTGAGTGCTTCCCTCGATTATTTCGAATGGGCTAGGCAAAAAAGAATTCTGGATGCTGATAACATCCGCTTCGGGTATCGGTTTATGAATGACCGGATCAACCGGATACGAGGCCTGCAAAATGTAACTTTGCAAAAAGAAGATGGGTTGCCTGCAGCCGAGTTTGTAATAAATGAAATGAGGAAGTCTGCTAAGGAAAAGGGATCTAAACTGCTCGTAGTAAACGTCGGGATAGGTCAACCTACCGATAATTTCGAGCGCTTATCAAAGAAACAGTGGGACGAAAATGTTATGTTTCTTGACGCCTCGAAATTTGATGATATTGAGGATGAGGCGCTACTGATTAAAGAAGATGGGCATCCAAACGGGTACGGGAACAGTTTAATTGCTGAGCGGATTTATGCTTTTATCAAGAAAAACGATCTTGTCGCAACCAGGGCCAGCGATTCCGCCCCATGAACATTCTGGATTAAGGCGGGCGGAAAGCATTAGCGATTTAAATACCAGCCGCCACACCCGCGTTGTGCCGGCTTTGCAGCAAGTTAGCCTGGGTATGGCCCGGCAAGGGCCTCCGAGCTTTTATGGCCCCATCTGATCAATTATTCCACCGTCACCGATTTTGCGAGATTTCGCGGCTTATCGACATCGGTACCTTTTTGCAGCGCGACGTGATAAGCAAGCAATTGCAGCGGGATGGTGTGAAGGATGGGGCTGAGCAAGCCGGCGTGT
The DNA here is from genome assembly GCA_963831395.1 of uncultured beta proteobacterium. Taxonomy (GTDB): domain Bacteria; phylum Pseudomonadota; class Gammaproteobacteria; order Burkholderiales; family Nitrosomonadaceae; genus Nitrosospira. The sequence goes on from CAWHQD010000002.1 coordinate 167,853, forward strand.
TCGGCCAGACGGATGACGTGCAGGCCTTCGCTCTCCTGGATACGGGAATCGGCATCGGCGAAAACATAGAGTTCGCCGCCGCGGGCGCGGACTTCCTGTAAATTGGATTTGAGTTTTTCCAGCAACGTGTCGTTGGGCGCGATGGCGACCACCGGCATATCCTTGTCGACCAGCGCGAGCGGGCCGTGCTTCAGCTCCCCGGCTGCGTAGGCTTCGGCGTGGATGTACGAAATTTCCTTGAGTTTAAGCGCCCCTTCCATGGCAATAGGGTAATGCATGCCCCGGCCCAGAAACAGGGCGTGACTTTTTTTTGCAAATCGTCCGGCCCATACTTTGACCTGCGGTTCAACTTGCAATGCATGCTGTAGCGCAACGGGGAGGTGACGCAGCGCAACGATCATCTCACGCTCCGTCTCGCCGGTTAATCTGCCGCGCAGTTTTGCCAGCGTCATGGTAAGCAGCATCAGGGCCGCTAATTGTGTGGTAAATGCCTTGGTGGAGGCTACGCCGATCTCCGGTCCTGCACGAGTGAGGAAGCGCAGATCGGTTTGTCGTACCAGCGCGCTTTCCGCCACGTTACAGATTCCAAGGCTGTAGCGATGTCCCAAGGATTTGGCATAGCCGAGTGCAGCCAGCGTGTCGGCCGTTTCACCGGATTGAGAGATTCCCACCACCAGTGTGTTCGCGCCAACTGCCGGGTTACGGTAGCGGTACTCGCTGGCGATCTCGACGTTGCAGGGTAATCCGGCCACCGTTTCGAGCCAGTAGCGGGCGACGAGTCCGGCATGGTAACTGGTGCCACAGGCGAGGATCAGAATGCTATCGGTGTTGTTGAAAATATTTTCCGCCTCGCTGCCGAACAGCCGCGGGGAAATGGATTGCGCGTTGAGGACCATTTCCAGCGTATTCGCCACAACGCCGGGCTGTTCGAATATTTCCTTCTGCATGAAATGGGCGTAAGGACCCATCTCTACCGATTCATTGCTGAGCTCGCTTTCCTGCACGGCGCGCGCCACTTTCGTGCGCGCGCCATCATGACAATTGACAACGCGATAACTGTCGCTGTGCAACTCGGCCACGTCGCCTTCTTCGAGGTAGATCATGCGCCGGGTCACCTGAAGCAGAGCGGAAGCGTCAGAGGCGGCGTAGGTGCCGGACTCCCCAAGGCCCAGCAATAAGGGCGCGCCATTCCGGCAAACGACGATGCGCTCAGGGCGCGCCTCTTCCATTACGGCGATTGCGTAAGCACCCTCCAGTTCGCCTATGGAACGGCACACCGCTTCAAATAAATCGGGATTTTTCTTGAGGTGGAAAGAAATAAGGTGGGCGATAACTTCAGTATCGGTATCGGAAGTGAATGTGAATCCGACATTCTGCAAATGTTGACGCAGCGCCTCATGATTTTCGATGATGCCGTTATGCACCACGGCCACCTTCGGTATTTCACCCGAAAAATGTGGGTGAGCATTGCGCTCCGAAGGCGCGCCGTGGGTAGCCCAGCGGGTATGCGCGATGCCGGTTTCGCCGCTGAAGTGCTGCTCATCCGCGAGTTTGCTTAATTCCGCAACCCGTCCGGTGGTGCGTAATCTGTGCAAACCGCCATTGTTGAGCGCGATCCCGGCGGAATCATAGCCTCGGTATTCAAGGCGGCGCAAACCTTCCAGCAGAGTAGGAACAATGTTGCTTTTTGCTACCGCGCCGACTATTCCGCACATCTGAGGAGCTCCTTGCGGCTACATGCCCAGGAAAAATAAAGCCAGGACAACTCGGTTGCTTCGCATTTCATTTATCACCCTTCGGTTTTTTGACCGGCCGCTGCCATCCTTCAATGCTGATTTGCCTTGCGCGTGACAGAGTCAACTTCTCTGGCGGAGTATCTTTGGTAATTGTCGAACCAGCGCCAATAGTGGAACCTTGCGCCACGGTGACTGGTGCGATCAGTTGCGTATCGGAACCGACAAAAACATTATCCTCGATGACCGTCTGGTACTTGTTGGCGCCGTCGTAGTTGCAGGTAATCGTCCCGGCGCCGACATTGACATTTTTTCCAACGACGGCATCGCCGATGTAACTGAGATGATTCGCTTTGCTGCCGGCGGCAATGGCGCTATTTTTGACCTCGACGAAATTGCCGATATGAACCTCGTCGGCGAGCCTGGTTCCGGGACGGATGCGGGCGTAAGGTCCAATACGGCAGTTTCTTCCGATTTCAGACGATTTCCATCAGGCTGAAGGGCGCGATCACTGATCCTGCCGCCACCTTGACGTTTTTCAGGATGCTGTGAGCACCCACTTTCACCCCGTCGTCCAACTGCACGCGGCCCTCGAAAATACAGTTGATATCGATTTCCACGTCTCTGCCGCAAATAAGCTGACCGCGAACATCGATACGGCACGGGTCAACCAGGGTAACGCCTTGCTCCAGTAATTTTGATGCGGATTCCTTCTGGTAAATGCGCTCAAGCGCCGCTAGCTGCGCCTTGCTATTAACGCCGACCGTTTCCCACGCATGATGCGGCTGTGTGGCCTCTACCTTGACGCCATCCTTCACCGCCATTGCGACAATATCGGTAAGGTAATATTCCTTTTGTACGTTATTGTTTTCAAGTTTGTTTAGCCATTCACGAAGATATCGGTCCGGAATTGCCATGATACCGGTATTGGTTTCGCGAACTTCCCGCTGGGAGGGGCTTGCGTCTTTTTCCTCGACAATGGCGGAAACCGTACCCGTTTCGCTATTCCGCACGATTCTACCGTAGCCGGATGGATCGGTGAGTTCTACAGTCAGCAGACCTAGCGTTTTCTCTCCCGCCGTCGCGATCAACTTTTTTAATGTTTCGACGCTGGTAAGCGGCACATCGCCATATAACACGAGTGTCATGCCATTCTTACCCGCATTATCCAGATGCGGGAGTGCCTGCATTACCGCGTGGCCGGTACCCAGCTGGGGCATTTGGCGCGCCCAGGTAAGCGTTGCATCACCAATCGCCTGTGGCACAGCCTCGCCGCCGTGTCCGTAGACTACGCAAATTCGTCGCGGCGACAATGCGCGGGCCGTATCGAGCACATGTGCAAGCAAGGGTTTACCCGCCAGCGGATGCAAAACCTTGGGCAAGCGCCGAATTCATCCGCTTGCCGAGCCCGGCAGCGAGAATGACGATATTCAGTTTAGACACATCAATGGAAGGATGACATGAAAGGGAATAACCAGCGCGTTTCGGGCAAGCTGCAGACATTTTATCTTACGTGTACGGTCGCCACACAATACCAGTGGAATTTACAGGAATACCAATGGCAAAAGCGTCTTGCCGGCGTTTTTTGATAGCGCTAATTTATCACATAGCGCGCTTCAGCACCAAGTGCGGTGTCGGATTAATGCAGCTTGACCTTGCTGGTGCGGCTCAAACCCTGAACGAAGAGATTTGCCATGTTTTCATGGGCGATAAATGACAGCGCTGCGATTTTCGCTTGCACAAGTATGTATGCGCTTACTCCGCATTGCCGGCACTTTCCGAGGCGGAAGTTTTACCAAAAAAAAGGCGGTTGTTGCCGCCTTTTTTGAGTTCGAGTTGCTCAGTGCCCGCGTTTCCGCAGCTTCTGAATTGCCGACAATTGCGCGATAGCTTCGGCAAGTTCAGCCTGTGCGCGCGCATAGTCCATTGCAGAGGATCGGTCTTTCATTGCTTCTTCGGCACGTTTCTTGGCTTCAATCGCTTTCAATTCGTCGAGATTGGCCCCTCGCACGGCGGTGTCGGCAAGAATCGTTACCACATCCGGCTGAATTTCGAGTATGCCGCCCGAAACATAGACCAGTTCTTCTTCTTGAAGCGGAGCCTTGATGCGCACCGACCCAGGCTTGATGCGGGTGAGCATCGGCGTGTGCTGCGGATAAACTCCTACTTCTCCCGCCTCCGCCGGCGCTACCAGAAACTCCGCAGGCCCGGAATAAATCGATTCCTCTGCACTGACAATATCAACGTGAAACACACCCATCTTAGTTCCCACTCATCTGTGATTCAATTGCATCGCACGGCCGCCAGGTTCAACAAAATAACTTATTGCAAGGTCTTCGCTTTTTCCACCGCTTCATCTATCCCCCCGACCATATAGAACGCCTGTTCCGGCAAATGGTCGTACTCTCCGGCGACGATGCCCTTGAAACCTTTGATTGTCTCTTTCAGCGACACGTATTTACCGGGTGAACCGGTAAATACTTCCGCCACGTTAAAGGGCTGCGAAAGAAAGCGCTGAATTTTGCGCGCCCGTGCCACGGCCAGTTTGTCTTCCGGCGAAAGTTCATCCATTCCCAGAATCGCGATAATGTCGCGCAATTCCTTGTAGCGCTGCAGGGTTTGCTGCACGTCACGCGCTGTACTGTAGTGCTCTTCACCAACCACGAGCGGGTCCAGCTGACGCGAGGTGGAATCGAGCGGATCCACTGCCGGATAGATACCCAGCGAGGCAATATCGCGCGACAGCACAACGGTTGCGTCAAGGTGACCGAAAGTGGTGGCAGGAGACGGATCGGTCAAATCGTCCGCGGGCACATAAACAGCCTGAATGGACGTGATGGAACCCGACTTGGTTGACGTGATGCGCTCCTGCAGGCGTCCCATTTCCTCAGCCAGCGTTGGCTGATAACCTACCGCCGACGGCATCCGGCCCAGCAAGGCCGATACTTCGGTTCCCGCCAAGGTGAAACGATAGATATTGTCGACGAAAAGCAGCACGTCGCGGCCTTCGTCACGGAAAAATTCCGCCATGGTCAGGCCGGTCAACGCCACTCGCAGCCGGTTGCCGGGCGGTTCGTTCATTTGCCCGTAAACCAGCGCCACCTTGTCCAGCACGTTGGAATCTTTCATTTCGTGATAGAAGTCATTACCTTCACGGGTCCGCTCGCCCACACCTGCAAATACCGAAAAACCGCTGTGCTCGATGGCGATGTTGCGGATCAACTCCATCATGTTGACGGTCTTGCCCACGCCCGCGCCGCCGAACAGCCCTACCTTGCCGCCTTTGGCGAAGGGACAGACCAGATCGATAACCTTGATTCCGGTTTCCAGCAACTCGGTGGACGCCGAGAGCTCGTCAAATGCCGGCGCTTTGCGGTGAATGGACATGGTCTTTTCCGCACCGATGGGCCCCATCTCGTCTATGGGCTTGCCCAAAACATCCATGATCCGGCCTAAAGTCTTGGTACCGACAGGGACCTGGATCTGGTTGCCGGTATTCGACACCATCATGCCGCGGCGCAATCCGTCCGAAGACCCAAGCGCAATCGTACGCACCACGCCGTCACCCAACTGCTGCTGCACTTCAAGCGTCAGCTCTGTTCCCTCAAGCACAAGCGCGTCATATACTTTCGGCATCCCTTCGCGTGCAAACTCAACGTCAACCACTGCGCCGATACACTGAACAATTTTTCCCTGGTTCATGTTGTTCCCTAAAATGCTAATTCGAAATATTTAAACCGCAGCTGCGCCCCCGACAATCTCCGACAGTTCCTTGGTAATGGCGGCCTGACGCGACTTGTTGTAAATCAGCGTCAACTCATTGATCACATTTCCGGCATTATCGGAGGCGGCCTTCATTGCCACCATCCGCGCCGATTGTTCGGACGCCATGTTTTCCGTCAGAGCCTGATAAATCAGCGCTTCGACATATCGCACCATGATGTCGTCTATCACGGGTTTGGCTTCAGGTTCGTAGATGTAATCCCATACGCCGCGCTGCCCGGTGGGACCAGTTCCCGCCTTGAGCCGCTCGTCGGAAAGCGGGAGCAACTGCTCCATCACCGGCTCCTGTTTCATCGTATTGATGAAGCGGGTATAAAAAATATAGACGCGATCAAAACGATCCTCGGTATATCCATCGAGCAAGATTTTTACCGCGCCAATCAATTTCTCAAGATCCGGCGTGTCGCCCAGACTTACCACGTGCGAGATGACATTGGCGCCCAAGCGGTTCATGAATCCGAACCCCTTGTTGCCGATACAGCACGCCTCGATCTGTTCGCCTTCCGCTTCCCAGGCTTTCATCTTGCTTACCGCCATGCGCAACACATTCGTGTTGAGCCCGCCGCACAAGCCCTTGTCGGAGGTCACCACGACAATACCGATCCGTTTCACCGAATCTCGATCTATCAGAAACGGATGACGATACTCGGTATAAGCCCGGCTCATGTGCGCGGCAACGTTACGAATCTTGTCTCCGTATGGGCGCGCTTTTTTCATGCGCTCTTGCGCCTTCCGCATTTTGGAAGCCGCTACCATTTCCATGGCGCGCGTGATCTTCTGCGTATTTTTTACGCTCTTGATCTTGTTTCGTATTTCCCTGCTGCCGGCCATGGCTTAATATGTTCCGTTCTTCTTGAAGTCCTGAATCGCGGCGTCGAGCTCCTTCTCGGTCCCGGCGTCGAGATCTTTGGTGCTTTCTATTTTGTCCATGATGGCGCCGTACTTGCTGCGCATATAGCCTTTCAGCGCCGACTCGAACGCGAGCGCGCGCTTTACCTCGACGTCATCCAGATATCCCTTGTTGACGGCATACAGCGTAAGCGCCATTTCGGATACGCTCAAGGTGCCATATTGCGGCTGCTTCATCAGTTCCGTCACCATCTTGCCGCGCTCCAACTGCTTGCGAGTCGCCTCGTCAAGATCGGAAGCAAACTGCGCAAATGCAGCCAGTTCCCGATATTGCGCCAATGCCAGGCGTACACCGCCGCCCAGCTTCTTGATCACCTTTGTCTGTGCCGCGCCACCTACTCGCGACACTGAAACACCGGCGTTGATGGCTGGACGAATACCGGCATTGAACAAATCGCTTTCCAGAAAAATCTGGCCGTCGGTAATTGAGATAACGTTGGTGGGAACGAAAGCGGTCACGTCGCCCGCCTGGGTCTCGATCACCGGAAGCGCCGTGAGGGAACCCGTCTTTCCTTTAACCGCGCCATTGGTGGCGTTTTCCACGTACGCCGCGCTAACCCGGGCGGCGCGTTCCAACAGGCGCGAATGCAGGTAAAACACGTCACCCGGATAAGCCTCCCGTCCCGGCGGACGCCGCAATAACAGCGATATCTGCCGGTAGGCCCATGCCTGCTTGGTTAAATCGTCATAGATGATGAGCGCGTCTCTACCGGAATCGCGGAAGTACTCTCCCATCGTGCAACCCGAGTAAGGCGCAATGAATTGCAATGCCGCCGACTCCGATGCGGTAGCCGCGACGACGATGGTGTACTCCATCGCTCCGTGTTCTTCCAGCTTGCGAACCACGTTGTTGATGGACGAAGCTTTCTGTCCGATCGCGACGTAGATGCAAGTCATATTTTCGCCCCGCTGATTGATGATCGCATCGATCGCAACGGCCGTCTTGCCCGTCTGCCGATCGCCGATAATCAACTCTCGCTGGCCGCGCCCGATGGGAACCATTGCATCAATGGATTTAAGCCCGGTCTGCACAGGCTGGTTCACTGATTGACGCCATATGACGCCCGGCGCAATTTTTTCGATGGGCTCGGAACGCTGCGTGTTGATGGGGCCTTTGCCATCGATCGGCTGTCCCAGCGCGTTCACTACCCGGCCTATCAGTTCTTCACCTACCGGCACTTCGAGGATCCGTCCGGTACACTTGACGGTATCGCCCTCGGTGATGTGCTCGTATTCACCCATAATCACCGCACCGACGGAGTCACGCTCGAGATTGAGCGCCAAACCGAAAGTATTGCCGGGAAATTCAAGCATCTCGCCCTGCATTACGTCGGAGAGACCATGGATACGCACGATACCGTCGGTCACTGAAACAATAGTGCCTTGGGTGCGGACTTCCGCGGAAGCGGCCAGTCCTTCGATTCTGCTTTTAATCAGTTCACTGATTTCAGATGGATTTAAATGCATTTCAAATAACTCCTAGCTTTTAAGTGCAACAGCCATGGCTTCCAGTTTAGCCCGCACGGAGGCATCGAGCACTTCGTCGCCGATCTCGACTTTCACTCCGCCTATCAATTCCGGATCGATGCTTACTTTGGCTTCTATTTTGCGCTTGAACTTGACCTCGAGGTCAGCCACAAGATCTCTTAATTGAGTATCACTCATGGCAAACGCAGAAGTAATTTTAGCGTCCAGCACTCCTTCCTGACGGATCTTGAGTTGCTCGAACAATTCGCTCACTTCGGGCAATATTTCGATTCTGCCATTTTCCGCCAGCAGTACAATAAAATTGCGGCCTTCATCGGTGAGCTTGTCCCCGCATATATCGAGAAGCAGCCCACCCAGTCGCTTGGTGGGAACTTTCGGATTACCGATGAGCGCACGAATACGTTCGTCCGCCGCTATCGCGGCGGCGAGTTGCAACATTTCGGACCAGGCAGGCAGCTCGTCTTTAGCTTTTGCCAGCTTGAAAACGGCTTCCGCATAAGGACGAGCGATAGTGCGGGCTTCGGCCATCGCTTAGAGCTCCGATTTGATAGACGCAAGCAGATCGGCGTGCGCTTTGGCGTCCACTTCGCGACGCAGAATTTTTGCGGCGCCCGCCAAAGCCAGATCCGCGACTTGTTGTCGCAATGCTTCCCTGGCGCGAAATACTTCCTGCTCGACCTCCGCCTTGGCGCCCACGAGAATGCGGCCGCCTTCATCTTTTGCAGCCACCTTCGCTTCCTCGATGATCTCGGCAGCACGTCTTTCTGCCTGAGCAATGATATCGGTTGCGCGCTGCTTGGCCTCTCTCACTGCATCGGCGGAATGGTGACTGGCCAATTCCAGTTCGCGCTTGCCCCGCTCACCCGCTGCCAACCCCTCGGCAATGGTTTTCTGCCGATTTTCAATTGCGCGCATCAGGGGAGGCCAAACGAATTTGACTGTGAACCAGATAAATATGGCGAACGCCATCGCCTGAGAAATAAGCGTGAAGTTTATGTTCATGGCTTGCCTCTGATTATGGCACCGAGAGCGGGCATTATTATTTGATGACAGCCAGCAATGGATTGCCGAATGCAAAGAGCATCGCCAGACCGACCCCGATAATGAATGACGCGTCGATCAATCCGAGTAACAGGAACACTTTGCCTTGCAGCGTCGGCATCATTTCCGGCTGACGCGCAGCGCCTTCAAGGAAGCTGCTGCACATGATACCGATGCCGATACAGGCGCCGGCTGCGCCGAGGCCGATCATCAGGCCGATACCAATGCCCGTGTAGGCCTGAATCATCGCCAAGTATTGCAAATTGTCCATCTCGTTTTCCTCTCGTCGTGGTAGTTAAATAGTGATAGTGATTTGATAAGCAGATGGCGTTGAATCAGTGTGACTCGTGCGCCATGGAAAGATAAACAACCGTCAGCATCATGAAAATAAACGCCTGTAATGTGACGATTAAAATGTGGAAGATAGCCCATCCAGCCCCGAGCAGCGTGCCGAATACGGTTCCGGCCAGGCCCGTGGCGGCCCACATGCCGATCAGCAGAAAAATGATTTCACCCGCATACATATTTCCGTAAAGACGCAGGGAGTGGGAGAGCGGCTTGGAAACGTATTCAACCAGGTTGAACAAAATATTGACTGGCCACAATAGCGGATTTTTACCGAAGGGGGTGCAGACCAGTTCATGTATCCAGCCGCCCAGCCCCTTGACCTTTACGTTGAAAAAAATCATCAGCAGCCACACGGAGAGCGCCAGCGCGAATGTCGTATTCACGTCCGTGGTAGGCACACTGCGCCAGTTGTGCAGGCCCAGCAGTTCGTACACCTTCGCCATGATATCGATCGGCAGGAAATCCATTGCGCTCATCATGAACACCCACACAAACACAGTGAGCGCCGCAGGCGCGACAAACGCATGCCGGTCGCCGTGGAAAGTACTCTTGACCTGGCCATCGATGAACTCGATGGCCAGTTCGACAAATGCCTGACGCTTGCCGGGAACCCCGGATGTCGCGCCACGCACCACCCACCACAGAAAGCCAAAGGTGAGGATGCCCAGCAACACGGACATCACGAGCGTGTCCACATGCAGCGTCCAAAACGGACCTTCACCTAGTGAACTGGTCAAGTTCGTCAGGTGATGGTCCATGTAGGAGGTTGGGGTAAGTTCTGTGCCTGATGCCATTTTTTACCTGTTCAAACTATTTTATTCGTTCAGCCTTTGGTTCATCCGTTACAAACAGCGCCATCCCGAAAATCAGGACCGTAAGTGCGAATGTGCCGATAAATCCTACCGCAACAACGTCTTTGTAAAGTGTCAGCACAAGCCACAGCAGGATCACCATAACGATGATTTTTACTGCTTCCGCTTTCAGCGCCGTAACCAATACACCGCCTGCGGTAGCGCCCTGGTACCGGGATATGATTGCCGAAAAAGCGGCAGCGGAGATAATGCTCACCACGCCTCCCAGTAATGCCGAAGCTGCGCCGTGAAATCCCCACCACGCGCCGAGGGTCAATACCATCCCCACGGTGACGATCAATTGCCAACGCATGACAATGCGAACTGGCTTGTTTCGTATCCAAGGCATATTTTTTGGCGCGTCAGAACGCAACTGCTTCGTGTGACATTCGGCGGGTTGCAATTCTGTTCTCGGAAGACCTGATTTTCGTCTCCAACCGTCGTCCTCTTCGGGTTCTTCTTTTTCTTTTTATGCCCGATTTGTAAAACAGGTCTTTGGCTGATTTCAAACCACGCGGATTCTAATCTGCTTGAGCGCGCCAGTCAATGGAAAGTCCATTCTCATGTTGAGAAATCCCGAGCCCAAACTCCGGAAATGGCTAGCAATTACCTGATTTATATTTTCTTGAAATCTTTCCTGAATCAGATATTGTTATTACACGCTATCTTGTTCCATTGATCGAGGATCAGGATGAAAAACGTTCACCTCTGGATCTTTTCCGCAGCGCTCGTCGCGAGCTTCAGCTTTACTTCATTGACGCAAGGAGCTTCAATCGACGTATTGTGGTACACCTATGCGCATCCGGACTCCAGAGTATCGGCAGGATATCTCCCGGCTGTCCCACATTGTTCATACTCTTCCTCAGAGCAAGGGGACACGCTGGAACTTGACGTTTTGGGATGCCGGCAGCGCCATACCGGATCTTGCGCGGTTCGACGTTCTGGTAATTGAAAGTGGAGAAGCTTTTCTTACCGGACCGCCAAACGGACCACCTGCGATGCCGGATTACCGCGGCATTCTGGATAACAGAGCAGCGATAGAAGCTGCTCGCGGAGACCGAATCTTCATTACCGGTGCCGATTCTGACTTTCATGCAATCCGCGGGGACACGGGAAACATTCCGGACGATTCCGGTGCGCCGGATGGCGGCGGCAAATGTATTCCCGCCATGACCTCACCGGATTGCTGGGATGGCGCGCTGGGACATCTGGTAAACGCTGTCAACTGGGCGGGAAGCGGCAATGGCCTCGGAATTGTCTCTTTTCTGGATGGAGAACACGCAGGGTCTTTCTGGTGGACGCACGAAAATTCTTTTCTGCGTAGCGAACTCGACGGGAAGGTGGATTACGCCGGCTCGGAGCAAGCCCCCGTCCTTGATCCATTACAGGCAAGCCATCCTCTCAATTGCGGACTGACTTCGCGGGGGCTTTCAAACTGGGATAAGTCATTCCACGCCTTTTTTCTCCCGGTGGAAGGTTACACGCCGATTATCGGCTCAAGCCAAAACCCCGGCCGGGCTGTTGCGATCGCGACATCGGTTGTGCCTCCGACCACTGAATCCGAAATATATATCTTGATGATGACGGATCCAGGCTGGGCCGATGCTGCAGTCCTGCCGCAAAATCCCTGTCTTTTTTGAACACCGGGGCGCTTGTGCACGCCCCCTCGGGGCGAAGATGAGATGAGGCCGCGGCTAACCCGCGCCTGGCGTCAGCCGCCGGTGCGGCCTCCAAATCATCTATTCCCGTTGCCGGTCCAGAAGAGCGTCCAAAAAGCCGGATAAAACCGGGCAGCTTTTTGCATCGACTTCTCTAGGCATCCTTGGCATCCTTGTCCGGCGCCCGGTAAAATTCAACGAAGAACTGCGTCGCGCCCAGTGGCTCCACATTATGCAAAACATCGGGCACAACAATTCCGGTCCTGTCCTTTGACAATTCCATGTCTGCGTCCAGAGAGGGTACGCGGTAGCGAAGTTTTCCTTCCGCCACGACAATCTTTCCCCATATACCTGTTTTTGTCGAATGGTCTTTCCGCAGTCCGGCCGGTACCGATTCCTCAGTAAAGACGCGCGTCTGTTTGAATGGAATAAAGTTATCGGGCAGTTCGAATTTATCGCATCGAACGCAGTTGAGCATCTTTCCCAGCATGCTCTCACGGCCCTGCTCGGAGGTAACCCATGGGCGATTGATAAATGGAGGATTATGCCGGACGTGCTGCGTATGCCCGCAATTGAGAATTGCTATCGGTTCTCCGCCGCTGTCGAGTTCAAAGCTGGTAATTGGTCTTTCCATAAGTTGAAAAAGTAGGGTTTCGTTAGGATTGGTAAATGCCGTGTACCTTGGAGTCGGGCCGCTGGTCACGTGAATAAGCCATTAAACAGTTTCTACTGTCCTCAGCATGTTCTGGGCCATCCGGAGGGTGAAACGCAGCGTTCCCCGATCCCAGGGGGTAAATCGCGGCAACTGGAATAAATCACTGTCTGCTCTGGCGGCGCCATGAGCAGTTGAGACTGCCGCATCGAAGCCCAGACTCTTTACCATCCTGACATGTTCCGGCAAATAGTCTTGCCCCGGCTTACCGTTTGGATAAGCAAAAAGCCGAACCGGCGCACGGATTATACCTTCAAGTATTTCTTTGCCGCTAGCAATGTCAACGCGGGCTGCGCTATTTTCCATTTGCGACAGGATGGGATGGCTGGCCGTATGTCCACCAATTTCCATCCCTGCTGCATGCAGCATCCTGATCTGATCCGAAGTCATCATGAGATTGGCAGCCGGGATAACGGGAATGAGGGCGCTCATCGCATCCACTGTCGATTGCCGTGGCTCAAGGGGCAAATATTTGAGCTTGCCTAACAATTGATCTATTGCTTGGCGGCGTTGAGCCATCGTTCCGACCGGAAATCTTCCCAGGCCTAAACCGTCAAGGTCAAGCGTGTTTCCCGGCGCATGACGAATCAATTCTATCACCGTGTCGTTAAACATCCTCCCGCCGTCAAGGAAGCTGGTTGCCACAAAAAAAGTGGCGGAGACCCCGTGTTTTTGCAGGATAGGCAATGCGACTTCGGCGTTGTCCGCATAACCGTCATCAAAAGTAATACAGGCCGCACGGGGAGGCAGCTTCCCGTTCCGCAGGCCCCGGATGGCATCGCGGAGCGATATTATCCGGAAGCAGGCTGCAAGCTGCCCCATATGCCGATCGAAGCTTTCCGCGTCACCTTCCTCCGGGAACAAGGGGTCTGGTTGAGGCAGCACCCGGTGGTAGATCAGTATGGATAAGCGGCTGTGTAAACCACTGGGAGAAAACCAGTGGAGGAGCGCGCGGCTTGGCAAGGAAACCAAGGCCGACACGGGCTTGACGCCATTTTTCTTGTAACCGGATTCATGCGTTCGCATACGCGGAGCCCGGCAGTACGGTTAGAAAATTGACAGAAAAACAATTCCGTTCGTTTCTTCCGGTAGTGATACCCATGCCTAGCTCGAATCCCCGGCAATTGGTCTGGGCCTGTGACGGGTTTATCTGTCCAAACTGACGTGGAGCACCCGTGCCTTTTTTATCGGAAGCTGACGAAGCTTTCCGCTTCAGTTCCTTTGCCACCAGAACGCGAGTCGCCACCATGGCGCCCACGAGATAATACGGTACGTCAAAATAGAGCAGGCTGAGGAATGCTCCACCCGTGGAAAAGCCAACGAAAGATACCTGGATCATCGTCGCCAGGTTGGAGGCCCACTTGTATTCTTCAAGATTCTTCGTATTCCGGATGATCCATGAACCTGTCCGCCATGTTAATAATCCGAGTAACAAATACAGGCCCAGGCCGACAAAGCCGTGCTCGCCGAGCGCCTGAAAATAAATGCTGTGGGCAGCATGCAAATCCTCCGGGTTGGGAGCATAAAGGTAGAATAATTCAGGCGTAATAACCTCGAAACCGCCACCGGTCAAAGGCCGGTCCTTGGCGAGATTGTAGGCCATCCACCAGGCATTGAAGCGCCCCTGGGCAGAGCCGTCCTCTTCATACGAATTTATCGAATCCATTCTTTCCGCCCATTGCTCGGGCATGAATGCAGCGGCTGGCGGAATAGCCAGGATCAACAGCATCCCGATGCGGACCTTGTGCTGGCTTTTAAGCCACAGAAACGCGCCCATCGCTGCAATTGCGAGCAAAGCCCCGCGCGAATAGGAGCCTAGCGCCGCGAGCGCACAAAGCAGCATCGCGGCGGTCAAACCATGGCGAATCCATATGTTAGGGGTAATCGTCTGCAAAAAGTGCATCAGGGGTATAGTCATGATAAGCGCCAGGGCTATTTCGTTGTTTCCTCCGATGAAAGTTCCTTCTGGCCCCAGGACCATATCCACTCCGCCGCCTATTATCGTGAAAAGACCCCCCTTGACCCCGTAATATCCAAGCGAGATAACTATTGTCCAAATGAGAAGCTCAATATGTTTTCTTTGCTTGATGAGCATGAATACCACAAATGTCATCAGCATGATCTTCATGACCTTGTTCCACTGGTCGTATATTGCGTCCGGATAAATGGCAAAGATCGAGGTCACATTCATCCATACCACGAAAGCAATAAAAACCACGGTGACTGAGGTTATAGGCAAGCTTTTCTCCTCCTTCGAGAACAAAAGGCTTGCTATTGTTACCGCCGCGATAATTGCGGCAAACGGAAATGTGGTAGCGAATCCCCACCCCTGCGTATGGGGGTTCATGACGCTGATCCACACCCACATCAATGCCCCCATATAAGGCTTTTTAAAGACCAGGGGCAACCAGCCAAAGACGATCAGGGTAACAAGAATGTCTCTCATGTTTGTACGCGGGGGCTTTGAACTGTTCGCATCTCTTGACGGTACAAAATATGGAAGGGGGTATCAAAGAAAGTCATTGCTGGCCATGATGCCCTGATCCGGTTGAGCCTCATCACTCGCTGATCGTCAATCCGAGGCGCCGCTAACGATTCTGCCCCGTCCGGCCGGCAGTCTGCTTTCATCTCCGCCGCTCGGATTCTCCCTGAAAACATTGCGCTGCCGCAGATATTCAATCACCTGCGCGACACAATCTTCGAGCGGCAACTCGCCCGTCCTTACGGCGAGTTCGGGATTGGCCGGCGCTTCATAGGGCGACGAGATTCCTGTAAATTCCTTCACCTCACCGGATCTGGCTCGTTTATACAGTCCTTTCACGTCGCGCTGCTCACACACGTCCAGACTCGCTTCGCAAAAGATTTCGATGAAATCCCCATGCGGGAAAATACTGCGTGCCCGTTGCCGGTCGGTCCGAAACGGCGAAATAAATGCGGTCATCGCGATCACGCCGGACTCTACCAATAACTTGGCTGCTTCACTTATACGGCGAATGTTTTCAGACCGGTCCTGTACCGAAAATCCAAGATCGGAACATAAACCTTGGCGCACGTTATCACCGTCCAGCACAAATGTGCGACAGCTCCGCTGGTAGAGCTTGTCCTCCACCGCATGCGCCAAAGTCGATTTACCCGAACCGGAAAGACCGGTGAACCACAATACGACCGAACGATGAACATTCAACCGCTCCCGGTGGGCACGGGTAATGGTGGCGCTATGCCAAACCGTGTTGGTACTCTTGTTCATGTTGCCAGCCTCAAGCCCTTGCGTAAATTAGGGCGATCTGAATTATATTTGCATCAATACACGTTTAACGGCTCAAGGGCGTGCAACCTTTGATCTATTCTATCGATCGCTTGCCATTAGGAAAACCCTGCTTTCCACTTATGGATTTTTTGCATCCGGATAACGTAACGATAAGTCTATGAGATGGGAACTCACGGCGAAATTTCTCAATTTTGCCCCGGCAAATCCGGCTGAATTCGGGACTGATCGATTCTCAGGCCGGAAGCTCGAAATCGAGCAAACAGTCCGAAATCGACCAGCAGCAAGTTCAAATAATTATGGCAGCAAGATGCTACCCGCACAATGGAATTTAGGGACCACTTTCACGTGATGATCCCAAGTTGGACTACAATGCCTGTACGGTTTTGGGCTGATGAATGCCATTTATGCATGGGCTTGCCGTGGATAGCGATGGCAGTAATAAGCCGACAGCGATTGCAAACAGGAGAGACGGGTGAAACCGTACTGGATTTTGGGGAAAAGCTGGCCTTCCATCCGTTCAAATAAAATTTTGCCGCGGATTAAGGAAACTGCGCCCGCACCCGTACTAGACTAAGTTTGCCGCCACTGGATTTCGATGGAAAGAGGTTTTGAGTGAGAAATAATAACGCGCTGATAATTTTGGGAATGCACCGTAGCGGTACCTCGCTGTTAACGGGACTTCTAAGCCACGTCGGGGTCAAGATGGGGAGGCGCCTGTATGCGCCCCAGAAGGGCGTGAATGAAAAGGGTTTCTGGGAACATGAAGATATTGTCGATACGCATGATGAATTACTGCTGAGCCTGGGCTCGCAATGGGATGATTTGTTGCCTTTGAGCGATAAATGGTGGGAAGCTGAAGCGGTTCAGCCATTTGTTGCCCGGCTGGATAAACTGGTGCGACGGGATTTCTCGGATGCCGAAGTCTGGGCGCTGAAGGACCCGCGCATGTGCCGATTACTTCCGCTATGGCTTCCCCTGCTTGAGGCTCAACAGATTAGACCAACTTTTATTTGCATGAACCGAAATCCTTTGGAGGTGGTCGCATCCTTGCAAAAACGGGACCGTTTTTCCAGGGAAAAGGCATTGGTGTTATGGTTGAGCCATTCACTGTCCGCCGAGTTGTATTCCAGAGGGAAGCCTCGGGTTTTTATTGGTTTTGATCAGGTTGTCAGCAGTCCTGTCGAAACCCTTTTAAAAATAGAACGTGAAGCAAATCTCGTCTTTCCCATATCGGTGAAAGAAGCGAGCGATAATATCAATGGCTTTGTTTCTCCTGATCTTCGCCACCATAAAGCTGATGCAGTGCTGAAGCAGGCACATGAAGGACTATCATTGATGGCCTATGAGCTGTACCGCATCTTACAGAAAATGGAGGTTGAGAACAGCAGCCACCACGAATTGATTGACCGCATTGCAGCCGATTTTATTGCTTACCAGAAAAAATGGAACGTGGAACTGCTTGAGCAGATCCGTTACCTGAATGAGGAGCGAGCGGACTACAGGATCAAGTTTTTTCGGATTTATACATCGTGGAGCTGGCTACTGGCAAAACCTGTCTGGTTAATTGAAAAATGGTGGCGCAAGTATTGAGGCACGCCTACGGAGCTGATTCCGGCACATACCATGGCATACGTCTGGTATGGCGTCCCGTTCTAGTAGAAGCAGTATTAAATTATGGCGAAGATTATGGACACGCATGCGTTGTCACTCACCACTTCGGCCTCCACCCAAAAGTCCGGCAGGAATATAGGCGAGCTTTTCAATTGACAGGGGTGCTTCAGCCAGGCCTTCATCAAGAAATATTAGCCATCTTCAGATTGCCCGAGGCAAGGTGCCTGAGGCCGAACTCCATGTGATAGCGGGCGATATTTTGCGTGAACTGGCGTTTGGTGAGGCAACGCCCATCACGGCTGCATAATCCCCACTTCGCGGCTGTATTGCATAACAGTTCAGTCCGATAATCGATATCCCTTGCCATAAGATTTCCCTGTTTCGGGTGCTGGCGATATAGCGTTAGAGGATTTATTCAACTTGATAACTGGATATTCCCGGGAAATGCGCAACCAAAGATCCCAATCCTCGCTGTAAGGGAGAGATTCATCGTATGCGCCACATTTATCGAACACTTCTGCGCGTATCAACGCTGCGCTGGTCAATATCCAGCAATCAAGTAAGAAGCAGGTGATATATCCAGCCCGAAAATTCCTCATCAACACCAGCTGGGCATGACGTCGATTCAAAACTGCCAGGATCGGGAAACACACCTTTTTCGTCAGGATGCCACAAGATGAACGAGCTGTAGACCAACCCGATTTCCGGGTGCTGCTTCCATCTGCTCCACCTGAAGCGCAAGCTTGTCGGGGTACCAGTAATCATCATGATCCATGAGACAGACATAACGGCCAGCTGCCTCCCGGATCCCATAGTTGCGCGCGGCGCATACGCCGGAGTTGGCCTGCGATAGAAGCCGAACGGAGGTCCCGAACGACGCAACGATTTCCCGTGTGCGATCCGTGGAACCGTCGTCAACTACAATTAATTCCAGATTCTGAAAGTCTGGCCGAGTACGCTATTGAGCGTCTCCGCGATATAAGCTTCGCAATTATAGGTGGGGATAATGACGGAGACAGTCGGCTTGGATGCTGCCATGAAGGAAGGTTTCTTTATAAAAATAATATATCGGAGGTTTAACATCGAGATGCCGATCTTTAAACACTACAATCGGACTTCTCTGGCAATTCAATTCAGACGCAATGATCATTATAAATTAGATGCCGGGGCAGACCTCCTTCCTTTTTCTGTAGATCCTGTAGCCAGAAAAATTACGGGAACGAGGATCGGGCTGCGGTATCGACTATTGCACGAAATTCCACTAACCGGTCTTGAAATAAACGGTACAAACATGCCCGATTTTCCGCCAATAGGTGTTCAGGTCATTCAGTAAAAATCCATTTGCCGTTTCTCCCGATGAGGTAATATCGAACTGAGGGGATTCCACATAATTTTGGTGATGAGACAAGGGAAGCACGTGTCATGTGCCTGTAAAGGAATTGCCATCCGATGACATGAGCCATCACCTCCACTTGACTATAAAAATATCTCGACGGCATTTTATGAAAGATAGCGTAATACAAGTCGGCATCTATCAGGGTCCGGAGATTCCCCAGAGCTTCAGGGTTTATGCCGAGAATGTACGGGGACATCTGTCGAAGCAAGATATCGCGATAATTCCTTTCGAGGATGAGAGAGATCTGCCGAAATCAGCGGATGTACTTTGGGATATCCGTTCCGGGGGAGGCAATCCTCCCCCTGATTTTCTCCTGAAGAACCATCTTCCACCCCTGGCTGTGACCGTGCACGGTTTCGCTCCTGTGACGCTAAATGGTTGGGAATATTTTCGTACGGTGAAAGGCTGGATTACGTCGAGACATTACGCCAGACTCAAGCGCGCGCGTTGGCAACAGGCGCAGTCCTCCGTAGCAGCTATCATTGCTGTATCTGCGTTCGTGAAAGATGAAACTATCCGGTACACCGGGATTGCCGCCAATAAGGTTTATGTTTGCCATCATGGCGTGGATAGCGAAGCTTTTACAGCCGGGTACCGCCATCGAGCCGGATAACTACTTTTTTCATATCTCCAATGATGAGCCACGAAAGAACATCAATAGGATTTTGACCGCGTTCGGCAAACTCAGACTGGATAATAATGTTCAGCTTGTGCTAAAGCTTCCCGAGCATGCCGCACAGCGCTACGCCGGAATAGATGGCGTGCAGGTAATGACAGGTTCGCGTACAACTGACGAATTGGCCGACCTCTATCGTAAAGCCCTTGCTTTCGTCTTTCCGTCTCTGTATGAGGGTTTCGGCCTCCCCATCATTGAAGCCATGGCATGCGGCTGTCCTGTCATCACATCCAATGTTTCAGCTTGTCCCGAAATAGCCGGAGAAGCGGCGGTAACTGTTGACCCGCGCGACGAAGATGGGCTGCTGGAAGCCATGCGGATTTTCTGCCAAAACCCACGGGTGAGGGCAGAACGGGCGGCGGCAGGCCTCCAGCGGAGCCAAGGCTTTTCCTGGTCAAAAAGCGCGCAATGCCACGCGAATATTTTTCGCGCCGCCGCATCGAGAGGCAAGCACGGGACATTCCAGAATGTTTAAGAAGTGGAGCGACACCAGTTGTGTATGTGGAGTAGGCCCACTGCACGCATACTAAATCATGCGGCATGCCCGGTTACATCACCTGATGATTGGATTGCTACCCGGTGCGAAGGAAACAACCGGCAGCATAAATCACACCTGTTGGAAGACGAAAACCGAGGCAATCTCAGCCTGAGCAGATTTGATCGAACCAGGGCAGCTCCCTTCTTTAATCCCAAAACATGGTGAGACCAATGATATCGGCGCACAACTCATATCGCACAAACTTTTTCGTGGCGACAGTGATTGCGGTCGGGATTTCAGGCTTCTGGTTTTGGCTTACCTGGCGATATGACTTTGATCTGGCTGATGAAGGTTATTATTGGTACGGGGCGCAGCGCGTCTTGCAGGGGGAAGTGCCGATGCGTGATTTCATGTCCTATGATGTCGGTAGATATTACTGGGCGGCAGCTTTCATGCGCCTCATGGGAGATGATGGACTTTTTGCAGCGCGTCTGAGTGCTGTCGTCTATCAAACCTTTGGGACGCTATTGGGCGTGTTCACGTGCCTGCTTGCTCTGCAACGGGAAGGTGCTGTGCGATGGCTATTCGCACTGCTGGCAGCCTTCATTCTTACCATCTGGGCAATACCGTATTACAAGGTCTATGACCATGCCACCAGCATCATTATTGTCGCGATGCTGGTCCTTATGCTGAAAACTGCCAAACCTGCCGCATGGCTTTTTGCAGGTATCTGTCTTGGCATTGCAGCCATTATGGGACGCAATCACGGCGTATATGGCGCGGTTGCATTCATTTTGGTGGTATCGGCACTTTTGGTCCAAACGCACTCCCGACCGGCTTTGGCAGGCTTGTGTGGTTATTTTTTCCTGGGCGTTTTGAGCGGCTTTTCACCAATGTTAATCATGATGCTCGCCAATGATGGTTTCACGACTGCATTCATAGATAGTATCGTCAGGATGTTTAAGCATGGAGCGACCAATATTCCCCTGCCTGTTCCCTGGCCCTGGTCTGTGAAACCGGGAGAGTTGGGAGTTTTTTGGACATCAGTAACAATATTAACTGGAATCGGCTTTGTATTTTTATTGGCTTTTCCTCTGGTTGGAATCCTCGCCCTGGCATTTAAACGTTTTGATATGAACAGCGATGCGAGAAAAGTCCTTGTAGCGACAGTTGCTGCCACTATTCCTTATGCTCACTATGCTTTTTCCCGTCCAGACCTGACGCATCTCTCGCTAGGTATATTCCCGGCCTTGATCGGTCTAATGGCTACAGGCGGGTTAATGAAAGGATCGCGTCCGCTAGCGCTGGTCGTTAGCTTGCTTGGGGTATCGTTAGTTACCCTTAGCGGCTCGAATGCGTATCTGGCACATAATCTAATCAAAATAGATCATGTAAAAACCGATGTTGCTGGTGAGCAGCTATGGATAAGTCGTGGTTTGTCGGAGAGACTGCAACTGATAACCAGGGAGCTGCAAGAATTAACCGGCCCTTCCGGAAAGTTTTTGGCCTTACCCAACATGCCGAGCATACATGCGATTTTCCGCGTCAAGATGCCAATATGGGAAACTTATTCCTTGATTCCAAGAGACAGGGACTTTGAAATTGCTGAAATCAGGCGCCTGGAATCATCTTTGCCGGAATCGGTGCTCCTATCCGACCATGCCCTGGACGGCAATCCAGAGTTTCGATATAGTCGAATGCATCCATTAACTTATGCCTGGTTGATTTCCAGATACCGACCTTCCGACGGGAATCCTGAACTTGAGGATCTTAACCTCAAGGTTTATTTGCTAGACCAAAGCACTCAATAGCCGTTATTTATGTTGCTTGATGAAGCGAGAGAAATCGGCATTGCCCCGCAAATAATTCAAATAACGGTCTGGATCAGAGAAATACGCTTCAAAAATATTCGTGATCGTCTGTGTTTTTCTATGGCCAATTCGCTCCCGTTGCCAAGCACGCAATCGATCCAGCAGTGATCCCGGCTGGAAATACATGAGATTCTCGCCAATCCAATTAATTGTGCGAATAAGGCGATCATTCATTAAATCTGCGCCGTTATATTTGATGTTTCTGGATGTTGAGCCAAAGTGAAAAATAAGATCGCCATATATACCGGCAAAAAGAAGATCGTCGTTATTTATGTTAGTGCGTTTTAGCCGTGTCCAGTTTAGATAATGACGATGAATGATTTCAGATATACCCACGCCAGTATCTGGACGCTGACCGGTTTCCATACGATATTTAATAAATTCATCACTGGAGAAAAATGAATCGGGCGGTATGAAAACAGGAGAAAATTTCTCGTAAAACGTAATAGGCATCAATAATCCGCATGGGTGCGTCAGATCAGTATCGCCATTTTCGGCTCGAAACACAGCCACGACACCACTCGAAGATGCTGCGGACTGTTCTGACATGACGTGGAACCAATCATCACGGACAGGAAACGAGTCCATATCCATCGTGCAAATATGGCTGCATCCATCCGCAAATGCAAGCTTGGTCAGTTTATCCAGATAAGAGCCATGTTCCCGTGCATCGGGATGCACTACAGTACCAGCACGACTTGCAGCATCAGAAGCGAAATCGTACAGCTTCATGTGGGAATGAGACCCCATGCGTAACTGAGCTATTAATGGTTCGGGCGTCCGAATAATAGTTCCGTATATCGTATAATCGATTGTTTTAGTGTGACGTTCTATCCGTCGCAGGTGTTCTTGAAGAATCAAACGAGTATTTTCATTCACCAGATAAACGACAATAATACCGAGTTTCATCTCGGGGCCCTCCTTCAAGTACAGTTGAGACCGGACAGCATCTGCTACAAGACCGGATAGTTTATTTGTTTTCTACACCTCAAACTGAGATGCCGATAGGTCAAACGCTGTATTATTGATCTTCCGGTTCAAGGCTGGAGGATTACGCTGAAGACGCTTGGCTTTTGCCTCTTCGGAAGAATAGTTCCATTGTATCCGCCAACCTTTTCCTATAAAAAGTTCGTAAGGTCAAAAAATAGCTGGCCGCGCCAACGCTAATTTCAATTATTAATCCCTCTATGCCGGCCTGTTGACCGAATATGTATTTGGTACTAAGTACGCATCCTGCCATAACAACCGAAGAAACAATTGCCGGACATAAACACTGTCCAATCTTCGTAAAAGAAATATTGAAAACAACCTTACAAATACTGATAGTATAAAAAGCAACTATCAACTCACTCGCTAATACCGCCACCGCCAAGCCAACTGACCCATAATTAGCGCCAATTAACGCCAGGGGCAATAGAGCTGCTAGCCCCGCGATCCCGGATTTTACTGTCAAATCTGCGCGTCCCATACTGTTTATGACAGGTCTAAGGAAAGATGTTGTCATCCTGAACGGCATGCTAATCGACAATAATATAAGAGGTGTAACGGCAGCGGACCACTGCGCGCCCAATACCACGGGCACAAACTCCTGGGGCAATGCAGGCAGTGCCGATCATCACAGGCAACATGCCGAGCGATATGATACCGAGAGATTTGCCTAGATAATGTGCTGCGTCATCGCGCTGCTCCTGAAACTTGGAAAATGCGGGGAAGATAATTGGATTAATTACTGCCATTATCTTGGAGAGCGGGAGTAAGGCAAGCTCAAAAGCGGCAACAAATATACCAAGTAACTCAGCACCCAGGATAGGTCCCACCAGAAGAAATGCAAGGCTCTCGGTAACCTTAATAATCGTGCCCCCTAAAACCAGAACTCCGCCAAAAGCCATCATTCGGCGCACTGCTGAAAAGTTAAGTGAAGGCACAATAAACCAGGGCTGCAGGATCATCAGCAAAATTATCTGAAGCATGTTACTTATCAACGTGCCTGCAACGAGCGCCCAAATTCCTGCACCCTTGATGGCCAATACTAACGTTGTAATAGCAGCGGATACGCCCGTGATTAATTCTATAAGTGATTTGAATTTGAATTTAAGATGCCGGTCCAGAATCGCGTTGGGAATAACCCTGAAAGGTATTAGCAGAAAGATAAATGCCAGTGCCTTCGCCAACTGCTCAAGGCTGGGTTCGTTGAAATAGGCAGCTATCAGGCTGCCTCCAAAGAAATAAGCAAGAAAAAGCAGTCCATTAATAACCAGAAGCCACCCGAAAATGTTGGGCAAGTCGTCCTGCTCGATATTTTTTGCCCGTATCAACGCGAGGTCGAGACCGAGAGTGCTGAGCAACAATAATAACTCCAGGGGGGCTCTAAGCATGGTGTTAAGCCCATAGTCATCCGGGGTGATAAAGCGAACCACGACGATAGTACTAACCCAACTGATAACTTGAGCAACCAGTCGAAATACAATAGACCAACGAGCGCCGGACAGAATCTTATTAATAATTTCTGTTTTATTTTGTTGCTCGTCCATGGGGTTTCTTCAAGAAAATGAACAGAAGTCTACTGAAACCAGCGCGCCCAATCAGCACCATTGATTACGCTACCATGGTTTGTACTGCTAAAAGAATGTGTCCTGCCATCATTGCAAGTATCAGGGCGAGAGGAACTGACAGTAGCGATATTTTTAAAATGTCTGTGAAGAGGTGAAAAAAAGTTTCCAAACGTATTGCACGATGTTTTTCATGCCGCGGCGACTTTACTTACCACATAACGAAACTTGCCGGATTTATCCGGGGGAATCTCCGCCATTTCCTCGATCGCGATATTAACGGCCTGGCCCAGCCTTGCCTTGAATGCCTGTTCGATTTTCGCGACAGCCCCGGAACCAAGCCTTGCTTCCGAAACTACCCATACACGCGTGAGGTCCAGGCTTTCCTGGATGATCTTGAAGTTCCTCACTTCAGGCAGGTCGCGCAGGATATAAATCAGGGCCAGGCCATGCATGACCGTACCATCCTGTGCGACAAGGAAATCGGTACTGCGGCCCTGAATTTCCTTGAGCAGAGGAAGTCCCCGCCCGCAAGTACAGGGCTTGTCATCAAGAATGCCAATATCGCCCGTACGGTAGCGGATGAAGGGGAAATCTCCGGTGGCCAGATGGGTAACGACAATCTCTCCAGCCTTGCCGCAGGGTAGCGGCAAACCCTGATGATCCACAATTTCGACAATAATATCCTCGGCGGTGATGTGCATGCCCCCCTCAGGGCATTCGTGCGCGATGAAACCGGCATCGCGGCCCCCATAGCCGTTTGCAACGGGGCAGCCGAATGTTTTGCTGATCTGCTGGCGCTGTTCGTCATAAAGCCGCTCCGAGGTAACGAACGCTACCCGGATTCCCAGATCATCCATACGCCGTCCCTTTGCCTCGGCATGGCGGGCAATATGCGACAGGGCGGAGGGGTAGCCGAAAAGCATTTTCGGACGCATTCCCGATATTTCGTCCAGGAACCGGTCGAGTTTTGTTCGCGACATTTCAAAGGCGGGGAGCAGTTTGGTCCTGAGCAAGCGGTCACGAAAGGCGCGGAGGCCATCCTGGGCGCCAAGTTCGATGGGTGAACCCCATACCACTATTTCTCATCTCCGATATCCACATCCCACCAGCGTGTGGCGCGCCATTTCGCGGCCACATCGTGACTGATTCGTTCCTTGCTGATATAGAAGATCAACGGTTCGCCGCTGGAACCGCCCGTGTTAAAGCGGGCAAGGTCCTCGGCAATGTTCCGATTTCATTTCATCGGTATTGGCGCGGATCGCCGGTTTATCCAGAAGGGGCAGGCAGGCCAGATCCGCGAGACGAGCGTATATCTTGCGCCTCGAAGCCAATCTCCGCGAAGAGTCTGCGGTAATAGGGGACGTTTGCCTGGACCTTGGCAAGCAAGCGCTGCAGTTTGGAAAGCTGGAGCGCTTCCAGATGCTTTCCGGTCCCACCATTGCGATGCTTCCAACTCTTTACGCACAGCAACGCTGTTGATGATTCTTGATACGCTCGTGAAGCGGAAAGAAAAGACCTGATATGAGCGAAGTATAAAAATCTTTTTTTTTGCCTGGGCTTGCGTTCACTTGACACACGCCATGGATCTGTTTGAATTTGCCAGGACGTTTCCATAAACGCGAAACAAGGATCGCGCACCTTTGGCCATGCGTACTGCTGTACAGACTCAAGGCCTGCCTGGGTGCATCTGCTTCGTTTTCAAGGGATCGTTGAGTAATGAAAGGACCGCTTCGGCCATGGCTTCCGGGTCTTGTGCCGGAACAAGCAAGGCGGTTTTTTCATGTTCCACCAGATAGGGCACACCTCCTACGTCAGTGCTCACTACCGGGATGCCGCTGGCCAATGCTTCCAGGACAGAGATGGGCATATTGTCCGCCAGACTGGGGTTGATCATGACATCGGCGCTGCGGTAGACAGCGGCCATGCCTTCGTTATCCAATCGCCCCGTAAAGGTAACCGCGTCCGCCACGCCAAGCCGGCATGCAAGCCCTTCCAGCGCCTGCCGCTCGGGTCCGGAGCCGGCCAGAGTGAGTTTTGCCGCGGGAAATACGCGTTTCACAATGCTGAATGCGCGCAAGGCGGTGGCGTTGTCGTAAATCGGCTCCAGGTTGCGGGTAACGATGATATGGGGAAAATCCGCTTTCGACGAAGATGCGGGGTGGATTTCCGCGCCGAAGCGGCTCAGATCGATGATATTGGGCACGATGTCGGTTGAAAAACCTCGTTTTCCAAATACCGCTTCAAGAAAGCCGGAAGGAACGATGATTGCATTTGCCCGATGCAGGCTGGGTTTTACCCAGAAAAAAGCTTTGTCGAAAAAATCGTCTGCTTCGCCCCCCCGGTAATTGATGATGACCGGTTTCCCTTTGATCCTGGCTATCCAGATGGCTGGGGCCGCAAAGAGATGCCACGACCAGCCGGAATTCGCCATTACATGAAATAACTGAACCCTGCTCGCGGAAAACCAGAGGTGGGCAAGGTAGGGTAGCAAACGAAATCCCGCTCTTATCCCCTTGATTCTTCCAATCCAGCCAGGGCGATAGGGGCGATTGACCTGAATCAGTTCCACCACGGCGTCTTCCCCACGCAATAATCTGGCCAATTGCAGTGTCTGGTTAGCCATTCCACCGGAAGGGGGAGGTAAAGGTCCAACCAGCCCGATGCGCAATCCCGCCGGCTTTCACGGCGGTGATGCCTTCGAGACAAGCGGAGCCGTAAATGCCCTGATATCGCGCCACACTGACTGGCCAATTACGTTGTGTTTCCACAAAGCTCCGGGCTGCCATGCGCAGACCAGGCCACAGATCGGGGCTGCAGCACCTTGGAATACGACCGGGTGTACCCAGAGGTCGAGACGGTCGAAGAGCTTGTCGAAAAACAGGGTCTGCACCAGGTTCAGGCTGCCGACGACCTTGACGTGCTGGTGTCGGTCGCGGATCTTGCGCACGGCGCCGGCCAAATCGGGGCCGAGCTGCGTGGACCCGGCCCACGAGAGGTCGGGCCTGCCGCGGGAGGCGACGTACTTCGGGACGCGGTTGAAGAGCGTGGCGATCTCGCCCTGCTGGTACGGCCAGTAGCCGGCGAAGATGTCGTAGGTGCGCCGGGCGAGCAGGAGCGCGTCCGTGCCGTCGTACGCGGCCCCGACCTGCGCCCCGGTTACCTCGTCGATCAGGGGCGCCTGCCAGCCGCCGAACGCGAACCCCACCGGGTCCTCGTCGGGGCCGCCGGGCGATTGCCCGACGAGGTCGAGGGTTGCGAACAGCTCGATGTGGATGAGGCCCATGCACGGACTCCTGATGCGTCGGTTGTCTCGGTCAAGAGGTAGACCTGCGGGCGCTGGCAGACTCATCGCTGCCGCTGAGCCCACCGTCACCTCG
>CAWHQD010000003.1:0-18616 GCA_963831395.1 uncultured beta proteobacterium
GGCTCAAGCACTGGGACAAGAAGCTGCGCCTGGGCCTCCCCGCCCTGCTTGCGGTCATCGCCTTGGGCGTGGGCCTGCCGCCGCTCACGGTTGACGCCTATCCGGAGACCTACCGCAAGACGCCGGTGCCGTTTGACACCATTTCCATTGCCAACGGCTCGGCCTACTTCGCCGAGAACTGCGTGGCCTGCCACGGGCTCCAGGGCAAGGGCGACGGCGTGATGGCCAAGAGCTTTGCCAAGCCGCCGGTGGACATGCTCACCGAACCGCATACCGCCAAGCATACCGCGGGTGACTTCTTCCACTGGCTGACCTACGGCATTGCCGATACCGGCATGCCCTCCTTTGGCGACAAGCTCTCGGAAGAGGACCGCTGGGACGTGGTGAACTTCCTGCACGCCATGTCGCGCGGCTACCAGGCGCGCCTCATGAGCCCGAAGGTCAATCCCGAACAGCCCCAGCCCTCCATGGGCCCGCCGAACTTCTCCTATAGCGCGCAGGATGGCTCAAGCGGCACCCTGAAGGACTTCCGCGGACAAAAGAACGTATTGCTGGTCCTGTTCTCGTGGCCAGAGTCGCGGGAACGGCTGGCGCAGCTTGCAGCAGCTGCATGCGCAATTGAGTGCGGCCAATACCGTGCTGCTGGCCGTGCCGGAGGATGATCCCGATGCGCAGGAGCTGGCGGAGGTCATCAATAATGTCTCCTTCCCGGTGGTGACACAGGGGGCCGATGAGATCGTGCAGAGCTATACCCTGTTTCGCCGGACCTTGAGCAAGCCCGATCTGCTGGGTCCGCCAACGGTGCCTTCGCACATGGAATTCCTGGTGGACCGCTTCGGCTATCTGCGCGCGCGCTGGATTCCCGATGCCGACGGCCCGGGCTGGTCCAGCACCGATATGCTGATGCAGCAGGTCGCCCAGCTCAATCGCGAGGGGGAAATACTCCCGCCGCCAGGGGATCATGTGCATTGAACGGTGAGTGAGTGGCGGTCTGGAAGAGGAAAAATCGCGGGACTGGAGTGAGTGAAGAGTAATCCATCATTGGTGTCACATTCTTCGTGACTCATCACCCTTTCACCGCCTCACCGTCTTTTGGTAGCTTTTGATCATCCCTTTTTCGAAGCATGACCCATGCGGAACCATGGCGCGGTTCCAGGACCTCATTTTCCTTCGGTTGTAGGAGAGGCCCGCAAAAGCGGCGCCGGGTGGGTGGTGTCTGCGGCCGCATCGGTCTCTGGTGCAGCCAGCAATTCCATCGCTTCCCCGGTTTCAATAAGCGACCCCAGTTCTTCCAGCGGCGGCAGCTCTTCCAGCGAGCGCAGATTCAGGTCATTGAGGAAATCCGACGTCGTGGCATAGAGGACCGGTCTACCCGGCACGTCCCGGTATCCGACAGCCGCTATCCAGCCACGCGACTCCAGAGCCTTGAGTACCGGGCTGGAAACTGCAACACCTCGTATTTCCTCAATGTCGCCACGCGTCACAGGCTGGCGGTAAGCGATGATGGCGAGCGTTTCCAGCACAGCGCGAGAGTAACGCGGCGGTTTCTGGGGGTTAAGCCGGTCAATGAATTGTTGCATCTCGGGTTTGGCATGGAAGCGCCACCCGCTGGCGACATTCACCAGTTCCACTCCCTTTCCGTTCCAGTCCCTGCGCAATTCTTCCAGCAACCGGCGC
The DNA here is from genome assembly GCA_963831395.1 of uncultured beta proteobacterium. Taxonomy (GTDB): domain Bacteria; phylum Pseudomonadota; class Gammaproteobacteria; order Burkholderiales; family Nitrosomonadaceae; genus Nitrosospira. Next base: position 1,678 of record CAWHQD010000003.1, read on the forward strand.
AGAACCTCCGTGCTCAGCTGGTCATCGAACAACTTCTTGAGTTCCGATAGGGGTAAAGGCTCCTGGCTGACCAGCAATGCCGTTTCCAGAATCCGCTTGACCTCGGCAGGACTGGATGAGCCGGGAAAACTAGATAGCGGTAAGGGAACTGATTGGCCTGACATAAATGATTCCAAAAGCACAAGGCTGGCTAATTTCCACCTGATTTTCTCTCACAAGTTCCAGCAGGGCCAGAAAAGTTACCACCAGCTCCGGCACTCCGGCACCGGCATCGAACAACTCATTAAACTCCACGAAGTTGTGGCCGCTCAGCTGGCGCAGGATGCGGCTCATATGGGCTCGTACCGAAAGCTCCTCCCGGCTGATATGGTGTCGCCGATTTGCCTGGGAGCGGGCCATCAGCGCAAGCCAGGCGCCGCGGAGATCGTCTACGCTGACCTCAGGCAGGCGCTCGGCCACCACTTGGTCGATCCATACTCTCGTCAGCGTAAAATCGCGCTCCGCTTGCGGTATTTCATTGAGTCGCTCCGCCGCAGATTTCATCTGCTCGTATTCCAGCAGCCGACGCACTAATTCAGCGCGCGGATCGCTATCTTCCTCATCTCTTGCAACAGGCTTCGGCAACAGCATGCGGGACTTGATTTCAATCAATACCGCGGCCATCAACAGGTATTCAGCCGCCAGTTCCAGCTTATTGGCTCGCATCATCTCAATATAGGTCATATACTGACGGGTGAGTTCCGCCATGGGGATGTCCAGCACATCCAGATTGTGCTTGCGTATAAGATAGAGCAGTAAATCAAGGGGTCCCTGGAACGTGTCGAGAAACACTTCCAGCGCATCCGGTGGAATATACAGGTCGGATGGTAGCTCCGTGAGCGGCTCGCCATGGATTTTCGCAAGCGGATTAGCGGCGGCAGGGGAAGGGGAATCGTTCACTCTGAGCATTCGCCGGCAACATCCCAAAATGGGCGCGCATCTTCTTCATGGCTTCGCTTCGGCACGCTTGCCATCACAGCCATAAGCCTGACTGTTTTCCACAGGCCAAAAACGCGCTCAGGAATAATCCAGCCCCATTGCTTCCCTGACGTCTCGCATCGTTTCCTGAGCAAGCTTGTCCGCCCTCTCACATCCGTCCGCAATGATGTTGCGTACCAGCGTGGGGTCTTCCTCGTACATTCGTGCGCGCTCGTGCATGGGCTTCTGCTCCGCCAGTATCGCGTCAATAACCGGCTGCTTGCAATCCAGGCAGCCGATACCGGCAGTGGTGCAGCCATTTTGCGCCCATTCCCTGGTTTCCTCATTCGAATAGATTAGATGAAATTGCCATAGCGGGCACTTGGCTGGGTCGCCCGGATCACTGCGCCGGACCCTTGCAGGGTCCGTCGGCATCGTTCTAATCTTTTTTATGACATCAGCCTCATCTTCCCGCAAGCTGATCGTGTTATTGTAGGATTTCGACATTTTCTGGCCGTCCAGCCCCGGCATTTTCGACGCCAGGCTGAGCATGACTTCGGGCTCGGAGAGAATCATCTTGCCGCCGCCCTCGAGGTACCCAAATAATCGTTCCTGGTCACCCAGGCTCAGATTCTGCTGTTCATCAAGCAACGACTTTGCCGCCGCCAGCGCCTGTTGATCGCCGTGCTCCTGATAACGATTTCGCAATTCGCGGTACACACGGGATTTTTTGGAGCCAAGTTTTTTTATCGCCATCTCGGCTTTTTCACGAAAACCGGCTTCCTTGCCGAATATGTGATTAAAGCGCCGCGCGATCTCGCGCGTAAACTCGATATGCGGCGTCTGGTCTTCGCCTACGGGCACGCGTGTGGCGCGGTAAATAAGAATATCCGCGCTCTGCAGCAATGGATAGCCGAGAAAGCCATAAGTGCTCAGTTCCTTCTCGGATAACTTCTCCTGCTGATCCTTATAGGAGGGGACCCGTTCCAGCCAGCCCAACGGGGTGATCATTGAAAGCAGGAGATGCAACTCGGCGTGCGCCGGCACCTTCGACTGAATGAACAATGTCGCCTGTGCCGGGTCTACACCCGCGGCCAGCCAATCAACCACCATATCCCAGACATGTTGCTCTATGACTTCCGGCGTATCGTAATGAGTGGTGAGCGCATGCCAGTCGGCAACAAAGAACAGGCATTCGAACTGGTGTTGCAACTCTACCCAGTTTTTCAGCACACCGTGGTAATGCCCCAAATGCAACCCGCCAGTGGGGCGCATCCCCGACAAGACTCGATCAGCAAACATATTTTACTTGCCCTTAATAATCCTGGACGTCCTTGGTCAAAACCCAAGACCCCGTGTTCATCAGGTTTCAAATCCGAAAAACCATACCACCATCTGTATCGTAAACCCGATAAAAGGTCCGATAACAGCCCCAAGCACGCCGGTCATCAACAGAAGCACGAGGATCATAAAGCCATAAGGTTCGATCTTCGCAAAACTATCGCCCATGCGATGCGGTAGAAGGCTGACCGCAACCCGGCCACCGTCCAGGGGCGGAAGCGGCAGCAGATTGAGCACCATCAGTATGACGTTGATTTTGATTCCCGCTTCGCCCATCAATATCATCGGATCGGACAGATTGCTTTCGGGCAGGCCAAGGCCAAGCTTGATTACAAAACCCCAAAGGAATGCCATGAACAGATTTGCGCCCGGCCCGGCAAGCGCTACCCAAAGCATGTCCTGCTTCGGATTCCGTAGCGCGGAAAAGTTGACCGGCACCGGTTTGGCCCAGCCGAACAGAATGCCGCCCAGCATTAGCGTTACCACTGGAAGAATGATCGTTCCCAAAGGGTCGATATGACGGATGGGATTCAGGCTGACGCGTCCCTGAGTGTAGGCGGTGAGATCGCCAAAATGCTTGGCCACATACCCATGTGCGGCCTCATGCAGCGTAATCGCAAAAATCACCGGTAGCGCATAAATGGCAATATTCTGGATAATGCTATCCATGCGTGAATCCGAAAGGCGCGACGCTGCCCTTGCCCTGCCGCACCAGGTTTGGCATATCGCCAGTCAAATCGATTACCGTGCTCATCTCCAGTCCACAAGCGCCGCTATCCAGCACCAGTTCTACATGGTGTTCCAGACGGGCGCGAATTTCCTCGGCGTCATTGAGGGGAAACTCATCTCCCGGCAGCACCAAGGTAGAACTCAACAGCGGTTCATTCAACTCAGCGAGCAGCGCGTGCACCACCGGATGATCGCAAATCCTCACCCCGATGGTGCTGCGCCTGGGATGCTGCAAGCGACGCGGCACTTCCCGCGTAGCAGGAAATATAAAAGTATAAGAACCGGGTGTACACGCCTTGAGCAATCTGTGTTCGCGGTTATCGAACTGGGCATAACGGGAGACTTCAGCCAGATCCCGGCACATCAGCGTAAAATGATGATGCTCATCCACTTGGCGGATCGCGCGAATCCGCGTCATGACGGCCTTGTCACCCAGTTGGCCCCCCAGGGCATAACACGAATCGGTTGGATAGACGATTACGCCCCCGGCTCGTATGATGGCAGCCGCCTGTCTTATCAGGCGCAACTGTGGATTATCGGGGTGAATGGAAAAGAATTGGGCCACGTAAGCGACAGTTGTTGATTTCTAAAGGCCGGCATTTATATTGAACCTGAACCGCAAAGCAAGCATTTTTGCCCATTACGCGGTTCCCTTCCAATCATGCCATACCGGCGTACAGCCGTCGGGTAATTGCGGCATCCGGCCCAGGTCAAAATAGCTCTCCCCCGGCGCGTGAAAGTCCGAGCCGCGCGACGCTAACAAGCCCAGCCGTTGGCTATGGCGCGCAAACAGCAAGGACTGTTCGGGTGTATGACTGGACGTGACAACCTCGATTGCTTCCCCGCCAAGATTGCGGAATTCCAGCATCAGTTCATCCAGCGCGCCCTTACTCAGCTTGTAGCGGGCTGGATGTGCGATCACTGCTCTGCCACCGCTGTTGCGTATCCAACTGACTGCATCGCTCAATGGCGCCCATTTGTGGGGCGCATATCCCGGTTTGCCTTTGACCAGATACTTCTTGAATACCGACTTCGCATCTTTGGCATAGCCCTGCTGAACCAGAAAACGCGCAAAATGCATGCGCCCCAGCAACTGCCCATTCCCGGCATGACTGCAAGCTCCTTCAAAACTGCCGTGAATTCCGAACTTGTCGAGCTGTGCCGCGATATTACGGGCGCGCACCGTCCGGCCATCGCGAATGGCGGTCAGGCCGAGGGCCAGCTCGGGATGTTCCGGATCTATGCCAAGCCCGACAATGTGCAAGGTCTGGCCGCGCCAATCGACGGAAATTTCAACCCCGGTGATAAAGGTAATATTTGCCTCGCCCGCAGCCCGGCGCGCTTCGTCCAGCCCGCCCACATCGTCATGATCGGTCAACGCCAAGACGTCAACCCCGCGCGCAACTGCATGCTCCACCAACTGCGTGGGCGTCAGCAAGCCGTCGGAAACCGTGGAATGGCAATGAAGATCAATATTGAGCATGAAGCGGGTAGTTTGCGCGAAGCAAGAGGTGCATCATAACAAATAAGCGGCACCATGAAAAATGAACTGCTGGGAAGAAGACAAAATCATGCCTTTTGTCAGCAGGACGCTTGCGTTGGTCAACTCATGCTAATCCATTTTCGGGTAAAGTAGTGCGTTAAATAACTCATCATTACCGCTTTACGGAACAGATGGATTTTTTGCCGATCTTCCTCGATATAAAGAACCGCAACTGCGTAGTAGTGGGCGGAGGAGAGGTTGCTGCCCGAAAGGTCGAGATGCTATTACGGGCCGGTGCCTGCGTCACCGTAGTTTCTCCGCAGCTAGGCACGGAACTGCGCGAACAGCTTCAGCAGGGCAGGATTACCTATCGCGCCCAGGCCTTCCATGCAGAAAATCTGGACGGTGCTGTTCTGGTCATTGCCGCTACCAGCGACCCCGTAGTCAACCAGAAGGTTTCCGAAGCGGCGGGACAACTGCGTATTCCCGTCAATGTCGTCGACAATCCGGCCCTGTGTTCTTTTATCATGCCATCGATCCTTGACCGCGCGCCCATCCTGGTCGCGGTGTCGAGCGGAGGCGCGTCGCCTGTACTTGCCCGATTGCTGCGGTCCCGCCTGGAAACGATGATACCTTCGGCATATGGACGTCTTGCGGCTTACGCGGCGGATTTTCGTGAGCGGGTGAAATCGCACTTTTCGCATCCCGAGAAGCGGCGCAGGTTCTGGGAAAGCGTATTGCAGGGGCCGTTTGCCGAGATGGTCTTCGCTGGCAAAGATCGGGCGGCAAAGGCCTATCTGGAGCGTCTACTCGAAAACGAGGCTGACGATACGGCGCAGCGAGAGGTAAGCGAAGAGGCGAAGGGGGAAGTTTATCTGGTAGGCGCCGGGCCCGGGAGACCCGGAATTGCTGACTTTTCGCGCCATGCGCCTCATGCAGCAAGCAGACGTGGTCGTTTATGATCGTCTGGTTTCGCCTGAAATACTCGACATGGTGCGCCGGGATGCGCCCCGTATTTATGCGGGCAAGGAGCGCAGCAAGCACACCATGCCGCAGGAATCGATTAATGAGCTATTAGTACGGCTGGCGAAAGAAGGCAAACGCGTGCTGCGCCTGAAAGGAGGAGACCCCTTCATCTTTGGCCGCGGAGGAGAGGAAATAGAAACCTTGTCCGGCGAGGGCATTCCTTTTCAGGTAGTGCCTGGCATCACTGCGGCAACCGGAGCGGCGTCTTATGCCGGTATTCCGCTCACCCATCGCGATTATGCCCAGTCCTGTGTCTTTGTGACCGGTCACCTAAAGGACGGGAGCGTGGATCTCGATTGGCCCATGCTGGCACGGCCAAACCAGACCATTGTTATTTATATGGGTCTGCTGGGGTTGCCTGTTTTGTGCCGTGAATTGATCGAGCACGGCCTGCCTGCCGCAACGCCCGCAGCCATCGTGCAGCAGGGAACCACTCACAAGCAGCGGGTACTGACCGGGTCGCTTGCAACCCTGCCCGATCTGACCGCTTCCGCCAAATTGATTCCACCCACGCTCATCATCGTCGGCGAAGTCGTGAAACTACATCAGCGCCTGGCCTGGTTCGAGCCGGAGAGCGATCTGCACGCTGGCGAGCCGGCACAAGATGTAGAGCGTCAATAAGCAAACCGCATTGCGCCATATGAAAACTCACTATTGCCATGCCTGATTATCGTCGTGTCTGGCATCCAGGCGGCACGTATTTCTTCACTGTAAACCTGCAGCAACGGCAAGGTAATGACCTGCTGATTCGTCATATAGATCTGCTGCGTGAGGTGGTGACGAAGGTGAGACACCGTCATCCTTTTGTTATCCATGGTTGGGTGGTATTGCCAGAACATCTTCATTGCGTCATCGAACTTCCGGCTAATGACACCAACTATGCGACCAGATGGCGACTGATCAAAATTGGCTTTTCCAAAGCGCTACCCGTTACCGAGCAACGCTCCCAAGTTCGAGTGGCTCGCGGTGAACGAGGTATATGGCAGCGCCGTTATTGGGAGCATTTGATTCGCGACGAGGCAGATTTTCAAGCACACATGGACTATGTTCATATCAATCCGGTCAAGCATGGTTTAGTCAGTCAGGTGAGCAAGTGGCCTTATTCGACCTTTCATCGACTGGTTAAGAAGGGGGTTTATCCCATAAACTGGGCAGGAGGGGATGAGGATAGGCTTGAATATAAAGATTGAATATTCTCATATACGGCGCAATGCGCTTCGCTTATTGGCGCCCTACATCTTGTGCGGACTCGCAGCTTATAGAAGAGTAGGGCGCAATAAGCGAAGCGCATTGCGCCGGTTTGTCCAACGCACCGGCGCTTTCAAGCTACATGACATGCGCTATTTATTCGGCTGCGGGGTGATGCGCAGATATGGACGCGGCGACTTATAACCTTTGGGAAATTTCTGCTTGAGGACCGCTTCGTCCTGGATGGTCAGCGGAATGATTACGTCATCCCCGTCCTTCCAGTTTCCCGGCGTAGCTACCGTGTAATTATCGGTCAGTTGCAGCGCATCGATAACCCGGAGAACCTCGTCGAAATTGCGGCCGGTGCTCATGGGGTACGTAATAATGAGCCGCACTTTCTTTTTCGGGTCGATGATGAACAGGGACCGGACAGTCATCGTTTCCGACTGATTCGGATGAATCATGTCATACAGAACCGCAACCTTTTTGTCTACGTCCGCGATAATCGGAAAGGCGACGCTGCAATTTTGCGTTTCTTCGATGTCTTTGATCCATCCCGCATGCTTATCCACTGGATCGACCGACAATCCGATCGCCTTCACGTTGCGCTTGTCGAATTCGGACTTGAGCTTTGCCGTCAGCCCCAGTTCGGTGGTGCATACCGGCGTGTAGTCTGCGGGATGCGAAAACAGCACTGCCCAGGAATCTCCCATCCATTCGTGAAATTTAATCTTGCCGATTGAGGAATCTTGCTCGAAATCAGGTGCGGTATCGCCCAAGCGTAAGGTCATGGCATTCTCCCTAAGATAAACATTGGTTAAAAATTCATTTGCAGTGATGGCTCAATATAGCCTGACTGTTGCAAGGACTCAACAATTATTATTTGCAATCATTATGTAAGAGTCGATGAGGCTGATGATCGATTAACCCATTATTCCTTCTCGATTGTGCGGAGATACATTCGGCAACTGAATGAAAACGTATTACCTTCACCATAAGGAACCAGCCTTTTTGGCAACTGGGAGACCCCATGAATAAGGACGTTCATATTTCAGCAGAATTTCGTAGTAGGTCCGCACAGACTCCGTCAATATGACGGCTTCCCCGCCTCGCGCATAGCCATGCTTCAGGCTGCGGAAATACTTGCTCTGGCTCAATAGCGGTAGCGTTTTTTTCAGGTCTACCCATGAATCGGGGTTGAGATTAAGACGCTGCGCCAGAATGCGCGCATCTTCTATATGGCTGGAGCCCTGGTTATATGCCGCGAGCGCGATCCAGGTACGGTCGGGTTCCCTGATACGGGTAGGCAATCTATCTTTCAGCACCGCCAGGTAACGTGCTCCCGCGAGTATGCTTTGCCGCGGGTCCAGGCGATCGGTCACTTTCATCCGGTCGGCCGTGATTTCCGTCAACATCATGAGGCCGCGCACATTAGCGGGAGAAACCGCCAGCGGATTCCAATGCGATTCCTGATAGGCCAGCGCCGCTATCAGACGCCAGTCGATTGCCGTCAATTCCTCGGCCTCGTGAAAATATTGGCGCAAATCCGGCAGTACGGTCCGCCTTTTGTCCAGAATGCCGATCACATCCGTCTGCTGAAGCCGCTGGACATGTCCGTAATAACGGTCCAGCAAGCGCACGAGGGTCCCATCCTGTTCGATGCGAATAAAGAATCGCCTCACCGCTTCCAGCAACTCTCGCTCCGCAAAGGGCGAAAATGCCCATGCCCTGCCGGTGGACTGCCCTAAATCGAAGGCGGCATCCAGATTAGGGTAAAAATTCTTCGCCAGATTGATCTGGGTGGAGTCCGCGATCACATAATCGACTTTACCCTCCGCCAGTTTTGCCAGCAGATCCTCGACCGTGATATTCCTTTCAGCCCATTTCAGACCCGGAACCTGCTGCTTTGCTTTATTCAGTTGTTCGGCATATGTCGATCCACTTGCTATTTCGATGGTTGTCCCCGCGAGTTGATGAATATTTTTAGGTTTCCGATAGTCTGTGTTATAGGCCACCTTGGGTTGTATAAGCTGATAAACCGGGCCGAACTGGGCGTGCAAGGCATGCTTGGAACTGATGCTCAAACCCGCAACAAGATGCCCTTTATGCTTCTCCAGACTCGACAAAGCCTGATCCAGCCTCGGCACAATTTTGAATCGTACCTTTATTCCCAGGTCGCGCGCGAACTCGGAAGCGAGGTCATACTCCAATCCGGCATAAGCGCCTTCCGCATTTTCGTAATAGGTATGGGGACTATTAACGGTAAGGACCACCAGTTCATCAGTTTTACCAAACGGCAAGACCGATTTTTCAAACGAATCACAGGCGGCAAGCAAGAGAACGCCACCGAAAGCGACAATAAACAAGCGGGGGAGAATGCGCATGGAGAAGAGACAAGCAGAATTCCTGAACATTCTGCCATGTTGTCTTGGACGAGCGCGAGAAAAACGCGGGATAAACTGGTAAAATAGCCACACCGCAATGGAGAGGTACCGAAGTGGCCATAACGGCGCTGACTCGAAATCAGATGGTCAGGGTAACCTGGCACGTGGGTTCGAATCCCACCCTCTCCGCCAACTTAGCATCCAAATTCATCCAGTAATGTCCAGAAAATCCAGTAAATACCGCATCATAGCGATCGTTTATCGTCCATGGCAGTGTGGTAACATCCTGTTGAGTCCGACGTCTAAACCGTGGTAAGTTCCGTGGTAACTAAATTACCACGGTAAAATACTTACCACGATGGCTACAAATCTTGTTATCTGCTGCCCATATGCAAGAACGCCAACAGCTAACGGAGCAAGCCATCCGAAAGCTGCCCGATGGCGACGGACTTTACCTATGGGTGTATCTGGACGGCCGCAAATACTGGCGTATGCGTTACTGGCAGGCAGGTAAGGAGAAATCCCTTTCCTTCGGCGTCTATCCCAAGTGTCAGCTTGAGCGATGCGCGTAAAAAGCGCGATGAGCTGCGCAAGCAGTTGCAAGCCGACCTCGACCCTTCCGCTGAACGCAAAGCCACGAACCTGCGTAAAAAGCTTGCGGCTGAAAATTCCTTTGAGGCAGTTGCCCGCGAGTGGTACAGCAAGCAACTGCATACCTGGGTGCCACACCACGCCAGCGATGTAAAACGGCGCCTGGAGAACAATATCTTCCCGAGCATCGGCAAGCGTCCCATTGACGAGATTCAAGCGCCCGAACTGCTCCAAACCATCCGCAAGATAGAAGCCCGTGGCGCATACGATCTGGCGCATCGTGTATTGCAGGTATGCGGGCAGGTGTTTCGTTATGGCATTGCCACCGGACGCTGTACCCGTAATTTCTCCACTGATCTGCGCGGCGCACTGACCCCACACAAGAAACAGCATCAAGCCGCCGTTCGTCCCGAGGAATTGCCGGAACTGTTACGGGCCATTGCCAGGTATGACGAAACCGGCGACAAACAAACCCGGCTTGCCCTGCAACTGCTGGCGCAAACCTTTGTCCGTACCAATGAATTGATAGGTGCGGAATGGGCGGAATTTGATCTGAATAATGCCCTGTGGATTATCCCTGTCGAGCGCATGAAGATGAAAGCAGAGCATGTCGTGCCGTTATCAAAGCAGGCGGTTTTCATTCTCGCCGAACTAAAGGAAATATCTGGCAGCAGCCGCTTTGTGTTTCCCGGCCGTAACCGGGACAAGCCCATCAGTAACAATACAATGCTGTTCGCCCTTTACCGTCTTGGATACAAAGGCAAGATGACCGGACACGGTTTCCGCGCGGTGGCCTCTACCATTCTCAATGAAGCTGGCTTCAATCCGGATGTCATTGAGCGACAGCTTGCGCACTGCGAACGAAATGAGGTTAGAGGCGCTTATAACCGCGCGGAATACTTGCCCGAGCGCAAGCGCATGATGCAGTACTGGGCGGAGTATTTGGAGTCAGTGGAAGCGGGGGCCAAGGTAATTCCGCTTCACGGTTATGTTGCATGATTGGCACATTTCGTTCCTATTGAGAGTGAGTCGAGAGATCCGCGCCCAGGAGCACATGAGGCGTCACAGTACGGGAATCCTCCTGTCGCAAGGCTCCTGGGCTTTCCAACTCCCTGCCATTGTCGCCTCTGCGGATTGCAATTCGGTACTGTTAGCATAGCGATCTAATGTGCAATTAGATTAGCAAACCCAGCTGAAAACGGTTCTCCCTATTCTTTGCCATTTCGGGCATGTGCTCATCTCCGTTTAATCCGTGGGATGCGATGCCCGTTGGTGAACGTATCCATCTGACTACTTTTAACCTTGTACGCGTCGAAAATACTCCATTACGGCTAGTGCCAGCAATAGTATTAGCCAACTTCCTGGTGAAATCGGCTTCCGCGATTCCACCCCGGGCTCTACCTTTCTATATAAACAACATCCTCCTGCTAGTCTGGACTGGATTTAAATGCATTATACGCAAACGTATTAAAGGGTAATACGTTTGCGTATACAAGCACTTATTTTATTAAAATATGGTGACATCCTATTTTTACCAGTCTAAAATCCTATCTGAAGTTGCCACGTTATTGTGATGGGGAACATGGAAGATATAAGACATTCGCCAACTTTTTCATTGAATGAATGGCTGCCGCTTGAGCAGGCAGCGAACCATCTTTCCTCTGTTATACCTGCCACTGTGAGAACGGCCGATATATTGAGATTCGCCCTCGACAACCATTTAAAGTTATCGGTTCGCTTCCCAAATTTCGCGACAGTAAAACGCGGTGAAATTATTCAATTCCCTCATTCCCAAATTGAAGCATCTATAGCAGCCGGCGTGTTACCCAGTGAGTTGAAATGGCAGATGCTACCCCCTACAGCCGCCAGATTCCTGGCCGACGTGCCTAAAGAAGCGGAGGGGCAACCGTTCTTGAAGATTAGAAATCTGGAGCTGGATGATGAGCGTTATGTCGAATTTGTTGGAAAGGTTAAAACTATTAGCGGACTGTGGGATTTGCCGATGATTGGTGGCGAAAAGATTGATGTCGAGGAGCGATATCAACAGCTGACTGGCGGCCCCAATCTCAATTTAGCGGCGCTGGAAGGCGCGGTGGTTGAAGGACGTGCCGGCGAGCTATATCAACTACAGGAACAATTCAACGTCAAAGAATATTCGTCCGTTTGGGATCAAGAACACAGAGAATTGAAGCAACACATAGCTGCTGCTGATATTCCCGAGGAAGAGGCCGAGAAAATACTGGATTCGCACAAAAAAGAGAGAAAGCAGATTCTTCAAACGATAAAAGCGCTGTCTGAGGAAGATAGCTTTTATCCGGCAAGACGATTGCCAAAGGACAGCACCTTGGTTGTTCGTAGGGAAGCACTTATAGAATTTGAAAAATTTGTAAAACAACGCCACTTAAGCCCTTGTAACCCTGCGGAAAATAACGGGCAACATCACGTTCAGACCAATTCCTGCCAACCCTCCACTGCCGCGAAGATAATTCAGCACTTCAATGTCAGACCCAATCTGGACAAAAATCTTAAATGGTGGAAGGATAAGATGCGCGACGCAAACAGCAACGGTTTGGCAGGATGCCGCGTCGGTAAAGGTAGGAGGGGCCCCGGTGGGTCGTTGTGGCGGCCTGATCTGATTGCTGCATGGCTGGTGGATCGGCATGAAAAGGGTCACGAGGGGCTAAGCTCGGAAGCCGCTGCAGCTGCCTTAAGGAAATTCCCCGGCTGTGACGAGGCAGCCGATCGCTTTTTTTTAGCTCCTGACGAATAATCCCTCATACAGTTGCCGTAAATTGCCGTCACGAATTGCCGTAGCTGCAATACGGCAATTCAGCTCAACCCGCACCTATCCTTGATCTCTTGCCGCCATGAACCGTGCGGCAATTCAACGGCATGTAAAACCTTGCGGGAATGCTCCGCTGCATTCCTCAACTGTACGAACAAGACCAGCAACATCGCGGAGCATCCGGGCTTGTTCGTTAGGACAAATCATGGCTGAACAACTGCGTTACTTTCTTCGACTTCCCAGAGTAATAGCCCTTTCAGGTCGCTCTCGCAGCTGGATATACGAAGCGATTCGTCGCGGAGAATTTCCCGCTCCCATTTCCATCGGTGCTCGATCTGTAGCATGGACAGAACAATCAATAGCGGAATGGCAGGCACGTTGTATTGAGCAAAGCCGCAAAACGACAGGTGGGACGCAATCGTGAGTATTCATCATTTGCTGTCATTGCTCAATAAAGTCAAACGTACGGGATCGGGCCGCTGGCTAGCCGGATGCCCGGCACATGATGATCGCAACCCTTCGCTGGCTCTGCGTGAACTTGATGATGGACGCGTTTTGCTGCATTGCTTTGCCGGTTGTGGTGTTCCCGAGATCGTCAGTTCTGTTGGATTGCAGCTAGCTGACCTCTTTCCACAGGATGAGATCAAGGATGGCAAGGGAAGACCGGAACGACGACCCTTTCCTGCCGCTGACATACTCCGCTGTATCGCCTTCGAGGCGCTTGTAGTCGCAGTGGCGGCCACGACGCGGCTAGCGGAGCCTCTTTCCGATACAGATCGCAATCGTCTGATGCTGGCCGTCACCCGCATACACCAGGCATTGGTTGCTGGAGGGATTAGCGATGCCAAATGATATCTTGAAGCGGCAGAACAATCAGGTTGCCACACTGATTCCACATTATGAGCACGGCACAAGTGGTAAGAACAATGCAGACAGCCAAGCTAAAAAAGATGTCAAGGAGGATAAATCAACTGCAAATGCACTGATCGAGCTCGCGGTGAGGCACTGCGAGTTTTTCCATGACGAACGCTGTGACGGGTATGCGGTTGTGACCGACAACCAGGTGCAGCTGACTTTGGGGCTTCGCAGCAAGGCGTTCCGCAGGTGGCTTGCAGGAACTTTCTACAAAACAACAGAGCGAGCGGCAAACAACGAAGCCTTATCAACCGCGCTGTCCGTTCTTGAGGCAAAGGCGACGTACGACAATCCTCAACTGGAATTATCTAATCGCTTCGCTATGCGTGATGGCGAGATAGTCGTCCCTGAAAAACCTGTTTTCTCAGTCAGTCAATTGTAGGTTTGGTATTTTGCTTGCCAGCAATTGATTGAGACTTATCCGAAAACGGGCGCACAAAAGCGCCAAGCGGCGCAGGATCTTGCGCAAGTTGTGGCCTGCACCGCACAGCAGCGCATTCATCGCATCACCTGCGATGCCTTTGAGGAAGTTTCTCCCCAGGCGGCCATCGTTCTTCATGTGCCCGATCACCGGCTCCACGGCATTGCGGCGTTTGAGCTTCTTTCTGATCGCCACCGTGACGCCACGTTTGGCGCCGGCAATCCACACCTTGACCGGTTCCGCCAGCCCATGACCCCGGTAGCCGCGATCAACATAGGCTTCTTTCGGTGCGATTCCCGTCAGTTTCTTGACCTGCTGCAGTGATGCCTTGAGCGTGTGGCCGTCGTAGGGATTGCCGGGAAGCGATTGCATCCCCACGACAAAACTCTCTTTGCTGGTGCTGACCACGCCGACCTTGACGCCGAACTCGTAGGGCTTGTGCGCCTTACCCTTCGCAATGCACTCCACTTCCGGGGCATGCACACTGTACACCTTGCCTTTATCATGGCGCTGCTGCGCATGAATCCTTTTGGCAATCTCCAATAACCGCTTGAGTCCGGCGTCATCCTGTCGGGCTTCTGTCTGCTGCAACACCACCTTGCGCTCGATGTCGCGAATCACCCGCCCCAGGAAAGTTCTGAGCCGCTTCTGCTCCCGTTTCGCGCGCCGCATCTGCCGGGCATGGGCATAGCGCCCATTCATCATGAGCGCCTGTTTTGATACCCGCTCGTAGCTTTGACGCAGGTCAATTCCCCTCTGTTTGGCCAGCCGTACCAGCGCACCTCTGGCCTTGTGATACAGCCTGGCATCGGTCGGGAAGGCAATCGCCTTGTCCTGTACCGTGGTGTCGACGTTGACGATTGCAACTGATGCCTTTGATACTGTCTTGGTGTTGATCCCCGCCACTACCGTGAGGCCCAGCATGAATTCGCAACCTTCTTTTCCAATGCGCTCACGAAACCGTGTCATCTGGCTGGGGTTGATCGGCATCTCGTGCCGGAAGTACTCTTCCCCGCAAAAGTGTTGCCAATAAGGATTCTCTACCCAGCGGTCCACCACCGTTTCATCCGATTCGTTGAAGGTGTGTTTGAGGTAGTGCAGTCCAACCATCAGCCGGATCGGGATGCCAGGACGGCCTTCCTCTGAATACAGGGTACCGAATCGTTCTTCCGCCGCCGCCCAGTCAATCTTCCCACCCAGCCGGTACAGCGTATGGCGCTGGTCCAGTATCTGCTCCAGCCGCATCCGGAAAAGATCATCACAACCACTGCGTTCTTGCTTCTTTGGTTTCATCACAATTCGCCAGAAATCAGGGGGTAAGAACCTTGATTCTGGCAAATTTCGCATCTCTTTTGAATACCCCGAAACCCAACATTTATGCGGGGTTGGAAGGTATTTCAGGGGCGACTAGTTAGTTGTAATAATCCACGAGGGCGAAAGGAATTCGAGATATTTCGAAAACTTTTCCCTCTGGCTTTGGTTTGGATACCAACTGGTGAGGGCGGAAATTTCAGACTTCAGTGTTCGAAGCGAATCGTCGTATCCGCACAAGAGGCGGCCTTACTATGTTCGTTGCAGATTGCCGATGCTATGTCAGGGTAACTAACGCCTTGTTTTGCTATTGCGTTATAGTCGACGTTTAACTTTTTCGAAGCTTGTTCTAGCAAATCCCCCCACGATAGCGCAATTTCGTTAGCACTGTCGTTTGAGGACGGCCTTCAAGAAACCGGCACCGACAAATGCTCCCAAGTTTCCATAGCTTGCAGACTTGGAGAGAAATACTAAGGCTTCTTTTCTAGTCGGTAAGCTTGGAAGAGTAAACACGGTTAACAAGCCCTTTAAGGTTTAATACAAATCGCTGTGACGCTAGCTCATCAATAAATTATAGCGGAATGCCCAAGAGAGAGCGCATCAATTGGCTTGCAATGTTCGGCGGGTCCGGGTTTGCTTGGTTTCTATCTAGCTTGCTGCCGTCACTGCCGGACTACTTCCCACCGTTAGCTTTAGATGTGCACGTCAAAGAGTTTAGGACTGGACAAAATAGATTTGAGATATGCGCATTTCAACCAGCAGAACGATTACTGGTACTGAATAATATTTGGTATCAGTAGCACATCGATATGGGCTACTTTCACGTAGCGAATGCGTGGAAGGCCCATGTTGCCAGCACTGCTATTGGTAAAATAGCAAATTTGAAAATTTTTGGACGCGGGGGATCAGGGGCGTTTACGGTCGAATCGAGGGGGTGGTGGGGTGGGGGTAGGTCGGCGTCTCCTGACTTTATCTTGCGTTTTTCATGGCAAACAGAAAGAGTCGTTGTCTGCCTGGGACTCATGTAAGTTAAATACGCCTGTTGGTATA
Source organism: uncultured beta proteobacterium (assembly GCA_963831395.1). Lineage (GTDB taxonomy): Bacteria > Pseudomonadota > Gammaproteobacteria > Burkholderiales > Nitrosomonadaceae > Nitrosospira. The sequence goes on from CAWHQD010000003.1 coordinate 17,859, forward strand.
AAAGTTAGTACATCAGTTTTACATATTATATTAATCCGCCACAGCCAAACCGTTCAGCGTTTGTTTGGTTGAGCCCTTGCACCAAATGATAGTTTTACTCCGCCCAAGGAAGTTCACAAACCCGCTTCCATCCTAACGATGAGCGGGTTTTTTGCATTTAGGGCTTAGAATGTCGGTATGACCTCTGGAGGGCATCCTCGGTGGAAGAGTAATTGCGACACCTACGGTCAACTCACACGGACAGCCTATAGCACTCTTTCGCCGTAAAGAGAGCGGATTCCATCGCGCTCGAAGATGTTTCGGGAGCGGACCTTTCCGCTCAGTGATGCAATCCGCGAGTCAGGCCCACCTAGTGCTAGTCGAGGCAGCGGCGACGAAGGAGGCGTCTGTTAAAAACCTTTGACATTGTGACCAACTAATTGGTCGGAACAGGACGGGTGTTCCCATCTTTACCTGACCAAAGTGGTAATTGCGGCGCAGATAAAGGATCTTTTCTTCAATGGGGAGCGGGGTGCGTAGCTGGGATTCTCCGAGCATAGCTTGCTATTGATAAGCCCTTTCTCGCCGTGCGCGGCATAAGCCCGCTTCCACTGGTAATAGGTTTCTCTTGAAATTCCAAAATGTCTGCAGGTAAAAGCCACGTTGCTAGAACCAGCAACATGGGCAAATACCTTCAGTTTGCGGGAAATGTCTCTTTACACTTGTATGTTCATAGACGACTCCTGGGAAGCAGTTTAATTTATCAAAACTGTCTACCG
>CAWHQD010000004.1:0-18936 GCA_963831395.1 uncultured beta proteobacterium
TCAAATGAAAACCCGCAGCGGAGATAAGCTTGGCATTCACGCTCACTGCCACATGCGGGGCAAGCCGCTACCGGCGCATCATTCACCTTTTGCAAATATTCCTTTTCAAAACCACAGGACCCGCAACGGTATTCATAAATCGGCATGACAACCCTCCAACAAAGCGGAATTGAAAAAAATGGAATTATACCTCAACCACTTGCTTAACCGGAAAATATGGGCTACAGGCAGGATAACAAGATATGGATGCGGTAGAAGCACCAGCAGTGATGCCGGGATAGCTGATTTGTAAATTTTTTGATGAGGAAAAACGTTCTACAGAAACGAGCCATAGAGTAAGAAGCAATTAAATAGCAGGGATGCCTATTTAGGCGGTCGCTGCACATTCACCGTGTAATCATCCCGTTTGTGTGAGCGATATGGAGTCTCCTCGCAAAACCGAATAAACGCCAGATCTCCAGCTACACTTTCTGAACTGGCTTCGATATCGTAAGCAGCAAGAATGCCACTGAAATTGGGCCCGTCATTTATCGATGGTTCGACGGGTGTAATAAGAACCTTGTATATCAACTCATGTCTCCTTTTTCATATTTCGTCATCCTATTCCGCCAGCCTTAGTCGATGAATAAAGGTATTCATCCAAGAAAAAACAATTGGTCGGATGGGCCGATAGCTGCACTCAAGAAAGATTACGAGACGAATAATCATTATAGCTGCCTCATCAGCAAAATTTGCTCCAATGTGTTGATGATTATTTGATGCAATCTGAACGGGCATGAATAACCATCTCGGTTGAGTCACGTGGTAGGGTGTCCAAGCGGTAGCCGCGCTAATAGGCCGGATGTGATAGCCGAAAAGTTCGTCGGAGGCGTTTGCCTGCAAGTAACAGAGCTTGTCTTCAAACAGATTTGGGATTCGCTCCTATCAAATCTTATTCTCCGGTAGGTAGTATACGGATTAAAAATTCCCACCACTTGAGTAAACGGGTATTTGCTATCCACCCGTATTCGCTGGGGTTCAAATTTTTGCTAGACGTTAACGGGAAGAGCAGGCTGAAAGCTTTGTATCTATTGATGATGGCATTCTGGTCTCCAGAAATATTCCCCCTAAAATGCCCCCCAATTTACTTGAATACATGGTTTGATGGGCACCGCGCAACTTGGGTCATCAATGAATAAAGGGTGGGGCTTGGGGTAAGAAGAGGCCGTTACGCGAGCCCTCTTAAGCCATTTATATTATCCACAACCGGAGCCGGGCAGGAGGTTAAGTCATCGTCTCGGCGTTTTTCAGTTAGATGGCGATGAATCCGTTATGCCCATCCAGTGTTGCGCAGGTAAGACGGTACACCTCGATAATGACGAACGTGCCATAACTTCTGGGTAGTATGTGGTTCTCCATCCTGTTAATTCAAAAGCAAAATCTTTACAATTTCGCCAATATTTGATAATGATGTTTTTCTTACCTCATGGATTAACTAATTGGCGGGGCGATCGCTTCGTCTAGCACTCATTCAGCAGCTGACTCAGCGTTGGGTTACTACTACCAAGCTGTCTATGCCCTGCGCCTTCTCCTGCTCGACCATGACGAGGCGTGTGTAAGTATCGAGTCATGGGACGACGTGTATCTCGAAAAACGAGATAGACGTGAGCTCCATCAGCTGGAGAACGTTGAGTCTCGATCGACCAAAACGATCGGTATCAAAAGTCGTAGCGTCTGGCGTACTCTAACTATCTGGCTTGATACTATTTAAGCGCCAGGATTTTTCCCAATCAAGATTTGTTCTCGCAACTGTCGCAGCTCTCCCAGCCCGGCTCGCCTCTCGACTGTTTGCGGTTTGATAATGCGGAGCGAACCGACCTCGTCAAGGCGCTAACCGGAGAGGCTGAGCGTGTACGCGATGAGCGTCGGAAAGCGAAGGAAGATGGAAAACCGAGAAAGTAAATGGCCTCATGCCGATCGGTCGGCAGATTGCGCTCGTTTTCTGAGCGCGACGCTGGGAGAGCGAGACGCTTTGCTTGCGCGGGTCACGATATGTCCAAGTTCATTCAACATGGGTCAGGCTAAATCGGAGATCGGCAAAGTTCTTGGTAGGCTTGTACCCAAGAGCGTAATCCAGGAGGTGACGAAGCATTTGCTTGCATGGTGGGATCGTCAGGTGGTGGAAACGCTGACCGGTGAACGAACAGAGGCCCTTCACGCGGAGGAAGTCCGCGCCGAGATAGTGAGGCGAGCGGCTATTCTGCTCGAAAACGGCTTCTTCGAAGACACTGAAACCTACTATGGGGAGATCGAAGCTTCCGCTCCCAGTGTCATGCATCAACTGGATTTTATCAACGCTACTCGATCACAACGTGATCGTTCGGTACCAATCGAGGATGACAGCACGGGCACAGCGGGCGGCATCGATAACAGAAAGCCGACATGTCAAAGGCGATCGCGATACGCAACTACGACAAGATACTGATCAAAGAGTGGTCGTACCAGTTTGGCGAAAAGGTTGACGAATGTGAAGGAGCCGATGACGCAACCAAAATGAGTCATGGAAGATCCTTATTCGATTGGTCGCACTTCAACGCGCCGCAGGAAGTTCGGCGTATTGATCCAAAGTACGAAACCCAGACCTCATTCGAGGGAGTATATCTGTTGTCTTCTCTGGATTGGGATCAGTTGGCTGGCATCCGGATTACGAAGAAATGCTTAAGGCCGTACTTGACGACAAGGAAAAGGAGCAGAAACGATGACCGAATCAATCGCACCGGTTAGTTTGGACACGTTCGCGGAAACAAACGCCGCCTTCTGTGCGCTCATCCTCGCCGTATATGTGTCGAAATATATGAATACGGTGAAGCGACCGATGCCCATCACTCTAATACCATTGGTACTGCCGATTGTTATGTCTGGTGACTTCGGAGCGTTCTTCTCTCATCTCACTGAAGACTCCACATTCACTCGCTGGCTATCTAGAACACCCCAAGTGCTTTCGGCTTGGCCCCGCGGGTCGAAGCTGGGCTGGAAACGACACGCGAGTCACTCCAGTTCGCTCTACACAACGGCGTTCTTGAAATGGACGATTGCGCTCATGCTGTTGTATTCCGCCAATGCCGAGAAACAACTTAAAAAACTCAGGGTTTGCACGAATGTCATCCAATGCGCGACGCCTTGAAGCTTGATCGGAGCGTTAGCGTCTGGTGAGACGCCTCAATTTATTGGGACTGGAAGTATGATCGCTGGAACATCGAAGAAATTGCGTATTTTAGCCATGACGGACGTGTTGCGAAAGCTAAAATTTATTGCGGGCGAAGTCAATATCATTACAGGTGCCTCCGGTACAGGTAAGTGAGCCATCATCCAAACGATCGACTACTGTTTGGCTCATCATCATGTGAAATCCCGGTATTAGTTGCCGACCGGGTGTCAGCCGTCGCGATCAAGATGGCCAACTTCGAAACACAAGCAGTGATTGGCCGTCGGGTTCGAAGCCAGGTCTGTCGAAAACCAGTCATCAAATGACGTTCGACTATGGGAGATCATGCGGAACTGCCCGAGCGAAGCGAAGACTTGAAAGGGGGTGCTAGTCGCGACGATGTGCGCTCAAACATGGAGCGTCTTTCGGATATTAGTAACAGCAACCTGCAGTCGCCTGATGTAAAAGACGAAGAGGCCTCCCGTATTTCACTCGGCAGGTGACCGCCTTTATGCATCAAAGGCGTAATTGATAGCGAGCGGGTATCTTTTCATGGGCTGGACGCCGCAAAGTCCGCTCCCCACATCATTGCGTCGCTGCCAGTACTTTCTCGGCGCAATTGATGCCCATACTCTTCAAGCCCGATTCCGAAATTCGCGGTTGCAGAAAGGTATTGACACAGAGGAAAAGCGACGGCTGCAGATCAGAAAGATGACGCCAAGCTCGACTCGGTGAGTGCCGCCCTGCTGCAGGGGCGGAAGCTTGTGGCATGCTGTTTCCTGACACCGCATTTTTGAGCGAGGAATAGAAACGTGAAACATTGTGGCTCCTTATTGCCAACTGGAAAGCTGACACGCCGCTGATACCACTCGTCGGCGAACCTACCCCTCTGACACGAGTTCTTAACGAGAAGCAACAGGTCGCAAATCGACTCATCACGCTTCGCCGAGAGCTACGTGACGCTACAGGAGACCTCCCGATTATCCGAAGAGGTCGAAGCGGGCGTCGAGCGCCAGCGCAAGAAACTTCAGGCTATCGAACTTTTTGGTGACAATCCTCATCCTGCCGACAAATGTCCCGTGTATCTGCGCCAACCAATGAGCCTTCGGCAAGACAAAAAGCTATCAGACGGGCCTTCGTGGCGCTGACACAAGAACGGCGAGGTTGTTAAACGCAACAGACCAGTGCTTGATGCCTTCAAGGTGAAATTATCCGAGTCAATCGATGAGTCTACGGAGGAGATGCGCATCTTTTGGACGCGCGTGCGCGTGAACTGATAGCAGCAGATAATGTGGCTCGCATTAGAGAAGAGAACGCTCACAATGCGTCCAAAGTATCAGGACGCATTGGGGCACTTTCTGGAGCATTCGACGAAACAGGCGCCATTCAGCAGCACCCGACTCGAGAGCTACCAGAAGACGCTCGATGAACTAGAAGCGGAATTTGGTGCTGATGCTACCGAGGATCGGTTGCGAGCTGCTGAATCGCTGGTTTCCGACAACGCGACTGAGATTTTCCAGATGTTGCCGGTCGTAGAGCCGTTCGAAAAATCACGTATCGTTTTTGACGCAAAAAAGCCTGCCAAGTTGACGTTGTTTGAGACGCTTCAGTCAGGCGCAACCACAAGCCAACCGACCTAGGTTGCAGACCAAAACTACCTAAGTCTACACGTCGCTTTGTTGTTCAGCCTGCACCGCTTTTTCGCAGCTACTTCTAGTCCGGTGCCTGGAGTGCTAATTTTTAATAGGTGAGTCGGCCGTATTTTCCCGAACAGAAGGAAAACGATAGTAGCGAGGAGGCAGAACTGTCGGTTGAGGCCAGCGAAACGGCCTCCCTCCTTAACTATTTCGACTGCCATGTTCAAGGAAATTCAGCGAGACGAGGGTTTGCAGGTCATCGTTCTGGAGCACGCCTACTCACTGACGATGAACGATACAAGGCCGCTGTGCGGTCTCGATGGAGAAAGGACGGAAAGGAGCGCTTGATTCCGCAGGGATTGGCCGACACGTTGAATTTCGGCTAAGACCTCGGCTGTGGTCTGTCCGTTTTCAACTAAGTAACGGATGCTTGTGTTCGGAAGTCGTAGGCGGGTAGGGGTGGGCTGCATTCCTTGGTCCGTCAACCCCCGACCGTCAGCTTTCAGTCTGGAGTAGACATTCCGCGTACATCCCCACCGTCAGCTCTTGGCTGAATTCGATCCTTCATCTTAGTTTCGAAGCGCAGTGAAATCTGACTTGTATTGTCAGTTCCGGTCTGGGTGGCTATAGGAGGAGGTCAGCGCATTGCTAATCATCGTGGTGCAATCCTTGAAATAATCGGCGTGGTTCCGGTGCGTCGAACGGCATTTGGCTCTTGGAACTGCAAGCTGCCACTCGATACAGTAGGAAAAACGCCACTCGTTTAGACGGTGCCGCCTGTCGTTCGCGCGGCGTGAGGGCTAAATTTGCCGCCCATTTTTTCGGAACACCAGTGAACAGCGGTGAACAATATTGAACGCAAAAACTATTTTTAGTTAGGTCATTACGTTACTATCTGAGTACGGGTGAACACGGGGAAACGATTATTCGCGTTAGACGTTAAACCGAAAATGCATCACATCACCGTCTTTAACCACATATTCCTTCCCTTCCAGCCGCATCTTTCCGGCTTCCTTCGCGCCCTGCTCGCCCTTGCAAGCGATGAAATCGTCATACGCGATGACTTCGGCGCGGATGAAGCCCTTCTCGAAATCGGTGTGAATGACAGCAGCCGCCTGCGGAGCGGTATCCCCTTTTGAGATGGTCCAGGCACGCACCTCTTTCACGCCTGCGGTGAAATAGGTTTGCAGGCCGAGCAACTGGTACGCGGCGCGAACCAGACGATTCAATCCCGGCTCTTCCAGATTCATGTCGGCGAGAAAGATCTGCTTGTCCTCGTCCGGCATCTCTGCGATTTCAGATTCGAGGGCTGCACAGATCGCTACCACCGGCGCGCCTTCGCGGGCGGCATATTCTTCCACACGGGCCAGCAGCGGATTATCAGTGAAGCCCTTCTCATCGACGTTGGCCACGTAGATGGCTGGCTTGGCGGTCAGCAGGCACAGCGGCTTCAGTGATTGCTGTTGTTCCTTGTCCAGTCCCATGCTTCTGACGGGTTTACCCTGGTCGAGGTGTGCCCGTGTCGCTTCCAGTAGCGCCACGAACTTGATCGCGTCCTTATCGCCGGACCTGGCCAGCTTGGTTTCGCGTTGCAGCGCCTTTTCCACCGTCGCGAGATCGGCAAGCGCCAATTCGGTCTGTATGGTTTCGATATCCGAGACCGGATCGACGTTGCCGGCAACGTGCACGACGTTTTCATTGACGAAGCAGCGAACCATATTGACGATGCCGTCTGTCTCGCGGATGGTGGCAAGAAACTTGTTGCCCAGCCCCTCGCCCTTGGATGCGCCCGCGACAAGACCGGCGATATCAACGAACTCGACGATGGCGGGCTGCACCTTTTGCGGCTTGACGATGGCGGAAAGCGCAGCTAAACGCTTATCGGGAACCTCGACGATGCCGACGTTGGGCTCGATGGTGCAGAAGGGATAGTTTTCCGCGGCTATGCCGGCCTTGGTCAGTGCATTGAATAGAGTGGATTTCCCCACGTTGGGCAAACCAACGATACCGCATTTCAGGCTCATAAGTTTTTCGAACTGTAAAGATTAGAAGATTTCAGACCAAATGAATCCTGAAATGTAAAAGATGAGATGAGCCGTTGGTCTCTCTCAAGACTTGCCGTTCATTCCTTACTTTTGGTATGCAATTTCATCATCGCCGCCTGGCAATTACCCTCCGCGATCAGCGGCCAGACTTCCAGGCTGCGGTGAATAGCCTCGTCTATCAGCGCCGCTTCTTCCCTGCGCGGAGGCTGCAATACGTAATTCACCACGGCATTTTTGTCGCCTGGATGACCGATACCGATGCGCAGGCGCCAAAATTCCCGGGTCGCAAGATGAGCAGCGATGTCCTTCAAGCCGTTGTGTCCGCCAAGCCCGCCGTCCAGCTTCAGCCTGGAGGTTCCGGGCGGCAAATCCAGCTCATCATGGATCACAAGGATCTCTTCAGGCTGGATTTTATAAAAGCGGCACAAGGCTGCAACGGCTTTCCCGCTGGCGTTCATGTAGGTCTGGGGATTGAGCAGCCATAACTCCGAATCGCCCTGTCCGATACGCGCGCACAGGCCATGAAACCTGGCTTCCGCTTTCAACGTGATACGCAATTCATCAGCCAGGCGGGATATCCACCAGGCGCCGGCATTATGGCGGGTGGCCGCGTATTCCTTACCGGGATTGCCAAGGCCGACGACGAGCTTCATTGGGCTTATCGAAAAGAAAAAACGCTCAATTAAAAGGAAAAGCCCGCCGGAACAGACAAGACTCCAGCGGGCCCACATAAAAAACAAACCGCGGTATTATTTCTTTTTTCCGGCGTCTTTCTTCCCGGCGTCCTTTTTCTCTCCTTCCTTCGCGACGCCTTCTTTCTTCTGTACCGTGGTCGGAATTTCCCCTGCCGCTACTACGGCAGCTGCTTCCTCGGCCGCCACAGCGCGAGGAATGACGATAGTTGCCACCGGCAAATCATCTCCTTTGGCAAGCGCCGGAATTTCCACACCCTCGGGCAGCTGCAGATCGCTCAAGTGCACGGTATTTCCGGCCGCAAGATCGATCAGATCCACCGAAATGAATTCAGGCAGATCCTTGGGCAAACAGGAAACATCCAATTCGGTAAGCACGTGGCTGACAATGCCGCTGGAAAGTTTCACCCCGGGGGAAATCTCCCCGTTTATGAAATGCAACGGCACTTTCATGTGAATTTTTTTATTCCGGTCGACCCGCTGGAAATCGACATGCAATACTTGAAGCTTGAACGGATGCATCTGTATATCGCGCAACAGAACGGGTTCTTTTTGCCCCTCCACATCCATGGACAGGATAGAAGCATGGAAGGTTTCCAGCTTGAGCTGATGATAAAGACTGTTATGATCCAGCTCGATGGCTTCCGCAGGATTTTCTCCGCCATAGATGACTCCCGGCACCTTGCCGGAACCACGCAGGCGGCGGCTCGCACCCTTGCCCTGCAATGTGCGCTTTCTCGCGCTGATTTCGATTTGCATCTGCTTTCTCCAAAATGTGGGCCACCCGCGACCAGATGACCCGATTAATAAAACTTAAGCCTGTAAATCTCTTCCGGAATTCTGTTGCGGCACAAGGGCTTTATCGTCACTGCCCTTTATTCTTATTCTTCTTCTATCCCGCGAATGTTCGAATCTTTTCGAAACCACTACTCCATGAATAGTGAACTTACCGAATCCTCATTGCTGATCCTCAGCATTGTTTCAGCGAGCAGACTGGCCACACTCAGCTGATGAATACGATCACAGGCTCTGGCGTCTTCTCTCAGGGGAATGGTATCAGTGACCACCAACTTGTCCAGGGCGGAATTCTCGATCCGCTCCACTGCCTTGCCTGACAATACCGGGTGAGTGCAATAGGCCAGCACCCGCTCCGCCCCGTGCTCCTTCAGCGCCCTGGCTGCTTCACACAGGGTATTGGCGGTATCCACCATGTCGTCCATGATTACGCAGGTGCGCCCCTCCACCTCGCCTATGATGTTCATCACCTTGGCCACGTTAGCCTTTGGCCGCCGTTTATCTATGATTGCAAGATCGCATTCCAGACGTTTCGCCATTTGTCTTGCCCGCACTACCCCGCCTACATCCGGGGAAACCACGACCAGGTTCTGGTAATCGCTTTTCCAAAGATCCCCTAACAGGATCGGCATGCTATAGATGTTATCTACAGGAATATCAAAAAAACCCTGAATCTGATCCGAATGCAGATCCATGGTCAACAGCCGGTCTATCCCTACACTCGTCAGCATATTCGCCACGACTTTGGCAGTGATCGGCACCCGTACCGAACGAGGCCTTCGATCCTGACGGGCGTACCCGAAATAAGGCATCGCCGCCGTAATGCGCCCGGCGGACGCACGCTTCAGGGCATCAACCAGCACCAGCAATTCCACCAATGTATCATTGGTAGGCATACAGGTGGATTGCAAAACGAAAATGTCCTTGCCTCGAACATTCTCGAGAATCTCCACCATTACCTCGCCGTCGCTGAAGCGGCCGACGGTTGCGCGTCCTATGCGGATATTCAGATGCCGCACCACGTCCTGCGCCAGCTTGGGATTGGCGTTGCCGGTAAAAACCATCAGGCTATCGTAGGCCATGACCTGGAAGCTTTAAGTTTGAAAATCTGAATCGGAACTGAGGGATCAAGTAACACGAGCGAACACAAACGATTACAACCGATCATGGAGTATCCGTTCGTCTGGCCAGCCTTGAATTTCAAGACCTGAAAATTGGCTGGGGAGGTAGGGATCGAACCTACGAATGCCGGAATCAAAATCCGGTGCCTTACCACTTGGCGACTCCCCAATTATTATTCCGCAAAATCATGCAAGGGATGGCGGTCCAATCCCTGCGCCACAAAACCACTCATACCGGATGGAACCTGAGCGAACGCCGCTCTCGCGGCAGGCTCCGTGGCGAACTCTGCAAATACACAGGCGCCGGAACCTGTCATTGCCGCCATCCGCGGGTTACCGAGCTGTTTGAGCCATTCCAGATAGCGCGCGACCTCGGGATATGACCGGCATACCACGGGCTCGAGATCATTATGCCCGTGCTCTACGGAAAAGGGCGGTATTTTGATCGGAATTGTATTTCGTGTCAATTCCTTACTGGTAAAAACCTGCGCGGTTGGCACGTGTACGGGGGGTGTCAGGATCAAATACCAGGCGGGCGGCAGAACGATAGGCGAAAGTTTTTCGCCTATGCCTTCAGCAAAAGCGTTTTCACCAAAAATGAACACAGGCACGTCCGCCCCCAATCTGAGCCCCAGTTTTATCAGCCGGCCCCTTTGCCAGCCTAAACCCCATAAACGGTTGAGCGCCAGCAATGTCGTGGCGGCATCTGAACTACCGCCTCCCAGTCCGCCTCCCATCGGAATGCGCTTCTCCAGGAAAATATCCACCCCCAGGGAAATACCGCTTTCCTGTTGCAGCAGTCTGGCGGCCCGTACGCACAGATCCTTGTCCTCGGGCACGCCGGGAGTGGGCGTATGCAACTTGACAACGCCATCTGTCCGTAGCGCAAAATGCAGCTGATCCGCAAAGTCCACCAATCGAAAAACCGTCTGCAACAGGTGATAGCCATCTTCCCTTTGCCCGACCACATGCAGGAAGAGGTTAAGTTTTGCGGGAGCCGGGCATGTCAGTCTGGTGACCAAACCCGTGCTTTCTTCAAGGATTTCCTGCATTCCAGGCGTCTATCACAAGTTTTATCTGAAGGCCGTCGCGTTTGAGCATCAATAATCTCGGAAGCGCCGTCCGTGTTTGCGAATTCTCTACCGGCGCCATTGGGGAATAAGCCAGATAATCGATTGTCCACCCGTCCTGGCGAATAGCCATCACTTGCCCGTCAATATTCATATCCACGGCAGCCACGGTAGCGGGTGAACTCATGCTTTGCACCCAGTACTGCAAGCCCATGAGCGGCAAGCGCCATCCCAGCACCTGTTCCGTGAGATTCTCCACATTGGCCGCGTAATAACTCTCTCGCTCCGAAGTCGTCAGATGCACTCCTTCAGGAGTACGCTGAATCTGCGCCAGAGTCTGTCCCAATGGGGAAAGCAGAAGTATTTCATCGCCTCTTTCGCGATGATGCCATTGTACTCCACCCGAAAAACTTTCTTTGCCGCCTTTTACCGATACTCGGCCGATTAACCCGAAATCCGCGGCCTTTGCGTCAGCCATGTCCTGGAACGGGCTGGGTGACAATGGTGCGGGCCACATTTTTTTCAGGAGCAAGGGCGGCGCAACCTCCAAAAAAAAGTGGTACGCATAAAACAGGAAACCACCAGGAAAAATTTAAGCGGTTTTTTAACAGGGAACAAGCCCGGGCTTGGGATTGAATCGCCGTTAGACCAGCATGGTCCATGACCTTTCGAATGTGTTGCACTACTTCATGAATTTCTTCATCGTGCCGAGCAACACCTCGTTATCCGGATGGTTCTTGAGCGTGCTCTGCCAAACGTCTTTCGCCTCTTCCCTTGTTCCCTGCACCCACAGAACTTCACCGAGATGAGCCGCAATTTCCGGATCGGGGTTCAGGCCGAACGCCTGCCGCAGGTAGCTGAGCCCCTGATTGAGATTACCCATGCGGTAATGCACCCACCCCAGGCTGTCCATGATGTAGGGATCATCGGGGGAGAGCTTGATGGCTTTTTCAATGAGTTCCAGCGCTTCCGGAAGCCGATCGCTGTGCTCCGCCAGACCGTAGCCGAGCGCGTTATAGGCATGGGCATGATCCGGCCTCAGCTGGATCAGCTTGCGCAAGTCCTGTTCCATGATGTCCGACTTGCCGATTTTTTCTGCCGCCAGGGCCCGGTCATAGAGCAGGTCGGGATAGTCGGGAAGCTTTTTCAGGGCGTCACTCAGCAACTGGAAGGCTTTCTTGTAGTCCCCGGCCTCGCGCAGCAATTGCGCCTCGGCGACTGTCAACTGTGCACGTTGCTGATCATTCGTGATGGGCAGTTGATGCAAGTGCTGAAGGCCTTCATCCATCTTGCCTGTTTTGCTCAGCAGGAGGGCGTATTTTATTTGAGCGGGAATATATTGAGTGCCGCTCGTCACCGAGCGGTACCATTCCATCGCCTTGTCAAGTTTGCTGCGTTTTCTCATTGATGCCGCCGAGATAAAAACGCACCATGCCGGGATCTCTGTAACCCAAATCCAGGGCTTTCTTGAAATATGACTCGGCCGAGTCATATTCCTTTAGTTCCATGGACAGCAAACCCACGGCCACCGCGACGTCGGCATTGCCGGGATTCTCCTCCAGCAATTGCTGGAACTGCTCGCGTGCCTTGCCATAGTCTTTTTCGGCGAGCAATAACCGGGCATAGGTAATTCGTGTATCGTTTGCTTTGGGATAAGTTCTCAGATAGTCTTCAAAGAACTCAAGAGCGCTCGCATTGGACATACGCGCCAGTATTCGCCCCTGGTAAATTGCCGCCATCTCCCACTCGGGACGAAGCGCCAATGCCCGTTTCATTTCTGCCAAAGCGACATCGAAATGCTCGGCAAACCATGCTGCCTGGGACACGGCGAAATGCGCTTCCGGCAGTTCGGGATAGGGTCGAGCGAGCTGTTTCACCAATTCAAGTGTCGCATTCTTGTCGGCGTTCCGTACCAGCAAGCTGTTCAATTGCATGAAAGCCTCATCGATATTATCCCCAGCAGAGGCGAGCAACTTCTCGAGATGTGGCCGGGCTTCATCCAGCCTGTCGAAATTTACCAGCAGCGCGGCCAGCGTCTGGCGGGCTCCGACCGAATTCGGATCAAGTTCTGCCCAGATGGTCGCCGATTCCAGCGCAGCGGCCGGCTGACGTGATTGAAGCGCGATTTCAGTGGCACGCTGGGCTACGCGCGGGTCACGAGTACTTTTTGCAAGCTTGAGATAAGTTCTGACGGCGATTTCCGTGTCGCCGCGCTGCAGGGCTGTTTCGCCGAGCAAGAAATCGAACAGCATCGGCGGAGTCAAATCCTGACTGGGCAGTTTTGGCTGTCCAGCTCCGATTTTCGCTACTGGCTTGTCCGCTTTGATATTTGTTTTAGCAGGCATCTGCGAACAGGCAGCAAGAAAAAGCAGCGGCAGTGCGCCAGGAATTTTAAGACTCATGGAAAAATCCAGACAAGGTTCGAAAAAGACTATAAATGGCGGGGTTGTTCTTCAATACAGTCCACATATTAGGTATATTTTACGCTTATCACAAGTGGACATCTTAATCATGGCATCGCAAACACTTTTGAAAGAGAGTTCTGCAAGTCAAAGCGCCGGATGCGCTCCCTTATTGAATGCAGAAACGTAAAGGGGTGGCGATACAAGGAGTGATTTTGGTAAATTCGAACTATCGTGCCGTTCCGGGGGCTGCATGATGACTGAACGAAATGCATCCGTGGCCATCTCGGCTCGCGGCCTTTGCCGCTATTTTGGCGCCCGTACCGCCGTGCATGACGTTAACCTGGAGCTGAGGCGTGGTGAAGTGTTGGGATTTCTCGGCCCTAATGGCGCCGGCAAAACGACAATCATGCGCATGCTCACCGGCAACCTGGCGCCCAGCGCCGGTACGGTTGAAATCTGTGGCATAGATTTGCTGGGCAAGCCGCGCGAGGCCAAGGCATGCATCGGGTATCTGCCCGAGATACCGCCACTCTACCGGGAATTAACAGTAAACGAATACTTGCGGTTGGCCGCCAGGCTTCATCGAGTCGGCCACGAAAAAATTCGCTCCGCTTTGGCGAAGGTCACGCAACGCTGCGGCCTGAGCAGTACCGGGGATCGTTTGATCGGTTCGCTGTCTAAAGGCTATCAGCAACGGGTGGGAATCGCCCAGGCGATCATTCACGATCCTGCAGTCATCATACTCGATGAGCCGACGGCAGGGCTCGACCCCAACCAGATGCGGGAAATCCGCACTCTCATTCGTGAACTCGGCGCGGAGCGCAGCGTGATCCTTTCGACACACATTCTGTCCGAGGTTGACAACGTGTGTGACCGGGTGCAAATCATGCATGAGGGGCGCATGGTACTGGATGACTCCATGGAAAGACTAAAGCAGAAAGGAACAAACCTCGAGGAATCATTTGCGCGTCTCACTATGAATCAAGCAATTTCTTGAATAGGTCCGGATATGGAACTTGGCATGCCGCACTGTGAATCGCCAGCAGGAGAAATGCTCATTTCCTGCTTCACGCAAACTCAACTGTGTCCTACCGAACAGTGGGAGCAGCTAAAACGCTTTAATCTGTTTCCATCGTCGTTTGAGCGTCTCAGCATTTAATTGGGATACTGAAGACGGCGGTCGAACGTAAGTTCTTAACAGGAGATCGATTATGAATAAAGATCAGGTGAAAGGAACCGCGAAAGACATCGCAGGAAAAGTCCAGGAAGAGGCCGGCAGGGCGGCAGGAAGCAAAGAACATGAAGCCAAAGGCCTCGGCAAACAAGTTTCTGGCAAAGCCCAAAAGAAATACGGAGATGCCAAGGAAGCCGTAAAGGACGCAGCTGACAAGCTGTAAGCTTCGGGTTCCGATACTCCCTCCAACCCGCTCCGGCGGGTTTTTGTTTTATTCGCTCCGTTTATAACCACCTTTTCCAAAATAACTTAATTAATTGGAGTGTGGTAGAACGAACAGATTGGAGATGGTAAGTAAGCTGATAATTATGTACGGATCACTAGAACTCTTATCCTCGCGATGGCCGTTTACAAGGACAGTACCTTTCTTATCGAATGTGATCGCCCTCACTTCGATACAAAATTTGCCCCGGGCACCACGGTGTCGGCGAGCGGTATCTATCGCTGCACGTGTTGCGGCCAGGAGACTGCTGCAGGGATAGGGCAGTTACTGCCAGGGCACGACCAGCATTCTCATCCTTTCGAATTTGGTCCTGCGGCTTGGCAGCTCATTGTCTTGGCCCAGTAGACGCAGTCCTTTTAGCGCAACCACCTACCCTTCAATGCATCCAGGTACAGTGTCGTCGTTTTAGACGTCCGGGAAGAGCTGCACCGTTCGGATCATTACGCCGATGTAGGCATATTGACGATCCCTGGCATATTTCCTATACCGGGAATGAGAAGTTTTGCTTTCTGTGCGCATTCGGTACTATTGTGGAAAGTTTCATTTTAGGCGGGCTTCTTATGCGCCAACAGAATTTTTATCAGGCAGGGAGCAGGCGTGGTGACTGCTGCCGATTTGACTCCCACGTCTTGGCAATTGGCAAAGAAAGCCTTACGCAATTCCTCCTCCATGCATCGAAGGCATACCAAAATAATTTATTATGATTTTTGTCGTTGCTCACAAGGAATTAAAAATATTGTTTGGCTCGCCGCTGGCCTGGGTGATACTTGCGCTGGCGCAATTGGTGTTGACCTGGGTCTTTCTGGCGCATCTGGACACTTTTCTTGAGATTCAGCCCCAGCTCATCAGGATCGCCAATCCGCCAGGGATAACGGAATCGATCGTCGCGCCATCATTTGGCCTGGCTGCGATCGTGCTGTTGATGACCACGCCCCTATTAACCGCGCGTCTCATCGCGGAGGAGCGCCGCAATCACACTCTGCCTTTTCTTATTTCTGCGCCCATCTCGATAACCGATATCGTGCTGGGGAAATTTCTCGGCCTGATGATTTTCTTATCGATTGTGGTTGCTCTGGCTGCGGCTTTATCGCTTTCTTTGCTGGCGGGAGGTACGCTGGATTTTGGTTTACTGCTGAGCAATATCATCGGCCTGCTTCTCATAGCCGCCTGTTTCGCCTCGCTCGGACTTTATATTTCCTGCCTGAGCGCTCAGCCCGCCATTGCCGGCGCCGGTACGCTAGGCGTCCTGCTCGGGTTATGGGTCATGGATAATGTTGCCGGGGATGAGGATGGCATAACGCGCAGCTTTTCTCTGCTTGCCCATTATGAAAACTTCAATCGCGGAATAATCGATACTTTCGGTCTTGCCTACTTTGCGCTTTTTATTCTGATCTTTCTGATTTTGTCTATTCGCCGGTTGGATGGTGAAGGGCTATATGATTAAAGCGGCGCGATATTGAGGGATAATGACGCCTGTAGATGACAAGCTGCGTTTGCGCCGGCTGGCGCAAAACAGCGTGTTCGTGGTGCTGCTGATATCATTGCTTGCATTGCCGGGCTACCTGGCATGGGAAACACGCATCCAGTGGGATGTCAGCCAGAATGAACGCAACAGTTTAAGCCAGGCGAGCGAAGAGGTGCTGCAAAAGCTTGACGGCCCCCTGACAGCAACCGTCTACGCCACATCTCAGGACGCTCAGCTTGGGAACGTTTCGAAAATAATCAAAGATTTTCTGTCTCCTTACCAGCGTAGCAAGCCCGATTTCAACGTGACATTCATTGATCCCGCAGAGCAGCCAAAGCGCGCGCATGAGGCCGGCGTTCAGGCTAATGGAGAAATGGTGGTTGAATTCAAGGGCAAACGCGAACGTCTCACCACGTTTAACGAACAGGCCCTGACCAATTTGCTGATGCGGCTGGCGCGACCCGGGGAAAAACGGGTAATGGCGCTCAGCGGCCATGGCGAGCGCAAGCTGGACGGCGTCGGCAGCCGTGACTTGGGGGAATTTGGCAAGCAGCTGGCGGCCAAGGGGTTCAAAACAGAGGCGCTTAACTTTGCCGTTGCCGCGGACGTGCCGTCCGATACCAGCCTGCTGATCATTTCCTCGCCACAAGTTGACCTCCCGGAAGGCGTGGTGGATAAGGTGCTTGCATATATCGAGAGCGGGGGCAATCTTTTATGGTTACTGGACCAGGAACCTCTGCATGGACTACAACCGTTGGCCGAGAAACTGGAATTGACGCTCACGCCGGGCGTAGTCATCGATCCTCAAGCGCAGCAGTTGAAACTACCCATCACTTTCTCGATGGGCGCCAATTACGGGCAGCACCCGGTCACCCATAATTTCGACTATATTACTGTGTTTCCTTTTGCCAGGCAGATCACCGATCAATGACAGCGAGGAATGGCACAGTGTCTCACTGGTGGAAGCCGCGCAGAACGGATGGGTGGAGACTGGCAAGCTGGACGCGGGCATCGTCTTCGAACCCATGTATGACGTATCCGGCCCCGTCAGTATCGCCGCTACGCTGAGCCGCAGCGTATATGAGCGGGAACAGCGCATTGCCGTTATCGGCAGCGGCTATTTTCTCGCCAATACTTATCTGGGCCATGGCAAGAATCTGGATTTTGGGGTTAACCTCGTCAATTGGCTCGCTGGCGATGACGACCTTATCACTATTCAACCCCGCGCGACACTTGATGGCGGCCTGGCCCTGGATGAATCAGCGCTAACCATGATTGCCTGGGGTTTTCTCATCGTGATGCCGCTGATTTTTACGGCAAGCGGGGCCATGATATGGTGGAAACGGAGAAGGAAATAAACATCGCGTACCATTTCATGAACTGGCATCTCTTGCGAGATCGATGGCAGCGCCGTCTCCGGCCATAGATCTCATTGAGCAATCCTTACACCGGACATCCAATTGCCCGAACTGCCTGAAGTCGAAGTTATCCGTCGCGGCATCGTATCCCAGCTTGAGGGACAACGCATTGCTGCTGTCACGATAAGAAATCCGAATCTGCGCTGGCCGGTGCCGCTTGATCTCGGGCAGACACTTGATGGCCTCGTAATCGGGAAGGTGATGCGGCGCGGAAAATACTTACTGTTCGACTGTGCCATAGGCACGTTGATTGTACATCTTGGCATGTCGGGCAGCCTGAGATTGCTACCGGCCACAGCGATAACCGCGCCTCAAAAACATGACCATGTCGATCTGGCCTTCGAGAACGGGATGGTTCTTCGCTTCAGGGACCCGCGCCGTTTCGGCGCCTTGCTATGGTCGTCCACCGACATCACGCGCCATAAATTGCTGGCGCAGCTTGGGCCCGAGCCACTGACGGAAGCCTTCAACGGGAACCTGCTATACAAGGCAACCCGGCGTCGTAGCGCCAGTATCAAAGAAGTGTTGATGAACAGCCGCATCGTCGCCGGCGTCGGAAATATTTACGCTAACGAAGCGCTCTTTCGAGCGGGCATCAATCCCACCACTGCCGCTGGCCGGCTTGGGTTGAGCAGATGTGCAAAATTGACCCAGGCAGTAAAGGACACACTCAATCTTGCGATTGAAGCGGGGGGTAGCAGTTTGCGCGATTTTGTGGGTAGCGATGGTAACCCTGGCTGTTTCCAGCAGCGATACCTGGTCTATGGCCGAACCGGGCAAAGCTGCCGGAAGTGTGGTACAAATATCGAGCAAATCAGGCAGGGACAGCGTTCAAGTTTTTATTGTCCGCGATGCCAGAGATGAGCCGGAGGCAGGCCGAACAAAGCATATTTGGGTAGAAACATTACTCTCTCGGAGCCAGGCCGTGTGAGAATTGAATAAAGCAGCAGCGGTTGCAAACAATCTCATATTGAGATACATTGCAGTAATGAGGATCATCAGCAACAGCGCGCTACGTACCTTTGCTGCAAAACATCCTCCAGCTGCAACCCCCCTACAGGGGTGGCGGCGGGTCATTGAAAAGAACCGGTTCGCCAATTTGGCCGAGATCAAGGAGGTATTCAACTCGGTCGACAAGGTTGGCGAATTGACAGTCTTCGATATCGGAGGAAATAAATACAGATTAATTGCTTATATCCGCTTTGAGAAGCAGATTGTTTATATCAAAGCGGTGCTTACTCATCGGGAATACGATATAGGAACCTGGAAGACATGAATGCCAGCATCCACGTGAAACAATTGCTACCGGCTTGGGAAACTTTCCACAGCACCACTGATATCGGTCCGATTCGAGATGAAGCCCATTATCAGAGAATGGCAGAAATGCTCACGGCTCTGCTCGACGAAACGGGCGGGAAAGAAGATCATCCGGCAATGGGACTTGTAGACATTGTCGGCGACCTTATCGAGGATTACGAGTCTGCGCATTATCCCCTGCCCGAAGCCACGGGCGTACAAGCGCTGAAATTCCTCATGAAACAACATGGCCTCAGGCAAGACGACTTGCCAGAGATCGGGAGTCAAGGAGTAGTCTCAGAAATTCTATCAGGGAAACGCGAGCTCAACATCCGTCAGGTACGCATGCTG
>CAWHQD010000005.1:0-15157 GCA_963831395.1 uncultured beta proteobacterium
ATAAATTATGAATCATAACGTAGGTTTCAATCGATGCCTTGTATAGGATTTACATCTGAAGCGAGTTGTGACAGGCAACACCCTGTTCTCTGAGAAAACCAGTAAACATCGGTACCAAGAAAACAGTTGCATGTTCGTTCCAAGTGATCATCGTAATCATTGTCCGGGGTCGGCCGTTCCGCGAACCATAGCACGGGCATAACTGCACCTTCATTCGTTAGCCGCACGGAAGTGGAGCTAGCGTTGCCTGATCACTGCAAAGGTATGGCAATGGGATTAAGGATTCATTATACCACGATGCTCTGCGCTGCGAGTTCCTGTACCCGCAGCCCAGACGAAAGCATGCCGAGCATGATAGTCTGCAAGGGAGATCGATACCTCAGCATTCCAGCCAAATGCGGTCTCGTCGGGCCATGGCGGAGCGGTATGGTATTATAGCCGTGCTCGGGAATCGGGCGGACAATGTAAACAGGGCAGGTTTTGGCGAATTCGCAAGCAGTGTCCACTAGATTGTTTCCAAACTCCGAAAGAAAGACTTGATTCGCAACCAAGTGTTTCTGAGTAAAAGATCTTGTGGAGTGTTTGTTGTTTTTCCCATTGCTCGTTAGGCCCTTTTGCATAAAAACTCGTTCAACTAAGGATTATCAGAGGAACTGTCATTGGAATATCGTTAAGCTTCTCCAATACCCAATTGTTAAATTCACTGCATCTACGATCTGGGCTGCTCTCCGGGGTGCGGCTATTCCTCGCATTGGGGGCACCATTATAACTCCACTCCGGAACGGAATCGTTTAAGTCTGGTAAAGCTGCTGCCACCGCTGTGATAATAGAATTGGCATGGCTATCTCCGATCACTACCGCCTTTACACGCTCTCCCCATAAGCACAGGAGGGCGATTCTATCCCGCTGGATTGAAGGCAGAGTTTCCTGCGGGGATTCCAATTGTTCGCTCTTTGGCAGCCAGCTCGACTTGGCAGGCAAGCGACCTGGAAAGCCTTCCTTGAATCGAGCAGCAGCACCGGGAATACTAACGACAAGGCTGGCCAAGGCGAGAACGGCAACGGCGGGGCGGTGTCGCAATTGAGCTAGCTGCCTCCGTCGGGGATTCCACTAGGTCGTAGGATCACTGTCCCAACGCCAGCGTAGTGGCAAGGCCAGCTATAACCGCAACCGCGTTGTGCTGTAGCTGCAGATAGGCCAGCGCAACGACAACTGGCCAATGCCACAGGTAAAGGGAGTAGGAGACGAGACCATCCATTGCGCGATGCGGTTATTCATCCATTTAGATTTCGGGCGGGCTGCAAACAGAACCAATCCAGCACCAGCAACGGGAATGAGCGCTCGCCAGCCTGGCCAACTAATGTTGTATCGAACGACATTATCGAGGTAACTATCAAGCTCAAACCTAAAAGCTCCAATATCTTTGCCCTCTTGCCGGTCTGGGGATTTTCGCTGCCAGATACATCAATCCACCTGAGAGCATTTCCCATGCACGTGTGGCAGCAAATAAAAAGCTGCGTCCGGTAGCGTGGGGGAGACGATAACTGACGGCGCCAGCGATACCACAAAGCCTGCGACAAGCTCATAGACAGCTGAATTACGGCCAGGACGTAACTTCCATGCTGCTATCAGAGCAAACGGAAGGATCAGGTCGAATTGCCATTCAACAGATAAACACCAAGTGTGAAGTAACCACTTTTCATGGGATGCAACATCGAAATAGCCAGCCTCGCTCCAATGCTTCATGTTCGACAGAAAGGCGAACTAAAACCGAATGTGTTCCGAGCATGCGGTATTCTGTCAACGGCAGAAACAAACCAGCCGACTGCGCAGCAGGGTCCGCGCCAATACTGCCAATGCCGGAACGATCCGCCTTGCCCGAGCCAGATAGAACTTTCCACAGGGGGAACCATCCCGGTCGTTAGCCCGTCACGATGATGCTTTCATCAGAAAGCCGGAGATGACAAAAAAGACATCTACTCCAATAAAACCACCTTTGAATCCTGGAATACCGAAGTGGTAAAGGATGACTGACAAGGATCACCCACGCGCGCAATCCATTTATATAGGCGGAAGCCAGGCCTACCAGCTGCGGTTCAATTGATGACATCTAAAAGTTTTTTGTCGAGCCGTTATTCCAGATCAGCGAGCAATGGAACAGTGTTATAGGAAGTAGAATTTGCTTGAATGCAAACCTGCTTTAAAGAAGCTGCCGTACTATGAACACAACAAAATATCAGCAGCAGCTATTTTTAAGCTTTTATTACTGGCGAACAATTGGACTGAAGTACTAGAAGAGCTGTGCTGCGGAGCAGCATAACCAACCGGCATCACTTGGCCGCGCTATCATTATTCGAATATTTGTGCGAACAAGAATGCAGTGATCCTTAATCCGGTCAGGGCATTCAAGCGGCCATCCCTGGAAGGCTATCAAGGCCAAAACGCCGGCGATCGGGGATCGCCGGCGGTTCCGAATTGGAAGCCCCGAAAAGTTCGTTAAGGGACGCAGCCGTGTCATCCTGACAAATGACAAACTGACAGTAAAGGATTTCAGGCATAAGCGCCGTAGTGTCGCCCATTTCAAGGTTTCTGGCAAGGGCGAAAGGTACGGGCTATCTCGTCCTTATTATTGTATAAAAAGGGATGAAAAAGATGAGCGCTAGTTGCTAGCGTAACTTGATAGTAAGATGGCCATTTCCAAGGTACAGGAATGGCTGGGGCATGCAAATATCGCCGCGATGCGGATTTACGATCATAGCAAGTCACAGTTGGGAGGATAGTCCGACGTTCAAAGTGAGTTATTGATTAATGCCTGATCAGACCGTCGTAAACTTCACCGAACGAGGGATAATACATGTAGCCAATAATGGGAAGTAGGTCAGGATAAGTGCCAGAACAGCTGGAAAACTTATACAGTGAACTAATTAGAGCAGAAATGGAACTATGAATCAGAAGAAAATCCTAGAACTCCATATGTAAGGTGTAGAGTGAGATACTTCTTCGGATTGTTTCTTGGTGTCAACGCCGATTTAAAACTGCGCTATAGGGTGTTTCCTGCTGCGCGGCATCCTGTGCGGCGACCGGGTAGGCCTGGGCCACGAACGGGAGGTTGAGCGACTCACACAGCGAGAGCATTCTTTGGTGTTGGAGATTCATGCCGCCACCTCCGGCTCATCGCAGATCTGATCAAGCAGGCGCTCATAGACTGCCAAGGGGTGTTGCGCAGGCGACACCTGTGCAATGCGCTCAATGACCACCACTGGCCGCTGCGCGGGTGCAGCGGCTACCTCACTTTGGGGGCGCGCCGCGCTGATGTTCCCGCGCCATGGGCTGGGCAGGCTTTGCAGACGCTCTTCTTTCAGCTGTGCGGCGGGACGCACTTGCGTCGTGCCATGGATGCGTTGATTGGCGATCTCTCTTAGCCAGCGCCGCACTTCAATATTGGCGGTGACCACGTCCAGGATCAGCCCGGCCTGCTTGAGTTGCGCCACCAACGGTACGTAAAACGAACGTCGCAAGTAGCCATTGAAGCGCTCGACCTTGCCCTTGGTCTTGGCACGATACGGGCGACATAGCTTGATGACGAAGCCGCAGTGGCGCGCATAGTCGAGAAACCCGGCGTGAAAGCGATGGTCGCCCTCACCCGAAGCATCGCGTTCCAGTACTACCGTCTTCATATTGTCGTACAACACTCTGCGCGGCACGCCGCCGAAGGCTCGAACGCGTGATCATGGCATGCGATCAGCGTCTGGACTTTCATGTCGGTGACGAACTCAACAAAGCTCATGCGGCTGAAACCCAGCGTCGCGCAGAAGGCGTAGAGCGGGTTCTTGCCTTTGCGAAATTCAATCCAGTCCACTTGCATCTGCTCGCCCCGGGCGGTCTCGAAACGCACCACCGGATCCATCGGCAAAGCCGGCTTCAGATTGTGCATGTAAGCACGCAGCTGGCTGCTGCCACCCGTATATCCCAGCGCCACAATCTCCCGCAGCAATACGCTTGCCGGTATCCACGCCGGATGCGCCGCCGCTTGACGTTCCCGCAGGTATCCCTCAAACCGTGATAGCTTGGTGACGCGTGATTTCTTGCGGTCATACCGGGGCAGACTCTCGTCATCCAGGCGCCGTCGTACTGTGTTGACCGCGCATCCCACCTCTTGGGCGATCTTGCGCAAGCTCAAACCGTGCTTCTTCAATAATTTGATTTCCACATACACCTCGTCAGTAATCATGACCGCATTCCAAAATGCGGTTATCTTCTCAATTCGGTGTATCAGTTTTCAATCGGCAATCTGTGTCAGTTTATATCCGGCAGTGACACTTGGTAGGCGATATCCTCAATGCATAAATCTAAATTGAATAGTTTCACGCCTCGCCGAAACGGCGGACGGACAGCGATCATATCCCCCAGGCTGAATTCTCAAGACATTACTGCTGAGCAACAAGTTGGGCTTAGGCAATCCTACTGCTGAGCATGGATTTCAGAGTGGTAGCCCGATCTGCTTCGGGCTGCTGGTCACCAAATTCAACCCTCGCAAAAGAGATCTTAAAGAAGCTCTGCCACGGCCAGGACGATATTTGCCGGCGTTCATATTTCACTGCCGCCGTGATTGAGCGGACGAGTCGTCCTGAATGTATGGCTGTCAGCGCAGAAAAAAAGTCGCAGCCAGACTGGGCCCCTGCTATTCGGGCTGGTTCCGCATGAAATCCGCTGTCTGATCAAATGCCATGTCCAGTTTTTTGCGTAATTCATCGTCCATCCCAATATCCACCATCGCGCGGCTCATACATGACAGCCACTGATCTCGCTCAGGAATGCCGATAGGAAAAGGCATGTGCCGGGTACGCAAGCGGGGCTCGCCATATTTTTCCGTGTATAAGGACGGGCCGCCGGTCCAGCCGCAAAGAAACATGAAAAGCTTCTGCCGGGAATGAGTCAAATCCTCTGGGTGAAGCTTGCGGACACTAAAGTAATCCGGATCTTCATCCATCAGATCGTAAAAACGGTCCACCAGGCGGCGGATGATGATTTCACCCCCTATCCGTTCGTATGATGTCGCGACATGCATTTGACTCTCTCCTTATTCTTCGATGATCCATATACTAAGCCATATTTAGCCCCGCGGCAGGAATCTGATCCTGTTACGGCAAGGGTCTGCGCTTTCTCAACATGCGCAAGATCCAATAGAGGGAACCTGCAGCCAGCAAATGCTTTATGGTATGACCGCTTATTACCTGGCCCAAACCGTAAATTGCCCGATCACCAATTTCCGCCAATTTGGCAATGCCATAAAATCCAAGTGCTATGTAAATATCAGCCCCGCGGCTATATCGCGACCGGAAATAGATCCCAAGCAGAAAAATAACCAGAAGCGAGTAGAACTGCACGACGATATAAAAGTTCAGATTGCTGGCACCGCGCTGTTCGCTCCACTGCCAATGCATCACGCTTCCAACGCCGATGGCAACCAGAGCAGGCAACAGACCGTAGCCCTGCTTTGGACTGACACGCTCGCTGAGCGCTGCGCCAAGCAGCGCCATTATGCCAACCGCGATCGGCAGCCGATCCCACATCAGTCGCTCATTGTCTGGCGCCAGATGATAATAAGCTGAGCCTATGCACACTAACGCCACATTGAGGAAGAGAATAAGGTAAGGCCACCGTTCTGAAGGCTCGACAAAAGCGCAAGCACGCACTCCGCCGGGGCGAAGTAAAAACCCCAGGCCTGCCATCCCGACAAGCAGAAAAGCACCGTTGGAAACAACATTGAAAAAATTGGGAATGCCAAAGTAGCTACGCTGATCCGCAAACTGGTGATATTCCAGAGGCTGGGGAATGGGCGGAACAACTGCTGCAAGCAAAAGCATGCCTACCGACAAAATGCTCAGCCACCACAAATGCATCTGACGATCCATGCCGCTTCCTCGAATCAGGTACCCTCTTCAATCGGTAGCTTCACTGCATCTATAGCTTGCTTCAGCGCATCTTTGCAACTGCTTCGTCCACCCGTTCCACCGCAATGATCTCGATGCCGGCAATCGCCTGTTTCGGCTTGTTGGCCTTGGGAACAATAGCCTGGACAAAGCCCAGCTTGGCGGCTTCTTTCAACCGTTTCTGGCCGCGCTGGACTGGGCGCACTTCGCCCGCCAGGCCCACTTCGCCAAACACCACCATTTTTTCCGGCAAGGGCTTGTTCTTGAGCGAGGAAACAATCGCGAGCAACACCGCCAGATCCGCACCTGGCTCGGTGATTTTCACCCCACCCACCGCATTGACAAACACATCCTGATCAAAGCAGGCGATGCCCGCGTGGCGGTGCAATACCGCCAGCAACATCGCCAGCCGGTTCTGCTCCAGCCCCACGCTCAACCGCCGCGGATTGGGCGCGTGCGCTTCATCCACCAGCGCCTGAATCTCCACCAGCAGCGGCCGCGTGCCTTCCTGGGTCACCATCACGCAGGAACCCGGCACCTGACCCCCATGGTGCGAAAGAAACAGCGCCGAAGGATTGCTCACCTCACGCAAGCCTTTTTCGGTCATGGCAAACACGCCCAATTCGTTCACCGCGCCAAAGCGGTTCTTGAAAGCGCGGATCAGGCGGAAACTGGAGTGGGTGTCGCCCTCGAAATATAGCACCGTATCCACCATGTGCTCGAGTACGCGCGGCCCGGCCAGCGCGCCTTCCTTGGTGACATGACCGACCAGGATAATGCACGTGCCGCTGGCCTTGGCGAGCCGCGTCAATTGGGCGGCGCATTCGCGCACCTGCGCCACCGAACCGGGCGCGGATTGCAGCGCGTCGGAATAAATGGTCTGGATCGAATCGATTACCGCTATGTCGGGTTTGCGTTCGGCCAGCACTGCCTGGATTCTCTCCAGCTGGATTTCCGCCAGCAGATGTACCGCCTTTGCATCCAGCGCCAGGCGTTTTGCCCGCAGCGCCACCTGCCGCGCCGATTCCTCGCCGCTCACATACAACACGTTGCGCGACGAACGGACATATGACAGAGCGCTTGCAGCAACAGCGTGGATTTGCCGATTCCCGGGTCTCCCCCAGCAATACCACCCCACCATGCACCAGGCCGCCGCCCAATACGCGGTCAAATTCGGCCACGCCCGTGGAATAACGCGCTTCTTCCCCCGCCTCCACCTCGCTCAAATTCTGCACCTGGCCCGTTTCGGACACAGGCGTGAAGCGCGACGCAGTTTTCTCGGCAATTGCCTCAACCAGCGTATTCCATGCCTGACAATGCGGGCACTGACCCTGCCATTTCAGGGTCTGGCCGCCGCATTCGGTACAGGAATAAGTGGATTTGGGTTTAGCCATTCTCAAGAAAATAACTTGTCATAGTCCGCATGGATACCGATCCAGAGCCAGATCAATCCTTTATCGGTTTCTGCAGCGATTGCGCGGTAATGCACGCCGACTCTGGCGGACCAAACTTTTCCAATCTTTTTGAATTGTAACGACGGGTGGGAAGGATTCTGTTGCAAAAGCAGGAAATTCTTGTCGGCGAGGTCACGAACCGTTGTTGGCAATTGTTGATAGCAACGCCAGAAACGAGTTGATGTGAAATGCTTCAAGGCGTCTAAAGTGGAGTCGTTTTTCCATTTCGGTGTTCAGTCAACGCTTCTTCCATGAAAGCATCGAATTTGCCGGCATAGGAATCTGCTTCAATTTGCCGGTCCCATCTGCTATTTTCGTAATCGGCAAACCACGCAGCAAGCTCGGCGAAAGCTTTATCATCAAGGCCTTCAATCTGTTTTTCAATCAGTTTTATGTCGCCCATATCATCTCCATTCGTTTGATATTTTGACAACGCCATTTTAATCCGTTCGCTCAATTTGTGGATTGCGTTTAACTGGGATAACTGCGTCCTCATACAATCCCCATCACGGGGACACTTTCATCCTCTTCTTCACCAGTTCTCCATATCCTCGTCGATGCTAGCGTCAACTTGAATAACTTTTTTAAGATCAGCAATATGTGTCTGAGTAAAATAAATCGTAGCGTTCTTTTGTGCCAGGAGCACTTCTAGCTCATTCCCTTCCAATCTTCATGAACATCTCTTTCATCAACTCAGGCGCTCCATTTGCATACTGAAACATCGCGCTGTGGTTGGGGCATAACGCCAGATAATTCTGGTAGTAGTGCTTCTTCAATCCATCCAGACTATTCTTAACTGCAAGAAATTCAACATTCTCAAAGTAATAACTACCGTCATCCAGCTTAAAGGGAAGAAGCGTTTTGCATGCTTGGCATATCATTTCGCCATTTGGGTTTGTATATTGATGGCGGAGATATAGCTTAGCCTGCTGCTTGACGCTTCCCGGTTGACTGACACAGCCGTGAACGGATCTCGGTTCTGCGTTCCGGCGCATCGACAGCCTGTGCCCCAACACGCGCTGCTCGTTGAGCCGGATTGCTTGGTGTGTTTTCTGGAAGCTCGGTTTGTCGTTCACGCTCAAAAATCTCTTTCACACGTTGCCGATCTTCAGGATCAAGATCTGCAATCCATTGGCATATTTTAGCGACTCCTCGTCAGCGAATACCCAATTCTGCTGCCGCTGATCGTTTTCTACCATAATCTTCGGATTTTTTATGTTCTTCCTCGCCAAAGCCAACTGCATGTAGCCACTCATAGCCCTCGCGAACGGAAATCCTTTAGGGAAGAAGGTCTCTAGATGCCTTCGATGGAACCACGAACTTTCCATTCAAGCTGTGGAATCCAAGGGCACTTTTGAAGCGACAAGCACCAAGGATGATGGCCGTTTTACTGGCTCATATTGCCGATTTGGGCGAATATCGTGCTTCTAAAATGACATTATCGTAACTCACATAACGTCCTCCATATCAACAGCGACAAATCCTCTGATCGAGTCTTCAATAATCTTTCAAGCGCGGGAATAACCCAATCATCATTGGTACCGGTATTGTTTTCCTCTTTGAAGATAATCTGTGCAGAGCTCCTGTTCTAACGGATGGTCCAAAGACATACTTCTTTTAGATTAACAATCCCGTTTGCACGCCAATTAACTCAGCATATTTTCCAAATCTCTCCTTTGAAATTCCACTAATAATAGTTATCCGTCGCGCTCCAGCCTGAGAAAACTTTTTGAAGGTTGATAGGAATCTGAAAGTGCTTTTTATTCGCACCGCCTCCAAGCGCATCATAATAGGCGGACAGCCCCGTTTCCCGATAGGGCAAGTCTAGAAAAACCTCGTTTGGTTTTCCCCATGTACCATCTGCGCAATTAAAAATAAGCGTAATGGGAAAATATTCCTGCTTGAGCAGGGTTATTCTCAACTAGAGCAACGAAGCGGTGCATGTCTTTTATGTCTGGCTTAAATGCCCTTGCTGATATCGTTGCTGCAAAATGCTTTGAACTTGCTCTACCTCGCCAACCTCGCGAACGCCGACCTCATCAAGGAATCTCTTAGCATACCCTTGTTGTATTTTGCTTGTGCCCGATAAGTAAATGTCCCGATCAACCCTTGGGACAAGTTCGTCATGCACAACACTATCAGTGGGAAAGTAGCACTTGCTACCGATACTATAATTACCATCAGCAAGGCGAACGAGATGAAGTGACTTCAACCGACAAGGTCATGGCTGGAACTAAGCTCGTTATAGAGCAGTGCGTACATCTGCCGATGCCACTCTATGGATTTATTACTGATCCATCTCATGAAATCCTTATCCAGTTTCTGCCAAGGAGTGTCTTGAGCTCTTCTCATCAAGTAAGTTCAACAAAGTCTTCAATATCCCATTTGGTTATAGCCAACCCAGCTCAGAAATCGATCTTGATCACTGTTTTTTTGTGTGGCACCGATAGCCCACTTGAGGCGGCTTCTCATCGTAGTCAACCAGAAAGGCAATATCTTCTTCTGATAAAAGGCTCTTCAATGAAGCCTTGGCTTGTAAAAGATTTTTGGCCGGCGCATAGGATTGTGAATATGTTGGTGTCAGCGGCTCATTGTTCATCTCATTAATAATGGCTGTGCGGATAAGCTGATAACGAATTGGAATAGAATCCTGCGAGATTAGGCAGCACGCCCAAAAACTCACCACTTAAGAGTCCCAGATCACGGATGGATGCAGAGAGATAGCGGTCAATTTGGCGAGCTGTTCAAATAAAGGTTTGTTAACGTCTGTTTCTTTAACGCTGGCACGGCTTAATTCCGGCACAAAGGGTGCGTGCAGATGAAAGCGCAATCCCTAAGATTTCCTTCTCGGCAGGGAAAAATACAGCGACTCGCCCTGGATTTGCAGGTCTGATTTTTAGTTGCGTTGAAAGTAATTTTTGTTGATTAAATTTCTTAACATTGGGCAAAAAATCCAAGAAAAAGCAACTGATATGTGCAGTTTCGGCCTATGGGTGACCAACTCAGAAAAGCGTAGAAAATGTGAACTGGCGGTCGTATTTTCTCCCAAGTCTTTCCGCACCTCAATATGGTTGATCGAGTGCTGCAATCGCACTATTTCCCCATCCACTCCTTTCCGATTTGCCAACGAATAGTTTCCAAATTGGACAGAAAGAGCAATGTTATGTCTTCCAGTTCACCAAGCCGTGCTTTAACCTCTTCATAGGCAACCTTGATTGGTTTCTTTGGGGTTATTGAAAGGAAATTCAAAACATGTTTTTCCAGCAAGTCCGCTGTATAAGCTTATCGTCGTAGGCAACACTAGATCGGATAGCTTGAAAGAGAAGGTTGGCGACCAGACATGGGGTGTCTCCGAGTAAGCAAAAACAGCCTTGAAACCGATCCCGAAACGCCCAATTTTTTCCTCGTCATTGCCCTTAGTCCCTTCGCCGATGTCTGTAATTGCCCAGATATCTTCCTTGGTAAAGGGACGACCGTTATGTTCAAATCTTAGTAGAGAATCATTCAAGAGTAAAGCTTACTTCAGTGGCTCCTGCATCTTCAGCATTCTGGAGCAGTTCGTAAATAAAATGGGCACTGTCTGGGTATAGCTCTTCAACGGTCTTGCGAATACCCTTATGTTTCTTCAAGACGCGAGCGAGCTCCTCCCGGTCACGATGCACTTCATCGATAAATTCACACTGTTTTTCTCTTAACGGTTATTGTTCCGAACACAACCGGCATCGCATGAATGTCCCCGCTTTCAGCAGCCTGCTCCAGCTCCGCCATACGCCGATCGAAGTCCAAATTAGCTCGGCCCAATTCGCTTTGCTTCATCAGACGAATCTTGTCGTTTGCTGTCTGATTGAGTTGGTGTTCGATAGCCTTACACCGTGCTTTGTGACTAACAGTCAAGCTTTGAATTCGATACTCGACTTGCTGCCGGTTTTCGGCGATGTGGTTAGCCTGAGCTGCTGCCCATTTGCGGTGATGCTGTGCGTCCAGCGCGTCGAATTCGTGATTATCGGGTAGGTCACTATCTTCTCGCGTTGTGGCAGTCTGCAATAATGAAAACAACTTTTCCTCAACTGCGACGTCAGACACTACCGGAATCAGCATCTCTTCCTGCTTGACGCCTTGTTTGGTCCAGCGATAAATGCCAAACCGATACTTACCCGGAGTCACCGCTTCGCTTTGGACCTCAAGCACCGCATAACCAGGCTCATCAGATTTGAGGTACTGCGCGGCTTGACGAACCAGCGGATGGCTAACCGACAGGTGTAATGCTTGGGATTTTCCACTGTGGCTCCTGGTCAAAAGTGACCGCCACAGTCGGTTGTGCTCCTTTCAGCCATTTTTCCCACTCCCTTGTCGCGGGCTCCGTTGACCGAGGCAAGCGCTTGAAATCCTCCAGCAATTTGCCTCTAGCTTCCTGAGCCAGGCGAAGCGTCTTGAGTGCCTTTTCACCTAGCAGATATTCCTGGGCTGGGCTAAGCCGCTTTATAAGATATGAAGAAACGCAACGCTGAAGTGCTGCTGAAGACAGCCAATAGCTCTCGGCCGATTCAATATCTTTCTGCCAGGACTGATTTGGGATGTTCAATCCAAGCAGT
Organism: uncultured beta proteobacterium; assembly: GCA_963831395.1. Taxonomy (GTDB): domain Bacteria; phylum Pseudomonadota; class Gammaproteobacteria; order Burkholderiales; family Nitrosomonadaceae; genus Nitrosospira. The sequence goes on from CAWHQD010000005.1 coordinate 11,980, forward strand.
TCTGCTTGCTTCAATTCCAATGCCTGTTCTTCCTGAACTTGGCGAATGCCGTTATCGGAAAGTTGCTTCAGCCGCTTTTCCCGTTCTTCGGGCGTAAGATCGAAGCTCTCCGCAATGTCATGCAACTCTTGGGTAATCTTACCTAATATTTCTTCGTTCCCGCCGATAGCGCTCTGGAACACGCCAATTCGCCACAAGCAGCGTTCGTAGATTTCCGCATCGACAGTTCCCGGTGTAATGAGATTGACAATGGCCACGGTCTCGCTCTTTTGTCCATAACGGTCAATACGACCTATCCTTTGTTCGATACGCATCGGATTCCACGGCAAATCGTAGTTAACCAGGAAGTCGCAGAACTCGAAGTCCAGTCCTTCACAGCCGACTTCCGAAGAAAGCAAAATATCCAGAGCATTCGGGTCATCTTTCGGGAGACGGAATCGGTGTCGGAGGTCTGAGCGCTCCTCGTCCGGAATGCCGCCGTGAATCAATCCGTATCGCAGCCCTGCCTGTTCCGTGTACTTTGTCAAATATGACAAGGTATGCCGGAACGTACTGAAAACCAGAACCTTGTTGTTCTCACGTATTTGTTTGTTCTTGATCGCCTTAAGGAAAGCCTCAACCTTGGGATCATGTGGATCAAGATTGTCGGCCATTTCCAGTAATGAAATAATGTCGGCACGTACCTGATCCACGAAGCGTAAATCGGCTTCGGTATCCATATCGCTGGCCTCCATGAATTCCAGTTGGTCGAGCTTGCCTGACAAGATGCCCCGTAGGAGCGGTGCAAGCCCATACAGGCAACTTGCTGCCTGCCGCCTAATCGTGGTCATCATGAATTTGACATTTTGGTTGCCGTGGCAGAACGCAAGAATTTTGGCAACAATCTCCAGCAACCTGTCGTGCAGCTCTTTCTGGGGCGGCGTAAAATCTACGGTCAGCGTTTCAGGCTTTCGTGTCGTAAACTCGCCTATGTCCCGGCGGCGAGTGCGATTTATGAGTGAGCCAAAGGTATAAAACCCTTCTATCGCACGCTGTCAGTTCCACTCGATCAGCATCATCCAGGGCCGCATCCTGAAGTCGGTCGTATGTTTTCTGAAAAGCTGGGGCTTCGCGAAGAAATAGTCGTCCCCACTCAGTCTGAGCAGCTTCATCTAGTAGCCCGCGTGCTTCAATCGCCCAGTCGGGCTGCCCTAGACGGCACTGATGAACTGCGGCATTGATAAAGTGGTTTGGCTCGGCCATCTGTGCAAAACTAGCCTGATCGATAATGAGATCAGGGCGCAAAACACTCAATAGTGTATAAAGGTCTCCGCTCCCTAGTTGAACCGGGGTCGCAGTCAGGAATATCACTGCCTCAGCATTTTCGCAGAAGTGTCGGACACCTTGATGAAGGAAGGTTTCCGAATTCCGGATATGATGTGCCTCATCGACGATGACCAGGTCGAACTTGGGTAAAGGGTCCAGTTCATCAAGTCCTGGATTCTTGCCTTTTCGGCGTCCTGAAGGGCCGCGGATCAAGTCCGAGTCGAACAGGGAAAATGGAAGTATCACTTTCGAATATTTTTCAGGCCATTCACCTTCCAGATGAGTTTCCTGCAAACAATGCTTCAGGAGTCGACCATCCATCGGCGTAAAGTCTTCACCAAAACGCTTCATCTCCAATAGCCACTTACGTTCCGAGACAAGCGGCTTGGGGCAAATGATAAGTATTGAGGAAAGGTCCGTTCGTGCCCGCAATTCCTTGATAATAAGTCCAGCCTCAATAGTTTTACCCACCCCTACCTCGTCTGCAATGAGCAGTCGTGGACGGTCTGCCCGGATGAGCTTGAGCACAGGGCGGTACTGGTAGGGAATAAACTTCACTCGACCTGAGCGCAGCGAAAACAAATTTGCCGTCGAGGGTGACAGAAGCTGATGGCTAGTCAGTTGGGCGTGAAGCGCTTCGACGTTGAGTTTATGTCGCTCATCGTCGGCGACCACAGCCTGAAGCTGGCTTTCGTAATACGTAGCCTTGGTATTGTTCCGGAATACGCGGTAACGACGCTCACCTCCGGTTGCCTCCAACACCTCAGTAATAGGCATCATCACATCTGGATTTGATCGCAGCGTTACAACATTACCAATGGCAAAGAGAGACATAGCGCGCTGCGTATCAGTAGCATTACTGGACGGTCTCTCAACTTTCGAATTTGTCTCGCTCAGATGGGAAAGAGCCTCCACCTTGGAGGTTTCGACTATAGACAAAACATTGGGAGCCGCGCCGATCACCTTCAATACCCTGCCCAATGTGTCGGCATCACGATAAATTTCACTAGGTGGAACATCCTTTGCTGATTGATGTGCCCATTTGTTGCGTACTGTTTGTAATTCCTTGACCCAGTTTCGTGCCTCTTTGGGTAGAGACAGTTGGCTGGAAAGCTCGAACCAGTTTTGGTCCAGAACACGTAATAAGCGGCGAAGTCGAGGTCGCATAGCAGTTTGTAACCGCGCTCCTGGGCGTGCCGTTGCTGCTGAAATGAAAGACGGTCAATCACATGCTTCTGCCACCAATCGGCTGTAAGCTTTGGAAGATTTCTGAAAAGAAACCGTCCAACTCTGCTGGCAAGCTTTATAAATGCGTTCATCTTATTTTTTTCCCAAAGATATACCGCCTAGCTTTCGCAGGAAAGCTCTGCACAGATGCCTTATTAATTCTGAATGGGTAAAATTCGTGGAGCTTCTTAAAAGAGGAGGACAGGAAGTGATTGTCTATGTAGGTCGAAACTTCTGACTGTCGTTACTTTAGTTTGATTCTCGCATCATAATTCTAGCTCATCCATTAAGCGGTTGGGTTAACTGTATTTACCGTACGGTTATCTTTACAATATACTCTCCTTTCCAAATGACATTCTGAAGGCATCTGAAAGAGGGAAAAATTTGAATAAGAGCTTGCTATTTAGATCGAAATGTTTATAAATGGAATTGGACAAAAGCAAACATTCGCGTTGCTTTCTCACAATCGCTTCAACACAAACTTCCTCCCCAGCAACAGCCAACTGCCGAGTGATCATGTCGAAATGGTATTGAGCTGACACGGAGGGAAGGTTGCCGACAGTTGCCAGTAGCTAAACAGCATCTTTAGACAGCCGAGACCCTGATGAGCAAGCCTGCGGGCGATACTGAATCGAACACCTCGACT
>CAWHQD010000006.1:0-17297 GCA_963831395.1 uncultured beta proteobacterium
TAAAGAAATACCGGCAAGCTTGGCAGAAAAAATAATAATCTCGTGGATTCCTTTTAACCGATTTGCCAGACACAAAGAAGTTCCTGTCCTTGCGTTCTCCCTCCCCAACATCATCCGATCTGCCTAGCACAGCTATAACCAGTACCGTCCCAATTTTCGGTAGTGGTTCCAACGTTTAAACGAAGCGGATAATATCGATCCCTTGTTGACCCGCCTGTCTGCGCTTGATCTCCCGGTTGAAAGTTTCGAGGTCATTTTCGTGGATGATGGCTCAAACGATGGAACGCCGGCGAAGATCCGTGCATGGGAAGGTCATGCGGATGCGCAACCGCACTGTGCGGTTGCTTGAACGTCGCGAAAAGCCCGATCTGACACGCTCGATACTGGCCGGGGTGGCGCTTGCGCGGGGTAAGGTGATTGTGGTGATGGATGCAGACCTGAGTCATCCGCCCGAGCGGTTGCCTGCCCTGGTTGCGCCGGTGCTGAATAGAAGCCATGACGTGGCTGTCGGCAGCCGGTAGGTGCCGGGCGGGAGTACAGTGGGGTGGCCGCTGCATCGCCAGTGGTTATCGCGCGTCGGCGGCTGGCTGGCTCGTCCCCTCTGTGATGTCAATGATGCCACTTCAGGGTTTTTTGCTTTCCGGCGAGAACTGTCCTCCGCCATTGCCGAGCGCGCGCGAGGATACAAGATTCTGCTTGAACTGCTCATGGCCGGCCAAGGCAAGCTCAGGGTGGTGGAAGTGCCCATCTGCTTTCACGATAGAACGCGGGGCACCTCGAAGCTGTCTTTTTTTCATCAGTGGACTTATCTGCAACGCCTGATGACGCTGGCCGGCGGCACGGTTTCTGTCGGCACCGCCAGCCGGTTTGCGGCGGTTGGCTTGATTGGCGTAGTCGTCGACGCACTGCTGTTTCAATGGCTCATGAGCAGTGGCGCCGGGCTTGCCCTGGCCCATATCATGAGCTTCTTTGCCGCTGCGGCAATGAATTATTCGCTCAATTCCAAATGGTCGTTCCGGCGTCATCATGAAGGCTATTTGCGATGGGATCAATTTGGCCGTTTTTTAACGGTAGGGGTATTCGCATTGCTGATGCGCGGCGGCGTATTGGCCTTACTGGTCTATGGATGGCATGTGCCGACATTTCTGGCCATTTTCCCCGCAATCGCCGCAACGGCTGCAATCAACTACTTCGGCTCCGCCTTCTACGTATTTCCCGACAAGCGAAACCCTCCCTCGCTGGATGTGCGCTGGCGAGTAGCCTCATTCGGGATCGTCATGTTTGCCGTGCTGCTGCGCCTGGTCTACCTTGGCGTGGCGCAGCTGATTCCCGATGAAGCCTACTACTGGAATTATGCCCAGCACATGGACCTGAGCTTTTTGGATCATCCGCCCATGGTGGCATGGCTGATCTGGCTGGGAACCTCGATTTTTGGCAACAACGAGTTCGGCGTTCGAATCGGCGCATTTGTTTGCGGCCTGATCACAATGGGCTATCTGTATGCGCTGGCGCGCAACCTGTACGACAAATCGGCCGCCATTCGCGCGGTGTTGCTGCTGGCCGTACTACCTTTCGGCTTTGTTTCAGCGACGCTCATGACCCCGGATGCGCCATTGATGGCGGCCTGGGCTGCCACGCTGTACTACATGGAACGAGCGTTGATGGCTGATCAGCGTTCGGCCTGGCTGGGCATGGGCATTGCATTCGGCCTGGGCCTTCTGTCAAAATACACGCTGGGTCTGCTGGGTCTTGCGGCGCTGGTGTTTGTGGTTCTTGATCCGGTTGCACGCCGGTGGCTGCGCCGTCCTCATCCATATCTTGCGGCGGCGCTTGCGCTGCTGCTGTTTTCACCCGTCATCATATGGAATATGCAGCATGACTGGGCTTCGATTCTGTTCCAATCGGAGCGTGCCACGGGGATAGGCAAGAAGTTTTCCTTGCAGTGGCTGTTTCTCCACATGCTGCTGGTATTGACTCCGACAGGCTTGGTGGCTGCCGCCCTGGCGCTATTGCCGGCATGAATCATTATCCCATCCCTTCGCGAACAGGCGCCGCCTGTTCGTGAGGATCTTCACGGGCGTGCCGCTGGCGGTGTTCTTCTCGCTTAGCCTTTTTGGCGCACCGAAGTTTCACTGGACCGCCCCGGTCTGGCTTGCTCTGCTGCCGACAATAGCGTGGATGATGGTTCAGGCCAGCGACCTTCGCAGCATCGCGGTCCGCTTAAGAACAGCCTGGAAACCCACCATCGGGGTTTGCCTGTTTTTCTACGCGTTTGCGATGCATTATGTGGTGCTCGGCATCCCCGGTATTCCATACACGGGTTTTACCGAGCACTATTTCTGGCGCGAGGCGACGCACGAAATCGAGCAGATTGCAAAGAAAGTTCAACGCGAGACGGGGCAAAAGCCCATTGTCGTAGGCATGAGTAAATGGTCGGTTGCCACCTCATTGTCCTTTTACGATGATGAAGCGGAGCCCATGGACATACGGGGCCGTAATATGTTCGGGCAGAACGCCGCCATGTACAATTTCTGGTATCCCTCCGAGCCGGCCACGAACCGTCCGATCATTCTGGTCGGCATGAAACCCTGGCAACTCGAGCACGATATAGAAGGCAATGACAATATTACTCCCGCGCTCGTGCAACCCGGCGCTGTCCAGGAAGTGGAAATAGAGCGGGAAGGCAAGCCGTTGCGCCGAGTGTATTATCGGATTGCGCAGGGGTATCTCGGGTCACCCGAAAACTGAATCCCACGCAGGAAATTGCTGGATAAATCTGAGGTGCGCCAGGTGGGGAAGCCTGGCCTGCGGCCAAGGATGGGGATGAAAGTATCAAAGACAATGGCGGCGACGATACAAACCGTCGATTTCCATCTTCTCCCTGGCGCTCGCCCTCGGCTATGATCTCAGGGTTGGTCCCCGGTCTCTTTACCCGGCCAAGGTTGCATGAATCAACAGGAAACAGGCAGGATGCCTTGTTCAGGCAGCATGTTATCAGGAGAGTTCGAAATAAGGGAATGAAATGCGGCTATTGCTTTTAAACATGCTCGCGCTGGGTCTGACGGCAGTATCTTGCGTTGGCATCGCTGCATCCGTGGGTGGGGAAGGCGAGACAGGAGAGAAAATCACGACCGCGTCCGACCAGCAGGAGGTAGCGGTTACCATCTACAACGATAATTTCGCCTTGGTGAAAGATGCGCGCAAAGTAAAACTGGCAGCCGGCTTCAATAAGCTGGCATGGCGTGAAGTTTCAGCTCAGATGCAGCCAGAGACCGCGCTGTTGCGCAACCTCACCAGTGCGGATGGATTTACTTTGCAGGAGCAGAATTTCGATTTCGACTTGCTGACGCCTGAGACACTGCTGGAAAAATATCTTGGCAAGGAAGTGACGATCATTCGCGTCAATCCCGCCACGGGCGCAGAAACCCGGGAAGCGGCCACAGTGCTGGCGACAAATAATGGCCCGATACTCAGGTATACAGATCGTATCGAAAGCGGCGTTCCGGCCCAGAGCCGCTTGGCGTTTCGCGGGGTGCCGGAGAATTTGCGCGACAAGCCGACGCTGGTCGTTTCCCTGGTAACGCCCCTCCAGGGTGAACAGAACCTCGAACTTTCCTATTTGACCGCGGGGCTATCGTGGCGCGCCGATTATGTGGCGGAATTGAATGACCGCGATGACCATCTCGATTTGAATGGCTGGGTTACGCTAACCAACCAAAGTGGAACAACTTACCCGGAAGCCAGACTGCAACTGGTTGCAGGTGACCTGAACCGGGTACGCCAGCAGCCGCCCGTGCCGCGAAAGGTGATGGGCGTGTCAAAAATGGCGGAAGCGTCGGATATAAAGCAGGAGGCGCTGCTTGAATACCATCTTTATACGCTGCAACGCGCCACGATATTGGCGGAGAATCAAACCAAGCAGGTAGCGCTGATGTCCGCCACCGCCGTCCCAATCAAGAAAGAATTTCTATTGGCCGGCTCAGCTTATTATTACTCTGGGCAATACAACGACATCGGCCAGAAACTGAAAGCCGCTGTATTTGTCGAGTTCGCGAACAAGGGCAAGGAACTGGGTATTCCGCTTCCCAAAGGGATAATCCGGCTTTACAAGAAGGATACGTCGGGCAATGCCCAGTTTGTGGGTGAAGATCAGATTGATCACACGCCGAGGAATGAAACGGTTCGCCTGAAGCTCGGGGATGCATTCGATGTAACCGCTGAGAGAACGCAGACAGATTTTCGGAGATTGGCGGGCGAAGGGCGCTATAGCAGCGTATTGGAAACCGCCTATCAGATCCTGTTGAAGAATGCCAAAAAACAGGTGGTAACGGTAAAGGTGCGGGAACCCGTACCGGGTGACTGGACAATGGTGTCGGAATCACAACCTCATACCAAAGTGGCTTCCAATGTCGCCGAATGGCAGATATCGATCCCTGCGGATGGAAAGGCGATGTTGAGTTACCGCGTGCGGGTCAAATATAGAGAAAGGAATTAAGGGCGGCGAATCGGGTTTCAGCTACCAAACCGATACGAGCAGGCATTAACCACAGTAATGTTTGGTTTGCGGGCAATCCAAAAAAAACGGAGCCCGAAGGCTCCGGCCGGTTATTTTGCTTCGTCGGCTGAGGTTACGTTGATTTTCTTTGGCTGCACAGCTTCGCGTTTGGGAATGACGATTTCCAATACTCCATAATTCGATCTTGCCGATATTGCGTCTGAATTGGCTGTATCCGGCAAGCTGAAGCGCCTGTGAAAAGAACCATAGGTGCGTTCGACCCGCTTGAAGCCGTCTTTCTCGGTTTTTGCTTCAGTTTTCTTTTCGCCTTTTATAGTAAGTACCCCGTCTTCCATGGTGATGTCAATTTCTTCAGGCTTAACGCCTGGAAGGTCCGCCTGGAGAATGAATTTATCCGGGTCTTCCTTGATATCCACCGCTGGCGCCCATTCCGCGGTTGCTGCTGATCCCTCGCCGTTTCCGTCCCCGCGCGCGCGGTCCAGTTCTTTATGTAATTGATGCAATAAACTCCAGGGTTCATAACGAGCAATAGCCATGATACCTCCATATGAATTTAATGTTGACCTACCAATGCTGAAATACTCGAATCAGCACTCTGTAGTCAATATAGGTTCATTTGTCTATTTTTCAACCGTATTCTTATTTTTTTGGCCAGGCGCTTCACAAGGAATGAATAAGTGATGGAAGAAAGAAACAATACCGTAGTCCATAACCGGATAGTCAGTTCTGCGTTGTGGATAATAGAGGGACAAGGGAAACAGCGGAGTTTGCATTATCTATACCAGAGGCAACTCACCGCTACGAATTCCGATACTTGCAATTTTTTCGACTGCTTTAACAAAATCTGCGTTTTCATGCAGTTTTATGATTGAATCGGGGTTGGGCCTTCCCCGCATGCGAGCAAGACGAATAACGCTGATGGCGGGGATGTCCCAATGTAATTCCCCCAATAATATATCTGCGGCATTCGGGTCGTTACACACCAGCACCATGTCACAGCCTGCCTTTAACGCACTTTCCGCGCGTTGCAACACGCTACCGGCAACAGCGGCCCCTTCCATGCTCAAGTCGTCACTGAAAATGCAACCCTCGAATCCAAGTTCACCACGGAGAATCTTTTTTAGCCACACTTCAGAAAAGCCGGCAGGCCGTGCATCTACCCGAGGATAAATGACATGTGCGGGCATGATGCCGGAGAGCCCGAAATCGATCATTTTGCGAAACGGAATCAAATCATTCATTTCGATTTCGGCGTAGGGACGGTCGTCTACCGGCATTGCAACATGCGAATCCGCTTCGATATAGCCGTGCCCCGGGAAATGCTTTCCCACCGCCGCCATGCCGCCCGACTTCAGTCCGGACATAAGGCTGTGGGCCAAGTCGACGATGGCTTGCGGATCACTGTGAAAAGCGCGGTCACCGATGACGCAGCTTTGTCCGTAATCCACGTCCAGCACTGGGGTAAAGCTGAAATCCACGCCTGCGGCTCGCAGTTCCGCCGCCAGCACATAGCCCATCTGCTGCGCCAGGCGCCGGGCTTTGCCGGGGTGCTCGTCCCATATACTGCCCAGTTCGCGCATGGGGGCCAATCTTGTGAACTCCTCGCGGAAACGTTGCACCCTTCCGCCCTCATGATCGACCGCAATCAATAGCGGTGGAGTTCGAAGCGCGTGAATCTCGGCGGTCAGTTCGGTAAGTTGCGTGAGAGATGAGTAATTGCGCGTGAACAAAATCACCGCGCCAACCTGCGGGTGCAGGAGTTTTTTCTTATCGTCGGCAGTAAGCTGCGTGCCTTCGATGTCGACCATTAGGGGTCCAAGCGACATTATTTTTCTAATATGACAAAGGCACAGGCAAGATTTAACTCATCGCTGATGGACAAATGATGGCGGGTGATACCTTCGTTTCTCGCCAGCTCACTCAATGCCGGATGAAACGTAAAGTACGGTTTGCCCAGATGATCATGTGTTATTCCGATATGGCTCAGGCTCACCGGATAGCGCATACCCGTGCCAAATGCCTTCGCAAGCGCTTCCTTGGCGGCGAAACGCTTGGCCAGGAACATGGCAGGCTGTCCACTGCCGAGATATTCCGGCCATTCCTCATCTGTCAGTAACCTTTTTGCAAAGCGCTCTCCATATTTTTCCAGTAATCGCGCAATACGGGCAGGCTCAACCAGATCGGTTCCGATTCCATAAATCATCCGCGCGCTTCCAGCATGAGCTTTTTCATTTGCCGTACAGCCTGTTCAAATCCGACAAATAGCGCATGGGCCACGATAGCATGGCCGATATTGAGCTCGGCTATGTCGATTATCGCCGCTATGGGTTGAACATTACCGTAATGTAATCCGTGCCCGGCGTTGACCTTTAATCCGAGCCGGATACCTTTCGCTACTGCCAAACGGATCCGCTCCAGTTCATTTTGCTCCTCGTCTGAATTTTGTGCATCCGCGTAGTGACCTGTATGAATCTCGATAGCGGGTGCGCCGGTTTGTGCCGCCGCCTCGATCTGGAGCTCATCAGCGTCGATGAACAGAGATACGCGGATGCCCGCCTCAGCCAGTCTGCGGCATGCGCGCTCCACCGGTTCGAAATAGCGGAGTACATCAAGGCCTCCTTCGGTAGTCAGTTCCTCTCGCCGTTCAGGCACAAGGCAGACATCGTGAGGTTTGATGTGCAGCGCAAACTCTATCATCTCGTCAGTGACCGCGCTTTCCAGATTCATGCGGGTTTTAAGTAAACTCCGCAAGACTGCCACATCCCTGTCCTGTATGTGGCGCCGATCCTCGCGCAAATGCAATGTAATAGCATCGGCTCCAGCAGATTCCGCAATCAACGCCGCCTCAACGGGGTTGGGATATGTCGTGCCACGGGCCTGCCGCAAAGTGGCGATGTGATCAATATTGACGCCCAGTTTGATCATAATTATTGCATGTCGTTAATAATTGACGAATATGTACAGCTTATTGTCGAGATGAGCAAGTTCGGGCTCTGATCCCTCGGGGGAAGTGATAGGCTTTTTGAAATAAAGATAAGGCATTCCAAACGAGTTGATATTATGCCGAGGACGAGCGACTAATTAAAATCGCTGCACACCACGCATTTTGCTGAAACCTTACTATACTCGATCAAGTCAGGCCCGCGCCAGATTTCAACGGCAGAAGGATTTGTATCTTCCAGACTGGCGATAAGCAGCCTCTGAATGTCGAGTTAAGGAAATATAGAGAATACAAGGAAAAATGTCGGACCCACGCGTTTTCTTCGCTGCCGAACGCACGCTTCTTGCCTGGGTGCGTACAGGGCTAACCCTGATGGCGCTCGGTTTTGTAGTTGCCAGATTCGGCCTTTTTCTGAACCTTCTGACGGCTTCGAGCGGGATTCCTGGCGCAGCTCCGCATTGGTTGTCCGGCTTGCTGGGCATCATTCTTGTGCTTGCGGGTTCGACGACCAGCCTGGGCGCGCTGCACAATCACCGGCTCTACATCCGTTCGCTTCCACCTGAGGATATTCCTCAATTAGCCAAACCGTGGCTTACATCGTTTTTATCTTTATCAGTCGCAACGGTAGGGGTTTTGCTGACGGTCTATCTCGTATTTGCTTGAGGCCATCTACAGGTTTCAGGATCCGGGTTTGGGGGCATAGCCTTCGGGAAGTTTCGTAAAAGCTTCACTGTGCGGTTCGCCTTTAGCATGGGATAGGGAATATCATAAGCAGATATGGTTCTGGCACACACGCAAACGCAAATAGACAAGCAGGGCCACATAATGAAATCAGCATAATTACCGGGAGAAATATATGGACGAGAAAACGAAACCGTACATTGTGGGTGTCAATCACATTGCGCTTGAAGTCGGGGATATAGAGGAGGCACTGACTTTTTATGCCCGCATTTTCAACTTCAAATTACGAGGCCGGGGCCAAGGCTCCGCTTTTATCGATATGGGCGATCAGTTCATTGCGCTGATGGAAGGGCGATCGCAGAGCGCAGATGATCAGAGGCACTTCGGGCTTGTCGTCGACGATCGTTCTCATGTACGGGAACTCGCAGAAGCGGCGGGGGCGACGATGCTGGAAGGCGGCAGGCTTGACTTCCTCGATCCATGGGGCAATCGCGTTCAAGTGGTCGAATACCGCGATCTGCAATTTACAAAAACGCCCGCCGTGCTGAAGTCCATGGGATTGGAACTTGACAAAAGCGAAGAGGCTCAAGCGGAGCTACGCAAGAAAGGAATCGAGCCGTGAGTTGATAGCTTACAGAGGTTCAGCCGAGCGCGGCTCCAACGAATAGGTGTACCACGCGTTGCACTGATCTGATCCGGATATTATCTCTCCAGGCGGTAGCTCTGGCGCGGCAAGGATTGCTTCTCGTCAGGCCGCGTACACCGGCGAACTTCCTCCCGCCCGGAAACAGCCGCAAAAGCTTCTGGCCAGAATAATCGCCAGAGGTTTCCCATCATCATCCCCTCGCATTTCCCTCCGCAAACTGTACCTTGGTCCAATGGGTTAACGCAGCCATAATCCGTAATATAAGCCATACAGTCGCCTTCCCGGTCTTTCTAACCCGTCATGGTTATACAACGTGGGCGCCAGAAATTCTACGGAGGCTGCGACCATAAATATCAACTACGCGAAGAGTTGAGGTTTTCGAAGACCTGACCGTCGATCTCCGAGAAATTTACGATCTACCATTTTCATATTTCGGGCAAGGGTCGTCGGGAATGCTTACAGACCATGCTTATGTCATTAGGCATGCTATAACTTAACTATTTGTAGATATAACGCTTTATAGTTATCAAGGGGGCTGGCACAACATTTGCTTAATAGGAGCCAAGCTGCGCGATTGAAACGAGGTACGTACGGATAATATCGCGTGAGCTCACTGATGATACTTATTTGGAGAAGAGTAATGAACAGAACTATAATATGCAGCCTGCTTGCCACCGCCCTGTTCGCAGGCAACGCGCTGGCTGCGCCCATCACCCAAAGCTTTGATACATTCGGCACCCTGTCGGGCGCTACTTTCAGTGGCAGCGGTATTCCAAACAACGCGGTCGCGATTACCAATATCGGGAGTTCGTCGGGTGGGACCGACGTGACTTTGGGGTTGACAGCCCACCAGCGCTATTTCAATCCCGAGCTCACGAATGACGGCGCCGGCACCTTCTTCGCTAATCCCGGCATAGACACTAATGCTCCGTCTCCTGCCGATCCGTATGCCACCTGGAATTTCGCATTTTATGTCGGCGGGGCAGATGCGGGCTCCTACAACTACAAGCTCTTCTATGATTTTGATCTCGGTTCGAATACTGAGGAATCCGACCATGGTCAGATCAGTCTTTCCGGTCCATTTCAGGACTCATGGAACCTGGGCATGAACTTCCTGGATATCAATTTACCAGGGATCATATCTCCTCCGAGTTTCGATGCTTTCAATCCCAGCAGTCCCGGTGAGTACAGCTTCGCCTTGGTGGCTTATGACGCCCAAGGGGCCGAGGTTGATCGCTCCGCCATCGTTGTTCAAGTAGGACAGATTCCTGAACCCGCTACCCTCGCTCTCCTGGGTCTGGGTCTGGCTGGTCTGATCGGTGTCCGGGCCTGGGTCTGGCTGGTCTGATCGGTGTCCGCGCAAGGCCCGATAACCCGCTGGTAGTAAGGGCCCGGCATTGCGCCGGGCTCTGTCACTTGTGCGCCCTGGTAGATATCCTGTGTTTGTCTGAACTGATCTGGCAGGTACTGGAGATAAAGGAGGAGGTCGAGCGAAATCCTACTTAGATGGAACCCGAATTCGAAGTTTTTAGCCACGCTTCAAAATCAATTGCATCCATGGGTTTTGCGTACAGGTAGCCTTGGCCTTCGTCGCATTGGACGCTTTGCAAAAAATTTGCCTGTGCTTCTGTCTCAACACCTTCGGCAATTACCCGCAAGCCGAGGCCGCGGCCCATTGTCACAATTGCGCCGACGATAGCCTTGGCATCAGTGTGATCCGGGATGTCACGAACGAAAGACAGATCAATTTTCAGTCGATCTACAGCAAAATTTCGTAAATACGAAAGGCTGGAATAGCCGGTACCAAAATCGTCAATAGCGATTTTTATGCCGGAATCATCAAGAACACGCATTTTCTGTACGGCCGACTCTACTCCTTGCATCACAACGCTTTCAGTTACTTCGAGTTCGAGGCGCTCGGGTAAAAGCCCGGTTTCCGCAAGCACGCGCGATACAACATCGGTGAAATCGTTCTGGCGGAATTGCACCGCTGAAACATTCACCGCAACCATGGCGTCAAATCCGTGGTGGTCATGCCAATGGCGTGCCTGCCGACAGGATTCTCGCAATATGTGCTCGCCAAGAGACAGAATTAAACCGCTGTCCTCGGCTATCGGAATAAAGTCTGCTGGCAAGACCAATCCCCGCTTTGGATGCCGCCAGCGCATAAGCGCTTCTGCTCCTGTAACCCGCCCCGTGCCAAAATCAATCTGTGGCTGATATACGGGGAAGATTTCGCCACGCGCAAGTGCGCCCCGCAGGTCCCGTTCAAGACTCAGCCGGTCTGCTGCCAGAGAAGTCAATTCTTCGGAATAGAACCGGTAGCAGTTCCTGCCATACCCTTTAGCGGAATACATTGATGCGTCAGCATTACGCAGCATGCTGGTGGCATCCTTGCCGCTATCAGGATAAATGCTGATCCCGATGCTCGCGGTCAGCATCAACTCATGCTGCTCTATCAGGTAGGGCTGAGACACGGCTGCAATAAGCTTCTCGGCGGCCCGCGCCGCATCTGCTGCCGTTTGAATATGACTCAGCAGGACAATAAATTCATCACCTCCCACCCTGCTGACCGTATCGGTTTGGCGCACTATGGATTGCATGCGCTCTGCGGCGGTTTTGAGCAGCTTGTCGCCGATTTCATGACCCAGCGAATCGTTGACCAGCTTGAAGCGGTCAAGGTCCACGAATAATAACGCCAACCGGAAGGAATATCGGCTGGCGTTCCCAATGGCAATTCTCATGCGATCAGCGAGCAAGGCACGGTTGGGCAGTCCCGTCAGCGAATCGTAATGGGCGAGATACTCGATACGTTCTTGTGATTCCTTGCGCTGAGTGATATCGCGCGCAATCTTGGATGCGCCGATGATGTTGCCGGCGCTATCTTTCACAGGCGATATCGTGACGGAGACATCAATCGGTTTCTTGCCCTTTCCCCATCGAACCGTTTCAAAATGATCGGTACGTTTCCCACTCTTGATGCGGCTCATGATTCTGCTTTCTTCTTCCAGGCGGTCGGGCGGAATCAGTGCCGATATGGAAGAGCCTATTATCTCGCTCGAACGATACCCAAAAATCTCTTCCGCTCCAGCATTCCAATTGGTGATAATACCGTTGAGATCCTTGACAATTATCGCGTCGTTCGAGGACTCCACGATTGCCGCCAACTGCGCTTTATAGGTGTCCGCCTGCCTGCGTCCAGTAATGTCGCGGAAGCTCCAGACCCGGCCAGTGTCTTGCCCTTCCAGGATTTTGGTTTTTGTATATCGTTCAAATACCCGTCCATCGTTAAACTGCAGGATATCAAAGCTTTCTGTTGGCCACGTCGTATAAATCTGCTGGGTCAAGCGCACGAATTCGTCAGGATTTCTTAATTGACCTGAACAATACTGGATGATTGGCCGATGTCTCGCACTGTCCATAAGTTTGCCAGGGATGGGCCACATATCCACATAAATCCGGTTGTAGTAAAGCACGTTGCCGCGCTTATCTGTAACGAAAAGTCCATCGGCCGTCGATTCTATGGTCGCCCGCAGCATGGAGAGTGAACGATTCAGTTCCGCCGTTTTTTTCTCCAATGCTTTTTTCGCTTCCCTCAGCTCATGCTCGATTCGCTCACGCGCCTCAAG
Organism: uncultured beta proteobacterium; assembly: GCA_963831395.1. Classification (GTDB taxonomy): domain Bacteria; phylum Pseudomonadota; class Gammaproteobacteria; order Burkholderiales; family Nitrosomonadaceae; genus Nitrosospira. The sequence goes on from CAWHQD010000006.1 coordinate 12,414, forward strand.
GATGACGTGGGAAGTTTTTATAGCAGTGGAATACAGCAGCGCTTCCTCGCTATCGGGTGTCTCAGCCGCAGGATCTTTTGCCTGACTTCCCCCTTCCTGATGGGGGAGAATCAGCCGGCGTGATTTTGGATCATGCTTCATAACATTCAGCTGATCTTTTCTCCAGTAAAAAAACATCAATACCATCCTCAATCGGTAGCATGAGGAAATGGGAGCACTGCTTCACTTGTGAGGGAAACAACCTCGGCTATCCATATTCGATGGTTTGTTTGGGGCAAGCGTCATGACACTGCGAATAGTGTTCTTTTTGCAGGGGTTTTTAAGCAAGAAACAAATCGTTGGAGAGCTGGCTGTGAGATGTTACAGGCGCGGACTGGCAAACACCTGGCTCCAACCATTGATCCCAGGTCAACCAGCAAAAAAGGGTAGGTGCGGGCACTCGGATTGCACTGTTACCAGATGCATCTATCCAAACCTTTAGAATCGCGTGCGCTGATTGCTTCTATCGGAAATCTGGCAGGGCCGTTTCACTAACTCAATATATAATTCATTCCGTTCTTCTTGCTCTTGTGTCAGACAGCACTTTACCTCAAACGGTTCCAGTCTCCTTTCCTTCTCGAATCGCGTTGCGTTACAGAACCAAGCATGTCCGAAGCTATTGCTTCATCATAATGACAATCATAATTGCTGAAGATCTTTCAGCAATTGCCGCGTATGCAGCGGCTGGTCGCCAAGATAATGGTTCAGGATGTAGCGCATCAGATGCTTGCTCTGTTGCCGGGTTAATATATCCGAATAATCGCCTTGTTCCATGTGAAGTAGCGTTTTACCACGTACTGGCAAGCCATTTCCGTGATTACTTCCGTTTAATTCCACGGGTCCGCGCTCGATTTCATAAGAATAATCTTTATTCGGATCGATAGGTTTGCCGGACGCGGCCTCGCGGTTGAGCGTCAAGGCATAGCCCAGTTCTTGCAGCAGGCGCTGTTCGAAGCGGCGCAATATGGGAATGTAATCCTTCTGAACGCTCAACGCGGCCAGCGCTTCCTGATAGTAAACGAATAATTGTTCGTGAGGGTCGTTGCGGTGCAATAGCCGTACCAGCAGTTCGTTCAGGTAAAAACCACAGATCAGGCCCGTGCCCTGCGGAGGCATCTGGCCTCCTTGCCATTCCGCCTTGTACAGCGTGCGTAATTCCGATTTACCTCCCCAGCTCAGTTGCAACGGCTGAAATGCCAGCAATAGTCCTCTCAGTGCGGATTTGGGACGCTTGGCTCCTTTCGCGATCAGTGGCACCCGTCCGAAATTACGCGTGAAGGCTTCCACTATGAGACTGGTTTCCCGGTAGGGGTAGGTATGCAGCACGAATGCGGGCTGGGCGTCTTGCCGCTGTTTATCCGCAGTCATGTGTTAGCGAGCGTCCAAGAGCAACTATAAAGCGTGATAGATGCGGGGCGCCTCGACGCCCTTGACCCGCTTCGGGGTCGCATCTTCCTTCGGAAGACACTGCTCCGCCCTACGCGGGGTCGCCGGAAAGCATTGTAGCGGTACCTCTGCCGTAGGTCCGGCGCCCTTAACCCGCTTCGGGGTCGCATCTTCCTTCGGAAGACACTGCTCCGCCCTACGCGGGTTACTCATACCCCAGGTTTTTCAATACTTGCGCATCGTCAGCCCAGCCGCTTTTCACTTTTACCCAGACGTTGAGATATACTTTGCTGCCGAAGCTTTCCTCCATGTCTTTGCGCGCCGTCGTAGCGATCAGCTTGAGCTTTTCTCCGCCCTTGCCGATGACGATGGCCTTCTGATTTGCCTTGTCCACAATGATAGAGGCATGGATTTTGCGCAGTTCGCCTTCCAGAGTAAATTGATCGATTACTACGCTGGTGGAATAAGGAATTTCTTCACCCAGCAGCCGAAACAATTTTTCGCGAACCAGTTCGGCGGCGATAAAGCGTTCGTCCCGGTCGGTGACTTCATCTTCCCCAAACAGAGGCGGGTTTTGCGGTAGATATGGCCGGACCGCACCTATCAACGCTGGCACCTGAGTTCCCTGTTCAGCGCTTACCGGAACGATGGCGGCGAAAGCAAATTCCTTTGCCATTTTTTCGAGAAAGGGCAGCAGTTGCGATTTGTCGGCCATCCGGTCTATCTTATTGACAGCGAGAATCACAGGCCGGTCCGCAGGCAGAAGCTTGATGACCTTCTTGTCGCGATCGTCAAAATGCATTGCCTCAATTACAAATATCACCACATCCACATCGCGCATGCTCTGGGTAACCATGCGATTCATTTCGCTGTTCAAGCGATTCGTATGCTGTGTCTGAAAACCGGGCGTATCGACAAAAATAAATTGGGATTCCGCATCGGTGAGAATGCCATTGATGCGATGCCGGGTGGTTTGTGATTTTCTTGAGGTGATACTGACTTTTTGCCCGATCAGCTTGTTAAGCAACGTGGATTTTCCGACGTTAGGCCGGCCCACAATGGCAACATAGCCGCAGCGATGGCCGCGACTGCCGGAATCGTCGAGATCGGCAATCATGGCTGGAAGCCGCCCATGGGAGATGCGCAACCAGGCTTGAAAAGATTGAAAATTGCAGAGGCGGGCGCCTGCTCTGTCTTCATTTGCTAGCCCTGTGAAAGAAGTTGATCATAGGCTCGCTTCGCTGCCTCCTGCTCTGCGCTGCGTCGAGAAGGTCCTTCGCCCACAGTGCGGATGTCAGGTTTCGGAATCATGCATTCCACCTTGAATTGCTGCTGGTGAGCTTCGCCGCTGGTGGCCGTGACAGAATACAATGGCAACGCCAGCCTGCGACTCTGGAGATATTCCTGTAAAAGGGTTTTCGGGTCTTTGCCCTGGGTTTGGGCATCCCAATCTTGCAGCGAAGGAGCGAAAAGCGCTGTGACAACTTTCTCGGCTTGCGCAAAACCGCCATCAAGATATATCGCTCCAAGCACGGCCTCCAGAGCGTCGGCAAGAATCGAAGGGCGACCGGTCTCCGCCGCTTTTGAGCTCCCCCTCGCCAAATCTGATCAGCTTGCCCAATTCCAGCGTCTGCGCCAATTCAGCCAACGACTGCTGGTTGACCAGGTTGGCCCGAACCCGCGATAAGCTGCCTTCCGTAAGGCTGGGGAAATGCCGGAATATCAGTGCGGCCACTGCGCAGTTGAGCACGCTATCGCCGAGAAACTCAAGGCGCTCGTTATGGGGGAGGCTGTGGCTACGATGGGTGAGCGCTTGGCGCAACAACTCCGGCCGGCTGAAGATGTAGCCAAGCTTTTGGCAAAGTGCGTCACTGTCCATATCCTGATAAGCGGAACCCAATTTGGGAGTTTCCTTTTCGCGATCGCCTGCTCATCCCGCTTCGCGGATACCTCGTTTCGAAAAACCTTCCTTATATTCCGGCCTGCCGCGGCATTTTTATCCGGTCTCAGTGCTATTCAATAGATAAGCCGATTCGCTTGAGATCGCTGAAATTCCACCAGATCATGAACGCCTTGCCGACGATATTACGTTCCGGGACGAATCCCCAATACCGGCTGTCGCTGCTGCTGTCCCGGTTGTCGCCCATCGTGAAGTAATTGCCGGCCGGTACAGTGCAGGTAAAGCCGCCGCCAGTGTAGGCACAATTTTCGTCGAAGGGAAACGGGCGCACTCCGGCTAGCTGTATATCCGGGGCTTCCGGATTGACAAGGATTTTATAGCTGTGATCTCCCACCGATTCGTTAAAGCGACGGCTGTAAACGTAATTCAGACCGGATTCCACATAAGTGTATTCCCCGTTCGGCTCCATTTTTACAGGCGCGCCATTGATAACCAGCTGCTTATCCCGATACGTGACTGTATCTCCCGGCACGCCGATGATGCGTTTGATGTAATCCATGGAAGGATTCTCGGGGTAGCGGAAGACCATGACTTCGCCCCGCTGAGGCTCCTTTATGTCCATTATCTTGAGGTTGATGACCGGGAGGCGGATACCGTAAGTGTATTTGTTAACCAGGATGAAATCCCCCACCAGCAGGGTAGGGATCATCGAGCCCGATGGGATTTTGAAAGGCTCCACCAGGAACGAGCGCAGACAGAAGACGACAAGTATTACGGGAAAAAAGCTTTTCGGATATTCCACCCACCACGGACCCTGGGCTTCCGCCGCCCGGCGGCGCTGCAGAACGAAGCGGTCAAGTAACGCGATACTGCCGGTTATCACCAGCAGTATCAGCATAATGAGCGGAAAATTCATTCCTGTTCCTTATTCTTTTGGTAGAAATATCCGACGCCTTTTACCGAAGCGAAGCAAAAGCCTGCTGATTGATATAGGCAGCGTTTAAATATTCGAGCGGCTATTCGTTGGGCTATTTATCCCCAACCTGCAGGATTGCAAGAAAAGCTTCCTGCGGAATCTCGACATTGCCGACTTGCTTCATCCGTTTTTTTCCTGCCTTCTGTTTTTCCAGAAGCTTGCGCTTGCGGCTGATATCGCCCCCGTAGCACTTGGCCAGCACATTCTTGCGCAAAGCCTTAATGCTCTCTCTTGCGATAATATGGGCGCCGACGGCGGCTTGCACTGCAATATCGAACATTTGCCGCGGAATCAGCTCGCGCATCTTCTGCGCGAGTTCCCGTCCACGGTACTGGCTGCTGGCGCGATGCACAATCAGCGACAGCGCGTCTACTTTCTCGCCATTGATGAGGATATCCAGCTTGACCAGATCGGAGGCGCGAAATTCCTTGAACTCGTAATCAAGCGAAGCATAACCTCGGCTGGTGGATTTTAATCTGTCGAAAAAGTCCATTACGACTTCGTTGAGCGGCATCTCATAGGTCAGCATGACCTGTCTTCCCATGTATTGCATATTTTTCTGTGTCCCCCGCTTGCTGATACA
>CAWHQD010000007.1:0-44019 GCA_963831395.1 uncultured beta proteobacterium
CTGGGGAGAGCATTATCTTTTCTTTTTCTTTATCTCGTCCAACGAATAAAATTTTTGTCCGCTTAGCAGGTCAGGATCTAAGTCTATCCGCTCGATTCCGATACAGTTCGAGGTATCATGGGCACAAAAAATGAATCATCGTATGGCCTAAGATTCATGGCCTCCAAATAGCGAACTAGCATCTCTTGCGTGAATCTGTCCTGCTTCCGCCTCGCTTGATATTGCGTAGTATCTTCAAATGAATAAGGCTTTCCTACCTGCCCAAACACCCACGGCCCCCCATCGTTTAGGCACTCGATCGCGCGTGCAGGCTGATCCGATCGATCATAGACGAAGAATTGAACTCCACCATAATCGCCAGCCCAAAGATTTTCGGCAAGCTTTCTTATCGTATGCTCTTGTTTGAATGCGAACACCGCCGTGACGCTCAGCTCTTTACTCAGGTTTCCAGCAACATTTCGCTCAGCCGACCTAGTACGATTGCAAAAGTAGCCCGTCCACTCAGATGCACATGTTGGAACTAGAACGTGACGGGTTGCTTCAACTGCAGAGAGCGGCGAAAGAAAGGTCAACGCTTCAGCCCACCGTTAATTCGCCTTGTCACAAAAGAGACTGATCTTGGATCAATGTTAGTCCCGGGCATTGAATTGCGAAACCGAATTGCCCACTCCGAATATCGTCGTAAGTATTGAGATAAGCGCGTCTGCAACCTTATTCAGCGGTGCATTTATAAGGACCTGGCCACGAGTAATAGGATCAAAATCAGAAATTAGCGACATACAGCACGGTGCGCTTGAGTGGTTCAATCGTAATTGACATGAAACAAAAAATACAGCTGCGGCGGATCACTAATACCCATGGCCTGTAAACGAGGCTTGATCTCCTCGAAGCAGTGTTCTATTTTTTTCAGTCCGATTTTCGAAAAGGTAATCCCCTCTTTGTAACCTAGCATACCAATATTCTTGCCAATCATTAAAAAATATTGCGGATTTCCATCTTCGTCAATATCGAAGCTGTCGCAGTGGCAGCTCAAACCCTGCTGCTGGGCGCTTCGAACCAAACGATGAGATCCTTTTTGTATTGAGTCGATATCTGTTGATTTCACCCCAATACTTGTGCCTATCCAGGCGATCGAATACTCGTCGTTATTCATCGGCTTCCCGTGAAGCAGTAGGGGATGGTTTCATCTATATGGTTATTAGATGTACCACCCCAGATGGGTCATTGTTGCAAATTTGATACCGATGGCAATCCGCACGAGGAGCCGGCGGCGTGTCTACCTCTATGTAATTTCGCTGATTTGCAATTGTTACCTGGATATCAGGTCGGTTGCGACCCACTCTTATAGCTGCAGAAGTAACCTGCTGCTGATTAACCCGGAAATCGCCCTGGTTTTGCAGATTATTGGCATTGCTGATACTTTGAATGGCTTGATTATGTGCGGGCCCGCCTCCGCCACGAAGATTTCCCGCTGCGTTTAGGCAACCCCTAGCTAGTGGCGGAGTTGGATTGGCGGGTGGATTGGAGGGAGGACAATTATTGGGGTTAGGATTAGGAGTGCATGCAATAGGACCGTTATAGGCCATGCCTGGCGGTATGGCTAACAAACCAAGAGGATCAATGTAATTTACGGGGTCGGGGGCATATTGATAAAAATTCATGCCTCCCAAGAGCCCGAGCGGAGCTTGAGATATATATCTACCCAGTTTCGGATCGTAATATCTGTACTGATTGTAGTGTAAGCCCGTCCCGTCATCATACTGGCCGGGTAGGCGAATCGAGTCTTTCATGTCTGTTCTACTCGATCCAAGTAGCTCCCCGAAAGCAGTGAAGTTTGGAGTCCAAACTACTTGCCCATCCTCGTCGAGCAACCGGTTCGGCGCTCCTCTATGGTCCAATATGTAATAAAAATATTGTCCACTAACACGTTTTTCCAACGGCGAATACTGCCCAGGTATCGACATATATTCGATCTCGTCAGTCTGTTCGCCTTTGTGCAATTCCTCTCGCAATAGCGAATGCTGATCCCAGAAGAACTGTTTTTGTAAGTTGGAATATTTCGCTGCGATGCGTCGTCCTAAAGGATCATATTCAAACTCAGCAATCGCAATATCTGAACTGAGAATTTGCCTTAGGGAGGACAGGCCAAACACGTACTGTTTCCCCCTGCCTTCTTGATTGATACTTTCCAGATTTCCCTCGCTATCGTAGTGATAGCTCGTGTCGCCGATGCGTGAAACTCGATTGCCGGAAGCATATCGAATCTCGGGATAGTCTAAAGTGGAAACTAGATTACTATTAACGTCGTAAGCATAATATTCCGTACACTCTCCATTTCTCAACACGGAGACTAGGCGACCTATCTTCATCGTAATCGTACTTCACATTGGTGCCGTCATGCTCCTGCGTTTCTACGACCTGCCATTCTATCTCGCACGTACGATTGCTCATGGATCAGCCGGCCAGGATGCGAGAAAACTCGCTTCGATTCTAGGCCCCCAGAAACGTGATAGGATAAAATTTCCTTACACCCATTGGGCATTGTATGGCTTATTACTCGGTCCAATAAATCGTATTCGAAATGATGAACACCCCCGTCTCTTCTGATTCAGCAGCTTGATCAAGCGACTGCGCAAATCGTACTTGCATAACTGGCGACGAACCCCCGGGTATCCTCCATATGTACGCGATTGCCGATCGCATCATACGCATAGGCAATCCTATAATCATCACGGGTTTCTTGGACAAGACGCCCTTCTTCATCGAACTGCCAATCGATCCTGCTTCCAGAAGCGCCGCTTCCTTAAGATGTCTAGTTAAATCGTAATCATAGGTGGCCTTGCAATTACTACCATAATCTAGGACCGCTACCTGATTCGCACTGTTGTATGAGATGGCGGCACTACCTTCTGAGTTATCGTCCCTTACACTAATCTCGCGTTTTTCCTATCATGAAAATATGAAAGAGATCTGCCGTCAAAAAACCGCTTATTCACAAGTCGTCCAGAGGCGTCATATGTAAACGTGCTGCGCTCCCTTTCTGATTAATCACCGCTCTAAGATTCAGCTCGGTATCGTATTCAAACTTAATTGAGTGGGCAAGCGCGTCAATCTTTTCTGTACAAACGCCATAAAAACCATATGAGAAATGTATTGATCGACCCATCTCATCGACATACTCTGTTAAGTTTCCTTCTCCGTCATACTTATAATGTGCTGCAGATCCATCCGGATACTGAATGTGGATCAACTGACCGCCTCGGTCATAAGATAGTACTGTTCTGTTCCCCAACGCGTCCGTGACTTCGGCTAAGTATGCTGGATAACTGAAGGTGAACGAGAGAACACCACCGTGTTGATCGGAAATAGTGCCTCGCAGCTTGTCGCTAGTTCGTTCAATAACTGCGCATTGCCCGTTGGGGGCGATAACACTTCTCAATAAACCTCGCTCATCATACTGGTATTGCCAGATCGCCCCCAGTGGAGTATGAAGTTTCGTTAGATTACCTCTCTCGTCGAACATGTTGTGCCATGTCCGCCCTAACGAATCGGTGTATCTTTTTATTTCATAAAACTCGTCATATTCGAAGAGCTCTATGGCACCGCTTCGATAAAGTGTGCGAATACTTCCGTGTTATCGGGTCATACTGAGTAATCAGGCTTGACGTACCGGCCTCGTCAAGGGACATAAGAAAGTCCTTTTTCGTCATATGGTTTGTTTCACGCCGCCAAGGGGATTGATTTCTTCGACGACGAAATTCGCTTCGTTGTATTTAAAGATGGTTCTTAGACCGAGGGAGTCTGTAACCATAGTGCGTTTTCCTACCTCGTCATAATCATATGTTGCGAACATTGCCCTCTCTCCATATTCTGACGCATCTCTTCTTATCGTCAAATGCGGAGAAGCATGGTTCGAGGTTACGATTGTCATATCGGACCATAAGGTGCTCAATGTACTGATATCGAACAACATAGCCCAGGGCATTAGTTGCAGCGATGAGTTCCCCGGAGTCATACTGATAACTGGCCAACGTCATTTCGACACTAGTATTCTCGCGGTCGATAAGATCGATCGTATGGATAAGCGACCCAGCGAGATATCGAAAAACGACCGACCGATTGTACGTATCAGTGATCCGAATCGGATTACCATACTGGTTGTTTTCTATCTTAATAGCGTTTCCGTTACGGTCTGCAATCAGGCAGAGCGGGAAGACACCAGACGGATTGGGCCGGGATAGAAAATGTAACCTCGTTCCATCGGCTTTAGAAAGGACGATCTCTGTCCCCGCGCGACCTAGGGTCATTTCGCTTAGTGATTCAGGTGAATGAACTGCAAGGGAGCCGGCTGCGGAAATGTCAAAGGGCGTCCTCTCGCCCTCAGCATCTACGAAGGAGATTTCTTTTTCCTTAGTACGTAGGAGCCTTAAGTCTAAAGGATGACGCCAAGCGAAGCCGAAAACTCCCCGATCCGTAGATAATGAGCTTCTGTAGTTGCGTTTAAAACTCGATCGGAATTATCCCAGGCAGGACAAAATCTACATCTGCGTGACAAAACTCACCGGTCGCCACATTGATGTTGGGCATATCTCCTCTTGATTTTTAGAATTAGCTTATTGGCTGAATAAGTCGACATGGAAATGACAGCATATTGCTCAATTGAAAGCGAAGTAAGCGAGCAACCGGCAAACCCGGCAAATAGCCGATGGCCAAGCTTATCTACATTTATTTATTGCACGTTGGACATCCCGAGACCCCTCCACTTCCTCCCATACCAATCAACACAGTAAACTCCCCCACAGCGATGCTGTTCGGTGGAGGTAGAGGAATGAGCGCACCTGGCTCCATCACAATATCACCAACCCTTGCTGCCGGTTTTCCTCCGATCAGACAAATTCCGCTACCACCGTCTGGGACTGGCGTTGTTATGCCTGGCCCATGCGGTGTCCCTGAGCATGCGGGAGGAGGTGCATTAGGGATAGGACATGTATGTTGATCGCCGATTCTCCATGCAGGCTTACCTCCGATTAAAACCGTAGCACATGGCGACCCCAGAAGTGGTGATCCATGCGCTGTGGTATCACCAAGTCTTGCGGCAGGTTTTCCCATGAATAAACCCCTTGTTGACAAAAAAAACGAGATCTAGGGAACGGCTATCTCGACAATCCCCTGGATATGAAACAATCGCATCCGAGTTAAAGCAACGGCATCACGTGGATCTAACAATGCTGACCTGTCGGTACCTGAAAACCGGTAATTCAGTCCAGTAACTGGCCCTCTCACGACCATAGTTTTTCCGCCGCTGTGTACACTCGCCCGATGCCGCTCAGCCATCAGTGGTGTCTGAATTCCTGCGCAACAACTCATCGCTTGTGTCTCCTGCCATTCAAAGGGTGGGCGAGCCCATTCGTCAATTAACGCAGTCACTCCCGCTAAGGCCCACCACACGACCACTAACTCCGTCACATTTCGCTGACAAAGAAAGCAAACGGTATAGAAACCCATATGCCGGTGCATTTCACACATACCAACACACGCCCTGTTAAACCCCTAGCTCCAATTCGTCGCAGACCGGCCACTATTCCCCAAGGACCGTCTTCTCTGACTAAAAGGAAAGAAATCCGCCAGTTCGCCAAAGCCGCCAGGACAAACGCAGCTCGACACTCATCCCATAATCATTCATGAAGTTAGTTGATTTTTACTAAGCTTCCCTTGATTGTGTTTATCCCTGAAGCTTCTACTTCCACCATCGCCCCCTTGGTTACATTTTTTGAAGTTGCTTCTGACGTAATGCTAATTGCCTTTTCGATAATCTTGCCTGATCCGTCGACGGTGATGTCCTTGCCCTTGATCACAATCGTCCCGTCCTTCTTCATGCTGATGCTGGCGCTGCCGGTTTTGATGGTGACCGAATCCCCGGCATCAATCACGAGATTCTTTCCAATTTTGGCGCTATCGTCACCTTTGATGTCTGCGCTGCGGTTGCCGTCAACCCCTAGCGAGTCATTACCCTTCACACTCTTCGAAGCATTCCCACCCACGGATTCGCTCTGGTTCGCGCCCACATCGATGGATTGGTTCGCGCCGACGTTCGTGACTGGTCGCCCCGACATTCGTGCTCTGGTTCACCCCGATATTGTTACTCTGGTACGCGCCGACATTAGTGGTCTGATACGCTCCGACCGCTATCGCCTGAAACCCGCCGATACCCACTTCCTGCGCTCCGCCAACACCGATGGTTTCGTTTATCCCCACCAGATGAGTTCGCTGCAGGGCAACCGATGCGGTTTCGCTCGCGCCAACCGATATGGTTCTGTTCGAGCCAATGGTAATGGTTTCATTAGAACCCACGCTCTCGGTCCGGTTTACACCGATCGTGATCGTCTCGTTGTTGCCCACCGTCTCGGTGCGGTCGTGCTTGATAAGACTCGTCTCGTCGTTGTCGATCGTCTTCTTCCGATCGTGGCCGACCCAGTGCGTCTCGTCGTTCTCGACCTGATGTCCTGGTTCTTCTCCGCGTGGATGTAGACCTGCTCCGAGCCTTTCTTGTCCTCGAACCGGAGCTCGTTGGCGTTGGCTCCGCTGCCGCCCTTGCTGGAGCGCGTGAGAATGCCCGTCTGCGTCATGTTCGCCGGCAGCGCGTAGGGCGGCATCTGCTCGGCGTTGTAGACCCGGCCGGTGATGATCGGCTGGTCCGGATCGCCTTCGAGAAAATCGACGATCACTTCCTGGCCGATGCGCGGGATGGCGACCATGCCCCAGTTCTTGCCCGCCCAGGGCTGCGACACCCGCATCCAGCAGGAGCTGTTCTCGTTCTTCTTGCCGTCGCGGTCCCAGTGGAACTGGACTTTCACCCGGCCGTACTTGTCGGTGTAGATTTCGTCGCCCGCCGGGCCGACGACCACGGCGGTCTGCGGACCCTGGACGAAGGGCTTTGGCGTAATCCGGGCGGGCCGATACTGCCTGCTGGCTGTTCAGCATGCTGAAGCTGCAACCGTATGATGTTCCGGTTTGCTCCATGGATTCATATTCGCTGTATTCCAAGCTGACTGCTGCGTGGATACCACCAGATATTCCCGGTTCTGGTCGGCGCGCGGCTGGCCAGTCAGCTTGACGAGATAGCCGACGCTCAAGCCCCGGGCATTGGTCTGCCCTTGCGCCAGCTCGAACTGCGCGTGCAGCTCCTCGATGCGGGTCCGCACATATTGCTCGCCCTCGTCCTTTTTCAGGTATTCCCCAGGGTAGTCGTAGAATTCGTAGTCGGCATTTGCATGCTCGCGCTTGAAATTGGTTTTGACCTGAAGCTCGACGCTCGGCTTTTCCGAATCGTAGTCGTCGAGCACATAACGGCCGGGCTGAATCTCGCGCTCAAAGCTCCAGGTGCTGATGCGCTCCTGCTCCGGGCGGGTCATCCGCTCCTGTGGAATAAAGGGAAGCTGCTCGCATCCCGGCAGCGCCGAGTGCGCGCTGTAGGAGTCGGCCACCACCAGCGTGTTGCGGCCTTCCTGATATTTGAAGTAGTAGTAGATGCCCTCCTGCTCCATCAAGCGGCTGACGAAGTTGAAGTCGGTTTCCCGGTATTGCACGCAGTAATCCCAGGTTCGATAGTTGCCGTGACCTCGAACTTGGTGTCCGAGAGCCCGGGATAATCGTTGAATATTTTCTTGAGAATGTCCGGCACGGTCTTCTGCTGGAAGATGCGGCAATTCGCCCTGCGAGTAAGAAACCATACCCACGGCCGGACATTCGCCTGATACGCGTGGTAGCGCCCTCGCATCCCTACCTGTGCAAAGCGGGTGACATAACCGTTGAAGTGCCTCAGGCTGTTGTCCGCCAACTCGACCTTTACCGGTGACATTCTTGCCCAGAATATCGTCCACGTTGATATCGGCCTTGGTACTCAATGCATCAAGCTGAAACTCGCTCAGCCGGGACAATTCCTCGCGGGCCTGCAGGCGATGAAACAGCAGCACGTCCGCGCCGAGCGGAGTGATCAGCTCAAAAGTCCTGGCCATTCAATCTCCAGACCCGTCGTGAAGGTTCGTGATTTTTTTGTAGCACAAAGTCTGATGCTTTGCCATCTTAATCCAAGTTGTTATCTTTTTTTGCGGCCGGTAACGTCATTTCCGAGATTGGGCTAACGGTTTCAACATACGGTCAGGTGGATTCGACTTGCCGCCCGAAGTCCGCGAAGCGTCCGCCACGTTTATTATCGTGGTTTCCCTCCCGCCGGCAGGCCCTGAATACCTATTTCCAGCCATTTACGCTTCGCCTCGTTTGCGTGCGGTAACAACAACCCCTTCCACTGGCTTGCCACCCTCCATTCGTAACACCGCCATTTCCATTCTCAAAACCGCAAATCCTGCGTCGGCCAGCGCTTGGCTCAAATACGCCCGGCCATGGCTATATCTGCCATGGGGTTCTATTCGGTAGCCGCACCCCCCAGTTTCATCGACAGCTTCCTCGACTGTAAATATCAGCAAACCCTCTGCTCTGAGCGCGCCGTAGGCTGCAACGAACGGGGCTGTCAGCGATCCGAAGTAGCATAAGGTATCGGCTGAAACAATCAGGTCATAGGTGAACGGGTGGTCATGCAGCCAGGCAGTCAGCTCGGCCTTTGTCAATTCATCGTATACGTTCCTGCTGCGCGCCTTGGCAATCATGCCCGATGATAAATCCACCCCCACCAAGCGATGTACGTGCTGGGCTATCAGGGGACCGCATAGGCCAGTGCCGCACCCGGCATCGAGAGCGATGAGACGTTTTTCCGGAATTGCACAAGCGCGGGCTAAAGCGTCGGCAACCAACTCAGGCGCGCGGTAGCCAAGTTTGTCCAGCTTTGCATCAAAACTGTCGGCAAAGTGATCGAAGGTAGATTCAACATATTCATCCGAAGCGCGTGCAGGCACATCCTGTCCTGTACATGCTGACAACATGTGCCTCGCCACCGGGCTTTCCGGCTCATCGGCAAGCCACTGCCGATAGACTTCAGCTGCTTTCTCCGTCTGCCCCAAGGTGTAATAGGCGATGCCAAGCAACTTGCGAGAGTCGGGGTGGTGGGGCATCAACGTGATTGCCTTGCAATACCACGCGACCGCTTCCTTGGTTCTGCCTTGGGCCGACAGTAGTTTGCCCATGTTGTTATGGGCATCCACATGAGCGGGATTCAGTTCGATCGCTTTTTGATAAGCTGCGGCAGCTTCGGCAAACTTTCCCCTGGCCTTTGACAAAGCGCCGAGGTTATTGTGGGCATTAGCATGCTCAGGCGCCAGCGCGATAACTTTTTCATACGCATCCGCAGCTTCGGCGAGGCGGCCCGCCTCCACCAGTACATTTCCAAGGTTGTTGTAATAGTTGGGTTCGCCTGGGTTTAATGCGATGGATCGATGGATAAGTTCGACCGCGGCATCGCTATTGCCGCGCTGATGCATGAGCACACCGAGAAAATGATGGGCATCCGCATAGTCTGGCGCGGCCTCGATAATTTTGCGATAGAGGATCTCGGCTTCGACCAAATGGCCGCGACGGTGGATTTGCAAAGCAAGCGCCAGGGCATCGGGCAGGCTTAGCTCCGAAATTTGCTCCCGTTCGTCATCAGTGTGCATTTGGGTATATGGATGCATGAAGATAGTCGGTATCTATGTGTTTTTGACAGGACCGCGAGCGTGGAAACGTCTCCGTGATTCTTTTGCCTCATCCTGATTCTTTTGATGGGTTAAAGCAGGGCTTCAATGATCCTACATGAACTATTCGGTCAGTCGGTCAACGTAGATACCAGGGACTGAATCTGGGATCTCAATGACATTTACAACCCTCCGGTAGAAATCCACGGAGCCGGCTCCGCCTATGACGGCGTAGGCGTAACCTGCAATGCCATAGAGCGAAGACAGGAAAGCAACAAACTGCGTCCGAGGCCGCTGCCCACGTGAGGGTCGATGACTCCAATAGGGCCAAACATACCACGGCTCGTGCTATCGTAACAGGCAAAACCCAAGATGGCACTGTTTTCGGTTGCAATATGACACGAGACCGGGTGGTTGCTGAACGCGACATCACATTCACTGGCCCATCCATTTCCGAAGTGCTCGCCAACCCAATTGACGATCTGATGCTTTTCGTAGGCCATCGCGCGACGGAAGTTCACGCCTCCTCTTACCGAATCCTTCAGATTCGGTCGCACCTCGGGTAACTCATACAATTTCACCAGGAGATCAGGCAATTAATGGAATTCTCAATTAATAATCGTTGTTACAATACTTTTATATAAGTTTACCCAGCCTTTCAAACTATAAATCATCCTACTGCGTAATCACCGGAAGCAATGTTTTCGCCGGAAAACTCATTGAATAAAGCATCTTCGAGGCTTGAGGCAAAATTGTTTAGCGCAATCCCAGTTTTACCCCATTCAATATGTATATGGGTTTTATGAGCCTCATCCACATGCGGAAATTTGACACCGCTCCCGTTCCATTCCGAATCATTGTATACGACCGAAATAAACTTCATGTCTTCGCGTAACTGAAGAAAGACTTGAATAATACGTTCCGCATAATCTCTTTCTCGCGCGGATCTTTCGCAAACAATATGATATCCAGTGCTCGGCCGGTTGCGTGGGGATCGGCAGCCTTCTTATGCGGTCCAGGTGCTGCCTGAAGTCTTAGGAAGCCAACTTGGTGTAGATTTATTACTCTCCCAGTAATCCTGAGTGACTAATGACGGTCCAAAATAATATAGAGCTCGTTGGGTTGATTCGACAGCAGGACCGGCCATGGTTTTGACCAGTTTTGCTAGCAAAAAACGATAATAATTAGCCCAGTTACATTAAAAAGCGTATAACATCAATCGGCAGAGAGATGTCGAGGACAGAGCGCGCTCTAACCATTCAGCAATAGGAGAATGACGGACTTTACTCAAACCCATACCCAAACTCCCCATCCTTAACGCTCACCTGTACCCGCGTCACCGGCTTGCCTTCAATCATGCGCTTGAGAAACTCCTCGCTTATCCGCGGCAGGACGGTATTGGTGAGAATGGCATCGATCATCCGCCCGCCGCTTTCCAACTCGGTGCAGCGGCTGACGATTAGCTTGACTGTCTCGTCATCATATGAGAACGGGATTCTGTGATTCTCCAGGATGCGTTTTTTGATCCGGCCGAGTTGCAGCCGGGCAATTATCCCGATCATCTCGTCAGATAATGGATAGTACGGAATCACTACCAGCCGCCCCAGTAGCGCGGGTGGAAACACTTTGAGCAGCGGTTCCCGCAGCGCCTTTCCCAAGGCATCCGCACTGGGCATCAGCTCCGGGTCGCGGCACATGCTCATGATTAAATCAGTGCCGACATTGGTGGTAAGCAGAATAATGGTGTTCTTGAAATTGATGTGGCGTCCTTCGCCGTCTTCCATCCAGCCCTTGTCGAACACCTGGAAGAAGATTTCGTGTACGTCGGGGTGGGCTTTTTCAACTTCGTCCAGCAACACTACGCTATACGGGCGGCGCCGCACGGCTTCGGTCAGGACCCCTCCTTCGCCGTATCCGACGTAGCCCGGAGGCGCGCCTTTCAGTGTTGAAACAGTGTGCGCTTCCTGGAATTCGCTCATGTTGATGGTAATGACGTTCTGCTCGCCGCCGTAAAGCGATTCGGCAAGCGCCAGCGCGGTTTCGGTCTTGCCCACGCCGGACGGTCCACAGAGCATGAACACGCCGATGGGCTTGTTGGGGTTATCCAGCTTGGCGCGTGAAGTCTGGATACGCCGGGCGATTATATCCAGGGCATGGCGCTGGCCTATGATCCGCTGGTTCAAGGTGTCGGCAAGCTTGAGCACGGCCTCCGCTTCGTTCTTCACCATGCGACCCACAGGTATGCCGGTCCAGTCAGCGACAACCGATGCCACCACCTGGGCGTCTACCGTGGGCATGATGAGAGGGCTCTCACCTTGAAGCGCATATAACTTTTCCTGGAGTTCATGCAGTTCCGCCAGCAGCTTCTTGCGGTCTTCCGGACTGAGCGGGGGTTCGTTTCCGGATGGAACGGCAGGTGTGGCGGACTCCACCGTCCCAGCAGGCTCCGCGGTTGCATTTGATTGCGGTGCAGGTTGCGATGCGGCTTGCGGGCCGTTTTGCAACTCGGCTTGCGATGCAGGTTGCGGCTTCTCGTTCGATGGGGATGCGGCCGGTGGATTGGTGCTGACTGTGCCTGCCGCCGAAGCGTCGGATACGCTCGTGCTTGCGCCGATGCCCGGCGCTTTCACATCCACCGGCTTGCCCCCGGCGCGCAATTTACCGCGCAGCTCCAGTATCTTGTCGACGAGTCCTTTTTCCTCTTGCCAGCGTGCGTCAAGAACGGCGAGACGTTCTTTTTCCTCGGCTTGCTTCCGCTCCACATCCGCTCGCCTTCCGCCAACATCGCAGCCGATCTCTTCTTCACGGCCGATGATTTCCAGCTCGGTCTGCAATGCCTCCAAACGGCGCTGGCAGTCTTCCACCTCGGCAGGGGTGGCATTCTGACTGATGGCCACGCGTGCGCAGGTGGTGTCAAGCAGGCTTACGGCCTTGTCCGGCAACTGGCGGGCGGGGATATAGCGGTGCGATAACTTAACCACCGCTTCCAGCGCTTCATCGAGCAGTTGCACGCGGTGATGTTTTTCCAGTGTCGAGGCGACTCCACGAACCATGAGTATCGCTTTTTCTTCTGTCGGCTCGAGTATCTGCACGACCTGAAAGCGGCGGGTAAGCGCCGGATCTTTCTCGAAGTATTTCCGGTACTCAGCCCAGGTAGTGGCGCCAATGGTGCGCAGCGTGCCGCGCGCAAGCGCGGGTTTCAGCAGGTTGGCTGCATCGCCGGTGCCCGCCGGGCCGCCTGCGCCGATCAAGGTATGCGCTTCATCAATGAAAAGAATGATGGGTTTGGGAGAAGCCTGTACCTCGTCGATAACCTGCCGCAAACGATTTTCAAATTCACCCTTCATGCTGGCGCCTGCTTGCAAGAGGCCGATATCCAGCATGAGCAGAGAGACATCTTTCAGTGGCGGCGGCACGTCGCCCTTCGCGATGCGGAGCGCAAAGCCCTCCACTACGGCCGTCTTTCCTACCCCGGCCTCGCCGGTCAGGATGGGGTTATTCTGACGCCGCCGCATGAGAATATCGACAATCTGGCGGATTTCCTCGTCGCGGCCGGTTACCGGGTCGATCTCGCCTTTGCGCGCTCTGGCGATCAGGTCCACTGAAAACTTTTTCAGCGCTTCTTGCTTGCCCATCTGGGCCGGCGCCATGGCGCCGCTCGCCTCGCCCGGCGCGGCGCCTGAGCTATCGGTTGCGCCTAAATGTTCCTCCGGTGAACCGGCGACGATTTTGGCAAATTCTTCGGTCAGTGTATCCAGCCGGATGCGCTCGAACTGGCGAGAAATATGGAACAAGGCATTGCGCAAACTGGGGGCTTTAAGCATGCCAACCAGAAGATGACCGGTCCTCACCTGCCCTTCGCCGAACATTAACGTGCCATAGACCCAGCCGCGTTCCACCGCATGCTCGATATGCTCAGACAAATCGGAGATCGATGTCGCGCCCCGCGGCAGCTTGTCAAGCGCATCGGTTAAATCTTTGGCAAACCGGGAATTATCAAGTTCGAAATGCTTGAAGATACGATGCAGGTCGGAGTCTTGATTGGCGAGAATTTGTTGTAACCAGTGCTCCAGTTCGACATAAGGGTTTCCACGCAGCTTGCAGAAAACCGTAGCACTGTCGATTGCCTTATAGGCCAAGCTGTTCAGCTTGCGGAACAGCGCAACACGGCTAATTTCGCTCATTCTGCTTTCCTTTTTGTCTATAGACCCTAGCCATTACATAGTGTAGACAAGAAACTGGATTAGCGCTTTCGCGGGAAAGACAATGCCCACTCCTGTCATTGCCAGCTCCGCATTATCGTCCCCGACTTGCCGGATCCGGCTCAATAAGTTCCGGTTGACGCGAAATCAAGCGCTCCGCGTCTAGCGTCAAGTCAGTTGCATCGGTAGCAGCCGGACGCGTGCCCAGCCATGTTGTCCAGCCCAGCCGCCCAAATTGGCCGAGACGAACCTTGGGTACTTCATTGCGCGCGAGCACAAGCCGCGCATCCCACTCGAATTCGAAACAGAAATATTGCCTTACCCAAGCCACAAGCCGGCCAATTGCCTTGCCCCCGGGGAGAAAGCTCTCGTATTGACTTAATGTAAGAGGTCCAAGCCAGATTCTGAACTTATGCTGTGCATCCCAGACTCTGGCCCCCAGCACCGTGCCACACCCTAACTGCGCACCAGGCTCTCCCGGAAAAAGACGCGTGCGCTCGCGCGGTGGCAAGGGCATCCAATGGCCCACAAACTGCTCTACCTGGACCGGTACGCGAAAATAAGATGTCAACAGCGCAACGAGACCGTCGCGGTTGCGTACCTGGCGGCCAAGCAGGCCAGCGAAAAAGAGCTTGGCGAAATCGCCTATGTCATCACGTCCGCGAAGCTTGTCCCCGGCCATGCCTTCAAGCGCACCGACGTAGACGGTAAACCGGTCCTCGCGTGGCCTGTCCAGGCTGACAGCGGGACGCGCTTGCGCCCATGCTCTATAAAAGAAGAGCAGAAAACGATGGTTGAACATATCGAGAAAACGCACGAAAGTAGCGATCTCCCGCGTTGATCAGCCGCGCACGCCCGTACTCCGTGAGGTGCAGCGGGAGGGGGCCATTGGGGCCGAGAAGACCAAAAAACCTGACTTCGATGCGCCCCGGCTTACCTTCCGCAGGCGGATTGCACGCCGAAAGTGTGGAAGGCGCAAACGCCATTGAAGGCTCCTGGGCAAGCCGCAACGGCTCGTCGATGGGGCGCATGGCTTTACCGAGCCTGGGCTTGTCCGGATGCAGGCATTCCATGCGTCGCAGCGCCTGGAAAAAATCGAAGCTGAAAGGTTTGTCTTCCAGCGCCCGAAAATAACTCAAAGGATCGGGCGCGTCCCGCATCGCGGCCTCCAGCGCATGATTTCGCCTCGTTCGCTTGAGGAAAGCACGGTCTCCGTGAAGGAGTTCAGTGAGACGTACCGCGCAAAAAACTGTTCCATTACGCTGCCGAAAAGAAACGCGCTATTGCCCTGAAAGGCGAGTTCTTCGAGCTGAAGCACAATTTCCAGCCCGCGGCCATGGGTTATAAGGCCCGGGCTCGGCAAGCGTCCTATGATGGGCCTCACCGATAGCTTCCGAACACCCTCTATCTGCTTTTTTACGCCGGTGTCAGCAGTCATCGCATACAGCTCCAGCATTTCCCGCAAGGCCGCCGCGCCTTCGTGTTCGCTGTTATCCATGAGGGATAAATAGTTGAGCGACAGGTGGCTCACGAATTGCCAGGCGAGCGCGCCCGTCCATAGCGGCGAATAAGGCCTGGAGGGTCCTTTGACGCAACGAATGCCTTCAAGCGGCGCCGCAGCATCGAGGGTAAAATCCGTCTTCCCCAAACCCAATGGCATCTGTAGCACGAGGTCACGATTGGTGCATAACGTGGTGATTGCCAGTTGTCTGAGATCGCTGGAGTACGGCGCCTCTTCCGGATCGACCAGCGAAAGAAAAACTTCGCTGCCGATATAGCTGGAGCGTGTCCCAACCCGTTTTTGCGTTACCGATAAAAGACGCGGCTCGCGCTGCAGGGTGAAATAGCCCTGCTGGCCAACTGATTCGGTATGGTAGGCCGCGTAAAATGGCAGGAAAGGGCGTTCGCTGTCGCTGCCTACGCCATAGCCTGTTACGCTGGTGACTTCAAAAACCTCGAAATCCATGGGCCGTGTCCGGTCGGGAACAACATGGTATTCAAAGGTGTTGTCGGTAAGATGAACACGGTCCGCACGCTTGTGAAACAGATTGATCGCAGGCGCGCAGAAAAGGGAAAAATTGGCCCGGTCTACGACGTTCTCCAAGACTGTTTCGCCGCGTGAAAACAGCAGAACAATCTCCAATTCGTCGCCTGCGTGTTTTCGCACTGCGGGCCCCAAACCATCGATGTCGAGAAATAAGAAGCGCTGCGGAAACGCAAAATATTCCTGCAAGAGCCGGTAACCCTGAAAACTGCGCAGGTTAACCGGCAGAAGCGCATGCTCATCGCTATAGCCCACCGGCTGGATGTTGCGCGCAGGCAGAAACTGGTGCCATGGCCAGGGCTCCATGGCTGGGGCGACCGCTATACCCAGCGGCGCGCCAAGGCACAGTTCGTGCAGTTTGTAGGCTATCTCGTCACTGCCCGACAGGAATAACCGCAGTCGGTCCAGGCTGAGTTCGTTGAACTTCAACCCTGCGGTCGTTTTGATTCTGAGCCGTATTCCCCCCTTGATGGGTTGCGACAGCGGCAATTTATTGAGTGGCAGATCGGGGGCGAAAGTAAAGTATTCGGCACGGGTGATTTCCAGCGGCCAGAGCGTAGTATCCTGTGCAAGGCGGAATTCGCACGCAGTCGCATCACTTTTGCCCGGCTGACTATGCATCGAACTGCCGCGGGGAATGGTGAACGCCCTGTGCAAGATTGGTTTCGGAAAGCAACGGTTGGAACTGGGCAATCAGCATTGCCGGTGTTGGCGCCAGATAGTTGGGGTAGACAATTTCCAGCAAGCGCTGAGTGAAGCGCGGAAATTCCGCATCAAGCTTGAGCTGCACCCGGGCGGCAAGGAACGCAACGCCTTCCATCAGTCTCTCTACATAGGGGTCGGCAACCTCTATGCCCTCCATGCCCAGGCGACCGGCAATCTTCGGGAACTGCTGCGCGAATTCAGCCCCCATTTCGCGCAGGTAGGCGAGTTCCTGGTTGTAGTGAAGCAGCAGGCGGGGATCCATTTACATGCGCTCGCGCTAGCTGAGTTGTAAGATTATGTTCCGAACCTCAAGCAAGATCACACAGCTTGATTACCAAGTGCAGTTACTGCAGTGAAGAACCTTGATTTATCCCCATCGCGCCAGATCGCGGATTTCCACCTGTCCGGTTTCCAGATCCACATCAGTTCGCAACAGTAGCTCCAGCGGTACAGGGTAGGCCCAAAGCTCGCCCCTGATCTGCACACTGATCACATTATGACGATCAAGCTGCAATTCGGTGACCAAAGCCTCAACCTGCAGGCTGGAAGGTGCGATACGAGGTTCGAAGTCAATGATTGCCTGCTTTATCGAACGTTCCAGCTCAATAACATCCAGTGTGGAAGCTGTTTCGCCGGAGAGTGCCGGAAGGCCGAAGTTGATAACGGAGCGCTCCGCAAAATCGAATCCGATGAAATCCTGATGGCTATCAAGCTTGGTCGTATTGAACAACCATGCCAAATCCCGCAGCACTGCCTCCCTTAATTGAGCCTTGTTCATAACCCGCGCCTCGCGCGGCTCCAGCTTCTTTTCCGGTTCGTTATCAGCAAGGCGGTCCAGCAGCGCGGGTTGTAGCCGTTCCTGCGGAGCCGGGTCGGCCATGATCACCCGGCAACCGAATTGGCGGACGCAGCATCGGCGTCCGGGCCGAGCATGATCTTCCGGATATCCATGAGAGGAACCTCGCCATTATCCGAAGCGAACACTCGCTGGCCCAAACCGTGGTAAACATCCGGTGCGGCTTCGAGCCAGATGGTTTTGCGCGCCAGTAGAAGTTGTCCGTCATCGCTTTTTTCCGAATCCGGATATCGGGTCGGGATTAGAGCCACGCTTTCGCCGCCATTATCAAACTGAAAATGCGCCGGCATCCAGACCACGTCCCGAAGATCTTCCGGAGCGTCGATCGTTACCGCGCGAAGACGGGAAAACGGCACCCAGTAATAGCGGCCATTGATGATAGCTTCGCATACCGGCCCCAGACGGCTGTCCGCATCGGCGATCCAGCCGAACGGCTGACCATCGATAATGCCGCTGGTTGCGTCCGCCTCATCAAATGCGGTTACGCGCAACGCGTCGGCTTCCCGATGCTTCCCCTGTCCAATGAGCAGCAGTGACTCGATCAGCAGCGCCAGCCACTGGTCCGGTTGACCGAAAACCATGGGCGATTTTTTTCCTTCGAACACCTGCGCACGCAGTACCTCGCAATGCAACGCCTCGCGATACATCTGCGCCATCGCCAAAGCTATCGGGGTCGAGCTCTGCCGCGACGTTCAACTGGTTGAGCGCGCGCTCCCACTGCCCCAGCACGGAAAGAAGCTGGAACAGAAAGATCCGCAACTTCGCGTCGCCAGGCGTGGCGCGAACCGCTTCCTGAAGCTGTGGCAAGGCTCCCGCGGGATCTCCATCACGCAGGCATTGCTCGGCAGCACTCGCGGGGCTCATGGCGATTCCTCCATTGGAATAAGAGCTTCAGGATATCTCGGCGTCGAATAGCATGCTTCCCTGGGGAAGGCCCTCCGGCCCCTGCGGAACGTATTCCACGCTGATCTTCTGAAAAGCCAGGCTGAGCCTTTCCGAAAGGTGGCCAGTCGATGTAAAGCTGGCAGTATCGACATCAAGCGCGGTGATGCGGCCATTTTCGATACTGATCTTGAAGAACTCGTGCGGCGTGCCCCCGGACTTGCGCACGGTGAGCACCGCTTTTTTTATCAGATCGTTATTGCGCATTGCCGCCATCAAGCCTGTCGATGCGCTATCCACTTGCTTGACGATGTTCAACTCATTCAGGGTGGCCTTTGGACTGGTACCGCCGCCGCTTAAGGCAGTCTTCGCCTGCATGCCCCAGGACCAATCATTCACATCGATCTCATCCTTGTGGTCCTCATCCTGCGCTTCACCCTTGATCGGGCCCTGACGAGCACTCTCTACCATAAGAAACATGTCTCCGAGGGCCATGGCCGTTCATCGATCAAAGGATTTAATCAAAAGCAGCGTGATTCTCAGACGCCGCCAACCGAAGCTGTGAGTACACAAAAACGCCGTTCAACAGAACCACCGCCAACTGATGAAGCAAGGTGCGAGCCCGGCCCGTCACGATCGCTGCTCGGGCCTTGCAGCGTGCTCTCTCTATGCCTTGACGTTGGCGGCAATTTTCCATCCAGCCTCGATCGCCGCATCGCCGCTTCCATCCGCTTTCTGCGGTGTGTATTCCACTTTGAATTCAGCAAAGTTGAGCGTGACGTTTTCTGTAATTCTATCCTCGCCACCGCTGCCACCGGTCGAAATTGATGTGATAAGAACTTCTTTCATCGTGATCTTGAGATATTCAAGCGCTGTCTCACCCGCTTTACGTACCGTCAACACGCCCTCATCGAAGTGCTTGCCATCACAGCATGAAATTACCAGTGTCGGTGTCCCCTTGTCGACATATTTCGTAATAGATAAGTCATTCACGCTCACCTTGCCCGCCACCGCCTCCCGAGCCTGAATGGGTCGTACCCGACTGGCTCATTCCCCAACTCCAGGCTAGTACATCGGTCTCATCTTTATGCTTGTCATCGCTGGATTCACCTTTTACATCGCCCAACTTCAAAAACATGTCAACGGCCATGATCATCTCCTCGTAAAAGAACTAATTTTTTCGTTACTGCCCACATACTCTATTCAGCTTCAGTATCGGCGGTCGGACAGATAGCCAGGGGCCAGAGCTTATTTCTTCAGCGATGGCAGTTTGGATACCAGACGCAGCGATACAGTC
Source organism: uncultured beta proteobacterium (assembly GCA_963831395.1). GTDB lineage: Bacteria > Pseudomonadota > Gammaproteobacteria > Burkholderiales > Nitrosomonadaceae > Nitrosospira. The sequence goes on from CAWHQD010000007.1 coordinate 19,610, forward strand.
AGGCCCTCGAGCTGATAGTGTGGCCGCAAGAAGAACTTCGATGTGTAATAACCCGGATTACCCTCGACTTCTTCGACGACAACCTCGGCTGCGGCCAGGGGCTTCCGCGCCTTGGTGCTTTCCGACGAGTGCGCGGGGTCGCCATCTACATAATTCATGATCCATTTCTGCAACCATATCTGCATGTCGGCACGCTCCTTGAACGAACCGATTTTGTCGCGCACGATGCACTTCAGATAGTGCGCGAAACGGCAGCAGGCAAATAGATACGGCAGCCGCGCCGCGAGGTTGGCATTCGCGGTGGCATCGGGATCGTCGTATTCGAAAGGCTTTTGCAGCGATTGCGCACCGATGAAAGCAGCAAAGTCGGAGTTCTTGCGATGTAGAAGCGGCATGAATCCGTTCTTCGCGAGTTCCGCTTCCCGACGATCGCTGATCGCGATTTCGGTGGGACATTTCATGTCAACACCACCGTCATCGGTTGGAAAAGTATGGACGGGCAGCCCTTCCACAGCACCCCCGGACTCTACACCGCGAATGCGCGAGCACCATCCGTAGAGTTTGAAGGACTTATTGATATTGACCGCCATGGCATAAGCGGCATTGGCCCAGGTGTATTTGCTGTGGTCAGCCGCGCCTGTATCTTCCTCGAAATCGAATTCTTCCACTGGGCTGGTCTTGGCGCCGTAGGGTATGCGCGCAAGAAAGCGGGGCATCGCCAGCCCTAGGTAACGAGCATCTTCGGACTCCCGTAGCGAGCGCCACGCCGCATATTCGGGCGTAGTGAAAATTTTTGTGAGGTCACGAGGGTTCGCGAGTTCCTGCCACGAATCCATCTGCATTACAGTTGGGCTCGCGCCGGCAATAAAGGGCATGTGGGCCGCGGCCGAGACTTTGGACATTTCGCCCAGCAGTTCGACATCGGGCGGGCTGTGGTCGAATGCATAATCGCCAACCATGCAGCCGAACGGTTCTCCTCCGAACTGGCCATATTCCGCTTCGTAAACCTTCTTGAACAGCGGGCTTTGATCCCAGTTGGTGCCTTTGTAGCGTTTAAGAGTCTTGCCCAGATCGTTTTTAGAGATGTTCATGAAGCGAATCTTCAACATCTCATCGGTCTCGGTATTGTTAATCAGGTAACTGAGACCGCGCCAGGCGCCTTCCAGCTTCTGGAAGTCCTGATGATGCATGATAAGATTCACCTGCTCCGAAAGCTTGCGGTCCAACTCGGCGATAATCGCTTCGATGGATTTAACTACATCCTGGCCGATAAGCTGGGTCTGTGCGAGGGCCTGTTCGGCCAGGGTGCGCACAGCTTGTTCGACAGCCCCCTTGGCCTCGTCGGATTTGGGCCTGAACTCCTTCTGCAGCAACGATTCAAATTCGCTCTCCTCCAGCTTGGCGACTTCCGCCTCTGGGGCCTGCTGTTGCGTTTCCGCCATTATTGTCTCCTCGGACTCATTCGATCAGTTTCACGATGCGCCGCTCTCGTCTGCGGGCTTCTTGCTGGAAGCAAGCGTTTGAAGCAGGGCTGGATCGTTCAGCGCCTTCGCTATCAGTTCCTCCGCGCCGGTTTTCCCATCCATATAGGTCACCAGATTGGAAAGCTGCTGTCGTGCCTGAAGCAATTTGTTGAGCGCATCCACCTTGCGGGCCACAGCCGCGGGTGAAAAATCATCCATGCTCTCAAAGGTGATATCTACACTGAGATTTCCCTCCCCGGTGAGGGTATTGGGAACCTGGAAAGCGGCATGCGGTTTGATTGCTTTCATGCGATCGTCGAAGTTGTCGACGTCGATATCCAGAAACTTGCGGTCCGCAACCGGCGGCAAAGGCTCCGTTGGCTTACCCGATAAGTCAGCCAGGACACCCATGACGAAAGGGAGCTGAATTTTCTTTTCCGCGCCGTAGAGTTCTACATCGTACTCAATCTGAACACGAGGCGCGCGGTTGCGCGCAATGAACTTTTGACTGCTCTGTGCCATAGCTCTATTCCCCTTGAAAGATGATTCAGAGACCGCGCTGAAATCCGGTTGCGGTCAAAATACTGACCTGCCTGCATATGCTTTGTTTTCTATACTCTCCCAATTGATTCTAGACGCTGCGGATGACATGCGCAAGAATGCAAGCTCGTTTTTTTTTTGCGCCCAATCCCCTTGAACTTATTCATGGTTTCTTCGGTTCAAGGCCGGTAATTTGTTTGATCTGATTCAAACTGTCCGGCGCCAGGTCCTGCATGATCTCGACGAAATTCTTGGTCATGAGCCGTTGTCCACGTCGAATAAATAATGGCGCCGGGTTTGCCGGCTCGGTTTTCTCGATAAACTCGCATATCTTTTCCAGCATGCGGACCGCATCTGCACGGCTCTGAATTTCTCCGGGTATTGCAGGTACAGGCGTCGTGTCCCCTGCTGTTGGAGCAACCGTTGTTCCTTCCGCATCCATAGGCATTTTTTCGGCTCCCGAATTCGTTGGGCACAATTGCACGATGGTCTTGAGTATATCCTTGAGCGGTTGCAGGTCTGGAACACGGTCATAACCGACCTTTTCTCCGAGGAGCTTGTGCATACCGTCCACGGCAATCAAAGCATCCTGCAAAGCTTGTACAGAGGAAGCATTTTCAGGAAGGCGGAGGATTTCCTCAATCTCGGCTTGAGTCGGAATACCGGTTCCAGTTGCAGCAGGAAGCTTACTCATCGCTGTGAGGATATCCCGAACAGACAGCCGTGCATGGCTTCCCGTGCTGATGAAATTCACGCCACGCACGTCACGAAGCACGGTCTCCGGGTTCGCCAGAGACGCAAGCACATTAAGGCGGGTCGCGGGATCGTTATCCTCATCAGGATCGAGACCCGGGTGAACGCATTCCCAGTAGTTGGTCAATAGCCCGTACAACAGCGTCAGACCGGAGGCAAGTCCAGGTGTACCATCACAATGCGTCATAGCGCGCATAAGCGGTACCGCTACCCTCAAATCCTTGGTCCTGGAAAAAAGCGATTCCCCGCGCTGCTTGACGTCGACCCAATTAGGCTCTTCGGCAGGGATGATAGTTTGCCCCGTCTGACGCTCGGGCTTACCCTGGCTTGCCTGTTCAAGACCCATAAAATCCGGGTCGTACTCAAGATCGGGCCCGCAGGGCAAGTTTAGCGAGATGGGGGCAAGCAGTACTTCTAAGTCCATGGAATCATCGCTCCTTTACTTCTGACTGCCGGTGCCTTGACAGATTTTTGTCCATCTACCAAGAAAACCGACCGATTCTACGATGCTATAAATTCACATTTACGTCAATGAGGTTTTTAATAGGCCGGGTTCCGGAATCAGCCATAGCCTGGAAAACGATCCATGCGGCGTTGCCCATCTCCGGACACGAGGCTTCAAACAGGGCGCGTATGCGCAGCCGTCTGCTAACGTACCCATTCGGCCCGTCTGTACCGTTCGGCAATCCACATCGGTTTCCCACAGCGTAGCGGTTGTACTCTAGCAAAAGGGCCTAACCCAAAAGCCTGGAAGGATTTTCAACTCAGACGGGAATCCCTGATACAAGGCTCACCCTACTGCGAAAGGTACACGAAGGTAGTCACCCTGAAAATTCCAGAGACGATTCTGCCTTCCAACGACATACTTTTTTTTGATGGAAGAGCGAAGGACAAGATAGCTGTCGTAAGACTCGCCCGTCGCAATTGCTTCACGTCCGCGACGACGCCAATTATATAACCGGGGCAAAGCGCAAACACATGAGCGGCTAGATCAGCGCGCACGACCAAATGCGTATAGCAATTAAGAATGGGCGTAGCAGCCCCACGGCGACATATATGAAAGCGTGCACTGCCAAGATGCACGAGATCCATCGGCTTCAGAACCGACGTTACGCCAACAAGACTGTTTGAGTGCCTATGCTGGAAATCTGCTAGCAAACTCATGATGAGTTATATGACACTCCGCCCCTCCCCAAGCTAATTGGATGCCGTCAAAAGCAGGATTAACAATCAGCATGGTATTGGTTAAAGTAATTCAGGCATCAATACACGGTAGATGAACAGCGATGGGGACCAACCACAATTATTGACGTTCAAGATGAGGAGAGAAAAATCCACATGGAGGGCGCCTTCATATTTATACCTTAAGGTGCTGATGTATAAATATTTATTCAGTAAGCACGCGCTAGGTTACCACGTTTGTTACCACGCTTTGCGTCTGCATACCCATCCTCATCGTTCTGCACGGCAGTCTATATTCGTTTTTTCCCACGAACGCTCACTGCAAAGTTGAAAACCTATTTTGCAAGTAGGTTCTATAGCGGGACGTTCGCGCAGATTTATCGCACGGCTGTCCGGGGTGCGGGTCCGCCACTACGACCGGCATGACTATCACGATGCAAAACGCCACGTATTAGAGTTCTTGGTCGCTCTGCTTCGTGGTAGGAACGATGCAAAAGTTGTCCCGCTACGCTATATGGTCAAGTCGCTTAAGAGGGGGGTCACTACCGCATAGCTCACATAAAATATTGTATTTATATTGATAGTCCAGTTTCATCATTTCTTGTTACCCCAAAAGTTATCCCTGCTCAAGACCGGCTGCCTCTCTCATGCTTTTAGCTCCCGCCCCCTGAAAATCCAATTAATGCGGTTGGCGACATATCTAAGGGATGGATGGGATCTTCGGGTAACAGCTCTGTTCCGGTTGCCCGCTGAAGGCTACAGCCGTTCCGATACCGTGAGAAACAGAGGGCTTGGCAGGACGACTACAATCACAGCTGCCCCCATGCTCGCTCGGCCACCTGAACTTGAGCGAGTTCGTCAAAAAGAGGTCAGTGCAAACAACGAAGCGGCCCACCTGTAGTTTTCGAGCTGTCCGGTTTTCGGGGGAACGTCACCTCCGTTCACATTGTCTACTTTCTTATTTGTTCGGAAAAGGGGGTAGCTCAACTTGGCCGGTAGACCCCGTATCTTGTGTCGGCGCTAATTGAAATGCTTTACCTTACAGGCGATATTAGTTGATAAAGGTAGAGCGAGGATAAGATAAGCCGAAACATCAAAACATATCGAGATTGAATCCGCCCAGTCTTCGCTTTACGCTGGCAGCTAATAACGCATAAAAATACCAGCAATAAGAAGAAATTGGCGCCTTAACAGGCTACACTTGTACTCGGAAAACATATGCTATCGGAGAAATCATGTCTGAATCGGTTACGAGTACTCAAATTAACAAGTCTCTCGAAGAGCACACCATGCGTAAGCAGGGCATTCTCGGTCGTGGAACCGGAATGGGGTATTCACTCTACTCGATCGACTACGATCGCCTGTCAGCAGAGGCGCGACGTACGATCGAACTGATCATTTCTGACGGTCCCTTCCCCTATCCCGGCAAGGACGGGTCTCATTTCGGCAACAGCTGTGGCGATCTTCCGAACGGGCGCTATCTTGAATACACGGTCCCCAACCCCGCGACTCAAAAAACGAGGTGCGCGGCGAATCGTAGCAAGACGTACTACCGCACAACTATTCTTCAGCGCGTGCCACTATGAACGCATTCATGTCACAGGCGGAACGATGAGCGAATGGCAATCAGCACGCATTCAGGCCACGCAATTGGTGGATGACGAAAAGAAGAACGGATTTTACATCGTCACTGGTATTGCACTTCGCAACGCAATCAGTGCAGCAATAAAGGCGAAGGACTGAAAGGCCAATATGCGTGTTCCGGAAAGCAGATATGGCCCTTCAGTCGAGTGGTCATGTGGAAAGCTGCGTTTTTGTCCCACAGCATGTACATGATTACGATCGATTCCAAATCAAAACCGTCTTGGCACAAGGTCCTATTGTATGGGCTCACGAATTGGGGCTTGTTCTGCGCCGGAGCCGTTAATCTGGCTGTGGGTACATGGTCAGCATTTAATAACCAAACCGCCATTGCGGCAACCTCACTCACCGCAGGGCTAGTGCTTCTATTCGCAGCCACAATCGATCGATTCGAGTCGCTCAAGGGACTCGGTATCGAGGCCAAGACTCGCCAATTGGACCAAAAAATCGAGCAGGCAGATGATGCTCTACGGCGGCTCAAGGAACTTGCCGAGCTAGCGGGAGCGTACCTCATCGACCTTAATAGCAGGATGGGCCGATGGAATTCCGCGCCCACTCCGAGGGAGGCCTACGCACAGGCACAAAAGGTCCGAGGGGTTCTGGTGTCCCTAGGTTCAGATCCTTCCACCCTACGACAGGCGCTTATGCCTTGGGCTCGCATCGCTTGCCTTGACCTCGGTAGAGCGGTGTTGGCACCGATCGGCAAGGCGATGTCCGAGAAGATCCGCCAGCTTGAGCAAGAGAAACACGTCGTGACCCAGCAACGCGTTGATGTGAACGATCCGGAATTCATCCGAATCACGGCCAGTCTTCATGCATGCAACAGTTATCTTCAGGAGCGGCTCAACCAACTCTACCAGTTTGACCTTGATGACTATCCAGATCGCCTCCTAACTCTTCTTGACGGTGTTCCATTCGTGGCACCCGAGGAGGTCACCGCGGTCCGGACCGCGGTACAACTATTCGTTCCTGCAATGAAAGAACTTCGTGAGAGGCTTCAGCTCTCAAACCCTGAGGCGTGGCTTGCCGCAGTTGAAGCTCACCAAAAGGAATGACTAAACCAGAACCGCTTTCCTTACAAATGTAATGATTAACCATTCCGCGCACGGTTGTCGGCGAATTTCCATTAATTCATCCTCGTGATGTTCGTCTCGCTCATCGAGCCGCATCTTGCTTTTTTTCTTTAAGCAATTCCATAAGCTTGTTGTTGTTTGAATCCGTCATTTTTCTGTTGAGATCATTGAATAATTGCTTTGCTGTAGCCGCAAGCCTTAACGCCTTTGGGACGGCGATGTGCTTGTCAGTTGTATGAAGGGCTTTGATAAATTCCCGTTTGCCGATAGCACCATGAAGGGAAGCAGGAATAGCAATACGAAACGAAAAAGTATCTCCGCGTCTTTGCAGATATGGGGTATGGTTAGACATTGATCCGTAGGCGTGCTTTGTAGCACTTTTATGTAGCAAAGCATAAAAAACTTCTGAAAAATCAGTGACTTACTTTAAATTCAATAACCTAGAACTATTGGCGGAGGGTGACATTCATATTCAAGCTTAAACGCATTGCCCCTTCTATGTTTGGCTCACGGTAACAATACGAGTTACCACGTTTGTTACCACGGTTGACGTCATGATACCCTGGTACGCAACAAAACCACCATCTACTATCGCGACTAGCACGGCAGCTGGGATTATGGAAGTACGTCACGACCGACGACCGATAGTGACTCGCCGCGTAGCAGCTCAGTAACCTCGGCAAATACTCCTTGATGTTAAACGTCGGACTCAACAGGACGTTACCACACTGCCATGGACGATATACGGTCCTATGTTTAGGTTATTGACAAGGATTTTAGGACGTTACTGGATGGATTCGGATGCTAAGTTGGCGGAGGCGGTGAGATTCGAACTCACGGTAGAGTTGCCCCTACGGCAGTTTTCAAGACTGCTGCCTTAAACCGCTCGGCCACGCCTCCTAACGCTGAGGCGGAGAATAATACCTTTTTGAGAGTGACTTTGCCAGCAAGACGGGCCCTCAAATGTTACGGTTGCAACTTTCCGGAAACATGAGTAGTCTTACACACGTATAAGTTCGTCAACCAAGGAGACGTCATGCAACCTGAACTACGATATTCAAGCCGAACCGCGCAAACGGGACTTGCTCTGGGCCGCAACAAGGTCCTGCGCAATACATACTGGATGCTTGGCTTGACCATGATTCCAACGCTGTTCGGCGCCATGATTGGGATGAGCACCAATTTCTCTTTCCTCGCGCAAGCGCCGATCATGGGTCCGCTGGTGATGCTGGCCGTGATGATGGGCCTGCTGTTTGGGGTGAGCGCCACACGCAACAGCATGATGGGGATCGCGCTGCTGTTTTTATTCACTTTCGTTGCTGGCTGGTGGCTAGGCCCGATGCTGCAATATGCGCTTCATTTCAAGAACGGCGCGCAAATTATCGGAACCGCTGCCGCAGGGACCGGAATGATCTTCTTCACGCTGGCAGGGATAGCCACGGTGACAAAGAAGGATTTCGGCTTCATGCAGAACTTCCTGTTCGTTGGGCTTGTGCTGCTGATCATCGCTTCCGTTGCCAACCTGTTCTTCGCCATACCGGCAGCCTCACTCGCCATCTCGGCAGTTGCGGTGCTGCTGTTTTCCGGCTTTATCCTGTTTGATGTAAGCCGTATCGTCAACGGTGGGGAGACCAATTACGTCATGGCAACGATGGGCATTTATCTCAGCCTGTACAACCTCTTCACCAGCCTGCTGCACCTGCTGCTGGCTTTCTCGGGAGAGAGAGACTGACGCTGAGGACTAGCGCTGGTAATTCCTCAATATGAAAAAGGGCGGCTGGAAACAGTCGCCCTTTTTCATTTCTGCCCCTTCGCCTCAGTAGTGGTTTTTTCAAACAAGGCGATGGATTCGACATGCGCGGTATGCGGAAACATGTTTATTACGCCTGCGGCTTTCAATAAATATCCGTTCCGATGCACCAGCACACTTGCATCGCGTGCCAGCGTAGCCGGGTTGCAGGACACATAAACGATACGCCTGGGCCTGATCTCTTCTTTTGCAAGGGAAGTCACTGCGGCAAGTGCGCCTTCGCGGGGCGGGTCGATCAGCATTTTGTCGAAATACCCCTGCTTTTGCATCCAGGCTTCGTCTATTTCAAACAAGTTGGTTTCGATGAATCGCGTGTTGTGTGCAAGACCGTTGCGTTTCGAATTTTCACCGGCGCGGCGAACCATGCCGGTACTGCCCTCAAAACCCACCACATGCGCGCCGCGTCGCGCGATCGGCAGGGAGAAATTTCCCAATCCACAGAATAAGTCCGCAATGCGCTCCCCCGGCTGAGGATCGAGCAGATTCAGTGCGCGCCGTACCAGCACCCGGTTCATGGAAGGGTTCACCTGGGTAAATTCGGTAGGATGAAACGGCATGACGACATCGAATTCCGGCAAAGTGTAATTCAACTCCGGCGCGTTTTTCGGATAAAAAGGGTAAGCCGTCGCAGGACCGCCGGGCTGCAAAAAAAACTGAATGTGATGCTGATCGGCGAACGCCTTGAGCAATGCTTCGTCTTGCGGAATCAGCGGTTCCAGGATGCGCAAAACCAGCACATCCACATCCTCGCCCAGCGACACCTCGATCTGCGGCAGATCGCTGGCGGATCGACAGGCTTTCCACCAGTTTCCGCAATGGCATGATGAGCCTGGAAATGCGTGCAGGCATGATTTCGCAAGCCTGCATATCGGCCACGAAACTGCTGCGCTTTTCGTGAAACCCCACCAGTACCGCATCTTTTTTGGCAACATAGCGCACCGATAACCGTGCGCGATACCGATAGCCCCAGGCTGCTCCATACACAGCCGGCAATATCAGTTCGGGCTCTACCTTGCCGATATGCTTGAGACTATCTTCCAGAACACGCTGTTTTGCCGCCACCTGCGCACGGGCATCCACATGCTGCAGGCTGCACCCGCCGCATACGCCAAAGTGGCGGCATTGCGGCGCGACACGCACAAATCCCGCCCTGAGAACTTGCCCAACCTGGGCCAGCTCAAAGTTTGATTTTTTTCGATATGCGTTGTAGGTAACCAGTTCACCCGGCAGCGCGCCCTCGATGAAGATGACTTTGCCTTCGGAATGAGCAACGCCACGGCCTTCCTGATCAAGCGATTCGATGACAACAGCGGCAGGCATATTTGCGCTAGATCGTTCCCGAATTGGACGACTCATGCAATCGGCCAGGACCACTGGCCAAGGAACTCCTGCCAGTGAGACTCGGAAGACTTGCTCAGGGTGAAGCGCACCAGTTCGCATTCGCGTTGATACTGTTCGTTATCGAAAACTCCACGCATGAGCTGAAATCGTAAAAATACAAGATAGGTATTCACCACATCGGTTTCGCAATAGTTGCGGATGGCGGCGATCTCGCCATTCTGGAAGGCGCGCCAGACCTGGGAGCCATCCATCCCGAGCTTGCCGGGGAAGCCCATCAACTTCACCAGTTCATCCAGCGGCACGTTGGCACGCGGTTGATACAGCGCGAGTATGTCCATCAAGTCGAGATGGCGCGTATGGTAGCGGCTAAGGTAGTTGTTCCATTTGAAATCGCGGTCGTCATCACCCATATCCCAATAGCGGCGCGCCTGAAGGCCGTGGATCAGGCTACGATAATGGAGCACCGGCAGGTCGAAGCCACCACCGTTCCAGGAGACCAGTTGGGGGCTGTACTTCTCTATCCCTTCGAAGAAGCGGCGGATGAGTTCCGCCTCGGAATCCATCGGGTTTCCCAGCGACCATACTCGAATATCATTTTTGTCGCGTAGCACGCAGGAAATCGCCACTACTTTTTGCAGATGCAATTGCAGAAAATCGCTGCCGATAGCCTGCCGACGCGACTGAAACGCCATATCGGCAATATCCGCCGGCGCAAGTTGCGGGGGGAGATTGTGAAGCCTGCGAAGTCCCTCTATGTCGGGAACGGTCTCGATATCGAAAACCAGTATGGGTGTCACGCGAGGGATTTCAAAGGAATTGGTAAGCTGGAGTTTGCCGGACTGCAGGATTAAAGCGCTATTTTCTGACCCAGGAACCGCTTGTATTCTGATACCACCATCCTGGCCGAGCCAACTCGATCCAGCGCTGGCCGAAGGTGGAGCGTATATCCCCTTCCCACTCTGGATGGCTATTGGCGCGGGCGATTTCGCGGTAAAGGGCATTCCTGTCCTGATTTTCAGCCGCAATCAAGGCATTGACCGGCTGGCGCGCCGCCAACGGCACGGCGTTCGCGTCGCGCATCGCGATAAGGCCGTCACGCGTAAGCCCTACCGCGCCTCCCGTATAATACGGCTCGAGCTGCTTATGGCGCTGCTGCATGCTTTGCTTGAGGCTTGCAATCGCCGGAGTGTCAATTTCGATATTTGCCTGCGTGTAGCCGGAAAGCGGCATCAACGACAGCAGCATCAGCAGTATCAAACGTAAAAGAAAGACCGGATTAGCCATGATATTCGCCTCTACTGTTGCGGTGGCAGCGGTTGCTGCGACTGTGTGGAAGGTTGCGGCGCGATTTCGGAAGGAGTGGATTTATCCCCACCCTCCTGCCCACCTCCCTCCGGCTTCTTGAGTTGCCATACTTCTTCTATTATCTTGTCTGCTGCTTTTTCGGTGGCGGCAGCGGGGAAATAAATATTAATGGTGACGCATCCCGATAGCAGTGTGCTCGCCGACATCAACAGCCACACGTGAAAACTTGTGTTCTTCATATCCACCCTAATTAATGATGGGCTTGGGGCTTACCTGCGTTATCCGCTGCAGGCGGCTCACCAATTCCCACCAATCGACCTCGCGATTATAGCCTATCACTGTAATAGCCGGGATTCCGCCGCCCTTGACGATAAGGTAACCGTGCGGCATGGGCTCCGACGCTATCCCGTCCATGTGGCAAACCCCGTTGCGTAATGAACAGCTCCAGCCGATTTTCGAATAGCCGAAATCATCAAAAAAATGCAGGAAACTGCGCTGGATTACCGCTGCCGCACCCTGCCCACCGAGAGAGGAGATATTCTGTACGGCTGCCTGGCTGATGCGGCGCGGATATTTGCCGGGGCTGCTCGTAAGGCTCGCATCAAACTTTACCGGTTTCCAGTTAAAAAGCTCAAGATCATGCACTGCCACATCCACGCGGCCCTGCATATTGCCGAACGAAAACGTACCCGTAAGCAGGTTGAGATCGAGATTGCGCATATCCACGTCCGCCATAAGTGACGCGGCAGGCCCCAAGGGGTCCAGCGCCTTCAGATTCCATAACAACACGGTGCCGTCGAATACCCTGACAAGCAAAGCGCCTTCCACTTCGACGGTTGAGCCATTGTAGCTGACCCCTGGTATCTCACCGGATAAAGTACCGTGCATTGGCTGGACTCCCAGCGCTTCGGTCAGCTTCTGCATGGAGATGGGTGAGAGCCCTCCGCTGAATTGCCATTGCCACCCCTGAGCCTGGCCTTCTTTCCTCGACGCGCTGAAGTTCTCAAGCGTCAGTGCGCCGTCAAGCACGGGTACCGTCAATCGCGGGATGCTGAGATTCAACCCATCCATTTTCAGCGGAATGTGCAGCTCGCCAATCGGTATCTGACCTAACTGACTACTTTGGATGTGGATATCCGCAGTGGTCGGCTCGTGCTTTCCATTTGCTCCTTGCATCTGCCAAGGGATGCGGGCATTGACGCCACGAAATGCGAAGCGCCCGCGCTCATCCTCCACCGATACATCGCGCAAATTGACGTCAAGCGATTCGTGGACGCTGTTCCGGTAACGCCATCTGATTCCCGCCTGCCCGGCAGCTTTCAATCGGCAAAAGGGGTATTCGCGAGAAACGGTTTCAGCACCTGACTGAACAGCATGGATAATTCGAGATTGTCGGCACTCAAATCGAAATCCCGCAACGTGTTCGTTGGTCGCTCGATCACACCCGATAAATCCATCTCGCCGATACCAGAGAGGACAAGTTTGCCCTCGAGAATGCGGATGATATTTTCATTCAACTCGCCACTGGCGGTAAGACGCTGACCCTGCGCGGAGAAATAAAGTGGCTGCCAGAACACTTCACCGCTCGGCCAGTTCACATCCGCATGCCATTTCCATAAGTGGTCCTGCCCGTCCCCTTCACGCACGGCCTTCGCGTTGATTTCTCCACTGATATTTTCGCCCGCATGCAAACCACTCACGTCGCTAAAGGCCAGCCCATCCAACGCTAGATTCGCTTCAATTCCGGCAAGCCCGTCGGCGTCACCGTGCAGCTTGATCGTGCCATTGATTTTTCCTTGTCCCTGAATCGGCGTGGGTAAAATTTCTTTTTCGCCAACCGGTAAAAATTCCGCGATCCGTGAAATATCCCCGTTTGTAACGGTCAGCATACCCTCCCAGGCAGGCTTTCCCCAGTGTGCGGATAGCCTCCAGCCTTCGCTGCCCTCATTGGATGAGGTTTGGATTTTTACGTCGAGAGTCTTATGGCGGGAAGAAAATTGGAATGATATGAGTAACGGCGCTGACCTTGCTGACGTCAGCACGCCCTCATCACAGCGGACCAAGCCATCGTCAATCTGAAATTTGTGGCAGGAAAAACGCAGACCGCGCCAGACTTTTCCCTGTATCGCGACTTCGTCAAGTTGTACGTCCAGCAATGATTCTTTTGAACCGGTCAGGCTGGCTTGAACCCCTGCGGTATTTAGAAGGGGACTGCGAACATCATCGATCGACAGGGTAATTACAGGATCAGCGTATGCAAATGAAGTAACAGCAAAGAGTACTGGCAATATTATGACAAGCAGCATTACCATATAGCCCCAGGCCAATCGTATTAGCGCTCCCCTAGCAGACCGGGCATGGCTCATGCCATGACGGATGACATCGCGCCATTTCGCCACCCGAACGCAGGAGACGCGTCGAAACGAATGCTCAGGCCGGAAAAACCCCTGTGGAAAGGTAACGATCGCCGCGGTCGCAGACGATTGAGACTATGGTCGCGTTTTCTATTTCCGCGGAAATCTTGAGCGCCGCCGCCAGTGCGCCCCCTGATGAAATCCCGGCAAAGATTCCTTCCTCGCTCGCCAACCGCCGAGTCATCTCCTCGGCTTCAGCCTGAGAAACGAGCACAATAGCGTCTACCTTGCTGGCATCATAGATTTTTGGCAGATAGGCTTCCGGCCATTTTCGGATACCCGGAATTTGCGCCCCTTCTTCCGGCTGAACGCCGATAATCTGAATCCCCGGGTTTTTTTCCTTGAAATACCTGGAGCAACCCATAATGGTCCCGGTCGTGCCCATGCTGCTCACCAGATGGGTAATTCTTCCTTCAGTATCCCGCCAGATCTCGGGAGCGGTGCCTTCGTAGTGTGCTCGCGGGTTATCGGGGCTGGCAAATTGATCAAGAATGACGCCGCGTCCCTCATCGCGCATGCGGTCGGCTACATCCCGCGCTTCTTCCATGCTGCCCTCTTTTGAGGTCAGTATGATTTCCGCACCGAAAGCCTTCATGGATTGCCGCCGTTCTATGCTCAGATGCTCAGGCATTACCAGCACAATGCGATAACCCATCACCGCCGCCGCCATCGCCAGCGCGATACCGGTATTGCCGCTGGTAGCCTCAATCAGCGTATCGCCCGGCTTGATATCCCCGCGCTCTTGCGCACGCGTGATCATCGACAACGCCGGACGATCCTTTACCGAACCCGCCGGATTGTTGCCCTCCAGCTTGGCGAGGACGGCATTGCTGGTATTCCCCGGCAAGTGCTTGAGTTTTACCAGCGGCGTGTTGCCGACAAAATCTTCTATGGTTTTGTACATGACGACGTAATTTGCAAAAGGATATGCCGGATTATCGCACACGTTCCGGCTCGAGCGACGCCTACGACAGGATAGTAGGATGGGTGGAGGCTGCAAGCCGCAACCCATCGTGTCAACTGATGGGTTGCGCTTCGCTCCACCCATCCTACCAATGCATTTGGTCGTTACCTGGCAGCGGACCTGTTTTCCTTCTTGACCGTTGTCGTGCCGCCAACAGTAATATCCTTGCGAAGCCGTTTCATCGTTGCGGGGCCAATGCCTTTGACATCTTCCAGATTGCCTGGTGACTTGAACGACCCTTTCTTCTTGCGATGATCGATAATCGCTTTGGCCTTAGCGGGGCCGATCCCCTGAAGTGTTTCAAGCTCGGCCTGAGTTGCAGTATTGATATTGACAGCCGCATAAGCTGCGCCGGTAAATGCGAACAGCATGACAAGAAGTAGCAATACTTTGTTCATAAAATCATACGGGGTAAGAAATGGACCGAGCCAAATCATGCTTTATATGAGATGTTGATCTCATTCAAGTCAGTTCGTTATTTTGTTCCGCTGGCCTATCCTCGGCTACCTTCTTACAGAAGCGGGTATAGTGATCATTCAGGTATTGTCGTAACTGGGTAGACATGCTTAGCCCTAGAAAGCTATCGTTTAACCGAGCATTTTTTTTGATACCTAGATCAGATACTACTCGCTGCACCCTAGGGTGGACCGCCACTGCATAACCATCGTTCTCGGGTTTGAAGCTTATTAGATGGCGGTCGAATAGCTTGTCCACGTGAGTAGCAAGCAATAGGCCATTCGCCGGTGACAAACGCTCTTCATCAGTACTCTCGCACCACGGCTTGATGTGTGATGCAATCAACAGTTCCGGCACAGCAATTCCAGTGAGAGCACAAACTTCACCACGTCCCCAAAGTTTGATGACCTCAGCCCGAAATAAACCCTGACCAACTCGTGCTAAGGCAAGTGTCTGTCTTATCGTAACATCAGGCACTGTAGCCTGAAGCTCGGCAAGATCCTCTGCCAACTCAACACCGACATTCAATCCGAACTCTGCGAGAAGCAGGTCAAACCGTTCTTTATAGTTCGGATCGGTGGGCAGGGGATTGAAGTTCTGCCCACTGGAAAAGAACTGGTGAATCTCCATGCGGGAATACCAACGCGCCGTTGCAAGCGAAATCGGCCGGTCAAGCAAACGAACCGGCTCCAGCGACAGTCGATAGGTAAACTCTTTCGCCCGCCCATCCCGATCTATTAATTTATGAGGCCCCGGATGGCGGCGGTGAACCCGAAAAACTCCTTCTAACCAATAATCTACACCACCTTGCGCGGTTTTATCGCCCGAGATTACATAGACTAGATCCCGTTCGGTGATTTTCTCACTTCTTGTGTGATAGCTCTCTAAACTGAACCGACCGAAGACATGAGTGATGTGATATGCAAAGAACGTTTTGTTCAAGCGGAAGCCTGCGTGAAGAATCAATAAAAACCCCGACAGAAGATCAACTTGCCGGGGTTTTGTTTACGAATCCTTACTAGGTGTACTTTAAAACGGAATATCGTCATCCATATCATCAAACCCGCTGCTGCTTCTGGCAGGGGCTTTACTACCAGACGGACTCGGCGCAAAACCGCCCTCATCCCTGTCCGCTCCTTCATAACTGCTGCTGCCGGGCTTGCTGCCCAGCATTTTCATGTCGGTGGCAATAACGTCGGTGGTGTAACGCTCGACCCCCGCCTTGTCAGTCCATTTGCGCGTTTCCAACCGTCCCTCGACATAAACCGGACGGCCTTTCTTCAAGTATTCACCAGCGATTTCCGCGAGCTTGCGATAGAAGGTGACGCGATGCCATTCGGTTTTTTCCTGCTTTTCGCCGTTTTTGTCTTTCCACGTTTCCGTGGTAGCCAGCGTGATGTTCGTCACTGCGTCGCCATTGGGCATATAACGAGTCTCGGGGTCTTTGCCGAGGTTGCCGATGAGTATTACCTTGTTGACTGATGCCATTTAAGCTTCTCCCCCCAATAATTGAACAACGCCTTGCTCGTCAAAACCGCTCATGTCCACTTTCAGGTATGCCACGCCCTCGCTCGCCAGCACCAGCGCCTCATGCACACCGGGCAACGCGGCCAGTTGGCGCGATAACCCGCGTGGCCTTGCCTGTATCCATTTCCTGCACATGATACATTCTGGTGCGCACGGCGGCAGGCGCTTTCATGGTGGCGGCAAACATCAGCCATAATGCCAAGAGGATACCGCAGAATGCAAACAGCGCAGAACTGCCGTGGTGCTGGTATAGGTAGCCGCCCGCGGTTGCGCCTACAAAAGCGCCGAGAAACTGGACACTGCTATAGATACCGATAGCCGTGCCTTTTGCGCCAACTGGCGCAATCTTCGAAATGAGCGAAGGCAACGTCGCTTCCAGCAGGTTGAAGGCGGCGAAGAACACCAGCAATGCCGTGGCGGTGCCCCATAATGAATCGGACGTATACGCCAGCAATACCTGGCTCACCAGCAGGACGGCAATCGAAATGACGAATATTTGCTTGAGTTTCGCCTTTTTCTCGCCATAAATGATTGCCGGGATAATCATGACCATGGAAACAAGCAATACGGGCAGATATACCTGCCAGTGCTGGTCTGCCGCCAGTCCGGCGGTGCGCAGCGATAACGGCACGACCAGCCACAGCGCCATCAACACCGCATGCAATGCAAAGACGCCGAAATCCAGGCGCAGCAGTTGCGGATCACGCAATACATTACGAAAACGTCCGGGGGATGCCTCGGTATCGGAATGAAAACGGCTGATTACCGGATCGGGAACGATTCTGGAAACCACTGCCATCGCCACCAATGCCAGCACGCCGGTCATGACGAAAATGCCTGGCACACCGATCAGGCGGTTTAATGCCGGCGCGATAATCAGGGAAAGCGCAAAGGTCGCGCCTATGGTCATGCCGATCGCAGCCATTGCCTTGGTGCGATGTTCTTCGCGGGTCAAATCGGCGGCAAGCGCCATCACCGCTGCGGAAATCGCGCCCGCGCCCTGAATGATGCGGCCAAAGATTACGCCGTAAATATCAGTGGCGGAGGCCGCGATAAAACTGCCGATAGCGAACAGAATCAGGCCAACGTAAATGACGGGTTTGCGCCCGAACCGATCGGATAGCCAGCCGAACGGAATTTGCAGTACCGCCTGAGTCAGCCCATATGCGCCGAGCGCAATACCCACCAGGGTATAGTTGCTGCCACCGGGCAGATGCTCGGCATAAAACGCGAATACGGGCAGAATGATGAACATCCCCAGCATGCGCAAGCCATAGATGCCGGCGAGACCGGCGGTCGCGCGCAACTCTATCGGTGACATTTTCTCGTGGGGGGATGAGGACGACATGAATCAGATTGGGAAAACGCGGAAAGTTGCGTATATTAACAGGTTTGACCGGCACTCAGATAGCCCAGCCTCAGGTTGTTCCGGCTGCCTCTTGTTTCTGGGGCAGCTTGGATAAAAGTAGTATGTAGCCTTGGGTAACCTATGAGTAGCCAACTGGAAGCAATAGATGGAATTCATAAAAATTCGCGGTGCGCGCACGCACAATCTCAAAAACATCAATCTTGATTTGCCGCGAAACAGCTTGATAGTAATCACCGGTTTATCCGGGTCCGGCAAGTCTTCGCTCGCGTTCGACACGCTTTATGCAGAAGGTCAGCGGCGCTATGTCGAGTCGCTCTCCGCCTATGCGCGCCAGTTCCTGCAATTGATGGAGAAGCCCGACGTCGACCTGATCGAGGGCTTATCCCCTGCGATCGCCATCGAGCAAAAGGCCACTTCGCATAACCCGCGCTCTACCGTCGGCACCGTCACTGAAATACACGACTACATGCGGCTGCTATTCGCGCGGGTGGGCGATCCGCAATGCCCCGAGCACGGCATCACGCTGACAGCGCAAAGCGTTTCGCAAATGGTCGATCATGTACAACAGCTACCGCCGGATACCCGCCTGATGATACTCGCGCCGCTCGTGGTGGGGCGCAAGGGCGAGCAGATGGATCTGATCGATGAACTGCGCGCACAGGGCTTCGTACGGCTGCGGGTCGACGGTGAGGTATATGAAATCGATGCGCTGCCGAAATTGCAAAAAAACAAGAAGCATACGGTGGAAGTGGTGGTGGACCGGCTTAAAGTCTCGCCTGAGTCGAAGCAGCGGCTGGCAGAGTCCTTCGAAACCGCGCTGCGCCACGCCGACGGACGGGCGTTGGCGGTGGAAATGGACTCGGACAAGGAACATCTTTTTTCAGCCAAGTTCAGTTGCCCGATATGCAGCTACTCGCTGCCGGAACTCGAACCCCGCTTATTCTCATTCAACAACCCCATGGGCGCCTGCCCCAAGTGCGACGGCTTGGGAAAGATCACTTTTTTCGATCCCAAACGCGTTGTTGCCTTCCCGCATTTGTCGCTGGCGTCCGGCGCGATCAAAGGCTGGGATCGGCGCAACCAGTTTTATTACCAGTTGCTGGCTAGCCTTTCCAGTCACTACGGGTTTGATCTGGAAATACCTTTTGAGCAACTGCCCGCGAATATCCAGGACATCATCCTGAACGGATCGGGCAAGGAAAAAATCGTATTTTCGTATCTGAATGAGAGCGGTGCACGGAACCAACGGAAACACACATTCGAAGGAATCGTTCCCAACCTGGAGCGGCGCTACAAGGAAACCGAGTCGCTCGCCGTACGTGAAGAATTGTCAAAATACCTCAACTCCCAAGCCTGTCCTGAATGCGCAGGCACCCGGCTGCGGCGCGAAGCACGCCATGTCCATGTAGGTGGGCAGGCGATTTATGAAATTAACGCCCTGCCTCTGAGAGAGGCAAAAGCGTTTTTCGACCAGGTAACACTGACGGGGCACAAATTCGCCATCGCCGAAAAGATCGTCAAGGAAATTTCCAGCCGTATCTTGTTCCTCAATAACGTCGGGCTGGATTATTTGTCGCTGGATCGTTCCGCCGATACGCTGTCGGGTGGAGAATCCCAGCGCATTCGTCTCGCCAGCCAGATCGGGTCAGGACTGACCGGGGTGATGTATGTGCTGGATGAGCCCTCCATCGGCCTGCACCAGCGTGACAACGCGCGCCTGCTGGAAACGCTCAAGAACCTGCGCGATCTCGGCAATAGCGTCATCGTAGTGGAACACGACCAGGACGCCATACTTACCGCCGATCATGTGGTGGACATGGGCCCAGGCGCGGGCGAGCACGGCGGATCGGTCATCGCCCAGGGAACGCCTGAGGCAATTCAGAAGAATCCCGGCTCTCTCACCGGGAAGTACCTTTCCCGTGAATTGGCTATCGCCCTGCCGGAAAAGCGCACCCAACCGAAGAGCGATCGCTGGCTCAGAATTGAAGGCGCGTCCGGCAATAACCTGAAGAACGCCAATCTCAGTTTGCCCGTGGGGTTGTTTGTTTGCGTAACCGGCGTATCCGGTTCAGGCAAGTCGACGCTCATCAACGAAACGCTCTACCACGCCACGGCGCGTCATCTATATGGCAGCGCCGCCGAGCCCGCTCCGTATGAGAGCCTGGATGGGCTGGCATTTTTTGACAAGGTCATCAACATGGACCAGAGCCCTATCGGACGCACGCCGCGCTCGAATCCGGCCACCTATACCGGCCTGTTTACGCCGGTCCGGGAGTTGTTTTCGGGTGTGCCGCAGGCGCGCGAACGCGGTTATGGTCCCGGCCGGTTTTCCTTTAACGTCAAGGGGGGCCGCTGCGAAGCCTGCCAGGGCGATGGCATGATCAAGGTTGAAATGCATTTTCTACCTGATATATACGTGTCATGCGATGTCTGCCATGGCAAGCGCTATAACCGTGAAACCCTGGAGATTCAGTACAAGGGAAAGAACATCAACGAAATTCTGCAAATGACGGTGGAACAGGCGCACGAGTTTTTCAGCCCCGTGCCGGTCGTGGCCCGCAAGCTGCAAACCCTGCTGGATGTCGGCCTTGGCTACATTACCCTGGGCCAGTCAGCCACCACGCTTTCGGGTGGAGAGGCCCAGCGGGTAAAGCTGTCGCTGGAACTTTCCAAGCGCGATACCGGCCGCACCCTTTATATTCTCGATGAGCCCACTACCGGCCTTCATTTCCAGGACATCGATCTACTGTTGAAAGTGCTGCACCGGTTGCGCGACCACGGCAATACCGTGGTGGTAATCGAACATAACCTGGATGTGATCAAGACTGCCGACTGGATTATCGACCTTGGCCCGGAAGGTGGCGAAGGCGGCGGGGAGATCATTGCCGAAGGCACGCCGGAGGAAATAGCTGCGAATGAAAGGAGCTTTACCGGCCATTACCTGAAAACCATACTCGGCTCCTGACCGGCAGACGGGATATGAATGCCCATGAGTATGCCCGCCAGCTCCTGCTCGGCAGCTTCAGCGCTGCACTCGCCGCAGCCGACCCGCTACATATCATGCCCCGCCACCTGCCGGCTAATTTGCTCCCTGACTCGGCCGAACGCTGGTAGTCGGCGCAGGCAAAGCCGCTGCCGCAATGGCGCTGGCGGTGGAAAATCATTGGCCGAAAAATGCAGCGTTGGATGGGATTGTGCTCACCCGCTACGGCCACGGCTTGCCTCTCGAAAAAATCACGGTGGTTGAAGCAGGGCATCCCCTGCCCGACGAACAGGGCGAGAACGGCGCACGAACCCTTCTCGCCGAGGTTAAAAAACTTGGCCCCGATGATTTGCTTTTGTGCCTGCTGAGCGGCGGTGGTTCAAGTTTGCTATCGTTGCCGGTAGCCGGCATATCGCTGAGCGATCTGAGAATCGTCACCAGGGAACTGCTCGGCTGCGGCGCGACAATTCAGGAAATCAACACTGTTCGCAAGCATCTTTCCGCAGTTCAAGGCGGAAGGCTCGCAGCTTCATGCCGCGCTCCGATACTCGCGCTGATCATTTCCGACGTGACCGGCGATGACCCGACGCATATCGCCTCCGGGCCATGCGCACCTGATCCGACAACTTATCTGGATGCGCTCGCAATAATTGAATATTATGGAATACATCCACCTGGTGCTGTCATGGACACGTTGCTGGCGGGCGCTCGAGGGCAAGCTCAAGGAGACGCCCAAACCGGGCGATGCCGTTTTCAATCAGGTAGAAAATCGCGTGATCGCGACTGCGCATGATTCCCTGCTGGCGGCAGCGGAATATTTTCGCACTCAAGGCATTCCCGCCGTGATACTGGGTGATTCCGTTACCGGCGAAGCGCGCGATGTTGCCAAGGTATTTGCCGCCTTGGTGAAGGAAGTCCGTCAATATGGACATCCCTGGAAACCGCCGGTCGCGCTGATTTCGGGTGGCGAGACGACAGTAACCCTGCATGCAAAGGGGCGTAACGGCAGCTAGTGGACGGGATGAACGGGGCGCTGACTGGAACGGACACGGCGGCCGCAATGCCGAGTTCCTGCTCTCGCTCGCCATTGAACTCGACGGTGCGGAGGGAACTTATGCTCTCGCCTGCGATACCGATGGCATAGACGGTACAGAAAACAACGCCGGGGCAATCATCACGCCTGATTCGTTACGCCGCGCGAAAGAAAGCGGCGCTCAATGCTTCAGCTTTTCTAGCCGCCAATAACACCTATACTTTCTTTCAGCAGCTTGATGATCTGGTCGTTACCGGCCCCACCCGCACTAACGTTAACGATTACCGGGCGATTCTGGTCTTGTAGAACCCGGCCCCCTGATCTACCGGATCAGCATGATATGGAATCCATCTTCCCTTTTGAAGCAGATGCTTATAAATGTCACAAAACCGCAATACTATTTACATATCATGGCAATATTAAGGAAAGTCAATACTGAAAATTTTACGGGTGGAAGGAAAAGCCGATGTCAGCAACAATACTGGTAGTGGAAGACGAACCCGCAATCCAGGAATTGATCTCGTATAGCCTGCGGCAGGCAAGGCACGTAGTTTTTTCCGCAAGGAATGCAGAAGAAGCGATGGAAATCGTTAATGACGCCCTGCCCGATCTGGTACTTCTTGACTGGATGCTGCCGGGAATGAGCGGTGTCGAGTTTGCCCGCATGTTGCGGCGAGCAACGCGTACCAAAACCATTCCCATTATCATGCTTACAGCTCGCGCCGAAGAAAGCGATAAGGTATCAGGGCTGGAAATCGGGGCTGACGATTACATTACCAAGCCTTTTTCGCCGCGTGAACTGCTCGCCCGGATTAAGGCAGTGCTAAGGCGGCGCTCGCCGGAAGCAGCTGACGACATCGTCGAGATCGGCGGTCTTCGGCTCGACTCGGGCGCGCACCGGGTGACGGCAAACAACAGCGAAGTGGTGCTTGGCCCTACCGAATTCCGATTGTTGCATTTTCTGATGACTCACTCCGAGCGGGTGTACAGCCGGTCGCAACTACTCGACCAGGTATGGGGAGACCACGTATTTGTTGAAGACCGTACTGTGGATGTGCATATTCGCAGGCTGCGCAAGGCTTTGGAAACGGTAAACAAGGATGGGTTGGTGCAAACGGTGAGAGGATCGGGCTATCGCCTCTCCGCAGGGCTGGCGGCAAGCATGGAATGACATGAATACAACGATTCAGCTTTATTCTTCCAAATAACTCACGTGTCCGGTTTCTGGGAGCACGTCTGGGAACGAGTGGCCGCCCTTATCCTGATTACTATTGTGAGCGGGATACTCCTGGCGGCGCTGGGTATTGTCACGACATTAGCATTTTACAGCCTTGCGCTGCTGCTGCTGGTCATTCATCAGTGGCGCCAGCTGACCAAACTGGACAGATGGCTGCAAACCGAAGAATCCACGCTACCGGATAGCTTCGGCAAATGGGGCGACGTGTTTGCGCGGCTGAATCGCCTTATGCGCGACCAGCGCCAGAGTCACCAGCAGATCAGTTCTGCCCTGGAGCATTTGCGCCGCGCCACATCGGCCATGCCGGAGGGCGTGATCATCATAGATGAAATGGACCGTATCGAATGGTGTAATCCTGTGGCGGAAAAACATCTGGCGATAAACTCCACCCTGGATGCCGGCCAGCATATCACCAATCTCGTGCGTCAAACCCAGTTCGCCAAATATCTGGCGGACCAGAACTACACCGAACCGCTGGTAATCAAGCAATCCCGGCACCAGGGGCTGACGCTTTCGCTACAGTTCGTGCCCTATGGCGATAAACAGAAACTGCTCCTCACGCCGTGATGTGACGCGCTTTGAAAGAATTCAGGCCATGCGCCGCGATTTTGTCGCCAATGTCTCGCATGAACTGCGTACGCCACTGACAGTGATAGGTGGATTTCTGGAAACACTGTCGGACGAAGGCCATTCAGATCCTGAAACGCGTAAGTGGGCGCTAATGCTGATGACAGATCAGACGAAGCGCATGCAGCATCTCGTGGAAGACCTGTTGACTCTATCACAGCTGGAGGATACGGAAAATCTGGTCCGCCAGGAAAACGTGGACGTGCCGGAAATGTTGCATCAGCTTTATGATGAAGCCCAATCCCTGAGCGCCGGCCGTCATCGTATCAAGCTCAGTATCGATACCGGCGCAAAATTGCTGGGTAATACGGCCGAGCTGCGCAGCGCTTTCAGTAACCTTATCAGCAATGCGATACGCTATACCACTAGCGGCGGCGATATCACGTTGAACTGGGCGGTCCGTGATGGGCAAGGGGTGTTTTCCGTGCAGGACACCGGGATAGGGATTGAGCCTGAACACATCCCGCGCCTGACGGAAAGATTCTATCGCGTGGACCGCGGACGTTCGCGTGAAACGGGCGGCACCGGCCTGGGGCTGGCCATCGTCAAGCACGTGCTCACCTGCCATCAGGCAAGGCTGGAGATCACCAGTGAACCGGGCAAAGGCAGCTGTTTCAGTGCATGGTTTCCCCCCGCACGGCTGCTTGCAGAGAAAGACGGCTGAATGGCCGGCTGCTTTGCGCGTGTATAAT
>CAWHQD010000008.1:0-62432 GCA_963831395.1 uncultured beta proteobacterium
TATGCGGTCGTAGATTCATGAATGATGAAGGCATGAGCAGAAATGTAGAAAAATCTTGCATAACAAAAAACTGGTGCAAAAAAAGCGCAAGTGAGCAAGCAGTAGGAAGTCGAAATAAAGGCAGGCAAAAAGCAATTGTCAGAGAGGCACTTGAACACTCACTTCGAACCAAGTTGTAACTGCACTCAGGAGGAATTGAAATGAATACGCCGAAATCAGACATGAAGGGCGGCGAAAAACGCCGCACCGATGAAAAATCACGAACAAGGGTAGAAACACCGACAGATGAAGAGGTGGCGCGCCGTTCTGTAGCGACGCCAGAGGAAGAAATGTATGCCGACACAGGAACGCCTCCCAGGGATGAAACGTATCGCCCAAATGAAGAAAGGTATTCCCGCGGTGAAACAAGACCTGGAGACGAGGGACACGTTGACAGGACGCGCCCTTATCGCTCGGACGCTAACCGTGCGCTGGGGGACGCCGGCAATACCGTAAAGACAGGCATTGCCGGCAGCTTAAGAGGCATCGATGAAATTGAATCCGACATCGTGAGCCTTGTACGCACTACGGTATCCAATACGCTCAGGGCGACAGGGGCAGTCGGTACGGAGGCAATCGATATAACAAGGGACGTCGTCAAAGGTGCACTTGCCGCGGCCGAAGATGTGGGGGCCGGGTTAGTGCTTTCCACGAAAAGCGTCGCTAAAGGCGTGGCAATGGGGGTCTCCGACGTTGGCGGCGACGTTGTCACGGCGGCAGCAGAAACTGTAAAGGCTGTGGTACGTGGTACTGCAGACGCTGGTGGTGATACCTTGCTGGCTGCCAAGCGAACCATTGATGGCGTGGCCGAGGGCACCAGGGAGACAGGAGGTAATGTTGTAGAGGCAGTCAGGGCGACGGTAAACGCGGCAGCAGGAGGGATCGGCGACGTTGGCACTACCGCCGTCACAAGCGTGCGCGACATCCTTCTCAGCGTGGCGGAGGGAGTAAAGGACGTTGCAAGCGCAGCGTTGCCGGGATCCTATCGTACGGAAGAACGCATTCCACCTCAAGCCCGCGTCCGGCCCGCGGAATATACTCCTCCGCCTGAAGGCACCCCTTCCCAGGAAACCTACACTTCGGACCATATCCCGTCAAAATAATGTTTACTCGGGAACGGTAGCGAGACAATGACAACCGGATGTGACCTACAGGAAAAGGTATTGCACGCGTGCCACTCAAGCCACTGCTTTATCCAGCCACGGCGCCATTACTTTCCGACGGCCTGCAGGGCAACGTAACTGTCGATACAGGAATGGATGAGGCATTGCCCAATCCAGTTCGGGTAGTGCACTCGGTGGTCGATGGCCGCGCCAGGCTCGAGGTGCAGGGGCTGTACCGATGCAAGCCGGTCAAAGTCAGTATCGAGTCTGGGCTGGGCAGACATCCCGCAGTAAGACAAGCCACAGCGAATGTTCTTACCGGACGTGTATTGATTGTTTTCGATCCTGCGCACAAGCTTGAAGAAATCAAGGTGTGGCTGGAGCAGCTACTGAGGGAGGCGTCGCATGCGCCTCCCCCATCAAATCCTCTTTCCCCCGCCGTCTCTCCCAAGCCAATTCTTTCTCAACAAGGAGAAAACTGGCATACCTCATCTGGCAAAGCTGTCTTGCGGTTGCTGGAAACTTCCGAGGAGTGTGGCCTTAGCCATGCCGCCGCGCAACTGAAACTTGGACGATTTGGCCCGAACACGCTTCCGCAGACTCCAACCCGTTCCGGGCTGAGCATTTTTTTAGCTCAATTCAAGAGCCTCCCGGTAGCTTTACTAGGCGTATCCGCAGTCCTGTCAGCTGCGACAGGAGGGCTTGCTGACGCCGCTGTGATCCTGGGGGTGGTCTTGATCAATGCCGGCACTGGATATGTTGCTGAATCCCAGTCGGA
This sequence comes from uncultured beta proteobacterium, assembly GCA_963831395.1. Classification (GTDB taxonomy): domain Bacteria; phylum Pseudomonadota; class Gammaproteobacteria; order Burkholderiales; family Nitrosomonadaceae; genus Nitrosospira. Next base: position 1,921 of record CAWHQD010000008.1, read on the forward strand.
GCGAACGATCAACGCACTTGGAAATGCCGCGCGGCAAAGCGCTACCGTAATTCGGGATGCCAGGCTTTGCGAAGTGGCGGCTGAATCGGTTGTGCCAGGGGACATCCTGGTGCTGGTGCCAGGTAAGCTGGTAGCTGCGGATGCCCGCCTGCTCGAGTCGCGCAATCTGACAGTGGATGAATCCACCCTTACAGGAGAAAGCCTGCCGGTAAGCAAGACTGTCGAACCCCTGGACAAGCTGAATGCGCCACTGGCCGATCGGTTCAACATGGTTTATATGGGGACAGCGGTCACAGGTGGAAGCGGGCTCGCAGTAGTGGTGGCGACTGGGCGACACACCGAGATCGGTGCAATTCAGGTACTGGTAGGTGAAGCACAACCCCCCGAAACGCCAATGCAACGGCAGCTCAGCACGCTGTCGACTCAGCTTGTGCTATTGTCCCTTGGTATTTGCGGAACAATGTTTCTGATCGGCCTGGTACGGGGCTACGGGTTGCTGCAAATGTTGAAAACCTCAATTTCCCTGGCTGTCGCGGCGGTTCCGGAAGGTTTGCCGACTGTGGCCACTACTACACTCGCGTTAGGCATCCGCACCATGAGGCGGCACAACGTGCTGGTGCGCCATCTCGGCGCAGTGGAGACCCTGGGCGCCGTACAGGTAATCTGCCTCGACAAGACAGGAACGCTCACCCTCAACCGCATGGCGGTTCTCGCCGTGCATAGCGGGGGACGCCGCATTACCCTGGCAAATGACGTGTTTTATTACGAAGGCGCGAGATTTGATCCCTATCAGAAGGATGAATTGCTGCGCCTCATGCACGTGGCCGTCCTTTGCAACGAGGTGGAGCTGAACGGTGCTGCAGGCAGCTACATGCTCGAGGGTTCGGCAACGGAAAGCGCCCTGGTGCATCTGGCGCTGGCTGCAGGTGTAGCAGTGGACGCGATCCGCCGGCATTACCCGAGAGTGCAGGTGGAGTATCGAGCCGAAAAACAAAACTATATGTGCACCACGCATACCATGGAAGGGGGCGGGAAAATTGTCGCCGTCAAGGGTAGTCCCGGCGAAGTGCTGGAAATGTGCCGCTGCTGGTTGAAGGATGGAGTGCGCTTGCCCCTCACAGAGATCGAACGCACAGCAATACTCATGGAAAATGACCGAATGGCCGGAGAAGCGCTGCGCGTGCTCGGATTTGCTTACGCGGAATCAAAGCCGCCGGATCAATCTTCCGAAGAGTTCATATGGCTAGGGATGACGGGAATGGCGGATCCTTTGCGGCAGGGAATGAAGGAGCTTATCGCCCTGTTTCATCAGGCTGGGATAGACACCTTGATGATCACCGGCGATCAGAGCGCCACAGCGTATGCGATCGGAAAGGAACTCGGACTATCAGGCGACAGTGAAATCTACATTCTTGATTCCTCCCGGCTTGACGAACTGGACATGGACGTTCTAACCGGGCTTGCTCATAAGGTTAACATCTTTTCGCGTGTCAGCCCGGCGAACAAGCTGCAAATCGTGCAAGCGTTACAGCGTGGAGGTAGAGTTGCGGCGATGACGGGCGATGGCACCAACGATGGACCGGCTCTGAAAGCAGCGGACATTGGCATAGCTATGGGGGGAGCAGGCACCGAAGTAGCCCGGAATGTGGCAGACGTGGTACTCGAGGACGACAATCTGCGCACAATGATTGTCGCGGTCTCGGAAGGCCGGACAATTTACAACAATATTCGCAAATCGGTGCATTTCCTCACTGCCACCAACCTCTCCGAGATTATGGTAATGCTCGGGTCAATCGGGACTGGTCTGGGCACTCCTCTTTCCACCAGCCAGTTATTATGGATCAACCTGGTCACCGACATTTTCCCAGCCTTGGCGCTTGCCGTTGAGCCGCCCGAGCCGGACGTTCTCCGCCGTCCGCCGAGAGACCCGGCGGAACCCATCGTGAGGCGAGCGGACTTCAAGCGATATGGTTTGGAATCATTCACCATGACCGCCGCGTCGATGGCAAGTTACGGCTACGCCATCGCGCGCTATGGAAGTGGACCCCAGGCAAGCACCGTTGCCTTCATGACGCTGACTATGGCGCAGTTGCTTCACTCGTACAGTTGCCGATCCGACCGGCACAGCATATTCAGTGAGGAATCGTTGAGCCCGAATCGCTACCTTGACTGGGCGATTGGCGGAACGGGCGCTCTGCAATTAGCCACAGTAGCGGTTCCCGGCTTGAGAAGCCTGCTTGGCACGACACCGGTAGGCCCGCTCGATCTGGCAGTGATCGGTACAGGTTCTGTACTGCCCTTCCTAATAAATGAGGCAACAAAAAATGCAACCTCTAAAAGCGAGCGACGGTAGGGACTGCTATCTCTACGCGTCGTAGCAGGAGCCGGATGATGAAAGAAAATTTCATGTTCACCTCAGAGTCTGTTACGGACGGGCACCCGGATAAGCTTTGTGACCAGGTTAGCGACGCCCTGGTCGACCGCTTTCTGCAACAGGACCCGTTTTCCCGGGTGATAGCGGAGTGCGCAGTATCCACGGGAATACTGTTTATCGCGGCACGCTTCGCCTCGTCAGCATCTATCGACATTCCTGCAGTGGCGCGCCAAGTCATACGCCAGATCGGCTATGAGCGGGAAGATTTCAATGCAACGGATTGCACGGTCATGACAAGCCTGTCAGAACTACCGCCGCTGCCTTCCCCCCATGGCGATGAACGGGAAATGGGTGAGGAAGAGATCGAATCCGTCACTGCCAAGAACCAGGCAAATGTGTTCGGCTTTGCCTGCAATCAAAGCGCAGCAATGATGCCGCTACCAATCTGGTTTTCGCATAAACTGGCGCGCCGGCTAACAGCGGCGCGACTGCAAAAGCAGCTGCCTTATCTCGCTCCCGATGGAAAAACGCAGGTGGGGGTGGAATATCGGAGCGGCAAACCTTATCGCATCCATTCCATCACCCTCATTGCCAGCCAGCAACGAGCCGCTTTACGGAAGGCTTGGCACGTTACGCGAAGATCTTCGAACGCATGTGATTGAACCGGCTTTTGTTGGCGAGGAGCTGCAGCCTGACGCCCGTACCCATATTTTTATTAACCCCGAAGGCCTCGTAGTCGACGGAGGACCTTCGCTTCACGCAGGACTGACGGGCCGCAAGAGTGCCGTTGATACTTATGGAGAATATTCGCGTCACTCGGAGTCGGCACTATCCGGCAAGGATCCCTCGCGAATCGACCGGATTGGCGCCTATGCGGCCCGCCACGCTGCCAAAAATGTGGTTGCTGCAGGCTTGCACAGGCATGCGAGGTCCATCTGGCGTATACAATCGGGATAGCCGCGCCCGTGAGTATCCTGGTGGAAAGTTTCGGTACGGGAAGCATTTCAGATAACGAGATCACGGAGCGCGTTCGAGCTAATTTCGATTTCCGTCCGGCGGCGATTATCCGCGCTTTCAACCTGCGTCATCAGCCGCAACTATATCGTGGAGGGTTTTACCGCAGGCTTGCAGTATATGGTCAGGTAGGGCGGATGGATGTGGGCCTTCCATGGGAGGGAGTGGACAAGGCCGCATTGCTGAGCTCGCACTGATATGTTGCGGGGAAGACCCGAAGAGCTGGGGCTAGATCAATGCGGAAACGAGGGCAACAGCTGATTTTTCCAAAATGGTCTCGACGAGTTTTGCCGTGAAAATATCGGCGACCTTCTGAATCTGGGGAGCCGTCTGCGTTGCCTGGTCCAAGACATAGGCATTCTGAATATACCCGAGGTCGCGCAGGGAATTGAGAATCACGTCGGCGCTTAACAGACCTGTGTCGTACTTGATCAGGACACTGCCAGTGACAATGTTGGCGTCAGCGCGAAGTACACCATACATCCCCTCCAGGTAAAACTTCAACTGGCAGGCGCGGGATTCATTTTTTTTCAGCACGGGCGTGTTGACACGCAAGCGACCGGGCACGTGGTGAATATAATTAGCCATGATTTTGCCTCCATTCGAGTATTTTTCTCATGGCTGTATTTAACCAGCACTTTGTTACAGTTTTATGAGATGGTCGCGGCTCAGCACAGCTCTTGATCATGAAGAAGTAAACGCTGATCTCTGGCTACCCATGCAATAAAGCTCGATATTTTTTGTTTGAACATGGCGTGGAGAGCTCCAGAAATTGAAAAGCCCTCATTACTGAAGAGCACAGGTGCTCAGAATCATCCACAACCGGGAGCGAGCAAGGAAGAGGCGTAACCCCCGGCAATTCGCGAGGGGAGGGTAACTCGGTTTGTTACCGGAGGATTGCAAAGGGGCTGGTCAAGCGATGCCGCCTTGACCAGCCCTTTAAACACATGGATCAGACAGTTCCAACCAAGCGAATCTACTCAAATGTTTGTGCCTTCAGAAGTTGAAGACCTGGCGGTAATGCGCATTTCACGGAGCCTGCGGCGAGGGAGCGTGCGAGTTTCATCTTTATAAGCCGCAAAGACTGTGCGCATGTCTAACGCCGACTTGGACTTTCCGGCAGAGCGAAGCTTTTTGTTAATACCTCTTTCCAGCAAGTGGTCAAACTCATCCGATGTATAACCGTACAGATCAACGTATCTTCGTTTCTTCATAACATTTCTTTGGGGTGGGAAAATATAGCAGCAAAAAAGTCCTCCTTCAGGGCTGGCCGCATTTTTACAATCTTTAGGTGAGGAATATGTTCGGTACCGCACCTATCAAGTCCCATTCGGCCAGACCCTTCCGAATTACTTGTCCAATCGAAATAAAATCAGCGGAGGATTTCTGATACCAAACGCACCATTCGGGCCGTTCCTGGTTACGATTTGAACCCGCTGATGCGTGATTTCACACATTTCCTCACGCGAATCGGAATTAGAAGGCTATTTGGCTCCGGAACATGAAAGTGTGCAGGCCATCCGGCTTTCCACCGCTTGCCGTCACTAGCGGTGAATCCTTGATTTCCAGGATTTTGTCGTAGTTGAACATGAAGCGAACGTTGTGGTTCACGTACCAGTTCAGGGCAGCGGTAAAGTTTTTCATCTCACCTGCCCTGAAGGCGCCATCGTTCATATCCACTCCGGCGACACGTGCTGCCAGCTCCCATGCGCCCCATCCGCCCTTGGAAAAACTGAAGTCTCGGGCGGGCTCCACTCTGAAGAATCGTCCTTCTTTGTAGTTGCGCGATTCCCCGGTCAGCGTCCATGCCGCTTCTCCATACCAGCCATCGAAGCTTAGTGAATCCAGGCCATTGTTGCGGCCAATCCAGCTATGGGTATATTCGCCTCCCGCGCTGAACGGGCCATATACGCCGCTGGCCTCCAGGCCAAGCATCTTGACGTCCTCGATATTTCCTATGGCGCCCGAATCGATCGGAAACAGGTTAGTGATATGCGACGTTTCATGCCTGAATCTCACGCCATTAGAGGGACCGAATAGCTGGCCGCTGCCGCTCGGTTGGCGATAGTTTCCCGCCACACCTAAATGGATAACCCTGGCCTTTTCGTTAATGGGTGCAAAAGTGACACGCGAACTGGTTCCCCAGCTTTCATCCATGCTGTTGTTATTAGCGTCGATCGACTCGCCAAAAAGTCCAACCTGTCCAGTCCAGTTTTTACCGCTGTTTGACACATTTAAACCAATCGCTCGATCTACGAGCGGTGCGTTAAGCACATTCATTAATGATCTTTCCACAAACATGAGATCGTTGGAGCTTTCCTGCAACTCACGGCTGAAAGGCTGCTTCTGGTGGCCGACGTTGACCTTTGCGAAATCCAGCCCTCTATATGAGATAAACATGTCCTTGACGCCGACACTGTTATCAGCAAAGTCGATCTGGCTCTTGAAATCCCAATCCTTAAAGAAAGTACCTGAAAACTCCAGGCGCCCCCTGCGCAACTCTGCCCCATCATTTGCTTGAACCGGAGTGCCGTCCCTGAAGAAGAAATTATCATTGCTGCTATGGGTGTAATCCGTATGGATCCGGCCCCCGATCTTGAACTTGAAATTCTTGTCTGCTGATTCGAATTGCAAGCCGTTTTTATCCAGTTTGAGTTGCTTTTGGCTTTCTTTGACACGCTCCTCAATGGACTCAACCTTGCCGACGAGCTGAGCCCGCTCTGCTTTTTCTTTTAATCTCGCGCTTCTGTCGCCGGACGCTGGCTGGCCGGTTCTCTCTGCCTCCGGCGCTGACGTTGCATTGTTCGATGGAGCACGTTCGACTCTCTCAAAAGTACCTATAGGTTGCCGGTCAGCTCCCGGCTCTCCATATATCTGCTTGGTTTTGGTATCAATATAAAGGTCAATCGCAAAAGCCCCTGATGATGTGCTTGCTCCCAGGACAGCTGCCGCTGCCAATATAAGTTTCGAAAACTTCAAGGTTATGCTCCCGGTTGTGAGGTTATGGTTATGTTTATTTGTAAAAACCGGGGCAAGAATAGGGAAAAGAGATGACCGCCTTATTAACCTTTTGTAACAGTTCTATGACAGTACCAAGGGCAGCGTTGGACGATGATGGCTCGGTCCGGGTACGGGGATGGCTCTCTACAATGACCGCCCAACCGAACCATGAACGCCAGGTTGAGCTTTACCTTTGGGGTGCGAGGGCAGCGCTAGTTACAGAATTCTAGGAAAGGAACTGAAGGAACAACTTGCCCCAACGCCACCTGTTGGGAGCCGAGGATGGCGGCTACATGCAGGATGCCGAACTGCTGAAGTCACTTGCGCTGGGAAACCTCAATCAGCGGTCGAAGCAATCAAGGGAAGGCCATGCAAGCAGCGGAAGAGGGTGGCAAGAGCCTGTTCGAGAGGTGGTTCCTCTCAAATAGCTCAGACGATCGCGAAGATGAAAAAAACGAACTGGTCGAGTCGGCGAATGCAAAATTATTTAGCTTGCGCTGGCTGCTGAATAATTTCAAGGTGAAGGCGTGGCAGGAATACACCTGGACTTTTGCCACCACGAGGGCGTAGTGGGAATTGCCAGGTACTCCTAATGCAATATCCTCGGTACGCTCAGGATAAATTCCGGGATGGGCGCATCGAAGCGAAGACCATCTTCAGCCACCATTTGATAGCTGCCTTTCATCGACCCCACAGGGGTGGAAATAGCGGTGCCGCTAGTATATTCGAAGCTGTCGCCGGGCTTTAGCAGCGGTTGCTCGCCTACCACTCCCAGGCCTCGCACCTCCTGAATGCCTCCGCTTCCATCTGAAATGATCCAGTGACGGCTGATGAGCTGTGCCGGGACGGTTCCGGTATTGGAAAGAACAATAGTATAGGCGAACACATAGCGATCGAGCGCCTCGTCCGATTGTTCCGGAAGATAGGTCGTATGAACCTTTACAACAATTTCGTATTTTTTCTCTTCAGGCATGATGGCATTGCACACTATTTTCACCCTCTCGGCAAGGGCGGCATCCATAAAATTAGTTCAGGCTTTCAAAAAAGTCGAGGATAAGGGTTTCTAAGGTGAAGCCGTTAGCGCGAACCTGTAATTGCGGTTAAAATCGGGTTTTTTGATCACAAGGAAGCCCTTCATGGCTAATTATCGCATCGCTCCGAGCATTCTTTCCGCAAACTTTGCCAAGCTGGGGGAGGAAATTACTGCTGTCATCGATTCCGGTGCGGATTTTATCCACTTTGATGTAATGGATAATCACTACGTGCCCAATCTTACCATTGGCCCGCTAGTATGCGAAGCCATTCGACCCTTGACCGATGCGGTTATCGACGTGCATCTGATGGTTGAACCGGTGGACCGTATTATTCCCGATTTTGCCAAGGCGGGAGCCAATATCATTTCCTTTCACCCGGAAGCCTCCAGGCATATTGATCGCACTATCGGACTTATCAAGGAACAGGGATGCAAGGCCGGTATGGTGTTCAACCCTGGGACGCCTTTGAATTATCTCGACCATGTGCTGGAAAAACTGGATCTGGTGCTGATAATGTCCGTAAATCCGGGGTTTGGCGGACAGCAGTTTATTCCCGAAGCATTGGAAAAACTCAGATTGGTTCGAAAGCGTATTGATGAAACCGGGAAGAATATTCTGCTGGAGATCGACGGTGGCGTGAAAGTAGATAACATCGCCGAAATCGCCCGCGCGGGAGCCGACACTTTCGTTGCCGGTTCCGCTATTTATGGCGCAGGCAGGGACAGCGATCCGCATCGCTACGACACAATACTGGCGGCTCTGCGAGCGGAGTTGGCAAGGGTCTGAAGTAGTACATCACACACATGATCTTATCGACTATCAGGAATAACACCAAGTGAACGAAAGCCTCTCTCCGATCGCAGATGCTTCTGCGTTTGAAATCGAATTTCCCCTCTCAGTGAAAGCCGTGATGATCGATCTGGACGGCACGCTTCTCGATACAGCAAGCGATCTGGCCACCGCAGCCAACATGATGTTGCGGGAGGTGGGTCGCGCTGAGCTTCCGCCCGAAACGATTCAGTCATACATCGGCAAGGGAGTAGAGAAGTTGGTGAAGCGCTCGCTGACAGCCAGCATGGACGGTGAACCCGAAGCGGAACTTTTCGACAGGGCGATGCCGATATATGAGCGGGATTATGCTAAAACGCTGTGCGTGGACACGCGGCCGTATCCGGGTGTCCTGGACGGCTTGCGGGTCTTGCGGGAAAACGGTTTCCGCCTGGCCTGCGTTACCAACAAGGCAGAGGCTTTTACCCTGCCTCTGCTTCGCGCCACCGGCTTGCTGGAATTTTTCGATCTTGTTCTTTCCGGCGACACTCTGCCTAAAAAGAAACCCGATCCCATGCCTCTACTGCACGCATGCAAGCAATTCAATATCGAGCCGGGCGAGATGCTGCTGATAGGCGATTCGCTGAACGATGCGCAGGCTGCCCGTGCGGCGGGTTGTCACATCTTTTGCGTACCATATGGCTACAACGAAGGACGGGATGTGCGCGAACTTGATTGCGACGCGGTCGTTCCGTCGTTATACGAAGCGGCTAAACTGATCCGAAAATCGTCATGACTCACGAAAAAACCGAAATTGGAAGATATGCGGCCAAAGCGCGGCGTCCCTGGCGCCGAAGCCTTGCTCGTTGGCGCGTCTGCTGCTAAAGCATTCACGCTGATACACGCTGCCGCCTTTCCTTTTTCCGGTTTTTTTGTGGAGTTAAGTCATGACTGAAGCTGAATTCAACGAGCTTGCGGCACAGGGCTACAATCGTATCCCCCTGGTTCTCGAGACCTTTGCCGATCTCGACACCCCATTATCGGTTTATCTGAAGCTTGCCAATCAGCCTTATTCCTATTTGCTGGAATCAGTGCAGGGCGGCGAGCGCTTCGGACGTTACTCGTTTATCGGCCTGCCCGCCTCAAGCCGCATTGAGGCCCGCGGTAACCATATCCACGTTGTCAATCATGACGAACGGCAGGAACTCGAAGCGGAAAATCCGCTAGCTTTCGTCGAATCCTATCTGTCGCGTTTCAAGGCTGCGCCATATCCTGGTTTGCCCCGTTTTTGCGGGGGACTCGCGGGCTACTTTGCCTACGATACCGTGCGCTACATCGAGCGCAAGCTGACGCATCATATCTGCCGGAATACCCGTCCCGACAAGCTGGATACGCCGGACATACTATTGCTGTTGTCCGAAGAGCTGGCGGTGGTGGATAACCTTTCCGGAAAGCTCTATCTCATCGTCTACGCCAATCCGGGCGTGGCGGGCGCGTATCATTCCGCGAAGGCGCGTCTGAAAGAACTGCTTTCGAAGTTACGCAACCCTGTGGAAATTCCGGTTGAAGCATCATGCGAATCGAGCGAGGGTGTCTCGGAATTCAGCGAACTGAATTTCATCGCGGCGGTGGAGCGCGCAAAGCGCTATATTTTTGACGGCGATATCATGCAGGTGGTGTTGTCGCAGCGTACCAGCAAGCCCTACGGCGCTTCACCGCTGGCGCTGTACCGCGCCCTGCGCAGTCTCAATCCCTCGCCGTACATGTTCTATTATCACTTCGGGGACTTTCATGTGGTGGGCGCATCGCCTGAAATTCTGGTACGCCTGGAAGGAGAAACCGTGACGGTACGTCCTATCGCGGGTACGCGTCCGCGTGGCAAAACCCCACAGGAAGACGCTGCGCTGGCGACCGACCTGTTGAACGATCCGAAAGAACGCGCGGAACACGTCATGCTGATGGACTTGGGGCGCAATGATGTCGGCCGCGTAGCGCAGACTGGCACGGTGAAGGTCACGGAAAACATGCAGGTCGAGCACTACTCGCACGTCATGCATATCGTTTCCAATGTAGACGGGAAGCTAAAACCGGGCCTGAACGCGATGGATGTACTGCGTGCCACCTTTCCCGCGGGCACGGTCAGTGGCGCGCCGAAAGTACGGGCAATGGAAATTATCGACGAACTGGAAGTCTCCAAGCGCGGAATCTATGCCGGCGCAGTGGGCTACCTGGGATTCAACGGGGACATGGATCTTGCCATCGCCATACGTACGGCGGTCATCAAGGACGGTTCGCTATACGTGCAGGCTGGCGCAGGCATCGTCGCCGACTCCCTGCCGCAAAGCGAATGGATAGAGACACAAAACAAGGCTAGAGCGTTGCTGCGCGCGGCTGAAATAGCGGAAAGCGGGTTGGATAGCAAGATTGAGTAGAGAGATTAGAAGTCTCGTTTTGATATCTCATTGCTTGCGGCTGTCATTGCAATCAGGATGGCAGGGCGGTTAAAGACCGGGCCAGGGTTATGTCGGTCACCTACGCCTTACAGCAGAATTCACCAACAACCTGTCACGGCCTTTCATAAACCCAATCCAGTAGTGCATCCATTGCTGGCTGGGCGTTTCCTGCTTTGGGATGGTTAACAAAAAACACCACAACTACGCGCCTTCCCGATTTGTCCAGCACGTATCCCGCCATGGTTTTCACGCCCTCCAGCAAACCGGTTTTGATATGTGCCTGCCCTGCGGTAGCGCTGCCGTTCAGCCTCTTCTTCATCGTTCCATCCACTGCCGCGATCGGCAGCGAGGAAATGAACTCGGGCATGGCCGGGCTCTGAAATGCCGCGAGTAAAAGCTGTCCCAGATGGCGGGTGCTGATGCGCTCATTGCGCGATAGCCCCGAGCCATTTTCCATGATCAGTTCAGGGAAAGTCAGCCGTCTGGAGGCGAGCCATCGCTGCATGGCCATGTCCGATTTGGCGAGCGTAGCGCGAGGCATGCTTCCACCATCAGCTGCACTCATTGCTCACCTGTTGACCCCCCCTGTAACCATGCCATTGGTCAGGCCCAATGCAAGGTATAGCTGCCGTGCCGCGGTGTTGTTACTGAATTTATTAATGTCGCGAACGATGTCGGAAAGCGGAGGGGATTGATGGATCTCCAGTGGCGATATTCCTTCCGGCGCTGCGCCGGCGCGCACCTTGCCGCGAAAAATGCCACCCTGTTCTTCCCACAACTGCCTGAACAACCCGAAGGTATAGTTGGCCGTATCATGTACGCTGAGGAACAAGGTTTTTTCGCCGCAATCCATTGAATAACTGCCGTTGAGCATGATCGATACGCGGCTATTTTCATCATTATCAGTACGAATAGTACGAATATCGGTACCGAGGGCGTCCCGCCATTCATTGCAGAGACCATTGGTAAGCGTCAGGCCATTCTTGAGGTCCAGTGACGACGGCAGAGGGTCGACAACAACCCGGATGGTTTTGCTTCCGGGTTGAGGAAGCAGACGCAATGCCACAGTCCGGTAATTCACCAGCAACGCTTCAGGGAGCACGTTGTAAGAGCGGTGGGGTTTGCCGTCGAAGGCGGCCGGGTCGCCAATGGGCAGATCGAAGTGACTGCTGTCCAGTACGAGGTCACCGGTAATCTCCCGTAGGCCCGTCTGGCGCAAGCGCCGCGTAAGCAACCAGAAATTTTCCAGATTCAGCTTGGGATCGCCGTAGCCCTTGATTATCAGATTACCCTGGAGCGTGTCGCCCCGAATTGTGCCTTCGGCGTACAACTCGGTTTTCCAGGTATACGCCGGCCCCAACAACTCCAGTCCGGCAAACGTCGTGACAAGCTTCATCACCGATGCGGGATTCATTGCCGTGGCGGCATTCACGGCCAGCAGGGGTTGGGTTGCCCCCACTTCATGAACATAGATCCCCGTGGCGGATTGGGGAATGCGCGCCTGCTTGAGCGCCTGGAGAACAGGCGCCGGCAAAGCATGCGAATAGGCGGGCAGTGGCAAGAAGGCAAGCGCAGAATATAGAACCGCGCCCAGAATAACGACCGATTTTCGCTTGAATGACCTAAAACTGAAAATGTTCCAGTTTTGCACTGCTTCGCAGCCGGCCTGGAACATGCTGGCGTTCATCGGAAAGTGCATATAGGGATCTTGATCAGATAGAGGCTGCCGACGAGCCTGTCGACCACATTACTCGGCTGTGCCAGAAAAACCACTTGCATGACCAATCGGTTTTAGCACGAGTCCAACGCACGCACGGTTCCTGCAACCAGCAAGTCGATTTCCTGCTCGTCAATTATATACGGCGGCATGAAATAAACAGTGTTTCCCAGCGGTCGTAACGATAATTCCTGTTTAAGCGCGGCATGAAAGAAGTTTCCGGAAAAATCGGGATCGGACGTTTCAACCTCGAATGCCCAGATCATTCCGCAGTTACGAAAGTTTCTTACCTTGGGATGAGATACGATCGGATGAGCTGCATGGTTGAGATAGCTGGCCTTGATGCGGTTGGCTTCAATAATGCTATCCTGTTCGAAAATATCCAGTGTCGCGAGCGCAGCCCGGCACGCCAGTGCATTGCCCGCATGGGTATGCGAATGCAGAAAAGCGCGTGCTGTCTCATCATGATAAAAAGCCGAAAATACCGCATCCGTGGTCATTACCACGGAAAGGGGAAGGTAGCCGGCAGTCAGGCCTTTCCCGAGGCATAGAAAATCCGGCACGATGTCCGCCTGCTGGCAGGCAAACATGGTTCCGGTTCTGCCAAAACCAACTGCGATTTCATCCGCGATCAGATGCACCTGATACTTGTCGCACAGCTGCCTGGCACGCTTGAGATAATCGGCGTGGTACATGCCCATCCCCGCCGCCCCCTGAATGAGCGGCTCGACAATGAATGCGGCCGTCACGGCATGATTTTCCTGTAGATAGGCTTCGAGTGCGGTAGCGGCACGAAGCGCGTAATCCCTGTCGGATTCTCCCTGGGACGCATAACGCCAGTCCGGAGTGAGCACGTGCGCGCCGGGTCTTAGTAGCGGAGCATAGATATCTTTGAACAGCCCCACATCGGTAACTGACAGTGCGCCCAAGGTTTCACCGTGATAGTCGTTCTGCAAGCTGACGAAGCCATTTTTTTCGGGATGACCGCTGTTGTGCCAGTACTGAAAGCTCATCTTCAACGCCATTTCCACTGCCGACGCGCCGTCGCTGCTATACGAACAATGACCGAGCCTGTTCGACAGCAGCTTGCTCAGCCGCTCGGATAGTTCCACCACCGGCTCATGCGTAAACCCGGCCAGCATGACGTGTTCCAGCTTGTCGAGCTGATCGCGGATGGCGGCATTGATACGTGGATTGGCGTGGCCGAACAGGTTGACCCACCAAGATCCAATTGCATCGAGGTAGCGCCTGACCATCGAAGTCGTAAAGCCACACGCCTTTGCCGCGGACGATTGTAACGAGAGGCAGCAATTCATGCTGCTTCATCTGTGTGCATGGATGCCAGACCGACTTCAGGCTCCGTTCCATCAAATTGTTGCTGCTCACTATTTAGGCGCCGTTATTTTAAATTGAAATGTAAAAGTGCTGGTGGTCGAGAATTTGGATTATTAAACGTAATCTAGACTGTTCTGCATGAACGAGCCGGGAAGTGAAAAGCGACAAGAGCTGTATTCAAGACAGGGTCTGGCAAAACCTGAGGCACCTCTGCCTGCCAGGAAATTTCATTAAAGTATCCCAATGAGTTCGCCGTTAATCAAGCGTGGGAAATGGTCAAGAGGAAAGTAACGACGCCTCTGAACAGGCTCCACGCAAGCGAGTTGTTTTTATTTAATGACATCAAACAGAGAGAGCATTATGAGCAAAATCATGCAAAACGTGAAACAGTTTCTGAGCGACGAAGAAGGCGTGACCGCCATTGAGTACGGTCTTATCGCAGCCCTGATCGGGGTGGTAATCAGTGCTGCGGTGACGTCGGTTGGCGACCAATTGGAACAGTCTATTCAGCACTATAGCCACTAAGCTGACAGCGGCGCCATAGCCATCAGGCTTGAAGGGCGTATAAAAAATTACGAATAAAATTGCCGGGCGACCGGTTTTTCCGATCAATGTTTTGACTCGGAATTGAGTTCGCGCCGCCGCACCGCTCGCAAAGCGGAAGCGGCGCTTTTTTGGAATGGCTAAATGTATCCACTAATACCCGGGGTCCTGCTGCTGCTGTTATTTGCCGCGGCCTGGCACGACGTCCGCAGCTACCGTATCCCGAACCTGCTGGTTTTCGGGGGAACGATTATAGCGCTTGTTTTCAATGCTGTGGCACCCCGGGAAATGGGTGGGCTCGGAATTTTCGACTCCTTTGCGGGGCTGGCTGTCGGTCTGATCGCACTGCTTCCGCTTTACTTGTTGCGCGCAATGGGCGCAGGTGACGTGAAGCTCATGGCGATGACGGGCGCTTTTCTTGGTGCAGGCGGCGCGGTTGGGGCATTGATGTGCGTCCTGCTTTCAGGCGGCGTACTTGCGCTCGGCGTGGCATTGTATCAGGGCAATCTGCTCAAGCTGCTGCAGAGAGTGAAGATGATGCTGTATTGCGCCGTTGCTTACAGTTCGATGCCAGGTTCCTCGATCACCGAAAGTCTTTCGGGTCACGCTGCCGAATCCATCGGAAAGCTCCCTTATGGCGTAGCGATCGCAGTTGGGACAGCGATATACGTGGCAATCACCCATTGGGGCTGACCATGTTTATATTCATTTCCCCCAACCGGCAAAAAGCGCTGCGCGTGAGCGCGGTGCGCCAGCCTTCGCGTTTCAACTGCCGGTTTCAGTGGCATGAGATACCCATCAGTTTATTCAATTTACGAAACAACCGACTGTGCTGGTTCCAATATCTAACACCGGAAAAGGATTTTAAGTGAAGAACATCAAGGCGTTATGGATGATCTTGATTTCGCTGCTGCTGGGCTTGGTTGCGGTGGCGTTTGCGGGCAAATGGATCATCGATCAGACAAGCGTGGACGCATCAACAGTAATCATCGCCTCGCGGGACATCGATGTCGGCACCCGGCTGACCCCGGATTTGTTGCAGTCAACCGATTGGCCGCGCGCCAGCAAGCCGGATGGATCTTTTCAAGAGGCGAAGCTTCTCGATTCCCGTGTCGTGAAAGTCAACCTCGTGCGTGGTGAACCGCTACTGGAGTCCAAACTGGCTCCGAAAGGCGCCGCGGGAGGATTGTCCGGCGTCATCGCGGAGGGCAAGCGTGCGATCACTGTGCGTGTGAACGACGTTGTCGGTGTCGCCGGATTCGCGCTGCCAGGAAACAAAGTGGACATTCTGGTAAACACCAAAGACGAAAGCGACAAACCTATTTCAAAAATCGTCCTGGAGCAGATACTGGTGCTCGCAGTAGCACAGGATCTCGGCCGGGACGAGACCAAACCCAAGGTGGTAAACGCCGTTACCCTGGAAGTCACCCCGGAGCAGGCTGAAAAAATTGATCTGGCGCGAAGCATCGGCACGTTGTCGCTGGCGCTGCGCAATCAAATCGATAAAAGCCTCGGTACGACGGAAGGGGTACGCACCAAGGATTTGTTGAGGCTGGGCTCTGCAGCAAGTACATCGCCCACCTACCGCAGCAAGCCCGTTGCCCCGGGACAGACGGTTGAAATCATCAGAGGCATCCAGAGAACCGAAGCAAAACTGGCCCCAAAGGACACCAGATGAATCTGCAACAACTCACGGGCAACTATCCTGCTTTTCGTACCGACAAGCAAAGCATCGCTCCCGGTTCACGCTGGAGCAGCCCGCATCCCACATTTCCATCACTTCTGGCAACGGTGGTGCTGTGCGCGATGATTTCGCTGGTGGCGGGGGTTCCCGCTGTGACAGCCCAGACGCTGGTAGCAGCCCTGAAAAAGCCGGTAGAGGCGCGGCTGGCGGTCGCTTCAAATATGAATGTAACATTGGGCAAGTCAGCTCTGCTCCGGCTGCCGGTGCCGGTAAAGCGTTTATCGGTAGGTAATCCAGAGGTAGGAGACGTGACGCTGATCAATCCAAGCGAGATATACGTGCTGGGCAAGGCCATCGGGACAACCAATGTCATTCTCTGGACCCGGGACGGGCAGACGGCGGTGATCGATGTGACCGTTATGATGGATGCGGCAGCGCTGCAAAACAAGTTGCAGGAGCTCATGCCTAACGATAACAGCATCCGGGTAAGCGCGGCAGGGGACTCCCTGGTACTGTCCGGAACGGTGGCGGATACGCTCAAGGCGGACCGGGCGGTGGCGCTGGCGGATGCTTATATTCGCGCCGCCGTCGGCGTACAGGGTGCTCAGGGTGGTACGCAGCGTGCCAGTCCTCCCGGCGGGGGCCAAGGCGAGGAATCACAGGGCGCTGGCAAGGGACTGGGTAGCATACAGGTCATCAATCTACTCCAGGTTGGCAGCAACCAGCAGGTGATGCTGGAAGTGAAGGTCGCGGAGATCAACAGGACGGTCGCGGAAAAGCTTGGTTTTGACTTCCAGAGAGCGGCCAGAAAAGCCGGAAGCGCCTGGACCCAGATCATGACCGGGGTCATCGGGGGCGCGCCGGGACAATTGTTCCAGTCTCTGGGTACGCCGAGTATCGGAGACTCCTTTCTTATAGACGCCGAAAAAAAGGATGATCTGATCCAGATTCTGGCCGAGCCTAATATTGTGGCAATAAGCGGCCAGGAAGCCAGCTTTCTAGTGGGTGGAGAAGTCATGATTCCTGTTCCCCAGTTCGCCGGTGTGGTTACTCTCCAGTCGAGGCAGTTCGGCATAGGGCTCAGGTTTACGCCGACAGTGCTGGACGAAAACCGAATCAACCTCGTCGTATCCCCCGAAGTGACTGAACTGGTCAAGTTCGACACCATAGCCACCACAAGCCTTGGCGGCGTGCTGGCGGTGCCGACCTTTACAACCCGCCGTATATCGACAACCGTGCAGTTGCGCGACGGCCAATCGCTTGCCATCGGCGGATTACTGCAGGACAACATCAAGGAACAGGTCAAGCGTTTTCCGGTACTGGGAGAAATTCCAATCCTCGGTGCTCTGTTCCGGAGCAGCGATTTCCAGAAAAACAAGACGGAGCTCATGGTCGTGGTGACGCCTCGCCTGATAAAACCGCTGCAGCCTAACCATAAAGTGCCGACGGACGCCTTCATCCAGCCCAACCGGCCAGAGTTCCTGCTGGAAGGAAAGATGGAAGGTTCACCCAAAGAAATACCGGCGAAAGAAGCGCCTGGTGAAGCGGCTCAGCCCGGAGCCGAGCCCTTCCCCAAACCTGCCGGCGCCGATGGCTTTCTGATGAAATGAGGGAGATCACCAGTATGAAAAAAAAGATGTGGATAAAAGATATGCAGAGTCGTCTGCCTGCGGTTCTTGCGGTGGTTTTGACGGCATGCGTCCCAACTACCCCCAGGCTGGACGCCCAGTTTGGCGATGCGGTGAACATGGCGAGATCGCAGCAGACCGCCAATCCGGATGCATCGCGCAACACTGATCCAGTCAAAGGCATCGACGGTCAGGCCGGCGACGCCGCGGTCGACAACTACCGTGAATCGTTCGTGAATCCACGGCCGGCGTTGTCGGGGGGCGTGGTGAACGTCGGATCAGGCAGAGCCGGAAGCGGGGGCGGGATGGTAGGCAGGTAACGAATCGCATCGCGAGGATCCGAAGTCGGAACAACAGCCAATGAGACATTTTCCAACCAGATCGCGCCGACGCGACTGCCAGGGGCTCCGGAAGGAAGGAGGCGCGGTTGGCATTATCGTGGCACTATCGATGGTCGTTCTGGTCGGGTTTGTCGGCCTTGCGCTTGATCTCGGCAAGCTCTACATTGCGAAATCCGAACTGCAAAACAGCGCGGACGCGTGCGCGCTGGCAGCGGTGCGCGAATTGACCGGCGCCAACACGAATCAGCTCGCTCTTGCTGAAGCCGCAGGCCTCAGCGCAGGCATGCATCACAATGTCCTCTTTCACGGAGAACCCGTCGCGCTCGCGGCGGACGAGAACGTGACATTCAGCCAGACGCTTGAGGGCGCATATCAGCCAAAGGCCGCCATCGGTTCAACGGAAGCGCTTCTAATGCAGTACGCGCGCTGCACGGTTGACCGCGCGGAGATTAAAACCTGGTTCATTCAGGTACTGAATCTTCTACCCGGAATTTCAATCGGTAACCAGTCAGTCGCTGCCGCGGCAGTGGCCAACCGTTCGCCGTCTCAAGTCACCTCTTGTGCGCTCCCTTTGGGAATCTGTAGCAGTGCGGTTACTCCCGCCCCGCCCGTCGGAACGTGGCTGCAGAGCGCAATCAGCCCTAGTGGGGCCACAATGGGAAACTTTGTCTGGGTGGATTACAGCCCTTCAGGCGGGGGAGCTTCCGAACTCGGCGGAAATATGGCAGGTGCAGGTGTCTGTAATCTTCCCGTTACAGCCGCGCAAGCGGGTGAGGGGGGTGTCATGTCCTCGCTGGCGCCTTATTGGAACAGCCGCTTTGGTATTTACGGAGGCAGCATCAACCAGAGTGAGGCGATTCCCGATCATACCGGCTATGCATATACCGACGCAGCAGGAAGCTGGCCCGCTAAGTTCAATGCTTTTGCTGATTTCCGGAGCAGAAGAGGAACCTATAACCCGTATCAGGGAGACACCGCTACCGGGTTGAACACAGATGGAACAATCGCGGATTCCGCTTATCTTCAAAGCAGTGGGGGCGATCGCAGGTTGGCTACCGTCGGGGTTGTCGATTGCGCCAATTTTACCGGTGGACCAACGGTCGCGCCCGTCCAGTCATGGGCTTGTGTTCTGATGCTGCATCCGATCAACAATAGCATGGGAGGGAGTGGAACCGGAGTGGACCGGATGTATGTGGAATACCTTGGCCGGTCGGACGACCCAAGCAGCCCCTGCACCACGTTCGGGTCCCCTGGCGGACCTGCCAGCGGTGGCCCGCTTACCCCGGCTCTGGCGCAATGAGATTGCATAAGCAAGGATCCCGGATACAAATGTTTTATCGCGCCAGGCACGATATGAAGCCACGCGACATGCGCGGCGCGATTGTCGTGGAATTTGCCGTGCTTTTGATACCTTTACTGCTGCTGGCGTTCGGCGCGGCCGAATACGGCCGCGCGCTCTATCAGTACAACACGCTCGTCAAGACAGTGCGCGACTCGGTACGGTTGCTTTCGCAGCACCATCCCGCGGAAGCCGCGTCCTACGCTCTTGCACTGGATGACGCCAGATGCCTGGCGGTGCACGGCAATACCGGCTGTGCCGGACCGGCTCTTGCGACGGGATTGACGACCGATATGGTTGAGATTGCCTCCACTACCATGCCTACCGCAGCCGGCACACGGATTACTTTGGTTGAGGTCAGGATTACGGGATATGGCTTCAACTTCGTGTTTAATCCGGCAAGACTTTTGGGTAACGCCTCGAATGCCATCTCATTTGGCGATATCCATGCGACGATGAGGCAGCAATGAAGAATGCCGGGCGGCCTTATGGGGCGGGACCGGCAAATCGCCTCAGACAGCGCGGCGCCGCTGCCGTTGAATTCGCGCTGGTCGCTTCCATCCTGTTTACCTTGCTGTTCGGCATCATGGAAATGGGCCGCGTTCTGTTCTATTGGAACACTGCAACCGAGGCCACGCGATTGGGCGCACGGCTGGCCGCCGTGTGCAATAAAGACGCGGCAAGCATCAAGTCCCGAATGAGTAACATGCTCAGCGTCCTGACGCCCGGCAACATCAATGTCACTTATACGCCGGATGGCTGCGACATCAATTCGTGCCGTTCGGTTACGGTAGGCATCACGGGAATAAATGTCTCAACATTCATTCCGTTTATGCCGTTAAACCTCAGCATGCCGTCGTTTTCCACTACCCTGCCGCGCGAGAGTATGGACAGCGCCAGTTCAGACTGCAGTTGAGCCTGTTGGCCAGAAAAAGACGTTTAATCGTGGACAAGGAATCGAGGGAAAATTGAAGATCGCCGTAGTTGCGCAAGACGCTCAATATCCGAACAATATTCAAAAATTTCTCGCAGAGGCCGACAAACCCTACCCGCTTATCTCGATGAAGGGAGGAGTGCAACAGGTCGCGGCGGTAGCCGAACAGGAACAACCTGATCTGCTAATGCTGGAAGGGCAGCGCTTCGACCCGGGGGAACTGCAGATTCTCAATCGTGTTACTTCCCGTTTTCCCGACCTGGGGCTGGTTATGCTGTGCCCGGCGCAAACGCCGGAACTCCTCATCGAAGTCATGCGAGCCGGGGTTCGCGAAGTGCTGCCGACTCCGCTGACCCGAAATGTGGTGATCGAGGCGGTCGAGCGCTTTCAGCAAAGAATCACCTTGGCGCGGATGCCGGTCAATCAGTGCAAAGTACTGGCCTTCATCCCCTGCAAAGGCGGAAGCGGTGCGACATTCCTGGCCACCAATATCGCCTATGCCCTGGCTGCACTGGAGAACAAACGGGTTGCGCTGTTTGATTTCAATCTGCAGTTTGGCGATGCTTCGCTGTTCGTACACGATAGCTTGCCGACGACTTCAATTGCCGATGTAGCGCGCCAGATCAAGCGGCTGGACGGCTCGTTTCTAGCTTCCAGCATGATCCAGGTATTGCCGAACTTCGGTGTACTGGCCGCACCGGAAGAACCGGAAAAGGCGGCAGAGATAAAACCGGAGCACATTAATCCTTTGTTTCAGGTAGCCTCGAGACACTATGATTTCGTGATTCTGGATGTCGGGCGGGAACTGGATGCTATTTCGATACAGGCGCTGGATCGCGCCGATCTGATTTTCCCGGTGCTGCAGCAAACCCTGCCATCCATCCGGGACGCCAAGCGCATGTCCAATGCATTTCGCGCGCTGAACTATTCAAGCGACAAACTCCGGCCGCTGGTGAATCGTTATGAAAAAAAAGCGGATATCACGCTCGCCGATTTGGAAAACACCTTGGATCTGAAGATGTTCAAAGTGGTGCCAAACGATTATACGGTAGTCGAGAGATCGGTGAACCAGGGTGTGCCGGCAATCAAGCTGGCCTCGCGGAGTCCGGTGGCGAGGGCGTTGCAGGAGATCGCGCACGAACTGTCTCACGGCGCAGGTCAGGGAAGTCTGCTCAGGAAATTGTTTACGTTTTAGGAAACCTTCAAGAAAACGGAAACATGGAGGTTGGGGCAGCGGAGCCTTGTACGGTTTCCGGTAATCATTCCATTACTCCTCCTTGCAGTCGATTACCTTTCAGGCGCCATGTTTAAAACAGTAAATGCATTCGAGCCGCAAAAAACCATATCCGAGTTTATGGAATACTAGCCATGTCGATACGAGATCGTCTTCAAACCGTGAGGCAAGCCGAAGGCGTTGCCGAACAAAATCTGGCGCCTCCACCAGCGGCCGTGCATGATATTCCGGCGTATGAGGAACTGAAGGCCCGCGTCCACCGGAAGTTGCTCGACCGGGTGGATCTGGCGGTAATGGAAAGCCTGCCCCCTGAACGCCTGCTGATAGAAATCAAGACGCTGGTAGAACGGCTGTTGATCGAGGAAGGCACGCCCATCAACGAGGTGGAGCGCCGGGGTATCGTACGGGATGTGCAAAACGAAGTACGCGGTCTGGGCCCTCTTGAACCGCTGCTGGCGGATCCGACAATCTCCGATATTCTGGTCAATACCCATTCCCAGGTTTATGTCGAGCGTCATGGCCGGCTGGAAATGACCGATGTCCACTTCGCCAACGAAGGGCACTTGAGAAAGATCATCGACCGGATCGTTTCGCGGGTTGGACGCCGAGTGGATGAGTCCAGCCCCATGGTGGATGCACGCCTGCCCGATGGTTCTCGCGTCAATGCCATTATTCCGCCGCTGGCGATCGATGGATCGATGCTTTCGATTCGGCGCTTCTCCGTCAAACCGCTCAAGATGGACGATCTGATAGGTTTCAAGTCGCTGACGCCGGAAATGGGCGAGATCATCGGTGGACTGGTCAAAGGCAAGTGCAGCATACTCATTTCCGGCGGTACCGGCAGCGGCAAGACGACGCTGCTCAATATTCTGTCCGGCTTCATTCCGACATTCGGAACGCATCGTCACCATCGAGGATGCCGCCGAGTTGCAGTTGCAGCAGCCGCACGTTGTGCGCCTGGAGACGCGCCCGCCAACGTCGAAGGCAAGGGCGAAGTCACCCAGCGCGCGCTGGTGAGGAACAGCCTGCGCATGCGCCCCGACAGGGTCATCATAGGCGAGGTGCGAGGCGCGGAAGCGGTGGACATGCTGCAGGCCATGAACACGGGCCATGAAGGCTCCATGGCCACGCTTCACGCCAATACTCCGAGAGACGCATTGGGCAGGCTGGAGAATATGGTGAACATGGCCGGGCTGAATTTGCCGATCAAGGCGGTGCGGCAGCAGATCAGCTCGGCCATTTGGGTAGTGATTCAGGTTTTACGCCTTGCCGACGGCAAGCGCAAGTTGACCAGCATTCAGGAAATCACCGGAATGGAGGGGGACATTATCACCATGCAGGAAATCTATGCTTTCGAGCAGACCGGCATCGCGGCGGACGGAACAGTGCAGGGCCACTTCCACGCGACCGGCATTCGCCCTGAATTTGCCGAGCGTCTGCGAACATATGGAATACCGCTGCGGGAGGAGTTGTTCGACCCCTCCCGGCGGTATGCATAGAGGAGACGGGATAGCGATGGATACTCTCTACTATCTGTTTCTCATATTCTGCTTTCTGGCCGTGGTACTGTTCCTGGAAGGGGGTTACCTGGTTTGGTATGCACACAGAGGACCGGAAGCGAAGCGCATCCAGGAGCGCTTGCAGGCGGTCTCGGCCGGGCGGAATGCCACCGAGGCTGCGCTGCTGAAGCAGAGGCTGCTGAGCAATTCATCGGGGCTGGAATACTTCCTGTTGCGCGTTCCGCGCATCCACAGCCTCGACCGGTTGTTGCAGCAATCCGGCATGTCGCTGATGGTGACCCATTTCCTCGGTTATACCGCGATGGCCGGCCTGGGTGGAATGGCGAGCGCAGCATTCCTGGGCTTGCCGTTTACCGTTATGCTGCTTTGCGGTGCGGTGGGAAGTGCGGCGCCTCTATTCTTCGTGCTCGGCGCGAAACGCAGGCGTCTGGAGAAAATCCAACGGCAGTTACCGGAATCGATCGAGTTGATGGCACGCGCGCTGAAGGCGGGACATGCATTTTCCGGGGCATTGCAGATGGTATCCGCCGAGGGACCCGAACCGGCGGCCGGCGAGTTCCGCCTGACCTTCGATGAAATCAATTTCGGCGTTTCGGTACAGGATGCGCTTATGAGTTTTGCCACCCGCGTTCCGCTCACCGATCTGCGTTACTTCGTTATCGCCGTGTTGATCCAACGCGAGAGTGGCGGCAATCTGGGGGAGTTGTTCGATAAAATCAGCGGGCTCATCCGCGCCCGTTTCACGTTATTGGGGAGAATCCGCGTTCTTTCAGCCGAGGGCCGCCTCTCGGCCTGGATACTTTCCTGCTTGCCATTCGCAACGGGCTTGATGATCAACATTGCCAATCCCGGATTTCTGGACATACTGTGGACCGACCCCCTGGGCTTGATTATGGTTAGTACGGCGCTCGCCATGATGGTGACGGGTATCTTCATAATGTCGCGCATCATCAAGATACGGGTATGAAGCCCTTTGAATCAATAGGTCGGATGGCCCAGGTATGACAATGGTTCAAATTGCCTACCTGGGCGTGATTTTCATCCTTGTTGCCGCAGCCGCGTTCGCGCTGATGCGCGCCCTTGCTCCGCGCCCTACCAAAGCGCGCCTGGATCTTGTCGCCGCCGAAGATGCGATACCGAGGGAGAAGGCGGTAGGCGGGTGGGAACAGACCATTATCGAACTGGCCGGGCCACTGGCGAAACTGGCGCTGCCAAGCGAGGGTTGGGAAAACTCCGTTTTGCGCACCCGCTTCATACACGCAGGCTATCACGCCCGGTCGGTGCCGCTGGTTTACTTCGCCGCCAAGACCGTGCTGGCGCTGGCGTTGCCGGCAGTTCTCCTGGTCTGCGTCGGCCTTAGCCGCCTGGAACTGGGCGACAACATCACTTTGGCAGCCTTGCTCGGGCTGGCGGCGCTTGGCTATTACATACCGAACGTTGTGCTGGCGCGCCTGATTGCGCTGCGCCAACGCGAACTGTTCGAGAGCTTCCCTGACGCTGTCGATCTCATGACCGTGTGTGTCGAGGCGGGATTGGGGCTCGACGCGGCAATGGCGCGAGTGGGAGAAGAGATGCGGCTGAGGAGCCCAACCTTGGCCGACGAGCTTCGTCTGGTAAACCTTGAGCTTCGTGCCGGCAGAACCCGGGAGCAGGCTTTGCGCAATCTCGCCCTGCGAACCGGAGTCGAAGAAATCGAAGCCCTGGTCTCTATGCTGGTTCAGGCGGATCGTTTCGGCGTCAGCGTTGCTGCTTCCCTGCGCGTGCATTCGGATACCTTGCGCACTACCCGCCGGCTGCGAGCGGAAGAGGCCGCCGCAAAAATTGCGCTGAAATTGCTTTTTCCGTTGATTTTCTTCATCTTTCCTTCACTTCTACTGGTGCTGATGGGGCCGGCCTTCATCAACATTTATCGCGTGCTGCTGCCCGCCCTTGCCGGCCAATAGATAAGAGGAAAGGATGTCATGTTCAAGGTGAAGCAGCTTGTATGCATGATGGGCTGCGTGTCCCTCGTAGGCGGATGCGCATTGTATCAAGGCAAGGACAAGCAGGCTTTGAGCATTAAACCGGTAATGGATGTGAAACATTCAGCGGGTGGCTCTGAGGCGATGTATTGGCTGGGTCGATACCATCAGGGCAAGGCTAACCATGGGGAAGCGATCGCCGCGTATGAAAAAGTAGTGGCGGCAAATCCGGGTCATATCGAGGCGCATAACAGGCTTGCTGTCTCCTGCTCGCTTACCGGACAGCACGAGCTGGCGCTGGAATATTTCCGGAAAGCGATCGAACTGTCGCCGGCCGCAACACATTTGCACAATAATCTTGGTTATGCGCATCTGATGAGGGGAGAGGAAGGCGACGCTGCCACCGCATTCGAGGCGGCGCTGCAACTCGATCCGGAAAACCGGCAGGCGCGCGATAATCTCGGGGCGGTTTACGAAAAAATGGGACTGCATGACAAGGCCGCCGTGTTAACACTAAGGAGATCTCAGCCAGCTATAGCGGCTGATGCCATGTCCACCGCAGAGTCAGCCGCGGCACTTGGCGGTTCATCTGCTACCATGCCCCTCAGCACGATAACCATGACAGTGGAGGGGCAAAGTATGCAACAGGATACCGATATGCGGCTCGTGCAGATAGCGCCCCACGTATTCGAGTTCAGGATGGCCGAGGCCGATCGGGTGGTAGCTATTCTTACGGATAAAAACACTCCCGAAACCATCGCGCGCAGTTCTGACGAAGTTGGCAGCCAGGATGATGTCCGTATCGAGGTATCAAACGGCAATGGGATGGCCGGCATGGCCAGGCAGGTCTCAGCGTTCTTGCGGCAAAACGGCTTTGCCAAGGCCAGGCTGACCGACCGTCCGCCGTTCCGGCAGGTGCAAACAGAGATACACTATCGTCCCGGCAACTATGTGCTCGCCGGCCAAATCAGCCAGATGATGCCAAAGAAGGCGCGGTTGCTGGAGAGCTACAACCTTCGTAGCGATATTCAGGTACGTGTGCTGCTGGGCAAAGATGTCGCGCGTGAGACTGGTTACTTTGACGACCGCGGCAAGATATGGATTGCCCAAACTTCCGGAAAAGCAGTTGCCGGCGAACAGGCCGGGGAATAATTCCGGCAGAAAGGCGGTAGCAACATTACATTCCATGGTATGGCTTGCCGCCCGCGATATCTGCGGTGTGGGTTTTTAGATATGAACTCCCTGTGCCGCTCCATGAAAGTAGCGAACCATGACAAGCTCCCTCAATCGCACGATGTATGGGTCGCGATGCCCTGCGTCACACGCAGGCTGGCTTTGTGCTAATGATGGTCCAGTCGCTATTCAGTCACGATCTTGAACAACAAGTCGCAAGAAAAGCCGTTCCTCAGGTTGTGCCAGCAATATTCAGTGGTACTTATAGAACGCGCAAAAGTACTGCTTAAGTTGGCCGGGCGGGAAGCCATGATGAATGAGGATAAATATGACTCTGGATCGGGCGGATCTTGTATTGCTTACATACAACTGGCTTAAAACACGAGCGGGAGAAGCCGGTAAGGAACTTTCTCCATGTATGTGCGATATGCCGGATCAAGGGACAGATGCCTTTCTTCGCGGAAGATCCGGACACAGAGAAATCCCATCGTTATCAGGTAGACAAGCAGGTTCGCAAGCGTCGTATGCACCAGCACGTAGCCGCCAAATACGAGGAAATAACTGGCATAGAGAGGATGGCGTACGATGCGATACATCCACGCTGTCTTGATTTCACGCTTGGCGGCAACCAGCGCAAAACTGCGATTGAGAGATACCAGGCTGATAATCTGAAGTGCTGTACCGAGCGCAATCACGACGGCTGCCGGAGGAAACACTCCCCAAGCCGCTGGGCGGAGAAGCAGCGGCGCAAAGGTGCCGGCAATCGCGATCAACCAATCGGACGGGGATGCCGAAACCGTCTTGGGGTCGCTGCGGAAAATAAAAAATCCTGCTGTCAACGTTTCGGAAATGACCACCAGCAACAGCGCCCATTCCCCTGTTTCCTGGAACTTGCTGAAGTGTGCGTAGGCAAAGAATCCAAAAAGCGTTGCCAGCAGCATTCCGCTATAAACATTGGTTCGCTGTGATTGTAGTATCCGTGATAATGAAATCATGTTGACGTGGCGTGAGACGCGTAATAGCGAGAGTCCGTTCATAACATTCAGCCTCAAAATTTTCCTGAAAATTCGTGTTTTCGATCACCTTATGCCTTAACGGCCGATACCCAACATAGTTCATATCGGACATACGAAATTTTGCAGTATGACGAGCGAAAAGAAAAAAAGGGAAGAAGGGAAGAAGGCAAAAAGCGGAAAAAGCGGTGTCGTATGACTCAGGTAGGTTAGCAAACCTGCCTTTTAGCGGGTATTTGTTTTTCACCCACTTGAAATTCCCTGCCACAGCCCCTATTATTAGCACTCGTTAGCGGAGAGTGCTAATAATTTTGTAAAAATCCTGGAAGTTCCGTAAATGGTCCTTCAGGGGATTTCATGGTTTTAATTTTTAACACAGGAGAAGAAATATGCAGATTCGTCCCTTACACGACCGCGTTATTGTCAGGCGGCTGGAAGAAGAACGCAAGACCGCATCCGGTATTGTCATCCCCGACAGTGCTGCCGAGAAGCCCGATCAAGGCGAAATTGTCGCTGTAGGCAAAGGCAAGGCCGGCGATGATGGCAACGTCAGACCGCTGGAAGTGAAAGTCGGCGATAAAGTTCTGTTCGGAAAATATTCCGGGCAGACGGTGAAGGTATCCGGAGAAGAGCTTCTGGTGATGCGAGAAGAAGACATCATGGGCGTTATCGAAGGTTAGTTTTCCAACGGCACCTTACACAACATTTTCTGGAAATTAGGAGAAAGAGATTATGGCAGCGAAAGAAGTGAAATTTGGCGATTCCGCCCGCCACAAAATGGTGAATGGCGTAAATATACTGGCCGATGCAGTCAAGGTTACCCTCGGACCGAAAGGCCGCAACGTAGTGCTGGAGCGTTCCTACGGCGCCCCGACCATTACCAAGGACGGCGTTTCGGTAGCGAAAGAGATCGAACTGAAAGACAAGTTCGAGAATATGGGCGCGCAGATGGTAAAGGAAGTGGCGAGCAAGACTTCCGATGTGGCGGGTGATGGTACAACCACCGCCACCGTGCTGGCGCAATCCATCGTGAAAGAAGGCATGAAGTATGTCGCCGCCGGGATGAATCCGATGGACCTCAAGCGCGGCATAGACAAAGCCGTTACCGCGACGGTTGAAGAACTCAAGAAGTTTTCCAAACCCTGTACTACAGGCAAGGAAATTGCGCAGGTAGGAAGCATTTCCGCCAACTCCGATCCTGAAATCGGCAAGATCATTGCTGACGCGATGGAAAAAGTGGGCAAGGAAGGCGTGATCACCGTGGAAGACGGTTCCGGTCTGCAAAACGAGCTGGAAGTGGTCGAAGGCATGCAGTTCGACCGCGGTTATCTGTCGCCTTACTTCATCAATAATGCGGATAGACAGATCGCATTGCTGGAAAGCCCTTTTATCCTGCTGCACGATAAAAAGATTTCCAATATCCGCGAATTGCTCCCGGTACTGGAACTGGTAGCCAAGTCTGGCAAGCCACTGTTGATTATTGCTGAAGATGTGGACGGCGAGGCGCTCGCAACGCTGGTGGTAAACAATATCCGTGGTATTCTCAAAACCTGTGCAGTCAAAGCGCCAGGGTTCGGCGACCGTCGTAAGGCAATGCTTGAAGATATCGCCATTCTTACGGGTGGCACCGTGATTGCCGAGGAAGTCGGTTTGTCACTGGAAAAGGCGACGCTGAAGGAATTGGGCCAGGCCAAGCGCATTGAAATCGGCAAGGAAGAAACAACCGTCATCGACGGCGCTGGCGACCCTCAAAACATCCAATCGCGCGTGAAGCAGGTCCGCAATCAGATCGAAGAAGCCAGCAGCGACTACGATAAGGAAAAATTGCAGGAGCGTGTGGCAAAGCTGGCTGGCGGGGTGGCGCTGATTAAAGTCGGCGCGGCGACCGAGGTCGAAATGAAAGAGAAGAAAGCGCGTGTTGAAGATGCGCTTCATGCGACCCGCGCGGCAGTAGAAGAAGGTATCGTTCCTGGCGGCGGCGTTGCGTTGTTGCGTAGCCGTGCTGCGCTGGCCAGCATCAAGGGCGACAACGCTGATCAGGACGCGGGCATCAAGATCGTTCTGCGGGCATTGGAAGAGCCGCTGCGCCAAATTGTGGCTAACTGCGGCGATGAGCCTTCGGTGGTCATTAACAAGGTAGTGGAAGGCCAGGGCAACTTCGGTTATAACGCTGCCACAAGCGAATACGGCGATATGGTCGAAATGGGTGTATCTGGACCCTACCAAGGTAACGCGTTACGCCCTGCAACACGCCGCATCGGTTGCAAGCCTGATGCTTACGACCGATGCTCTGGTGGCGGAACTGCCGAAGGAGGAACCGGGCGGAGGCGGCATGGGCGGCGGAATGGGCGGCATGGGTGGAATGGGTGGCATGGGCGGCATGGATATGTAAGGTTCGCCCCCGTACCAGCCGTAAAATGCAGCACAATAAGAAACCCCGCTCCGGTGGGGTTTTTTATTGCGGTAAAGCCGGCTCCGGTAGAATCCGGGGATCGTGGTATTGCAATGATCTCCAATAATTCCAAAAAAATTTATTTTACGGGATGGCGCCCGAATCGGCGGGACCGGCCCGTTCCCCACTCTTGCTCTCCCAATAAAGTAGTTGGTTTATGATTTTAACTTTATCATTGACATCCGCATCTGCCCTGTCCGTTCCGTTCTTGCTGATATGGTTGTACGTGAACCCAGCAGCACGAGAAATTTAAACGAAATAAGGTATTCTCCAGGTATCCCAGGTAATCGCAGTGCGATAGCGGACCAATATTCTTTCCATAATTATTCATCATGACCCCCGATCAGTATTGCCAGGAAAAAGCTGTTCAAAGCGGCTCGAGCTTCTATTACAGCTTTCTCTATCTGCCGTTGGAAAAACGCCGCGCCATTACCGCGCTTTACGCCTTTTGCCGTGAAGTGGACGACGTGGTGGATGAATGCACCGATGCGACGGTAGCGCGAGCAAAGCTCGCGTGGTGGCGGCAGGAAGTCGCCGCCATCTTTGACGAGGATGATGGAAAAAAGCCCAGTCATCCGGTGGCGAAAGCGCTGGCCGATGTTTGGCGCCCCTTTAATCTCACCGCCGAGCGCCTGAACGAAATCATAAACGGCATGGAGATGGACCTTGATTATAATCGCTATGCCGATTTCGACACGCTGCGTCATTACTGCTATCACGTGGCAAGCGTGGTGGGCTTGTGTTCAGCGGAGATATTCGGTTATCGTAATCCGGAAACGCTGAGATACGCGGAAGATCTGGGGCTCGCATTCCAGCTCACCAACATCATCCGTGATGTAGGCGAGGATGCATCACGCGATCGTATTTATCTTCCCCAGGACGAGCTCCTCCGCTTCGGAGTGAGTAATGAGGACATACTCAATTCGCGGGAAACCGATAACTTCAGGCGATTGATGGAGTTTCAGATCGAGCGGGCGGAAAGTTATTACACTCGGGCGTTCGCCGCATTGCCCGCCGAGGACCGAAAAAGCCAGCGGACCGGGATTATCATGGCGGCGATCTACCGGGCGCTACTGAAGGAGATCAGGGATGACGGCTGCCATGTCCTCCGGCAGCGCGTCAGCCTCACACCCATGCGCAAATTATGGATTGCGTGGCGAACCTGGATGAAGGGGTGAAGGGTCCTTGCTGTGGCGCACTGCCTCATCCTCGCGCTTCCCCCGTTCCAGCATTATTCACCATGACTTCCAACCCCGCAAATTATCCTTCATGAACGAATTTAAAGACTATAGCGCGCCCCAGGATTTGCTCAAGAATCGTGTCATCCTGGTCACCGGCGCGGGGCAGGGCATAGGCCGCACGGCAGCGCTGACCTATGCCGCGCATGGCGCTACCGTGATCTTGCACGGACGCAATATCAAGAAACTGGAGAACGTTTACGATGAAATCGAGGCGGGAGGCGGTGCTCAGCCGGCAATTTTTCCGCTCGATCTGGAAAAGGCTGAAGACAAGGATTTTGCGGCTATTGCGCAAGCCATCAAATTACAGTTGGGCAGATTGGACGGGATTCTGCACAATGCGGCATTGCTATTCAGTCTGACGCCACTTGAGGCTCAGACCCTGGAGCAATGGCTGGCGCTGCTGCGCGTCAACCTTGTCGCACCATTTGCATTGACGCGGGCCTGCCTGCCGCTGCTGAAAGCTTCGCCAGATGCTAGCGTCATCATGACGTCCGATACCCATGGTCATGTTCCCGCTGCATATTGGAACGGCTTTGCCGTAGCCAAGGCAGGAATGGAGGCCTTGGTCAAAATTCAGGCGCAGGAATGGGAAATACTTCCGAATCTCCGCATCAATGTTTTGATTCCGGGCCCTGTGCATACGCCACAACGAACCAGGACGCATCCCGGCGAGGTCAAGCAGGGCATGCGCCAACCAGAAGATTTGATGCCATATTATTTATACCTGATGGGGCCGGACAGTAAAGCGGTTAGCGGTAAAACCATATTGTGCTAGAGTCTGCTTTGGAACCAAGGCTGCGGGCGGGCAGCGCGTCTCCTTTGTCCGGTGGGTCCTATTATGACTGCCGCTACGGGGAGAAATAGGTATAATTAACTGGGTGTCAATGAAAATAACGCGGCCTGCGAAAGTGGCGGAATTGGTAGACGCACCAGATTTAGGTTCTGGCGCCGAAAGGTGTGGGGGTTCGAGTCCCCCCTTTCGCACCAGGGAACCGTAAGCCGTCCGGGCGAAGCTGCATTTACGGCTATCGCGTTCCCTTGGCCGCTAACCCTGCGTCTCTGTTATCAACCAGTCAGGAAATGCAATGCAAACGAATGTTGAAGATCTTGGTGCGCTGGAACGCCGCCTTAACGTTTCGATTCCCCAGGAGAAAATCGAGACGGAAGTCGAGAGCCGCTTGAAGCGATTGGCGCGCACGGCAAAATTGCATGGTTTTCGGCCCGGCAAGGTGCCGTTCAAGATCGTTATGCAGCAGTACGGCCCGCAGGTGCGCCAGGAAGTGATAGGCGATGTGCTGAAGAAAAACTTCAGCGAGGCTGTGCGCGAGAATAACCTGAAAATTGCAGGCTATCCACGTTTCGAACCGAAGCCATCGGCCGAGAATGACAGCCAATTTGAATTCAGCGCGACATTCGAGGTCTACCCTGATGTGGTTCCGGGAGACCTGGGCGCGGTCCGGGTTGAACGGCCCGTAGTCGATGTTACCAGTGCGGATGTGGACAAGACGCTCGAGGTTCTGCGCAAGCAGCGAATTCAGTTTGAACCTGCTGAACGGCCAGCCCAGTCCGGCGACCGGATCAATATAGACTATAACGGTACTATCGACGGCGCAGAGTTTGCGGGCGGCAAAGCAGAGAATTTCACCCTGGTGCTCGGGGAAGGCCGGTTGCTCAAGGACTTTGAAGAACCGCTTATCGATATGATCGCCGGACAGAGCAAAATCTTTGAAGTTACCTTTCCGGCAGACTATCATGGAAAAGAGGTCGCGGGAAAAACCGCTACATTTGATGTGAAGCTCAACGGAGTAGAAGGTTCGAAGCTGCCGGAAGTTGACGCGGAATTTGCCATATCGCTGGGCGTCGCGGACGGCGATATTGAAAAAATGCGGGGGGAAATCGAGGCCAACCTCGAGCGCGAGGTGTCCAAGCGGGTAAGTGCGAGACTTAAGGAACAGGTAATGCAGGCGCTGCTTGATACAACGAGCATACAGGCGCCCAAGGCTTTGGTGGAAGTTGAGCTGGAGCGCTTGACGCAGAGCGCAAGAGACGATCTTGCGTCGCGCGGAATGAACGCCAGGGATGTCCCGCTGCCGGAGGATTTGTTGCGGGAACGGGCGCAACGCCGGGTGAACCTGGGGTTGATTTTGGGAGAGCTGGTCAAGACACATGGCCTGCATCCAAAACCCGAACAGGTGCGTGCAGTGGTGGAGGATCTGGCGCAGAGTTACGAGAATCCGGCCGAAGTGGTCAAATGGCATTATGCCGTACCGGATCGCCTTAACGAGGCCGAGTCGGCGGCGCTGGAAGACAACGTGGTAAGGTGGGTATTGGATAAGGTCATGGTGGTGGATAAGGCCATGACTTTGGATGAGTTAATGGGAAGAGCATGACATGATGCAACAACTGGACTGGAAGCAGCGTAATCCCGAGCCAACCGGTTTGGGCCTGATCCCCATGGTGATTGAAACCAGTGGAAGGGGGGAACGCGCCTACGATATTTACTCCCGTTTACTGAAGGAGAGGGTCATATTCCTGGTGGGTCCCGTAACCGAGGCTTCCGCAAATCTGATCGTGGCGCAGCTCTTGTTTCTGGAATCGGAAAACGCCGACAAGGATGTTCACTTTTATATAAATTCTCCTGGCGGGCTGGTTTCTGCCGGAATGGCGATTTACGATACCATGCAGTACATCAAGCCCGATGTCAGCACACTTTGCATAGGCCAGGCCGCGAGCATGGGATCGCTGCTGCTGACCGCGGGCGCAAAAGGCAAGCGTTTCTGCCTGGCGAACTCGAGGGTTATGATCCATCAGCCGCTGGGCGGCTTCCAGGGTCAGGCTTCCGACATTGAGATACACGCCAAAGAGATTCTGTTTCTGAAAAACCGGTTGAATGAATTGCTGGCCAAGCACAGTGGTCAAAGCATAGAAACCATCGAAAGAGACACCGACCGGGATAATTTTCTCAGCGCGGAGCAGGCCGTAGAGTACGGACTGATCGATGCTATGCTAACGTACAGGAATGAGAGTACGAGTTGAGATACAAGGAGCATGCGGGAGTTAACTATTAAATACGGGCGCATCAGCTCGGATAATGCGGGATAAAACTATGTCAGAGAAAACTGGCGGGGAAAAACTGCTTTATTGTTCCTTCTGCGGCAAGAGTCAACACGAGGTAAAGAAGCTCATCGCCGGCCCATCTGTATTTATTTGCGACGAATGTATCGAGCTTTGCAACGATATCATTCGAGAGGAAATACAAGGGGCGGAAGCGGCCAAGCTTACCAAGTCCGATCTGCCGGTGCCGCATGAAATCCGCCAGATCCTCGATCACTACGTGATCGGTCAGGAGCAGGCGAAGAAAATCCTTTCAGTGGCGGTATACAACCACTACAAGCGGTTGAGAAACCTTGCCAAATCCCCGGATGCGGACGATATCGAGTTGGCGAAGAGCAACATCCTGCTTATCGGTCCGACAGGTTCGGGCAAGACATTGCTTGCCCAGACGCTGGCGCGCCTGCTAGATGTGCCTTTTGTCATGGCAGATGCGACAACGCTGACCGAAGCGGGCTATGTGGGCGAGGATGTTGAAAATATAATCCAGAAACTACTCCAGAAATGTAATTACGACGCGGAAAAGGCCCAGCAGGGCATCGTCTATATCGACGAAATCGACAAGATTTCACGTAAAGCCGATAATCCCTCAATTACACGGGATGTTTCCGGGGAGGGTGTGCAGCAGGCTCTGCTGAAGCTGATCGAAGGGACTGTCGCTTCGGTGCCACCCCAGGGAGGAAGAAAGCATCCCAATCAGGAATTCGTGCAGGTGGACACCACCAACATTCTCTTTATTTGCGG
The DNA here is from genome assembly GCA_963831395.1 of uncultured beta proteobacterium. GTDB lineage: Bacteria > Pseudomonadota > Gammaproteobacteria > Burkholderiales > Nitrosomonadaceae > Nitrosospira. The sequence continues at coordinate 36,534 of CAWHQD010000008.1, forward strand.
TGGCGCCTTTGATGGGCTCGACAAGGTAATACGCGCGCGATCCGAAAAAGGCGGAATAGGTTTCAGCGCCAACGTGAGGAGCCGCGACAACCGCAAGGACTTCGGTGCGGTACTGCGTGGAGTAGAGCCGGAAGATCTGGTCAAGTATGGGCTGATTCCCGAGTTCGTGGGCCGCCTGCCTGTGGTTGCCACCCTGGAAGAGTTGGATGAGTCAGCGTTGATTCAAATCTTGACGGAACCGAAAAACGCGCTTATCAAGCAGTATCAGAAAATGTTTCATATGGAAGGGGGCGTCGATCTCGAATTTCGTGAGCAGGCACTCAAAGCGATTGCCAGGAAGGCACTGGCACGCAAGACCGGTGCGCGTGGCTTGCGCTCCATTCTGGAGAATGCCCTTCTCGATACGATGTTCGATCTGCCATCACTGGAAAATGTTGCCAAGGTGGTGATCGATCACGGCTCGGTCAATGGCGATACCAAACCCATCCTGATTTATTCCGACAAGCCGAAGATAGCCAAGAGCTGTTAGTCCGAGTTCTGCACCTTGCCTGGTCCGTTGCCTTGAATTTTCTCTGCGGCGTCCCCATAACCCTTGTTTGTTTATTATAGGTGAGCCGATATGTCTTCTCCACTTAACGACCCCAATCAGATTTCATTGCCGCTATTGCCATTACGCGACGTTGTCGTCTTCCCGCATATGGTGATTCCTCTTTTCGTTGGACGGCCCAAATCCATCAAGGCGCTCGAAATCGCCATGGAATCCGGCAAGAGTATTCTGCTGGTTGCACAGAAATTCGCAGCCAAGGACGAACCGGCGCCGGAAGACCTCTATGGCGTGTGCACTGTTGCAAATCTGCTGCAAATGCTCAAATTGCCGGATGGCACCGTCAAGGTTCTGGTGGAAGGCAACCGCCGCGCGCGTATTATGAAAGTAACGGATGATGGCACCTATTTTTCCGGTGACGCCGCCTTACTGCCCCCGGATGCTGTTGACAACCATGAGGTTGAGGCGATGCGGCGCGCGATGCTTGCGCAGTTCGACCAGTACGTAAAGCTCAACAAGAAGATTCCTCCCGAAATATTGACCTCGCTCAGCGGCATAGATGAAGCAGGGCGTCTTGCTGACACGATTGCCGCGCACTTGCCCTTGAAACTTGAGCAAAAGCAGGAAGTGCTGGAAATTTTTGACGTACCGAAGCGTCTGGAACACCTGTTGGGACTACTTGAAACCGAACTTGACATACTTCAGGTTGAAAAACGCATTCGTGGGCGAGTTAAGCGGCAGATGGAGAAAAGCCAGCGCGACTACTATCTCAACGAACAGGTGAAAGCCATTCAGAAGGAACTGGGCGAAGGTGAAGACGGCGCTGATCTGGAAGAGATCGACAAGAAGATACAGTCGGCCCAGATGTCCAGGGAGGCTCGTTCCAAGGCGGAAGCGGAATTGAAAAAATTGCGCTTGATGTCGCCCATGTCGGCTGAGGCTACCGTGGTGCGCAATTATATTGACGCGCTGGTAGCGTTGCCCTGGAAGAAAAAGAGCAAAATCAGCAAAAATCTGAGTACCGCTGAAGTTGTGCTCGAGCAGGATCATTATGGTCTCGAAAAGGTCAAGGAGCGAATTGTCGAGTATCTCGCCGTGCAGCAGCGCGTGGACAAGTTGAAAGCGCCCATTCTTTGCCTGGTGGGGCCACCCGGCGTGGGCAAGACGTCATTGGGACAATCCATTGCCCGCGCCACGAATCGGAAATTTGTGCGGATGTCTCTTGGCGGCGTCCGTGACGAGGCCGAGGTACGGGGCCATCGCCGTACCTACATTGGTTCGATGCCAGGCAAGATCCTGCAAAACATGACGAAGGTGGGTGTAAAGAACCCTTTGTTCCTGCTCGATGAAGTGGACAAGATGGGCATGGATTTCCGGGGTGATCCCTCATCCGCGTTGCTTGAAGTGCTCGATCCGGAGCAGAACAATTCGTTTGTGGACCATTATATCGAGGTTGAGTACGACTTGTCCGACGTCATGTTCGTCGCTACCGCGAACACACTGAATATACCTCCCGCGCTGCTCGACCGGATGGAGGTGATCAGGTTGTCCGGCTACACCGAAGATGAAAAGCTCAACATCGCAATGCGCTACCTGCTGCCCAAACAGATAAAAAATCATGGTTTGAAGGAAAATGAATTGGCGGTATCGGAATCCGCCTTGCGTGATATCACGCGCTATTACACGCGTGAGGCCGGGGTACGGGCGATGGAACGGGAAATCTCGAAGATATGCCGGAAAGTGGTAAAGGCCTTATTGCTCAAAAGTGATCAGAAAAAGATTACCGTCAGCGGGCGGAATCTGGACAAGTATCTGGGCGTGAGGCGTTATACGTATGGCGTTGCGGAAGAAAAAAATCAGATAGGGCAGGTAACCGGCCTGGCATGGACCGAGGTTGGCGGGGAGTTGTTGACCATCGAGGCGGTAGTGTTGCCCGGCAAGGGAAAAACCATCACAACCGGAAAACTGGGTGAAGTGATGCAGGAATCAGTGCAGGCCGCGCTCTCGGTGGTACGAAGCCGCTCGAGGACCCTGGGTATCGCTGATGATTTTTATCAGAAGAATGATATCCATATTCACTTGCCCGAGGGTGCGACGCCCAAGGATGGTCCAAGTGCAGGGATCGGCATCTGCATTGCGATGGTATCGGCTCTTACCGGCATCCCGGCTCGCGCGACCGTGGCAATGACAGGAGAGATCACATTGCGTGGGGAAGTACTGCCTATCGGCGGGCTCAAGGAGAAACTTCTTGCAGCGCATCGCGGCGGAATAAAGACAGTGCTGATTCCCGAGGACAACGTCAAAGATTTGACGGAGATTCCGGAAAATATTAAAAACAAGCTGGATATTCATCCGGTCAAGTGGATAGATCAGGTGCTGGACCTGGCTTTGGAGCGCAAGCCGGACGCGCTTCCTGCCGCCGCGCCGCCCGTGCCCCCTGTTGCGGTAGAGGGGGAGGCAACCCGCACTTTGATCAAGCACTGAACGGTGTTTTGCATTTTTATCGCTTGACGCGAATCGCTTTTACAAACGAATTTACTTTCATGTTCGCGAGGATTCCAGCCGTAAATGGGGTGTATGGAGAGTTTTCGAAATATTTCCACAATTGCTTGACCAAGCACAAGCGGCTTGATATAAAACCGATTGCAGGGTTTTTGTAACTCTTTTAACAATAACGAAAGGGGAATCACGTGAATAAATCTGAACTCATCGAAGCCATCGCCCAGTCTTCAGACATTTCCAAGGCGTCCGCCGGAAATGCGCTGGACGGTGCGTTATCGGCGATTAAAGCCGCTCTTAAAAAAGGCCAAAGTGTAACCCTGGTCGGATTTGGAACTTTCAAGGTGGGCAAGCGGGCAGCACGCACCGGCCGCAATCCGCGCACGGGCGCAGCTATCAAGATCAAGGAAACAAAGGTTCCGAAATTCACCGCTGGCAAGGCGCTCAAGGATGCAGTAAACTAGCGTTTTTCACAGGGTGCTTAGCTCAGTTGGTAGAGCGTCGCCCTTACAAGGCGAATGTCGGCGGTTCGACCCCGTCAGCACCCACCAGCAGGTGTTAATTTTTGGAGTGGTAGTTCAGTTGGTTAGAATACCGGCCTGTCACGCCGGGGGTCGCGGGTTCGAGTCCCGTCCACTCCGCCAGATTTTGCGCTAAACCAGGGCGAACGCAAGTTCGCCTTTTTTATTCGTTTTTAGTCCATTAATGTTCGATTTTGTCCATAAAAAACGGCGTATAGTCCAGATCATCCTGGGGCTCGCCATGTTGCCATTCGTATTCTGGGGCCTCGAGTCATACCAAGGCGCCGATGGCGAAGATCTCGTTGCACATGCAGCCGGGGAGAAAATCCACCGCGAGGAATTTGCACAGGCGCTGCGCAACCAGCAGGAAAGCTTGCGAGCGTCCATGGGGGGCGTCGTTAACGACGCAATGCTGGACTCTCCGGAAGTAAAATCGGCAGTATTGGAAGGGCTGATTCAGCAGCGGCTACTGCGGCATGAGGCATCGCGGGTGGGATTGATGGTGCCGGATTCGCAGTTGATAGAAATGATACAGAATATTCCCGCATTTCAGGAAAACGGGAAATTTTCGAAGCAGCGTTACGAGGAGCTGCTGCGCGGTCAGGGATTGAGCCCGAAGGCATTTGAAGCACGCGTGCGCCAGGAACTGATGCGGCAGCAACTGATTGCTCCCTACAGCGAAAATGGTTTCATTTCCGGCTCGGTGGCGGAAAGAGTTATACGGCTGAGTGAAGAGAAACGCGAAATCAATCTGGTTCAGATACAACCCGAGCAATTTCTGGCACAGGTCAAACCCGATGAAGCTGCCATCAAGTCGTATTACGATACCCACCAGGCCGAATTCCAACTGCCGGAACAAGTGCGCGTCGAATATGTGGTGTTGTCACTGGATGAGCTGATCAATCAGTCGCATGTCAGCGACGAGGAAGTAACAAAGTATTTCAACGAGCACAAGGACGAGTTTGGGCAGGCCGAAGAACGCCGGGCAAGTCACATTCTGATCAGTGCCCCTGCTACCGCTTCAGACGCGGAGAAGGCTGCGGCGCGCGCTAAAGCAGAGCAATTGGCAGGCGAAATCAGAAAGGCTCCCCAGCGCTTCGAGGATCTTGCCAGAGAGCATTCCCAGGATCCGGGGTCCGCAGCCAAAGGAGGCGACCTCGGCTTTTTCCCGCGGAACTCCATGGTCAAGACTTTTGAAGACGCGGTGTTTCAGATGAAGCTGGATGAAATCAGCGATGTGGTCGAAACGGAACACGGTTTCCATATCATCAAGCTCGCCGGAATAAAGGGCGCAGAGCCAGTCAGTCTTGATAAAGTAAGAAATCAGGTTGAGCAGGAAGTAAAAAGACAAAAAGCCGAAAAAATGTTTGGTGAGATGGCGGAAGGCTTCGGTAACATAGTGTATGAGCAGAGCGATAGCCTGCAGCCCGCCGCCGAGAATTTCAACTTGTCCGTCCAGAAGAGCGAGTGGGTCGCCAGAAATGCGGGCGAGCCTCCGTATTTCAGCAATGAAAGACTGCTAGAGGCAATATTCTCGGACGATGCAATCAAGGACAAACGAAATACCGAGGCAATCGAGGTTTCGCCGAACGTCCTGGTAGCGGCGAGGGTGGTGGATCACAGGCCGGCGAGCATGCCTCCCGTCACAGCATTGAAGGATAAAATTGCCGGACTTATAGCGCGGCAGGAAGCAGCCAAGGCGGCTGTAAACGAGGGAAGAGAAAAGCTTGAGCAGTTGCAGGCCGGCAAAGATGGGATAGTCAAGTGGGGCGCCGCTCAGCAAGTTTCACGGACGGATCCCCAAGGTCTTGATAGCGAGACCTTGCGCGCAATTTTTAAAATTGAAGCAACCGAATTGCCCTCCTACACCGGAGTGGCAAATTCCCGGGGCGGATTTACTTTGGTCCGTGTCGGACGCGTCATCGAATCCGCATCGCCGGATCCTGCCGAACGCAAAGCTTTTGCCGGGCAATTACAGCAGTTACTCGCCCAGCAGGAACTTGCATCTTATCTGGCCGGCGTCAGAAAGCGGTATGACGTATCGGTGAAGAATGAAAATCTGGAGAAGTAGCAGGAGGCAAGGACAAGCTTCCTCGCGGTTCAAACGAGGTCAAATGCAACTGTATTAAATCCTGCATCCACGTGAGTAATTTCGCCAGTAATCCCGCTAGCCAGATCACTGCATAGAAAAGCGGCGACATTACCCACCTCAATGATTGACACATTACGTCGTAAAGGCGAGACTTTTTCGGTATAGCTCAGCAGCTTTCCGAAATTGCCGATCCCGGCCGCGGCGAGCGTTTTGATCGGTCCAGCCGAAATTGCATTGACCCGTATCCCCTCGGGCCCAAGACTGGACGCCATGAAGCGGACGTTCGCCTCAAGACTTGCCTTAGCTAATCCCATGACGTTGTAATTCGGCATGACCCTGGTCGAGCCCAGGTAGGAGAGTGTCAAAAGCGAACCATTCCTGCCTTGCATCAGCGGCATTCCCGCTTTTGCCAGCGCAGTGAAACTGTAGGAACTGACATCATGCGCGATGCGAAAAGCCTCCCGATTCACGCTTTCCACGTAGTTCCCGTTCAGTGCCTCGCGAGGAGCAAAGGCAATTGAGTGAACGATACCATCAAGGCTGTCCCAACGTTTCCCTAGATCGTCGAAACACCGCGTGATTTCTTCATCGTTCGAAACATCACAGGGAAACAGCAAATCGCTGTCAAATTCACTGATGATTTTTGCAACCCGTTCGCGCACCGCCTCCCCTTGATAAGTAAAAGCCAGCTGCGCGCCTTCACGATGCATTGCTTTTGCAATGCCATACGCAATAGAGCGATTACTTAGCAGTCCGGCGATGAGAATGCGCTTATCGGCGAGAAGAGTCATGTCCTATCCTTGGAAATATTGAGTAGTAAACGAACTTACCATGAAGACGAAGGTCAAGTGTTGCAAAAAGCCTTGCGGCTCATGGCGTTAAATTGAAAAATGAGCGGTTGGCTGCGAGATTCAGGATTATAGCTTCAAGTCCGCCGTACTTGTAGAACCATCGATGGCTTGAGCCTGGGGCTCAGCTGCCGTATCCAATATTTAAGATACACTATCGCATCAATGAGGGCAGTGTTAATCGAACCTTTGAACAAATCTACATTACCGGGAGATGGCGGGCGAGTCCCTGTGCGTCCTCTGGCAGACGAAACAGGGCGGACTATTTCCGGATTGTCCAAGTACTTGCCTGTGGTGCTCGCGGTTTTGATGTGCGCATGTAGCGGCCCGTGGAACAATCCTTATCGTGAAAGCGAGGCGGGAAAAAATATTCTCTATGGCGCTTTTGCCGAGCGTCCCAAGCATCTGGACCCGGTACAGTCCTATAGCTCGAACGAAATCCTGATTACAGCACAGATTTATGAACCGCCATTGCAATATCATTACCTGAAGCGTCCGTACGAGTTGATTCCGTCATCCGCTGAGAAAATGCCGCTGGTGCAATATTTCGACCAGAAAGGAGCGCGTTTGAGTGATAACGCCGATGCTGCGCGGGTCGCTTTCACGATTTATGAAATCTCCATCAAGCCAGGTGTCCGCTTCCAGCCTCATCCTGCATTTGCCAGGGACCAGCAGGGAGAATTTCTTTACCACGATCTGGGAAAGACGGATTTGGCGGACATATATAAACTGGGCGACTTTCCTCACACCGGTTCCCGCGAACTCACCGCTGAAGATTATGTATTTCAGATCAAGCGGCTGGCACATCCGCGGCTGCATTCACCGATTTTTGGACTGATGTCCGATTATATTAGCGGCCTAAAGGAATATGCGGCGATGCTGCGGGCTGCCGACGAGGCGCAGTTCAGGGAGCAGGGAAGTGGTGCTTATCTGGATTTGAACAACTATCCCCTTGAGGGCGCGGAAGCGGTAGATCGCTATACCTACCGCATCAAGATCAGGGGTAAATATCCCCAGTTCAAGTACTGGCTCGCCATGCCTTTTTTTGCGCCTATTCCCTGGGAGGCGGAGCGTTTTTACAACCAGAAAGGATTGGCGGAAAAAAATATCAATCTGGACTGGTATCCCGTTGGGACCGGGCCTTATATGTTGGCCGAGAATGACCCCAATCGCGTGATGATCCTGGAAAAAAACCCTAATTTTCATGGCGAGACCTATCCGTCCGAGGGCATGCCGGATGATGCACAGGACGACTTGTTGAGGGATGCGGGAAAACCGCTACCCTTCGTTGACAAAATCGTATACAGCCGTGAAAGGGAAAGCATTCCCCGCTGGAACAAGTTTCTGCAAGGCTATTATGATGCCTCAAGCATCGGTTCGGACAGTTTTGATCAGGCCGTTCAGCTGACGGGACAGGGGGAAGCAACCATAACTGAAGCGATGCGGGAGCAGGGTATACGATTGGAGACAGCCGTAGCGGCTTCCACCAATTACATGGGTTTCAACATGCTGGACCCGGTGGTGGGCGGAGTCGGCAAACGCGGGCGCGAGTCTGCCAGAAAACTGCGCCAGGCTATTTCCATCGCGGTGGATTACGAAGAGTACGTATCGATTTTTGCCAATGGACGCGGCATTCCTGCACAGGGACCTATTGCGCCCGGGATCGCGGGTCACCGCGATGGCAAGGAGGGGATAAATCCCGTGGTGTACGATTGGGTAAACGGCCGCCCGCGGCGTAAACCAATTGAAGCAGCCAGAAAACTGCTGGCCGAAGCGGGCTATCCCGACGGTATGGATGCCAAAACCGGGGCGCCGCTGGTGCTTTATTTCGATGTTACCACGCGCGGAACGGAGGACAAATCCAGTCTCGACTGGATGCGCAAGCAGTTCCGGAAACTCAACATTCAGCTAGTGGTTCGGAATACGGATTACAACCGCTTCCAGGACAAGATACGCAAGGGCAACGCGCAAATTTTCGAATGGGGCTGGAATGCCGATTATCCGGATCCGGAGAATTTTTTATTCCTGCTGCATGGTCCGCAGCAAAAGGTCGGCCAGGAAGGCGAAAACGCCGCCAATTATTCGAACCCCAAATATAACCGGCTGTTCGAGCAAATGAAGAATATGGAAAACAGCCCTGAACGCCAGAAAATCATCGATCGCATGGTCACGATTCTTCGGCACGACGCACCTTGGCTGTGGGGCTACCATCCCAAGGATTACGGCCTTTACCATGCATGGTACGGCAACGTCAAGCCAAACCGGATGTCCAACAACAACGCCAAATACTTCCGGATAGACGCCGGTTTGCGGGAACAGAAGCGTGCCGAATGGAATAAGCCAGTGCTGTGGCCTACGATAGCAGGATTGATTGTGCTGATTGTCGGTCTGCTTCCCGCCGCCGTCATTTACCGCCGCAGGGAGCGAGGCGCAGGAATAACGAATACTGAGCCAAAGCGTGAAACCCGGGGATCGCTCGCTTAATGCTCAATTACATCATTCGGCGTGTGCTTTACGCGATTCCGATTCTAATCGGCGTGAACCTGATTACCTTCACCCTGTTCTTTGTCGTCAACACCCCGGATGATATGGCGCGAATGCAGCTGGGCATCAAGCGCGTTACACCCGAAGCCATTGCAAAATGGAAACAGGAGCGCGGCTATGATAAGCCGCTGATGTTCAATGATGCAGAAAATGGCGTTGCGAAATTCACGAATACCGTTTTTTTTGAAAAGTCCGTTGCCATGTTCGCTTTCCGTTTCGGCCGTGCGGACGACGGCAGGGATATTGCCTACGAGATCAAAACCCGTATGATGCCGAGCCTCGCCATCGCGTTGCCCGTATTCTTGCTGGGCTTGGGCGTTTATATTGTCTTTGCATTGACCATGGTATTTTTTCGGGCCACCTATGTGGATTTCTGGGGTGTGGTACTATGCGTCGCCCTGATGTCTATCTCCAGTTTATTCTACATTATCGCCGGACAGTTCCTGATCAGCAAATTATGGCATCTGGTACCCATTTCGGGTTATGGACAGGGGCTGGACGCTGCTAAATTCCTCGTCCTCCCGGTGATTATCGGCGTGCTGAGCGGCGCTGGCGCCAACACACGCTGGTATCGAACTCTTTTTCTGGAAGAGATGGGCAAGGACTATGTTCGTACCGCCCGCGCCAAAGGTTTGCCGGAGAGTATCGTGCTGTTCGGGCACGTGCTTCGAAACGCCCTGATTCCAATACTCACCGGAGCGGTAGTTGTGATTCCGCTGCTATTCCTCGGCAGTCTTATTACGGAATCGTTTTTCGGAATTCCGGGCTTGGGCAGTTATACCATCGATGCAATCAACTCTCAGGACTTCGCGGTAGTGCGGGCAATGGTCTTTCTCGGATCGTTGCTCTATATCGTCGGCCTGATATTGACGGATATTTCCTATACGCTTGTTGACCCAAGGATCAGGCTGGAATGATGCTATTTCGGGAAGCGCAGTGATGTCTTTCAAGCCTGTCATTCTGTGGACCGATGCACTCGTCTACTTTCTGGTTGCGGCCATGATCATCTTCGCCTGGTACATCCGGCGAAACGAGCACCTCCTGGCGCCCTGGCGACGTGTCGGCCATAGTGCAAGCGGCATGGCGTCGCTTACGGTGCTCATATTTTTTGTCATTATCGGTTTACTCGATACCGTACATCTGCGCCCCGCTGTGGAGAACAACAGCGGCGGCGCCGCCGAGACAGCTTATAGCGTTGAAGTGCTAAGCCTGTTTGACGTGATCGCGACCCCTTTGCGGACACAGGTCGAAAAGACCTATTCAGCGCCGTTCGCCGTATATCTTTATGCTCGAGAAACAGTGGAACTTCCGGGCGGAGGACAGACACGGGAGTTTCCTCGCCTGAAATACGGCGGAGCGCATTTGGAGGATCCCGAAGCGCAGCTTTTCGCGGATGTTACCGGGAAAGCAGGAGCGGGCGCGGGCCTGGGCCTCTTGCTCTGGGGGCTTATCGTAGTTTTGCTGAGCCTGTTATTGGCCGGTCGCCGCGGGGAATCGGTTCTATCGGTGCTCTCCGCCATTCGGCATGGCGCTACCGCCGTTCCATGGAAGACGATATTAGTCACGCTCGCGCTCATCCTGATGCTGTTCGGCGCGGCACTGGCTTTATGCGGTAACTACCATATATTGGGCACGGACAAGGTGGGGCAGGACGTTTTCTACCAGTCGCTGAAAAGCATCCGCACCGGGCTCGTGATAGGAACGCTTACTACCTTGATGATGCTTCCCTTTGCGCTGCTCCTTGGCATCACGGCCGGTTACTTTCGAGGGTGGGCAGATGATGTGATTCAATACCTGTATACCACGTTGAGCTCAATTCCCGGCGTCCTGCTCATCGCAGCGGCGGTATTGATGACTCAGGTATATATGGAGACTCATCCCGAGCTGTTTGATACTGTCGCCATGCGCGCCGATCTGCGCCTGCTGTTTCTTTGCATCATACTCGGGGTTACGAGCTGGACAGGTTTATGCCGTCTTTTGCGGGGCGAAACCTTGAAATTGCGGGAAATGGAATATATCCAGGCGGCTCACGCGTTCGGGGTTTCCCATTGGCGTATTCTCAGCCGCCACATTCTTCCTAACGTGATGCACATCGTGCTGATCACTACCGTTATGGACTTCAGTGGCCTGGTCCTTGCAGAGGCTGTGCTCTCGTACGTGGGCGTAGGGGTCGATCCGTCCACGATCAGTTTTGGCACCATGATTAATGCCGCACGTTTGGAAATGGCGCGCGAACCGATGGTATGGTGGGCTTTATTTGCAGCATTCAGTTTCATGTTTGCACTGGTATTGAGCGCAAATCTGTTTGCCGATGCAGTACAAAATGCGTTCGACCCGCGAGTGAAAACCTTGTCGGCAAGAACCGGGGCGTTGCGTCGAAAAATACGCAAGGAAGGGCCTGCGGTCAAACCCGGGGCTACTGGAGCCGAAGATTCCTTCTCGTCATGAGTCCCGTTCTGCAAATCAACAATCTCGAAACCATACTCCATACCGAGGCAATGCCGGTTAGGGCGGTGGATGGGCTTACGCTGCAAATCATGAGGGGTGAGACCTTCGCACTGTTGGGCGAATCGGGGTGCGGCAAATCCATGACCGCGCTTTCGGTTATGCGATTATTGCCCGATGCGGGTGAAATCATAGGCGGTTCCGTCAGGCTTGGGGAAGAGGACCTGCTTCTGCTGCCGGAAGCCGCCATGCGCAGCATTCGTGGGAAACGGATCAGCATGATCTTTCAAGAGCCCATGCTGAGCCTGAATCCGGTGATGACTGTAGCAGACCAGATTGGGGAGGTCTTGCAGCGGCATTTCAACTTGCAGGGAGCGGTTGCCAGAAAACGAATACAGGAAATTCTGAACCAGGTAGGAATTCCGGACCCGTCTCGCCGCATGGATGAATATCCGTTCCAGTTTTCGGGCGGGATGAAGCAGCGGATGATGATAGCCATGGCGCTGGCGGGGGAACCGGAATTGCTTATCGCGGATGAGCCCACCACTGCCCTGGATGTCACCATTCAGGCCCAGGTTCTCGACCTCATGCGTAACCTGCAGCAACGCGATGGCATGGCAATTCTGCTCATCACCCACGATCTGGGCGTTGCCGCGGAAATAGCGCATCGGGTGGGGATAATGTACGCAGGAGAAATTGTAGAGACAGCGCCACGCGACGAGTTTTTCCGTGGTCCCGCGCACCCCTATTCGCGGAAATTGCTTGCCTCCTTGCCCGGAAGAGACAGACGCCGGCAGGGGTTGCGGCTCGCTGCGATCAGCGGGAACGTGCCGCCGCTGTCGCGCGAATTTAACGGGTGTCGTTTTGCAGACCGTTGTGATCATGCCTGGGAACTGTGCCATGAGGTCGCGCCCGGATGGACCTCATTAGCGGGTGAACAGCAGGTAAGATGCCATCTTTTCAATCAGAATCCGGGATTCAGTGTTGGGGAGCGACAATTCGAAGACGAGAGCCTTGAACCCGCGGTTCAGGCTACGGGAAGTCCGGATAAGCCCGATGCGTGGGTCAAACCGCCAGACGCTGAAGCTCAAGCCTCCAATTTATTGTCTGTCACCGATCTGAAAGTTTACTTCCCCATACACAAGGGACTGATGAAACATGTGGCCGGGTACGTCAAGGCGGTCGATGGCGTATCCCTGGAAATTTGCCGAGGCAAGACGCTGGCGCTGGTGGGGGAATCCGGCTGCGGAAAGACCACAGTTGGCAAGGGCATTCTGCAACTGATTCCCACTACCGGAGGCAGTGTGCGCTACGATGGGCTTGAGCTGGTGGGGCTGGAACGCAACCGGTTACGAAAGCTGCGTGCAGAACTCCAGCTTATATTTCAAGACCCGTATTCGTCGCTCAATCCGAGAATGCGTATCGTCGATGTTATCGAAGAGGGAATGAACGCCCTGAATGTCAAAGACGAAAGCGAAGCAGGCCGTGTGGAGCGTGCCTCCGGAACCAGAAGAAAGAAAGTGGATACGCTGTTGGAAAGTGTCGGCTTGCCGCCAGAAACCAAATGGCGTTATCCGCATGAGTTTTCCGGTGGCCAGCGCCAGCGTATCGCCATTGCCCGCGCTCTGGCGGTCAATCCCAAGCTGATCGTATGCGACGAGCCGACCAGTGCTTTGGACGTATCGGTGCAGGCACAGATATTAAATCTGTTAAAGGAATTGCAGAATACGCTGGGATTAGCCTACCTATTCATCACTCACAATATTTCGGTCGTGGAGTATCTTGCGGATGAAGTAGCGGTAATGTATCTGGGGAGGATTGTGGAGCGCGGACCGGTGGACGAGGTCTTGACCAGCCCCAGGCATCCCTACACCCAGGCCCTGCTGTCGGCGGTTCCCGTAATCGAACCTGAGTCGAAGCGCGAGGTCATTCACCTTCATGGAGATCTCCCCTCGCCGGCCAATCCACCGTCGGGCTGCCACTTTCACCCTCGCTGCCCCTACGTCATGCCAGTCTGCCGCGAAGTGTATCCGGGAACAAGCACATTCAGTTCAACGCATACGGCACACTGCTACCTTTATCCTCAGCAGCAAGACCCGGCGTGCCTGGAAGCACAAGCACAAGCACAAGCACAAGCATAAGGAATAATATATATGGTTGGTCAGGAAGTCGCGCGGCGTCGTACATTTGCCATTATTTCCCACCCGGATGCCGGTAAGACGACGCTTACCGAGAAGCTGCTGTTGTTCGCCGGCGCCATTCATATCGCCGGTAGTGTAAAGGCGCGAAAGGCGAGCCGGCATGCCACTTCCGACTGGATGGAGATCGAGAAGCAGCGGGGTATTTCGGTAGCCAGTTCAGTAATGCAGATGGAGTACGGGGGTTGCGTTATCAATCTTCTGGATACGCCGGGCCATCAGGATTTCTCGGAAGATACCTATCGCGTCCTGACTGCCGTGGATGCCGCTCTGATGGTGATCGATGCAGCCAACGGCGTCGAGGCTCAGACCTTGCGCCTGCTGGACGTGTGCCGTGCCCGCAACACCCCCATCCTCACTTTCGTGAATAAAATGGATCGCGAAGTGCGCGACCCGCTCGACCTCATCGACGAGATCGAACGGGCGCTGAACATGGTGGCAGTGCCTTTCACCTGGCCGATGGGTATGGGCCGCGGCTTCAATGGCGTATTCGATTTGCGGCGCGATAGCATGCGCGTTTTTCGTCCGGGTTCGGATAGGCTGGATGATGAAGATGAAGTCATTGAGGGCCTGAACAATCCCGAAATCGCGGAGCGCTTCTCGGAAAATGCGGCGAACATGCAGCAGGAAGTTGAACTGATACGCGGCGCTTCGCCTGAATTCAGCCACGCGGCATTTCTGGCCGGCCAGCAGACCCCGATATTTTTCGGCTCAGCCATCAATAACTTCGGCGTCCGTGAAGTTCTTGAGGCGCTGATCCATCTCGCTCCGCCGCCAGGACCGCGCAGCGCGCTGCAACGGCGGGTGCAACCGGCCGAACCGAAATTTTCGGGCGTGGTATTCAAGATTCAAGCCAATATGAACCCAGCTCACCGCGACCGTATCGCGTTCGTGAGAATCTGTTCAGGCCGGTTCGAGCGCGGCATGAATCTGAGAGTCGTGCGTAACGATAAGGATATCCGAACCAGCGGCGTTGTATCTTTTCTCTCCCAGCGGCGCGACTTGCTCGATATCGCCTATCCCGGCGACATTATCGGAATTCCCAATCATGGGACGCTCCAGTTGGGGGATACGCTGACGGAAGGCGAGCAGCTTCAATTTACCGGTTTGCCGTTTTTCGCGCCGGAAATCTTCCAGACGGTCGAGATTGCCGACCCGATGCGCAGCAAGCAACTCAGATTGGGGCTCGCTCAACTGGGCGAAGAGGGTGCGATCCAGGTTTTCCGGCCGCATTGGGGCGGCACATTGCTGCTGGGCGCCGTGGGCGCCTTGCAGTTCGAGGTAGTGGCCCACCGGCTGAAGCATGAATATGGGGTCGAGGCGCGGCTAGCGCCCGCCAAGTACCAGTTGGCACGCTGGATAACTTCGGACGATTCGCGCGAACTCAAACGATTCATCGACACCAATGCGCATCGGATCGCCTATGACGTTGTCGATGCCCCGACCTTTCTTGCTTCTTATGGAGCGGAACTGAGCGTAGCGGAGGAAAGCTGGAAAAGTATCCGCTTCCACAAAATGCGGGAACATGCTGGACTGGTATTCGAGGCCCATCTCGACGGATGAACAAGTTGATCTCCCATCATACGTGGCCATCATTCCGATTTTGCGGCAGACACGGGCGCAGTGCGCCGCGGGCTTATTACGCCCTGCCATTACGCCTCCCTGCTGATGATGACTTGTAAACAAGAACCTCTGTTCAGGTTCAATTACTTGACTTCCGAAAGCAGCTTTCCGATCATTTGTTCCGCCTGATTCAGATAGCCTCGGCCAAACAGGTTGAGATGGTTTAGTATGTGATAGAGGTTGTAAAGCGTTTTGCGGGTTGTATAGCCTGGATCGAGTGGATAGGCTTCCCGGTAAGCTGCATAAAATGCAGCAGAGAATCCTCCGAAGAGTTCGGTCATGGCGATATCCGTTTCGCGATCGCCATAATATACGGCCGGATCGAATACCAGCGGCTGTGCCGCGCCATCAAAACTGTAATTGCCACTCCACAAGTCGCCGTGCAATAGGGACGCAATTGGCTGCGTTCCCGTGAAAAAGAAATCCAGTTGCTCCAGCAACTGCTCACCCTGTGATTGTAGCCGCCCGGCGTAGCCATTGATTTTAGCCAATTGCAATTGGTAACCCAGGCGGTATTTGCGCCAGAATTCACTCCAGTTGGATGAGGGTTTATTGATTTGCAGGGTCGTGCCAATGGTGTTGTCGCGCGTCCAGCCGAATTTTTCCGAGGAGAAACGATGCATGGCGGCAAGTCCAGAACCCAAGGCTGCGTCACCGCTGCGCGAACTCTTGCCTATCTCCAGATATTCCAGCACGAGCCATGCATTAGACGTGTTTTTTCCCCAGCATAACGGCAGCGGAACCCGCAGCGTACGCGAGTTGTGGATTTCTTGAAGACCTGCCGCTTCCGCCTCGAACATCGAAAGGCTATCCGCGTTGTTCAGTTTGACAAAAAATCGCTGATTGTTGCCTTCAATCCGATGCGTATGATTGACGCAACCGCCTCCGATGGAAGAAACTTTTTCCACGGTGAAGGGGATACCGGTAGAGCGGGAGATTTGTGCGCCGATTTCTGTCCAGGGCAGCATAAGCGGGGCGGCTTACCGGACTGCCGGGCTGCTGCTTGAGGATAGCCATTCCCTCGCGCGCCCTATAGCCGCGTTCACTTGGGCCGGCGCCGTTCCGCCGATATGGTTGCGGCTATTTATCGAACCCTCCAGCGTTAGCACGGCGAAGATGTCGTCGGCAATCAGCGAAGAGAATTGTCGCAATTCCGGCAAGGTCAGCGCACTCAGGTCCCGGTTGTTCTTTTCCGCGAAACGCACCGCTTGCGCCACTGCTTCGTGCGCTTCCCGGAAAGGCATCCCCTTTTTCGTCAGGTAGTCCGCCAGATCGGTGGCCGTGGCATAACCGCGCATCGCAGCGGCCCGCATTACGTCCCGATTGACGCGGATACCGGCCAGCATATCGGCATAAATACGCAAAGTGTCGGTAAGCGTATCGACGGTGTCGAACATGGGTTCCTTGTCTTCCTGATTATCTTTATTGTAAGCAAGTGGCTGAGCCTTCATCAGCGTAAGCAGTGCGACCAGGTGACCATTGACGCGTCCCGTCTTGCCGCGCACCAGCTCCGGCACATCGGGGTTTTTCTTTTGCGGCATGATGGATGAGCCCGTGCAGAACCGGTCGGCGAGATCAATGAAACCGAACAAGGGGCTCATCCATAAAATCAATTCTTCGGATAATCGCGACAGATGCGTCATGATCAGCGCCGCAGCGGCGCAGAATTCAATGACAAAGTCCCGGTCGGAAACCGCATCCAGCGAGTTTTCGCAAACGCCATCGAACCCCAGCTCTCGCGCTACCGCTTCACGGTTGACAGGATAGCTGGTTCCTGCCAGCGCCGCAGCGCCGAGCGGCAATTTGTTCACGCGCTTCCTGCAGTCGGATAGACGCTCGACATCGCGTTTGAGCATTTCGAAATACGCCATGAGATGATGGCCGAAGACCACCGGCTGCGCTACCTGCAAATGAGTGAAACCGGGCATGACGGTATCGAGGTGCTTTTCGGCGAGATCAAGCAGCGCGCGCTGCATTGCATGGATAAGGCTGACTAAATCGTCGATTGCGTCACGTAAATAGAGCCGCACATCGGTGGCTACCTGATCGTTGCGTGACCGGGCCGTATGGAGCCTCTTTCCCGCATCGCCGATCAGGACGGTGAGGCGTCTCTCGATATTGAGGTGAACATCCTCCAGTTCCAGCCGCCACACAAATTGGCCGCTGTGGATTTCTTCGCGGATCTGGCTCAGGCCAAGTTCGATAGCTGTCAGGTCATCCGCACCGATGATGCCGGTAGCTGCGAGCATTCGTGCGTGAGCAAGCGATCCGCGAATATCGTAGTCCGCCAGTCGCCAGTCGAAGCCTACCGATGCGGTATATCGCTGCACCAGTTCCGAGACCGGCTCGTTAAACCTTCCCGACCATGTGTTTGTGCTTTTTTCAGCGGGTGAGCTGATCTTTTTCGAGGCCATCGTATCTCGTCAGATTGGAGGTGTACGCCTTTCAAGCGGCGCTCTTGCTATTGTGGCTTGAAATGATGAGTATAAATCAAAACACCCATCCCTATGTTCTATAGCCGAAGCGCCGGGGGAGCAGACCGGGCAAACGTGGAATCTGTGACTGTCATGTAAAATCAGAGAACGGAAGAGCGGCTTCGCAGCGCGAAATACTTCAGCTTCAGAAATCCAGCGGATCCACATCCACTGTCCAGCGAACCTTGCGGCTGGGAAGCGCGTCAAGCTTTGCGCGCCAAGCCCCAAGAAACGCCTGTAATTTTTTGCGCGAGCCGGATTGTACCAGCAGGTAAGCACGTTCCATTCCCTTTAGCCGTGCCATTTGCGCCGGAACGGGATCGAATACCTCGACTTGTCTTGGCGCCTTCGCTACTGCTGCTGCGCTGGCGAGGAAACCGAGGGCGGTATCAATTTGGGGCGCCTCTGCTCGCAACAGCACCTGATAGACGAACGGCGGGAACCCCGCGGTCCTTCTTTCTTCCAGCAGCGTTTGCGCGAGCAGGTCGTAATCATGCCGCCGCAAAGCATGGTACAGCGGGTGATCGGGGAACTCGGTTTGAATGAGTACTTCCCCTGGAATACCGGCGCGCCCCGCTCGGCCCGCTACTTGCATCAGTTGAGCAAACAGCCGTTCCGAAGCGCGAAAATCCGTACTGAATAGCGAAGCGTCGGAATTCAGAATGCTGACGAGCGACAAATTTGGAAAGTCATGTCCTTTCGCAAGAATTTGAGTGCCCACGAGAATATCCACGCGTTGTTCCTGAATGTCTTTCAGCATGTGTTGCCAGGCGTCTTTCCGGCTCGTACTGTCGCGATCGATGCGCATGATCCGCGCATCGGGAAAATGCTCGGCCAGCGCTGCCTCTACCCGCTGCGTGCCGTGGCCGAAAGGGGCAACGTCCTGATCCCCGCATTCCGGACAGACGTTTGGAAATCGCTCCTGATGCCCGCAGTGATGGCAGCGCAGTTTTTTATCGCGCAGGTGCACTACCAGCCGGCTGGCGCAGCGGTGGCACGCCGCCGTCCACCCGCACGACTTGCATAGCAGGACAGGCGCATAACCGCGCCGATTTATGAAAACCAGGCTTTGCTGATTCAAAGCGAGACATTTTTCCAGCGCAGCAATCACGGGTGGTGAAAAGCTTTCTTTAGTTTTTACGGTACGGGTATCAATACAGCGCACGACGGGGAGCGCAGCATTCTCCACCGCCCGGGACGAAAGCCGCAGCCTGAGGTAGCGGCCCGTAATGGCATTGTAATAACTTTCAAGCGAGGGCGTGGCGGAGCCAAGAATCACCGGCACTCCAGCCTGTTTGGCGCGAAAGATCGCTACGTCTCGCGCTGAATAGCGCAAGCCGTCCTGCTGTTTGAATGAGGTGTCGTGTTCCTCATCCACTATTATCAGCCCAAGTTTCGGCAGCGGCGTGAACACGGCCAGACGCGTGCCCAGCACTATTTCCGCATCGCCCTCCTGTGCCTGTAGCCATCCAGCCGCGCGCTGCGAAGGGCTGAGTCCGCTATGGAGGCTTACCAGCCGCAAGGTGGGAAAGCGCGCCCGGAAAACCGCTTCCAGTTGCGGCGTCAGGTTGATTTCAGGAACCAGTACGAGCGTTTGCCGTGCTCGCTGCAACACAAGCGAAATCAGGCGGAGGTAGACCTCAGTTTTTCCGCTCCCTGTTACCCCATGCAATAGCCAGGTATTGAACTCGCCTATTTTAGGGGCAATCACATCGACAGCATTTCTCTGATCGGTAGTAAGAACGGGAATTTGCAGGCCTTGCGCGGTGGAAACGGGAGTGGAGGGGAGCGCAAACGATATTTCCTCAACCCAGCGTAGCGTTATTAATTCATTCAGCGCCTTGGGTGCTCGCGGGGACAGTCGTTTTGCCTCGCTGATACTCATCACGCCGGATTCTCTCAGCCTTGCCAAAAGCCTGTGTTTAACGATGTGGCGCGCCGGGATGACCGATGTATCGGCTTTGCGTCCTGTCGAGGTGAGACCGTATTGACAGGCAGAAAGAACCTTCCGAGTAAAAGGCTTGCTGCTACGGAGTCTGTTAGGCAGCCCGTTCATTACCACCTCCCCCAGAGGATGGTGATAATACTCGCTGCAGAAACGGAATAGCTCAATCAACGCTTCGGGCAGCGGAGGAACATCCCTGAATACGTGTGCGGCATGCTTGAGTTTCGAAGAAGGAACAGAGGAGTAAGCGGTTACTTCCATAATCACCCCGGTGATCATGTTTCTCCCGAAGGGGACGAGCACGCGAGCACCCACATCTTGCGCCGTTACCTCCGTATCCGGCGCAAGATAGTCGAACAGAGTATTGAGAGGAACATCAAGCGCAACGCGTAGGATGGCCATGCAGGGGAAAGTCTTAAAAGCAGATTACCGGGAGTGGGGAGGAATTCAGGAGCCTGTTTTTGCCAGTTCCGAGCAGCTGCAAATTCACCTGGGGTGCAGATAAAGGCGGTTTCTTATTTCATAAAGTGGTGAATGCGCTGCGAGGCGGATTCGGGATAATTGTAACCGTTACGCACGGCTGTGAATACCGGAGGCGCGCAAGATGAACAACGGGAACAGGGGGAGGTACTCATAAAGCGATAAATCAGCGTTATCCGCAGCCCATCCGCCTGTAACAATTTAACGGAGCTTGTCGCATTTCCTTACATATCGTCCACGTGAAAATCAAAGGGTAAATCCAAGTCGCTGATTGAGTAGGATTATGAAATACTGGCATGAGATATGCTTACAGTGAAAAAACGCACAGCCTCAAGTGAGTTCGAAGAGAGGTGTCGTTTCGCGTGGAAATTGTACTGTCTCCATTACCCGACAAACTGCTTGACTTGGGTAATCTTCGGGGATAGTCTTTGCACGGTTATGAGTATGTAAAGTATTGGTAACAGAGTTGTGGTAGTACAGATTTGGTTGTAACAGATTGGCGAAGCTTCTGCCGGTGGATTGAAGGGAGGAGATGATTCGCTGGTGGGGCGCAGTACTCGATTAACGCATAGTAGGAGAAAAAACAATGGCAACAACACTAGGAACGTCAAGCCAGGCGAAGTCCGGAGGTCGCGACTACGACATGTCGCAGTGGTACGACTCGAGGTGGTACAAGTTTGGACTGATCACGATGCTGGCGGTAGCGTGTTTCTGGATCTGGTATCAACGGACCTTTGCCTATTCGCACGGCATGGACTCGATGGAACCGGAATTCGAGAAAGTCTGGATGGGATTATGGCGCGTGCACATGACCGTCATGCCGCTCTTTGCCCTGGTCACCTGGGGCTGGATCTGGAAGACACGCGACACCAACCTGGACAATCTGGATCCCAAGCTTGAAATCAAGCGTTACTTTTACTGGATGATGTGGCTGGGCGTGTACCTGTTTGGCGTTTACTGGGGCGGCAGCTTCTTCACCGAGCAAGACGCCTCCTGGCACCAGGTAATCATCCGCGACACCAGCTTCACCCCGAGCCACGTAGTGGTGTTCTATGGCTCCTTCCCGATGTACATCGTCTGCGGCGTGGCAAGCTACCTGTACGCCATGACCCGTCTGCCGCTGTACTCCCGGGGCACCTCGTTCCCGCTGGTCATGGCCATTGCCGGTCCGCTCATGATCCTGCCGAACGTAGGCCTGAACGAATGGGGTCATGCCTTCTGGTTCATGGAAGAACTCTTCAGCGCACCGCTGCACTGGGGCTTCGTGATCCTGGGCTGGTCCGGACTCTTTGCAGGTGGAATTGCGGCGCAGATCATCACCCGCTACTCCAACCTGACGGACGTCGTCTGGAACGGCCAGAGCAAAGTCATCCTCAACAACCGGATCGTACCGTAACCGGTAGAAGCGGAAACATCAGACGGCCGGGAAATCCCGGCCGTCTGGTTAAAGACTGAAGCTGAAACAAAGGCTGAAGCTGAAACAAACTGACTGACGGCCGCCCCGCTCCCGCAACCCGGAGAGGAGCGGCCGCACTGCAGACCCAGGAAGACCATCGCACCCCGGCTGACCCAGGCGGGGCACGGGGGTACGAGAGCGCAACCCGGGCACGACCCGGACAGCACCAGCGTAAAAAAGGCGTCCTACTGCACAGACCGCGCCGATCGCCAGAGGTTCAGCGAACGGGCGGATAAGCAGAACAAAAAAGCGACAGCGCAGGTGCGGCACGGCCAGGCCCAAGAGGCGGAGAGACAACAATGCAGCACAAGCGAAAGACAACAGCAGCGCCGACACATTATTCATGTTTCAGGATCGTAGACATACTTGAGGGGAGGGTGCGATGAGCAGAACAGATGAAATACTCAAGGCGGCCAAAATGCCGCCCGAAGCAGTAAAGATGTCAAGGATGATAGACGCGGTGTATTTCCCGATTCTATGCATCCTTTTGGTTGGAACCTACCACATGCACTTCATGCTGCTGGCGGGGGACTGGGACTTCTGGCTGGACTGGAAAGACCGTCAATGGTGGCCGGTGGTAACACCGATTGTAGGCATCACCTACTGCGCCGCCATCATGTACTACCTGTGGGTGAACTACCGCCTGCCCTTTGGCGCCACCCTTTGCATCGTGTGCCTGTTGACAGGTGAATGGCTGACCCGGTTCTGGGGCTTCTACTGGTGGTCGCACTACCCCATCAGCTTCGTCTTCCCCTCCACCATGATACCTGGCGCGCTCGTCATGGACACGGTCATGCTGCTGACTCGCAACTGGATGATCACCGCCCTGGTAGGCGGGGGCGCCTTTGGCCTCTTGTTCTACCCTGGCAACTGGCCCATCTTCGGCCCGACGCACCTGCCGCTGGTGGCTGAAGGCGTACTGCTCTCGGTTGCCGACTACACCGGCTTCCTGTATGTGCGCACCGGCACGCCCGAGTACGTACGGCTGATCGAACAAGGGTCGCTCAGAACCTTTGGCGGTCACACCACGGTCATTGCCTCGTTCTTTGCCGCCTTCGTCTCCATGCTGATGTTTTCCGTCTGGTGGTACTTTGGCAAACTCTACTGCACCGCCTTCTTCTACGTGAAGGGCGCGCGCGGCCGAGTCACCATGAAAAACGACGTCACCGCCTTTGGCGAAGAAGGCTTTCCAGAGGGGATCAAATAAATGAAAGCAAAGAACCTGATCAAACTGGGCGTGCTTGGGCTCTACGGCATGGCCACCCTGGCCATGACCCTGGTGCTGGACATCTCGCCCGCAGTGGCCCACGGCGAGCGTTCGCAGGAACCCTTCCTGCGCATGCGGACCATCCAGTGGTACGACATGAAATGGGGTCCCGAGACCACCAAGGTCAACGACTTTGCCAGCATGACCGGCAAATTCCACCTGGCCGAGGACTGGCCGCGGGCGGTGGGCAAACCGGGGCGCGCCTTCTTCAACGTAGGCAGCCCAAGCCCGGTGTTCGTGCGTCTGTCCACCAAGCTGAACGGCGAGCCGACCATGATCTCGGGACCGCTTGAGATCGGACGCGACTACGCCTTTGAAGTCAAGCTCAAGGCGCGCATACCGGGTCGCCACCACATGCACGCCATGGTCAACATCAAGGATGCAGGCCCGATTGCAGGCCCTGCGGCCTGGATGAACATCACCGGCAGCTGGGACGACTTCACCAACCCCATCAAACTGCTGACCGGCGAGACCATTGATACCGAGACCTTCAACTTCGCCAACGGCGTCTTCTGGCACGCCCTGTGGATGGCGGTGGGCATCTTCTGGATAGGCTACTACGTTGCCCGGCCCATGTTCCTGCCCAGGAGCCGGGTATTGCTGGCCTACGGTGATGAACTGCTGCTCGACCCCATGGACAAGAAGGTTGCCTGGGTAGTGCTGATTCTCACCCTTGGCATGGTATGGGGGGGCTACCGCTACACGGAAAACAAGCATCCCTACACCGTGCCCATCCAGGCTGGGGAATCCAAGGTAGCGCCGCTGCCGGTTAAACCCAACCCCATCGCCATCAGGGTGACGCACGCCAACTACGACGTGCCGGGACGGGCGCTGCGCGTGACCATGATGGTCACCAACAGCGGCGACTCCGCCTATCGCATAGGCGAATTCACCACGGCCGGGGTGCGGTTCATCAACAAGGTTGGCTTGAAGCACATGGACCGCGGCTACCCGAAGGAACTCGTGGCCACCGGCCTGTCGTTTGACAACGACACGCCGATCCAGCCGGGCGAGACGCGCGAAGTCAAGATGGAAGCGAAAGACGCGCTCTGGGAAGTACAACGGCTGATGGCGCTCCTGGGTGACCCGGAAAGCCGCTTTGGCGGATTGCTCATGACCTGGAACGATGCTGGCGATCGCAACATCAACAGCATAGCCGGTGCAGTCATACCGGTCTTCACCAAGCTGTAGCACAGGAAGCTCCCGGGCCCGCTCCTCCACGGGAACGGGCCCGGGGCTCCCCAAGGCATGACACCGGTCCGCCACCGTCACCCGACGGAAAGGTGGATCGGTGTTTTTTAACGTAGTAACGAAATAACGTAGATAGCAGTACCAGCTAATAGATACCAGCTAATAAATAGCTGTCGATGGATAGCTGCAATGAATTGCGCCTCCCTTGAGGATCGCGCACTGTATATACTGGACAGAACAACCGATATTCGTGAACGGTATAAAAATGCAAGCGAGAGGCCCCGTTCGTGCTTAGGCAGCAAGTCAGCCGGCAAATTACCCGGCACATCGGCCGGCTAAGCGCTACCGCCCTGGTCCTGCTGGCCGCGCTCCATGCGGGGGCTGCCGCGGCGCACGGCAAAGTCTCGCTGGAAGAAGACAGCTGCGTGCGCCGCATCGGCGAGAGCATGGTGCATTTCAGCGCCTACCAGCCGCAATTTGAACCCACCGCCCAATACTGCACCGAAATACCCAAAGGCGGCGACACCTATCTGGTGGTCGACCTGGTCGATGAAGCCTTGCGCGGCATGCCCATCGGCATGCGCGTGGTGCGCGGCACCAGCGAAACCGAAGACGAGACCGTAAGCTACCTGCGCCCAAGCTACCACCCCGACGGCGTCATCAAGGGCGAGACCAGCCTGGACCAGGGGCTGTATACTGTCATCATCACAGCCGAAGGCCTGCCCCCGCTGCGCTACCAGTATCCCCTGCGGGTACAGATGATCAACTATGCGAACATCTTTCGCACCGCGGTAGGCCCGCTGATCGGCCTGCTGCTGCTGGCCCTGCTGGCCTACAAGCTCATGAAATCCAAGCGCGTGCAGCGCTGGCGCGCATCGCGCCGCCCTTGACTGACCCTTGACCCTTGGCCCCATAACCCTTGAAGCCAGCTACCGGATCCGCCTCGCGGATCGACGATTCATCATTCTTATAGGTGATATTGATAATGTCCTTACACTCTCTCAAACCCGCCCTCGTGGGCCTGATGCTTGCGATCTGCATTCCCTTCTCCACACAGGTGGCGGCCCATGGCGGCCTGTCGCTGGCCGATGACGTATGCAAACTCACGATCGGCCCCTACACCATGCACTTTACCGGCTATCAGCCCGACAGCACGCAGGAGAAGGAATTCTGCGAAGACATCCCGGCCACCGGCCGCACCGTTGTAGCACTCGACTACATCGAAGAAGCGCTGCGTCCCCTGCCCACCGAAGTGCGCATCATCCGCGACACCGGCGCGGGCGATCAGGCCGGAAACGAAGCGAACCTGGACGAGATCACCATCCTGCACATCCCGGCCAAGGTCTACCCCAACGGCTCCATCAACTTTGAATACCAGTTTGCCCAGCCCGGCAAATTCGTGGGCCTCGTGACCGTCACCGACAAGGAGAAATATGTCTCGCGCTTCCCCTTCTCGGTGGGCGAGCCCAAAGGCACCTCGCCCTACCTGATCGTAGCATTGGCAGCCCTGGTGGTGGGCGCCGTGGTGTTCTTCCTGCGCGGGCGCAAATCCGCAAAAGTCAGCACCACCTGAGGCCGCAGCCCGAGCCCTGCCCCCTGCTCCGGCAGGGGGGCAATGTCAGTAGCAAGGGCGCCTCGCGCGGGCTGAACCATAGGCAGGCAATAGAGTCCAATAAAAAATAGAGTCCAATAAAAACAAGTTCGATAAACAAGAAGTCCGATAACAAGAAGTTAATCAAAAGCGTTCAATAAACCTGGCGCGCCCGGGCGGA
>CAWHQD010000009.1:0-75708 GCA_963831395.1 uncultured beta proteobacterium
ATAAAATACGTTATCGATAATCACACAATCGAAAAATCCCGGAAAATTACTACTAGCTTTTACCCTTGATAACCTATTTTATCATGGGTAAAATGCTCCCATGAGGGGCGACCGGCGCCGAACTCAACGCAGAAGATGGGTGGGCAGTCATGAGCAATCGCTTCCTGAGGTGGGTCGACACATGGATCGAGGAAAACATCCCTCCCGGCGCCAATTCCGACATAGAGAGTCATGAAGTAAAGGCAAAGCGGCTGTCGGAGAAACTGTTCGCCGAGGCAGCTGCGGCCAACTTCACAAACTTCGAGACCGAGGAGGAGCGGGAGCGCGTTACGCCCCTGGTACTGGCCGCGGTCTCGGACAGCAAAGACTTTGACATCGATGCCTATCATCTCAAGTTGCAACTTGCGCAGGAGAATGAAGATGGCGACTGAGCCCCGCATGGTTGGTCTTCAGGGCGGCATCGCGTTGGTTGCTTGTCAGCTGCTCGTGACATATCCATAATCAAAAGAGGGCTGTCATTTGTTCTCAAGGATCTTCCTGGAGACAAGCCTGTAGTCCGTCATTCCTATGCAGCAGGGATCGAACAAAATGCTAGAAAATCTTCTAAATTGCCTGCGATTTAATAGGGCAAGGCCCACGGCCGCGTCAGGCTTTTCGTTTGTATAATTGAAGTCCGGGAGGCCTATGGGCAACCGCTGTGGAAAACCTCGTGGACGAGGATTGTTCCGTCCATCAGGTTATCCATCGGAGTTGTCCATGGTTCAAGTGCAGTGCCATGAAGCGACCATTGGCGAAAGCCAAATCCAGTTAGCTTATCTATTTGATAAGTTATGTTCGGATGACAAGGCGGATACAGGAATATCTCCCATTGATGGTCGTGTGCAGGGAGATCCTGAGGGGAGCCCAATTTCCAATTCGCGCCCCAATGCGGCGCTTTAAGCCCCAAGATCTTAGCAGCCATCATTGCCTATAAAAGGTCTTGCCATTGGCGTGCGCCGTGGAATACCCGGGCAATTTCAACGCCTTTATCGACTTGCTGGTAGAGAATCAGATAGCTACCCGCTGGCAGCATTCTCAATCCGGGTCGAATAGAGGATTTGGCCACTCCCATGGAAGGCATCTCGCCAAGCTGTTGGCAAAGAGCATGCATGTCCTCGATCCATCGTCGCGCAGCCTGGACATTGTCTTCCGCGATACAAAGCGCGATATCCTCCAGGTCTGCCTCGGCCTGAGGCCTAAGGTAAAACGTCATGCAGGGCGGTGGCCGGAGAGCTTCGCATCCAGCCGGGCTCGAACGCGGGAGAAGGCTTCGTTGCCCTCTGTTGCCAGACCGCTGGCAATGCCCGCGTCCCATTGCCGTCCCAGTTCAGTGATGATTTGATCGCGCTGCGCCCTGCGAAACTTCCAATCGCGCAAGGCTTCGCGCACCACCTCGCTCGCCGAGGCATACTCCCCGCTTTCCACCGCTTGGCGCATCATGGCCGCCATTTCCGCAGTCAGCGCTACACTGACTTTCTCGACATTTGCCATAACCCTTCTCCTAAAAAAAGTAATAGTGGTAAAGCTTACTACCAATACAGGGTTAAGGAAATGTTTATCGATGAAAGCATGCCGTTGTGGATTCGCGGACTCGTAAAAGGGGTAAGCTTCATGCCGCGCCAGTCGCATCCTAATAAAGCAATTGGAAGAAGGTACACCTGAGTATGGGCGTGGGTGTTATAACTGCGCCACGTTGACGCGTTTATTTTATAGAGGCAAACGGTACGTCATATCGCAAGACGCAATAGTGACTATCAATACTTCGTGGCCTCTGGGGCGGTGACCTGCGTGGAGTCTGATACGGTAAACACGTTAGGTATATAGGTATACCGGCCATCACCTCCTTTGTCTTTCGGCAAAGGCGGCGCGAGGGTTGCACTCGGCTAGCATTTACCAATCGGGAGTGATGACAGCGGTGTTCTGTATAACCGGTTACAAAACGGTTACATCTCTGATGTGTTTGTAGCGCTCAGATGAGCATCTCAGCCTGAAACCAGCATGAACATTGGCGCCCTGAACACGAATCGAACGTGTGACCTACCCCTTAGGAGGGGGTCGCTCTATCCACTGAGCTACCAGGGCGGTGGCTGCATTTTACGCTAATATTCGGGTTATGGATAAACCCAACCCCGCATCTCCCAGCAATACTGACAGCGCTTCCGCTGATCAAAGAAAACACGAAAAACTTCCTCGTACCGTCATCGTCCTCGGCCTCGTCAGTTTCTTCAACGATTTCGCTTCCGATATCGTCATTCCGCTCATTCCGATATTGCTGGCGACGGTGCTGGCGGCCGGGCCGCTGGCGCTGGGTTTGATCGAGGGTGTTGCGGATGCAATAGCGAGCCTGCTAAAGCTGTGGTCGGGGCGGCATTCTGATGTCATGAGCGGACGGCGCAAGGGGCTGGCGATGGCGGGCTATACGCTTTCCAATATCGCCCGTCCACTGCTGGGGCTGGCCGCTTCCTGGCCGATGATTCTGGTGCTGCGCAGCATCGACCGTGTGGGCAAGGGTCTGCGCAGCGCGCCGCGTGATGCGCTAGTGGCGGATGCGACGCCGCCTCATATGCATGGCTATGCCTTTGGCTATCACCGCGCGATGGATAATGGCGGGGCTGTTGCAGGGAGTCTCGCCGCCGCGGCTGTGCTCGCTTGGTCGGGCTTGAGCCTGACAGAAGTGATTCTGTGGTCGGCGGTGCCGGGTTTTGCCGCCGTGCTGCTACTGGGCGTGGGAGTACAGGACGAAAAGCCGACAGCCGTTCACGCTGCTGCTCATGTTCCCGTTGTGTTGCCACCCCTGCGCTGGTCGGTGTTATCGCTGCCCATGCGTCGCTATCTTCTGGTGCTGATGTTGTTTACGTTCGCGCGCGCGTCGGAAACCTTTATCCTGCTGCTGGGGCACCAATTGGGCGTAGGCACGGTCGAATTATTATTGCTGTGGTCGGCGTTGAATCTTTGCAAGGCGGCAACCTCCACCTGGGGCGGGCAACTGGCGGACAGTCTTGGGCGTGGCGCGCTGATGCTGATCGGCTGGACAACGTTTTCGCTCTCCTTCCTGATGCTTGGCATGGTGGAACAGAGCGCCGCACTTTGGGCGGTAAGCATTTTCTATGGTCTTTGTGCGGGGATGAGCGAAGGAGCAGAGCGAGCGATTATCAGTGATTATGCTGTCCCTCGGGAGCGAGGAACTGCTTTCGGCTGGTATCATTTGATGGTGGGCATCGCGGCAATTCCGGCGGGATTGCTGTTTGGATCGATCTGGCAATTTCAAAGTGCGGCGACGGCGTTCTTTTTTGCTGGCGGATTGGCGGGTTGCGCGGCGTTGCTGTTGCGGGTTTGGGCTTGGCCGGTCAGGAAAGTGAGTGTGAGAGGATAGTTGAAAGGATGGGGATAGGAATAAGGGATGTCCGCGGATTTGATGATTTGATGGGTGCGCTTTGCTCCACCCATCCTACGAAGATAGAGGGGCGTTATGAAATTACTGGCAATAGTTGCGACATTGATGGGAATGATTATGTTGTTCTCGAGCCATGCGGTACGTGCGGAATCGCCTGTGCTCAAGGTGGGTCAGCCGGCCCCGGATTTCAGTCTTCCCGATCAGGACGGCAAGACGCGTACGCTGGCGGATTTTCGGGGCAAGTGGCTGGCGCTGTATTTCTATGTCAAGGATGACACGCCAGGCTGCACCGAGCAGGCGTGTAAGTTCCGCGATGATATCGGCGAGCTCAAGGATTTGGGTGCGCAGGTGGTTGGGGTGAGCGTTGATGATACCGATAGCCATGCGAACTTCGCCAAAAAATATAATCTCCCGTTCCCCCTTCTGGCAGACAGCAAGGGCGAAACTGCGGCGCGTTACGGCTCGCTCCGGGGTGACGGCAGCATGGCCAAGCGCAATACTTTTCTGATCGATCCTGAAGGAAAGATTGCCAGGATTTATTTATCTGCCAGTACTTCGCGCAATTCTGCTGAAGTGATAGAGGATTTGAAAAAGCTGAAGGGTTCGTAACCCCTGGGGGCTGATTTCGTCCGCAGTTTTTGAGGTACAAAACTTCCGTGCATTTTATCGCCTATAGGCCATACTAAATAAGGCGGGATACTGCACCTTCGGCACCAGCGAAGAACATAGGAGATAATCCATCATGGCAAAACTGAGCGAAGAGCAATTGGCGCAACTGAAAGAAATGCTTCAACACCGCTATCTGGAATTGCGGGAAGAGGTCCGGGGCGAGCTGGAACGCTCGGGCAACCAGCATTACGCCGATCTTGCCGGTAGCGTGCCTGACCCAGGCGATGAGTCGGTGGCCGACATGATGGTGGATGTGGATGCTGCGCTCGTGGACCGCCAGGTAAACGAGATGCGGGAGGTGGAAGCTACGCTAAAACGCCTGGCGGAACTGGATTTCGGCGATTGTATGGAGTGCGGCGGCGAAATCGGCTTCGAGCGATTGATGGCCCTTCCCACCGCGGAGAGATGCGTGCGCTGCCAGGAACTGCATGAGAAGACTTACTCTCACGAGCCTAATCCCACCCTTTAGGACCAGCCTTTTTTTGGCCGATGCCTTTCAGCCCGCGAGTCACCTCGTAAAACCCGAAGGGCGCGCTGCTTTGTAATGGGAATGGGTGTTTCAGGGATATTCCAGATTTGGCGACGCGGAAACCTTGAGCAGCACCAGCACGGCGCCGCTGCCGCCATCTTCGGGTCTGGCTTGGCAGAAAGCCAGCACATCATTTCGCTGCGAGAGCCAGCTTCCAACCCTGGCCTTTAAAACCGGTTCGTGATTCCGGGAACTGAGCCCCTTGCCGTGTATCACCCGCACACAGCGGAAGCCGCGTTTTTGGCTGGCATCAAGAAAAGCGACCAGTTGCAACCGGGCTTCGTCACGCGTGTATCCATGCAGGTCAAGTTGCGCCTGAATCTTCCAGTAGCCGCGCCGTAACCGCCGCAAGGTCTGGCGCGACAGGCCGGAACGTAGAAATGACCAGTCATCGCCTGCTGCTATCTCTAACGGGATATGGTCTGAGAGCGAATCATCCGGCGCGGCCTGCCCGTCATCTCGAGGGCGAGGTGTTGGCTGGGGATGCTTGCCGGCGAGAACAACCTTATCAGAAGCGGGCAGCGGCGCCACGTCCCGAACTGCATCGTGGAACAAGGCTATGCCGTCGTCAGCGGGTTCCGCCTTTGGCGCAGCCTCGCGACCCCTTGCACGCTTTTTGTCCGGCTGTCTCATATGGAGTTTTCAATCTCTCCCGCACGGCCCCAGTCTTGCTTACGTCAAAACATCCAGATACTTTTCCGCATCAAGAGCCGCCATACAGCCCGTGCCCGCGCTGGTCACCGCCTGTCTGTAGATATGGTCCTGCACATCGCCCGCGGCAAACACGCCCGGAATGCTGGTCGCCGTTGCGTTGCCATGATTTCCGCTGCGGGTGATGATATAACCGTTTTCCATTTTCAGCTGCCCATGGAAAATGTCGGTGTTTGGCCGGTGGCCAATAGCGATGAAGACGCCTTGCAAGTCCAGCTCTTTGGTGGAGTTATCTTGCAGGCACCTGATGCGCATGCCGTTAACGCCGGAATCATCGCCCAGCACTTCATCCAGCACATGATTGAGTTCCAGCCTGACGTTGCCGTTTTTCACCTTCCCCATCAACTTGTCTATCAGGATTTTTTCCGAGCGGAACTTGTCGCGCCGGTGGACCACGGTAACATTACGGGCAATGTTGGAAAGATAAAGCGCCTCTTCCACTGCCGTATTGCCGCCGCCGATAACCGCAACATCCTGTCCCTTGTAGAAAAAACCATCGCAAGTCGCGCAACCGGATACGCCCCGGCCCATGTACGCCTCCTCTGAAGGCAAACCCAGGTATCGGGCGGAGGCGCCGGTGGCGATAATCAGTGCATCGCAGGTATAGGTGCCTTGATCACCGATCAGGGTGATGGGCTTGTCCGTCAGCTTGGCGGTATGAATATGATCGAAAACGATCTCGGTGTCGAAGCGTTCCGCATGTTTTTGAAAGCGCTCCATCAGTTCCGGGCCCTGTACGCCCATTGCATCAGCCGGCCAATTATCGACATCGGTCGTGGTCATGAGCTGGCCGCCTTGGGCTATGCCAGTGATGAGGACAGGCTTGAGGTTGGCGCGAGCGGCGTAAACTGCTGCGCTATAGCCGGCTGGGCCGGAACCAAGGATGAGAAGGCGGGCGTGTTTGCTAGTCATTCTACTTATATCGGGATTTATTTTTAGAAATCAAGAGGATGTTTACAACCGTTGTTCAACCCAGCCGGCCACGCTCTCCAAAGCAGTGGGCAAATTATCAGGCTGGGTTCCGCCGGCCTGGGCCATGTCGGCGCGGCCCCCACCTTTGCCTCCAACCTGCTGGGCTACATAATTGACCAGTTCACCCGCCTTCACCTTCGTTGCGAGGTCGGCAGTAACACCCGCGATCAGCTTGACTCTTCCGTCTTCGATTGCACTCAGCACCACGACGCAGGATTTGAATTTGTTCTTGAACTTGTCCAGCGTTTCACGCAAGGTTTTGGAGTCTGCATCGTCAAGATTCACGGCCAGCACTTTTGCGCCTTTGACCTCGCGAACCTGCCCGGCGACATCCTCACCCTGTGAATTGGCAAGTTTTGATTTCATGCGCCCGAGCTCTCGCTCCAGGTGCTTGACGTTATCGAGAATTTGCGTGATACGTACGGCGGTTTCCTGCGGCTGAGCCTTCACCGCGTTCGCCACTTGCTGCAATTGCCGCTCCTGTTCCTGGATATATGCGAGCGCGGCCTCGCCCGTAACCGCTTCCACACGCCGAACACCCGCGGCCACGCCGGATTCGGCGACGATCTTGAAAAGTCCGATGTCGCCCGTGCGCTTGACATGCGTGCCCCCACATAACTCACGTGAAGTGCCAATATCCAGTACGCGCACTTCGTCACCATATTTTTCGCCGAACAACATCATCGCCCCTGTTTTTTTTGCGTCTTCTATTGGCATCATGCGCGCCTCGGTCGCCGCATTGGCCAGGATCTCGGCATTTACCAGCATCTCGACCTTTCTGATTTCCGCATCTGTCACCGGCTGGTTATGCGCGAAGTCAAAGCGCGTTTTATCGGTATCGACCAGCGAGCCTTTTTGCTGCACGTGTGGGCCCAACACCTGGCGCAGCGCCTTGTGCATCAGGTGCGTGACCGAATGATTGCGCTCTGTGCGTGCCCGTGCTTCGCAATTGACCTGCGCCAGAACCATATCGCCCGTAACGAGGCGTCCGCTGCGCAACAGGCCTTTGTGGCCGAATACATTGGCCTGGATTTTTTGGGTATCGGATACGGCGAAGGTGCCGTTGGCGGCAAGCAACTCGCCGCCATCGCCCACTTGCCCGCCTGACTCTGCATAAAACGGGGTTTTATCGAGTACGACTACCGCCTCATCCCCCGCTTCGATGAACTCGACCTGGCTGCCTTCCTTATAGATGGCGAGAATTTGTCCTTCATGCTGCAGGCTCCCGTAGCCGTGGAACGCTGTCAAGGGTCCGCTATAGCTTATGCCTTCCTGCATCGTGAATTTGCCGGCGGCTCGGGCACGCTCGCGCTGGCGCTCCATCGCCTGCTCGAATCCGGCCTCATCTATGGCGATGCCGCGCTCCCTGGCAATATCGGCCGTGAGATCCAGCGGAAAACCATAAGTGTCGTAGAGGCGGAACAAGGTTTCGCCATCCAGCATGCGCTCTTCCCCCCGGAGCGCCATCTCCAGTACCTGCATTCCATTTTCAAGCGTTTCGGCAAAACGTTCTTCCTCCTGCTTCAGCACGGCCGCGACGCGCGCCTTGGCTTCTGCCAGTTCCGGATAGGCTTGCCCCATGACTTTTGCCAAATCCTCCACCAGCAAGTAAAAGAAAGGGTTATTTTGCCCAAGCTTGTAACCGTGGCGAATGGCGCGCCGGATGATGCGCCGCAGGACATAGCCCCGGCCTTCATTGCCGGGAATTACGCCATCGACGATGAGAAAAGAGCAGGCCCGAATGTGATCGGCAATGACCTTGAGCGAGTTGCTGGATAAATCAGCAGCGTTGGTAACCCGCGCCGCTGCTCCGATAAGCGCCTGAAACAAATCGATTTCGTAATTGCTGTGAACCTGCTGCATAACGGCCGAAATGCGCTCCAGCCCCATGCCGGTATCCACCGACGGTCTGGGTAGCGGATGCAGCGTGCCTGCGCTGTCCCGGTTGTATTGCATGAACACCAGGTTCCAGATTTCGACATAGCGGTCGCCATCCGCCTCGGGGGTGCCCGGGGGGCCGCCCGCTATTTCGGGGCCATGATCGTAGAAAATTTCGGAACAGGGGCCGCACGGGCCGGTTTCGCCCATCTGCCAGAAGTTGTCCGCGGTGGCGATGCGCGTGAACCGCGAAGACACGATCCCGACCTCGTTGAGCCAGATATCGGCAGCTTCGTCATCCTCGGCATAAACGGTAACCCATAATTTCTCCTGCGGTACCTTGAGGATGACGGTAAGGAATTCCCATGCGAACTTGATGGCGTTGCGCTTGAAATAATCGCCGAAGCTGAAATTGCCCAGCATCTCGAAAAACGTGTGATGCCGTGCGGTATAGCCCACATTTTCCAGATCGTTGTGCTTGCCGCCAGCGCGCACGCAGCGCTGCGAACTCGCCGCGCGTACATAGGGCCGCTTATCGTGGCCGAGAAATACATCCTTGAACTGCACCATGCCTGCGTTGGTAAACAGCAGCGTGGGATCGTTGCCGGGGACGAGCGAACTCGACGGCACGACCTCATGGCCATGCGACGCAAAGTATTCAAGAAATTTTTGGCGTATTTCGCTGCTTTTCATCTCGACTTCATTCGATTGATATCCGCGTCTTGCCCACAACCTGCTGAGCTTCGCGCTAATACTTTATCTAGCGGCGCTCTATCTCTGTTACCGTCGTGCCCAGCGGTTCGCCATTGATAATCGCAAGATTCGCCACCTTTACCTTCACGCTCAGCGCTTCATCTGTCCTGGGGAGATCGGCTTCTGTAAGAATGGTGATCTCTCCGCTTTCGTCTTTCAGCACATAGGACTTCATGTTAAATAGCGGAAGCCGGGTAGGCTGCTTCGCCACGCCGTGGAGCATGACCTCCTTGCCGTCGAAGTTCGCAGGGGAGGTAACGACTTCATTGATGGGCGTCGCGTTGATCCGATTGCAACCGCCCAGCAGAACCCCCATAGCGGAAACGGCCAGCAGCATGCGGACCAGGTTGCTAGTCAAGCGGTCTGTCAAGCTTCGTCCTTATCATAATGGCGCAGCACTCGCCGTATCACTTCCGCGGCGAAGCCCCGCCCCATCAGGAAACGCATCTGCCTGCCGTGCTCTTTCGCATTAGCCGGCAACGCACCGAACTTTTTCCGCCACACGTCGCGCGCCTTATCCAGCTCAGCTTCCCTGATATTAGGCAACGCCTCGGCGATTAAATTCTCTGCAATGCCCTTTTCACGCAACTCATGCACTATCCGCTGACTGCCGAATTTGCTTTGGCGCATATGTATCACCTGCTCAACCACACGCTCAGCCGACAGAAAGCCACGTTGCTCTAGCGTATCCAGCATGGAAGAGACTTCCTCGGAAGTTTGGGCATGAGGAGCAAGTTTCTTTTCCAGCTCCAGCCGGGAATGTTCTCGCCGGGCCAGATAACCCAGGGCGCGGGTTTTCAGGCTCGGCTTGTGAGTCACCATGCTCGGCAACGGAAAATGGTTTGAAAATTCCGCGAAGGAGCAGCGATTACTCTGCGTTCGCGGTTTCGGCGGGGTTGGAGACTCCCAGGGCGGCGCGAATCTTGGATTCTATTTCCATCGCTATGTCATTGTGCTCCCTCAGGAACTCGCGTGCATTATCCTTGCCCTGACCTATTTTTTCTCCCTTGTAGGAGTACCAGGCGCCAGCTTTCTCGACCAGCTTGTGCTGTACACCCAGCTCGACGATCTCCCCTTCCCGAGAGATGCCTTCGCCATAGAGAATATCGAATTCCGCCTGTTTGAATGGCGGAGCAACCTTGTTCTTGACCACCTTGACGCGCGTTTCGCTGCCGATTACCTCATCGCCCTTTTTGATGGAGCCGGTGCGGCGTATATCCAGTCGGACCGACGCGTAGAACTTCAATGCGTTGCCGCCGGTCGTGGTTTCGGGGTTGCCGAACATGACACCGATTTTCATGCGTATCTGATTGATGAAAATCACCATGGTGTTGCTGCGCTTGATGTTGGCGGTGAGCTTGCGCAATGCCTGCGACATCAACCTCGCCTGCAGGCCCATCTGGGGCTCACCCATTTCACCCTCGATTTCCGCCCGGGGCGTCAGGGCGGCGACGGAATCCACCACCACCACATCGACCGAACCGGAGCGCACCAGCATATCCGCGATTTCCAGTGCCTGCTCGCCGTTGTCAGGCTGAGAAATCAATAATTCCTGCACATTGACGCCGATTTTTTGCGCGTATTGCGGATCAAGAGCGTGTTCCGCGTCTATGAATGCCGCCGTACCTCCCATCTTTTGCATTTGCGCGATGACTTGCAGAGTGAGAGTGGTTTTGCCCGACGATTCCGGTCCGTAAATTTCTATTACCCGTCCCCGGGGCAAGCCGCCCACACCCAAGGCAATGTCAAGGCCAAGCGAACCGGTGGAAATTACCTGGACGTCTTTGGCAACATCACTGGCGCCCAGGCGCATGATCGAACCTTTGCCGAACTGTTTCTCGATCTGGGAAAGCGCTGCCGCCAGTGCCTTGCTTCTGTTTTCGTCCATGGGATTTTTCCTTTGTAGAGTAGGCAATTATCGCACAGGAACGCTCGGCCGGGAAAGCGGACGGAGGATGAGGACGTGTTCGGCAAGCTTGGGTTTTGCTGCCTGCACCAGCTCCTTGTGCCCGGATTACCGTTCAAGGCAAAATATAAGTGTTGAAGTACAGCTCCGCCCTCGCCGGATCCAGCTTGCGCAGGGCCTGATATATGTCCCTCATCTTGCCGCGCTCTTCCAGCAAGGCGTAGGCCAAGCCCAGGTTATACCAGGCATCGGCATTCTCCGGCTGAATGCGAACCGTCTCTTCGTATGCCTCAGCTGATTCATCATATAGCTTCAAGTCGTCATAGGTAATACCCAGGTTGTACCAGGCCCGGGCATTCTCGGGATTTATGCCTAGTGACTTCCGATACGCATGGATAGCATAGGGGTATTGCTTGCGGTCGCGGTAAGCATTGCCGATGTCATACCAGACCTCGGCGTTATCGGGCTGTATACGGAGCGCGTCCTCATAGGACTGGATCGCGTCATCGTAATCCTTGAGATTGGCGTAGGCTACGCCCAGATTATGCCAGGCGGCGCTATACTCGGCCTGGTTGCGTATGGCTTCTCGATAAGCGTGGACTGCCTCGTTATATTGTTTGAGATTGGCGGACGCAACACCTACGCTGAACCAAGCCACCGCATTTGACGGGTCGCGTTTGACTTCCTGCTGTGCAAGTTTTAACAGGGCACGCCAATCCGACTTTTTTTCGAGCGCCAGGCTGCGGTTAAGCCAATCCAGTCCATTGTTGTCTTTTCTCGCCGAACCGGGTCGCGCCTGCTGCGACTCATTCGTCCCCTTCGGCCCCTTCGTCTCATGGGGTGGTTCTTCTATCCAATCCACCGGCAGTGCGAAAGCAAGATGCTCACCTTCGACAAGCTGCGGCCAAAGTATCCCGATCAGTTGCCCATCACTATCAAACAGTCCGCCCCCGCTGAAGGCTGAAGAAATAGCGGTGGAAGTAAGAATATATTGGGAGCCCTTGTATGGCCGCAACATGGAAATCTGCCCTTTGCTCAGGATCGGCTCGCCTCCCCGCTGTTCCTTCTGCCCCTGCTTTCTCCCCGGTACGCCAACAGCATAGACACGCTGGTCGATCCTGAGCTTTTTTGCCGTGCGTCGCGCGATGGAGGGGGATTGCAAATGGGGCACATTCAGATGGCAAAGGCTGCCGCCGGCCTGGGCGTATTGCAATACCGCCTCGAACGCTGTACCCGCTCGGCGCACCCGACCATTTTTTCCTCTTCTTGCTACATCGCAAGTGGTAATCACCCGCCCGGTTCCCATCACTACGCCGCTGCCCTGGCCAACAAGCTTGCCGTTTGCGTCAACCATATCCACTGATACCACAAAAGGTAAGGCCTCCGCCAAAATCTGCTCGGGTGTCTTGGCCGCGACAAATGGCGCATACAGGGCGGACAGGAAAGCCCAAAGCATGACCGGATATATGGATATCATGATTTTTGTTCTTGAAATCCGGTTCGGCAACGGATTGCGGCATGTTGAACGCGTGCAAATAGAATCAAGATCAATAAGATGCGCAACACGACACCCTGGCGTGTAAAATAGCGGCTACTTACTCGTCGCCAACTACAAAATCGAATAAATATGAACGAGGATCCCAACGCCTCCCCTCCGGGCGTCTATACCAGGAAAATCCAACCGCTGGCATATTTCATCTTCGCCACCCGCTGGCTGCAATTGCCCTTGTACCTCGGACTTATTCTCGCCCAATGCGTTTATGTATACCACTTCTGGGTCGAGTTGCTGGATCTGATCGGGGCTGTAATGGGGAACGAGGCTGCGTTACAGCATATTCTGGACGCGGTCGCGATTGAAGGCGCGGTCAGACCTACCAAGACCACCGAAACCACTATCATGCTGGTTGTGCTGGGTTTGATCGATGTAGTGATGATCTCCAACCTGCTCATCATGGTGATCATCGGAGGCTATGAAACTTTCGTTTCCCGCATGAATCTCCAAGGACATCCTGATCAGCCTGAGTGGCTGTCCCATGTCAATGCATCGGTGCTGAAAGTCAAACTCGCCACGGCCATTATCGGCATCTCGTCTATCCACCTGCTCAAGACCTTCATCAATGCCAAGGCGTACGACGAGAAAACCATTCTGGCCCAAACGGGAATCCATCTGGTTTTTCTGCTTTCCGCGATTGCGATCGCCTATAGCGACCGCCTCATGTCCGGGAAGAGCGCACATTAGGCCAGTCGCCATTGAACAATCGGAAGTTCAGGCGACTTTGGGCGGAATGCTGTGCAGCAGGTCTATCACGCCTTGCAGCGCTCCCGCCACCGATTGACGTCTTATCTCCTCACGGCTGCCGCTGAAATATCGGGTTTCCGTAAGCGCCATTCCCTCTTTCATTATCCAGGCAAAACATACCATCCCCACCGGTTTTTCCGGTGTGGCGCCATCCGGCCCGGCGATGCCGGTAATGGAAACTGCTACCTGCGCATGGCTTCGCGCGATAGCGCCTGCCGACATTTCGGATGCGGTCTGCTCGGACACTGCGCCGTATTGTTCAAGCGTTGCATTGCTAACACCCAGCATTTCATGTTTTGAGATGGCCGCATAGGTGATG
This sequence comes from uncultured beta proteobacterium, assembly GCA_963831395.1. GTDB lineage: Bacteria > Pseudomonadota > Gammaproteobacteria > Burkholderiales > Nitrosomonadaceae > Nitrosospira. The sequence continues at coordinate 13,470 of CAWHQD010000009.1, forward strand.
AAGCCGCGCTCGTACCAGGCGGAACTTCCGGCTATCGATGTGATGGTTTGTCCCAGCCACCCGCCGGTGCAGGATTCGGCGGTGGCAAGCATCAATTCCTGCTGGGCAAGCGCCGTGCCAGCTTGTCTGGCAAGGTCCTGGAGCACCATATCATCCATGTCAATTGCCTCCTTCGGAAATCTGTTTCCTCAAGGCCTATTCCCTTGAATCGGGCTTTATCTTCTATCACCTGTTCTATATTCCAAACTTCTTCCAGGCGGCCAGACAAAGCAGGGTCAGGAATGCAGCCAGCAAGTCATCGAACATTACTCCAAAGCCGCCGCGCAGCTTCTGGTCGTAATATCGTATGGGTGGCGGTTTTATTATATCGAACAAACGGAACAGCAGAAACGCATACGCCTGCCAGATCAGGTTATTCGGCGTAAGGAACAGCACCAGCAGAAAAGCGGTGATCTCGTCCCAGACCATGCCGCCATGGTCATGGCTGCCCAAGGCCTTGCCGGTCGCGCTACAAGCCCAAATGCCGATGATAAACATCGCACTGATCAGCAGGAGAAACTTGACTGGATCGAGAAAATAATCAAACAGCCAGAATAGCGGAAAAGCCGCCAGCGTTCCGGCAGTGCCCGGCGCAACCGGGCTCAAGCCCACACCACCGCCGAACGCAATGAAGTGTGCGGGACGGCTCCTTACAAATGCCTTGTTGGGGTTCGGCTTGGCAGCGCCGGGAGGCGGGGCAAGCCCTGGTATCTCATTTCCCGATCCGGCAGGTCTACCTGGCTGGATCTCTGGTCCGGGCCATGAAAGGCCGCCAGATCGACCCCCGGTCCCCCCGGGACTCATGCTATCGGCGCCGTTATCCGGCGTGGAAATGGTCATAACCTTTTGTCTCGAGTGTTACTTTCCTCCCTGCCGGGTCCAGCACGACCAATCCCTCCCCCTTCTTCGATACTGCCGATACAGGTCAACGGAATGTGTTGCTCGCGGGAGAGCATTTCGATTTCTGGATGCTTCGCTCGGGGAGCGGTAAAACAGAGTTCATAGTCGTCGCCACCGGCCAGCAGGCATTTAATCCCTAGCGGATGTGGAAGGTATTTTTTTACTGACTCCGAACAATTTATCTGATCCATTTTTATGACAGCCGCCACGCTCGAACACTTGAGGATATGCTCCAGGTCGGCCAGCAGCCCATCGGAAATATCGATTGCACTGCGGGCAAGCCCGATCAATTGCTGCCCCAGGGCAACACGCGGCGCCGGGGTATGCAATGCAGCCAGGCACTTCTCGATTTCGCCTGTTTCGAGCATGATGCGTCCCTCCTGGTGAGCCAGCGCCAGAGCGGCATCACCCAAACGGCCGGAAATCCAGATATCATCACCCGGCCTGGCGCCGCTGCGGCGTAGCGCCTTTCCTTTCGCCACCTCGCCAATAATTGTCACACAGATATTGAGCGGCCCTCTCGTCGTGTCTCCACCGATAAGGCCCACCTGATGAGCATGAGCAAGGTCAAAAAACCCATCGGCAAATGCTTGCAGCCATTTCTCGTTTTCGCGCACCAGTTGTTCGGGCAGCGCCAGCGAAAGCGTGGCCCAACGCGGCACTGCGCCCATCGCCGCCATGTCGGAAAGGTTTACCGCCAGGGACTTGTGGCCCAAGCTGCGTGGATCAGCCTCCAGGAGAAAATGCTGTCCGGCTACCAGCATGTCCGTGGAAACCGCCAATTCCATCCCCGCCGCCGGCTCGATCAGGGCGGCGTCGTCGCCGACGCCTAATACGGCATGAGGCGCCGGGCGGGTAAAATAGCGCTGGATGATGTCGAATTCTGATAGCACTTTCTGACGCTGCGGCAATCAAATTCTTGCATTGATCTCGACTGCCCGCAGCTTCGCCGCCAATTTATCCAATACGCCGTTCACGTACCTGTGTCCGTGAGTTCCGCCATAGCTTTTCGCCAGCTCGACGGCTTCATTGATAACTGCCCGATAAGGTATCTCGGGATGGCTCTCCAGCTCATGGGTACCGAGTAGCAGTATGGAAATTTCCACAGGACTGAGTTCCTTCAGCGGCCGGTCGAGATAAGGCTGAATTTGCTCTTCCAGCGCCGGCACGTTCGCCAGGACGCCCCGCAGCAGCCCCGAGAAGTATTTCTCATCTGTCTTGGGAAACTCCCTGGTTTCATGTAGCTGCGCTTCGATTGCCCCAACGGTTCCCCCCGCCACACACCATTGGTAAAGCCCCTGCAAAGCCAATTCACGGGCTAGGCGACGGCGGGTTTTGCGGCCTGGCTTAATGGGCTCCTTCGCTGGCATATCGGCTTCCGCTTGCTTTCCCGGCTTCGTCTCTATCATCGTATCGGTTTCATTGGGTCACTTCGTCAAGCTCTCTCAGCAGATTGGCCATTTCAATCGCTACCTTCGCGGCTTCGGCTCCTTTCTGGCTCATGCGCGCCAGCGCCTGGTCGTCGGTATCGGTCGTGAGTATGCCGTTGGCAATTGGAATGCCGGTATCCAGTTGCACTGCGGCGACGCCGCTGGTCGATTGATTGGAAACGACTTCAAAATGATAAGTGTCGCCCCGTATCACCGCACCCAGGGCGATCAGCGCATCGAACTGGTCGGTTAAAGCCATTTTTTGCAAAGCCATTGGGATCTCCAGCGCACCCGGGACTGTCACCAGCAACATGCCCGATTCGTCCACGCCCCGCTTCTCCAGTTCTGCCGTACAGGCGCCAAGCAGCCCTTCGCTGACATCGATGTTGAAGCGGCTCATAACGATGCCGATACGTAACTCTTCTCCGTTAAGGTCGGGTTCGAGCTCAAGAATGTTTTCATACCGAGCCATGTTTGCTCCTTTAAACAAAACTGCTGCAATAAAGCCTATTGCGAGCGTCCCTTCAGGGATGGAAGCCAGTGGCTCCCGTTGTCATGGATACGTCAAGAATGTTTCCCGGCGTAACTGACTATAAACCGGATATGTGACCAGACGTTCAGTCTTCAGCGGTCTTGCGTCTGGCTTTTATTTTCCTGCTCCAGATATCCCGTTACTTCCAACCCGAAACCCGCCATGCTTGGCATTTTTCGCGGGACAGCCAGCAGCCGCATTTTACCCACATCAAGATCCTTGAGTATCTGCGCACCGATACCATAATCGCGCAAGTCCGCCCGTGGAACAATACGTTTGGTTTTTGACGGCATCACGCGTTCCATCAACTCCGCCGCGCTTTCCCTGCAATGGAGCAGCACGACAACGCCGCTTTTCGCGCCCGCGATCAGTTGAAGCGTATCATTTACGTTCCACGAATGGGTATCGTCCTTTATGTCGAGCAAATCCATGATGGAAAGCGGCTCATGCACGCGCACCAGGGTTTCCGTTTGCGGATCGATTGTGCCCTTGATTAAAGCCAGATGCGTGGCGTTGACGGTCTTATCCAGATAGGCGACGAGGCGGAACTCGCCATGAACTGTCTGGACCGAACGTTCGGCCACTCTTTTGACCAAACTTTCGGTACGGCTGCGGTAATGGATGAGATCGGCAATGGCGCCGATTTTGAGCTGATGCTTTGCAGCGAATTCGATCAGATCAGGCAGCCGCGCCATGCTCCCGTCTTCCTTCAGAATTTCGCAAATCACGGAGGCCGGGGTCAGTCCCGCCAGATTCGCTAAATCACAGCCGGCCTCGGTATGGCCCGCGCGTACCAGCACACCGCCGTTTTGAGCCATCAGGGGAAAGATATGTCCGGGCTGGACGATATCATCGGGCTTCGCATCGGGATTCACCGCCGCCTGCACGGTACGGGCGCGATCAGCGGCGGAGATGCCTGTCGTAACGCCGCTGGCCGCCTCGATGGAGGCCGTGAAATTCGTGCCGAGCGGTGAGCGATTGGCAACGACCATCAACGGCAGGTTGAGCTTGCGGCAGCGTTCTTCGGTCAGCGTCAGGCAAATGAGGCCCCGGCCATGCGTCGCCATGAAATTTATCGCTGCCGGCGTAACAAAATCCGCCGCCAGAACCAGGTCCCCTTCGTTTTCACGATTTTCCTCATCTACGAGGATCACCATTTTGCCGGTCCGGATTTCGGCAATTATTTCCTGAATGGAACTGGTAATCATGTCAAACCTCTACCATAACCCATGTGCTTATAAATCATGCGCCGGCACTTGCCGCCAGCAGGCGCTCTACATATCGCGCCAACATATCGACTTCCAGATTCACCCTGGCGCCCGCTCTCAAGTCCTTCAGTGTTGTCACTGCCAACGTATGCGGGATGAGATTGATCTCCAACTCGTCTCCTGCTACTCGATTTACCGTCAGGCTAACGCCGTTAACCGTGATTGAACCCTTCCGGGCAATATACTTCAATAGTGAGCCGGGCGCCCTGATCGCCAGCAAATAGCTTTCTCCCGCCGGCTCGAACTTGACTACTTCGCCGACGCCATCCACGTGACCGCTCACCAAGTGGCCGCCAAGCCTGTCGGACAGGCGCATTGCCTGTTCGAGGTTGACTCGCCCGCCCTGTTTATTCAAACCTTCGGTACAATTCAATGTTTCGCGTGACACATCTACCGCAAATGTGTCGTTGGCAAGGGCGATAATAGTGAGGCAAACGCCGTTTACCGCGATGCTATCGCCGGTATTGATATCATTCAGATCCAGCGTGCCGGGGACGGGCGCAATACTCAAGCTTATGCCGTCCACCAAAGGTTTGATGCGTTTTATCTCGCCGATGGACTCGACAATTCCGGTGAACATCAAATACTCCACTTTCAAATACAATAGACGCAGATTGCATCGGCTTTCCCGTATAGCAAGACATGCGGCAATTTGCCGCATGGTCCTGAGTGGCAATATACGCTAATGTTCGGGTTACATCATCCACAAAGACGTCCAGCACGAACCGGCAACCCAATGTTCAGCAATTCCAGCCAGTCGCCGCTAAGCAAAAATTTACACCGCCTGTTTCTGCTCCGGAATATTGTGATCGCCGCTCAGTGCGTAACCTTTGCGCTGGCGCACTGGATACTCGAGATGGAGCTTCCGTGGACCCAGATGGTTGCGGTAGCGGTTATGCTGGCCGTCCTGAATCTGGCGACGTGGGTGCGCCTCCGCCGCAAGTGGCCGGTGTCCAGTATTGAATTCTTCGTGCAGCTACTGGTTGATGTTTTTGCATTGAGCGCATTGCTGTATTTCAGCGGCGGCTCGACCAATCCTTTTATCTCGCTGTATCTGTTGCCGCTGACGATTGCCGCTGCCGCCTTGCCGTGGGCCTACACATGGGTAATGGCCGCCATCACGATTAGCTGTTACACCCTGCTGCTGTTTTATTATGTGCCGTTGCCGCATGACCATGAAGAACACAACAGCGAGTTCAACTTGCATGTGTCCGGAATGTGGCTGGCCTTTGTGCTAAGCACTGTATTAATCGCCTGGTTCGTTGTCAAGATGGGGATCTCTATTCGCGAACGCGACAAGGACCTGGCGCTTGGCACGCGAACAGGCATTACGCAATGAACAAATCATCGCGCTGGGGACGCTTGCCGCCGGCGCCGCCCATGAACTCGGCACGCCGCTGGCGACGATGGCGGTGGTAACAGGAGAATTGCAGAATGAATACACCGAGAACAATGAATTCCAAGGCAACATCAGGATATTGCGTGACCAGATCGCCCATTGCAAGCGCACATTGACCCAGTTGCTGGCAGATGCCGGACAGGCGCGGGCCGAAGATGGCAGCGGACAGGCGGTCGATCATTTCTTGCGCCAGGTGTTGGACAAGTGGCAATTGATGCGGCCTTCCGTCCAGTTCACTTACCGTGGCAGCGGTGTACAGCCCGCTCCGCAAATCCTCAATACCCAGCTATTGAGCCAGTCCATTTTAAACTTGTTGAATAACGCTGCCGACGCGTCCTTGAAACATATCGAAATCGAAGTCAGCTGGAATTACCAGGAATTACATCTTAAAATCCTTGATGACGGCGAAGGACTGACGGGAGAAGCGGTACAGCGCGCGGGTCAGCCCTTCTTTACAAGCAAGGCGCCAGGACAGGGTTTCGGAATCGGCTTGTTTCTTGCGAACGCGAATATCGAGCGCTTTGGCGGTAGCGTGCGGCTGACCAATCGCGAAGGCGGCGCCTGCACGCAGGTCATACTCCCTCTGATACGGCAATCGACGCAATCGACGATATGACAACAACGGAAACAATGATGGAAGTGGATGATCGTCCCACTCTGCTGATCGTCGACGATGATTCGACTTTTTGTACCGTACTTGCAAACGCAATGAGAAAACGCGGGTTCAATGTCACGTGTGCGCATACGGTCGAACACGCGCTGGAATGCGCCGAGTCCTGTGCCCCTGAGTATGCGATTATCGATCTCAGGCTGCCGGGCACTTCCGGGCTGACCCTGGTGGAAAAAATGCATGCCCTCGACCCCGGCACACGGATTGTCATGTTGACGGGTTACGCCAGTATTGCCACGGCAGTGGAAGCAATTAAACTCGGGGCGACTCATTACCTTGCGAAACCGGTTGACGCGGATGAAATCATGCTTGCGTTCGAGCGCACCTCGGGCGATGCGGAGGTGCAGATCAGTTCGCATCCGTTGTCCGTGGGCCGGCTTGAATGGGAGTATATCCAGCGGGTCTTGAACGAGAATAAAGGCAACGTTTCAGTCACGGCAAGAATACTTAAAATGCATCGCCGGACCTTGCAGCGGAAGCTCACCAAGTATCCCGCTAAAACATGAGCCAGACCGAAACTTCTTCTGCGGTCACGAAAAACGCGCCGTCACGCGCATATCCGGCCCCACCATGCGCAAGTCCTGGATCTTGAGCGGACGTTTCTCCGCAAGATCGGTCAATTCGGCCAGCTTGAACATGCTCCGCGCCCTATCCCCCAGCAGATACGGGGCGAGATAAATGATCGAGCTCATCCACCAGTCCGGCGTTGATGAGCGCACCGTTCAATCTGCAGCCCGCCTCGACCAGCACCTCGTTGATCTCAAAATCGGCAAGCCTGCGCATCATTCCAGCAAGATCAACATTTTCGTTTTCATTTGGCAATACGATGGTGCGGGCGCCCATGTCGTGTAATGCCATGATTTTTCCCTCACTTGCGGTGGCGGTAAAGATCAGCTCGCCCGCGCCACGCAACAGGCCGGCGTCCACCGGGATTTCCAGGCGGCTATCCACGACTACGCTCAAAGGCTGTCTTGAAGTTTCGATATGGCGCACCGTGAGCTGCGGATCGTCCGCCAGTACCGTGCCGATACCGGTCATCACCGCGCAGGAGCGGGCACGAAGCCTATGGGCGTCGCGCCTCGCGTGCTCGCTGGTAATCCATTGGCTGACGCCGTTGTTGAGTGCGGTCTTGCCATCCAGACTTGCCGCGATTTTCATTCTGACCCACGGACGGCTATGAGTCATACGCGTGATGAAGCCGATATTGAGCTCCCTTGCTTCCGCTTCCATCAGGCCGGTTTGCACGGTTATCCCGGCCTCTTCCATTAGCGTGCAACCTCTGCCCGACACCAGGGGATTCGGGTCCGGTATGGCCGCCACTAACCTGGCAACACCTGCTTTAATCAGCGCTTCGGCACAAGGAGGTGTTCGTCCGTGATGGCTGCACGGCTCCAGCGTAAGATATGCGGTTGCGCCTCGCGCGGCCGTCCCCGCAGCAGCAAGGGCGTTTATTTCAGCATGAGGCTCGCCTGCGCGTTCGTGCCAGCCGCTGCCCACCACTTGGCCGTCGCGCACCAGCACGCACCCGACGCGAGGGTTAGGGCTCGTGCCATACAATCCTTTTTCGGCAAGCTGTAAAGCCTGGGCCATGTAGCCATGATCAGTCGCCGAGAACATATGGGCCTCGTAGTGCTACCTGTTTTTCCTAAATGCCGGGAAGCTCGCAGTTCGAGTTTTGCTTTGTACCAGTGTGGCTTAATGAAGAATAGTGGAATACCGACGTTGCAGATCAGGCTTTTTTTGCTTCTTTTTTCTTTTGCGGCCTTTGCAACTCTTTAATCGCGTTGTGGAAATCGTCTGCACCCTGAAAACTCCGGTAAACCGAAGCAAAACGGATATAGGCTACCTTGTCCAGTTTATAGAGTTCTTCCATTACCATTTCGCCGATCTTGCGCGAAGGTATCTCCCGCTCGCCCAGACCAAGAAGTTTTTGCACGATACGATCCATCGCCGCATCCACATCTCCGGTAGGAACAGGACGCTTATGCAATGCCCGCATGAAACTGGTCAGCAGTTTTTTGCGATCGAACTCGGCACGGTTGCCATCCTGTTTTACTACCTGCGGCAGGCGCAGCTCAACTGTTTCATAGGTGGTAAAGCGTTTATCGCACGTAAGACACCGCCGGCGGCGGCGTATTCTGTCGCCTTCCTCGCTCACCCGGGAGTCGATGACGCTTGTATCATCCGCATTGCAGAAGGGGCATTTCATAATTATTCCAAGAATGAAGCCGCTGAATCTGCTGATCCTGCTTGAGCTGCTTTAGCCGTCAGGGAAACAAAAACTCCTCTTTTTTGATCAATGCTGATAAACAGGGAATTTTGCGCATAGCGATTTGGCCTGGTGCGCTACTCGCGAAATTACAGCGGGGTCGGCCGGCGCGTCCAGCACATCGGCAATCAAATTAGCCAGTTGTTCCGCTTCAATTTCCTTGAAACCACGGGTGGTCATGGCCGGCGTGCCGAGACGGATACCGCTGGTGACGAACGGCTTCTGCGGGTCATTGGGTATGGCGTTCTTGTTGACGGTGATATGCGCCAGCTCAAGCGACTCCGCCGCCTGCTTGCCGGTAATATGCTTGGGACGAAGGTCCACCAGAAACATATGGCAATCGGTGCGCCCCGAGACGATGCGCAGACCGCGCTCTTGCAATACCTTTGCCATCACCCGGGCATTTTCGATCACCTGCTCCTGGTAATTCTTGAACTCCTGGGTAGCAGCCTCCTTGAACGCAACCGCCTTCGCAGCGATCACATGCATCAGGGGCCCACCCTGAGTTTGCGGGAAAATTGCGGAATTAAGCGCCTTCTCGTGCTCCGGCTTGGCCATGATGATGCCGCCTCGCGGTCCGCGCAAGGTCTTGTGGGTAGTACTGGTAACAAAATCGGCGATGCCGACAGGATTGGGGTAAAAACCTGCTGCCACCAACCCGGCGTAATGCGCCATATCGACAAATAAGTAGGCGCCTACTTCATCGGCAATCTTGCGGAAACGCTTCCAGTCTATCACCAAGGCATAAGCGGACGCCCCGGCAACAATCATTTTGGGCTTGTGCTCGCGCGCCAGCCGCGCCACCTCGTTGTAATCAAGCTCTTCGGTTTTCGGATCGAGCCCGTAGGAAATCGCGTTGAAAATCTTGCCGCTGAGGTTGACCGACGCGCCGTGCGTCAAATGTCCACCGTGGGCAAGCGACATGCCGAGGAGCGTATCGCCGGGCTTCAGGGCAGTTAAATAGACTGCGGCATTTGCCTGCGACCCGGAGTGGGGTTGTACGTTGACGTACTCCGCATTAAACAGTGCCTTCACCCGGTCTATTGCCAGCTGCTCCACTACGTCGACATATTCACACCCGCCGTAATAACGCTTGCCGGGATAGCCCTCCGCATATTTGTTGGTCAGCACCGATCCCTGCGCCTGCATCACCGCCGGACTGGCATAGTTCTCCGAGGCAATCAACTCGATATATTCTTCCTGGCGTTGTATTTCACCTTTGATTGCTCGCCAGACATCGGGGTCGACGTTTTCCAGGGTTTGTTTCGGGGACAACATGACGGTTCAGTCCTTTGATATTTTTAGAAAATGAATCGGGCATTTTACCACCGCCCCTGCTGAGAAATCCCGTTAGTCTTCTTAATTTTAGATCGCTTCTGGAGTTCTTATGTCCCAGGTTCCGAAAGAAGCTGAGGTGGGAAAATGCGACCGTGGTCCCCGATGGGCTTGCGGGAGTTTTATTTTCGGCGACATCCATTGAAACGATTATTCTTGTTGCTCTTCTTGCTGATGTATTAGATACCAACGTACATAGCGCTCAAATCGCCAGTCATCTTCGGTACCGGCGTAACTCAGTGGATAGAAAACCAAGCCTGCAACAAGTAAAAACAGTACACAAATAAATACCAGCCCGAGCACATTCCAGTCTTCGAGCCTCATCAAGTCGGCAAACGTAGTTAAGAAGCCGACGCTTTGTTTTTTTTCCCCGTCCTGCTCAACCCCCTCTTTACCTCATCTCTCAGCCAGAACAGTTGCTTACATCTGCCACGCATTTCTCTAGGCCCGCGTGCCTCGACGCCGAAGAATCGGACACAGGCATCGGGAAGCGCCATGAGCGATTGCGAGGTTTTCGGATTTTGAGCGGAAATGCACATCACTAAACGTCGAGATTTCTCACTCCCAGCGCATTGTTCTCGATGAAGGCACGGCGCGGCTCGACCACATCACCCATCAGCGTGGTGAAAATTTCGTCCGCAGCGATGCTGTCTTCGATCTGTGCACGCAGCAGCCGGCGGCTCTTGGGGTCCATCGTGGTTTCCCACAGCTGCGCGGGATTCATTTCCCCCAAACCCTTGTAGCGCTGGGTTCCAATGCCTTTTTTCACTTCTTCAAGCAGCCAGTCGAGCGCCTGCTTGAAATTGCTGACCGCCTGTTTCTTTTCGCCGCGCTTGACGTAGGCCGCCGGGCCCCATCAAACCTTCGAGCACTTGAGCGGTTTGCTTTACCTGAATGTAATCGCCGCTTTGCAGAAAATCCTGGTCCAGATAACTGGCTCGAGCGTTGCCGTGATGCATGCGGGATATTTTCAGCCGGAACTCCTCGGTCGCGATATCATACTCAGGTGTAATAGTGAGGTTGGCGGAAGCTACCTGAGCTGCCAGCTTGGCTGCACTTTCCGCGGCATGGCTCTCGCTGCTCAAATCGATGGCGGGTTGCCGCAGCAGGGCATGCATGACTTCGCTGTCGATCAGCGCGCTCATGCGTTCGATCACCGCTTCTGCCAACAGATATTCATTGGCAATGTTTTCCAGCGTTTCTCCGGTAAGCGGCGGTTCACCTTCATGGTTATGCAATTCGGCATCTGCCAGCGCCAATCCGAGCAGATACTGTTTAAGCTCATGATCGTCCTTGATGTAGCGTTCCTGCTTGCCATGCTTGATTTTATACAACGGCGGCTGGGCTATGAAGATGTGGCCGCGTTCGATCAGTTCCGGCATTTGCCGGTAAAAAAAAGTAAGCAGCAAGGTACGGATATGCGAGCCGTCCACATCCGCATCGGTCATGATGATGACACGATGGTAGCGCAATTTATCCGGATTGTATTCGTCCTTCCCGATACCCGTTCCAAGCGCGGTTATCAGGGATGCGATTTCCTGCGATGAAATCAGCTTGTCGAAACGGGCTCTTTCGACATTCAGTATTTTTCCCTTTAGTGGCATGATTGCCTGAAATTTGCGGTCGCGCCCCTGCTTCGCGGAGCCGCCCGCCGAATCGCCCTCTACCAGATAAAGCTCGGAGAGCGCCGGATTCTTTTCCTGGCAATCTGCAAGCTTGCCGGGTAATCCCATGCCATCCAGTACGCCTTTGCGCCGGGTCAATTCGCGCGCTTTTCGTGCGGCTTCGCGCGCTCTGGCTGCGTCGATTATTTTGCCGCAGATCGTTTTTGCATCAATTGGATGCTCTAACAGGAATTCCGCCAGCTTTTGCGACACGATTTCCTCCACAGCCGGACGCACTTCGGAGGAGACCAGCTTTTCCTTGGTTTGGGAGGAAAACTTGGGTTCGAATAACTTCACCGACAAAATACAGGACAAGCCCTCCCGCATATCGTCGCCGGACGTTTCAATCCTGGCTTTTTTTGCCAGTTCATTTTTTTCAATATAGGTATTGAGGGTACGCGTCATGGCGGCGCGCAAACCGGTGAGGTGAGTACCTCCATCCTTTTGCGGAATATTATTGGTGAAACATAAAACCTGTTCGGAATAGCTGTCGTTCCATTGCATTGAAACTTCCACCACGATGTCGTCTCTTTCCCCGGTGGCGTAAAAAATCGTTGGATGAAGAACCGACTTGGTGCGATTGACGTACTCGACGAAACTTTTCACCCCGCCGGCGAAAGCAAAATTTTCTTCCTTTGCATTGCGCTGATCAACCAGGTGAATTTTAACGCCATTGTTGAGAAAGGAAAGTTCACGCAAGCGCTTGGCGAAGATGTCGTAGTGATATTCGATGTCGCCGAAGATTTCCTTGCTCGCCAGGAAGTGGACTTCCGTCCCGCAACGCTCCGTCTTGCCGGTGATAGCGAGCGGTGCAACAGGAACGCCCATCCGGAACTCAATCTGATGAGTTTGGCCATTCCGGCGGATAGTAAGGCGCAGCCACTCCGACAAGGCGTTGACTACCGATACCCCAACGCCATGCAAGCCGCCGGATACCTTGTAGGAATTATCATCGAACTTTCCGCCGGCGTGAAGTTCGGTCATGACAATTTCAGCGGCGGAGCGCTTCAACTCGTCATCCTGTTTTATGCCCGTCGGGATGCCCCGCCCGTTGTCCTGAACGGTTATGGAGTTATCGGGGTGAATGATGACCGAGATTTCGTCACAATGGCCCGCCAGTGCTTCGTCTATCGCATTGTCCACCACCTCGAATACCATATGGTGCAAGCCAGTGCCGTCGCTGGTATCCCCGATATACATGCCGGGACGCTTCCGTACGGCATCAAGTCCTTTAAGGATTTTTATGCTGTCGGAGCCATAATCGGTCGAGCTTTTGCTCTTCTGCTGCCGCGTTCGGTCCTTTTCGTTCATTGCTTTATACCTTCTGTTGTTCTCGGTTTCACGTGAAACGAAACCGGGTGGTTCAAATAATAGACTGCGGAGCGGCCTAGTCGGCCGGTTGAGTAGCGGGTCTTGCCGAGTCCCGCCTATATCCTCATCGGCATTACCACATACTTGAAATCGTCGTTGCCGGGGATGGAAATCAGCGCGCTGCTGTTTGCATCCCCAAATGAACACTGTACTGTTTCGTTGTTCAGATTGTTCAACACGTCCAGCAGATAAGTGATGTTGAAACCGATATCAAGTGCTTCGCCATCATACTGAAGTTCCAGTTCTTCCTGTGCTTCTTCCTGCTCGCTGTTGTTACAGACAATGCGAAGATTGCCTGTTGTCAGTATCAGTCGGACGCCCCGAAACTTCTCATTGGACAAGATTGAAGCACGTTGCAGGGTCTGCAAAAGCAGTACCCGGTTGATGACGAACTGTTTCTCGTATCCGGTCGGGATAACCCGGTTGTAGTCGGGAAATTTTCCGTCAACAACCTTGGATACCAATATCACGTTGGAAAAACTAAAACGCACCTGATTTTGCAGAATCTCCACCGTTACCGGTTCATCACTGTCATTCAATAGTCTCGCCAGTTCCAGTACCACCTTGCGGGGCAGAATGACTTCTGTTTTCGTCTGCGGCGCCTCAAGCTTCATCAAGGCAAACGCCAGGCGATGACCGTCGGTAGCCACCACTCTCAGGTAATTTTCCTCCACCAGCAACAGCAAGCCGTTCAAATAGTAACGAATGTCTTGTTGCGCCATGGCGTACTGCACCATGGACAGGATATGTTTCAGTTCCTTCTGTTGTACCGTTATTTTTCCCTGCGATTCGGTGTTTTCCGGAAACTTCGGGAAGTCCTCGACGGGAAGTGTTTGCAAATTGAAGCGGCTTTTTCCCGCTTTCACGTGAAGCCGGTTTTCGCCCATCTCCAGTACTACCTGGGCCTTATCAGGAAGCGCGCGCAATATGTCCTGAAGTTTTTTTGCCGCTACGGTAACCGCGTATTCTTCCCCGACAGGATGAGCATCGTCAGCGGAGGTCGTGATCTGAATTTCCAGATCAGTTGCAATGAATGAGATTTTTTCTTGTTTCCGTTCAATGAGAACATTTGACAGTATAGGTAAGGTATGCCTCCGCTCGACAATACCGGTAACCGTTTGCAACGGTTTAAGCAAAGTATCCTTATCGGTTTCTATTAGTTTCATTGTATTTAAAATCCAATAATCGTTAATAAAGGGAGGTCAAGGTCGGTATATTTATGGAAATAGTAATAACATCATAACCTTGATCCAAATTTCGATGCGGTATCGATCCGGTATGGCTTGTGGATGGTTTGTGGACAGAACTAGAGCGGCGATAAAACGACGAGTTATCCCCAAATGATCCCGTTTTAGTCCCCGCTTATCACCCGCGCAGAATGTGCAGCAAGGCGTTGAAGTCTCTGTTGATCGTAGGGTCGGACGCCCGTAACTCGGCGATTTTCCGATAGCCGTGCAGTACCGTCGTATGATCTCTGCCACCGAAGGCTTCACCGATATCTGGCAGACTCAGTGGCGTAAGTTCCTTCGATATGGCCATGGCCATCTGCCTGGGTCTTGCAACGATGCGCGAGCGCTTTTTGGAGTACATCTCGGCGACCTTGATCTTATAGTAGTCTGCGACGGTCTTCTGTATGTTTTCAATGGAAATCTGACGGTTCTGCACGGCTAACAAGTCTTTCAACGCTTCCCGCGCCAAATCCAGCGATAATGAATGCCCCGTAAAACGTGAGTAGGCAAGTACCCGTTTAAGGGCGCCTTCCAGTTCACGAACATTGGAACGGATATGTTTGGCTATGAAAAAGGCCACGTTTTCATCCAGAACAATGTTCTCCATCAGTGCTTTTTTCAGCAGGATGGCGACTCGCATCTCCAGTTCCGGAGGTTCGACCGCTACCGTCAGACCCCAGCCAAAACGCGAAATCAACCGTTCTTCCATACCGGAGATTTCCTTCGGGTAGGAGTCGCACGTAATGATCACCTGCTTATGTGCTTCTATCAGCGCATTGAAGGCATAAAAGAATTCTTCCTGAGTTCGATTCTTGCCGCCAAAGAACTGGATGTCATCTATCAGCAGAAGGTCGAGAGAATGATAGTATCGTTTGAAATCATCAAAGGCCTTGTGTTGGTAAGCCCTTACTACGTCGGAAACATACTGCTCGGAATGGATGTATCTGACCTTCGCCGAACTGTTGTGTTCGAGCACGAAATTACCGATAGCCTGAATCAGATGGGTTTTTCCCAGCCCGACGCCACCATAAATAAAGAAAGGGTTGTAGGCGACACCAGGACGCTCAGCCACCTGGATTGCCCCTGCACGCGCCAGTTGATTAGCCTTCCCCGTGACGAAAGTGTTGAAGGTAAACGAGGGATTGAGCCGACTGGGATTTTTTTCGCGTTTTTCCCTGGGATCTCTGCCGGAACTTCTTGACCCGGATGCTGCAGGCGCATCAAATGCGGCTGGAAGCGGAGGTGAAGTTATCACGGTCTGTCCCGCGGCCGGTGCGGTTGTTTTCACGAGAACCTGATCAGCAAGCTTTAATTGAAAGCAGATCGTTCCCGAAAAATAATTTTCCGCCATCTGTTCAATATGGGATAGAAAATTTTCTTTTACCCATTGCATGACGAAACGGTTGGGCGCCACCAGCGTGAGGGTGGGCTCATGGACATTATGGGACAGCTCCAGGTGCAGCGGTTTAATCCAGGTATTGAATTGCTGGGCACTAAGCTCTTTCTCAAAACGTTCAAGACAGGAAAGCCAAAAGGTATCCATTGCAGACATGGTCGTGATTCTGATCGGGGAAAAAGCGGAAATTCGAAAGCGGGAGGTGAGTGGGGTATTTTAGACCCTTCCTTTCTACTTATCCACAGGGGAAGAAAAAAATATCGGTTGACATCAACCTTCGTAAAGAGTTGTAATGTCGAGTTTTATTTATCAGGCTTAGGGGAAGGAAACGATGAAACGCACTTATCAACCATCCGTCACGCGAAGAAAGCGAACCCATGGTTTTCGGGTTCGCATGAAAACCGTGGGGGGAGCGGCTGTCATCCGTGCTCGTCGAGCCAAGGGACGAGTTCGTCTGGGAGTCTGACTGCCAGCGTCAAGTTAGCTAGAGGAATTGTATTATTCGCTTTCCGAAAAGTCACCGGTTGCATAAAGCAGAAGAATTCTCCTCTGTTATTCGCTTCGGATGTTCTGCGCGTAGCGAATTTCTTCAGATCTTCGCAAAACCCAATGGTCTGCTGCATTCCAGATTGGGGTTGATTGTCGCCGGTAAAATAGAGCGACTGGCGGTGAGCCGCAACCGGGCGAAACGTCTGTTGCGGGAAGTATTTCGTGCGCGGCAACGGGATTTGGCCGGACTTGATCTGGTGGTGCGACTGCGTTGCCGCGTTAATCACAGCGATTCATCCCGGATGACGGGAGAAGCAGAGAGTCTCATGATTCAATTGCAGCGATGTCGCGGATAATCATCGGTTTCATCAAGCTCTACCAGTATTGCCTGAGTCCTTTTTTTGGGCCCTCGTGTCGGTTCAGCCCATCCTGTTCAAGCTACGCCTGTGAGGCGCTAACCCGGCACGGTGCCCTGCGCGGAGTATTCCTTACCCTATGGCGGATATTGCGTTGCAATCCCTGGAGCCGCGGCGGACATGATCCTGTCCCTTAGGACCGTCAAACCCGATTATCTCGGTACGGTTTATGCGTATCGTAAAACATAAAATTGCAAAGCAAGATGGATACACAAAAATTTGTACTCTTCCTGATTTTCTCCACATCCATGTTATTTCTATGGGACGCGTGGCAGAAAGAACAGCTCCCGCCCCCTCCTGCAGCGACGTCCGCGCCCGCGACCCAGGGAGCACCCAATTCCGCAAGCACTCAGGGAGAAGCTCCGATACCAGGGGATAAACTGGCTTCGACACAGCAGGGCAAGGGCGAGGTCCCGGCGGGCGCGGCTCCAGGGAAGGCAACGAGTAAGCTTGAGTCAGGGGAAAAGATTGTCGTTAAAACCGATATGGTGATAGCGGAAATCGATACCGCGGGTGGCGACCTGCGCCGCCTCGAGCTACTGCATCATCCTGACAAGGAAGATAAAAGCAAGCCTTTCGCGTTATTGCAAAATGAACCCGAACATATCTACGTGGCGCAGTCGGGGCTGATCGGCGAGGATTTACCCACTCATAAGACGCGCTATACGGCGGAGCCGGGTACCTATGACCTTGCGGCAGGCCAGGATAAAATCGAGGTGCGGCTCGCCGCGCCCGAGGCCGAGGGTGTACGCATAACGAAGGTGTATACGTTCCATCGCGGAAGTTATCTCATTGACGTCAGTTTCGAGGTCACCAATGAAAGAACTGACGCGATCCAGCCGTTTTCCTATTTCCAGATGCTGCGCGATAGCCAGCCGCCCGTGGGTTCGTTCTTCATGATACCCACCTACATGGGCGCTGCGCTTTACACCGAGCAGGACAAGTTCAAGAAAATTGAATTCTCGGCACTGGACAAGGGTAGCGCAAGCTACCCCAAAAATGCCGACAATGGCTGGATCGCCATGCTACAGCAATATTTTCTCTCGGCCTGGCTGCCCAAGGACAAAGTGGCACGGGAGTATTACGCGAAGCGTTTGGGCGAAAACGAGTATACCGCAGGAGTAATTGTACCTGTCGGCCTGATAGAACCGGGACAAACCACCACTGTTACCGTACCCCTCTACTCCGGCCCCGAGGAACAGAGCAAACTTTCATCGATTGCGCCCGGGCTGGATCTGACAGTCGATTATGGCTGGTTAACCGTGATCGGGGCGCCACTGTTCTGGTTACTGTCATTTTTTCACTCGTGGACCGGAAACTGGGGAGTGGCCATTATTCTTCTGACCATGTCGGTCAAGCTCGCTTTTTTTCCGTTATCCGCGGCTGGTTATCGTTCGATGGCGAAGTTGCGGCTGGTTACGCCCAAGCTGCAGCGTTTGCGCGAGCAGCACGGGGCCGACCGGCAGCGCATGAACCAGGCAATGATGGAATTTTACAAAACCGAAAAAATCAATCCCATGGGCGGCTGCCTGCCCATTCTGGTCCAGATTCCGGTGTTTATCTCGTTATATTGGGTTTTGCTCGCCAGCGTGGAATTGCGTTACGCGCCCTTTGCCTTATGGATAGAGGATCTTTCCTCCCCCGACCCGTATTACGTACTTCCGGTAATAATGGGCATTTCCATGTTCATACAAACTCGGCTTAATCCTCCGGCTACGGACCCCATTCAGGCGAAGGTGATGCAGATCATGCCCTTTGCTTTCAGTATTTTCTTTTTCTTCTTTCCGGCTGGATTAGTGCTGTATTCACTGGTAAACAACGTACTTTCCATTCTCCAGCAATGGCAGATTACACGCATGATCGAGGGTTCCGCCCTTGCCGCCGGCAAACAGAAAAAAGCGAACTGATCAGAGCATCTGTGACTTGAGACCGTCACCGTCCATCTCCTATTGATTGAGCCGTTATCGGCCAATTCTCCAAATGGGAAATTCTGACACGATTGCCGCCATTGCGACCCCGCCGGGGCGAGGCGGCATCGGTGTGGTGCGTATTTCGGGCAGAGGTTTGAAATCCCTGGCGGAGAAAATCATCGGTTACATTCCCCAGGCGCGCCATGCCCGTCTGAGCAAGTTTCTCGGGGAAGATGGATTGGTGATTGATGAAGGTATCGTTCTTTTTTTTCCTGCTCCACATTCCTATACGGGCGAAGACATTCTGGAACTGCAAGGCCATGGAGGCCCGGCGGTGATGAATCTATTGTTGGCCAGTTGTCTTTCCGCCGGCGCCCGATTGGCCCAACCAGGGGAATTTACCCTGCGCGCCTTTCTTAACAATAAGCTGGACCTTGCTCAGGCCGAAAGCGTGGCGGATATCATAGACGCCAGCACCGGGGAAGCCGCTCGGTGCGCCGTGCGTTCTCTGCAGGGAGAATTTTCCAGCGTAATCCATAGGCTGGTGCAAGCACTTACTGACTTGCGCTTGCTGATCGAGGCTTCACTGGATTTTCCCGAGGAGGAGATAGACCTTCCGCATAAGGCAGAGGTTGAAGATAAACTAGGAAAATTGCACGCGCAGCTTCAGCAGGTCTTCGCATCAGCCAGGCAAGGCAACCTGCTGCGGGAGGGCGTGTGGATCGTTCTGGTTGGACAGCCTAACGTCGGAAAATCCAGCCTCTTGAATCAGTTGGCTGGGGAAGAGGCAGCCATCGTTACGGAAGTGCCCGGCACTACACGCGATACTATCCGTCAGACCATTGAGCTTGAGGGTGTTCCCGTGCATTTGATTGATACAGCCGGGTTAAGGGAAACCGACGACATGGTCGAAAAAATGGGAATCGCGCGGACTCGCTCTGTCATCGAAAAAGCTGATCTGGTGCTTTTGCTCATGGACAGCCGGCAAGGCATAACACCGGACGACCAGGCAATTCTTGTCAGTCTTCCCGCTCGACTGCCGGTCCTTCACGTCTATAACAAAATAGATTTACTGGCCGGGCTCGAGCCGACTAAAAGCCGGAAAGGCTCCGCTGAAGTATATCTTTCTGCTAAAACGGGCGCGGGGATCGAATCCCTTCGTCAAAAATTGCTGGAAATGGCCGGGTGGAGGCCGCAATCAATGGGTGAAGGCGTATTCATGGCGCGTCAACGGCACCTGCACGCTTTGTTTACAGCCCGTGAGCATCTGGAGAACGCTGCGGCCCTGCTCGGGAAAGAATCCGATCTCCTGGCGGAGGAGTTGCGCCTCGCGCAGAAGGCGCTGTCCTCAATTACCGGCGAATTTACAGCGGACGATTTGCTCGGAGAAATATTTTCGCGCTTCTGCATAGGGAAATAACCGTACCCATCCCCTGCCCTTCATCAAAACGGCTGGAGGCGATTCTTCTTCACTCCGACCACATATGGCTTGCCTCCGCGCGGAGCCCTTTTGCCCGATTTGCAAGGTCCCGCGACTTTGCGTCAATGCGTTTTCCCGTCCTGATCGCCGCGCTGTACATCTTGTCTCTTGCCAAGGCACGGCGGCGTCTTCCTTTATCGGGGTCCAGGAGGAACATCGTTATAGCCCCGAGGGCAACGCCGCCCAAAATCAAGTTGATACGAGACATGCTTGCCGAATCATGGTTCATCCTCATCTCCTTTTATGAATGGATCAAGTCAACGTGCTCGTTGAGCGGTACGTTCTGTCATTTTTAGAGCCAGGTCCCGCCCCCACGAAGTACCTCTCCAAAGGATTGGAGTTGGTATGCGCCTGTTAACTTCATACTAGCTCATATCTGTTAAAAGTACAGGCGAGAGAACTGGATCAGGACCCGCTGTGAGGGAAAGCTGATGCTGGGGTGAAGATAGGCGGCAGGCTGGTGTCGAGTGGAGAAGAAGCTCGAGTGGAGAGATGCCAAGACGGGGGAAGGGTCAGCCGAGCGGTACGCCCTACTTTGCACCAGGAACACCTTTTTGTGGAGCGCCTGGGCATGGTGTTTCACGTGAAACATTAAGGCCTTTCAGGGCCGCGCCGGGGATGGGAGGCGAAGCATGGATTACCCTACCCTCCATTTTGCCGTAGAATGCCCCTTTTCGCGACCACGCTAGGCGAGCCGGGCGAACAATGCTTTTTTCCGAAAATTTCGACGTAATCGTAATCGGTGGCGGTCATGCCGGGACCGAGGCCGCGCTGGCCGCTGCGCGCATGGGGCAAAAAACACTGCTCTTGTCGCACAATATCGAAACGCTGGGGCAAATGTCATGTAATCCCTCCATTGGCGGCGTGGGCAAGGGACACCTCGTGAAAGAGATTGATGCGCTAGGGGGCGTAATGGCCGCTGCCGCAGATGAGGCCGGCATTCAGTTTCGGATACTTAATTCCAGAAAGGGCCCAGCGGTGCGCGCGACTCGGGCTCAGGCCGACCGGATGCTCTACCGTCAGGCAATTCGCCGGCGCCTCGAGAACCAGCCCAACCTCTGGATATTCCAGCAAGCGGTGGACGATCTCATCCTTGCCGCCGATCGTGTGACCGGGGTTGTCACTCAGTTAGGGATACGATTTTACGCTCCGACGGTAGTGTTGACGGCCGGAACATTCCTTGCCGGATTAGCGCATGTGGGATCCGCCAGCTTTCAGGCAGGGCGGGCCGGCGATCCACCCTCTACCACCCTTGCAGCCCGCTTGCGCGAGATGAAGCTGCCGGTTGGGCGGTTAAAGACGGGCACCCCCCCGCGCCTGGACGGCCGAAGCATTGATTACTCCTCGGTTACCGAGCAACCTGGCGATAATCCCGTCCCGGTCTTTTCCTTCCTCGGCGATGCCGCGCAGCATCCCAGCCAGTTGTCGTGCTGGATTACCCATACCAATTGTCTCACTCATGACATTATTCGCGGCGGCCTCGACCGTTCCCCGCTTTTTACAGGGGTAATCGAAGGGGTGGGGCCACGTTATTGCCCATCGATTGAGGATAAGGTAGTGCGATTTTCCGCGAAGGAATCGCACCAGATTTTTCTTGAGCCAGAGGGATTAACCACCCATGAGGTATACCCTAACGGAATATCAACCAGCCTGCCGTTCGACCTGCAGGTAAAGCTGGTGCGTTCCATCAAGGGGCTCGAAAAAGCGCACATTACCCGGCCCGGCTATGCCATCGAATACGATTATTTTGACCCGCGCGCACTTAAAAGCTCTTTGGAAACCAAGACAATCAGCGGCTTGTTCTTTGCCGGACAGATCAACGGTACGACTGGTTACGAAGAGGCGGCGGCGCAGGGATTACTTGCGGGTATCAATGCCGCGCTCAAAACGCAGCAGCGGGAAGCGTGGTGCCCGCGACGGGATGAGGCTTACCTGGGTGT
Organism: uncultured beta proteobacterium; assembly: GCA_963831395.1. Classification (GTDB taxonomy): domain Bacteria; phylum Pseudomonadota; class Gammaproteobacteria; order Burkholderiales; family Nitrosomonadaceae; genus Nitrosospira. The sequence goes on from CAWHQD010000009.1 coordinate 35,207, forward strand.
TCTGGTGGACGACCTCATCACGCGAGGGGTTACCGAGCCCTACCGAATGTTCACGAGCCGCGCTGAATACCGCCTGCAGCTGCGGGAAGACAATGCCGATTTGCGCCTGACGGAAACAGGACGCAGGATAGGTGTGGTGGATGATGTGCGTTGGGCGTCATTTGCGGCTAAACGGGAGGCCATCGTTCGGGAACAAGCCAGGCTGAAAACTGTCTGGCTCAGTCCGGGAGCCAGTCTGGATGCTTCCGCTGAGGCAGATGTGTTACGTGTGCTGGGTAAAGCCATCGAGCGCGAATACTCGTTATATGAGTTGCTGCGTCGCCCCGATGTGTCCTATGCAGCACTCATGACGTTGCCCGGAGCGGGCGAAGCTGCCGCTGACCCGGCGGTGACTGAGCAAATCGAGATACAGGCCAAATATCAGGGCTATATCGAACGACAGAAGGACGAAGTAGTGCGTAACGCGCACTACGAGAACACCCGTTTACCGCAGGATCTGGATTACACGACAGTGCGCGGCCTCTCCACTGAAGTACAGCAAAAATTGAATCAATTCAAGCCGGAAACAGCGGGACAGGCAGCAAGGATATCGGGTATTACCCCGTCCGCAATTTCATTATTGCTGGTACATGTGAAACGTGGTTTTTCCGACCATAAGAAAAAGAAAAGCGCATGAGCCTGCCGGCACAGCTTGCCGAGGGGCTCGAGCTCCTGGGGCTAACGCTACCACCCGAAATACAAGCCCGCTTGCTGGAATTTCTTGCGTTAATTCAAAAGTGGAATCAGGTTCACAATCTGACCTCGGTACGTTCGCCGGAAACCATGCTGGTGCGGCATTTGCTCGATAGCCTGGCGGTTTTGCCATACATCGGCGGGCCGCGTATCGCGGACGTCGGAAGCGGCGCCGGCCTGCCCGGCATCCCTCTGGCTCTGGCGCGACCTGATTGGCATGTCGCGCTGATCGAAAGCAACCATAAAAAAGCCGTATTTCTGGAGCAGGCGCGAATTGAATTGAAGCTGAAAAATGTCGAGGTAGTGGCGGAGCGTGTTGAAAACTTCCACCCGAAACACGAATTCGATATTGTTATTTCCCGCGCTTTTTCCGATCTGACTGATTTTGTCAGACTGGCTGGACATCTTTGTTTGCAAGGAAGCAGCGGGGGCATGCTCATCGCGATGAAGGGTATTTATCCTCATGAAGAGTTGGCGCAGCTACCGGCACAGTTCGCCGTGGAAAAAATATTACACGTTCCGATTCCCGGTCTTGAGGCGCAGCGGCATCTGGTGATGATCAGGCGCGCATAGATTCAAGGAGCGTTGGTCAACGTAATCAACTGAGGAACTTCGGTTCGAGGAGTGGGCTCGAGCATCGCTGAGAGAGTGGGTGAGATGGCAAAAATTCTGGCAATAACCAATCAAAAGGGTGGCGTGGGAAAGACCACCACCAGCGTAAATCTGGCAGCAAGTCTTGAAGCTGCCAAGCGCCGGGTATTGTTGATCGATCTGGATCCACAGGGAAACGCCACAATGGGAAGCGGCGTGGACAAAAGCGGCCTGCAACACACCGTATATCAGGCATTGCTGGGCAGCCGAAGTATAGCCGAGGTACGCATACTCGCTACCAGCGGCAAATTTGACCTGATTCCCGCTAACCGTGAGCTGGCCGGGGCTGAAATAGAGATGGTGGATTTACCTCAGCGGGAAACCCGCCTGAAAGCAGCGTTGCAGGAGGTGGAAAGTGAATACGACTTCATACTCATCGATTGTCCGCCCGCGCTCAATCTGTTGACACTCAATGGTCTATGCGCTGCCAATGCCGTGATGATCCCGATGCAATGCGAATATTACGCGCTGGAGGGTTTAAGCGATCTCGTCAATACGATAAGAAAAGTACGTGCCAATCTCAACCCGATGCTTGAGATCGAGGGACTGCTGCGCACCATGTTCGACCCTCGCAATATACTTGCGCAACAGGTGTCCGACCAGTTGCAGCAGCACTTCGGCGAAAAGGTTTACCGCACAGTGATACCACGCAACGTGCGATTGGCGGAAGCGCCGAGCTTCGGTATACCGGCGTTGTATCACGACAAACTATCCAAAGGCACACAAGCCTATCTGGCTTTGGCCGGGGAAATGCTGAACAGATATTACCCCAGCCTCGAGTCAACCCAGCACGATCACGAACAGAAACTGGAAGCATAAAGCAGGCAGGAAAAATCATGAAATTGAAGGGCTTGGGAAGAGGACTGGATGCGCTGCTAGCCGGTGACAGCGATAGCGCCAGGATAGCGGAGTCGCTGCAGAACTTGAAAATAGAGATGCTGCAACCCGGCAAATATCAGCCGCGTACGCACATGGATAAGGAATCTCTGGCGGAACTCGCAGAATCCATCAAGGCGCAGGGTGTAATGCAGCCGGTGCTGGTGCGGCCCATTTCTTCCGGATGTTATGAAATCATAGCGGGGGAGCGGCGCTGGCGGGCAGCGCAACTCGCCGGGCTCTCCGAAGTGCCTGCACTCATCCGCGAGGTGCCGGATGAGGCCGCACTGGCTATGTCGCTGATCGAGAACATCCAGCGGGAGAATTTGAATCCTCTGGAAGAAGCAATGGGAATTCAAAGGCTTATCAAGGAATTCGGCATGACGCATCAGGCCGCGAGCCAAGCCTTGGGGAGTTCTCGCAGCTCTGTTTCCAACCTTTTGCGGTTGCTTAATCTGGCAGATCCCGTACAGGAATTGCTCATGCAGGGAAAGATCGACATGGGACATAGCCGCGCACTGCTCTCTCTTGCCCCCGCCAAACAGATAGAGACCGCAAATCTGGTGGTGCACAAGCAGCTCTCGGTACGTGAAACGGAAAGGCTGGTTCATAGGCTAGAGCATCCGGTAGCAAAACCGCGTCCCAAACGTGATCGGGATTTGTTGCGGTTACAGGAGAATGTGTCTGCAAAGCTTGGTGCGCAGGTCGCCATAAATCCGGGCAAAAACGGCAAGGGCACAATAGTGATTCATTACAGCAGCCTTGAGCAACTGGATGGAATACTGTCCCGGTGGTAACACCCGAACCGCTACTCCGCATTCGCTGTTTGAAGCAATTCATGGGTTTAGCGAACTACTGAATAAAGCTTGTGTGTTTGGCTGAGAGCCGGCTCTGAAATGCTCGAGGCGTAAGTGACCCGCCGAGACCCCAAACTGCTTGACTTGAAGAATCTTCAGGGATAGTCTTTACGGGGTTGTGGGTATGTAAAGTACTGGTAAGAACAATATTGGTGGTACCAGCGGTACTGGTGGCAACGATATTGATAGTACCAACACCAACAATTTAGTATCACAAAATCAGCATTTCAGCAGCACAGATTGGCGAAGCTTCTGCCGGTGGATTGAAGGGAGGAGATCGATTCGCTGGTGGGGCGCAGTACTCGATTAACGCAATAGTAGGAGAAAACAAAATGGCAACAACACTAGGAACGTCAAGCCAGGCGAAATCTGGCGGTCGCGACTACGACATGTCGCTGTGGTACGACTCGAGGTGGTACAAGTTTGGGCTGATCACGATGCTGGCGGTAGCGATTTTCTGGGTCTGGTATCAACGGACCTTTGCCTATTCGCACGGCATGGACTCGATGGAACCGGAATTCGAGAAAGTCTGGATGGGATTGTGGCGCGTGCACATGATCGTCATGCCGATCTTTGCCCTGGTCACCTGGGGCTGGATCTGGAAGACACGCGACACCAACCTGGACAATCTGGATCCCAAGCTTGAAATCAAGCGTTACTTCTACTGGATGATGTGGCTGGGCGTGTACCTGTTTGGCGTTTACTGGGGCGGCAGCTTCTTCACCGAGCAAGACGCCTCCTGGCACCAGGTCATCATCCGCGACACCAGCTTCACCCCGAGCCACGTAGTCGTGTTCTATGGCTCCTTCCCGATGTACATCGTCTGCGGCGTGGCCAGCTACCTGTATGCCATGACCCGTCTGCCGCTGTACTCCCGGGGCACCTCGTTCCCGCTGGTCATGGCCATTGCCGGACCGCTCATGATTCTGCCGAACGTAGGGCTGAACGAATGGGGTCATGCCTTCTGGTTCATGGAAGAACTCTTCAGCGCACCGCTGCACTGGGGCTTCGTGATCCTGGGCTGGTCTGGACTCTTTGCAGGTGGCATTGCGGCGCAGATCATCACCCGCTACTCCAACCTGACCGACGTCGTCTGGAACGGCCAGAGCAAAGTCATCCTCAACAACCGGATCGTACCGTAACCGGTAGAAGCGGAAACATCAGACGGCCGGGAAATCCCGGCCGTTTGGTTAAAGGCCGAAGCTGAAACAAAGGCTGAAGCCGAAACAAACTGACTGACGGCCGCCCCGCTCCCGCAACCCGGAGAGGAGCGGCTGCACTGCAGACCCAGGAAGACCATCGCGCCCCGGCTGACCCAGGCGGGGCACGGGGGTACGAATACAGCGCAACCCGGGCACGACCCGGACAGCACCAGCGTAAAAAAAGGTCCTACTGCACAGACCGCGCCGATCGCCAGAGGTTCAGCGAACGGAGCAGAAAGCAGCACAAAAAGCGACAGCGCAGGTGCGGCCCGGCCAGGCCCAAGAGGCGGAGAGACAACAATGCAGCACGAGCGAAAGACCACGGCAGCACGAACACATTATTCATGTATCAAGATCGTAGACATACTTGAGGGGAGGGTGCGATGAGCAGAACAGACGAAATACTAAAGGCGGCCAAAATGCCGCCCGAAGCAGTAAAGATGTCCAGGATGATAGACGCGGTATATTTCCCGATTCTATGCATCCTGCTGGTTGGGACCTACCACATGCACTTCATGCTGCTGGCGGGAGACTGGGACTTCTGGCTGGACTGGAAAGACCGTCAATGGTGGCCGGTGGTAACCCCGATCGTGGGCATCACCTACTGTGCCGCCATCATGTACTACCTGTGGGTGAACTACCGACTCCCGTTTGGCGCGACCCTGTGCATCGTGTGCCTGCTGTCGGGTGAATGGCTGACCCGCTACTGGGGCTTCTACTGGTGGTCGCACTACCCCATCAGCTTCGTATTTCCCTCCACCATGATACCGGGTGCCCTGGTCATGGACACGGTCATGCTGCTCACGCGCAACTGGATGATCACCGCGCTGGTTGGCGGCGGCGCCTTTGGCCTCTTGTTCTACCCTGGCAACTGGCCCATCTTTGGCCCGACCCACCTGCCGCTGGTAGTGGAAGGCGTACTGCTGTCGGTAGCTGACTACACCGGCTTCCTGTATGTACGTACCGGCACGCCTGAGTATGTCCGCAACATCGAACAAGGCTCGCTGCGCACCTTTGGCGGCCACACCACGGTCATTGCCGCGTTCTTTGCCGCCTTCATCTCCATGCTCATGTTCTGCATCTGGTGGTACTTTGGCAAACTCTACTGCACCGCGTTCTTCTACGTCAAAGGCCACCGCGGCCGTGTCACCATGAAGAACGACGTCACTGCATTTGGCGAAGAAGGCTTTCCAGAGGGGATAAAATAAATGAACGCAAAGAACCTGTTCAAACTGGGCGTAGTCGGGCTCTACGGCATGGCCACCCTGGCCATGACCCTGGCGCTGGACATCTCGCCTGCGGCGGCACACGGCGAGCGCTCGCAGGAACCCTTCCTGCGCATGCGGACCATCCAGTGGTATGACATGAAATGGGGCCCCGAGACCACCAAGGTCAACGACTTGGCCAGCATGACCGGCAAGTTCCACCTGGCTGAGGACTGGCCGCGGGCGGTGGGCAAACCGACCCGCGCCTTCTTCAACGTCGGCAGCCCCAGCCCGGTATTCGTGCGCCTCTCCACCAAGCTCAACGGCGAGCCGACCATGATCTCGGGCCCGATGGAGATCGGACGCGACTACGCCTTTGAAGTCAAGCTCAAGGCGCGCATTCCGGGACGCCATCACATGCACGCCATGGTCAACATCAAGGATGCAGGCCCGATTGCCGGCCCTGCCGCCTGGATGAACATCACCGGCAGCTGGGATGACTTCACCAACCCCGTGAAACTGCTGACGGGCGAGACCATCGATACCGAGACCTTCAACTTTGGCAACGGCATCTTCTGGCACGCCTTATGGATGGGACTGGGCATCTTCTGGATCGGCTACTACGTTGCCCGGCCCATGTTCCTGCCGCGCAGCCGCGTGCTGCTGGCCTATGGCGATGAGCTGCTGCTCGATCCCATGGACAAGAAGGTTGCCTGGGTCGTACTGATCCTGACCTTTGGCCTGGTCTGGGGCGGCTACCGCTACACCGAAACCAAGCACCCCTACACCGTGCCCATCCAGGCGGGTGAATCCAAGGTGCATCCGTTGCCGGTGAAACCCAACCCCATCGCCATCAAAGTGACCCACGCCAACTACGACGTACCGGGGCGGGCACTGCGCGTGACCATGATGATCACCAACAGTGGCGATTCCGCCTACCGTATTGGCGAATTCACCACGGCCGGCGTGCGCTTCATCAACAAGGTTGGCTTGAAGCACATGGACCGGGGCTATCCGAAGGAACTCGTGGCCACCGGCCTGTCGTTTGACAACGACACGCCGATACAGCCGGGCGAGACCCGCGAAGTCAAGATGGAAGCGAAAGATGCGCTGTGGGAAGTACAGCGGCTGATGGCGCTCCTGGGTGACCCGGAAAGCCGCTTTGGCGGATTGCTCATGACCTGGAACGACGCTGGCGATCGCAACATCAACAGCATAGCCGGTGCAGTCATACCGGTCTTTACCAAGCTCTAGGCCTGGATCAAGGCCAGACGGATTCCGCCGGGAACCCGTCTGGCGCTGGTTCCACACAGGCATGACACCGGTCCGCCGCCGTCACCAGACGGAAAGGTGGATCGGTGTTTTTTAACGTGTTAACGTAGCAGACACGCCAGATACAACCGGCCATGATTTCCGCCCACTGCAACCATGCGCCCTGCGCCATGGGCACCCTGGAGCGGACTGACAGAACAACGTACCATTCGGTGAACCGCGTAAAATGCAAGCGAGAGGACCCGTTCGTGCTTAGGCAAATCACTGGGCAAGTCACCCGGCCCATCATCCGGGCAAGCGCTGCCGCCCTGATCCTGATAGCGGCGCTCCACGCCGGTGCCGCAGCGGCGCACGGCAAGGTCTCGCTGGAAGAAGACAGCTGCGTGCGCCGCATTGGCGACAGCATGGTGCATTTTAGCGCCTACCAGCCGCAACACGAGCCCAGCGCCCAATACTGTACCGAAATCCCCAAGGGGGGCGACACCTACCTGGTAGTCGACCTCGTCGACGATGCCCTGCGCACCATGCCCATCGGCATGCGCGTGGTGCGCGGCACCAGCGAAACCGAAGATGAGACCGTAAGCTACCTGCGCCCGAGCTACCATCCCGACGGCGTAATCCAGAGCGAGACCAGCCTGGATCAGGGGTTGTATACTGTCATCATCACGGCCGAAGGGGTGCCCCCGCTGCGCTACCAATATCCCCTGCGGGTACAGATGATCAACTATGCAAATATCTTCCGCACCGCGGTAGGCCCCCTGATCGGCCTGCTGCTGCTGGCCGTGCTGGCATACAAGCTCATGAAATCCAAGCGCATGCAGCGCTGGCGTGATTCGCGCCGCCCTTAAAGCCCAACCGGGGGCAAAAGGCTGCGCCCAGGCAGGAGGCCAGGCGCGCAGGCATCCCGGCTACTGATCCGCACCGCGGATCGACGATTCATCAATTCTTATAGGTGATATTGATAATGTCCTTACCCTCTCTCAAACCCGCCCTGGTCGGCCTGATGCTAGCCATCAGCCTCCCCTTCTCCGCGCAGGTGCACGCCCATGGCGGCCTGGCCCTGGCCGATGACGTGTGCAAACTCACGATCGGGCCGTATACCATGCACTTTACCGGCTATCAGCCCGACAGCACGCAGGAGAAGGAATTCTGCGAAGACATCCCGGCGACCGGCCGTACCGTGGTGGCACTTGACTACATCGAAGAAGCGCTGCGTCCCCTGCCCACCGAAGTGCGCATCATCCGCGACACCGGTGCGGGCGAGCAGGCCGGCAACGAAGCCAACCTGGACGAGATCACCATCCTGCACATCCCGGCCAAGGTCTACCCCAATGGCTCCATCAACTTTGAATACCAGTTTGCCCAGCCCGGCAAATTCGTGGGCCTCGTGACCGTGAGCGACAAGGAGACCCACGTCTCGCGCTTCCCCTTCTCGGTAGGCGAGCCCAAAGGCACCTCGCCCTTTATACTCGTTGCCCTGGCAGCCGTGGCGGTGGGCGCGGTGGTATTCTTCCTGCGCGGGCGCAAATCCGCCAAGGTTGGCGCTGCCTGAACCATGGGCCAACAATAAGGTCTAAAAAACAAGTTCAACAAGAATCCAATAACCAACCTGGCGCCCTCCGAAAGCGGTAACGGCCGCTTTCGGGCTGCGCAGTCAAGAAGGAGGAGCAAGCATGCAATCCTTAACGGCTTTTGCCTCAACCCCGGCCTCAACCTTGCAGCCGCGCTGGAAGCAGGCCATGGCCAGCGGCATCCTGATCCTGGCGTTTGCCTGCCTGCCCAGCGCGCCGGCGCTGGCGCACGCCATGCTGGTCAAGGCGGAACCGGCGCGCCGCGCGCAACTCACCCAGGCCCCCACGCAAGTGCGGCTCTGGTTCAATGAAGAGGTCGAGAAGGACTATGCTTCGCTTGCCGTGCTCGACCCGGCCAAATCCCCTGTTACCGAAGCCTTGCCCCACATTGCCGCCGATGACCCCAAAGCCATCGTGCTGGCCTTGCCGGAATTGGCGCCCGGCAAGTACACCGTGAAGTTCCGGGTGCTGTCGGTGGACGGCCACGTGGTTGACTCGTCCTACGACTTCACGGTGAAGAGCAAAGCGCCGGCAAAATGATCGAGGTCATCGCGACGCTCCTGCGCTGGTCGCAGCTGGCGTCCAACATGATCCTGGTGGGTGCCTGCGTCTTTCTGGCCATTGCCGGCTCCATCCACTCTCCCTGGGTGAGCCGCCTGGAGCGGGCCCTGCCGTGGCTCGCGCTGGTCCTGCTGGCCGGCCTGCTGGGCATCCTCGCCACCACCACCGCCCAGGCCACCGGCATCGCCGAGCAATGCCTGGCGCCCGGAAGCCTGGCTTGCCCTCATGCAGAATACCCGCATGGGGCACATCTGGGTCGGGCGCGCCGCCTGCGCCCTGCTGGTGGCAGCCATCACCCTGTATATCCGCTTCTCCGCCCCGGCGCGCTGGCAATACGTGCTGTGCGCCACGGTTGCCGCCATGGCGCTCACCGTGGGCTCGCTGGCGAGCCATGCCGCGGCCGAAGACCTGTCGGTGCTGTCGGTGCTGCCCTATGCCCTGCATATCATCCTGGCCAGCGTCTGGTTCGGCGCGCTGCCGGCCTTCCTGGTGGTCTGCTTTGCCTGCACTGAAGAGGAGCCGGCCGCCGGCCAGTCCAGGCAGCAGGGGCCACCCTGCGCCCGGGCATCCAGACCGCAGCCATCCAGCGCATCCATGCCGTATTCCAATCCCGCCAGGCAGCGGTCCAGGCGGACACCCTGGCCATGAAGCGCTTCTCCAGCTATGCCCTGCCGGTCATGCTGGGAGTGATCGCCACCGGCCTCATCATTACCTACCGCATGGTGGACAACAGCTATGGCGCGCTGGTATCCACCTCCTACGGCTGGCTGCTCGACGCCAAGATCGCCCTGCTGGCGGTGGTGCTGGTCATCGCCTCGCGCGCGCGCTCCACCTGGCTGCCGCTCTTCTCCCAGAGCCGCGACGCGGAGGCGGCCATGGCCGGCGGGCGGCGCATGCGCAAATGGGTCAGCTTCGAATTCATGCTTGCGCTGGGCATCGTGCTCCTGGCCACCATCGTGGCCAATACCGTCCCGGCCAAGCACGCCATCATCCAGAACTGGCCCTACCCCTTCCGCTTCTCGCTCGCCGCCACCTGGGGCGACCCGACCGTGATGACGCGCGTCTGGAGCGGGGTGGCGCTGCTGGCCGCCGCCGTGGCGGCATGCTGGTCTACGGACGGCTCAAGCACTGGGACAAGAAGCGCCGCTTCGGCATTCCGGCGCTGCTGGCAGTCATTGCCCTGGGCGTGGGCCTGCCGCCCTTGACGGTGGACGCCTACCCGGAAACCTACCGCAAGACCCCGGTGCCGTTTGACACCATCTCCATTGCCAACGGCTCGACCTACTTTGCCGAGAACTGCGTGGCCTGCCACGGGATGCAGGGCAAGGGCGACGGCGTCATGGCCAAGAGCTTTGCCAAGCCGCCGGTGGACATGCTCACCGAACCGCATACCGCCAAGCATACCGCGGGCGACTTCTTCCACTGGCTGACCTACGGCATTGCCGATACCGGCATGCCCTCCTTTGGCGACAGGCTCTCGGAAGAGGACCGCTGGGATGTGGTGAACTTCCTGCACGCCATGTCGCGCGGCTACCAGGCCCGCCTGATGAGCCCCCGGGTCAATCCCGAACAGCCCCAGCCCTCGCTGGGCCCGCCCAACTTCTCCTATGCCGCGCAGGATGGCTCCAGCGGCACGCTGAAGGACTTCCGCGGGCAGAAGAACGTGCTGCTGGTGCTGTTCTCGTGGCCGCAGTCGCGCGCGCGGCTGGAGCAGCTGGAGCAGTTGCATGCGCAACTGGCGGCCGCCAACACGGTGCTGCTGGCGGTGCCGGAGGATGATCCCGACTCGCAGGAGCTGGCGGAGATCATTGCCGCCGTCCCCTTCCCGGTGGTGACGCAAGGCGCCGATGAGATCGTGCCCAGCTACAGCCTGTTTCGCCGCACCTTAAGCAAGCCCGATCTGCTGGGCCCGGGCACCCTGCCCCCGCACATGGAATTCCTGGTGGACCGCTTCGGCTATCTGCGCGCGCGCTGGATCCCCGACGCCGATGGCCCAGGCTGGTCCAGCACCGCTATGCTGATGCAGCAGGTCGCCCAACTCAACCGGGAGGGCGAAATCCTCCCGCCGCCAGGCGATCATGTGCATTGAGGGGAAAATATTAAGGCAGGAGAAAGCAGGAGTCAGAGAAGCAAAGCAATATGGGGACCTCCGCCCGGAGCCCCATACAATAGTCGTTCAATTAGTTCTACAAGGAGAAGATAGCAATGATTAAATCGATGGCCATGGTCTTGGTTAGTGCTGCGCTGGCCGTGTCATTACCCGCCTCGGCGCATACCGAAGAGTATTTCGACTCCCATGCCGCACCCCATGGCGGGCAAATGCGGATGGCGGGACCCTACCATATTGAGCTTGTTTCCAAAGAAAAAGAGATCCTGCTATACGTGGCGGATCATGCTGACAATAAGATCAGTACAGAGGGGGGCGTGGGTAAGGCAATCATTCAGGCCGGAAAGGGCAAGCCCAAAACCACAATCAAGCTGGAACCGGCTGGCGACAATATCCTTAGCGGCACCGGGGATTTCGAGGTCACTCCAGAAACGATAATCGTGACTTTCATCAAGCTGCCGGAACAGGAAGCGCAGTCCGCTCGTTTTGCTCCACTCAAGCCCAAGGTAAAGTCAGGGAAAAAGCCGGCAGAAGACCATAGCGGGCACAACCACCACATGCAGCAAAGTGACAAAAAGCCGGCAGAGGATCAAGGCGGGCACAACCATCACATGCATCATTAATACCGAACCAGAGTAGAACCGAAATTTGCACGCAGCGGAATCGCCAAGTTAGGCAAGGACAAGCCGGAGCACGTCTTCTATTGCCTAATTTTCAGCGATTCCGTAAATTGCCCCGCTACGTAGTGCCGCCTGCCGACCCCTGGTAATATTTATACTCATCAATATTGCCAGCCCGATAATGAAATAAATACCTGTAATCAGCATGGCAAGCCGATGATCGCCTCCTGATATCCAGCTTACCAGTCCGTACGTAACCGGACCCAGTATGGATGACAAATTCACCGCCAGTCCCCATAGTCCGAAAAACTCGGCGCGCCTGGACTCAGGGCTGAAGTAGCCAACCAATGCCCGGCCCTGCAGACTGAGAAGCCCCAAGGCACAGGCCGGCGACATTGGCGGCAAGCCAGAACAACGGTCGGCCTTCGGCCATCCAGGCCAGCAACACCATGACAATCCAGCCGACAAGAGTCAGCGCTATCGTTGGAATATGGCCTATTCTGTCCTGTATGCTGCCGAAAGCAAACGCTCCAATCGACGCGGTGATATTGACCACCAGGACCAAGACCATGGTATCACTCGTATTAAATCCCATTGCCTGTTGAGCATATATTGCCGCCAGCGTGATGACGGTTTGAATACCCGCCTGATAAAACACAATGCAGGCGAGAAAACGTACGAGGTCGCGATAATCGCGGACATGATGAAGCGTGCTGCCCAGCCGCCCAAACGCTTCGCGTATCACCTTACGTCCGGCTAGGTGCGGCTGAGGAAGCGCCCGCTCCTTCAAAAAAAGAAAAGTGGGAATACTCGATGCTGCAAACAAACCGGCGGTAATCAGCATCGTTATGGGTACAAACTCTTCCGCGGGCTTCCCTTGCTCCTGGGCCCATGTCACATACGCCAGAGATAAGCCCAGACTGACGAGGCCCCCGATATATCCGAGACTCCAGCCCCAACCCGATACCTTTCCAAGGGCCCTGCTTTGTGCGAGTTCCGGTAAAAAAGCCGCGATCAGATTTCCTCCGCAACTGAAGAAGAAATTGGAAAATACTATCAGCACAACCGCCAACCATAAATCGCCCGGACCGACAAAGTAAAGCAAGCCGGTAAACAGGACACAACCTATCGTACAAAGGAACAGCAGGCGTTTCTTCGCAGCATAAGCATCAGCGTAGGCCCCAAGTACAGGCGCCGTCAGAATAATGAGGGCATAGGAAACCGCAAGCGCTGCGGTCCAGGCGAACGTTCCCCATTCCTCATTTTTTGCTACAACAGCAACGAAGTAAGCATTAAAAATCGCCGTAATTACTACGGTGGTATAGCCCGAATTGGCGAAATCGTACATCGCCCAAGACCAGGCTTCCCGTCGGCTCACCCCGGGCGCCAGATGCTGAGGCTGCTCTTCTATCGGCATGAAGTCATGAATGAATCCGAGTGAAAACCGATTGCACCCGTACTTCCCAACCTTATCTTTTTCGTCAAGAATAACCCTCTTAACATTCCGCAATCATAGGGCTTAAGCAGTAAGTGAGCGCATACGTTCAACAACCTGACAAAAAGGCATATCCCGGCCCAACAAATACCCAGAGCTCATAATATTTCGCAAGACGATATCAAAATCTGTCGCTCATCTTGGACTTCGGTTTGAGCCATGCCCTGCAATAGAAAATCCCCCACGGGGGTGCTTCGAACGGCGCGCCCGCTGCCGGTCGATGCAACTGGAAGGCCGAAAAGGAATTTGTCCTCCAAAAAAAAATCGGTTAACTACGCGCTCTTCGAAGATGTAGCTTCGCAAGCGCCCTCGCGGAGCCAAAAGCGCGTATCTCTATGCGCGTTTTTCCGGATGCTTATAGCTTAGTGTAGTTTAAGCACACCTGAAGTCGAACGGTAGTAAATCAATGTTTTGTCTGAATCGGAGTCCCACTAACATTTACTAGGACACCTATCAGGTTAAGCATGCCTTCCATCAATAAATTAAAATGCTCCTCGTCCCGCTCGAAAGAGCGCAGTAAAGCCAGCGTTTGCTCTACAGGTATTTCTCCACTTTTTATCTGATGATGTGCAAGATTCAAGGCGAGCAACCGCGCGCACTCTGCGAGCTGATCCTTCGTGGCCTTGCTAATCAGCATATCCGTCAGCTCATACGCCTGATCGAAGGTTAACCGATCCGTCATGATAAATGCCTATTATGAAATATTTTAGTTTTGATTTTCGCCACCGGATAATACCGATGCCCAAACGCTCGGTCGAGCAAGGGGCAGCAATTTCTTCGCATGCGTATTAAATGCGAAATCCAAGGCGATGGGCAATCACCCTTTCGCATATTAACCGCATTGCCAAGGTTTACCATTGGACTTAAGTACGTGGCCTGACAATCGAGCCTTAAGCCCTCATCAGCTGCAGAAAATCACCGCTTATATATTTATGCGGCCAAACGTATTCTTTATGGCTATTATGATTTATATAGGGGTACACCGTCTGAATGGAAAACCTGAGACCTTGAATCAACGAAAAGGTATGTAGTCAAATCCCGAATGGATCCAACTATGCCTGAACCGCAACTCCTTAGTGCTCCGCAAGCACAATTTCACGTAGCCGAGTACGCCTCGCTACACGGAGAAATTCGCGAACTCATAGCCGAGTCGCATACATTGGAGAGCCAGGCCTTCTTCGCTACAGGCGTAGTTTGGGCCTGGCTGGCAATTTAGCATTGAAGCAGTTAATAATTGGTGCTGTTGAGAGGAGTCGAACCTCCGACCTACTGATTACGAATCAGTTGCTCTACCAACTGAGCTACAACAGCCCGAGGGGAAATTGAACTCCAGAATTATAGAGGTTTGGGATACAGGGGGCAAATTCGGCTATTAAGCCGAAAGTGAGATTAGTGAACTCGACAAGAAAGAAATAGTGCTTCGCATCGGATTATTGTCAGGGTGACATCGAAAGCTCCCCCCTTTATTCGTACTCGAATTCCTATGAAAGTGAAAAACGAAACGCTTCCGGCTAAGGTCCGTATTTAAACCTTCGATTTAAACTCAAAGTGGGCTAACTGGTACCGAATCCCGCGCCCATATTCCAAACTGCCCACAATATTCCTTATTTTCGTCGATAAGACCTCATATGCTGGACTTTTTTCATCGATTCCGGCAAACTTGCCGCCATGAAAACAGTAGTAAATCATACTCATCGGATTTTAGTTCTCCATGGTCCCAACCTGAATTTGCTGGGGACAAGGGAACCAGAAACATACGGAAGCACGAACTTAGGCGAAATTAACGACAATTTAATTAATTTAGCAGCAAAAGCTGGTATTGGGCTGGATCATTTTCAAAGTAATGCGGAAGCCGGTCTAATTGATCGCATACAGCAGGCAATCGGCGAAGGAACTGGATTTATTATCATTAATCCGGCCGCTTATACACACACCAGCATTGCCATGCGGGACGCCCTCGCGGCAACCCGAATTCCCTTTATCGAGGTTCACCTTTCCAATATTTTCGCTCGCGAATCTTTCCGGCAGAAGTCTTATTTTTCCGATTTGGCCCGAGGTGTCATCAGCGGACTGGGTGCAAAAGGATATGAGCTAGCCTTGCAATATGCTTTGGCAGCACTATCAAGTGAGAGTTCACGCGTTCAGGAAAACTCGGATATTCGCAGCGATTCGGGAAAATGAGGTCAACTCGGCGAAGCGGCGCCATTGGCGCTAATAAAGGATCACTTGAGGATGCTATGGCTGACATGCGCCAGAGCATTGGCGAAAGCCGCGCCACGATAATGGCGATCTTGGTAATAATATTAATAGGGGAGCCGCCCCAGGAGGCTTAATTATGGATCTACGAAAGCTCAAGAAACTGATCGATCTGGTCGAGGAGTCAGGTATCGCAGAATTGGAAATCACCGAAGGTGAAGAGAAGGTGCGTATCAGCAGATCTACATCTTCAATGCAGAGCCAGGTGCATTCAACGGCAACATTCCAGCAACAGGCTGTGCCAACTGCGGTTTCTCCATCGCCTGAAGGGGCCGCAACCGCAGCTACCGCGGCGGCCGAGGTATTGCCTCAAGGCCATATGGTGAAATCTCCCATGGTAGGAACATTTTATCGTAGCTCGACGCCTGGCTCGAACCCATTCGTAGAGGTAGGCCAGACCGTCAAGGAAGGTGAAACCCTCTGCATCATTGAGGCAATGAAGCTGCTCAATGAAATAGAGTCGGACAAGAGCGGAGTTATAAAGGCAGTTCTGGTAGAAAACGGTCAGCCGGTAGAGTACGGCGAGCCCCTATTTGTAATTGAATGACGTTCATCCGGAAAGAATTGCACCATCTGGTGCATTTGCAGCGTGAAGAACAAATGGCAAACCCCCACTCGCCCATCCAAAATAAATAATTCCGCCAAGCATGTTTGAAAAAATTCTAATAGCCAACCGTGGAGAAATCGCTCTACGGATACAACGCGCCTGCCGTGAGATGGGTATCAAAACGGTCGCTGTGCACTCCCAGGCTGACGCCGACGCAAAATATGTAAAACTTGCCGATGAGTCCGTGTGTATCGGGCCTGCACCGTCGGCGCAAAGTTATCTTAATATCCCCGCAATCATCAGCGCAGCCGAAGTGACCGATGCGGAAGCTATACATCCCGGTTATGGGTTTCTGTCGGAAAACGCTGATTTCGCAGAACGTGTGGAAAGAAGCGGTTTTGTCTTTATTGGTCCGCGTCCCGAAACGATACGCTTGATGGGTGACAAGGTCAGCGCAAAAAACGCCATGAAGAAGGCCGGGGTACCCTGCGTTCCAGGATCCAATGGGAGTCTGCCGGATTCGCCTGAAGAAGTCAGAGCCATTATCCGCGCTATCGGTTACCCTGTGATCATCAAGGCCGCAGCTGGCGGCGGAGGCCGCGGGATGCGTGTGGTACATACCGAAGCCGCCTTGTCCAACGCGGTGATAATAACTCAGAACGAAGCTCAGGCCGCATTTGGCAATCCGACGGTTTATGCGGAAAAATACCTCGAAAACCCACGTCATATAGAGTTCCAGGTGCTGGCCGATGAACATCGGAATGCCATCTATCTGGGAGAGCGAGATTGTTCAATGCAGCGTCGCCATCAGAAAGTTCTTGAGGAAGCGCCTGCCTTGGGCATTTCCCCCAGGTTGCGCGACAAGATGGGGTCCCGCTGCGCCGATGCCTGCCGCCGCATCGGCTATCGCGGCGCTGGAACGTTCGAGTTCCTGTTTGAGAAAAACGAATTTTATTTCATCGAGATGAATACGCGTCTGCAAGTGGAACATCCTGTTACTGAGGCAATTACAGGAATTGATCTGGTGCAAATGCAAATTCGCGTTGCCGCTGGCGAAAAGTTGAACATTCGGCAGCGAGACGTTGTATTGAAAGGGCACGCCATCGAATGCCGCATCAACGCAGAAGATCCTTATAAGCTTACGCCATCTGCTGGTCGCATAACGCAGTATCATGCTCCAGGCGGTCCCGGCATCCGCGTAGACTCTCATATTTACCATAACTATATGGTGCCGCCGTATTACGATTCAATGATCGGTAAAATCATCGCATATGGCGATAGCCGCGACCAGGCAATCGCCAGAATGCGCATTGCGCTGTCCGAAATGGTGATTGAAGGTATCAAGACAAATACTCCATTACATCTTGATCTGTTGTCCGATGCCGCTTTTCTGACGGGCGGCACGAGCATCCATTACCTGGAGCAAAAACTTGCCAATTATCACAATAAGAACCGGTAAGCTAAAAGTGGCGAGCAGATATGATGGTATTTTCTCTACTACAGCGACGCCGAATTTCATGAAGAGTTATCACTACCCCGAAGCGTTATAAGCGGAATATGGTAGTGTAGGCATTTGAAGCCGTACTGTGCTCCATAGGTCTTGATAATGCCCTGGATATCCCTCGCCGTACAAACCGATAACCTGCATGCCGAAAATTTGAGCGAGGCTATGCTTGAGCTGGGTGCGTTATCTACCGATATACATGACGCCGCCATAGGCACCGAACGGGAGCAGCCCCTGTTTGACGAGCCAGGCGAATCCTCGGGCGGCTTCTGGTTTGAGTCGGAACTCACCGCCCTGTTCCCTCCGCATGTAGACGTACCTTCCATAATGGAGTCAGCCGCGCAAGCGGCCCAGCTTCCCACGCTGCCCGACTACAGCGTTACCTATGTGGAAGAGCAGGATTGGGTGCGGTTGACTCAATCTCAATTCAATCCCATCCAGATATCGCCTCGCTTGTGGGTTGTACCCAGCTGGCATCAAATACCCGATCCTGCCAGCATCAACCTGATACTTGATCCGGGGCTGGCTTTCGGCACAGGGAGCCACCCTTCCACCCAGCTGTGTCTTGCCTGGCTTGACGAAAATCTTAAGGGCGGCGAAGATGTGCTGGATTATGGTTGCGGTTCAGGCATACTTGCCATCGCGGCGTTGAAGTTGGGCGCTCGCCGTGTAGTAGGTGTCGACATAGATTCTCAGGCGGTCACCGCAAGCCGGCAAAATGCGGCGCTCAATCAATGCAATGAAACCGAATTGGAATTTTTTACGGTACATGATGCGGTAGAATGCGCAAAAGGAAGCTTGGGCAGACGTGGTTATCGCAAATATTCTGGCCAATCCCTTGATTATACTGGCGCCTATATTATCGAACGCTACCCGCCAGGGTGGGCAAATCGTACTTTCCGGCATACTTATCGAACAGGCGGAAGATGTGATAAAAATCTATCGGCAATGGTTTGATATGCATATCGCACGAGTAGACGCCGGTTGGGTTTTGCTCACCGGAACGAGGCAGTGATTAGCACTTCTTGCAAACTTCTACACCATGGCTTTAGTAACTCGTTGTCCTGATTGCGCTACAGCCTTCCGCATCACGCCTCTGCATCTGCAGGCGCATGGCGGTGATGTGCGCTGCGGACACTGCGCACGAGTGTTCAACGGTTTTACCGACTTGGCAACGATGCACGAACCGGAAGCTGAAAAACCGGTTGAAACAAAAACTGAGGAAAGGCCAGAGAGCCGGCCTGAAGTGTCCCCTGGCGACGAATTCACGAATGGGGACACCCAGGCTCTATCTGATCAAAAAGGTTCACCTTCCGCACGTGCTCACACAGTAACCCCGGATAGGGGCACCCCGGATGAGGTAAATCAGTACGAGGTAAATCAGGAGGAGGTAGCCAGGGCAGCGCTGGCGTTCGATTCTCCAACTCCAGAAGAACCTGTCCAAAAAGGGGATAACACAAGCGACAGCTCGACCACCGCAAGCGCCGGCAGGAAAAAGGCCACATCGGAAGTTTCCGACACGATCAGTCCGATGTCCGAAAACTACGCGTTTGAAAGAGATCCATCGGAGAACTACGCTTTTGATGAGGTGCGACGGCCCGTGCCATCACTGGTCGCATCGTTCGCATGGGGTTTCGGCAATTTGTTTTTACTTGTCGTGCTGGCGGCGCAGGCTATTTATGCATATCGCAGCGAAATTTCCGTGCTTGTGCCAGATGCCAAGCCGTATCTGGAGCAGTATTGCAAACTGCTGCAGTGTTCGCTACCCGCGCCCCAGTATGCGAAACTGCTTAATATCGAATCATCCGAAATGCAAGCGGACGCGGAGCAGCCCGGCGTTATTACACTTCATGCCACGGTTCATAATTACGCCACCTATCCCCAGGCACTTCCGTCGTTTCAACTTACGCTCATCGATACAAAGAATCAGCCTCTTGCCAGCCGTACCTTTCCTCCCGATGCATATCTTGCGGAAAATGCCAGTCGTCCAAGAGTGGTTGCGCCCGATGACGAATTCAACGTGAGGCTCCACCTCGATAGCGGCGATTTGAATGCAGCCGGATATCGGCTGTTGCTACTTTATCCGCAATCCTAGCTTTTGTCCCGGCAGCCTCTGCTTGTCCTATCCACCGTAGAACTTTAGGATCCGTTACGCCGGGATTAACAGAAGAAATTTGCTAACTTGAGGCAATGCAGATAACGATCCGGACAACATGTCACAGTACAATTATGGGCTGTGTTGAAAGCCCATTTGGATTAAAATCGAAGTCTTTCTCAAATCAAAAAGAATCACGCGTTGACCTGGCAGAATGACACCTGAACTGATCGAAATCAAGGATCTGCATTTCTCTTATGGAGACCGTGCGATTCTGAAGGGGATCGACATGACCATGTCTCGTGGCAAGGTCATCGCCATCATGGGCGGCAGCGGTAGCGGCAAGACCACGCTGTTACGTCTCATCGGCGGGGCCGTGCGCCCATCCTCGGGTTATGTCAAGATTTCAGGAAAGGTGGTGCATGAGCTAAAAAGAGATGAGCTGTTCCAGATGCGCCGGAAGATGAGCATGTTATTTCAGTTCGGCGCGCTTTTTACCGATTTATCCGTCTTCGACAATGTGGCTTTCCAGATGCGCGAGCATACCGACTTGCCGGAATCCATGATTCGCGATCTGGTGCTGATGAAGCTTGACGCAGTTGGCCTGCGCGGCGCGCATGGTCTGATGCCTGCGCAGCTCTCGGGCGGCATGGCGCGTCGCGTCGCATTGGCTCGTTCAATTGCGCTTGATCCGCTACTCATCATGTTCGATGAACCCTTTACCGGACTTGACCCTATTTCACTCACGGTAATCGGAAATCTGATCCGCCGGCTGACCGATGCTTTAGGCATGACTTCCATCATCGTCACGCACGATGTGCAGGAATCCCTGAAAATTGTTGACCACGTATATTTTATTGCGGACGGCGTAATCGCAGCATATGGCACGCCGGACGAAGTGCGTGGATCGGTCGCACCTTTTGTACATCAGTTTGTGCACGGCGAAGAAGACGGGCCTGTTTCATTTCATTATCCGGCGAACGCCTATGCGAGCGACTTGAAACTGGAGGGCGGATTTGCCTAGGCGTATCGTTACCGGAATTCAGGGCGTTGGCCATCGAGTGATAGACAGCGTTTGGCGGTTGGGCTACGCCAGCCGTTTTTTCCTCCTGACATTGCTGAAATCGGGCACCAGCCTGCGGCGTTTCGGTCTTATCATCCGCGAACTTTATTTTACCGGCGTGCTATCGCTGATTATTATCCTTGTATCAGGGCTGTTCGTAGGCATGGTGCTGGGTTTACAAGGATACGAGACCTTACAGCGATATGGCGCGGAATCAGCCGTCGGCACAATGGTGGCGTTATCTCTACTGCGAGAACTGGGGCCTGTGGTGGCGGCCCTGCTGTTTGCCAGCCGTGCGGGCTCGGCCATTACTGCGGAAATCGGCTTGATGAAGGCAACCGAGCAATTGGCGGCGATGGAGATGATGGCGGTAGATCCCATTGCCCGTGTCGTTGCTCCCCGATTCTGGGCGGGCGTAATTTCAATGCCGCTACTGGCAGCGTTATTCTCCGCAATCGGTATTTTTGGCGGTTACCTGGTAGCGGTGATCCTTATCGGTGTAGACGAAGGTTCATTCTGGTCGCAAATGCAAGATGCGGTGGACTTCCGATACGATATTGTCAACGGCGTCATAAAAACCTTTGTCTTTGGTATAGCGGTAACGGCTATAGCGGTATTTGAAGGTTACGACGCCTCTCCCACGGCCGAGGGCGTGTCTGGCGCCACTACTCGTACTGTCGTAACTTCATCGCTGGCAATTCTAGGCCTCGATTTTGTTTTGACCTCGTTAATGTTCAGGGGAATGGGCTGATGCAGCGAACAACAATGGATTTGTGGGTAGGGCTGTTTATCATCGCGGGAATCGGCGCTTTGCTTGTTTTGGCGTTGAAAGTCGGAAATCTCGGCACTTACAGCGCTGCTGACGGCTATACGCTTACAGGTAATTTTGAAAATATAGGCGGCTTGAAGGTGAGAGCGCCGGTGAAAAGCGCGGGCGTAGTGGTTGGGCGAGTGACAGACATTCAATTTAGTACCGAGACATTCGATGCTTTGGTAATCATGAGCATAGATGGTCGTTATAAGTTTCCCAAGGATACTTTCGCCAGTATTCTTACATCGGGCCTTATCGGCGAGCAGTACATCGGCCTTGCAGCTGGCGGTGACGAGGCCGTGCTAAAGAGTGGCGACAAAATCATGAAAACCAATTCGGCACTGGTGCTGGAAGAAATGATAGGACGATTCCTGTTCGACAAGGCGTCCGAGGTAAAAGAGGGTGGAAATGCGGATAAGAACTAAGGAATTCCTGAAACAGTCCAACGTGGGTGCGGCGGCTTTTGCATTGTCATGGAGGGCAGTGAGGGGGCGGGAAGACGGATAGCCATATCGTGGGAGGATGAGCATTCCGTTTTGCCGGGCTTTGTTAAGCAGCAGTTTAAATATTTTTAGCGAGGAAACGATGAAGAAATATCTAGGTATCTCAGTATTGCTGGCGTCGTGGTTGCTTGCGGTTCCCGCATGGGCAGTGGCAACCAGTCCCGATACTCTGGTGGACAATACGGCTCAGGAAGTGCTTTCAATCGTCCGGCAGGACAAAGATCTGAAGTCCGGCAACACCGCCAAGATTCTCGCTCTGGTGGAAGCAAAGATACTGCCTCATTTCGACTTTACCCGAATGACCCGGCTGGCGATGGGCAAGAACTGGGCCAAAGCAACGCCTGAGCAACAGCAGGATTTGGTGAACGAGTTTCGCACCTTGCTGGTCCGCACCTATTCCAATGCGTTGAGCATGTATAGCGACTATACAATCAAGGTGGAACCGGTGAAAAATATAGCGGCAGATACTGATACCACAGTCAGAACAAAGGTAATGGATAACAGTCAACAGCCGATACCCATCGACTACAGCATGGAGAAAACCAGCAACGGCTGGAAAGTATACGATGTGACCGTGGCCGGGGTAAGTCTTGTAACCAATTACCGCAGCACCTTCAATAGCCAGGTGCGGGATGGCGGCGTGGATAAGTTGCTTAAAACGCTGGTTGAAAAAAATCGCTCCCTGATCGCCGCCGATAAAAACGCGTCAGCCAGTAATTGATGAGATATCAGAGCGGGCTGGCATGGCTGAGGTAGTCTCGCATGAGGACGGAAAACTGAGTGTCGAGGGGGCGGTACTCATCGACAACGTTGTTGCGGTGGTCACGCGGGGAGTCGCCTTGTTCAACCGTGAGGATTTGATAATTGATCTGGCGCAGGTCGATGAAGTGGACTCTTCGGCCGTTAGCATGTTACTTGAGTGGAGGCGCGAGGCTAGTCGCCGCAACTGCCGCCTTTCCTTCATCAATATGCCTCGCAAGCTGCAAAACCTCGCCCAGCTGTATGGCATTGGCGAATTGATACGACCAGCATAATTCGAATCATCCATAATCGTAAGTAGCGCCTGCGTATCACGACCCGGTGCTCATCTTACTCGCTGCGGCCACACCTTTGGCGGACGTGTTGGCGTCGATGGATCAGAGACCCCATATTACCTATTTTTCCTGATGACACCGGCTATCGAAGTCAAACAGATGTACAAGTGCTTCGGTAAGTTGCAAGCACTGGCCGGGATCGATCTTGAAATATGGGCCGGTGAATTTTTTGCGTTGCTCGGTCCCAATGGAGCTGGAAAAACGACGCTTATCAATATAATCGCCGGGCTGACCCGCGCTAGCCGCGGCAGCGCCAGAGTAATGGGATATGACGTCATTGCGGATTACCGTGAGGCCCGGCGCATGTTGGGGGTAGTACCACAAGAGCTTGTGTATGACCCCTTCTTTACCGTTCGCGAAACGCTTGAAATTCAGTCCGGATATTACGGCCTGAAGAATAATAGTGCCTGGATAGACGAGATAATCCACCACCTTGACCTCGAAGACAAGGCGGATGCCAATATGCGCGCGCTGTCTGGCGGCATGAAGCGGCGCGTACTTGTGGCTCAGGCCCTGGTGCACAAGCCACCTGTAATCGTGCTGGATGAGCCCACTGCGGGGGTTGATGTGGAGTTGCGCCAAGGGTTATGGCGTTTCGTCAAGCAATTGAACCGGGATGGGCACACAATTGTGCTAACGACGCATTATCTTGATGAAGCAGAAGCCTTATGTAGCCGTGTCGCAATGCTTAAGCAGGGTAACATTGTTGCGCTGGATAGCATCAGAAACCTCATTAACACCGTTGCCGGATGCTCAGTGCGGCTGCGTTTATCGCCCGACACGCTTCCTTCAATGCTACAGCCATTGATGTTCAGCCGGGAGGATGGATATTATATTCTTGAGCTCAGTGAATATTCCCAACTTGAGCATGTGATGGCAGCGCTGCGCACGGCGGCTACACACGTGCTGGAAATGCAGGTACTGCAGCCCGATCTGGAAGAGGTTTTCATAAAAATAACAGGCGGGAGAGAAACCGCGAAAACCGCAAAATCCGCCACTATTTCTACATGACCGGCTTTCTTACCCTGCTCTACAAGGAATTGCTGCGATTTTGGAAAGTAGGATTTCAAACCGTATTCGCACCGATGGTTTCCACCCTGCTTTATCTCATGATTTTCTCTCATGTACTGGAAAAACATGTACAAGCATATCCAGGAGTCGCCTACACGGTTTTTCTGATTCCCGGCCTGATCATGATGGCGATACTGCAAAATGCGTTCGCCAACTCCTCATCCAGCCTGATTCAATCGAAGATTACAGGTAATCTCGTTTTTGTCCTGTTATCCCCGCTCTCCTACCGGGAAATATTTTTGGCCTATGTCCTGGCATCGGTAGTGCGTGGTCTGGCAGTGGGCTTGGGGGTGTATCTGGTGACACTCGGATTTTTCGACGTGTCGATGGCGTCGTTTCTTTGGGTGTTCCTGTTCGCCTTGATGGGCAGCGCATTGCTGGGCGCGTTAGGTATAATCGCCGGTATCTGGGCGGAAAAATTTGATCAGCTTGCCGCATTTCAGAACTTTGTCATACTGCCGCTGACCTTTTTGTCCGGGGTGTTCTATACAATTCACTCATTGCCGCCGTTCTGGCAATGGCTGTCCCACTTGAATCCATTTTTCTACATAATCGATGGTTTTCGCTACGGCTTCTTCAGCGCATCCGATATTTCACCCTACGTCAGCCTTGGGATTGTCGCAACGTGCTTCTTGGCGGTATCATGGCTGACATTGCAAATGTTGAAGATGGGTTACAAGATTCGCCACTAGCTTCAAAAATCCAGCTTGTGGCGAAGCGTCATTTACATAAAGGACAGGAAGAATGGTTACATCAGACAGTATCAAGACCCATATTGAAGCTTCCCTGCCCTGCGAACTGGTGCAGGTCGAAGGCGACGATGGTTTTCATTTCAACGCCATCATCGTCAGCCCTGAATTCCGCGGAAAGAATATGGTGCAGCAACATCAGCTGGTTTATCGCGCGCTCGGCGACAGAATGAAGCAGGAGATTCATGCCCTGTCAATGAAAACCCTCACGCCCGAACAGTGGGCAGAAAGTAACGGGAGCTAATGCGCAATTGTTAACCTGATTCAGGGTAGTCGGGATCTCAAGTTAACGAATAGCTCCGGCGCTTATAACTCAAGACATTCCCATCTGCTGCTCGTCGCAAGCTTAAACTGCCGGCGACATGGCGGTACGCATCTTCTGCATTGCTTTCGCTTCAATTTGACGAATACGCTCGGCGGAGACGCCCAGTTCGTCAGCAAGATCATGCAGTGTCGCGGTATCTTTCTCGCGCAGCCAGCGGGCTTCTATGATACGGCGGCTGCGCGCGTCCAGACTGGACAGCGCCTGCTGCAATCCTTCACCACGCAGGCGGCTGTTTTGCTCAGCCTCCAGCATGCGCGAAGGTTCAGAACCGTCGGTCAGGTAAGCGATGGGGCTGAATGCCTCATCATCATCGTCTTCTGAGAGGGGCTCAAGTGAAATGTCCCGTCCACTGAAGCGGGTTTCCATTTCCACAACTTCTTCGGCTTTGACGCCCAACTGCCTGGCCACGGCCTCCACCTCGTCCGGATTCATGGTTTCCAGTGCCGGCTTCATACTGCGCAGGTTGAAGAAAAGCTTGCGTTGCGCTTTGGTGGTCGCGATTTTAACCAGGCGCCAGTTACGCAGTATGAACTCGTGAATTTCTGCCTTGATCCAGTGTACTGCAAACGATACCAGCCTCACGCCGCGCTCGGGATCATAGCGTTTGACGGCTTTCATCAAGCCAATGTTGCCCTCTTGAATGAGGTCTGCCTGGGGGAGGCCGTAGCCCTTGTAACCGCGAGCAATTGAAACTACGACGCGCAAGTGCGACAGCACCAGCTGGCGAGCGGCATCAATGTCACCCTCGTTTCTCAAGGACCGGGCCAAGCGGATCTCTTCTTCCTGAGAAAGAATGCGGAAGCGATTGACCGACTGAATGTAGCTTTCTATGCTACCGCTGGTTGAAGGTATGGGTAATGCAAAATTCATGTGTCCTCCCTGGGTTCACCAAAGTTAACCGTTTTTGATAAGAGCGTCAACTGTTCGGAAAGTTCCCGGTGACTCGGGCTAAGCTGCTGAATTATCATGGTTCTATTCGCCAGAGATGGTTTGCAACTGACAACCATGCTCCTGTCCAGCCGAGCCATGCCGAAAATAGCAACAAGCTCAGGCTGTTTTCCAGCGAAAGATGATAGAGGCGGAAATTCACCTCGTACAGCTCCATCAGGCCCTTCAATTGTTCATCCGTCAGGTGGATGCCCAGAGAAATGATGAGCCATGCTGCTGCGCCCCCGGCCATGCCCTGTATGGCGCCAAAATATAAAAAGGGCCGGCGAATGAAACCCTTGGTTGCGCCGATCAATTTCGTAACCTCTATTTCATCCCGCATAGTCAGGATTTGCAGACGTATAGTGTTAAATGCCACGGCCATCAGCGAGAAGCTCAGCAGGGCGCCAAGTATAAACACCGCCAATCGGCCCAGCTTGAGCATGGAATCGAGCCGCTTGGCCCAAGCCGAATCCAACTGCACATGTTCTACCTGAGGTAATTTCCCTAGCTCACCACGTAATTCCTCCAGCGCTTCCGGCGACAGGTCCCGGGCAATGATTACGAAAGCATCAGGTAGCGGATTCCGCTCAAGCCCATCCATCACGTCAGCGAATCCACCCTCCTGCTTGAATTGCTCAAGAGCGCTTTCCTTTGAAATAAACCTGAAGCTCGTCACATGTGGATCTTGTTTCAAGCGGGTGTCAATTTCAGCTATCTCATCCTTGTTCACGTCCAATCTCAGAAACAGGCTCAACTGGGGCGCACCGGAAAACTGACCCGAGAGGGCCTGGACGTTTTCAAGCAATACAAAAATCCCGGCAGGCAGGCTGAAAGCGATCCCGATCACGGCAATGCTGAGCAGGCTGCCGAGCGGAGCACTGGCCAAGCGTTTTAATGCCAGAACCAAAGCGTGCAAATGGTGGGAAAGCCACACACTCATGCGGTCAGTTCACCGTGGCTCAGCGAAAAAATACGTTGCTGCATATTACCGAGCAGTTCGACGTCGTGAGTGGCTATGAGTACCGTAACGCCAACCTGATTAAACGATTTGAACATATCCATGATATCTCTTGCGTAATCGGCATCAAGATTGCTGGTTGGCTCATCTGCAATAAGAATGGAGGGCCGGTTTACTATTGCGCGTGCGATGCACAGGCGCTGCTGCTCTCCGCCGGAGAGCGTGATTGGCCGTGCCTTTTCTCTGTTCAGTAATCCTACCTTATCCAGCGCGGCGCGAACACGCCCGGTAGCGGCCCTGGAGCTGAAGCCGCTGATTTGCAGAGGCAGCAGCACATTCTGGAATACAGTGCGGTCAAACAGAATCTTCTGATCCTGGAACACCAGGCCGAGATTGCGCCGCAGGAAGGGAATTGCGCCGCTTTTGAGCGTGCTGATATTCTGGCCGTTAACGATGATACTGCCCGAAGTGGGGCGTTCGATAGCCGCAATGAGTCTCAGCAGGGTGGTCTTCCCTGCTCCCGAATGGCCGTTGATCAGGGCCATCTCGCCTGCCTCAAGGGTAAAGCTGACGTTCCTGAGGGCCTCATAACCGTTAGGATAACGTTTATAGACTTGACTGAAGCTAATCATTGAGTGCTATCGCTGCAACAAGATCTGGATTTCCACTCTTGCTTTAATCTTCTCAATCAAACAGCGCCTCGACAAATTCGCTCGCCACGAACGGCCTCAAATCGTCGATGCCCTCCCCCACGCCGATGAAGCGTATTGGCAGCGGTGATTTGTCCTGACGTTGCCGGGCAATAGCGGCGACAACACCGCCTTTGGCCGTTCCATCCAGCTTGGTAACGATGAGGCCTGTCAGGCCGAGCGCATCGTCGAAGGCCTGAACCTGATTAATTGCGTTCTGACCTGTATTGGCGTCGAGAACCAGTAGTGTCTCATGCGGTGCGCCTGGCTCGGCCTTTGCGATTACACGTTTCACCTTTTTTATTTCTTCCATGAGATGTAGTTGTGTGGAAAGCCGTCCTGCGGTATCGGCCAGCACAATGTCCGTGCCCCGCGCCTTCGCGGCATTGATAGCATCAAATATAACTGCTGCCGGATCTCCTTTTTGCTGACCATTGCTTTCATGGGCGATGACGGCGATATTATTACGCTCACCCCAGGCTACGAGTTGCTCGCGCGCTGCGGCGCGAAAGGTATCGCCGGCGGCGAGCAGTACAGTTTTACCGCGTAACTGAAAATGATGCGCGAGCTTGCCGATGGATGTAGTTTTTCCGGCCCCGTTTACGCCGGCCAGCATAATAATGAAGGGCCTGTTATTCTCCGTATCGAGGGGTTGCGCCAGCGGCTCCAGCAGAGCTACCAGCGCCTCTTGCAAGGCGCCCTTGAGCTGCGCCGCATCGGTCAACCCGTTGCGCTTTACCTGCCTGCGCAGATCATCAAGCAGCCACGTGGTTGCGCCCACCCCAGCGTCTGCTGTGAGCAGGATCGTCTCCAGTTCCTCGTAGAGGTCATCATCTATTTTACCGCCACTGAATAAACCGGATAAGTGCCTGCCCAGGTTATTTCTCGTGCGGGAGAGACCTTGCCTGACCCTTTCTGCCCAATTTGCGCTTGAGATGGAGGGGGATGCGGCAGCTTGGGCGTCATTTTTGGATTTGAAGAAACTTGGCATTCTGGTAGGCTGTTACATTTGGTCGAAAATTCATGCCTGAAATTGCAGGCAGAGTCTTATTCCCGATTTTATGCTGTTTACTCAGATTCAGGTTGTTAAAAGGTTGCTAAAAATGATGTCTTATCGTTGTATCGCCGCTCTTTCACCCCGTCCGCGAACAATTGCGATGATGCTGGCTTCGCTCGCGGCGCTGTTCTCGGCGGGCGCTTTTGCCACTACACATGAGTATACGCTCGGCAACGGCCTTAAACTGATTGTCAAGGAAGACCACCGCTCCCCGGTGGTTATCTCGCAAATCTGGTACAAAGCCGGAAGCATCGACGAAGTGAACGGTCGTACAGGAGTAGCCCATGTGCTGGAACATATGATGTTCAAGGGCACGGCGAAGGTGCCTGGGGACGAATTTTCAAGGCGTATAGCAGCAGCGGGCGGACGTGAAAATGCTTTCACCAGCCGTGATTACACTGCGTATTTTCAGCAATTGCATAAATCCAAGCTGCCGCTGGCGATGGAACTGGAGTCCGACCGGATGCGCAATCTGGTGCTTACAAAAGAAGAGTTTGCGAAAGAAATAAAGGTGGTGATGGAAGAACGGCGCTTGCGCACGGATGACCAACCCCGCGCGCTGGTGCATGAGAAAATGATGGCAACGTCTTATCAATCGCATCCATATCGTTATCCGGTAATAGGTTGGATGAACGATCTGGAGAATATGAGTGTAGATGATGCGAAGGAATGGTATGACCGTTGGTACGAGCCTAACAATGCCGTGCTGGTTGTGGTTGGCGACGTCAATCCAAAACACGTCTTTGCCTTGGCGCGAAAATATTATGGTCATATCGAGCCGGGAACAGTATTGCCGCTGGATAAACGAAAGCCTCAGACCGAACCAATGCAGCTCGGCATCAAGCGGCTTACGGTAAAAGCCCCCGCACAGCTGCCATACCTGGCGATGGGCTATCACGCACCGGCATTGCGCAACCCCGATACCGATTGGGAACCTTATGCACTGGAAATGCTGGCTGGAGTATTGGATGGCAACGAGTCGGCACGGCTCAACAAGGCACTGGTGCGCGAACAGCGCATTGCCAGTTCAGCTGGTGCGGGCTACGATTCCACCGCGCGGGGACCCGGCATGTTTTATCTCGACGGTACGCCGAGCGAAGGGAAAACAGTGGCCGACCTGGAAGCCGCTTTGCGTGAAGAAGTGAAAAAACTTGTGCGCGACGGGGTAACTGAAGAGGAACTCGCACGGGTAAAGGCCCAGGTCGTGGCTGGTCACGTTTTTCAGCTCGACTCGATGTTTTTTCAGGCGATGCAGATCGGACAACTGGAAAGTATTGGACTGTCGCATCGTGATGAGGACACGATACTGAAAAAACTTCAAGCAGTTACCGCCGAACAGGTCCGTGATGTCGCCAAAAAATATCTGAACGACGACAGCCTGACGGTTGCGGTACTCGACCCACAACCGCTGGAGCAGAAAGCACCAGCCGCTGCGCCAGCAGGGTTACGACATTGAGCAATACCAGAGAGGTTCCGATGCATGTGATGCGCTCCCTATTTTTCATGATCGTGGGCATATACTCCCAATGGGCTTTTGCCACTCTGCCAATTCAGCACTGGCAGGCTTCCTCGGGCGCACAAGTCTATTTCGTCGAAAGCCGGGAATTGCCGATACTCGATGTCAGTGTCGATTTCAGCGCGGGCAGCAGCACCGACACACCCGATAAGTCCGGGCGTGCTGGCCTGACCCTGTATCTGTCGACCCTTGGTGCGGGCGGATTGACCGAAGATCAGATTGCCAAATCGATAGCTGATGTTGGCGCTCAACTCGGAGCGCACTTCGACCAGGACCGGGCAGGTGTCACGCTACGCACATTAAGCAGCGAGCGGGAGCGCAGGCAGGCGCTGGATATATTCGGTCGCGTCATACAGCACCCCGCATTCGACGCAAATGTGCTGGAGCGGGAAAAGGCTCGGGTGGTCGCGGGCTTGAGGGAAGCCGACACCAAACCGGGCAGCATCGCCGACCGCACGTTGATGAAAATGCTCTATGGCAGCCATCCTTACGGGCTGCGCGGTTCGGGTGAAATCGAAAGTGTAAGCGCGTTGCAAAGCAAGGACCTCGCGGATTTACACCGGTTGCGCTATTCCGCCGTCGATGCGGTGGTGTCTATCATGGGCGATGTGAGCCGTGCCGAAGCGGCAGCCATAGCCGAATCGCTAACGAAGGAATTGGCGCAAGCGCAACCCGTGTATGACCTGCCAAAGGTGACGACGCCGGTTGCGGATACCAGAAGGATCGCCCACCCCGCCACGCAAAGTCATATCCTGCTCGCCTATCCCGGGCTTCGCCGCGACGACCCTGATTATTTTCCTATGCTCGTAGGTAATCATATACTCGGCGGGGGCGGTTTTACTTCGCGCCTTATGGAAGAAATACGCCAGAAACGGGGATTGGCCTACAGTGTTCACAGCCATTTTTCACCACTCAGGGAGCAGGGACCATTTGAAATCGGCCTGCAAACCCAAAAAGAACAGTCAGAGGAAGCGCTCGCGCTGACTCGTAAAGTCCTGGCGGATTTTGTCGCTGGGGGGCCTACAGAAAAAGAGCTCGACGAAGCCCGGCAAAACATCATCGGCAGTTTTCCATTGCGCATAGACAGTAACAAGAAAATAATCGGTTATCTCGCGTTGATCGGTTTTTACAAACTGCCTTTGACCTACCTGGATGATTACGTAAAGGCGGTAGCGAGAGTAACCGCCGCCCAGATCAAGGACGCTTTTCAGCGACGCATCGATCCGAATGGAATGGTGGCGGTTGTTGTGGGAACCGAGAAAAAAAAATAAAAAACGTTTCGGAACAACGCTCATATTCCGCCCGAAGTATTTACCCCTTTTTCATCGCATAACTGATGAAAAATAAGATTCGTATCATAGGTGGGCAATGGCGCAGTCGCATGCTGACCTTTCCGAACAGTGCAGGCCTTCGGCCGACACCTGATCGGATTCGCGAGACCGTCTTCAACTGGCTGGGGCAGGACATGAGCGGCAGAAGCTGCCTTGATCTGTTTGCCGGGAGCGGAGTGATGGGCTTTGAGGCTGCCTCACGCGGAGCGGAGGGCGTAGTCATGGTCGAATCCAGCCCCGCGGTATTTCAGGCGCTGAAATCCAGCTTGCAAAAACTTGAGGCGAGCCAAATTGAGTTGGTGGCGATGGATGCATTGAATTTCATTGAATCCGATCGTCGCAGGTTCGATGTGATTTTCCTGGATCCCCCATATCGGCTGGGCCTGTTACCTGAACTGCTATCAAAGCTTCATTCGCATCTGGCCGAAGAAGGATTGGTTTATCTCGAGAATGATAGCTTCCTGATGCCTGATGAGGATTGGCTGGTATGGCGCAAGGGATTGGCAGGTAATGTGCATTACCAACTTTTAATCCGGAAATAATGGATAAAGCGATATATCCCGGTACGTTCGACCCCATCACGCGGGGTCATGAAGATTTGGTCCGGCGCGCGTCGGGCTTATTCGATCAAGTAGTGGTGGCGGTGGCTGTGAGCAGCGGAAAAAAACCGTTTTTTACTCAGGACGAGCGGGTGAAAATGGCTGCTCAGGTGCTGGGAGATTGCCACAACGTTGAGGTTATGCCCTTCTCGGGCCTTTTGATGGAATTCGCGCAACGGCAAAATGCGCGAGTCATATTACGCGGACTGCGCGCGGTGTCCGATTTCGAATATGAATTTCAGATGGCAGGGATGAACCGTAGCATATACCCCGGGGTCGAAACCTTGTTCCTGACACCATCGGAGCAATATATGTTCATTTCCGCCACTATTGTGCGCGAAATCGCGCTGCTGGGCGGAAGCATAGAAAAATTTGTGCATCCACTGGTCGCCCGGGAGCTTCGGATCAGAATCGAAACTTAATTCTTGAGGTTGATATGGCTTTAATCATCACAGATGAATGTATAAATTGCGACGTGTGCGAGCCGGAATGCCCCAATGACGCCATTTCGCAGGGGGAAGAGTACTACATGATAGACCCCGGCCTGTGCACCGAATGCGTAGGGCATCACGAAGAGTCTCAGTGCGTCGAAGTATGTCCGGTGGATTGCATCATCCTCAACCCGGACATTGTCGAGACGAAAGAGCAGTTATACGAAAAATACCTTACCCTTACCGGGCAGCAAGCTCCTCAGGGATAGCGTAGCGTCTCGGGCCGAAAATGGCGGTACCTACACGAACCATGGTGGCGCCTTCTTCGATGGCAATATCCAGGTCTTCCGACATCCCCATCGAGATCGTATCGAGCTCATAGCCGGCCGACTTTAGCTGGTCGTAGGCTTCTCTCAACATCTGGAACTGGCTGCGCTGCAGCGCCGTGGCCTTTGTAAGCTCGGGAATGGCCATCACACCCCTTAGTTTCAGCCGGGGCAACTCAATGACATGCGCTGCCAGATCCGCAAGCTCCTCGGGCGCGACACCGCTCTTGCTGTCCTCTCCGCTCACGTTTACCTGCAAACATATCTGAAGGGGAGGCAGCGAATCAGGTCTGTCCTTCGACAAGCGATCGGCGATTTTTTTACGGTCTACGCCATGCACCCAGGCAAATTTCTCTGCTATACGTCTTGTTTTATTGCTCTGTATGGGGCCGATGAAATGCCATTCGATTGGCAGATCAGCGAGCGCATCAATTTTCACTAACGCTTCCTGAAGATAGTTTTCGCCGAAAACAGTTTGTCCGGCTACAAAAGCTTCACGTAATCGCTCGGCAGGATTGGTCTTGCTCGCTGCCAGCAGTGTGATGGATTCAGCTTGTCGGCCTGCTTTTTCAGCAACCTCCTTGATACGGGCTTTTACCTTCTGCAAGCCCGAGTCAATGGTTGTCGTATTGGGTTCCATTTTCTATGCCTTGTTTATTTACCAGTTACTGAACAGTTACTGAAGCCATTTTTCCAGTGAGGAAAAAAATAGTTTCGCGAGGGGTGAACATAGTAGAGCTACTCATCTTTATGGTCAAGAAACGCACTTTCCAAAAAATTCAGATTCCGCTAAAGCCTGCAACCGGATACAAGCTATCCCAGTTGCTATCCCCAGTTTTATCGATTTATTCTATAACTCAGTGTAATTCAGACGAATCAGTAAACCACCCTGACATTTTCCTTCGTGAAGTGAGCTGACAGGGAATGCAAAAGGTTTTCTTCGAGACTGACCCGCCAGGCATCGCCAAGTTCGAGTTTGCAGGCAGCGTCCTGGTTGCGATAAAACACCAGCACCGGCGAGAACCAGCTGTTGTCGCTTTTAGTCTTGCCGGCATGTGTATCAGCCCGATAGGGCGCAAGCAATTCCTTCAATCGCGCGGCATTGGACGATCCATTGCAATGCACTTCCACATATTTTGCGTAGCGAGAGCGGGCGCTGTCCAGATTATATAGCTGATCGGCGGTAATACGCAGCCCGCCGCCATACTCGTCGTCACCCCCCTTATTGCTTACCCTGGCTTCCGCAATAAGTAACTGGTCCTCTTTCAGCCAGCCCCGGACGGACTCGAATAATTCGTTATACACAACCATTTCCACCCGTGTGCTGCCGTCATCCAATACAACCACGCCCATTCTGCCGCGTCGAGTCACCTGAGTGCGGATAGCATAGACGATGCCTGCGAGGAGCTGCGGTTCCCGCTGCGGATTCAACCGATCCAGGCGAGTGCGTACGAAATGTTTTACTTCTTCCGCATAGGCATTGTAGGGATGTCCACTCAGATAAAACCCCAGTGCCATTTTTTCATTTTTCAGCTGTTCCTTCTCCGGCCATGCAGGCACGTGTATCAGGCTCGATGGCTGCATGGCGCCATCGTTGTCGCCAAACAAACTCACCTGATTGATCGCACGTCCGGCTTGCTCGGCGGATTCGAGCGCGATGCCTACGGATGCCAGCAGGCCCGCCCGATGACTGTTGACAGAGTCAAATGCGCCAGCCCGGATCAGCGATTCCATCACACGCCGATTGACAATACGCTTGTCGACCCGGCGGCAGAAATCGAACAGGTCGGTGTAAGGCCCGTCCTTGTTCCCGCGCCTTGATAATTGCGGCGATGGCGGATTCCCCCGTTCCTTTTATCGCGCCCAAGCCATATCGTATCGTTTTTCCATCGACAGGAACAAAACGATAACCGGACAGGTTAATGTCCGGCGGCAGCATGCTGAGCCCATGGGAAATGCTATCTTCAAAAAAGATGTGTACCTTGTCCGTATCATCCATATCGGCGGACAAGGTGGCCGCCATGAATTCGGCCGGATAATGCGTCTTCAGGTATGCGGTCTGGAACGCGATCAGGGCATAAGCCGCTGCATGCGACTTATTGAATCCATAGCCCGCGAATCTTTCCATCAGGTTGAAGAGTTCGGCCGCATCGCGTTCGGTCAACCCATTCTTGACCGCTCCCGCAACGAAAATGTCGCGTTGCAGCGCCATTTCCTCGGGCTTTTTCTTGCCCATAGCGCGCCGTAACAGATCGGCGCTACCCAGGCTATAGCCGCCTATCACCTGAGCAATCTGCATCACCTGCTCTTGATAAACCATTACGCCATAGGTGGGCTCCAGTATGGGCTGCAAGCGGGGATCAAGATATTCCACGCGCTTGCCGTGCTTGCGCTCGGTAAATTCGGGAATCAGCGCCATGGGCCCCGGACGGTACAACGCTACCAATGCAATAATGTCTTCAAAACAGTCCGGCCTCGCCTTTTGCAGCAGATCCTTCATGCCGCGCGATTCAAACTGGAACACACCCACGGCATTACCCTGCCTCAGTAGCGCATAGGTTGCTGGATCATCCAGGGGGAGGTTTTCCAGGGAAAAAGATTCGAACTGTCCAGACTCCTGTTTGGATAACTCGGCGCTTTGCCCACGCTGCCTGATGTATCTCACAGTCCAGTCGAGTATGGTCAAAGTTCGCAAACCCAGGAAGTCAAACTTCACCAGGCCGATTTTTTCCACATCATCTTTATCCAACTGGCTCACTACCGAATCGCCCCCGTCCGTGCAATAGACTGGGCAAAAATCGGTAATCTTTCCCGATGCGATCAGTACGCCACCCGCATGCATGCCGACGTTGCGCGTAAGCCCTTCAAGGCGCTCCGCCAGTTCCAGCAGATTGCGCACCTCTTCCTCCGCTTGCGCCCGCTCATTCAGTTGCGGCTCCTCCTCGCGCGCTTTTTTCAGGGTCATGCCCAGTTCAAAGGGCACCAGCTTCGCCAACTGATCGACAAAGTTGTAAGGCAGATCGAGCACCCTGCCCACGTCGCGGACCACCGCTTTGGCCGCCATCGTGCCGAACGTGACAATTTGGGAAACACTTTCAGCGCCATATTTCTGCTTCACATATTCGATAACATGCTCGCGTCCGTCCTGGCAGAAATCGATATCGAAATCGGGCATGGAAATGCGTTCCGGATTGAGGAAGCGCTCAAACAGCAAGTCGTAGCGAAGCGGGTCGAGATCGGTAATGCCCAATGAATAAGCAACCAGCGAACCCGCGCCAGAGCCCCTGCCCGGCCCTACCGGAACACCATTGTGCTTGGCCCAGTTAATGAAGTCGGCAACGATCAGGAAATAACCGGCAAACCCCATCTGTACAATGATGTCAGTTTCGAAATCCAGCCTGGCGCGATATTTTGGCATTTCCGCAGCGCGCTCGGCATCGTCAGGAAAAAGTGCTTTCATTCGAGCGTCCAGACCCGCCTCTGCCTGGCTGCGCAGATAGAGTTCCAGGCTCTCGTTATTCGGGGTGGGAAATAATGGCAGGCGGTTAATGCCCAATTCCAGTGGGAGGTTGCAGCGTTTGGCGAGTTCCGCCGTGTTGGCAATCGCCGGAGGTATATCCGCAAACAATGCCGCCATTTCGGCCTGGGTCTTGAAATACTGCGACTCGGTGCAATTCTTCGGGCGGCGGCGATCACCCAGGACATAACCTTCCGCGATACAAACCCGCGCCTCGTGGGCACGGTAGTCTTCGGGATTCAGAAACTGTACCGGTTGTGTCGCTACCACGGGCAAACGCAGCGCGGAAGCCAACATCAGTGAGCGCTGTACGAGGGTCTCGGCGTTGACATGGCCTGCGCGCTGCACTTCGATATAGAAACGGCCGGGGAAGAGGTTCGCCCACTCCTGAGCAACGATATTCGCCTGAGCCGGATCGTCTTGCATAAGCGCCAGGCCAATATCGCCGAGCATTCGCGCCTGACAAGGCAATCAGCCCATCCGTTCCCATTTCGCCTTCTTTTAACCAGGATTTCCTTAATTCCGCGCGTCCCCGATGCTGATTTTCGCGGTAGGCGCGAGACAGCAGGCGGCACAGCAGCAGATAACCCGGATAGGACTGGCACAACAACAGGATGCGTACGGGCTTGTCCCGATCGGCCTCGTTGCTGATCCAGACATCGCAGCCGATGATGGGCTTTATGCCCTTCTCGCGCGCCTCCTGGTAAAACTTGACCAGCCCGAACAGATTGGAAAGATCAGTCAGGGCCAGCGCCGGCATGCCATCGGCCACAGCCTTTGCCACCGCCTCGTCGATACGCACAATGCCGTCTACAATGGAATACTCGCTGTGCAAGCGCAGGTGGACAAATGGTGGAGATGTGGGCATGGTGTCGCAAGATTGACTCGAGGTGGGGAATTCAGTATCGCATTTCAGTCAAACCAATTCGTGAGGCATCCGACTTAACCCATGATTGGTAAAACCGATATCGATTTTACCACCAATCGAAAGCTGCAAGCCCTCCCTGCCCAGTCCCAATCCGCCCAGGCGAAACGATTAAAATCTTGAGCGTAAGCAGCGCCGCCAGCCGAACAAACCGAACATCCGGCATATTCAAGAAACCTGGAGGATGCGTAGCTCATCCATTGACTGCGCTGATGTCTGACCTTCCAGCTCACCGAAAAAGCTGACAATCCTTTCCGGTAGCCATGTGAGTTTTCCGGGAAAAGGTGAATCCAGAAATCCCACATGCCCTCCCTGGTCTGGGAATTCCAGAACGACGGCCGACGAAACATCAGCTGGTCCAGGTAGCGCGTGCGCTGGCATGAAAGGGTCGTTGGTTGCATTGATGACGAGCGTGGGTACCTGGATATGCTTGAGCCACGGTTTGCTGCTTGACCGCTTCCAGTAGTCTTCGGTATCGCGAAAACCATGCAGTGGTGCAGTGACCAGATTGTCGAATTCATATAGCGTGGTACATGCGGCTACCGCCTCCGAGTCCAGCAGGCCGGGGAAGAGATCGAGTTTTCCCAATGCCTTCCGCTTCAGAGTATCGAGAAAATGGCGCGTGTAGAGTAGATTAAAGCCCGAAGCCAGCGCATGCCCGGCCGCCGCCAAATCCAAAGGCACGGAAACCGCTACCGCGCCATCGAGTATTTGACATGCCTCTCCGCCTCGCTCACCCAGCCATTTCAGTAATGCATTGCCGCCCAGCGATATCCCTACTGCATAAAGCGGCGCTTCGCGCCCCAGCCGCTTGTTTTCTCCACTTAATCGGCGGAGTATCCAATCTATCTCAGTTGAGTCGCCAGCGTGATAGGCTCGCGGCAGCCGGTTGGGGAACCGGAACAGCCGCGAAAATGCACCACCGCTCCGCGCCAGCCCAGTTCACGCAGCGTCGTCATCAAACTTACGACATAATGGCTGCATGAGCCCCCTTCAAGCCCGTGAAACAGCACCACCAGCGGCGCATCATGAGCATTATCCATCCAGTCGATATCGATGAAATCCCCATCTTCCAGCTCCCACCGCTCGCGCCGGTAAGGGATCGAAGGACGGGAAAGGAGGTAAGGATAAATCGTTTGTGCATGGCCACCCCGCAGCCACGTGGGCGCTACATAGGGTCTGACGCGCACAGGGAAAGAACTGATTTTCACGCTAATTTCGGGGGAATCACGCCATTCGATCCGGCAATCAGTGGGTTAAAGTACGCTTCCATAACACGGGTAATTAATAGATCGATTAAAGGAATGAATGCCCAATAACTCATATCAGTATGGCAGTTGTTAAGCAATTCGTCAGAGCGCAGCGGGTTGTATCCATTATAAACCACCCGACTTCGCATAGTTGGCCGCGCTCTCTAATAAGAACCGGCATCCGCTCCCGCATAAAGTAAAAACTTCGAGCAAGACACTCTTGGCTATCCTTCATGGCCTGCGCGCCCGCGCCATAAAACAATCAGGATCAGAACGTTTATGAGCAACAGCACTATCTCTGTACTTTTTACCAGTTCGGAAACCTCAATCGGGACATAAAGTCCTGCGCTTGCCATGCCGAATCTCCAAGCCCATCGCTTGCTATGCCACAATCCATAAGCTTCAATCACCCTGGCTGCAGCATAGGCCAAAGCCCCGAAGCCCAGCGCAAGCAAGCGTGTATCGCTGAGATTGGAAGCGATCTTCAGAAAAATTCTGGGATAACGGCTGGCAGGGTTCAGGTGGAAACGGGAGACCAACTGCTCAGCGACCTCCTGCACATCCATATGGATGAATTTGAAAATGGCACAGGCCGTAGCAAATACCAAAATACCTTTGGCCGCTTCAAATACAGCCACAAACCTGAGGTGAGTGCTTCTGTATTCCATTCAATTGCCTCATCGACCTTGCTTCTGCCGGTCAACTCTACTTCCATCATTAATGGATACTTTTGATTTATTCAATAAAAATGTGTATAGAAAATACAAAGGCAAGAGAACCTCCAGCCACGACACCTTTTCGTCGCGGAAGATTTTCAGTATTGTTATGCTGACGTGCACGCGCTGAAGCGCGTCAGTGATTTTCCCCGCCGCTCCCGAGCCGTGATTGAACTCACATTCATATTAAGGATTTATCATGAGAATGAACTGCTTGTTGGTTATATTTTTAGTTGTTTTTTCGAGTCCCGGCTTTGCATCTGAAGAGGATTATAAATTTTGTACCGTCGGCGGCTATTTTTCTGGGACTAACGATAAATTCCTAAGTGGATTGGCCGCTCATGTTGCACAAAAGAAAAAAGTTTTCGGCAGCCCCATCTGTAATGCGGCATGGGAAAATGGTTACAGAATTGGAGAAAAATTATCTGAAACAGGGAAAATCAAGGAGCCGGCAGAGAGGGAAATTGTTCACCAGGCTGCCGCATTCAGCGCAAAGATATATGAGGCGATCAGTTCCCGTATTAACTTTTAGAGTACTCGTGAGCGACAACGCCATTTCCTGTTTTGAGATGTGCCGGCGTGCCTGTTCGTAGTGAGGCTGCCACAGTGAAATAGCCGCCTTGAGCTTCTTCGAGCACATCTGATCGGTGGCAAACCAGATGCGCTTGAGCGCCGTGAGCAATGCCGCGGAATCATAGACTGAAGCCTGGCATGTGGCTTTTTAACACGCAGCCTGGGGCGCTGGCCCAGGAGACGAATGGCGTATTTGCGGTGATAGTCGCAATTGGTGCAAAAACGCTCCCTGATCGGCTTTTTGTATTTTTTCCAGGCCTTGCGATAACGCTTGCGAATTGTTTCCAGGTATTCCTAGCCGGGCAATCTCTTTATCATATCAAGGCCTCCTTTTCGGTAAGCTTCAATATGGCGCAATGTTATTTCTCGACAACCTCTTCCGGTTACAATTCCAATCGGCATTCGCCTCGACCGCTTCTGCATACCACTTTGGCACACCCATAAAATGTCCAAAGTCAAGGAAGATCAGCTTTTGGATTGATAAGGTTTGAATGACTGCGCTCGTTCGTAAGAAATT
>CAWHQD010000010.1:0-29819 GCA_963831395.1 uncultured beta proteobacterium
GAGCATGAACAGGTAGATTTAAACAGGCAGCAGGCAGCAGGAAGCAAGAGAAGCAAAAGAAGCAAAAGCAATATGGGGCCGGGATCGGGATGCCCCATTACAATAGTTTGTTCAATGAGTTCTACAAGGAGAAGATAGAGATGATTAAATCGATGGCCGTGGTCTTGGTTAGTGCTACGCTGGCCGTGTCATTGCCCGCCTCAGCTCACACTGAAGAATATTTCGACTCCCATGCCGCACCACATGGCGGGCAGATGCGGATGGCTGGACCCTACCATCTCGAGCTTGTTTCAAAAGAAAAAGAGATCGTGCTCTACGTAGCGGATCACGCGGATAACAAGATCAGTACTGAGGGAGGCGTCGGTAAGGCAACCTTTCAGGTTGGCAAGGCCAAGCCCAAAAACACGATCCAGCTGGAACCGGCTGGCGACAATATGTTTAGCGGTACAGGAGATTTCACGATCACACCCGAAACAGTAGTCGTCGTGTTCATCAAACTACCGGAACAGGAAGCGCAGTCCGTCCGTTTTGCTCCACTCAAGCCCAAGGCAAAGCAGGATGGCAAAAAGCCGGCAGGGGATCAGGGCGGGCATAACCATCACATGCATCATTAATACCAAATCAAAAGCAGAATCGAAAATAGCAAACAGCGGACTCGCCAGGATAGGCAAGGCCAACCGAAGCAGGTTTTCACTGCCTAACTTCAGCGATTCCGCTAATTGTCCCGCCTCGCAGGGCAGCTTCCCGACCTCTGGCTACATTTATGCTCATTAGTATTGCCAGACCGATAATAAAATAAATGCCAGTGATCAGCATGGCTAATCGGTGATCGCCTCCCGATATCCAGCTTACCAATCCGTACGTCACCGGTCCTAATATGGATGACAGATTAACTGCCAGTCCCCATAGTCCGAAAAACTCGGCGCGTCTGCCGTTCGGGCTGAAATAGCCTATCAGCGCCCGCCCTGCCGATTGAGAAGCCCCCAGGCACAGGCCCGCCACATTGGCGGCAAGCCAGAACAAGGGCCTGTCTTCGGCCACCCAGGCCAGCAACACCATAACAATCCAACCGGCAAGAGTCAGCGCTATTGTCGGTATATGACCAATTCTGTCCTGTATGCTCCCAAATGCAAAGGCTCCCACAGATGCAGTGACATTAACTACGAGGACCAGGAACATGGTATCCCCCGTATCAAACCCCATGGCTTGTTGCGCATATATCGCCGCCAGCGTAATGATGGTTTGAATGCCTGCCTGATAAAACACGATACAGCCGAGAAACCGTGCAAGATCGCGGTAATCACGAACATGAGCAAGCGTTTCTCCCAGCCGTCCAAAT
This sequence comes from uncultured beta proteobacterium, assembly GCA_963831395.1. Taxonomy (GTDB): domain Bacteria; phylum Pseudomonadota; class Gammaproteobacteria; order Burkholderiales; family Nitrosomonadaceae; genus Nitrosospira. The sequence continues at coordinate 1,340 of CAWHQD010000010.1, forward strand.
GCTTCCCGTATTACCGTACGTCCTGAAAGGTGCGGCTGAGGAAGCGCCCGCTCCTTTAAAAAAAGAAAAGTGGGAATACACGATAGCGCAAACAAGCTTGCCGTAATCAGCATCGTTACGGGTACAAACTGCTCGGCCGGCTTCCCTTGCCCCTGCGCCCACGTTACGTACGCCAGTGATAAGCCCAGACTTAGCAACCCACCAATGTATCCGAAGCTCCAGCCCCAGCCCGACACTTTTCCAAGGGCCCTGCTTTGCGCCAGTTCCGGTAAAAAGGCGGAAATGAGATTTCCGCCGCAAGTAAAGAAGAAATTGGAGAGCACTATCAGCACAACCGCCAGCCATAGATCACCCGGACCGACAAAGTAAAGCAGGGCGGTAAACAATACACAGCCTATCGTGCTCAGAAACAGCAAGCGCTTTTTAAGCGCGTACGCGTCGGCATAAGCTCCCAGTACAGGTGCTGTAAGAATAATGAGCGCATAGGAAACAGCAAGCGATGCTGTCCAGGCGAACGTCCCCCATTCCTCGTTTCTCGCTACAACCGCGACGAAATACGCATTAAAAATAGCCGTAATTACAACCGTGGTATAGCCTGAATTGGCAAAATCATACATCGCCCAGGACCAGACTTCCCGCCGGCTCACCCCGGGCGCGAGGTACTGCGGCTGTTCTTCTATGGGCATGAGGTTATGAATGAACCCAGGTAATTAGCTGTCACATTTTTGCTTCCCAATCTGATCCTGCGCCACATAAACCTGCCTCAAAGTGTCCATCATGCTATCCGTAGCAGTAAGCGTTCACTCTTGAAGTCCGAAGGTAAAGGAGCTACATCAGTTGAAGCAAAGCAGCGATTGCAGAACGGCAATTATGCTCAATGTTTTGTCTGGATCACACCGCCGCTAACATTTACGAGGACACCTATCAGATTAAGCATGCCTTCCATCAACAAGTTGAAATGTTCCTCGCTCCGCTCGAATGAACGCAGTAAAGCCAAGGTTTGGTCTACAGGTATTTCCCCCTGTTTTATTTGATGATGCGCAAGATTCAGGGCCAGCAATCGCGCGCACTCCGCAAGTTGATCCTTGGTGGCCGTGTTAATCAGCATATCCGTCAGTTCATACGCTTGATCGAAAGTTAACCGATCCGTCATGATAAACGCCTATTATAAGTATTTTATTATTAATCTTTCACTATCGGATAATCCCAGCCGTAATGCACAGCGGCCCTATTAACGGCGCCTGGTTTTATTCGCATCCCATATTCAATAAGCAAACATCCACAGGACGGTGATTAGCCTCTCGCATGTTAACCGTATCGCCAAGGTTTATACCATTGGACCTAAGTACGTATTTTGAGCCTGAGCCTAAAGCTCCATCGGCCGGCACAGATATGATTTATACAGGAGTCGGGGTAAAAAACTGAAAGACAGCAGTGCCTTCAAGCACTTAGAAGGAAACGAACGTTTAAAAAAAACTCTAGCGGAACTGAGTCCGGACAAGGTGATGATCTCTGGCGATTAAAAAAGTAATGAAAGCAGCACTTGGGGCCGTTGGACTACATCAACAAACTCCACACGGCGTCCGACGGCGTGCGTGCCTTTAGCCGGTCTTGCCCGTAGGCCTCTACAGCTCAAGAGTTGCAGAAATCGGCAGACCCGCTACAGTTGCGCGTGAAAGCGCGAATGCGACATGGTTCAGCTACGCCGAGAATAGCTACCTAATAGCAAGCGGGTGATTATGGTGCTGTTGAGAGGAGTCGAACCTCCGACCTACTGATTACGAATCAGTTGCTCTACCAACTGAGCTACAACAGCCCGAGGGGAATTAAACACCAGAATTATAGAGGTTTGGGATACATCGGGCAAATTCGGCGGTGAAGTAATATGCTAACAGGCCAACCCAACCGTGAGGACAACGTGTTTCGAACGATGATGAGACGTGGAGGAAAGTAAAGATTATCGCTCCAGATTCGTCTAATTCTATACGGCTGAAGCCCATTATCCCGCTAAAGCCCCGATACTGTGACCACTTAGTATCCGCTTTCTTCACAAACTCTTAATTCCGGGCAATGTTCCTTATTTTCGCCGATAACCATCAAAAACTGGACTTTTGACCGGGATTCGGTCAAACTTGCGCCGATGAAAATCGATGCAACTCATACTGAGCAAATTTTAGTCCTGCATGGTCCCAACCTAAATTTGCTGGGAACCAGGGAACCGGAAACCTACGGAAAGACGACGTTAGCCGAAATTAACCACAATTTGACTGTGTTAGCCCAAAATGTCGGAATAAAGTTAACTCACTTTCAAAGTAACGGGGAAACTGAGCTGATAGACCGCATTCAACAGGCAATTGGCGAAGGCGTTCAATTTATTATCATTAATCCCGCTGCGTACACTCACACCAGTATTGCATTGCGCGACGCCCTCGCGGCAACCGAAATTCCTTTTATCGAAGTTCACCTTTCCAATATTTTCGCTCGTGAATCTTTTCGGCAAAAGTCCTATTTTTCCGATTTGGCGCGAGGCGTCATCTGTGGGTTGGGTGCAAAAGGATATGAACTGGCGCTGGAATATGCTTTGGCAGCACTATCAGATGCGAGTTCTCAAAATTGGGAAAATAGAGGTGTTCCCGCTAAATGACGATATTAGAAAAATGGGGCTAACCTTGCCAACCGCCGTCAAGGGTAAAAGGATAATTTGAGGATATTATGGCTGAAATGCGTCAGTGGACTGAACGAAAGCCGCGCCGTAATGGCAACGTTGGTAAAAACATCAAAAGGGGAGCCGCCCCGGGAGACCTAATATGGATCTGAGAAAGCTGAAGAAATTGATCGATCTGGTCGAGGAATCTGGCATTGCTGAACTGGAAATTACCGAAGGTGAGGAGAAGGTGCGTATCAGCAGATCTACATCTTCAATGCAGAGCCAGGTAACGCCAACACCGCCCCCGCAACAAGCTGTGCCAGCCGCCGTTTCCCAATCCTCGACCGGGCCCGCAGCCGCAGCAGCGGCCGAAGTGTTGCCTGAAGGCCATGTGGTGAAATCGCCTATGGTGGGCACATTTTACCGTAGCTCGACGCCTGGCTCGAACCCGTTCGTAGAGGTGGGCCAGACTGTCAAGGAGGGCGAAACACTCTGCATCATTGAGGCGATGAAGCTGCTCAACGAAATCGAATCGGACAAAAGTGGAGTGGTAAAGGCAATTCTGGTAGAAAACGGTCAGCCGGTAGAGTACGGCGAGCCTTTATTCGTAATCGAATGATCTGCATCCAGGAAAGTCTGCGCAATCCGGCGCGTTCGCAGCGCGAAGAAGCAATGGCAAATCCTCTCCCGCCCGTCAAAATAACTGGTTCCGCCAAGCATGTTTGAAAAAATTCTAATAGCCAACCGTGGGGAAATCGCTCTGCGGATACAACGTGCGTGCCGTGAGATGGGTATCAAAACGGTCGCTGTGCACTCCCAGGCGGACGCAGAGGCCAAATATGTAAAACTTGCCGATGAGTCGGTCTGTATCGGGCCGGCGCCATCGGCTCAAAGTTATCTTAATATCCCTGCAATCATCAGCGCAGCGGAAGTGACCGATGCGGAAGCAATACATCCTGGTTACGGGTTTCTGTCGGAAAACGCAGATTTCGCGGAACGAGTGGAGAAAAGCGGATTTGTCTTTATCGGTCCGCGTTCCGATACGATCCGTCTGATGGGCGACAAGGTGAGCGCGAAAAACGCCATGAAAAAGGCGGGGGTGCCCTGTGTTCCAGGATCAAATGGGAGTCTGCCGGATTCACCTGAAGAAGTCAGGGCTATTGTCCGTGCCATTGGATATCCCATTATCATCAAGGCGGCTGCAGGCGGCGGCGGCCGCGGGATGCGTGTGGTACATACCGAAGCCGCTTTGTCGAACGCGGTGATAATAACCCAGAACGAAGCTCAGGCAGCATTCGGCAACCCGACGGTTTATGCCGAAAAATACCTGGAGAACCCGCGTCATATCGAGTTCCAGGTTCTGGCCGACGAGCACCGGAATGCCATTTACCTGGGCGAACGGGATTGTTCCATGCAGCGCCGGCATCAGAAAATTATCGAGGAAGCACCTGCCCTGGGCATTCCCCCCAGGCTGCGAGACAAAATGGGCTCCCGCTGCGTCGACGCCTGCCGCCGCATTGGCTATCGCGGGGCAGGCACGTTCGAGTTCCTGTTCGAGAAAAATGAATTTTATTTCATTGAGATGAATACGCGTCTGCAAGTGGAACACCCTGTTACTGAAGTAATTACCGGAATTGATCTGGTGCAGGCGCAAATTCGTATTGCCGCCGGTGAAAAGCTCGGCATTCGCCAGCGAGACGTTGTAATGAAAGGGCATGCCATCGAATGCCGCATCAATGCGGAGGATCCTTATAAGCTCACGCCGTCCGCAGGCCGCATTACGCAATACCACGCTCCAGGTGGGCCTGGCATTCGTGTCGATTCTCATGTCTATCATAACTATATGGTGCCGCCGTATTACGATTCCATGATCGGTAAAGTTATTGCTTATGGCGATAACCGTGAGCAGGCAATTGCCAGGATGCGGATTGCGCTGTCGGAAATGGTGATTGAAGGCATCAAGACCAACACGCCGTTACATCTTGATCTGTTGTCCGACGCCGCTTTTCTGAATGGAGGCACGAGTATCCATTACCTGGAGCAAAAGCTTGCCAATTATCATAAATGAGTGCCAGGAACGCGCAGGTAAGGGTGGAGGTGTCAGGCGAGAAGGCGCACCGTTACATCATGGACCTGGTTGAACGAAAGGGCGAGCAACAGGCCGCTTGAGGTGAAATGCTTATCAAGATGAGGCCGGCAACGACCTCATCTTAACGATCAGGGTTCTGTCTATATCGGAAACAACTGCTTTTCTTTTACCTGCTGATATTGCAAATTAACTGCCATAAGAGGAAATTAATACACCAATTGTGGAGAAGCCATCGGATCGAAGTCCAGCCACTCCCCTTTGCCCCACTTGCCTTTCGCGGTCTCGATGTCTGCAGCTCCCTGTCGCCTTAAGCGATCGATTATCTGTTGCTTGTTATCAGCATTCGCTGCGCGCACCGCGAGCATCATCCCGGCCGACCGCGAATGAGGAGCTTTATTCGTGCCCTCACCTTCTTCAGGTAAACCTCCTGCCGTACCCGCGAGTGAACCGGTATATCCACCGACAGCAGCCGCAACTGCCCCAGCAGCAGGCCCTCCAACCACCGTCCCGGCAGCGCCGGCGGCAATCGCCCCAGAAGCCGCGCCTGTTGCCGCCCCTTTTGCGCCGCTTTCCGCAGCGCGTTGATCGCCGGGGCTCCTATCAGAATCGTGGGCACCGGGCTGATTGTTAAAAAAGATAAAAATATCACTCTCGCTTACCAAATCAGCAAGCGATGCCGCCGCTGACCGGGCGTCATCGTCCGTTTCAAATCGTCCTGCGACAATATCTTCCATAACTCTCCCCTCGGAATAATGAATCGGTAATTCCATCATCATTCGTCAAGCACTTCTGTACGATACCTTACAGATACGCTTTGAGTACGTTTTCCGGCAAATCCCGGGAAAGGGAGCCCCTTTTCTGCGATGGGCTGCCGCGCCCCTCGCAGGCTTAGCATTTTTTTAGCGCGGGCACTTCGCTCGCGCCTGGTCTTATACTGAAGTTGTTTTTTTACTTGCCACTGACGGCGGCTTTTAACGTCGCACCTGCCTTGAATGCAGGGATCTTCGACGCCGCAATTTGCAGTTCTTCGCCCGTCCTGGGATTGCGGCCGGCACGGGCGGGACGGTCGCGTACTTCGAAGGTGCCAAATCCGGGGAAGGATAGGGAATCACCTTTTTTCAGGGTGTCAGAAATGACTTCGATCAGTGCCCCAACAGCGCGTTCAGCGTCAGCTTTGGTTGAGCCAGTCTTTGTCGCTATCGCCTCGATGAGTTCTTTTTTATTCATGTGGTATCTCCGTTTTCTTTTGGTGTGATAAATTGTAGGGTTAATCGTAAGCTAGGCCAACTGGACTTAAGTCTACTTCATACGGGAACGATTTATTTTGCGGGGCGCAAAAATAAAATAAAAAAGATTGCGTTATTCCGGGAGCCTCGAGCAAAAAAAATTGGCCGACGTATGGGGGAATTGGGTGAGCTAAAAGTGTGGGGAGTTGTATGATGGTACATCTTCAACTCCACTAAAACCCGAATATGCTGAACGAGAGGATTGCCACTTTCGTGATAACGTTTATCAGTGGGGTGGTGATAGCGTGTTTATCGTTGAAGCCGTTTCTGTGATTCATGAGTCCTGATAATGTCCTGGATTTCGCTCGCCATAAAAACCGATAACGTGCATGCCGAAATTTTGAGCGACGCGATGCTCGAGCTGGGTGCGTTGTCAACGGATATACATGATGCCGGCACTGGAACCGAACAAGAGCAGGTCTTGTTTGACGAGCCCGGGGAATCCTCGGGCGGGCTCTGGTTCGCATCGGAACTCACCGCCCTATTCCATCCACACGTTGACGTTCCTTCTATTGTAGAGGCTGCGGCGCAAGCGGCCCAGCTTCCCAACCTGCCGGGCTACAGCGTGACCTATGTGGAAGAGCAGGATTGGGTGCGGTTGACTCAATCTCAATTCAATCCGATCCAGATATCGCACCGATTGTGGATTGTACCCAGCTGGCATCAAATACCTGATCCCGCTGGCGTCAACCTGATACTTGATCCCGGACTGGCTTTCGGTACAGGTAGCCATCCTTCTACCCAATTGTGCCTGGCCTGGCTTGACGAAAACCTCATGGGCGGCGAAGATGTTCTGGATTATGGTTGCGGTTCAGGCATACTTGCCATAGCCGCCTTGAAGCTGGGCGCCCGCCATGTGGTCGGTATTGACATAGATCCCCAGGCGGTTGCGGCAAGCCTGCAAAATGCGGTGCTTAATCGATGCAGTGAAACTGAACTGGAGTTCTTTACGGTTCATGGCGCGGCTCAGCCCGGTGCGCAAAATGGCGCTGCGGATGTGGTTGTAGCCAATATTCTCGCCAATCCTTTAATCATGCTGGCGCCGATATTATCGAACGCCACCCGCCGGGGTGGGCAGATTGTGCTTTCCGGCATACTCGCCGAACAGGCGGAAGATGTGATGAAAATCTATCGGCAATGGTTCGAGATGCGTATCGCACAAGAGGAGGCGGGCTGGGCTTTGCTCACCGGAAGGAGGCAGTGATTTGGACATATTTCAGAAACCACAACCATGGCGCTTGTAACCCGTTGTCCTGATTGCGCCACCACCTTCCGCATCACGCCTCTGCATCTGCAGGCGCATGGTGGGAATGTGCGCTGCGGACATTGCGCACGAGTATTTAACGGCTTTACCACCCTGGCAACGATGCAGGAGCCGGAAGCCGGAAATCTGGCCGAAACAAAAGCTGAGGAAACGCCGGAGAGCCAGCCTGAAATTCCACGTGGCGATGATTTCCCCGGCGAGAAAGCGCCAGCTCTATCCGATCAGCAAAGTTCACCTTCTGCTCCCGGCGGTAAAATAATTCAGGATGAAGCCGTTCCAGACAGGATAATTCCGGACGAGGTAATTCAGGACGTAAGCGGGAAGGAGGTGGCGCAGGAAGAGGTAACCCGGGAGGGGCCGGCGCCCGCCTCCCCGATTGCAGAAGAGCCCCTTCCTGAAACAGCAGCTGACGCCAGCGACGATTCCACTGCGGCGAGCCTGGATAGCGAAAAATCCACTTCGAAATTTTCCGACACGCTCCCCCCGGTGTCTGAAAACTACGCGTTCGAAAATTATCCGCCGGAGAATTACGCATTTGACGAGGTGCAACCGCCCGCAACGTCCCTTGCAGCATCGTTCGCCTGGGGTTTCGCCAACCTGTTTTTGCTTGTCGTACTGGCAGCGCAGGTTGTCTATGCCTTTCGCAGCGAGATTTCGGTTATGGTGCCGGACGCCAAGCCCTACCTCGAGCGGTATTGTGAATTGCTCCAGTGTTCTCTTCCCGCGCCCCAGTACGCGAAATTGCTGAATATTGAATCATCCGAAATGCAAGCGGATGCCCAGCGGCCCGGCGTCATTACGCTTAATGCCACTGTACGTAATTATGCTTCCTATTCCCAGGCGCTGCCGTCATTCCAGCTTACGCTCATCGATACGAAGAACCAGCCTCTTGCCAGCCGTACCTTTCCTCCAGATGCATACCTTGAAGAAAATTCAAACCTGGAAAGGGTGGTTGCGCCCGAGGCGGAATTCAACGTGAAACTCCACCTCGATAGCGGCGACCTGAACGCGGCCGGATATCGGCTGCTGCTACTTTATCCCAACTCCTAGCTCTTCTTGGCAGTCTGTGTATTAAGCCTCCTGCGCACAGCAGTTGTGAGCCCTTCATACCGCCGGATTCATGGGAGAAGTTCATTAGACAGAGACTTGTTGAATAAGGACATTGCCTTCAGCTCACGGTACAATTATGGTCTGTGCTGAAAGTGCATTTGGCATTCCGAACTGCGTGGATCCGGCAGCCTTCACCTCGCGTTAGTAGCACTGCTCCAGCTCTAGCGCAGGGTCGCACCATTCCGCGTCGTTGCGCCTTGCCCTGCACCCCTAAAAACCGCACACTCCACCCCGTCCAACTACCGGATTTAGGTTAAAATCGACATCCCTGTCTGATAACGCATTGACCCAGCAGAATGGCGCATGAATTAATAGAAATCAAGGATTTGCATTTCTCCTATGGAGACCGTGCAATTCTGAAGGGGATCAACATGACCATGTCTCGCGGCAAAGTCATTGCCATCATGGGTGGCAGTGGCAGCGGCAAGACCACGCTGTTGCGCCTGATCGGCGGGGCGGTGCGCCCATCCTCGGGTTATGTAAAGGTGGCGGGCAAGGTAGTACATGACCTGAAAAGGGACGAACTTTTCCAGATGCGCCGGAAAATGAGCATGTTATTCCAGTTTGGCGCGCTCTTTACTGATCTATCGGTATTCGATAATGTGGCTTTCCAGATGCGCGAGCATACCGATTTGCCTGAATCCATGATTCGCGACCTTGTATTGATGAAGCTGGAAGCTGTCGGCCTGCGAGGGGCGCATGACCTGATGCCGGCTGCGCTTTCCGGCGGCATGGCGCGTCGCGTCGCATTGGCGCGTTCCATCGCGCTTGACCCGCTACTCATCATGTATGACGAACCCTTTACCGGCCTCGACCCCATTTCACTCACCGTAATCGGAAATCTGATACGTCGGCTTACCGATGCGTTAGGCATGACCTCCATTGTCGTCACGCACGATGTGCAGGAGTCCCTTAAAATTGTTGACCATGTATATTTCGTTGCCGATGGTGTGATTGCAGCATACGGCACGCCCGACGAAGTGCGTGGATCAGTCGCGCCTTTCGTCCATCAGTTCGTGCATGGCGAAGAAGACGGACCGGTTTCCTTCCATTATCCGGCGAATGCCTATGCAAGCGATCTGAAACTGGAGGGCGGTTTTGCCTAGGCGTATCGTTACCGGGATTCAGGGCGTCGGTCATCGGGTGATAGACAGTATTTGGCGGCTGGGCTATGCCAGCCGCTTTTTTCTGTTGACATTGCTGAAGTCCGGCACCAGCCTGCGCCGTTTCCGCCTCATTATCCGTGAGCTTTATTTTACCGGCGTCCTGTCGCTGATTATTATCCTTGTGTCGGGCTTGTTCGTCGGTATGGTGCTCGGTTTGCAAGGATACGAGACCTTGCAGAGATATGGAGCAGAATCAGCCGTCGGCACCATGGTGGCGTTATCGCTACTGCGGGAACTGGGGCCTGTGGTTGCGGCCCTGCTGTTCGCCAGCCGTGCGGGTTCGGCCATTACCGCGGAAATCGGCTTGATGAAGGCTACGGAGCAATTGGCGGCGATGGAAATGATGGCGGTGGATCCCATTGCGCGTGTGGTAGCTCCACGATTCTGGGCGGGCGTGATTTCAATGCCCCTGCTGGCCGCGCTATTCTCCGCCGTCGGCATTTTTGGCGGCTACCTGGTAGCGGTGGTCCTCATCGGTGTAGACGAGGGTTCATTCTGGTCCCAAATGCAAGGTGCGGTGGATTTCCATTACGACATCGTCAACGGTGTCATAAAAACCTTTGTTTTTGGCATAGCGGTAACGGCTATAGCGGTGTTCGAAGGTTATGACGCGTCCCCCACCGCCGAGGGCGTGTCTGGCGCCACTACCCGTACCGTCGTAACCTCGGCATTGGCGATTTTGGGCCTCGATTTTGTTTTGACCTCGTTCATGTTCAGGGGAATGGGCTGATGCAGCGAACAACAATGGATTTATGGGTAGGACTGTTCATCATGGCGGGAATCGGCGCTTTGCTTGTTTTGGCACTGAAAGTCGGAAATCTTGGCACCTACAGTGCCGCTGACAGCTATACGCTGGTAGGAAATTTCGAAAACATCGGCGGCTTGAAGGTCAGAGCGCCAGTGAAAAGTGCGGGCGTGGTGGTTGGGCGGGTGACAGACATTCAACTCAGCACCGAGACATTCGATGCACTGGTGATCATGAGCATAGACAGCCGTTACAAGTTTCCCAAGGATACCTTTGCCAGCATTCTTACATCGGGCCTTATCGGCGAGCAGTACATCGGTCTTGCGGCTGGCGGTGACGAGGCCGTGCTGAAGAGTGGCGACAAAATCATGAAAACCAATTCGGCGCTCGTTCTGGAAGAGATGATCGGGCGATTCCTGTTCGATAAGGCGTCCGAGAGAAAAGAGGATGGAAATGCGGATAAGAACTGAGGAATTCCCGAACCTGTCCACGTGGGCACGGCAGCGTCCTTGCGCAATGTCATGCAGGGCAGTGAAAGGGGAAGACGTGGATAGCCGTATCCCGAGGCACGGCAAGCGTCGGGTTTATCAAGCAGCAGTTTAAATAAAATTTTTAGCGAGGAAATCATGAAGAAATATCTAGGTATCTCAGTATTGCTGGCCGCGTGGTGGTTTGCGCTTCCCGCATGGGCAGTGGCAACGAGTCCCGATACTCTGGTAGACAATACTGCGCAGGAAGTGCTCACAATCGTCCGGCAGGATAAGGACCTGCAGTCGGGCAATACCGCCAAGATTCTCGCTCTGGTGGAAGCCAAGATACTGCCTCATTTTGACTTTACTCGCATGACCCGGCTTGCGATGGGCAAGAACTGGGCCAAAGCCACCCCTGAGCAACAGCAGGAATTGGTGAATGAGTTCCGCACTTTGCTGGTGCGCACTTACTCCAATGCCCTGACCACCTATAAGGACTACACGATCAAGGTCGAACCGTTGAAAAATAACCCGACCGATACTGATACCACAGTCAGAACAAAGGTAATGGATGGCGGTCAACAGCCCGTACCCATCGACTACAGCATGGAAAAAACCAGCGACGGCTGGAAAGTCTACGATGTGACGGTGGCTGGGGTAAGTCTGGTAACCAATTACCGCAGCACATTCAATAGCCAAGTGCGTGACGGCGGCGTGGATAAGTTGATTAAAACCCTGGTAGAGAAAAATCGCTCCCTCGTCGCCGCCGATAAAAAAGCATCAAACAGTAATTGATGATTGACCGGAAGCGGCGGCGTGGCTGAGGTAGTGCTGCATAAGAACGGACAACTGAGCGTCGAGGGATCAATCACTATCGACAACGTTGTCACGGTGGCTGAGCGCGGCGTTGCGTTGTTCAATAGCGGTGATCTGGTAATCGATATGGCGCGTGTGGCTGAAGTGGATTCTACGGCTGTCAGCATGTTACTGGAATGGAGGCGCGAGGCTAACCGCCGCAACTGCCAGTTGTCTTTCATCAACATACCGCAAAAACTGCAAAGCCTTGTCCAACTGTATGGTGTCGCAGAGTTGATGCGGCTTAGCATAATTCGAACCGGTAGGCATCGGTTCAGGCATACTGCTTATCACGAGCGGGCTTTTCCCATTACCCGCGGCGGCCCCCGTCGACACGAAGACGGATGTATCGCCGCCGTGGATCAGGACCATCCTATCTTATTTTCTCCATGACCCCGGCAATCGAAGTCAAACAGATGTACAAGTGCTTCGGTAGGCTGCAAGCCTTGGCCGGCGTTGATCTTGAAATACGGGCTGGCGAATTTTTTGCCTTGCTCGGTCCCAACGGGGCGGGAAAAACTACCCTTATCAACATAATTGCCGGGCTGACCCGTGCCAGTCGCGGCAGTGCCAGGGTAATGGGATACGATGTCGTCACGGACTACCGCGAAGCGCGGCGGGTCCTGGGTGTGGTACCGCAAGAGCTTGTGTATGACCCATTCTTTACTGTTCGTGAAACGCTTGAAATTCAATCGGGATATTACGGCCTGAAGAATAACGATGCCTGGATAGACGAGATAATCCACCACCTCGATCTTGCGGACAAGGCCCACGTCAACATGCGTGCGCTGTCCGGGGGCATGAAGCGGCGCGTGCTTGTGGCTCAGGCACTGGTGCATAAACCCCCGGTGATCGTGCTGGACGAACCCACTGCGGGGGTTGACGTGGAGTTGCGTCAGGGGCTATGGCGTTTCGTCAAGCAATTGAATCGAGAGGGCCACACCATTGTGCTTACGACTCATTATCTTGATGAAGCAGAAGCCTTATGCAGCCGTGTGGCAATGCTGAAGCAGGGCAATATCGTTGCGCTCGACAGCATCAGAAACCTCATTAACAGCGTTACGGGATGCTCCGTGCGGCTGCGTCTGTCGCCAGACGTGCTACCTTCGACGCTACGGCCACTGATGAGCAGTGCCGAGGAGGGATACTATATTTTGGCGCTCGAAGAATATTCCCTGCTTGAGCATGTGATGGCGGCATTGCGTGTGGAGGGTTCCCAGGTGCTGGAAATGCAGATATTGCAACCTGATCTGGAAGAAGTCTTCATTAAAACAATGGGTGGAACCAAAACTGCCGAATTCGCGAGGATGGCGGAATCCACTGCTGTTCCTACATGACCGGCTTTCTTACTCTACTTTACAAGGAATTGCTGCGATTCTGGAAGGTGGGATTTCAAACCGTATTTGCGCCAATGGTGTCCACCTTGCTTTATCTCATGATTTTTTCCCATGTGCTGGAAGACCACGTCGAGGCATATCCAGGGGTCGCATACACCGTTTTTCTGATTCCCGGCCTGATAATGATGGCGATGCTGCAAAACGCTTTCGCTAATTCCTCATCAAGCCTGATTCAATCGAAAATTACGGGAAACCTCGTTTTTGTCTTGCTAGCGCCGCTTTCCTACCAGGAAATATTTTTGGCCTACGTCCTGGCTTCGGTAGTGCGCGGACTGGCCGTGGGGCTGGGCGTGTATCTGGTGACACTCGGGTTCTTCGATGTGCCAGTGACGTCCCTTCTGTGGGTGTTCCTGTTCGCGTTGATGGGTAGCGCCTTGCTCGCCGCGTTAGGTATCATCGCCGGAATCTGGGCGGAAAAATTCGATCAGCTCGCCGCATTTCAGAACTTCGTTATTCTGCCGCTGACGTTTTTGTCCGGCGTATTCTATTCAATCCACTCCTTGCCTCCCTTCTGGCAGGGCCTGTCCCACCTGAACCCGTTTTTCTACATAATTGATGGTTTTCGCTACGGTTTCTTCAGCGCGTCCGATATTTCTCCCTACCTCAGCCTCGGGATTGTAGCAAGCTGCTTCTTGGCGGTATCATGGCTGACATTGCAAATGTTGAAGATGGGTTACAAGATCCGCCATTAAGTAGCGGGTAAAATTCCGCCTTTGGCAAAGATTTATTCATAAAAGGACAGGAAGAATGGTTACAGCAGACAGCATTAAAACCCATATCGAAGCTTCCATGCCGTGCGAACTGGTGCACGTGGAAGGTGATGATGGCTACCATTTCAACGCCATCATTGTCAGCCCCGAATTCCGCGGAAAGAATATGGTGCAACAACACCAGCTGGTTTATCGCGCCCTCGGCGACAGGATGAAGCAGGAGATTCATGCTTTATCCATGAAAACTCTTACACCGGAACAGTGGGCGGAAAGTAACCCGAGCTAATGTGCGGGTGTTATCCTGATTCAGAGGGCAAAGAAATAAGGAAGATCAGTCAATAAAATACCGCGGTATTTATAATACTGCGGGATAAACCTTCGCCGCGCCCATGCCAGCAAGGTTATGCGGCCTCGGGCGCCATGGCTGTTCGCATCTTCTGCATTGCTTTCGCTTCAATTTGCCTGATGCGCTCGGCGGAGACGCCCAGCTCGTCAGCAAGATCATGCAGCGTTGCGGTATCTTTTTCACGTAACCAGCGAGCCTCGATGATGCGGCGGCTACGGGCATCCAGGCTAGACAACGCCTGCTGTAATCCTTCGCCCCGCAGGCGGCTGTTTTGTTCGGTCTCCAGCACTTGCGAAGGTTCGGAACCGTCTGTCAGATAAGCGATGGGGCTGAATGCCTCATCATCATCGTCGTCCGACAGGGGCTCGAGTGAAATGTCCCGTCCGCTGAAGCGCGTTTCCATTTCCACCACTTCCTCGGCTTTTACACCCAACTGCGTGGCTATGGCGTCCACTTCTTCCGGATTCATGGTATCCAGCACCGGCTTCATGCTGCGCAGATTAAAGAACAGTTTGCGTTGCGCCTTGGTCGTGGCGATTTTTACCAGCCGCCAATTGCGCAGTATGAATTCGTGGATTTCCGCCTTGATCCAGTGTACTGCAAACGATACCAGCCTGACGCCCCGCTCGGGATCATAGCGCTTGACGGCTTTCATCAAACCGATGTTTCCCTCCTGGATGAGGTCTGCCTGAGGCAGGCCGTAGCCCTTGTAACCGCGAGCAATGGCGACAACTACACGCAAGTGCGACAGCACCAGTTGGCGGGCGGCATCAATGTCACCTTCATTTCTCAGGGATCGGGCCAAGCCGATTTCTTCCTCCTGAGAAAGAATGCGAAAGCGATTGACCGACTGAATATAGCTTTCGATGCTACCGCTGGTTGAAGGTATCGCTAAAGCGAAATTCATGTGTCCTCCTGGATTTTCCACCAAAGTTAACCTTTCTCGATAAGAGCGTCAACAGTCCGGAAAGTTCCCGGTACCGCTGACTAAGCCACTGAATATCAAGGTTCTATTCGCCACAGGTGATTTGTCACCGATAACCATGCCCCTGCCCAGCCGAGCAGCGCCGAAAATAGCAGCAGGCTCAGGCTGTCTTCCATTGAAAGATGATAGACCTTGAAATTCACCTCGTATAGTTCCATGAGGCTCTTCAATTGTTCGTCCGTAAGATGGATTCCCAGAGAAATGATGAGCCATGCTGCGGCGCCTCCAACCATGCCCTGTATGGCGCCGAAATACAGAAAAGGTCGGCGGATGAAGCCCTTGGTCGCACCGATCAATTTTGCTACTTCTATTTCTTCCCGCATGGTCAGGATTTGAAGACGTATCGTGTTGAACGCGACGGCTATCAGCGAAAAGCTCAGCAGGGCGCCAAGCATAAACACCGCCAACCGGCCCAGCTTGAGTATGGAGTCAAGCCGCTTGGCCCAGGCCGAGTCCAGTTGGATATGTTCTACCTGGGGCAACTGCGCTAGCTCTGCGTGTAACGCGTCCAACGCTTCCGGGGAGAGGTCTTTGGCGACAATTACAAAAGCATCCGGCAACGGGTTCCGTTCAAGTCCGTCTATCACGTCCGAGAGTCCGCTGCCCTGCTTGAACTGCTCAAGCGCGTTTTCCCTGGAAATGAACGTGAAGCTCGCCACCTGCGGGTCTTGCTTCAACCGGGCTTCAACTTCAGCAACCTCGTCCTCGTTTGCGTTCAGTTTCAGAAAAAGGCTGAACTCCGGTGCTCCCGAAAATTGGCCAGAAAGGGCCTGGAGGTTTTCCAGAAACACATAAATACCGGCAGGCAGACTGAAAGCGATTCCGATCACGGCGATGCTGAGCAGGCTGCCGAGCGGAGCGCTGCCCAAGCGCTTGAGCGCCAGGACAAAAGCGTGCAAATGATGGGAAAACCACACGGTCATGCGGTCAATTCACCATGGCTCAGCGTGAAAATACGCTGCTGCATATTGCCGAGCAGTTCGACGTCATGGGTGGCTATCAGTACCGTAACGCCAACCTGGTTAAACGACTTGAACATATCCATGATGTCTCTTGCATAATCAGCGTCCAGATTGCTGGTCGGCTCATCTGCGATCAGTATGGAGGGCCGGTTTACTATTGCCCGGGCGATGCACAGGCGCTGCTGCTCTCCACCTGAGAGCGTGATTGGCTGCGCTTTTTCCCTGTTCAGCAACCCCACCTTATCGAGGGCGGCGCGAACTCGTCCGATCGCGGCCCTGTGACTGAAGCCGCTGATTTGCAGTGGCAGCAGCACATTCTGGAACACGGTGCGATCGAACAGAATCTTCTGATCCTGGAACACCAGGCCGAGATTGCGCCGCAGGAAAGGAATTGCACCGCCTTTGAGCGTGCCGACATTCTGGCCGTTAACGACAATGCTGCCCGTAGTGGGACGCTCGATGGCGGCAATAAGTCTCAGCAGCGTGCTCTTTCCCGCTCCCGAATGCCCGTTGATCAGCGCCATCTCTCCTGCCTCAAGCGTAAAGCTGACATTCCTGAGCGCTTCAAAGCCGTTGGGATAACGCTTGCAAACCTGGCTGAAGCTAATCATTGGAGTGCTACGACTTCAACAAAATTCAATTTTCCGCTCGTGCTCTGATCTTTCAATCAAACAATGCCTCGACAAATTCACTCGCGACAAACGGCCTCAAATCATCCAGATCCTCGCCTACGCCGATAAAGCGTATTGGCAAAGGGGGTTTTTGCTGGCGTTGTCTCGCAATGGCGGCGATTACACCGCCCTTCGCCGTTCCATCCAGCTTGGTGACGATGAGACCGGTGAGACCGAGCGCATCGTCGAAGGCCTGCACCTGGTTAACCGCGTTCTGGCCGGTATTGGCGTCGAGCACCAGTAGTGTCTCATGAGGCGCACCGGGCTCGGCCTTGGCGATGACGCGCTTCACCTTCTTTATTTCTTCCATGAGATGTAGCTGTGTGGCAAGTCGTCCCGCCGTATCGGCCAGCACAATGTCTGTTCCACGCGCCTTTGCAGCGTTGATTGCATCAAATATGACCGCTGCCGGATCTCCTTTTTGCTGCCCGCTACTCTCATGGGCGATGACAGCGATATTGTTACGCTCGCCCCAGGCCACGAGTTGCTCGCGCGCCGCGGCACGAAAAGTATCGCCGGCGGCGAGCAGCACGGTTTTTCCCTGTAACTGAAAATGATGCGCGAGCTTGCCGATAGAGGTAGTTTTTCCCGCCCCGTTCACGCCAGCCAGCATAATGATAAAGGGCTTGTTTTTCCCTGTTTCGAGGGGTTGCGCCAACGGCTCAAGCAGCGCGGTCAAGGCCTTCTGCAGGGCATCCTTGAGTTGTGCCGCGTCGGTCAACCCGTTACGCTTGACCTGCTTGCGCAATTCATCGAGCAGCCAGGCCGTTGCGCTTACGCCAGTGTCGGCTGTAAGCAGTACGGTTTCCAGTTCCTCGTAGAGGTCTTCATCTATCTTGCCCCCACTGAATAAACCGGATAGTTGCTTGCCCAGGTTATTCCTGGTGCGGGAGAGGCCCTGCCTGACCCTCGCCGCCCAATTCGTGTTTGGTACAGATGACGGTTCGGCAGTGTCAGAGCTATTTTTGGATTTGAAGAAACTTGGCATTCTGGTAGGCTGTCACATTAGTCGAAATTCACGACTGAAATCGCGAGCAGAATCTTATTCCCGATTTTATGCTGTTTACTCAGATTTAGGTTGCTAAAAAAATGATGCCTTATCGTCGTGTTACCGCCCTTTCACCCGGTCTTCCAACAGTTGCGATGATACTGGTTTCGCTGGCTTCGCTGTTCTCGGCATCCGCCTTTGCCACTACGCATGAGTATACGCTTGGCAACGGTCTTAAGCTGATCGTCAAGGAAGATCATCGCTCCCCTGTGGTGATCTCGCAAATCTGGTACAAGGCAGGAAGCGCCGACGAGGTGAATGGCCGCACAGGGGTAGCCCATGTGCTGGAGCATATGATGTTCAAGGGCACGGAGAAAGTACCCGGCGACGAGTTTTCAAGGCGTATTGCAGCGGCGGGTGGACGCGAAAATGCTTTCACCAGCCGCGACTACACGGCCTATTTTCAGCAATTGCATAAATCCAGGTTACCGCTGGCGATGGAACTGGAGTCTGACCGGATGCGCAATCTCGTGCTGACGGAAGAAGATTTCGGCAAGGAAATCAGGGTGGTGATGGAAGAACGCCGCTTACGAACCGATGATCAACCCCGTGCGCTGGTGCATGAGAAAATGATCGCCACATCTTATCAATCGCATCCGTACCGTCACCCGGTGGTAGGCTGGATGAACGATCTGGAGAACATGACTTTCAGCGACGCGAAGAGATGGTATGACAGCTGGTACGCGCCCAACAACGCTATTCTGGTTGTGGTTGGCGACGTAAACCCGAACCAGGTCTTCGTTTTGGCGCGAAAATATTATGGTCATATCGAGCGTCGCCCGGTGTTGCAACTGGATGAGCGAAAGCCGCAGACCGAACCGAAGCAACTCGGCATCAAGCGCCTTATCGTAAAAGCCCCCGCACAGTTGCCATACCTCGCGATGGGCTACCACGCGCCCGCGTTACGCAAGCCTGACACGGATTGGGAACCTTACGCCCTGGAAATGCTGGCGGGGGTGCTGGATGGCAACGAATCGGCGCGGCTCAACAAGTCGCTGGTGCGCGAACAGCGCATTGCCAGTTCCGCAGGCGCAGGCTACGATTCCACGGCGCGGGGTCCAGGTATGTTTTATCTCGACGGCACGCCCAGCGAAGGCAAAACAGTGGCTGACCTGGAAGCAGCTTTGCGTGAGGAAGTGAAGAAACTCGTGCTTGAAGGGGTGACCGAAGAGGAACTGGCTCGCGTCAAGGCTCAGGTCGTGGCCAGCCACGTTTTTCAGCTCGACTCGATGTTTTTCCAGGCGATGCAGATCGGCCAACTGGAAAGTATCGGGCTGTCATATCGTGACGAGGAAACGATACTGAAAAAACTTCAGGCGGTGACCGCCGAGCAGGTGCGCGACGTGGCAAAAAAATATCTGAACGATGACAGCCTGACCGTTGCTGTACTCGACCCGCAACCGCTGGAGCAGAAAGCACCGGCCGCTCCACCCGCGGGTTTACGGCATTGAGCCATACCAGAGAGGTTCCGATGCATGTGATGCGCTACGTATTTTTCCTGCTCCTGGGCATGTATTCCCAGTGGGCTTTCGCCACTCTGCCAATTCAGCATTGGCAGGCTTCCTCGGGTGCGCAAGTCTATTTCGTCGAAAGCCGGGAGTTGCCGATACTCGATGTCAGCGTGGATTTCCGCGCCGGCAGCAGTACCGATACACCCGATAAATCCGGGCGCGCCGGCCTGACTCTATATCTGCTGACCCTTGGCGCGGGCGGGCTGACCGAAGACCAGATCTCCAGATCAATAGCCGACGTCGGCGCTCAGCTCGGTGCACACTTCGATGAGGACCGCGCAGGTGTCACGCTACGCACGTTAAGCAGCGAGCGGGAGCGCAGGCAGGCCCTGGATATACTTGCTCGCGTCATACAGCAACCGGCGTTCGATGTAAACGTGCTGGAGCGGGAAAAGGCGCGGGTCGTGTCCGGGTTAAGGGAAGCCGACACCAAACCGGGTACTATTGCCGACCGCACCCTCATGAAAATGCTCTACGGCGGCCATCCGTACGGTCTGCGCGGCTCGGGTGAAGTCGACACCGTCAGTGCGTTACAGCGCAAGGATCTGGTGGATTTACACCGGTTGCGCTATTCCGCCGCCGATGCGGTTGTGTCTGTCATGGGAGATGTGAGCCGCGCCGAAGCGGCAGCCATTGCTGAATCGCTCACCAGGGAATTGGCGCGGGAAAAGCCCGGATATGATTTGTCGGAGGTGACGCCCCCGGTTGCGGACACCAAAAGAATCTCCCATCCCGCCACGCAAAGCCATATTCTTCTCGCCTATCCGGGACTTCGCCGCGACGATCCCGATTATTTTCCGCTGCTCGTCGGCAATCACATACTTGGCGGGGGCGGGTTCACCTCACGCCTGATGGAAGAAATCCGCCAGAAACGGGGATTGGCCTACAGTGTTCACAGCCATTTTTCACCGCTGAAGGAGCAGGGACCATTCGAAATCGGCCTCCAAACCAGAAAAGAGCAGTCGGAAGAAGCGCTCACACTGACGCGCAAAGTCCTGTCCGATTTTGTCGCGGGCGGGCCGACAGAAAAAGAGCTTGTAGAAGCCCGGCAAAACATCATCGGCAGTTTTCCGTTGCGCATAGACAGTAACAAGAAAATTATCGGTTATCTTGCGATGATCGGATTTTACAAACTGCCCTTGAGCTATCTGGATGACTATGTGAAGGCAGTGGCAAAAGTAACTGTCGCCCAGATCAAGGAAGCTTTTCAACGGCGCATCAACCCGGCGGGAATGGTTGCGGTTGTTGTGGGAGCCGAGAGCAAAAAATAGAAAAGTTCCGAAATAACGGTCATCGTCCGTCCGTAGCGCTTTTCCATTTCTCTCATCACTTGCCGGATGAGAAATAAGATCCGTATCATAGGGGGGCAATGGCGCAGCCGCATACTGACTTTCCCGGACGGCGCAGACCTCCGTCCGACGCCTGATCGGGTTCGCGAGACAGTATTCAACTGGCTGGGGCAGGATATGAGCGGCAGAAGCTGCCTGGATCTGTTTGCGGGTAGCGGAGCGATGGGTTTTGAGGCTGCGTCACGCGGGGCGGAGAGCGTTGTAATGGTCGAATTCAACCCCGCCGTGCTACAGGCGCTGAAGTTCAACCTGGGCAAACTCGGAGCAGAGCGCATCGAGCTGGTGGCAATGGACGCGTTGAAGTTCGTTGATTCCGACCGGCGCCGCTTCGATGTGATTTTCCTTGATCCGCCCTATCGGCTGAACCTGTTACCCAAACTGTTACCCAGGCTGGATTCGCATCTCGCCAGGGAAGGACTGGTTTATCTGGAGGGTGATAGCTTTCGGGAGCCCGATGAGGATTGGCTCGTATGGCGCAAGGGGCTGGCAGGCAAGGTACATTACGGACTCTTGAAATCTAAAAAAAATGGATAAAGCGATATATCCCGGTACCTTCGACCCCATCACCCGCGGTCATGAGGATCTGGTCCGCCGGGCGTCGGGTTTATTCGATCGGGTAGTGGTAGCGGTGGCTGTGAGCAGCGGGAAAAAACCTTTCTTTACTCAGGACGAGCGGGTGAAAATGGCGGGCCAGGTACTGGCCGATTGCCGAAACGTCGAGGTCACCGCGTTCTCGGGCCTGTTAATGGAATTCGCACAACAGCAGAACGCGCGCGTCATCTTACGTGGACTGCGCGCGGTCTCCGATTTCGAATATGAATTTCAAATGGCAGGGATGAACCGCAGTATATATCCCGGGGTCGAAACCATGTTCCTGACGCCATCGGAGCAATACATGTTTATTTCCGCCACTATCGTGCGGGAAATCGCGCTGTTGGGTGGAAATATAGAAAAGTTTGTGCATCCGCTGATCGCGGAGCAGCTTCGGATCAGAATCGAAACGTAATTCTTGAGGTTGATATGGCTTTAATCATCACTGATGAATGTATCAATTGCGACGTGTGCGAGCCAGAGTGTCCCAATGATGCCATTTCACAGGGCGAAGAGTTCTACGTGATAGACCCGAGCCTGTGTACGGAATGCGTAGGCCATCACGAAGAGTCTCAATGCGTGGAAGTATGTCCGGTGGATTGCATCATCCTCAACCCGGACATCATCGAGACGAAAGAGCAGTTGTACGAAAAATACCTTACCCTTGCCGGGCAGCAAGCTCCTCGGGGATAGCGTACCGCCTCGGGCCGAAAATAGCGGTACCGACACGAACCATGGTCGCGCCTTCTTCAATGGCGATATCCAGATCTTCCGACATACCCATCGAAATCGTGTCAAGCTCATAGCCCGCCCGCTTCAGCTGGTCGTAGGCAGCTCTCAGCATCTGGAACTGGCTGCGCTGCAGCGCAGTTGCTTTCGTAAGCTCGGGAATGGCCATTACGCCCCTGAGTTTCAGCCGGGGCAGTCCGGCGACATGCGCCGCCAGATCAGCAACCTCCTCGGGCGCCACCCCGCTCTTGCTGTCCTCTCCGCTCACGTTTACCTGCAAGCATATCTGGAGGGGGGGCAATGATTCAGGTCTGTCTTTCGACAAGCGATCGGCGATTTTTTTGCGGTCTACACCGTGCACCCAGGCAAAATTCTCCGCTATGCGTTTTGTTTTATTGCTCTGTATGGGGCCAATGAAATGCCATTCGATCGGCAGATCATCAAGTGCGGCGATTTTTACCAGCGCTTCCTGAAGATAGTTTTCGCCAAAAATAGTTTGCCCGGCATCAAAGGCCTCACGTAACCGCTCGTGAGGATTAGTCTTGCTGGCAGCCAACAGCGTGATGGATTCAGCTTGCCGGCCTGCTTTTTCAGCAACCTCCTTGATACGGGCTTTCACCATCTGCAAGCCCGACTCAATGGTTGTCGTATTGGGTTCCATTTTCTATGCCTTGTCTTTATTTACTTGTTACTCGGGCCGCTTAACCGATGAGATAAAATAGCTTGCCGGCGCGCGAACATAGTAGAGCTACTCATCTTTGCGGTCAAGAAACGGACTTCTAAAAAATTCGAATTTCATCAAGCTGTAAATCCTGTCTACAAACCTTCACGGCTTTCACCGGTAATCCCTGTAATCAGCAGACGAATCAGTAAACGACTCTGACATTTTCCTCTTTGAAATGGGCATACAAGGATTCCAACAAGTTCTCTTCAAGGCTGACCCGCCAGGCATCACCCAATTCCAGTTTGCAAGCAGCGTCCTGATTGCGATAAAACAGCAGCACGGGGCAAGACCAATTGTTGTCGCTTTTGGCTTTACCGGCATTGCCGGCATGATTATCAGCACGGTGGGGTGCGAGCAATTCCTTCAATCGTGCTGCATTGGATGTCCCGTTGCAGTGAAGTTCCACATATTTTGCGTAGCGAGAGCGGGCGGTTCCCAGATTATATAGCTGGTCGGCAGTAATGCGCAGCCCGTTGCCATATTCGTCGTCACCGCCCCTGTTGTTCACCCTGGCTTCTACGATGAGCAACTGGTCCTCTTTCAGCCAGCTACGGGCAGACTCGAATAATTCGCTGTACACCACCAGTTCCACCCGCGCGCCGCTACCGTCATCCAATACCACCACCGCCATTCTGCCGCGTCGCGTCACTTGCATGCGTACAGCATAGACAATGCCCGCGAGGAGCTGTGGTTCCCGCTGGGGATTCAAGCGATCAAGGCGGGTGCGTACGAAATGTTTCAGTTCTTCCGCATATGCGTTGAATGGGTGCCCGCTCAGATAGAACCCGAGCGCCATCTTTTCATTTTTCAGCTTTTCCTTCTCTGACCATGAAGGAACGTTTATCAAGCTTGCTGGCTGGATAGAGCTGTCACCTTCACCGAACAAACTCACCTGATTGACGGCACGTCCGGCCTGCTCGGCGGACTCGAGTGCGATGCCCACCGATGCCAGCAGGCCGGCCCGATGACTGTTGACAGAATCAAAGGCCCCTGCCCGGATGAGCGATTCAATCACGCGCCGGTTGACGATGCGTTTGTCCACCCGGTGGCAGAAATCGAACAAGTCCGTATAAGGCCCATCCTCGTCCCGCGCCCTGATAATTGCCGCAATGGCGGATTCCCCCGTTCCCTTTATCGCACCCAAGCCATACCGTACGGTTTTTTCGTCTACCGGAACAAAGCGATAACTCGACAGGTTGATATCAGGCGGCAGCATGCTGAGCCCTTGGGAAACGCTGTCCTCAAAAAATGTGTGGACCTTGTCCGTATCATCCATATCAGCCGACAAGGTGGCAGCCATGAATTCAGCCGGATAATGCGCCTTCAGGTAGGCGGTCTGGAAAGCAATCAGGGCATAAGCCGCGGCGTGCGACTTGTTGAATCCATAACCCGCGAACCGCTCCATCAAGTCGAAGAGCTCGGCCGCATCGCGTTCGGTCAAACCGTTCTTGACCGCCCCTGCAACGAAAATGTCACGATGCAAGGCCATTTCCTCGGGCTTTTTCTTACCCATTGCGCGCCGAAGCAGATCGGCGCTACCGAGGCTGTACCCACCTATCACCTGCGCGATTTGCATCACCTGCTCTTGATAAACCATCACGCCATAAGTGGGCTCGAGTATGGGTTGCAAACGCGGATCAAGATATTCCACCCTTTTGCCGTGCTTGCGCTCGGTAAACTCGGGAATGAGGGACATTGGGCCTGGTCGGTACAACGCCACCAATGCAATGATGTCCTCGAAACGGTCGGGTTTGGCCTTCTGCAGAAGATCCTTCATGCCGCGCGATTCGAACTGGAACACGCCTACAGCGTTACCCCGCCTCAACAGTGCGTAGGTGGCCGGATCATCCAAAGGAAGATTTTCCAGGGAAAAGGATGCGGATGGTTGCATATCGGATTCGGCACTTTTACTACGCTGCCTGATGTATCTCACAGTCCAGTCGAGTATGGTCAGAGTGCGCAAACCCAGAAAATCGAACTTCACCAGGCCGATTTTCTCCACATCATCTTTATCCAACTGGCTTACTACCGAATCACCCCCATCGGTGCAATAGACCGGGCAAAAATCCGTGATCTTTCCCGATGCGATCAGTACGCCACCGGCATGCATGCCAACGTTGCGCGTAAGCCCTTCAAGGCGCTCGGCAAGCTCGAGCAGAGTGCGCACTTCTTCTTCCGCTTCCGCGCGCTCATTTAGCTGAGGCTCTTCCACACGGGCTTTTTTCAGCGTCATGCCCAGTTCAAAGGGCACCAGTTTCGCCAACTGATCGACAAAGTTATAAGGCAAGTCCAGCACACGGCCCACGTCGCGCACCACCGCCTTCGCCGCCATGGTGCCGAAAGTTGCGATCTGGGAAACGCTCTCCGCGCCATATTTCTGCTTCACGTATTCGATGACATGCTCGCGTCCGTCCTGACAGAAATCGATATCGAAATCGGGCATTGAAACGCGTTCCGGATTGAGGAAACGCTCGAAGAGCAGGTCGTAGCGGAGCGGGTCGAGATCGGTAATGCCGAGCGAATAAGCGACCAGTGAGCCCGCGCCGGAACCTCGCCCCGGCCCTACCGGAACACCATTGTGCTTGGCCCAGTTAATGAAGTCGGCAACGATCAGGAAATAACCGGCAAATCCCATCTGCACGATAATGTCAGTCTCGAAATCCAGCCGCGCGCGATATTTCGGCATCTCCGCGGCGCGCTCCGCGTCGTCGGGAAAAAGCGCTTGCATGCGCGTTTCCAAACCCGCCTCTGCCTGATTGCGCAGGTAAAGTTCCAGACTCTCGTTATTCGGGGTAGGAAATAATGGCAGCCGGTTAACGCCCAATTCCAGCGGGAGATTACAGCGTTTTGCGAGTTCGGCGGTGTTGGCAATTGCCGCCGGTATGTCAGCGAACAATGCGGACATTTCGGCCTGCGTTTTGAAATACTGCTCCTCGGTGCAATTCTTCGGGCGGCGGCGATCACCCAGCACGTAACCTTCTGCGATGCATACGCGCGCCTCATGCGCACGATAGTCTTCGGGGTTCAGGAACTGCACCGGTTGTGTCGCTACCACCGGCAAACGCAGGGCGGAGGCCAGCATCAACGAGCGCTGGACGAGAGTCTCCGCGTTGACATGACCCGCCCGCTGCACTTCGATATAAAAACGGCCAGGGAAAAGGTTAGCCCAATCCTGCGCAAGCATATTCGCCTGCGCCGGATCATCCTGCATGAGCGCAAGGCCGATATCGCCAAGAGCCGCGCCTGACAGGGCAATCAGCCCATCTGTGCCCATTCCGCCTTCTTTCAGCCAGGATTTCCTGATTTCCGCCCGCCCCCGGTGCTGATTTTCGCGATAGGCGCGTGACAGCAGGCGGCACAGCAGCAGATAGCCCGGATAGGACTGGCACAACAGCAGGATGCGCACGGGCTTGTCCCGGTCGGCCTCGTTACTGATCCAGACATCGCAGCCGATAATCGGCTTTATGCCCTTCTCGCGCGCCTCCTGGTAAAACTTGACCAACCCGAACAGATTGGAAAGATCAGTCAGCGCCAGCGCCGGCATGCCGTCGGCCACGGCCTTTGCCACCGCCTCGTCGATACGCACAATGCCATCTACAATGGAATACTCGCTGTGCAAGCGCAGATGGACAAAAGTTGGAGATGTGGGCATGTTGTTGCAAGACTGACTCAGGTGGGGATCAGTATTTCATTTCGGTCAAACCAATGCGTGGGGCAATCGGCTCAATCGCGATCAGTATTAAAATCAGCCTTCAATTTTACCATCAATCTCAAGCCATCAAGTTTTCCCTGGCCAACCCGGTCTGCTTAAGCTGCAAGCGGACACAAAGCCATCCCGCGTATCTCAGGAAGCCTCGAGGGTACGCAGTTCATCTGTGGATTGCGCCGGCGCCCCCGCCCGGCCTCCCAGTTCAGCAAAAAAACTGAGAATCCTTTCCGGCAGCCATGTCAGTCTGCCGGGAAACGGCGAATCCAGAAATCCCACATGTCCACCTTCCTCCGAAAATTCCAGAACGACGGCGGACGAAACATCGGCCGGTCCGGGCAGTGCTTGCGCCGGCATGAAAGGGTCATTGAAGGCATTGATGAGGAGCGTAGGCACTTCAATATGCTTGAGCCACTGTTTGCTGCTTGACCGCTTCCAGTAGTCTTCGGCATTGCGAAAGCCATGCAGCGGCGCGGTTACCAGATTATCGAACTCATATAATGTGGTGCATCCAGCCAACGCAGCCGGATCGAACAGGCCGGGGAAAAGGTCGAGTTTTCCCAATGCCTTTCGCTTCAGCGTATCGAGAAAATGTCGCGTGTAGAGCAGATTGAAGCCCGAAGCCAGCGCCTTCCCCGCCGCCGCCAAATCCAGGGGCACGGAAACCGCTGCCGCGCCGTCGAGTAGCTGACATGCCTGGTCGCCGCGCTCGCCGAGCCATTTCAGTAATGCATTGCCACCCAGCGATATCCCTACTGCATAAAGCGGCGCATCGCACCCCAGCCGTTTATTTTCTTCGCTTAAGCGGATAAGTATCCCATCGATCTCGGTTGAGTCGCCTGCGTGATAGGCTCGCGGCAGCCGGTTGGGCGAGCCGGAACAGCCGCGAAAATGCACTACCGCTCCGCGCCAGCCCAGTTCGCGCAGCATAGTCATCAGGCTCACGACATAATGGCTGCATGAGCTGCCCTCAAGCCCGTGAAACAGCACCACCATCGGCGCATCGGGAGCATTATCCATCCAGTCGATATCGATGAAGTCTCCATCGTCCAGCTCCCACCGCTCGCGCCGATAAGGGATCAGGGGACGGGACAGAAGATAGGGATAAATAGTTTGCGCATGACCGCCTCGCAGCCAGGCGGGTGCTACATAGGGTCTGGCGCGCAAAGGGAAAGGGGCGATTTTCACGCCAGGTTTAGGCAGGTCATGCAGGTCATGCCATTCAAACTGGCAACCGGAGGATTAGGGCACGCTACCATAAAGCGGCAATTTGGTTGATCGATCAGTGGTCGTGATTGCCAAATACTCATGTGGTCCGGCGGTTAGTACGGGAACGCGGTTTGCGTGTTATTATAAACCACTCGACTTTGCGTAGTTAGCCGCGTTCGCTGATAGAACCGGTGTCCGCTCCTGCATCAAGCAGGGGCTATTCAAGCAGATCTCTGGCCATCCCTCATTACCTGGCTCGTTCGCGCCATAAAACAATCAGGATCAGGATGTTTGTGAGCAAGAGCGCCACCTCTGCCCAGTTTACTTGTTTGCCAACTCGAAAACTTCGATCGGGGAGGACAGCACTATTTCCTATCATTAATACGACTTTTGATTTACTCCGTAAAATTTGCGGAAGAAACCAGGAGGAAGAATCGTAGCTAATAACTTTTCGCCTCGCTGGGTTTTTCATTATTGTTATGCTGGCGCCGACGACTGAAGTGCGTGAGGTTCTTCCCGTTACTTAGCTATGATTGAAATCAAACATTGATATTAAGGATCATCATGAGAATTAATTGCTTATTAGTTTTATTTTTTATGGGCTTCGCAGGCCCTGGCGTTGCGAGCGAAGAGGATTATAAATTTTGTACCGTAGGGGGCTATTTTTTCGGGACAAACGACAAATTTTTAAGTGGATTAGCTGGTCATGTCGCGGAAAAGAAAAATGTTTTCGGCACTCCCATATGTAAGGCGGCATGGGAAAATGGTTACAGAATTGGAGAAAAACTATCCAGAACAGGAAAGATCGAAGGATCGGCAGAGAGGGAAATTATTCACCAGGCTACCGCATTCAGCGCACAGATATATGAGACGATCAGTTCTCGTATCAACTTTTCGCTTCCATGAGTTT
>CAWHQD010000011.1:0-17197 GCA_963831395.1 uncultured beta proteobacterium
CAGACACTCAGCCGCAGCTACGTGAACAACCGTGGCTACCGCATCATGCTCGCAATTGCCTATGGAGACAATCAGAGAGATTCGATGCAGATGCACTACCCCGAGGTTTGTTACCCTGCACAGGGATTCTCGCTTC
Organism: uncultured beta proteobacterium; assembly: GCA_963831395.1. Taxonomy (GTDB): domain Bacteria; phylum Pseudomonadota; class Gammaproteobacteria; order Burkholderiales; family Nitrosomonadaceae; genus Nitrosospira. The sequence continues at coordinate 137 of CAWHQD010000011.1, forward strand.
AGAGCAAACAGGCGGGTACCTTGTCTACTGCAAGCGGTTTAATTCCGGTCACCCGTATCCTGACTAATCTCGGGCAGCGCAACGAACCGGTTACCTACTGGACAACAGTGGGTGATCACGTATTTCAAGGCGGCCTTCAGAAGAAGCTTGCCGAAATGAGATATGGCTTGAATGGGGAAATTCCTGATGGCATGCTGATACGTGTTTCTTCCATCGATGCCGAACCAACACATGCGTATGAGATGCAAACCGGATTTATCGATCAGATGCTTCGTGCTTTAAGACCCGAACATCGTCAAAGGCTGAACGGGAATCCTTAACAATATCTCATCTCATGAAGAAAACCGCACTTGTTACCGGCATTACTGGGCAGGATGGCGCCTACCTTGCAGACTTCCTTCTCGAAAAGGGGTACGTCGTTCACGGAATCAAGCGCCGTTCCTCGCTATTCAATACAGATCGCATTGATAACCTTTATCAGGATCCTCACGTTTCATCCCGGAATTTTGTCTTGCATTACGGAGACCTGACCGATTCGACCAATCTGATCCGCATCATTCAACATGTACAGCCTGATGAGATCTACAATCTGGCTGCGATGAGCCATGTAGCCGTTAGCTTCGATACTCCGGAATATACGGCCAACGTGAACGGTATTGGGACTCTGCGCCTCCTTGAGGCTATCCGCATCCTCGGCCTGGAAAAAAAGACGCGGTTTTACCAGGCTAGCACATCTGAACTCTATGGCCTGGTGCGGGAGGTTCCTCAGAGCGAAACCACACCCTTTTATCCACGAAGTCCATATGCGGTGGCAAAGCTCTACGGGTACTGGATTACTGTCAACTATCGGGAGGCATACGGCATATACGCTTGTAACGGGATTCTTTTCAACCATGAAAGTCCCATTCGAGGCGAAACGTTCGCAACACGCAAGATCACACGGGCACTTGCACGTATCAAGCTTGGTTTGCAGGATTGCCTCTACCTCGGAAACATGAACGCCCGACGAGACTGGGGGCACGCTCGTGATTATGTCGAGATGCAATGGCTGATGCTTCAACAGGGGCAGGCTGAAGATTTCGTTATTGCCACCGGGATTCAACATAGCGTCCGCGATTTTGTCAATGCGGCCGCTGAAGAGCTAGGAATGCACATAAACTGGCATGGCCGCGGAATCGATGAGGTCGGAGCGCTTAATCAGCCTCATGAAAATCGCAAGCCGCGTGTCGTCGTTCGGGTTGATCCGCATTACTTTCGCGCAACTGAGGTAGAGGCCCTGCTCGGCGATCCAACAAAAGCACGGGAAAAACTCGGCTGGAGCTCGAAGACCAATTTCAGGAAACTCGTCAGTGAAATGGTGCGTGAGGACCTCAGGAGCGCCGAACGCGATGAGCTCGTCAAGAGGCACGGGTTCGGGGCGTATGACTACCATGAATAGGAATCACAATGGACAAGAACGACAAGATCTATATTGCGGGACATCGCGGCCTTGTTGGTTCGGCTATTGTCCGGAACCTTAAGCATAAGGGTTATGGCAATCTTATAACCCGGACCCACGCTGAACTGGACCTGACTGATAAGAAAGCAACAGAGGTGTTTTTCGCTGAAGAAAAGCCCGATTACGTTTTCCTTGCCGCTGCAAAGGTGGGTGGCATTCACGCGAACAACACTTATCCCGCTGAGTTTATCCGTGACAATCTTGCTATCCAGACCAATATCATCCACGCTGCTTACTATAAATAACGTCAAACGCCTGCTGTTTCTCGGATCGAGCTGCATCTATCCCAAGCTCGCCCCACAGCCTATAAGGGAGGATTATCTCCTCACAGGCGAGTTGGAGCCGACCAATCGGCCCTATGCCCTGGCTAAGATCGCGGGCATCGAGATGTGCTGGAGCTACAATCGGCAATACGGTACGCAGTATTTGACTGCAATGCCGACGAACCTCTACGGTCCGGGAGACAACTATGACTTGAATAACAGTCATGTTATTCCCGCCTTGATCCGCAAATTCCATGAAGCCAAGGTCAATGGCGCGCTCACAGCCACCATTTGGGGCACCGGCACGCCCCGGCGCGAATTCCTTTATAGTGATGACATGGCCGATGCTTGCATATTTCTGATGAACCTGTCTCAAGATCAATACAACAACGTGCTTTGGCCCGCTGGTACGCCTGTTGAATCTTCTGCCTTGGGTCTTGCGCCTTTGGTTAACATTGGTGTGGGAGAAGATATCACTATCAATGGATTGGCTGAGCTCGTCAAGCAGGCAGTGGGCTATACGGGGCAAATCGTTTTTGATACCAGTAAGCCGGATGGGACACCTCGCAAGCTCATGGATATTTCTCGCCTCAAGGCCTTGGGATGGACAGCGTCAACAGCCCTGAAAACAGGCTTGGCTAAAGTTTATCGAGACTATCTCGGAAACATCCGTGAGCGCTGCACTCCCAACCCGGCACCTGCCACAATTAGAGAGAACTACCTGTGCTAGAAGTCGTGGTTTTACCATTGATTGCGTTTATCCTGGCGATCTTCCTGATCGTCGCCATCGTTATTGTCGCAGGCGTGGGATTCCGTTGGCCAGGAAGAATGTTTCACTATCTGATGTTGTTGACGGCAATAACGAGCGTCGCCACCATTATTCTCTCCGGCCGGGTTTTGAATTTCGTGAACCAAAGTCTGCTTGTTTCGTCCGAGGCCGATATCAGAAGCACCTTCTCCGCAAAGCTGCTCCTTATGGTAGTCATAGGAAGCGGCGTGGCGCTATGCGCTGCCTGGGTTTTCAGTTTTAAGAATTATAAAAAAGCTTTTAACCGGTTTGACCAAAGAGGCCTCAAAGCACCAACCGACATCATCATCGCATTCATGGTTTTCTATATTGCGTTCAGCATTTTTCCGATTTTTTTTGGGCAGCGTTATTACTTCCATATGAACCTGATTTACCCGTTTTTCATATATCTCGCGTTGTTTCTTTGGGCCCAGTTACGACTGTCGATCCAGCTATTGTTGCCAAGCAGTGCTTGGGTTTGATAGTTTTTCTCAGCTTGGCCGCCGCGGTAGTAGCGCCACAGCTTGTCATGCAGCCCGGTTATGCTGGGCTGATTCCGGGCTTCAACTCACGGTTTTGGGGAGTAGCATCCCATGCGAACACGCTTGGCGCGGTTGCGTGCATGCTGCTCGTGCTGGAATTCGCCGAACCATCGGCCAGGCCCTGGCTTAGAAAAAGCATAATTGCCGGCGCGTGGCTGACCCTGATTTTGACCCAGTCCAAGACATCAATTCTGGCCGCGCTTGTAGGGCTCTTGATCATTTTCGCCTGGCGGTTATTGACCGGAACCAGCGAGCCCAAAGTTTCCCGAAGTAAACGTGGTGGCGCTTTCCCGATCAGTCTTGTTGCCGGCCTTATTATCTCGGTTGTAGTGGTTGGAGCTTTCGCGATATTCTTCGATAAAGCCATTCCTGCTCCGTCTGACAACATGCTGGACGCGCGTGCATTGGACAATCTCGAGACTGCGACCGGCCGAACCTTCATCTGGAGCGCCGCGATTGAGGCCGGATTAGAGAATCCCCTATTCGGACAAGGCGCAGATTTCTGGGAAGCCGAGAACCGGAGACGGCTTGGCCTGAATAGCGCCACCAGCGCACACAATCTCTTTTTGCAGGCATTCAGCCGCTCCGGCTTGGTCGGACTAACAGCACTGCTGGTATTTTTTTATTTCCTTATTCTATACTCAATTCGTGCCGCCAAACCTACCCGTGGCGGAAGTCTTGCCATATTGGGCGTCCTTCTGATGCGATCAGGATTCGAGACGAATTTTCAGCTCAACTCTGTTGTTGCGGGGGAGTTTTTTGTAATGATGGGCCACTTCACTTATGTGATCGACAGAGGGGCCAAGACCAATGCGAGCCGTGAGCCAGTTTCATCCATTCCCGCGGCATAGGGCGAAACGAACATAAGGAGGTTTTGCAAATGTTCCGATTACTTAGTTGTCTCGTGGTCGTGCCCTTCGTGATAGTACCGTTCGTATCCAGCGGATGCGTGGGCCGGCGGAGGGCTGGAAAACACTTTCTGACCGTGAGCTTTCCGTGGCTGCCGGCAGCGCGCTTGACTTTTCTGCTTGGTTGAAGCCGGGCCGGCGGGCAAACACAGCTGGGCCACCGTGCTTCCAGACGGGCATATCGGCTTCGAGCGCCTTCGCACTCCTCAGCGATTCTTATGCGCCTCACTTGGTCTTCAGCGAGCTGAACGGCGGTTTTCCCGATAAGGCGGGAAGCGAGCGTTTTGTGCGGCAACTCACGCGCACGGGTTATAACCTGGTACGTTTCCATTTTGTGGATGCGCATCTGATGACCAATCGCTCGAAGGATTTCGATTTCAATCCGGAACAGCTTGATCGCTTGCATTTTCTTCTTGCCCAGCTCAAGGCGGCAGGCGTGTACTGGATTGTCGATGGCATGACCTCTGACAACGCCGCGTGGGGCGACGTAAAACCAAACCGTTGGGTGAAGAAACATCGCGGCAGAATGGATGTGCTCACCGATCCCAAGGGCTTCACCCATTGGGCGACTCTAATCGAGCGTTTATGGGGCGCAAAGAATCCCTACACAGGGGTCGCTCCCCTGCGGATCCAGCAATGCTGGGTATCATCCTGGTCAATGAGGGCAGTTTTTTCTATCTCGCTACCGCCTATGGGAAACGTTACCCGGCCGTGGCTGGCCATGGCAAATATTACTCGACGGAGTTGGCCCCCCGGTTCCGGGATTGGCTGAAAGCAGTTACGGCACCGATGCGGCATTGCGGTCAGCCTGGGGCGGCGGCATGAAAAAAGAAGAATCTCTTGCCGGAGTGGTCGAGATGCCTGCGACGATTGATGGACGCGCGCCCCGTGATATTAGACTTTGCCCGATTCATCGCCGAATTGGAGCGCGAGAGTTATCGCGCGATGGACGCCAAGGTCCGAGAATTGGGCTTCAAGGGTTTGACAACCGCTTTCGACAATTGGAGTTTTTTTGGCGCAGACATTACGCGTAGCGCCTTACAGTGGGTGGACATGCACAATTACCCTATGTTGCACACCCACTTGGTCAGCCTGGCTCCAAACTGGCGCAATGGAGCCTGCACAAAAATGTCGCTCATTATGTTCGCGAACTCGAAACCGCGCGGCAATGGGGCAAGCCTTTTACCGTTACCGAATATGCCCAGCCCTTCTGGAATCGCTGGCGTCATGAATCGGCCGCATTGGTCCCGGCGGTTGCGGCACATCAGGGTTGGGACGCGATTTGTCAATTTGCCGAGATGCCGATACAGTTAGACTACAATGCGTCGCCATTTGTGCGGATGCAATCGATCTATCCATTCGGGGTGGGTGCGGACCCCATTGCCGCGCGGTGCGGAACGCCTTGCCGCCATGCTGTACCTGCGCGGCGATGTAGCTGGCTCGCGCAATCGGATTCGCCTGCACATGGATCCCGAGAAGGCGCTGGCCAGGAAGTGGCGGTAGGGAACAAGTGCCCGAGATTATTTCCCAGCTGGGCCTCATCGCACCCATAGGCTTGGACTTCGGCCCGTTGCCAAATCGCCCAAAACCTGGCGAGCTCTCGATCGATCTGACGGGAGCGCACCCACTTTTGCTTGGAAAACTGCAAAATAGCCTCGTTCGAGCCGGATTGGATTTGCGCTCGGATGCGGGGAAGGCGTTGCGCGATGCAGGGTTGATCGGCTCGGAAAACGTCTCTCGACCGGAAAACCGCGTGTTCCAATCAGACACAGGGCAACTCTTAGTAGACTCCGGGGCGGGGCGTATTCAGGTGACCACAGAGCGCACTGTCGCCTTGGTTCTGCAAGGCGGCGATGCCTCGGCCGGCGTATTTGGCGTGCGAGCCGCGAGTGGGCCGGCGCTGTTCGCCGTATCGTCGATGGACAGCAAACCGATCGCTCAGAGCCGCCGTTTGCTGCTGTGGGTATTGACAGATGCAATCAATACCGGAATGACCTTTGCGGATGCGGAACGTACGACAATTAAAACCTTGGGCAAACTTCCGCCGCAGGTCCAGACCGTCTCCGCTACTTTGCGAATCGCGACTGAAGAGAATAGTGGCATGAAGGCATGGCCACTTACTCTCGCCGGTGTTCGCCGTGAGGCGATTCCTCTTACCCGGTTGAACGGCGCCATCGAATTGCGCGTGGATACAGCAACATTACCGGATGGTCCGGCGGTTTTTTTCGAAATCGCAGCAGATTGATTTAATTAACGCAGAAATTGCTTCAGTGCCGATATATTGGGGGCTGCAAGATGAGGCGCGGTTGCTAAAGCGCTTTGGCAACCGGCAAACGATCTGCACAGCATGAGCCGATGCTCTCGGAACGGCGTGGGAGACAGATTATTTCGAGCGCTCGCAGTTCGCTCAGATTATCCGTATCAAGATCGGGGCGATGTCCCGGATCAGCGCGAAGTGAAGGTTCATCATGGTACAGGCATTAAAAAAAACGGCGCAATCCGTCGGCAAGCCGTGCGGAGGATGGAACACCGGTTTCATGTGGTTGCTCTGAATGCTCGAAGGGCCATGACTTTTCAAAGCGCATTTTCTCCCGCTTAGAAAAGAAAAATTTGATGTGGGGCTCATGATGTTTATTCACCTCGCTTTAATTATTGAAGTATTCCGTAGCGTTAACAACGTCCCTATGCCATAAAATCAGTACGTGGCTGTAAAATCTACAGCTACCCATACCTTACTCTAAGGCCTTATAGCTCAGTTATGGCCGAGGCTGATACAACATTTTAATGAGCGTGATGAGCCGGTGAAGTCAGGTCTTGCAGCATTGATCAAATCAGGACCAGGAATATAAACAATTTGCGGCAAATATTAAGCACACGCATACGGTAAGAATTAACAATCATGAGCATTATACGGGTTCGTATCTTTTATCCTGCCGATCCTGTTGGTATTGTCCCCGGAGGTATCGATACCTTCATTCGCGGAATCATCAAATGGGCTCCCCAGGATATTGAATTCAGCCTGATCGGGATGACTACTGCTCCCGCTGAACGTCCGGTCGGCCGATGGACGCTTTGCAGCCTCGGCCGTCGCGAGTTCGACTTCTTCCCGGTGGTTCACGTAGCCGAGGCAGGCAAACGCTTCTTCTTACCGCTCTCGCTTCGTTATACGCTTGCAACCGCGTTTGCATCTACGGCAGTGCGAAAAAATTTCGACATTTTTGAATTTCATCGCATCGAACCCGGCTTGTTATTCAGTGCGCGACGCGCGGCCGAAGAACGCCTTCTTCCATCAGAACATGGCGGTTATCCGCACTGAGAAAGCCGACATTTTATGGAAATATCTCCCTGCGGTTTACGAGGCCATTGAGCGCAAGGTAGTGGTTAAACTTGCCTCGGCCTGGTGTGTGCAGCAGGACGGCGTTCGATCCCTGCAAGCCCGTTATCCCACACAAGCCGCAACCATTCGATTTATCCCGACATGGGTGGATACCGAAGTATTTTCTTCTCTGACGGCAGAGGAGCGGGCCGAACGACGAGAAAATCTTGCCGTGAAATTGAATATCGATCCAGCCATCCCATGGATCGCCTCAGTCGGCCGGCTCGATACGCAGAAAGACCCACAACTCCTGCTTTCGTCCTTCGCTAGACTTGTTTTCGCAGGAGGCCACGCAGCGCTTCTCCTTTTGATCGGAGATGGCGTTTTACGCGCTGAACTTGAGAAACGCGTGGCTGCGGAGGGACTCTCGCCACGAGTACGCTTCCTCGGGCTGCAGGGGCAGCGTGAAATTGCTGCGATACTGGCGGTTTCAGATGTCTTCGCTTTGTCTTCGGCATACGAGGGTATGCCGATGGCAGCATTGGAAGCGCTTGGTTGTGGCCTCCCGGTGGCTACGACGGATGTCGGTGAAGTGCGTAGGGTGGTGTTTACCGGGACGAATGGCGCTATCAGCGCAGACCGAACCGTGCAGGGATTTGCCAATTGTCTTGAAAACGTGCTCGATAATCGCGCTTCCTACCGCGGGCGGCCGGCAATACAGGCAATTCAGGCTTACCGGCCGGCTGAGGTACTAAGGCCGGTGTATGACACCTACCGCGAGCTTGGCCGCCGCGGCGCCTGCGCCGCTGGCTGGCATTGAAGCGACATGATAGGGCATGGGTAAAATGAAGCTGACCTACCCTGATCGACGGTATGGCTTGGTTGCTGGTGTGCCCATCGATGTCATTGGCTGGTCAACTGTCGAACAAGTACTCGGCAACTGGGCCGCGGCAGGCGAATCCCGCTACGTTTGCATATGCAATGTTCATTCCGTCGTAACGGCGGGGCAGGATGCCCGATACAGAAGGATCATCGAGGAGGCGGACATGGTTACCCCGGATGGCGCACCTATTGCATGGACATTGCGGCGTAAGGGGTTCGGCGGCCAAACGCGCATCAACGGCCCGGACCTGATGTGGAGGTTATGCGAATACGCGCAACAGAATAATATAAAAATCGGATTTTTTGGTTCTACGCCGAGATACACTTGAACACCTGCGGGATGCGACCTCGAGGTCTTTTCCGGAACTCGACATCGCTTACTGTGTCTCGCCGCCATTCCGCCAGCTTGATAAGATGAGGATAATGAAATCTGCCACAGCATCAAAGCCAGCGGGGTCGGTCTCCTGTTTGTCGGCCTCGGCTGCCCCAAGCAGGAGCAGTGGATGGCAGAACATCGTGGAAGGATAAACACCGTAATGATCGGGGTCGGCGCCGCGTTCGATTACCACGCTGGCACGATTCCACGCGCTCCGGCCTGGGTGCAAGCCAGCGGCCTGGAATGGCTGCACCGGCTGGCTTCCGAACCACACCGGCTCTGGCGGCGCTATTTGATAACCAACACGCTATTTATTCTAAAAACAATAAGGGGCTGGATCGCCGGCGAATTCCATAAGCCGTGAGGATCAGGGTATGCCAGCAGCAGTTCGCAGCACACTAATATTGACTAAAACAGAACACGCCGAAGAGGCGGCGCGCCCTGGATATGCTGGGTAAGAAGGTGCAGGCAGGATTGTGAAATCACGCCTTTTGTGAGCCGAAGATCGTCCGATAAGACTCCTTCTCGAGGATTTTTGTCTTCGAGAGACTAACTGCGCGGTTTGTTGAGCAAGTCCATTCAGCACTGTGGGCGCTGTTGGTCCAACTTGAATACCGTTCGGCCATCGGTTGCGGTGTAAATAGGCATAGCCCTTTCAAACCTACCCCAATCTTTCAATAATTGCACAAATTCATTCTGCGATGGGTTGCTGAACACCCCTTGCATTTGCGGGCTCGTCCGGGTGATGTGGTTCAAAAAACATTGTACCGATGCGAATATGGCTCATAAATTGACGGAGCCGCTCATACCCATCCTCGGTTTTGATGAAATGGTGAAAAATATTGAGGGCAATCACGATATTAAAATCTGACGTTCCGATTTCTCGCAGTGTTTCTGAAGCAAGGATGTCACCTGTCACTACCCGAAACCTGCGATTCTCGGCATAAGCTATCTTTTGTGCGGCAAGAGCAACTGTGGGCAAATACTCGACGCCCACACAGGAGTAGCCGCTTTCTTCCAATCGATGACAAAAAAACCCAAGATTGCAGCCGATATCAAGCGCTATACCGTTTGAGGGGCTCAACGTGCCCTCTGATTGTTTCCCACCGGTCCTCACACGCGTGTTCGGCCGGAATATCCCCCAGGTCGAAGTGCATGGGTTTTTGATAAAGCACACCCCGCTTGCTCGCGCCGCCTTCGCCACGCGCCATGTGGTGCATCAACTCACGAAACGATTGCCATCCTGAATGCCTGACAAGGACTTGTACGGGGACCTGCTTGAGTCCAAGCGCGTTTGCGATAGCCAAGCGGTGCCGTCCATCCTGAAACAGGCAGAAGCCATCCCGGCTAATATTGATAAGTATTTCCTTATCCGTTGCGCCTGCGGGCATAGATTGTTCGACTGATTTTTCAGTATAGCCTTTATGACTGATGGACTCGATCAAGCGATCAATCTCAATGCACCGTTTATCAAAACTTGCCCGGTCCGAACAGCCCCATAACTCTCGGCCTCCTTCAATCTGATTGACAGCATTCTTGTAATATTCGGTGGATTCCCACGCGGCCCCATGGTGAATGCGATCATTGATTGCTCGTGACACCCGCATATCCGCCACGCGATGAACGGGAGTATCCCAATCACCATCCTGAACCTGTGGGACAAACTTACTTTGATCAAATACCCAATCTTCCCAATCCGGGGAATCCAGCCTGTGGTTAGTGTGGAATTGGATGCGTGCGGGATCGATCCAATATACCGTATAGGGATTGGGCAGGATCGCTCCCTCCAGGCGGCCTGCGAGATTAGCCACCGCAATTTCCTTTTTCATCTGCAGCTTCCGAACTGCCGCCTTTATCACGCGTCCTTCATCAGGGAGTCGGTAAAGTGCGCCTTTCACCCAATGCTTGAGTTTTTTCATACCCCATCCTATAGAATTGTCGAAATTTGCCAGATACATCGCCTGCAGGATTTTCATTCGCATACATATTACCAAATGAATACCCGGCGGCCCAGCAAGCGGTTCAACCTTGCTCGTTCGTCAATTCCGAAAGGCTTGACGAGGTAAGCTGCTAACATAACAAATCCGCAGGCAACGACGGCAGTGATGATCAGGCCTGACCAACCGTGAGTCGGCGGTGTAACTTGTTGCGCCAGCATGAATCCCGCTAACGCTGCCGCCGTCAGCTTGATGAATCCAAGAGCATCAGGCCGGTAAGTGGTAGTTTGTGCCATGGCGATAACCACTGTTGCGTTAAATATCACTTCACTCAGGATAATTGCGATGATGGGGCTCCACAAACCCAGACCGGATTCCAGCAGTGAGTAAGTCAAGGGCAGGACCAGCACGCCAAGAGAAGCCCCTAACAGACATAGACGGCTTTTACCACTGGCTACAGCCACGGTTTCCAATATCTGACGCTGGCTGAGGGGAACGAGCGACATCAGTAGGCCCGCAAGTAGTAACCTGACTGCGTAAACTTGCCACTACTAAGCAGGGTTAACAGTTCACTCCCGGCAAGCCAGGCGAATACCAGTATGGGCGTGAGAACGAACAAGCTCAACTTTCCCGCCAGATTTGCATCGCGCCTCAGGTCCGACATACCGCCCGGTCCTACATATGAGGCCATCAGCTTGGGCCTGATCAGGTTAAACAATAGGGTTGCCGGTAAATAGCGGAAAATCTGCCCATAGAGGCTGCGCAAAAATCCGAACAGAGCAGTAAATTCCAGGCCGAGGTAACGTTGGACCAGCAAGATGAAGATCTGCGGACTATAGGCCAGCGTAATAAGACGGCTGAAATACATGTGACGTGCCATACGCCACATCTCGGGCCAGCCCGGCGGTCGCCATCCATCCTGCTGCAGCAAGTTGCGGTGTGTGTGCAGATGCCCCACTAGGCTATACAACGCCAGCCCTGTGCCCAGCAATGATGCCGCCAGCTCGGCCATTACCACATCATCCAGATGAACTGGTCCCTGAACCGCGACAATCCCCAAAAACAACAAAAAGGACATATTGCGCATGACGAGACTTATTTGCGCTTTGCCCTGCTGCAGCAGCGGTTCCAACGTACTTTCCCGAATATGCCGTCCCAAGCCTTCCGCGAGCACTATAAGCAGATAAAGCCGCGCCGCATCCATTTGATGGGCCAGCTTTAGAGGTATCAGGAGCCAAGGCATCGCGACAAAGAGCAATAGCGAACCCGCGACGAGAAATAAACTAGTCCGGGCAGTAATCTGCCACGTGAAATACGCAAGCACTTTTCCGCTGGCATTAAGGCGGAACTCAGGCAAATAGCGAGCAGCTACCCATATAAGACCCAGTGACGTCACAGCCAGCGTGAGCTCCATCCCAGCCACCAACATGACATAGGCCCCATACTCTTCCACCGCCAACAAGCGTACCAGCCAAAACAAAATGATCAAGGTAAGCAGGGCCGAGACAGCTTTGCCGATGAGAAAGTGCGCCGCACCGCGCTTGATCGCACTAGGGGAATATGGCGAAGTACTCATAAACAGTTCTCGGCAATTGAAACGTCCGGCCTTGTGGCCAGGCAGAGTCGAATAACCCCTGGCATGGCAGTATGACTTGAGGCTCAAGGTTTCCGGCAGTGCGGGACGGCAAATAGAATAAAAGAAAGACATGACATAACGGCCCCTTATGGTGTGGAACAGCAGATCTCATCAGCAGATCTCATCAGCAGATCTCATCAGCAGATTTCAACGGCGGTTTTTTCAACAGCAGCCAGCTTCGTCGGTAGGACAACGCCTATGGCTGGCGATGCGCCCCGGGGTGTAGAAAAAATACCGGCGAGCGTGCCAAAATTTGGACAGACGCATAGTCCAACGCAGGCATGAAGAATCCCACCCATTCGATTTCTCCCGTAGCGTATAACGCAGTCGCAGCAGGTACTGCGTAAACCTGCCTCAAACTCTTCCCAAACATGAAGACGAACGGATATCCTCGCTCGCGACGGGCCATGGTGCAGTGTGGCAACAACCCGCCGCCTCTTCTTTTAAACGTCGTGGGCTCAGGATACTGTTAACCCCGGTAGTATCCGCTAAATTACAATTCGTGTGCTGAGATTAAACCTTTGTTGGAGGTTAGCAAACCAGTATATTTTGGAGGGCGGTCCGGAATCCGCTTGCATATTCGGATTGTCCACCGCAGCATTAATATGAGTATGGGCAAGACCTTTGTTCCACGGTAAATGGCGTTCAGGTCATGGATGAGACTGATACGCGCAGCCTTTTACTTAAGGTTCCGTGATTGTGACGCGTTAAGCTGAGGCAGACTGAGCAGCTGTTTTCGGATAGAGAAGGCAGCGCTTAACGTCACCCTTGCCCTCGCCGTTTTTTGAAACTCAGAAGATTTACGTCCCATTCGCGCTGCTACGCTTTGATCCATATAATTAACGCATGAACAGCCCTACGCAGCTTTGGACATCAGGAACCTAGTGGAAATGGGCAGCCGAGGCTATTGGCGGCAGAAGATAGCGGCGTCTCCGGGCATTGGTCCTGGATATCGGCAATGCCGTCGCCGTCAGAGTCAATCAGACTGGCTTCCTGAGCGTAGACGATTTCCGAGGAGTACGGGGGCCAGCGAATACGGCCAGGTGACCGGTATGCCACTGGAGAATGTGACATACTTCGCTACAGGCGTTTGGGGAGGTATTCTCGTCGGGACAGGGGGCGTCCGACTCTATTCCAGTAAGAGTTCCTGCCGATTAGCGCGGTACGCAGAGAACCGCCAACAGGCAGCAACGGTACCAGATCGACATTGGCAAGTATTATTTCCTGGCCGGGCAACACATTATCGAAGTCGATGCGGGCGCCTGCGTCACCAGTGATGGGGTCATTAGCCCAAAATGGTCAGAGTTCGCTTCGATAAGCAAGACGTGCCGCTTCCAGTTGACATTGCCATAGACCGTGCTTGTCGTAGGTGTGAAGGGAGCGTGCGCCGTTGTTTCCGCCTCCACCTCTTCTAGGGGCAAGAACAACTTTTTCGCTTGTCAAACTTGGTTTTCATATCGAATGTGAGGCGATACCAACGGTTTTCCTCAACTGAAAAGCTTGGGCGTCGAGAGTGGGCTCGAGGCTAGCCTCCAGCAATCGGTCTGATGCAAGGCAAGGCCCCGCATGCACCGACCGAGACTGTTGCCTTGGGGCTGGCGCTGCTCCATGCTCGCCAAACAGACATCTTTGAGGATGGGTTGATTGGAGCGATGAGCACTTCTCCCCAAAACCTGAAAGTTAGTGTAACCGGTCTGGGCGATCTGCTTCCCGTTCGCGTCGAGATTACGTGGCACCCGGCGGTTTTCGCCGATTGCCATTCGAGAAGTCGTGCCCTACCTCGCCTCCCGTCCAGCGCTCGCGAGCGACCTGCTTTGAGACGAGCGCCAGTGATGGTTAAAGTCGTAACTGGCAAACGAGTTGTGCGGAAAAGACGGTATCTTGGGCTACCCTAATGCGTCGTTAAGTGGAAAATGGGATTGTTAGTGATGGTATTGCCTGACATCTCGCCTGCGGGGTCGTCCGCCGGGTTTCCCTCCTGCAACCAGAGTTGATAGTTACGATTCCCATAGAGTTGTGAGCGTCAACCTGGTTGCGGGCCGCATTGTGTAGTTGGATGCCGTAGGTGGTGAAAGCAACGGTGTTGCCAGATACTGTGATTCCTGAGGAAAGTTCATCGAGATAGATGCCGGCCGTGTGAGCAGCCTCGCGCGGTATTCCGTCAGCGTTGCCTGCAAGGTTCAGGATCATGTTTCGGAGATCGTGCTGTATTCGCGCCGCCGGTGTAGATCCCACCACAATCGTCCAGAAGCCTGCAGCTCTCCTGGACCGAATTGTTGCCGACGTGGCTTCCCGGGCTAACATACATTCCGTGATAGGCGCTCTGTGTTACGGAATTCCCTAACGATGTTTGAATGCCAGTCGTAATGGTGGCAACGGCAGGAACGGGAAGGCTTTTTTGCCCGTGGGCAAGATTCTACCCGCTGTGCGAGATGATGTTGTTTGTGATAGCCATTCCGGTTGTATGTGTCGTGCTGCCTGATATAGCGTCACGTCCGGTTCTTTCAATACGGTTTCTGTCGATTACTCCATTGCTGGCACGGAATATCGATTCCCTCGTGGACAGTATCCGATAATGATGAGTTGAGTACCTTTATTCCGGCGCTGCTCGCATCGAATAGCCGTGCCAGTCCTCCGAATGGCCAGATTATCAAGGATCACGTGGGATCGATTATTCAGGTCGATGCCCGCAGCCAAAGCGGCCAGTGAGACGCGGTTTCCCGGAGTCTGGCCGTCAGGCATCCAGATATGAAATCCGGCTGCCAGAATTATAATGCCATTCTCCTGGTTCATAAGCATCCACAGACTACCGGTAAGATAGTAGCCATAGCCCGCCCAAAGTGGGTACGAGCTAGGTTTGTCGAAAAATATGATTTGGCCATTAACAGCAATTATTTTTCGCTCGTCCAGTTTCCACGGGGCCGAACGTAGATGCACAGTTTGCGAAGCGGTTATTGCCCCGCCTGAAGGGAAAGCTGAGATCATCACCGTGGTGAGATCAGTTGTTACCTACCTGGTCCCACGTTAGCAGAGAGTTACTCGCCACTTTGAAATAGCTAGAATCCAGTTGTTCTAAATCCGGTTTGCATTCCGGATGATGTGCCTCAGGGAGGCCTGCGCCGTTGACATATGCGTCAAGCATATGAAAGTTCTGGAGTTCAAGACTGGGTTTACCCGCAGCAAAGGCGATCCTGCCGCCAGGAAGCTGATCATCGAGCCGCGCGTTTTCAAGCTGCCGCCGTGCAGCTTACCTTGAACGAAAATGAGTGCGTCCTCCAGTCACCGGCTGCCCATCAATGGTTGACTGAGCCCGACTACATCCCAAGGTGGCGCGTTTCGGCGTATTTTGGCGTAATACCTAACCCCGGCCGCCAACTTGACTGGGAAGCGCACAGTGTAAGACAAAAGATCTTAAGCGAGACGGGGGGACCTGGAAAGAATGGTGTAGGTTTCCGCTAAGGGCTCAACCAGTGAGGACGAGCCGCTGTGTTAGGGCTACAGTCATCACTGTGTCGGAAAGTGCGGCGTCGTTATTCTGCGACCAAACTTCTCCAGCCAGCCGTGCCGGTATGAAGGGGGATAGGCGGCGAGCAGGTCGATGGGCAACCGCGCTCGGTAAATGCTCCCGCCGGCATTTGACCAGCCCTGTGCAGGTATGCTGATGCTGCCTTCTATCGCCGGTTTGTTACGTGCTCTAGGAAAGCTGCCGATAATTAAAAACTGATCGGGTGCCCGTTACGAGTCAGTTCTGACGTTTCGAACCACGTCTGGCCGCATTTGAGTGAGATGACCGTCTCCGGGCTGAAACCAACGCTGCTGATTTTTTTCCAGTTTTGCCATCGGGACATCGGCCAAACCGGACGGCGTGTTGAGTTTCCCGCTTCCAGTCGTCATTTCCCGTAAACGCGTCGATGTCGTAGGTCGCTGCGTAAGTAGGTAGCTGTATGATGAATAGCGTGGCAAGAAGGAAAAATCTTTTAATAGTGATCATTGAATTTGCTTTTTCGATTGATGAGTGGCTAAATAACAAGCTAGGCAAAAGATTCAATAACTTTTTTTATGGTCATGACGACGACAATGGATGCACGTTATCCGTTTGGATAGGCGGGGAACAATTTTTAGATGCACCAGCTAGCTGCCCGACGGTTTCCATGGACTTACAATCAGACGGGGAATGAAGAGTGATCCGTTTATTCTGAGTTCCAGGCTTAGAGCCATGGAATGGGGAGGGCTCCCGGGCACCTGTCAAGTGTTGCCGGACCGCCTTGGATTCATGCCGCCGTGACGCAACGGACAGTCCGGAGACATGCGGCAAGAAACAAATAGATCCGGGAAGGCCGAAAGATCGGCTGATTTGATAGATGACTGCTGATTTCCACGTTCAGTCCCTTTTCTACCACGAGAGCAGGACTGACGCCTATCGAACCTGCACAGCACTATCCAACAGGACCGGCGGGAACGCGGTCCGTACTGATCAATTTTGGCTCGAGACTCATTTTCCCAACTCAGCTGGGATGAGTGGCGTATCTGGCAGTCCTGCCGTCGTGGGGCTAATGCCCGGTAGACCGATGACTTTGCGTCCCCCGCTTTCACAGGGTATGCCCTTTTGCAGATATAAATTGCGGACGGCACTATAGCACTAGTCCGATCGCCTTGGCAACTCTTTCTATAATTAAAAAAATGGAACTGTCACGATTTTCTCTCGCTACCTCGAGGACGGTCGCAATCCGTTTGAAATAAATCGTGCTGAACGCACTAACTTTGCAGTGTCACTTCTGGTAATATTTCCGGGCACAGGTTGCATTGGGGATGAGTAAGTTGAATTTGATCAAGCCCTATGCGAACAGCCTGCTGAGGTTACTTGATCCATGAGTGGTGCGACGAAGAGCGTGGGACGCGTCAGTATTCTTATCAAA
>CAWHQD010000012.1:0-41919 GCA_963831395.1 uncultured beta proteobacterium
CCCAGACTTAGCGTCATGACAGTCATTACCGAAGTGAAGCCCAACAGGGCATCGTCAAAAAACAACTTCCGAAAAATCAGATAAAACGCAAAGGAGAAACTTAGCAGGGTAATGGTTACTCCCTATGTTGAACAGCCAGATCAAGGGTTGAGCGGAAAACGAACTGACTGCGTTGACCATCAGGCCGATGCGCCGCATGAGCGTATAAGTACTTTGCCGCTGCGTTGTCTCTTTACCACGGGCAGGCCGATCTGCTGGAACCCGGTCCAGCTCATCATTCCGCCAAGGAAAAGATTACGGTCGCCCATTTGCAGCAGCGCCTCGACATAGCGGCGCGTCATGATCCGTTCAGTGACGATGTTTTCCGGAATCTTGACGTCGCTGAGAAAGTTGATCCCCTTCCAGAACAAACCCCCACTGATTTGCTCGAATCTCCCGCCCTTGCGCGCTTCCTGATAACCAAAAACCACGTCGCAATCCGATTCGTGAAGCTTGCGATGAAAATCGGCCAGCACAAGAGGTGACACCTCCAGATCGCAATCGATGAGGAAAATGAGATTCCCGCGAGCATTCTGCAATCCTGCCTGAATAGCATGATGATGGCCGAAGTTGCGCGAAAGATCGACCACTACCAATTGGGAAATGTCTACCCGGCGATCCAGCGCATAAGCCAGGGAATCGTCCGGTGAACCATCATTTACCAGCAATATCTCAAAATGATCGCATTTTATTTCTGACAGAGCCTGGAGGCATTCGGCAAGAAATTCTCAAGAAACGGGCGTGACCGGTACATCGTAGAGACGATGCTGATCTCGGGCGGCGTATCGGCAGCCTCGGATTCCTTCATTATCTTATCGCCATCTTATGGCAAATTCTACGAATTACGCGTGTTCGGCGCAATGCTGCCAGAGTAAAACACGCATTGGACATCGAGGCAAATTTAATCAGGACCATGAGCCGAAATAATTGGATTTACCCGCTGGCTGAATCATGGTTGCAGATGCGCCGGAGGTCCCAGGATAAGCTTCGAAATAAAGTCGGCGTTTGAGCTGGGGCCAACCGGTGCGTCGCTGTTCCCGCTGCCAGTCACATTCTCCGGTAATTTTCGCATCATATCGCTCTGGCTGCGGCCGCCTCGAAAACATGTCCGCTGCCCAGGCTGCATACATAATAATCCAGGGCATAGCAGGAAAATGAAATCTTGACTGCCCCGAAAAGACAATTGATATCATGGTCAGATAAATCATCAGGCAGTATCCGATAAGTACCCATGGCCAAATCACGCTACGGCGATTATTTACCAGCAGGACACTGGCGAGCAACGAGCCGACGAGCAGCAGGCTATAAAAAATCTGGTTTACCCATCTTACAGCGCGAAAAACGTACCTATACTGTTCGTATTGCGGATAACCTGCCTGATATGCCCATTCCGCTTCACCATTTTTTGCCCATAGGTGCCAAATCTTCAGCGGGACAAGTGCGGCAAACCTCCCGGGGTTGTCCCTGAACCATTGAAGCGCCAATTCCCTCGCACGTCGGTCGGATTCCACTTGGTCCCGAACTGAGAAATCGCGCTGCGCTACCAATGGATCATTTTCCCCGTAGCTCCCATCTGCACTCGGATTATTTCTGGTCAGGAGCTAGCGCCTCCATTCGTAGAGATAAGAATGAGCTCCCCGAAAACTGTATTCCGTCTGCCCAGGAACAAGTATGGCGGCCATTACCAAGTAAATTGCAACTCCTTTGACGAGACGCTCCCGGAGGCCACCCTTTTCTTCACATCCAAATATACCAAAAAGCACCAGGAGACCGGGCAAGAATAAAACTTGCGGTTTAGTCAATGTTGCCAATCCAAAGACGAAGCCGGACGCCACTACCCAGGTCCAACCTCGCCGGGTAATATACAGGCATACGCCGAGAAGCAGTAAAAAGGTAAAGTAGATTTCGGTTAACAGGAAAGACGTATAGGTCGATATGATTGGGATATATTGTTAGCAGGAGGATACTGAGCCGTGCTGTAGATTCGCTACGAAAAATTCGTCGTGTCAGCTCCAGTTGCAAAAAAAAACTACCCGCCGCCATCAGCAGATTGGCTATCTGCCCGACCAGCTGATCTTGACCGAAGAGATAGAAAAGGGCGCCAAGAAAGCCCGGGTAGCCGACGGGCCAATATGCCGTTGGGTATCCAACTTCAGAGTAACCCTCGCCATTCGCGATACTTATTGCTCTATTGAGATACCAACTCGCATCCGAGCTTATTTCAACAGGCACAAAGAAAATCAGCGCTGCCCGCAATACCACGAAAAGTACGAAACAGGCCGGTATGAACCTATGCGAATCCAGTAACTGAAACAAGAAAGCGGCAGATGTGCGGCGCCGTTGCATGTTGCCCGCATTGCCGTCAGTCTCAATTCTTGACGTCGGGGGCATGCTTGAATGTCCAGTAAGAATTCAAGAAATAATTTATGAACATCGCAGGCGCAATACCGGCAAGCTGATGTATCGCCGGAGAGGTTGCCGGGAACAGGACGGATAGCACCACGAAAGTGGAATAACTCACCCCGAGGGATATCAGAGATACCGCGTTGAACTTCAGACCTTTTATCCGCACGTGGTCTTGCGACTTCCGCCAGCGGAAGGTCCAGTAATTGTTGAGCAGGAAATTGGTGATGATCGATGCCTCGATTGAGATAGGCGAAGCAAGATATTTGTTTACGTCTGCCTCAAGGAGCAGCGTAAACACGCCCAGATTCACAATTACGCCGGACAAGCCGACTATGGCAAATTTGATAAACGTCTTTGAGCTGTGTAATCGGATCCACCAGGCATTCAGGATAAACTCGACAATATCGGAGATTCCCAGCTTGGACTCCCCTTCGGTACGATCAACGAAATCCACCGGTACTTCCTTTACTACCGCGCCCAGAGACACAGCCTCATGAAGCAGCGCCACCTGGAACGCATAGCCCTGGACCCGCAGCTCATCGAACGCGATTTTTCTGAGTAGCGACGTTTTGATCGCCCTGAATCCCGCCGTACAATCGCGAATTTTATACAGTCCAGCTACGTAACGCCCAACGATATTACCCCCCAGGGAGTTCATACGACGCAGCAACCCCCATTCTTTGGGAATCGAACCGCCCTTCACATAGCGGCTGCCGATTACGAAATCAGCTCCTTGATCGAGGGCGGCCATTAGCCGAGGCACATCTTCCGGCTTGTGCGAAAAATCGGCATCCATCTCGAACACGACATCGGCATGGAGCTTATCCATCGCGTAAATCATTCCCCGGATATACGCAGCTCCAAGTCCGGCCTTCTGCCCCATCAGCAGATGGACGTTTGGATATTCAGCTTGCTTCACTCGCACTATATCCGCAGTGCCGTCGGGTGAACTGTCATCCACTACAAGAATGTTGATATCATGCGGACTTTCTCGAGCTTGTATCTGCAGTGCATCAATCATGTTGCCGATGTTATCGCGCTCGTTATAGGTCGGTAAAATCAACACGACCTTCGAAACCGCAACGAGCTCAGCGTCATAGTGCGAACTTTTTATTTTGGTTTGTGGGATTCAAATTGAAGCGTTAACGATAGAACGTTTTTTCACACCCAATTTCGCATCTCAACTGAATAAAACGTAATAGAATTGCCAAGATGAAAAAATCACGGTATCTGTACAAACATTTGCAAAATTCTGCAGACATTGGCTATGCGCTCCGTACGCTTTCCCCGTCTCATAAACAGCTATAGATTTACAATATAGCAATGCTGTGAACCCAGGAGATCAAAAGAGAATTATAACTCCTCGTACTTCGACATTCGACTTGAGAACCGTAATGCGGACAACCCTGATGTGGACCGCGGCCCGGAGGTGGACGATACGCTATATTATCTCACTATATTCCCAGAAATCCGCCACAAAGATAGTGCATGGCGTCGGGGATGGTATAGGTCAGAGAAGAGTTTGAGTACGCATCCCCGAAAACGCAGATTTCGGGGAACAACCCGGTAATCCGGAGGGGGAGAAAGACTATCAGTAATGCGGTAACCGTCAATTTGGCAAATCAGGCGCAGGAAATCGGCCGTGACATTACGCACGGTAACGTCAGACAATCATGAATGCAGGGTGGTCAACTTTGGGAGGACAGCGGTATCAACGACTGGCGCCGACGAGCAAACCATCCAATTAAACCAAGCCCTGAGAGAAAGAGAGCTATTTTTCCGGTTCCGGAACGACTGCCATCGGTTTGTACAACCATACTGACGCGTCCCACGCATCGCCGCCCGCGCTTACAACCTCGTCCAGCGCAATGAACGCGCCGAGCGCTGCATCGTACTTCCACTTGCCCAGAACGGCTGTGTTAAAGTCGCCATGAGGATGGTCCAATGTAGTACTGGGCATTTCATAAACAGTCCAGGTGGTGTTCGGGGGCGACATCGCCATTTTCATCCGTGATGACGCCGGCCGTCCACACTGTTCCACCACCATCGTTTCCATCCCATAGCACGATCGTGTTATGGGATGAATCATAATCAATGCCGAAAAACCCGGTCATTACGAAGTCGCTGCCATCGGCGTTCACCAGATTTACCCCGATGTCGGGGTTTTGATTGGGGTGGGCAACGTTGGCGCTGTCCAGATCCCATATCGCCAAATCGGATGTATAGTAGGGTCTGGGGCTGGCTGGTTCCGATGTAAAGATTGTGTGTTGTGTCAATAGTTGCTGAGCCTTGGTATCCAACCGTATTCCAGGTAAGGCCGATTATTTCCCATGTATCCTGCCCGCCGTTCCTCATGTCTCCTAAGGTGTAGCGGTAGAGTGGCGGAAACCCTGATGCGGCGTGATCGGCAGTAACGTAAACCACGTCTTTGCCGTTCTCGATTGTGTTGGCTGTTGTTCCGTAAACGTGAGTTGCGGTTGGTACTTCCAGGTCAATCCACATATTGCCGCCTTGGGCAACATTGGTAGTGTTCCAGCCTGAACCAGTGGTACCCCCCACCTTATTCGGGTCGGCCTTGGTCGGATCCCACAGGAAAGGCCCAGCGTTGATCACGTTTGTTCCATCCGTTTTCTGGAATGCACCACCACTTGGTGCAGCCGCCCCACCGAATGTAAGAAACATGTCGTTCACAGGAAGATAGAGATTATTGTCGTAGGTATGTGCGGATTGTGGCGCTGCGCTATCGACAATAAAACCTTTTGCGTCTATCCTGCTTGCTAGAGAACCGCGCCCCCATTCCCCGGTAAGCCCCATTCCACACATACATCTCGTTACCCACATAATTTGCGTGGCCGCCACCCCAGAGCATCATGTTCCCGCGACCTGAATCCCATGCAAACGAACTCCAGGCACGAACAACAGCACCGGGCCAGCTGTTTGTTGCATCAGCGCCGGTTGGCCACGCATCAGAATAAAAATTGGTGCTTGCCTTTACCCAGCCGCCCGGGGGTGTCGCGGACAGCAGCGATGCCAGGCGGTCCGATGGGGCTTGCGCATGTGCCTGCACCATGAAGAGCGGGAAAAAACTCGTTACCAATAGAGCAGGAAACGCAAGATTCGCGGCCCGAAAACCGTTTCTCGCCAGCATGTTCTTCTTCAGTCTTTTTAAAGCGCTCTCTTTGTCCATGTTATTGTTCCCGAGTAAAGATTGAATGAGATTGAATGACGAAATCTTTTTTGAAGAGTACAAGAAATTATATTGAAAAGTAAAGCGATTTTAACTTTGCCAAATGATGCCGATCAACTTATAGTATTATTCACGGATTTTTATCAAGAGCGGGACAATAACGAGATAACAGGGCAAGGGGGACGGAACAGAGGAACCCTGACGGCGAAATCAGCGCAAGTTTCGGGGAAAAGAAATGTCTTATTCCCGGTCATTCCCGGTTTAGCTGCTACAGCTTCTAAATTTGCCAGGCTTGCCCGAAAAGCAGGCTCGAAGTATCGTTTGATTTCAGATTCCACGCGAGAAACATTCAGGCGAACAATCGTGTAAGCCAGCTTATTACGTTACTGGATTTTTCGTATTTCCGCAGTCCGGGATTAATTAGTTTTTGACGTGATGAAAATAGCAGGACACGCACATGCGCTTTATCAGATGTTACAGCAGTGGGGCTGGTTCAATTTCTGTCTTTTCCTGCTCAACAAACTTCTGGTAACGGTATCGAGGGGAAGCTGCCGTATATACAGGTATTATTTTGTCGCCCAGCCAGTTGGCAAAGCAGTTCTGCTTCCGCCGGGAAAGGGCAGGAAAATAGAAATTCGGCTGATTGACGAACAGGACGAGATTGTCCGGCAATTCCCCAGGCCGCCCGCAGCGATTCAGGCGAGGTTCAAGCAAGGCGCAAAATGCCTGGTCGCTTCAAAAGACGCGCGCTTCATCGGCTTCCTGTGGCTGCTTCCGGGCAATTACCATTATCAGGAAGATGAAGTGCGCGCCCGCTACATACCGTTGCCATCGGAACGGACGGCTTGGGATTTCGATGTGTATGTGGCGCCGGAATTTCGGCTGGGCCGAACCTTTCCGCGTCTGTGGGATGAGGCGAATCGCATTTTGGCTGAAAATTGTGTCTTATGGTCGTGCAGCCGTATTTCCGCGTTCAATTCGGGCTCGCTTCAAGCCCATGCACATTTTGGGACCTTGTCCCTGGGCAGCGCAATCTTTTTTTGCGCCGGCCATTGGCAGATGACGTTCGCCTCGATATCCCCCTATTTTCATTTGTCATCCCACCCCGATTCCTTTCCGGAGTTTCGCTTCAATACGCACGGGATCGGGACAACCTCCCGCCCCACGCGAGATAAATCAACCATGGAGTAAGCATGCAGTACCTAGAAGAAGTGAAAAACATCCTGTCCGACGCACTGAGCCTCGGTGAGCGAAGGAATTCCCTCAAGGAAGACTCAGCCCTGCTCGGAGCCATTCCCGAATTGGACTCCATGGCAGTCGTCAACGTGATCACTGCTCTGGAAGAGCATTTTGATATAGTAGTGGACGATGATGAGATTAGCGCAGGGACCTTCGAAACCCTCGGCAGCCTGACGCATTTCGTTGAGCAGAAATTGGCGGAATGAAAGGAATTTCCCTTACTTTTGCTGCCAGAGCCGTTTTTTTTGAAAACGGAATCCGGGCAATGCTTCTGTCTTTTCCATAAGCCGCATCCCGGCAAGGAATGTCTTGGGGCTATTATATATATCCATCCCTTCGGCGAGGAGATGAACAAATCCCGCCGTATGGCCGCGATGCAGGCCAGGACCTTTGCCGCGATGGGATTTGGCGTGCTGCAGATAGATCTCTTCGGTTGCGGAGATAGCAGCGGCGAATTTTCTGATGCGCGTTGGGATATCTGGAAGCAGGATGTGTCTTTCGCGCGGAATTGGCTTGAGAATCGTATCTCCGCCCCGGTCAGCCTATGGGGTCTGCGCCTGGGTGCGCTGCTGGCATTGGACTTCGCCAGGAGTCAGGCGGAGACGATTGACCGGATAATTCTATGGCAACCGGTGATTAACGGAGAATCATTCCTGAATCAGTTTTTGCGACTGCGGATGGCTAACGAAATGCTTGCTGATGCTTGGTGCTGAAAAAAAGACGGGGACGAGTACGATGCGCACATGCCTGGCAAATGGAGAAACGCTTGAAGTAGCAGGGTACGAGCTTGCACCCGATCTTGCTACTGCTATTGATAGTTTGAAAGCGGCTGAACTGGTCGTGAGGAAAAGCACCATTCACTGGTTCGAGATCGTGGCTGAGCCGGGCCGCTCCATGCCACCCGCAGGGGCGAAGGTTATCGGGGAATGGAAACGAAGTGGAGTTGATCCGCATGTGCATCTTGTAGCGTGCTCACCGTTTTGGGCGACCCAGGAAATTTCGGAATGCCCTGAACTGGTGTCGGCTACAGCAGACTGCCTTTACTATGGCCGCATGATGAATTTCGAGCGAGCACGCCCTTGTCTTTCGCTGCGAGGAAGCCTGGCTGTACGGGGTTTTGAGTTTACCTGAGCAAGCTGCTTCCCGAGGTGTATTAATTGTAGTGGGCGGGCCTCAATATCGGGTGGGAAGCCATCGCCAATTTACACTGCTTGCTCGCCATCTGGCCGCGAATGGAGTTCCGGTCCTGCGCTTTGATTTCCGTGGGATGGGGGATAGCGAGGGAGATGCAAGAACGTTTGAAGATGTGGAGGATGATCTGCGTTGTGCGATAGATGAATTTTTCACAGAAGTGCCGCTGCTCAAGGAATTGGTGATTCTGGGGACTATGCGACGCCGCATCGGCTGCGCTGTTCTATGCATACAGGACCGGCGCGTGACTGGACTGGTACTGCTGAATCCTTGGGTAAGAACGGATGAAGGGTCCGCCAAAGCCTATCTGAAGCATTATTATGCAGCGCGTCTTTTCGAGCCGGAATTCTGGCGCAAGATATGGCAAGGAAATTTTGACTATGCTACAGCTGCGAGTCGCTTTCGAGAACTCTCGGCGCAGCCGCGGCACGGGAGAGAAAAAAGGTGTTTCCGCTGGAGAGGAACGCTTGTGACAAATCTTCCAGTCTCGCTCCATTACCCGAACGGATGTTTCACGGGCTCAGCCGTTTTACAGGGAAGGTGCTTCTGATCATCAGCGGCAATGATCTCACAGCCCAGGAATTCTCTGATCTGGTTAAAAGTTCACGCCAATGGCAAAAGCTGCTGGCCTCATCACGGGTGTCGCGCTTGATTTGCCGGAGGCCAACCATACCTTTTCCCGGCGGGAGTGGCGTGATCAGGTAGGCGTTTGGACCAAAGACTGGATCTGCTCATGGTAAGCCACGTGCCGGTAATCATGACCTTGACCTGATAGAACCTGATACCGCCGTATCGCATGATCGAACTTGACAATAGCTTCCTTATGTCTCAAGAATAATGCCAGTGCCGTTTTCTTGAAGCGTATGAACCGGATAAATTGAAGAATCGAGTACTGCTTAATTCCAAGGAACGCTAGTGAAAGTCATATCCATCATTGCCATATTACTAGTCTCGATAAATTCCACAAACCTCGAAGCAGCGCCTTATTGTGGGGAACTGGAAAACGTACGCGACTATACGAGTGGTGAGCAAAAAATCTTTTTGGCAACTGTCGAGAAACACCATTTTACCCCTAACGTAGAAAGCCTGCGCCACGGAAATACTGGAACGCTTGGGGGAGAGTTGAGCTACACGCTTATGATCTTCCCAAATCATCATCGCGCGCTCGCGGCATACGGCAAACTTTCCCTGAGAGACAAGACGTTAAAACCTGCTGGCTCAAAATATTCTGTGGGATGTTTTTTTGATCGCGCCATCCGGTTCAAGCCAAACGATGCAATGGTCCGAATGGTATACGGAAATTATTTGTTAAAAGCCGGGCAAATTGATAAAGCTACCGAACAATTTCAGATTGCTGTTGACCTTGATCCCGAAAACCCCACCATCAACTACAATCTCGGCTTGCTCTATATGAAGAAAAAAGATTACGAACAGGCAAATACCTATGCAAAGAAAGCGTATGAACTGGGCTTTCCGCTGCCTGGCCTGAAGAATCAGTTGATGGAAGCGGGAAAATGGAATGATTAGCTGGAAAAAAGTGCCGATCAGCTCAGGGAAAAATCTTGGCCTACGGTTGGAAGCATTATCTAGGCCGATGCATCGATTTCCTCTTTCTCAGATGCAAGATGGGCTGATATACCACCCCATGGCCTGCTTTAGCCCTTCATCAATCCGATGGGTCGGCTCGTAACCCAACATTTCGCTAGCTTTGGAAATATCCGCCTGAGAATGCAGCACATCTCCCTTGCGAAAATCGGCATATGCGGGTTTATGAGCCCGCAGGCCGGGAAACTTCTCTGACAGTAGCGCGCGCATCATCTCGTAGAGACGATTCAAGCTGGTGCGTTCACCCACCGCCACATTATAAATCTGATTGACCGCCTGGGGCATTTCAGTCAGCGCTGCAAGAAAGTTGACCTGAATGACGTTCTCGATAAAACAGAAATCCCGGCTGGTTTCGCCATCTCCGTTGATGTACAACGTTTGATTCCGGATGAGTGCGGCAACCCATTGCGGAATCACGGCCGCATACGCTCCGTTCGGGTCCTGCCTGGGGCCAAAGACGTTAAAATAGCGCAGACCGATGGAGTCCATTCCGTAGCAGCGGGCGAATACGTCGGCATAGAGCTCGTTAACATACTTGGTAACAGCATATGGCGAGAGCGGCCGGCCAATAACCGATTCGACTTTAGGCAACGCGGTGTGATCCCCATAAGTGGAGCTGGAAGCCGCGTAAATGAAGCGCTTCACATTTGCATCACGGGAGGCTACCAACATATTCAGGAAACCGGAAATGTTACTCTCGTTTGTATGGATGGGATCCTGAAGAGAGCGCGGTACAGATCCGAGCGCTGCCTCATGCAATACATAATCCACACCCCTGCATGCGTTCCTGCATGCCTCCAGCTGGCGAATATCCCCTTCGATAAAAGTAAAATTGAGCCAGGCGTTTTCCCCGATCAATTCTCTTACCTGCTCCAGATTGTGGCGGTAGCCGGTCGAGAAGTTATCCAGGCCGGTCACCTTCTGGTTCCGCTTGAGCAAGGCTTCCAGCAAATTAGACCCGATGAAGCCGGCAACGCCGGTCACCAGCCAATGTGACTGGTGATTTTCCATATGCTGAAGCACTTGTTGATATCTCGTCATTAGCAAACCAGCCTTTTCTCAAAGTCTCCAGACATTAAAGCCGGCCGTGCGTAGCGCGAGGGGATCAAATTGGGATTTGACATCGATAAAGCATCCTTTATCGGTAATTTTGGAGTGAAAATCGGCCAAGGGTGTGTTGATAAATTGCCTGTGTGAGACTGCAACAATTAGCGCATCAGCGCGCGGAAGATTATCCCATGATTCCAGCTCCAGACCATATTCGTGGCGAGCTTCTTCCGGGTTCGCCACGGGGTCATGGACATGGATCTTTATCCCGTAGGATTTGAGTTCATTGATCAGATCGGCAACCTTGGAGTTTCTCAGATCAGGGCAGTTTTCCTTGAAGGATAAGCCTAAAACGTTCACCCGCGCGCCCCGCACGTTGATGTCTGCCTTGATGATGTGTTTTATCGTCTGTTCGGCAACGAACTTCGCCATGCTGTCATTGATTCTGCGCCCCGCGAGAATAACCTGCGGTATATAGCCGATCATCTCCGCCTTGTGAGTGAGGTAATAGGGATCCACACCGATACAATGCCCTCCGACCAAGCCAGGACGAAAGGGCAGAAAATTCCATTTCGTGCCGGCGGCCTGAAGGACTTCCAGCGTGTCAATCCCGAGCTTGTCAAAAATGATCGCCAGTTCATTCATCAACGCGATATTCAAGTCACGCTGGGTGTTCTCGATCACCTTGGCGGCCTCCGCCACCTTGATGCTTGACGCACGGTATACCCCAGCCGAAATTACGCTTTCATAAAGCATGGCAATTTTCTCCAGTGTATCTTCGTCGTCTCCCGACACAACTTTCAAGATGCTGGTAAGTGTATGTTGCTTATCGCCAGGGTTGATACGTTCAGGGGAAAAGCCAACGTGAAAATCTTCTTTCCATTTCATACCGGAGTGCTTCTCCAGAACCGGAACGCAGACTTCCTCTGTTGCCCCCGGATAAACCGTAGACTCATAAATAACGATCGCGCCGCGCTTGATATTTTTACCCACCGCTTTGCTTGCACCGACGAGCGCGGAAAAATCGGGTTGATGAGCGAGGTCTACCGGTGTCGGAACGGCGACGACAACAAAGTCGGCGTGCGATAACTCAGCCGGGTCATTGGTAAAAAGAAGATGGCTTGCCGCCTGCAAGTCATCGAAGGAAACTTCACCGGTGGGATCGATACATCGCTTGTAACTTTCGACCTTGCTGCTGGAAACATCATAACCTATGGTTTGCCTTTTTTTTCCAAATTCAACTGCCAGGGGTAATCCTACATACCCCAATCCAACTACAGCTACAACACTCATCAACTATCTCCCCTTCTATTTGTAATTCAGGCCCGCAAAGTACTGCTATACCGAAAACATATCCGGTATCATCAGGCCGCATTCCTTTAAATGAAACTGTACCAAGGTGCAATTTCCATCCGGCTCATGCCAGCATATCATACCGAAGAGTATGGAGCGAAGGAGCGCCTCGAACCTCCGGTTCGAGGATTGGCGCCCGCCTGCTTTGTGCGGCTTGAAAAACTCCAGCACGAAACAATCCATTGTAATATGACCGTAACTTCGGTTGCTTGAACTGGTTCTGAAAACCTTGCATGGCGATAACCGCAAGTCTTATGGGAGAGAAGGGAAATTTATATGCTTAAGTTAAGCGCGGCTGTAACTGAAAATCTATTGACGCTAATTATCTCCGCAGCACTGATCGGCGTGGGCATGACCGGCTGCGCCAAGTCCGAAGACCCACAAACCCTGATTTCGGACGCCAGACGCTACGATGAAAAAGGGGACCACAAGGCTGCCATTATCCAGCTTAAAAATGCTTTGCAAAAAAACCCCGATGATCCTGAAGCTCGCTATCTTCTGGGCATCATCTATAACAAGACCGGTGATTCTCGCTCGGCCGAGAAAGAGCTCCGAAAGGCCCTGAGCCTGGGAATGAATCCAGCAAAGGTGGTGCCTGATTTGGGGCAGACATTGCTCAGCCTGGGCCAATTGCAACAGGTTCTCGATGAAACGAAACAACTTTCCGAAGATAAAAATTCGGCCGAAATTTCAACGTTGAGGGGAAGCGCATTACTGGGGCTGGGCAAGGCTGAGGAGGCGAAAGACCTGTTCAACCAGGCACTCAAGGATAAACCGGATTTTTCCGATGCGTTAATCGGTCTGGCTAAATATTCGCTCTTGAAGAGAGATATTGAGGCGGCAATGCAGTATTCGGAGCAAGCTGTAACCCGGAATCCGCAGGACGCCGGGGCTTGGCTTTTCAAAGGTGATCTGCTGCGTGCACAGGGTGAAGATGGTCCTGCCCTTGCCGCTTATGATCAGGTTGTGAAGTTAAAGCCTGACAGCGCCTCTGCCTATATCAATAAAGCCTTCATAGAAATCGGCAAGAAAGAATTCGAGGCCGCCAAAGCGAATATCGAGGCGGCCCGCAAGTTGTCGCCCGGTAATCTGATGGTCTTCTACAGTCAAGCCTTGCTGGATTTTAATCAGGGGAAACCTGCCGTCGCGCTGGAATCCTTGCAACAGGTATTGCGTTCATACCCCGACCACATGCCGAGCTTGCTACTCGCAGGCGCAGTGCAGATCGCACTCGGATCAATGCCGCAAGCAGAACAGCACTTGAAACAATACCTGGAGAAGGACCCGGAAAACCTCTACGCTCGCAAGCTCCTGGCTTCTGTTCTTTTGAAAAACCGCGAAACCCAGCGGGCCATTGCAGTACTGAACCCCGCACTCAAGGTTGAAAAACAAGATGCGCAGCTATTTGCTCTGGCAGGTGAATCCTATATGCAGGCCAAGGACTTTTCCAAGGCGACGGAATATTTTGAAAAGGCAAGCAACATTGTCCCCAAAAGCGCAGTATTCCACACTGCCTTAAGCATGAGCAGGATGGGGCTGGGAGACAGCTCCAATGCGGTGACCGAACTGGAAACGGCAACAAGGCTGGACCCCAAATCATCTCAGGCGGGCATCCTCCTGATCATGACTCATCTCCGTCTCAAGGAGTTCGACAAAGCCCTCGCAGCAGCAAAAGCTCTTGAGAAGGAACATCCGGACAACGCCCTTATACAGAATTTGAAGGGTGGCATTTACCTGAACAAGAAAGATATTCCTGGTGCGCGCGAGAGTTTCGAAAGAGCCCTTTCGCTGCAACCCTCCTATTTTGCCGCCGCGGCAAATCTTGCGCAGCTTGATCTGCAGGAGAAGAAACCGGAAGCCGCAAAAAGGCGCTTTGAAGCCATTCTGGAAAAAGACAAGAAGAATATTCAAGCCATGGCCGCGCTATCTCGTCTTGCCCTCAATCAGGGGCAGAAAAAGGAAGCGACAGCCTGGCTGGAACGTGCTACCCAGGAGAATCCAGATGTGCTTCAACCTGCCTTGCTTCTGACGGCTCATTATCTACGTACTGGCGAAAAGGAGAAATCTCTTACCCTTGCCCGAAAGCTTCAGGGCGCGAATCCGGATAATGTGGATGTCCTGAATTTGGTGGCGCAGGCTCAATATGCAAATAATGATAAATCGGCCGCCCTGGAGAGTTACAATAAACTTGCAGGCATGCGGCCGGATTCCCCTGTCGTTCAATTCCAGATTGCCTCTCTTTACATGGAAGCGCAGGATTTCCCGGCCGCCTCCGACGCGCTGAAGAAAGCGCTTGGCTATAAAGCCGGATTATCTGAATGCGCAATTGGCCCAGGTCGCGCTTGAATCACGCCAGCAGAATTATGAGAAGGCAATGGCAATAGCGCGGCGGATCCAGAAGCAGCATGAAAAGATCCCGGCGGGTTACGTAGCCGAGGGTGATCTGTTAATGAAGCAAAGAAATCCCGCACTCGCCGCCAAAGCTTATGATCAAGCATTCGCTATTGGCAAGACGCCACCCTTATTGGTGAAGTTGCATGCAGCGCTCAGCCAGGCAGGAAAAGGTAAGGAAGCAACCCCCCGTTTGCTTCAATGGCTGAAGGAACATCCCACTGACGACTCTGTTCGTATGTACCTCGCCCAAGTCTACGTTGCTGACCAGCAGGTCAAGCCCGCCATTGAGCAATATCAGACCATCCTGAAGCAAAATCCCAAGCATGTACCGGCCTTGAATAATCTCGCTACGACTTTGCAGCAGGAAAGAGACCCCCAGGCTGTGGAATATGCTGAAAAAGCATATCAGTTGGCGGCTGACAACCCGGCAATATTGGACACCCTGGGATGGATTCTGGTAGAACAAGGCAATACCGCACGAGGTCTGCCACTCTTGCAGAAAGCAGTCTCGCTGGCCCCCGGAGCACCGGAAATTCGCTATCATCTGGCTTACGGGCTGGTCAAATCAGGCGAAAAGGCTAAAGCCCGCAAAGAACTTGAGCAACTGCTGGGTACCGGCAAGAGCTTTCCAGATATCGATGAGGCGAGGACGTTGCTGAAGCAGATACAGTAAATCGGTATATTGAGGGCAGGAACAATTGAAGAGTTCAGCTGGATGGTGCAAAAACGCTTTTAGGTTTCAGAGGATACCGGGGCCGATGGATATTTATCTTACATAGCTGCGAAGGGGCGGGTTTTCTGTCAGTGCGTACCTTTCGCTTACGCCCGACCCGCCCCCAAAGCTGAGGGAAACCTGCTTCAGCCGACACAAGCCTGTGAGCTGCCGGGTTTGCCCCTGTCATAATAGAACCATGTTGGTATCATGCGTTTTTTTCCCTGCCTACAGGGTCTTCAAATGTAGTGTGGGTACCGGACACATCAGCTTGCCGTGTGTTCGAAACAGCTTCACCCCAAATCCGCCGCAGTGCATCCCACATACTGGTCCTGACTGTCTTCAGATAGAGCGTGTTATCGCTCAAGCCGTTCACTAAACGACGTTGGGCCTCACCCAGGTTATGGTAGGGCATGCTCATGAAAAGATGATGTGTCGCATGATAGCGCAAGCCCACCGGGGCCCATAAGCCGGTAATGAACCGGTTGCCCGGAACATTTATGGAGTCGAGATATTGCTCGGCAAATTCCATTGGGCGATCGCCGGGGTTGCGATAAGCATGTGCGCTAAGCGTACGCAAGGAATTTATAAAAAAGATGAACATGGCTATCACATACCAGAGAATCAGGAACTGAGCGCTTAAAACATCCCAGGCGATGGCGGCAACCACTCCCGTTATAAAAACAAAAGCGGCGAACTCCTGGATTTTCCAGTGCTTATCATTGCGGATCGCGGTTTCCGCACGTTTATAATTCATGTCGATAGTGAGAGAGGAAGCGCGTTCCCAGACGAGCTTGCGCAATGGCGGAATCAGATAAGACAGCGGTGTAAGAAGCAGAAAACGGATAATGAAGAAAAGCGGTAAAATAAATGACAGCATTACATAGCCGATCATGACCACAGGTTTCAGGGTTGCGAAAGGGACATACTCGCCATCCTTGTCTGTGCCATAGATATCCCGCTTGTGGTGGTCGTTGTGCACGCCGTCATAGGTAAAGGACGGGATCAGCAGCGGTATGCCGCAGGTGATATTCCACACGAGGCGGAATAACCTGAATGTGCCCTTTTTCAGATGCGCCAGTTCATGAACGAAACTAGCCGCACGATAAAAGGCGAGCATGGCAATGATTCCGCCCAGAAGCTGCCAGGGAAAAGACAGCGGCATAGACAGGATCGTCACAAAGGCGCCCCAGCCCAGGGAGATATGGACGAGAAAATCAATCCAGTAAATCCATGGGTTAGGCGTCATAAGATCACGGACGAGGCGGTGCGCCTCCCGCAATGGAAACTCCTGACCTGTTGTCGCTTCTATCATTTCCGAATACTCACCTTTACCGTCAACGGCGCTCACACCTATCCGTTTTCTTTTCCTCTATCATGACAGACTATCGGATTAAAGACCGAGGCTTCATTCAAACATCTCGGCGTCAGCCAGTCTCGCCGCGTTTGTATCCTTTGCCGAAATGATGAGTTGGGTACCAGCCTCGATCGGCCATGAAATGCCAATACCGGGGTCGTTCCACAACAGGCTGCGTTCAAAGTCGGGAATATAGTAATCCGTGGTCTTGTATAAAAAATCGGCGCTTTCGCTCAGCACATAAAAACCGTGGGCGAATCCCGGCGGAACCCATAGTTGACGGTAATTGTCTTCAGATAGTTCCACCCCGATCCAACGGCCAAAGGTCGGAGACGACTTGCGGATGTCCACTGACACATCGAACACAGCCCCGCGCACTACTCGCACCAACTTGCCCTGGGGCTGCCTGATCTGATAGTGCAAGCCCCGCAATACGCCTTTGGCGGAGCGGCTATGATTGTCCTGCACAAACTCCACATCAAGCCCGGTTTCCCGGCTGAAATTCTTCTGATTGAAGCTTTCAAAAAAAAACCCCCGGCTGTCGCCAAAAACCTTAGGTTCAATAATCAAGACATCGGGAATGGAGGTGGAAATTACTTTCATATGACCACCCGCTCATCCAACAAACGCAATAAGTATTGGCCGTAGCCATTTTTGCCCAGCGGCTGCGCCAGTTTCTCAAGCTGTGCCGCGTTGATGAAGCCGTGGCGATAGGCAATCTCTTCCGGGCAGGCCACTTTAAGACCTTGGCGGTGTTCAATGGTTTCGATGAAATTGCTGGCTTCTATCAGACTTTCGTGCGTACCTGTATCCAGCCACGCATAGCCGCGGCCCATGATTTCCACGCTTAGCCCGTTTTGTTCCAGATAGCAGCGGTTGACATCGGTAATTTCCAGTTCGCCGCGGGCGGAAGGCTTGAGCCCTGCCGCAATATCGACGACCTGATTATCGTAGAAATACAAACCCGTAACCGCATAGTTGCTCTTGGGCTGGGCCGGTTTTTCTTCCAGCGAAGAAACCTGGTTATGGGCATCGAAAGTGACGACGCCGTAACGTTCCGGGTCTTGTACGTGATAGGCAAATATTGTCGCTCCCTCCTGCTTTTCCATCGCTCGGCGGAGTTGCAGATGCAGATCGTGCCCATAGAAAATGTTATCGCCCAGCACCAGTGCACTGGGATCAGGCCCGATAAAATCCTTGCCAATGGTGAAGGCATGGGCCAACCCATCCGGCCTCTGCTGCACCGCATATTGCAAGTTCAAGCCCCAATCGCTTCCATCGCCCAGGAGTTGCTCAAAACGCGGGGTATCCTGGGGAGTGGAAATGACAAGAATGTCGCGAATACCTGCCAGCATGAGCGTACTCAAGGGATAGTAGATCATCGGCTTGTCGTAAATGGGCAGCAGTTGCTTCGAGACCACCTTTGTTACGGGGTAGAGCCGCGTGCCGGAGCCACCGGCGAGTATGATGCCTTTGCGTTGAGTCATGGTGCCTTCTCAAGAATTTCGGTAAGCATGCGCGCCACCCCCGTTTGCCATGACGGCAAAGTCAAATCGAAGGCGCTTTGCAATTTTCTGGTATCCAGACGCGAGTTTTCCGGTCGCCGGGCCGGGCAGGGAAATGCGCTGCTGGATATCGGGAGAATACTCTCCGGCGCGACAGTGAGCTTGACCCCGGCTTGACGAGCGAAATTCAAGACAAACTGTGCGTAGCCGTACCAGGAGGTTTCACCTGCCGCGACCAGATGATAAAGACCGGAGACGGCCTGGCCGTTGCATTGCCGCACGAATAGCATGCGCGGTAACGTCAGCGAGCAGGTCAGCGCCCGTGGGCGCGCCAATCTGGTCATCAATTACGGTGAGGCGATCTCGTTCCTGGCCCAGACGCAACATGGTTTTTGCGAAGTTGCCACCGCGCGCGGCAAAAACCCAACTGGTGCGAAAGATCAGATGACGGCAGCCCGATCCAATTATCGCATCCTCGCTCTCCAGCTTGGTTACGCCATATACATTTAATGGTCCCGCAGAATCGGTTTCCACCCAAGGTGTGCTTCCACTTCCATCAAACACATAATCGGTGGAATAATGGACCAGCCAGGCGCCAAGCTTGCCGGCTTCGTGAGCGAGTACTGCGGGAGTCATAGCGTTAATCATGCGGACACGCTCCGGCTCGCTCTCGGCCTTGTCCACGGCGGTATGGGCTGCAGCGTTCACGATCACATCGGGAGCAATTGTCCTGAACGGTTTCCGCAATCCCATCAGGACGCGTAAAGTCCCCACAGAATTCCCGGCTGTCGAAATCCAGCGCCACCAACTCGCCCAAAGGCGCGAGGCTGCGCTGTAGCTCCCAACCTACCTGGCCGCCTTTTCCGAACAGCAGGATTTTCATCAGGCACGCCTGCTGTAATTCTTCTCAACCCAGGTGCGGTAGGCCCCGGATTGAACATTACCGACCCAGGCGGGGTTGTCGAGATACCACTGCACGGTTCTGCGGATGCCTGTTTCAAACGTTTCCGCAGGCTTCCAGCCCAATTCCTGCTCGATTTTCCTCGCATCGATTGCATACCGGCGGTCATGGCCAGGACGATCGGTAACGAAATTGATCAGGTCGCGGTAGGACCCGGCGGTTCGCGGCCGCAACGTATCCAGCAATCCGCAAATGGTATGGACAATATCGAGGTTGGGTTTCTCGTTCCATCCGCCGATATTATAGATTTGCCCCGGCCTGCCCGCTTCCAGCACACGGCGAATGGCGCTGCAATGGTCCTCTACATAAAGCCAGTCGCGGACTTGCTGTCCATCGCCATACACCGGCAACAGCTTGCCTGCAAGCGCATTGACGATTATGAGCGGGATAAGCTTTTCCGGGAATTGGTATGGGCCGTAATTATTGGAACAATTGGTTGTAAGCACAGGTAAGCCATAGGTGTGGTGATACGCGCGCACCAGGTGATCGCTGGCCGCTTTACTGGCCGAGTAAGGGCTATTGGGCTCGTAACGATGCGCCTCATCGAAGGGTGGCTCACCCCTGCCCAGTGAACCATAAACCTCGTCAGTCGAAACGTGGAGGAAACGAAAATCCTGCTTTTTGCTTCCGTTCAAGCCGTTCCAGTAGCTGCGAGCGGCTTCCAGGAGGCGGAAGGTGCCGACAATATTGGTCTGGATAAAATCTTCCGGACCGTGGATGGATCGGTCGACATGGCTTTCAGCAGCGAAATTGATGATGGCGCGGGGTTGGTAGCGGCCGAGTAAGGCGAGTCACGAGGGCAGTATCGCAGATGTCGCCCTGGATAAAGACGTGCCGCTCATCTTTAGCCAGCGCGCCGAGGCTTTCCAGATTTCCCGCATAAGAAAGTATGTCGAGATTGACAATCGCTTCGTCAGACTGCGCAAGCCAATCCAATACAAAATTTGCCCCGATGAACCCAGCGCCGCCGGTTACCAAAATCATTTGCCGTGATCCCGAAATTCGTGAGATTAAATGCCGCCGACAACTATAAAGAAGGCGGCTGTAAACATGCGTTAAAACTCTTCCCCATCCCTGAGATAGCGCCACTTTCCTAGCGGCAACTCACCCAGTTTTACTTTTCCGATGCGGACGCGCTTCAATCCGGTGACCTTTAATCCTACCAGTTCGCACATTCTACGGATTTGGCGCTTTTTACCTTCACGCAAAATGAAGCGTAACTGATCCTGATTCTGGCGGGTCACTTCCGCGTGTTTCAGTGCTTCGCCATCCAGACTGAGGCCATGATTAAGCAGACCCAATCCATGCTTCGATAACGTCCCCTCCACGCGCACCAGATACTCCTTCTCGATCCCCGACTCCGCACCAATCAGCTGTTTGGCGATACGCCCGTCCTGCGTGAGCACCAGCAAGCCCCATGAATCAATATCCAGCCGGCCCGCCGGCGCCAGACCCTTCAGATATGCCGGACTGAACTGTCTTGTTGAGTGATCGCCCTGAAAGCGGGATTCCTGGTTAATCAAGCTTATCGCCGGCTTATATCCCGGTTCCGGTTGCCCAGATACGTAGCCGACAGGCTTGTTCAGCAGTATGGTGACCTGAGTCGACTGCTGCGCTTGCGCCATATTATGAAGCTTTATCTTTTGTATCGGTAAAACCTTTGCACCCAATTCACTGATACGCTCTCCATCCACAAACACCCACCCGCGTTCGATATAACTATCCGCTTCTCTGCGGGAACAAATCCCTTGCTGGGACATGAGTTTGGATAGCCGGATTTTTTCCATGATGTGATCATGAGCCGAATGGAAAAGTGCTGTAATTGCCACCGAAACTGCTAATCAGGATGTAGCATCAGCATTATAATTTGAACGACTCGTTCGGTTTCAGATAAAATTTGGTTTTCCAGGCGCGTAGCTCAGCTGGTTAGAGCACCACCTTGACATGGTGGGGGTCGTTGGTTCGAGTCCAATCGCGCCTACCAGGACATCGGCAGGTAATTTTCCTGCTAATCATCCAGGCGGTGTTTCTTTTTCCTTCTCTTGCCTGAAACGATGCTTGAGCCGTCTAAAAAGACTTATGGCGGAGGACTGGTCGGCTGCTACTATTCCGGCTGCCCTTGATTCTTGCGTAAGTCGAACTGTGGAAGTATTCCTGAGCGAGCGGCAACTGGGCGGGAAATGTGGAAGGGTACAAAGAGAACAGGCGTATCCCTGAACCAGGTTCAATATCCCGATGCCCAGCCTGGCGGATTGAACTACTCTAACCGATTGGAAGGGCCGGAATATCCATCGATTACCCGGCGATTCCTGGACGGCTATCGGATTCTGAAGAGAAAGTTGCAGCAATAAGGACGGCCTCCGAAGGAGGCCGTCCTTAACCTTGCAAAATAGAACCTGCATAGAACCTGCCTGACTGAACTCAGGAAGATTTACGCATGCCCCGGCGACGAACAACCGCCCCCATCAACCCAAGGCCAGCCAGAAGCATGGCATAAGTTTCGGGTTCGGGAACCGCTGCAGCGATCGAGCCACTGTATATACCGCCCAGCGAGCCACTTGTCACTCCAGTAATGTTGAGATAGTGCCCGCCGGTAAGCGGTCCGTCCCATGCCAAGCTCAAATGATCCTGAGTGTTCCCGGCTGAAGGAAGCACGACCGACTGCAAGACCTGCGTCGTCCGCGGTTCCTTGCGTATTGTCAGCGCCATACGAAACGAGCGACAGGGTGGAAAGTACCGTTCCCAGGGTGCCTACCTCTCCGAGATCCACCGGGAAATTGACGACATCATAACCTGAACTCACATTGGGTTGCTCGAGAGTAAAGTTAAAGATATCGCTAAAGCTCTGTTGGTTTCCCAACACCGTGCCGGTGAACGTCGTTGGCACGCTGGTAGATACTTCACCCAGGTCCGTTGTCGTGTCGGCATGCGCTCCGCGCTAGCCCCTGCCAGCACTGCGACGGCAACCGCGCCTTTCAAAGATGACTTAATCATTTTCTACCTCCTTTATATTTTTGAAACAATTGTGCATATATACCATCCATGCGGCTTGAGCTACCTCATAACTGCGCAACATGCATATGTTTCTGTTAAACAGGCACTCATCAACCGAGTCAGGAAACATTTACAAAACCCGACGTCTGAAAGGTTACACCTGATAGGAGAATGATCAATAGACCGATTGGACTACATAAGTACTTCAGTTAGCTTTCTTTGCGCCCGTAAACGTCATCAAAGCGCACGATATCATCTTCGCCCAAATATGAACCTGATTGGACTTCGATCATTTCAAGGGGTACACAACCAGGATTTTCCAGGCGGTGTCGCGTGCCTAGCGGAATAAAAGTCGACTCATTTTCGGATACCAGGTAGCTTGCGTCACCGCGCGTCACCTGCGCCGTGCCGCTTACCACGATCCAGTGCTCCGCGCGGTGATGGTGCATTTGCAGCGATAAGGCGGCGCCGGGTTTTACTACAATACGCTTTACCTGAAAACGCTTGCCGGAATCGATGCCGTCATACCAGCCCCAGGGGCGAAACACCTTCCGGTGCAACTCGCTCTCGGGCCGGCCTTCACGCTTGAGGCGATCGACAATTCTTTTTACGTGCTGGGTTTTGCTCATATGAGAAACGAGAACGGCATCGGGCGTTTCAACCACCACCATATCCTCTACCCCTATACATGCGACCAGCCGATGCTCCGCCATGACCAGCATGTTATGACAATTTTCCAACAACACATCGCCTTGCGATACGTTGCCCTGATGATCCTTGGGCAACACCTGCCACAAGGAATCCCACGCCCCCACGTCAGACCAGCCGGCGGCTAGCGGGACGAATGCGCCCACTGGTAATGAGCTTTCGCCCACAGCAATACGTTCCATGACCGCATAATCGATCGAGTCGCTCGGACACTGTATGAATGCTTCTTTGCCTACACGCAAAAAATCGCCATCGGCCGAACCCTGATCCCAGGCTGCGCGACAAGCCGTTAAAATATCCGCGCGACAGGAACCGATGGCCGAGAGCCACACGGAGGCCCGCATCATGAACAGGCCGCTATTCCAAAAGTAAGAACCGGCATCAAGATAAGCTTGCGCCGTCGCGAGATCGGGCTTCTCTACAAAGCGCGCTATGCGGCTGACTCCGTCCCTTCCCAGGGTCTCGCCGGCCTGAATATACCCGTAGCCCGTCTCCGGCGAATCCGGCGTGATGCCAAAGGTAACTACCATGTCTTCAGCGGCAAGCGGCATGGCTAGACGTACTGCCGCCTGAAAGCTCGCCACATCCATGATCACATGGTCCGCCGGCATGACCAGCAGAATCGGGTCCTCTCCGTCACGCATCGCCGCCAAAGCGGCGAGAGTAAGTGCGGGCGCTGTGTTACGGCCGGTGGGTTCAAGCAGAATGGCTCCTTTTGTTCCCATTAGCCTTAACTGCTCCGCGATCACGAAACGGTATTCCTCATTGCAAACCACCAGCGGCGCCCCAAGCTGGACACCCGTTAGTCCCTCCATGCGCCGAAGGGTCGCCTGCAATAGTGAATCTTCCCCGATAAGAGGCAGAAGTTGCTTTGGATACTTCTCGCGTGAGAGGGGCCAGAGGCGTGTGCCGGAACCACCGGATAGCACAACAGGGATCAATGATTGCATCGAACTTCCAACGAGAGTATTCCCATCCGTTATAACCGGCCCCGAATAAAATTTGCCATTAAATCACCTTCCGACTACCGGTCAGTGACCGGAGCATAGGGAGCGCGCGCTTCGCATTACATTCAATTGTCATCAGTCAAGTTCGGCGTGCCATATCCTTCAGGATTCGCGCTTTGCCAGCGCCAGGTATCCAGGCACATTTCTTCCAGTCCGCGCTCCGCGCGCCAACCCAGCAAGTCTGAAGCGAGTTTTGGATCGGCATAACAGGAGGCAATGTCGCCCGGACGGCGGGGACCGATCTTGTAGGGCACTGACCGACCGCTTGAGTGTTCAAAAGCCCGCACCATATCCAGCACGCTGTAGCCCGTGCCAGTCCCGAGGTTTACCGTCAAACACCCGCCCTGCTTTTGCAAATCCTCAGTATTCATGACCTCCAGGGCTTCCAGCGCTTTAAGATGACCCAATGCCAGATCCACCACATGAATATAGTCCCGTACTCCGGTCCCGTCCGGAGTTGGATAATCATTGCCCCATACATTGAGAACTTCACGTTGCCCTACCGCCACTTGCGCGACGAAAGGCATCAGATTATCGGGAATGCCTTGCGGGTCTTCCCCGATCAAACCGCTGGGATGGGCTCCTACCGGGTTGAAATAACGCAGAATACCGCAGCGCCAGGAAGAATCGCTGCGATACAGGTCGCGCAGAATTTCCTCAACCATCAGCTTGCTGCGCCCATAAGGATTCGTGGCGGACAGCGGATGATCTTCAGTTAGCGGAAGCCGCTTTGGATCGCCATAAACTGTGGCGGAAGAACTGAATACGAGGGTTTTCACCCCGCATTCGTTCATCGCTTCCAGCAGGCGTAGCGTGCCAACTACATTATTATCATAGTAGGCCAGCGGGTGTTTAACCGATTCTCCTACCGCCTTGAGCCCGGCGAAGTGTATTACCGCACTGGCGCCGCTCTCGCGCAGGGCTGTCGCCAGCGCGCCACGATCCCGGCTATCGCCGCACACCAGGCGAATTTTTTTGCCGGTGATACGTTCCACCCGCGCCAGTGCCTCGGGGTGACTATTGCAAAAATTGTCGAA
Source organism: uncultured beta proteobacterium (assembly GCA_963831395.1). Lineage (GTDB taxonomy): Bacteria > Pseudomonadota > Gammaproteobacteria > Burkholderiales > Nitrosomonadaceae > Nitrosospira. The sequence goes on from CAWHQD010000012.1 coordinate 24,743, forward strand.
TACGGTGACTTCGAAACCTGCGTTAAGCAACTCTACGCAGGTATGCGAACCGATATAACCGGCGCCCGCCCGTGACAAGAATCATGGTTCTCATTTAAAATCACAATCGTTCGGAATCCATTTTTTCATACCCTCAGTACCTTGCAGAGAAATACTTAACGGCGCACGAATTCTTTCAGCAGCAACCAGAGGAAAAACATATCGTCGATAAAATAGCGCTTGAACATGCGGCGAGGCTCCTGCAAGAACCGGTAAAACCATTCAAGCCCGGAATTCCGCATCCAGACCGGCGCACGCTTGACCTTGCCCGCAACGACATCGAATGTTCCCCCCACTCCCATGGTAAAAGGAATTTTCAGCTCCGCCTCATAGCGCCCGAGAAAATGTTCTTTCTTTGGAGAACTCATTGCCACAAACAGCAGATCAGCCTGTGCAGCATTTGATTTGCTCGATCACCTCTGCCTCTTCCTCGGGTTTCCAGTAGCCATTGCGGTAACCTGCAATCATCAGCCCCGGGTATTTCCGCATGTAAACTTGCTTCACACCTGATGCCACGCCTTCTCGTGCACCGAGCAGGTACACACGCCAGCCCTTCTCAGCCGACCGCTTCATCAGCGCGTCGAACAGGTCCACCCCCGCCACGCGCTCTTTGAGCGGCTTGCCCAGCAGGCGGGAGGCCCACACTACTGGCATTCCATCCACGTTAATCAAGGGACAGTTGTTGATCATGCGGCGCAAATTTTCGTCCCGGCTGGCCTGGACCAGTTTGTCGACGTTAACCCCTACGTGCTGATGAGGTTGACGGGTCTGGATGAACCTTTCGATAGTCTGCAACGTTTCCTCCATCGTGAGGTTATCAATCTGGCAGCCCATCATTTCAACACGGTGGTTCATGACAATTCCTTCACCAGCACATCAACAATCCGCTGCGCCGCTTTACCATCCCACAGATGTGGGCGGCGACCCTGCTTGCCTTCGCCCCGCAGCACCTTCCGTACCTCGGCAATGATCCGTGCCGGATCTGTGCCAGCCAACACATTGGAACCTTCTTCCACCGTCACCGGCCGCTCAGTATTTTCCCGGATGGTAATGCAAGGCACGCCCAAGGCTGTGGTTTCTTCCTGCAGTCCGCCACTGTCGGTTAACACCACAGCGGCGTCTTTCCATAGATTGAGGAAAGCCATATATGCTTGCGGTCCCACCACTGTGATGTTCGGTCCAAGGTCGATGCCGAATTTCTCAAGATTGGCCCGCGTGCGGGGATGCAAGGGAAAATCAAGGGGAGTTCGGTTGCAATTTCAATTAAGCGCCCCAACGATTTCGCGCCATCATCTCGGCGCTATCCACATTGCTCGGCCGGTGTAGTGTAACACCCCATACTGATCCGCCATTGGCTCTATACGCTGCCTTGAAGCTGCTTGTTTCAAAACCTGAAACATCGGAGACGGCCAGCTTTTCCGCCTGGTACAGTAAATTATCGATCATCACATGCCCCACATAATGAATCGCCGAGTCCCGCTTACCTTCTCGCTTCAAGTGCACCATGCCGCTTGGCTCAGTCACAAAAAACCAGTCCGCAATACTATCGGTAACTATGCGGTTAATTTCTTCCGGCATAGTCATGTCGCCGCTGCGCAAGCCCGCTTCTACATGGGCCACCGGGATATTCAGCTTCTTGGCCACAATTGAGCAGGCCAGCGTCGAATTCACATCACCCACCACCAGCACCGCATCAGGCCGGTCAGCTCTGGCAGAGCTCCTCAAAAGCCACCATGATCTTGCCTGTCTGCTGCGAGTGGCTGCCGCCGCCAGCGGCCATGAAGACATCCGGTTCGGGAATGCCCAGTTCCTCAAAAAATACGTCATTCATGTCCCGATCGTAATGCTGGCCCGTATGGATGATCTTGAATGCCAAACCGCCATGGGCATGTAACGCACGCACGATCGGAGCAATTTTCATGAAGTTGGGGCGAGCCCCGGCAACCAGGTAAATATTTTTCATTTATTCATCGCGTCTAGTTGCGCGACGACTGCACCATTCAAAAAAGAGAATCTGATACGATCAGCCTGGCTACCGCCGCCATCTAAATAAACGCTTAGCTCTAGAACTGGAGGTAGTTTTTGCATTTCCACATTGGGCAACGCCGAAGCGAACGCCTCGATATATTCGAACTTGCGGTAACGATCATCAAATCCGGGCCCCATTCTAAAGTGTTCAATCAGGTGCCAGAAATACAGCCTCCGTCCCTGGCCGCAACTGCCTTGGGTTCAGATATACCCGAGTTGATCCATAATTGTTCCAGTTGCGGCTGCAAAACCTCCATTGAATATTCAAGCTCGATCTTTCGCCTCCCTGTTTCTCCAAGTTTTCGGCAAAGTGCCGGCGCAGCAAGCAAGCGTTCAAGAGCACGAGCAAGTCCAAGGGTGTCCCCGGGATTAACCAGTAATCCCTCTTGCTCTTCCAATACAACTTCCGGTATGCCCCCGACAGGAGTCGCGATAATGGGAATGCCCCATGACATCGCCTCGAGAATAGCCATTGGCATCCCCTCATTATATGAGGGAAGCACAAAGATAGCCGCACGAGCAAGCAAACGATCCTTTTCTGTCTTACCGACCCATCCTACAAACTGAATCTTCTCGCTGACGCCCAACTCCACCGCCAACGTCCGCGCCTTCTGCAACTCGCCATCCCCGCCAATAACCAGCCTGAAGCTGCCCTCGACCAAAGACATCGCCTTAATCAAATCGAATACGCCTTTACGCTTGCCAACTGCACCGAGAAATAATATCAGCGGGGGGTCCAGTGGATCGCTACCACTTGCATATTCCTCCTTCCCAGCCAACTTTATCACGGGTAACGGTACGGAATTGAAGAGAATCACCGTGCGCGATCCAGGCGCTATCCGACGTATGTCACTGGCCCAACTCGAGGATAAGGCGACAACGTACGTTGCGCTCGATAACACGAACCTGATAAGCCGTTTCCCGCGCTTTCCACACTCGTGCTTAAAGAAATCGACAAAGTCTGGGCTGTGCAAGTGAACGAGATAGGGGATCCGAAACATCATGCCCGCCAATATGAAGCATGATTTCCTCCATGTGCTTGCCCTCGATGACATGTGCAGGTGGAGCAGGCCGACCCGGCCGGTAATGAGCATGTGGAGGAACTGAAACATGGCAAGTGCTGCCGCGCGTGCCTTGGCGAATCCCGAACCCTGAACATGCGTTGCGAAATACCTGATCTTCCACTTCTTTAAAACGCCTGAGTCTCGATAGTTGCCCACCACCGTCGCGATACCGCCGTGGGCTTCAGGCGCGGTCCCCAGCATTATGATTGATTTACCCTGCTTCCTTTTTATCATATTCAGCTCAACCGAACTCGGAGTCTGGTAGGCGTTACCAGTATCATCACCGAACCCCAGACGACGAAAGGAGGAGTTGGCGAGGTATCTTAACTGAAAAGCTTCTTTACATTACCATTTAACATAAGGCTCATGCTCGGTCGTTCACATCAACTCACCAAAGGTGATTCCGCAATTTTACCTTACACTTGCTTCGCATATCCGGCGCCTGTCGATTTCAGGCATTTGAATGAAGGCGTACTTTGAGAGGAATTCTATTTAGCCAGAACCAATAGTGAGAAACCGCCCAGTACTCTTGCCGCCAGATCAGAATCAAGCTGAAAGAGCAGCTTTCTTGGCAATTTCATCAGATTGGCTTTCCAACTAAGATTAGGTAGCTCTAGCGAACTGTTGGTATAAAAATAATCTACCACCTCATAACCAGTATCCTTCAAGGTTGCCAGGGCGGTTTCCTTAGTGAAGTAGTGAATATGCCCAACTGATGACCTGGCGTTCATTAATCGCGAACTGCGAAAGACCGATTGAACAGATAAATCCAGGGGAATATGAAATATCTTATATACCGCTTTGTTTTTGAGTTTTCGCAGGAACCCGAAGTAATCCTCAATATGCTCGAATACGTCAATTGCCATTACTAATTGGAACGCAAGATCTTCCCGGTCAAATAAATCTTCGAGAAAAAAATGAAGATTTTGCTTTTCCTTGTTTTTGCAAATTGAGAAAGCTTGAGGGGAAATTTCAAATCCCGAAAATATGACGTGTTCACCATATTCATGGGATAAGCAGTTCAGTATTTCACCGCGCGCCGCAACCTACTTCACACAATGTCGTCGGCGTAATATGGTTTGCTCTAAGCATTCTTGATATTTGTTCTGCTTTCCATGCGGAGTCCTCTTCATGCCAGGTCGGCTGTTTTTGCAGATAGGTCCCATCTTCGTAAATACTTGTATCACTCATGTTTTCCCCCGCGGTTCTGCTACCCAGATCCTGATTTTCTCCATTTCGCAAATATAGTGCGCCTGTTTACCCCTATATGGCAATGTATCAATATGCCCATTTACAGCCAGCGGGAAAAGCCTTATACGCGAGAATGACTTCATCACTTGCACCCGCTCCGGAATCCTCCTAGCCATGGGCCACGCCTCTCTAACAGGTGATGCAGCCATTTTTTGGTCCTTGACCTACACCGAGACGGAAGACCGAATCCCAGCGAATCATCGAGTGATCACTCGACCGTATCAGGTGATCTCGCGTGACTCAATGGGCAAAAGTGGATCAGCCAGAGCCCGGCTCGCGCCAAGGAGCGCCGCAACGGTCAAAATATGCCAGTTGATGAGAGAAAACCCCGCAAGCGACAGGTTCCGTTTTTTGATGCCTAGGACCGGCCAGGAGACACATCCATACCCCCAACTCAAGTGCCAGCCACGTCTCTGCGATGTCAAGGAAGCCACCACCGAGCAGAATGGCGATTCCTACGACGATGAGGTGGATCGTGGGCGTGAACACAACATACCATTGATACTGCACGGCGCGCCACCACCAGGCCTTTCTGTATGCGGAACGTAGAAACATGCCAGTAGCGTGCGCACGGCGGTTTCTCCAAAGGCGGCGCACCATGCCCCAGCTCGATTCGACATGACCGGTATGCGACACCGCTGCCTCAGGCAGACGGACCAGGCGCCAGCCTGCGGCACGCAAGCGAAACCCTAATTCCGCCTCCTCAAAGGCCGGAAGCCAGCGATGTGCAAGGTAACCCACGGATTCGATTGCCTCTCGCCGATAAAGCCCGCCCCCACCCAATTCATCCACGTCGATTCGTTCGCTCAGCCGGCCCAACTCTCAGGGCCCGCCCTGCGTCCGCCGCAGTGCGGATATGCGTGTCGATCATCTTTCCGCCAACCCCAGCCACATTCGGTTCGGCCTCCAGCACAGCAAGTGCTTTGGCAATAAAACCGCTCTGTAGCTCCATATCGCCATCCAGAACGTAAATATACTCTCCGCCGGCGAACTGGTACCCAAGCTGAACCGCAGCCCCACAGCTCCGATCTTCCCGGCGATAGAACTGCACAATGCGAACAGCGTAGGCGCGCGCGATTTCCACGGTTCGGTCGGTTGAGAGTGAATCAACCAGAATTACTTCCCCACCAACCGCCTCCGCCTCGCGCACGGCAGCAGCCAGACAATGCGCGATTCTCGCCTCTTCGTTGAGTGCTTTGATAAGAATACTGACGCGTCCCACGCTCTTCGTCGCACCACTCATGGATCAAGTAACCTCAGCAGGCTGTTCGCATAGGGCTTGATCAAATTCAACTTACTCATCCCCAATGCAACCTGTGCCCGGAAATATTACCAGAAGTGACACTGCAAAGTTAGTGCGTTCAGCACGATTTATTTCAAACGGATTGCGACCGTCCTCGAGGTAGCGAGAGAAAATCGTGACAGTTCCATTTTTTTAATTATAGAAAGAGTTGCCAAGGCGATCGGACTAGTGCTATAGTGCCGTCCGCAATTTATATCTGCAAAAGGGCATACCCTGTGAAAGCGGGGGACGCAAAGTCATCGGTCTACCGGGCATTAGCCCCACGACGGCAGGACTGCCAGATACGCCACTCATCCCAGCTGAGTTGGGAAAATGAGTCTCGAGCCAAATTGATCAGTACGGACCGCGTTCCCGCCGGTCCTGTTGGATAGTGCTGTGCAGGTTCGATAGGCGTCAGTCCTGCTCTCGTGGTAGAAAAGGGACTGAACGTGGAAATCAGCAGTCATCTATCAAATCAGCCGATCTTTCGGCCTTCCCGGATCTATTTGTTTCTTGCCGCATGTCTCCGGACTGTCCGTTGCGTCACGGCGGCATGAATCCAAGGCGGTCCGGCAACACTTGACAGGTGCCCGGGATCCCTCCCCATTCCATGGCTCAAGCCTGGAACTCAGGATAGACGGATCACTCTTCATTCCCCGTCTGATTGTAAACCCATGGAAACCGTTGGGAGTGCGCGTGAGCGGTGCATGAAAATTGTTCCCCGCCTATCCAAACGGATAACATGCATTGATCGCTGTCGTCATGACCATAAAAAAAGTCTTAATCGAATTTTTTCCCTAGCTCGTCAATTTAGCCACTCATCAATCGAAAAAGCAAATTCAATGATCACTATTAAAAGATTTTTCCTTCTTGCCACGCTATTCATCATACAGCTACCTACTTACGCAGCGACCTACTACATTGACGCGATCAATGGAAATGACGACTGGAGCGGGAAACTCAACACGCCGTCCGGTTTGGCCGATGGTCCATGGCAAAGTCTAAAAAAAATCAGCAGCACCGGTTTTCAGCCCGGAGACGCCATTTTACTCAAATGCGGCCAGACGTGGTTCGAAACGCTCAAACTCAACTCAAACGGTACCCCTATCAGTTCAATAATTATCGGCAGCTATCCCACAGCATGTGAGAACAAACCGGCGATAGAAGGCAGCATCAGCATACCTGCACAGGGCTGGTCAAATGCCGGCGGCAGCATTTACCGAGCGCGGTTGCCCATCGACCTGCTCGCCGCCATTCCCCTTCATACCGGCACGGCTGGCTGGAGAGTTTGGTCGCAGAATAACGACGCCGCACTTTCACTCAGTAATGACTGTAGCCCTAACACAGCGGCCTGCCTCACTGGTTCGAGTGGTGCCAGCGGAACCTACACCATTATTAGCAGCCCAAATCTCTCGCTCAAGGCTTCCTTGTCTTACACTGTGCGCTTCCCAGTCAAGTTGGCGGCCGGGGTTAGGTATTACGCCAAAATACGCCGAAACGCGCCACCTTGGGATGTAGTCGGGCTCAGTCAACCATTGATGGGCACCGGTGACTGGAGGACGCACTCATTTTCGTTCAAGGCTACGGCCAGCCTCGAAAACGCGCGGCTCGACTATGAGCTTCCTGGCGGCAGGATCGCCTTTGCTGCGGGTAAACCCAGTCTTGAACTCCAGAACTTTCATATGCTTGGTGCATATGTCAACGGCGCAGGCCTCCCTGAGGCACATCATCCAAACGCAAACCGGGATTCGGAGCAACCGGATTCCAGCTATTTCAAAGTGGCGAGTAACTCTCTGGCCAACGCGGCACCAGGCAGTAATTATCTCACCACTGGTGATGATCTCAGCTTTCCTTCAGGCGGGGCAATAACCGCTTCGCAAACTGTGCATCTACGTTCGGCCCCGTGGAAACTGGACGAGCGAAAAATAATTGCTGTTAATGGCCAAATCATATTTTTCGACAAACCTAGCTCGTACCCACCTCGGGTGGGCTATGGCTACTATCTTACCGGTAGTCTGTGGATGCTAGATGAACCCGGGGAATGGCATTATGATTCTGGCAGCCGGATGGTTCATATCTGGATGCCTGACGGCCAGACTCCGGGAAACCGCGTCTCACTGGCCGCTTTGGCTGCGGGCATCGACCTGAACAATCGATCCAACGTGATCCTTAATAATCTGGCCATTCGGCGGACTAGCGCGGGTATTCTGATGCGTAGCAGCACGGGAATAAAGGTACTCAACTCATCGTTGTCAGATACTGTCCACGAGGGAATCGATATAATCGGTGCCAGCAATGGCGTAATTGACGGAAACCGTATTGAAAGAACCGGACGTGACGCTATATCAGGCAGCACGACACATACAACCGGAATGACAATCACAAACAACATCATCTCGCAGAGCGGGGTGAGAATCTTGCCCAACGGGCAAAAAAGCCTGCCCGTTCCTGCCGTTGCCGCCATTACGACGTGGCATTCAAGCCATCGTCACGGGAAATTCCATAACACAAAGCGCCTACAACGGAATGTATGTTAGCCGGGGAAGTCACGTCGTCAACAATTCGGTCCAGGAGAGCTGCATGCTGCTGGACGATTGTGGTGGGATCTACACGGGCGGCGCAAATAACAACAGCACGATCTCCGGAAACCTGATACTGAACCTTGCAGGCAACGCTGACGGAATACCACGCGAGGCTGCTCACACGGCCGGCATCTATCTTGATGAACTTTCCTCAGGAATCACAGTCTCTGGCAACACCGTTGCTTTCGCCGCCTACGGCATCCAGCTACACAATGCGGCCCGCAACCAGGTTGACGCTAACACACTCTATGGGAATCGTAACTATCAACTCTGGTTGCAGGAGGAAACCCGGCGGATTGACCCCGCAGGCGACATGTCGGGCAATACCATCACTAACAATCGGATCTTTCCACTTAATAACGCATTAGGGGTGGCCCAAGATAGCGCCTTTTCCAGCACAACTCGCTTCGCGAGTTACGACTTTAACCATCACTCGGCCCTCGTCTCAAAGCAGGTCGCTCGCGAGCGCTGGACCGGAGGCGAGGTAGGGCACGACTTCGTCGAATGGCAATCGGCGAAAGCCGTCGGGGTGCCCCGTAATCTCGACGCGAACGGGAAACAGATCACCCAGGCCGGTTACACTAACTTCCAAGTCTTGGGGAGAAGTGTCATCGCTCCAATCAACACATCCTCAGATATGTCAGGCTGGCGAGCGTGGAGCAGTGAAGACCCAAGGCAACGGTCGCAATCGGTGCATGCGGGGCCTTACCTTGCATCAGAATGGTTGCCGGAGGCAACATCGAGCCTGTTCTCGACGCCCAACTTTTCAGTTGAGGACAGCCGTTGGTACCGCCTCTCATTTGACATGAAAACTAAATTCGACGGCAAAAAGTTGTTCTTGCGCCTAGAAGAGGCGGTGGCGGAAACAACGGCTACGAACTCTTCACTCCCAGGACAAGCACGGTCTATGGCAACGTCAACTGGAAGCGCCACGTCCTGCTTATCGAAGCGACTCTCACCATACAGACTAATGACCCCATCACTGGTGACGCAGGCGCCCGCATCGACTTCCAGAATGTGATGCCCGGCCAGGAAATAATAGTTGCCAATATCGATCTGGTACCGTTGCTGCCGGTTGGCAGTTCCCTGCGTACCGCGCTACTGAGCAATTCTACTGGAATAGAATCGGACGCGCCCTGTCCCGACGAGAATACCTCCCCAACCGCCTGTAGCCAATATGTCTCATTCTCCAGTGGCATGCCGGTCAGTTGGCCATATTCGCTAGCCCCCTACTCCTCGGAAATTGTTTACACTCAGGATGCGAGTCTGATTGACTCTGACGGCGATGGCATTGCCGAATCCAGGACCAATGCCCCGAGACGCCGCTATCCTCTGCCGCCAATAGCCTCGGCTGCCCATTTCCGCTGGGTTCCTGATGTCCAAAGCTACGTAGGGCTGTTCATGCGTTAATTATATGGATCAAGCGTTGCAGCGCGAATGGGACGTAAATCTTCTGAGTTTCAAAAAACGGCGAGGGCAAGGGTGACGTTAAGCGCTGCCTTCTCTATCCGAAAACAGCTGCTCAGTCTGCCTCAGCTTAACGCGTCACAATCACGGAACCTTAAGTGAAAGGCTGCGCGTATCAGTCTCATCCATGACCTGAACGCCATTTACCGTGGAACAAAGGTCTTGCCCATACTCATATTAATGCTGCGGTGGACAATCCGAATCTGCAAGCGGATTCCGGACCGCGCTCCAAAATATAGTGGTTTGTTAACCTCCGCAAAGGTTTAATCTCAGCACACAAATTGTAATTTAGCGGATACTACCGGGGTTAACAGTATACTGCGGCCACGACGTTTAAACGAAGAGGCGGCGGCACATTGCCACACTGCACCCTGGCCCGTCGCGAGCGAGGATATCCGTTCATCTTCATGTCTGGGAAAAATCTGAAGAGTCTTCCCACCGATACCGGCGCACCCTGATACTCTACGGGAAAAATCGAAAGGGTGGGATGCTTGAAGCCTGCATTGGACTATGGGTATGTCCAGGTTGGGCATACTCGCCGCTATTTTTTCTACACCCGGTCCGCATCGCCGCCATAGGCGTTTTCCTCCCGACGAGCTGGCTGCTGTTGAAATCTGCTGTTGAAATCTGCTGATGAGATCTGCTGATGAGATCTGCTGATGAGATCTGCTGTTGACACCATAAGGAGCCGTTATGTCATGTCTTTCTTTTATTCTATTTGCCGTCCCGCGGTGCCGGAAACCTTGAGCCTCAAGTCATACTGCCATGCCAGGGGTTATTGACTCTGGTCCGGCCACAAGGCCGGACGTTTCAATTGCCGAGAACTGTTTATGAGTACTTCGCCATATTCCCCTAGTGCGATCAAGCGCGGTGCGGCGCACTTTCTCATCGGCAAAGCTGTCTCGGCCCTGCTTACCTTGATCATTTTGTTTTGGCTGGTACGCTTGTTGGCGGTGGAAGAGTATGGGGCCTATGTCATGTTGGTGGCTGGGATGGAGCTCACGCTGGCTGTGACGTCACTGGGTCTTATATGGGTAGCGGCACGCTATTTGCCGGAGTTCCGCCTGAATGCCAGCGGAAAAGTGCTCGCGTATTTCACGTGGCAGATTACTGCCCGGACTAGTTTATTTCTCGTCGCGGGTTCGCTATTGCTCTTTGTCGCGATGCCTTGGCTCCTGATACCTCTAAAGCTGGCCCATCAAATGGATGCGGCGCGGCTTTATCTGCTTATAGTGCTCGCGGAAGGCTTGGGACGGCATATTCGGGAAAGTACGTTGGAACCGCTGCTGCAGCAGGGCAAAGCGCAAATAAGTCTCGTCATGCGCAATATGTCCTTTTTGTTGTTTTTGGGGATTGTCGCGGTTCAGGGACCAGTTCATCTGGATGATGTGGTAATGGCCGAGCTGGCGGCATCATTGCTGGGCACAGGGCTGGCGTTGTATAGCCTCGTGGGGCATCTGCACACACACCGCAACTTGCTGCAGCAGGATGGATGGCGACCGCCGGGCTGGCCCGAGATGTGGCGTATGGCGCGTCACATGTATTTCAGCCGTCTTATTACGCTGGCCTATAGTCCGCAGATCTTCATCTTGCTGGTCCAACGTTACCTCGGCCTGGAATTTACTGCTCTGTTCGGATTTTTGCGCAGCCTCTATGGGCAGATTTTCCGCTATTTACCGGCAACCCTATTGTTTAACCTGATCAGGCCCAAGCTGATGGCCTCATATGTAGGACCGGGTGGTATGTCGGACCTGAGGCGCGATGCAAATCTGGCGGGAAAGTTGAGCTTGTTCGTTCTCACGCCCATACTGGTATTCGCCTGGCTTGCCGGGAGTGAACTGTTAACCCTGCTTAGTAGCGGCAAGTTTACGCAGTCAGGTTACTACTTCGCGGGCCTACTGATGTCGCTCGTTCCCCTTAGCCAGCGTCAGATATTGGAAACCGTGGCAGTCGCCAGTGGTAAAAGCCGTCTATGTCTGTTAGGGGCTTCTCTTGGCGTGCTGGTCCTGCCCCTGACTTACTCCCTGCTGGAATCCGGTCTGGGTTTGTGGAGCCCCATCATCGCAATTATCCTGAGTGAAGTGATATTTAACGCAACAGTGGTTATCGCCATGGCAAAAACTACCACTTACCGGCCTGATGCTCTTGGATTCATCAAGCTGACGGCGGCAGCGTTAGCGGGATTGATGCTCGCGCAACAAATTGCACCGCCGACTCACGGTTGGTCAGGCCTGATCATCACTGCCGTCGTTGCCTGCGGATTTGTTATGTTAGCAGCATACCTCGTCAAGCCTTTCGGAATTGACGAACGAGCAAGGTTGAACCGCTTGCTGGGCCGCCGGGTATTCATTTGGTAATATCTATGCGAATGAAAATCCTGCAGGCGATGTATCTGGAAAATTTCAACAATTCTATAGGATAGGGTATGAAAAAATTCAAGCATTGGGTGAAAGGCGCACTTTACCGACTCCCTGATGAAGGACGCGTGATAAAGGCGGCAGTTCGGAAGCTGCAGATGAAAAAGGAAATTACGGTGGCTCATCTCGCAGGCCGCCTGGAGGGAGCGATCCTGCCCAATCCCTATACGGTATATTGGATCGATCCCGCACGCATCCAATTCCACACTAACCATCGGCTGGATTCCCCGGATTGGGAAGATTGGGTATTTGATCAAAGTAAGTTTGTCCCACAGGTTCAGGATGGTGATTGGGATACTCCCGTTCATCGCGTGGCGGATATGCGGGTGTCACGAGCAATCAATGATCGCATTCACCATGGGGCCGCGTGGGAATCCACCGAATATTACAAGAATGCTGTCAATCAGATTGAAGGAGGCCGAGAGTTATGGGGCTGTTCGGACCGGGCAAGTTTTGATAAACGGTGCATTGAGATTGATCGCTTGATCGAGTCCATCAGCCATAAAGGCTATAATGAAAAATCAGTCGAACAATCTACGCCTGCAGGCGCAACGGATAAGGAAATACTTGTCAATATTAGCCGGGATGGCTTCTGCCTGTTTCAGGATGGACGGCACCGCTTGGCTATCGCAAACGCGCTTGGACTCAAGCAGGTCCCCGTACAAGTCCTTGTCAGGCATTCAGGATGGCAATCGTTTCGTGAGTTGATGCACCACATGGCCCGTGGCGAAGGCGGCGCGAGCAAGCGGGGTGTGCTTTATCAAAAACCCATGCACTTCGACTCGGGGGATATTCCGGCCGAACACGCATGTGAGGACCGGTGGGAAACAATCAGAGAGCACGTTGACCCCTCAAACGGTATAGCGCTTGATATCGGCTGCAATCTTGGTTTTTTTTGTCATCGATTGGAAGAAAGCGGCTACTCCTGCGTGGGCGTCGAGTATTTGCCCACAATTGCTCTTGCCGCGCAAAAGATAGCTTATGCCGAGAATCGCAGGTTTCGGGTAGTGACAGGTGACATCCTTGCTTCAGAAACACTGCGAGAAATCGGAACGTCAGATTTTAATATCGTGATTGCCCTCAATATTTTTCACCATTTCATCAAAACCGAGGATGGGTATGAGCGACTCCGTCAATTCATAAACCACATACGCATCGGTACAATGTTCTTTGAACCACATCACCCCGATGACCCCAAATGCAAGGGGTGTTCAGCAACCCGTCGCAGAATGAATTTGTGCAATTAATGAAAGATTGGGGTAGATTTGAAAGGGCTATGCCTATCTACACCGCATCCGATGGACGAACGGTATTCAAGTTGGACCAGACAGCGCCCCAGTGATGGATGACTTCTCATCAATGGGCAGTTAGCCTCTGCCGAAGACAAAAATGCCGAGAGAGAAGGATCTGTATCGCACCGACTTCGGCTCACAAAAGGTGTGATTTCGAAGGCCTACCTGCGCCTTCTTACGCAGCATATCGAGGGCGCGCCGCCTCTTCGGCGTGTTCTGTTTTGGTCGATTACTAGTATGCTGGGAGAGGCTGCTGGCATACCCTGATCCTCACGGCTTACGGAATTCGCCGGCGATCCAGCCTCTTATTGTTTTAAGAATGAATAGGGTGTTGGTTATCAATAGCGCGGCCAGAGCCGGTGTGGTTCGGAAGCCAGCCGGTGCAGCCATTCCAGGCCGCTGGCTTGCGCCCAGGCTGGAGCGCGTGGAATGGTGCCCGCGTGGTAATCGAAGGCGGCACCAACCCCAATCATTACGGTGTTTATCCTTCCCCGATGTTCTGCCATCCACTGCTCCTGCTTGGGACAGCCAAGGCCGATAAACAGCAGACCGACCCCACTGGCTTTGATGCTGAGGCAGATTTCATGATCCTCATTTTATCGAGCTGGCGGAATGGCGGCGAGACACAGTACGCGATGTGGAAGTTCCGGAAAAGACTTCGAGATCGCATCCCGCAGGTTTTCAAGGGTATCCGGTGTAGAACCGAAAAATCCAATTTTTATATTATTCTGTTGCGCGTATTCGCATAGCCTCAACATCAGGTCCGGCCCGTTGATGCGCGCTTGGCCGCCGAACCCCTTGCGCCGTAAAGTCCATGCAATAGGTGCGCCATCCGGGGTAACCATGTCCGCCTCCTCGATGATCCTTCTGTATCGGACATCCTGCCCCGCCGTTACGACGGAATGAACATTGCACATGCAAACGTAGCGGGATTCGCCTGCCGCGGCCCAGTTGCCGAGTACTTGTTCGGCGGTTGACCAGCCAATGACGTCGATGGGCACACCGGCAACCAAGCCATACCGTCGATTGGGGTAGTTCAGCTTCATTTTACCCACGCCCTATCATGTCGCTTCAATGCCAGCCAGCGGCGCAGGCTAAGCTCGCGTGCAGGCCAAGCTCGCGGTAGGCGTCATACACCGGCCTTAGTACCTCAGCCGGCCGGTAAGCTTGAATTGCCTGTATTGCCGGTTGCCCGCGGTACGAAGCGCGATTATCGAGCACGTTTTCAAGACAATTGGCAAATCCCTTCACGGTTCGGTCTGCGCTGATAGCGCCATTCGTCCCGGTAAACACCACCTTACGCACTTCACCGACATCCGTCGTAGCCACCGGGAGGCCACAGGCAAGCGCCTCCAACGCTGCCATCGGCATGCCCTCGTATGCCGAAGACAAAGCGAAGATATCTGAAACGGCCAGTATCGCCGCAATTTCCCGCTGTCCCCGCAGCCCTAGGAAGCGCACTCGTGGCGAGAGTTTCTCCGCAACCACGCGTTTCTCAAGTTCAGCGCGCAAAACGCCATCTCCGATCAAAAGGAGGAGCGCCGCGTGGCCACCTGCGAAAACAAGTCTAGCAAAGGACGAAAGCAGGAGTTGTGGGTCTTTCTGCGTATCGAGCCGGCCAACTGAGGCGATCCATGGAATGGCTGGATCAATATTCAATTTCTCGGCAAGATTTTCTCGTCGTGCGGCCCGCTCCTCTGCCGTCAGAGAAGAAAATACTTCGGTATCCACCCATGTCGGGACAAATCGAATGGTTGCGGCTTGTGTGGGATAACGGGCTTGCAGGGATCGAACGCCGTCCTGCTGCACACACCAGGCTGATGCAAGTTTAACCACTACCTTGCGCTCAATGGCCTCGTAAACCGCAGGGAGATATTTCCATAAAATGTCGGCTTTCTCGGTGCGGATAACCGCCATGTTCTGATGGAAGAAGGCATTCTTCGGCCGCGCGTCGCGAGTGAATAACAAGCCGGGTTCGATGCGGTGAAATTCAAAAATGTCGAAATTTTTTCGCACCGCCGTAGATGCAAATGCGGTTGCAAGCGTATAGCGAAGCGAGAGCGGTAAGAAGAAGCGTTTGCCTGCCTCGGCTACGTGAACCACCGGGAAGAAGTCGAACTCGCGACGACCGAGGCTGCAAAGCGTCCATCGGCCGACCGGACGCTCAGCGGGAGCAGTAGTCATCCCGATCAGGCTGAATTCAATATCCTGGGGAGCCCATTTGATGATTCCGCGAATGAAGGTATCGATACCTCCGGGGACAATACCAACAGGATCGGCAGGATAAAAGATACGAACCCGTATAATGCTCATGATTGTTAATTCTTACCGTATGCGTGTGCTTGATATTTGCCGCAAATTGTTTATATTCCTGGTCCTGATTTGATCAATGCTGCAAGACGTGACTTCACCGGCTCATCACGCTCATTAAAATGTTGTATCAGCCTCGGCCATAACTGAGCTATAAGGCCTTAGAGTAAGGTATCGGTAGCTGTAGATTTTACAGCCACGTACTGATTTTATGGCATAGGACGTTGTTAACGCTACGGAATACTTCAATAATTAAAGCGAGGTGAATAAACATCATGAGCCCCGCATCAAATTTTTCTTTTCTAAGCGGGAGAAAATGCGCTTTGAAAAGTCATGGCCCTTCGAGCATTCAGAGCAACCACATGAAACCGGTGTTCCATCCTCCGCACGGCTTGCCGACGGATTGCGCCGTTTTTTTTAATGCCTGTACCGTGATGAACCTTCACTTCGCGCTGATCCGGGACATCGCCCCGATCTTGATACGGATAATCTGAGCGAACTGCGAGCGCTCGAAATAATCTGTCTCCCACGCCGTTCCGAGAGCACCGGCTCATGCTGTGCAGATAGTTTGCCGGTTGCCAAAGCGCTTTAGCAACCGCGCCTCATCTTGCAGCCCCCAATATATCGGCACTGAAGCGCTTTCTGCGTTGATTAAATCAATCTGCTGCGATTTCGAAAAAAACCGCCGGACCATCCGGTAATGCTGCGGTATCCACGCGCAATTCGATAGCGCCGTTCAACCGGGTAAGAGGAATCGCCTCACGGCGAACACCGGCGAGAGTAAGCGGCCATGCCTTCATGCCACCATTCCCGTCAGTCGCGATCCGCAAAGTAGCCGAGACGGTCTGGACCTGCGGCGGGAGTTTGCCCAAGAGTTTTAATTGTCGTACGTTCCGCATCCGCAAAGGTCATTCCGGTGTTGATGGCGTCTGTCAAAACCCACAACAGCAAACGGCGGCTCTGAGCGATCGGTTTGCTGTCCATCGACGACACGGCGAACAGTCCCAGACCGCTCGCGGCTCGCACCCAAATACGCCGGCCGAGGCATCGCCGCCTTGCAGAACCAAGGCGACGGTGCGCTCTGTGGTCACTTGAATACGCCCCGCCCCGGAGTCTACTAAGAGTTGCCCTGTGTCTGATTGGAACACGCGGTTTTCCGGTCGAGAGACGTTTTCCGAGCCGATCAACCCTGCATCGCGCAACGCCTTCCCCGCATCCGAGCGCAAATCCAATCCGGCTCGAACGGGACTATTTTGCGGTTTTCCAAGCAAAAGTGGGTGCGCTCCCGTCAGATCGATCCAGAGCTCGCCAGGTTTTGAGCGATTTGCCAACGGGCCGAAGTCCAGGCCTATGGGTGCGATGAGGCCCAACTGGGAAATAACCTCGGGTACTTGTTCCCATCCGCCATTCCTGGCAAACGCCTTGTCGGCATCCACGTGCAGGCG
>CAWHQD010000013.1:0-51961 GCA_963831395.1 uncultured beta proteobacterium
AAGCCCGGCTTGAATTTCCGCAAATACATGCTATTCATTATTAATAGCTAATCCTTGAATTCCGGGAGAAGCCATGGCTACGAACAACAACGAAGACTCCACTCCGCCTGGCATGGAACAAGCGCAGACCGGGCCCGGGCTATCGCCGCCGGGTAATTGTCAAATTCAAGGATCATGTCCAGTTGCCCCGCGAGGACACGGCCCGCGCGATGGAATCCATGGGTGTCGGCCCCTGGAATGCACTGGCGGCGCAATTCGAAGGCATCACGCTGGAACCTCTGCTGTCCTTCAAGCCTGAACAGTTTGCCGCGTTGACGGAACGGGCGCGGGCGCTGGATTCCTCCTTCCGCGCCACCAACCTCGGTGCTTATTTTGCCGTCAATCTGCCGCCCGGCATGAATGCGGAAGCACTTGTAAAAGCCTTGTCGGAATGGGAATCCGTTGCCACGGCTTATGTCGAGCCACCGCCGGTCGAGCCGCCGTTCGTCAATGCCGCCGATGATCCCCGCAGCGGCAACCAGGGCTATCTCGACCCTGCGCCCGACGGCATTGACGCCGAGTATGCCTGGAATTTTCCCGGCGGCGATGGTGCAGGACAGGCGCTGGTGGATATGGAGTGGGGATGGACATTCAACCATGAAGATCTGGCTGCGCACGGCATCACGCTGATCTCCGGCCTGAACCATTCCTATTACTTCCACGGCAGCGGCGTGCTGGGAGAAATCGCGGCGGTAGACAATGCAGTTGGCTGCGTCGGCATCACGCCCGCGCTGGCTTCCATCCGCTGTGTAGGTCAGCATCTGCCGGACGGCGGATACAGCACGGCGCAACCGATACTCGATGCGATTGCGGTCATGGAATTCGGCGACGTGCTGCTGCTCGAAGCGCAAACCAATCTGTTCGGCTATAACCTGGTTCCCGTCGAGATCGAACCGGCCGTTTTCGATGTGATCCGTCTTGCGACTTCGCTCGGCATCGTGGTGGTCGAGGCGGGCGGCAATGGCGGCGTTGACCTGGACACCGTCGTCAACCCTGGCGGCCAGCAGATATTCAATCGCGCGAGCGTGGATTTCATGGATTCGGGCGCGATTATCGTCGGCGCGGCAAGCTCCACCGCGCCGCACGCGCGGCTCGGCTTTTCCTGCCACGGCAGCCGTATCGACTGCTATGGATGGGGCGAGAACGTGGATACGCTGTCCTCCGACGCCACGAATACCGCCACCAATCTCTATACGACCGGTTTCAATGGCACCTCCAGCGCCTCGCCCATCGTCACCGGCGCGGTGCTCGCGGTACAGGGTCTGGTCGAGGCGGCTTCCGGCGACCGCCTTGCGCCATGGCAAATACGCATGATTCTTTCCGATCCCGCGAATGGAACGCCGTCTCAGAACCCGGCCGTGGATCGCATCGGGGTCATGCCCAACCTGCGCGCGATTATCGACGGATCCGTGCTCAACCTGGCGCCTGATATTTATCTGCGGGATTTCGTCGGCGACAACGGCGATCCCCACCTGGGCGCCATCTCATCCAGCCCCGACATCATTCTGCGGCAGATGGCCGTGCCTGACCCTCAGGCAGCTTTCGGCGCAGGCAGCGGCACCGAGAACGACATGACCTTGGGTTACGAGGCAGAAGCCGGACAGGACAACTTCGTCTACGTGCGTGTGCGCAACCGGGGCGGTTCAGCCGCCGCCGACGTGACCGCCACTGTCTACTGGGCGCCGCCCTCGACACTCCTCACGCCTGATCTCTGGACTCTGCTGGGATCGACGACCTTGCCAAACGTGCCGACAGGCGATCTGCTGACCGTCTCCAGATGGCATCACCTGGCCATCCGCAGCCATTCCCGCACCTGGACATTATTGTTTTGTCGGCATCCTCAACACGCGCGCGCGACCCGGGCCCCGCGCCAGCCGATTTCCTGGATTGGGACAACTTCACCACGTTCATCCGCAACAATAACAACGTGACCTGGCGCAACTTCAATGTGGTCAATAATGTGCCGCCTCCGCGCGTCGATCCGCCCGGTTATGTGGCCCTGCCCTTCATCGCCGCTGGCGCGCCCGACAAGGCGCGGCGCATGCGGCTTGAGATCGTGCCGCGGCTCCCCGCCGGCGCCGAGATCATACTTGAATTACCCCCGGAATTCGCCGAACGGCTGCGGGTACGTCCCCGTTCCATGCCATTTGCGCCCTATGCCAAACCGGACTGCCCGCGAGTCGTCTACATTTCCATCAACCCCTGCGGACCGCATGAAGCTTCCCGGAAATCGTCTTTCCCGCCAAAGCGCGAATCCCGCTGCGGCTGCTGGTAAAAATACCGGAAGCAATGCGGCAAGCATGAGTTCGAGCTTTTTGCCCGGCAGGTTTATGAAGGGGAGGAAGTGGGGCGGGTTACCTGGAGGCTTGTTCCTCCCAGACAACCGATGTAACGGCTCAAGAAGGCCGGATTCCGAACTTCTTCATTTTCGGTTGGAGCAAGCGTGATGCGGCCACGCCCGTTCTTCATCTCACCGAGGGAATGTGGTTCAACGTACAGACCAAAAGGATCAGCTTTTTTATTCTGGTGAAGAATAATTTGATCACGATCTTATTCCAGGAGAAATGGTATGGACAATGAAAGGATTGTAAGCATGCTGAACGGCCTGATCGACATCTCTCGCGATGGAGCGGAAGGCTTCAGGACTTGCGCGGACGATGCGAATGATGCCGAGTTGAAGCTGTATTTTCGCAACCGTGCACAAAGTTGTGAAGAGGCCGTTAACAAGCTGAGCACAGAGGTAAGACGGTATGGGGGTAATCCCGATACCAGCGGCACCGTAACGGGAACATTGCATCGCGCCTGGGTGGACCTTAAGACGGCGATGACAAACCGGGACAATCTTGCCGTGCTTGAAGAATGCGAACGCGGCGAAGCCGCCGCAGTAGCGGCCTATGAGAATGCGCTCTGGGAGGAAATGCCGGGCGATCTGCGCGCGCTTCTCGAACAGCAATATGAAGGCGCGAAAAGGAACCACGACCGCGTACGTCAGCTGCGTGATACAGCCAGGCATCGCGTAGCCTGAGGGTTATGCAGAAGGACGGGAGAGACTGTTAGCCCGGTGCGTATCGGTATACTGCCGCGCCCTTCTGCGATCCGCTTTGTTACACGGTTTCTATTTCGAGACTCGGTGCAATGTTAATGCGGCGCCACCCTTCGCTTCCAGCTTTGCGGTGTTACCGTCGGCGCTCAGCTTGAATGAACTCGGCTCGTTTCCGGAAAAACCCGCGCAACCGTTGGTATCGTACGTAAATGACTTGATATTGAAAGCGCCGCCGCCAGCATCATAGCTGTACGAAGCGAATTCGACACCCGGATCACCGCAACTGGTATGGCCCTCACGCTCCGGATCTCCGATGGGATCAACCAGCATATATTTTCCGTTGGAAAAGAACAAATAGGTCGGCGCCTTGATGGCTGCGGTATCCGTTGCCCACGCTCCGACAATGCCTTTGGGATCATTCTCCATCTTGGAAAAACGGATTTCCTTGACCTCCGTCTTGATCGGCTCCTTCGAAGAACTGATCTCCAGCGTGCCGGCAATATGAAAGAGTTCGCCAAAGAGGCTGGCTTGTTTTCTTTCCCTTGGCACCGTCACAATATCCGAGGTAATCAAATCGACGCCATCGCTACGGATTCGCCAGGTGGGCCGGGGGTGCGATAGCCCGGCATGAAGATTGGTGTCGACTACCGGTTTGCCGGCAAACCTGAACCCTCTCGTATCGAATTCGGATACCCGCGCCGCACCGTATTCCACACCCGCCTTGCTGACAAGGTTGCCGCCGCATACGCGGTTGGCGTCGCAGGAATCATCCGGCGTAGCTTCCCCTTCCAGATACTCACCGGTACCGTCCGCGGTAAAGCGGATAATGGAAGCGGATGTGTCATCGTGTTTAACCCAGATATTGGTACTGAGCAGGCTTATTCCCTGAGAAAGGAAGTGGGCCTTGGCCTGCTCGGCGGTTTTCACCGCACCGGCAACGCCGCCGGCTTCTCTTGCCTTTTGCAATTCGGCAGATGCTGCAAATGCGGCAGGATCGCTATCGAGATTGATTGAGGCGGTTACGGCGGCCGCGGCATCGGCCGGGATGGAAATGCCGTTATCCGGATTGCCATCCACATCCAGCGACTGGAACAGGATAAGCAGGTTTTGTAACTTGTTGGCGCTGTCTCCAGCCAGTTCGATGGGCGTAATGATAGCCGCGCCCTTTACTTTTCCAACAACCAGGCTGCCGAGCTTGAATTCGACCGTATCCCCGTGACTGTATTTATAGATCCCCTTCTCATCCGTGTTGCCTGTGGCGCCGGAAGATGCCGTGTAGGCGACGCCGCCCACTGCGGTATCCAGCAATCTTCCGGTGGTCGGGCCTGTTTCCGACTTGCCGCCACCACCGCTGCTGCCACCGTTGCTGGTTGATGAGGGTCCGCTTCCGTCGCCACATGCAGCAAGGCTCAGGGCTAATGCTGCTGGTACCACGCATCGCCATGCGGTATTTCTTTTCTTCCGATTGAATTTCATTCAGGTGATCCGTTCCATATTAAATGACGCGTTATCATATCAAACTATAGCGCGACAATATTGAAAACATCACCCCCGGTGCACGGGCCGGCAGATTACAAGCCCCAGGATTTACAAGATAAGGATTCTTGAATCCGGATTATCCCTGCTGATCATCAGTGATGGCGAAGACGCTGTTAACGTCTCCCGCCGAACTCTGCCGCAAGATCGCCGAGAAGGGAACGATATATGGCGTTCATATACTCGACTGCATCGGTGGTGTCGGACTCCCACGACCCGGACCATTCCGCGAACGTCGTGTCATTGGCCGTAACCGGTAACAGATGCAGGTCTCCTGTGTAATTGCGAATCTCATTCGATGAGACTGGAGACGGTCCTTCATCCAGGGAATACATCATCCGCTTCTCGGTGGAGCTGTGGGCGATCAAAGTATCCAGGAACACGCCGTTTAATAGCCGCTTTGCACCTGCCGAATACCCATCTCCCTCCCCCACCTTCTCGCATGAGGTAATCAAGGACGGCGCCCAGGAGAAGTCATGGAAATTGCGTATCCTCGACCACACTTGCTCTATCGGTGCGGGAACAATAATCGAATTGTAGACTTTCGGCATAAACACCCCCTGACTTGCGAACTGAAGTACGTAACGGTATGGAAATGGCGAGGGATAGGTTGCCACATTTCTCGTTGCCGCTGACTACATTTTTGCAGAGTCCGTCAGTGTTATAATGCAGCGCGTGGATGCCTGTCATGTGGTGAGCCATCGGAATCCGCGGGGAACAGCTCCAGCAAAAGGAGCAGTTTAACCCTGAAGCCGCAGTTCTGCGCTCATGTCAATGTCAGATTCCACGCATGAAGATTCGCACTCATTACGATAATCTCAAGATTGCTCGAAACGCTCCACCCGAAATCATCCGTGCAGCATATAAAACACTGTCTCAGAAGTATCACCCGGATCGAAATCCCGGCAGCGCCGAAGCAACCCGTATCATGGCAATCATTAATGCCGCCTACGATACGCTATCTGATCCTTATAAACGCCAGGAACACGATCAGTGGATAGCACAGCAAGAGATGATGGCCAAACAGGCGGAAAGCAGGCAGGCAGCCGGGGCCAGCCCAATGGCGGCAATCAGCTCAAGCAGTGCCGCCGTCGTACAGCAGCGGCAAGGCAATCCTGGCGCGTATCTTCACCCATCCGATTTTTTACGGCTTCCTGATAGTAGCTTTAATCGGTTGGGCGACCGATAAACCGGACATACCATCGTCGGGTCCCAAGCCTTATAGTTGGGCGGCTGCCAGGCCTGATGCGCCTGTTTCGGTCGATCCCGGCCCCGCACACGTCCAATCCCGATATATCAGGCCGGTAACAGCACCCAACGGCCAGCCCTGGCCTACCCGTCCCGGTTATGTCGAGGGCTTTCCCCTGCTCAATGCGGATGGCCTCTCGGAGCTGACGGTAGACAACAGGCAGAATGATTCCGATGTCTTCGTCAAGCTGGTGTCTGTGGCTGGCGCTATGGCTCATCCGGTACGCCAGTTTTATATCCCCGCTGGCGGCAGCTTCACACTTAACAAGATTCGCGCAGGAAACTACGACATTCGCTACCGCGATCTGAATAGCGGCGGTCTCTCCCGCTCACAGGCGTTCAATCTGGAGGAAATAGCGACCGACAGCGGCAAGCGGTTCAGCAGGGTTACCATGACACTCTATAAAGTTCACGGACGGGAATATGCAAACTTATGCGCTCTCGGAAGCGGAATTTTGAACCTCACCCGGGCGCGGGTGCGGGAGGAATGCAGAAACGATGTGGGAGCTGATGCGAGAGGGTCAGGCACGATTGTCGTTGAAACCGGGCATTGGCTCGCATCAGAGAGTGGGCTATAAGAATAATCGTGCCGGCCTTATTTTTACTAAAATCGCCCGGTAGCTGAGACGAAGCAAGGCTGCGGTATAATTCGAGCGGTAAAATCCAGAGGATGGGCTGAGTTGGGATTTTACAGGTTACAAGTTTCTGGTTCAGTAACATGAGTTGTTCACGAATATCAACTAACAAACATCAAGGAGAATGATGATGCGCAAATTTTACACTCTGGCAGCTTTACTTGCTTTTAGCTGCTCTATTCCGGTTGCACTTGCCGCTGAAGGTTCGGTTGCTATCTCCTCCCCGCAGGAGGGCGCCCAATTCAGCCCAAAGACGGATATCGAACTTGTCTATGACATCGCGCTGGGAGATAAGGGCGACCATACCCATCTCTACATCGATGACAAGGAAATTTTGACATTGCGTAATTTGAAAGGAAGCCACGCTCTGGGAACGCTCCCGGCCGGCAAACATGATATATGCATCAAGGTGGTGAACAAGGCGCACACGCCCATCGGCCCACAGAAATGCGTCAATGTCACGGTAGGGTAGACGCCGGACAGTGTTCGAAAACCTGAACTATGCCTTGGTACAGCTGGTGCACAATTTCGGCGCCGCTGCCGTGGTCGGCCTTCCGATCCTGGCGCTGTACCCGGCAACGCTGGCCGGCGCGGTCCAGCGCAGGTTTGCCTGGCTGGTGGGGTTGGGTTGGGCAGTTCAGGCAGCAAGCGGCACAGGATTCAGCGTGGTCAGCTATTATTATTATGAAAAGCTGCCCGACTTGCACGGCGTGGCCTTTGCCGCGCTGCTGATCAAGATTCTATGCGCAGCAGGTGGCTTCTGGATTGCAATGTTATATGTGCGGCGCGCAACCGGCTGGTCTGACGAACGGGGGCGCTCCGCCTGGAAACTTCTTGCTTTGCTGGGCGTTACGGCACTGGCCGCAGCCGCATTTTTACGCTGGTTTGCCTGACTCCATTCCGGTCCGATTCCATGTGGACAGACATGTCTGCTCACTGAAGATGTCCCTCGAAAGGGAAAAATCATGGACGGACTCCTCTCTGCCTCTCTCTGATGTCACCTCTCATGATGATCAAAAGAGGATTCAGGTACGATTATTTTGAATATAATCTTGTCTGAATCCTTTCCAACCCACCCGGGGGGACTTCATTTTCATCAGCCGTGCTGCTGTTCTGTTGTTGCTCCTCCTGTTCGCCGGCTGCGTTCATACGGTGCCATTGAAGGACGCGGCGGGGCACGTCATTCCCGGCAGCATCGCAAGGATGGAGACCGCGATCATCGGCGGCATTCCCCAAAGCATCTGGTTTCGCGGCGTATCCGTATCCAACCCGGCACTAATTCTCCTCCACGGGGGTCCTGGCGCCAGCGAATCCGCGCTCTTCCGCTATTATAATTCCGCTCTCGAACAACATTTCACTGTCGTGTATTGGGAGCAGCGGGGCGCCGGCCGATCGTTCCATGCCGATATCCCACCTGCGTCCATGACCATCGCACAGCTGGTGCGCGACCTCGACGAGGTAGTGGAACTGGTAAAGCAGCGTTTTGACAAGGAAAAGGTTGTATTGGTGGGCCACTCATGGGGTACTGTACTGGGGACGATCTACGCTTCCCGGTACCCGGAGAAGGTTTCCGCCTATGTTGGCGTCGCCCAGATTGCCGATGTACCGCAGGGTCGCCGCTTATCCTACGATTTCGCGCTTTCCGAGGCGAAGAAAAGGGAAAACGCCAAGGCGGTCTCGGAATTGGAAGCCATTGGCCCGCCGCCCTATGCATCCGTCGACGAGAGATTGGCAACGGCCAGATGGGTCGAACGATTCGGCGGGATGTTCCATGCCGATATGTCGACAGGAAAACTGATTTGGGCGGCGCTCAGCACCGATGAGGCAAACCTGGTCGACCTCGTCAAATTTGGTCGAGGCAATCGTTTTTCACTGGTGCAGCTCGAGGATGAAATCTCCCGGCTTGATCTGAGCCAGGATTACCGCTCGTTCAAGGTGCCAATATTCTTCCTGCTGGGACGTTATGACCGTCACGTGCCTGCTGTCTTGGCTGCACAATATTTCGAGAAGATCGAAGCCCCTTTAAAACGGCTCGTATGGTTCGAGCAGTCAGCGCATAATCCACCCTTTGAAGAACCGGCAAAATTCAACCGGATATTGATCGAACAGGTATTGCCATTATCAGAGTCAACTTGCCAGTAAGCACGCGAGGTGCGCGGCAACGCGTAAAAAAGCACCTACCACCATTTTTAGGTGACACGGATGACTCCAAACGCGGAGTTTTGATATCTGATCCATACGCAGTCGCCGGTGGATACCGGAAAGACTTGCCGGGCCATCCGGCACTTTTCTTGTGAAAGGAGAGATCATGTCCCACTACGATCCAAACAAACACGATCAGAGCGAACGCTCCCGAGCCGCAAGCGAAACCAAGGCTCTTTCCGCCACATCTGTCGCCTCAGGCAAAGCTGCCGTTCCATTTACCAGCGAAAGCGCTCTCCAGGGCGGCATCCGAACCCAGTGCCAGAGCGAGCATGACCGCGAAGTCCCGGAAGTGGATCTGATGTCCCCGCTGACCATACGCGGCGTTACTTTCCGCAACCGGGTCGTGATGTCGCCCATGTGCATGTATTCCGCGCAGGACGGTTTTGCCAATGAATTTCACTTTGTTCACCTCGGCAGCCGCGCAATTGGCGGCGTGGCACTCGTGTTTGTCGAAGCCACGGCGGTCACCGCCGAGGGACGCATTTCGCCTGGAGACATGGGAATCTGGAAAGATGAGCATATCCAGCCGCTGGCGCGCATAGCACAATTCGTGGAAACGCAGGGCGCGGTCCCTGCCATCCAGCTCGCTCACGCCGGGCGCAAGGCAAGTTGCGATACGCCATGGACGGGCGGACGCAGCCTGAAAACGGCCGCGGAAGGCGGTTGGCCGGTTATCGGGCCAAGCCCCCTGCCCTTCGACGCGGGAGATCCGGTTCCGGCCGCCATGTCGGAACCGGATATCGAGCATTGCATCGATGCCTGGGAAGCAGCCACGCGACGTGCGCTGGCGGCTGGTTTCAAGGTGATCGAGCTCCACGCCGCGCATGGCTACCTGCTGCACGAGTTTCTCTCGCCTATCAGCAATCATCGCACCGATGACTATGGCGGCAGCCTCGGAAAATCGCATCCGGCTTTTGCTGCGTGTTGCCGAGCGGATGCGCGGCGTTATTCCTCCGGAACTCCCTTTTTTCGTGCGAATTTCGGCAACCGATTGGGTAAATGGAGGCTGGGACATAGAGCAATCGATCGTTCTTTGCAGAGAACTGAAGGCATTAGGCGTGGACCTGATCGACGTCTCCTCCGGCGGCACGACCCCCGATGCGAAGATTCCTGTCGCCAGAGGCTTCCAGGTTCCACTTGCCCGGCGCATCCGTGACGAAGTGGAAATCCGCACTGGCGGCGTGGGCTTGATTACCGATCCCCAATACGCTGATGAGATCATCACCAGCGGCCAGGCGGATCTCGTTTTTATTGGACGGGAATTGCTGCGGGAACCCTACTGGGCCCTTAAAGCGCAGCACTTCATGGGAGTGGAGCCCATATGGCCGACCCAATACGGCTATGCCGTGAAGCGGCGAGCGAAATAAGTTGGGGGGAAAGAGGCTGCAATACTGAATACTAGCTCAACCGCATAGTTCAGGTTCTGATATCCGGCTATTTCCAGCGCTTGGCTTAGCATGACTCGTCGCAAACGTTGGCAGCACGGCTGCCTTCGGAAGAATAACAATTGATAGCACAAAGTCCGTAAACTGCTGTAAATATTTGGTGGGAGCCACCGCTTCGGCTTGGTAAATTGACGGTTCTGAGACGTTAATCGACCGAAGGAGGAGAAGCGATGGCTGGATATGATATTAGCGTTGGGAAGGATTTATTGCCAGGGTTATTGGGTAATCAGGATGGTCTGGCGAAATTGGTGGAGACGGTGCTCAACCAGATATTGGAGGCGCAGGTGACGGAGAGCCTGGGGGCGGATCGACACGAGCGCTCGGAAGAGCGGCAGGGTTATCGGAACGGCTACCGGCCGCGTACTCTCTTCACCCGTGTTGGGCCGGTGACGCTGCAAGTGCCGCAGACACGGGATGGAAGTTTTTCGACGGATATTTTCAAGCGTTACCAGCGGAGCGAGCAAGCTTTCGTATTGGCGCTGATGGAGATGGTGGTACAAGGCGTCTCCACCCGGAAGGTATCAGCCATCACCGAAGAATTGTGCGGTGCGAGCTTTTCCAAATCCACGGTGAGCGCGCTGTGTGTCGGGCTGGATGCGCGGGTTCGGGCTTTCAACGAACGGCGCCTGGAAGGGGAATACCCGTTCGTCCTGGTTGATGCCTTGTTCATCAAGAGCCGGGAAGAGGATCGCGTAGTGATGCGTGCAGCGCTGGTCGTGACAGGGGTGCGCAGCGACGGATTCCGGGAGATTCTGGGTATCAGGATCGGAGATACCGAAAGCTTTGCCACCTGGGACGAAACCTTCCGCTGGCTCAAGAAGCGCGGACTCAAGGGCGTAGCGTATGTGATCTCGGATCAGCATGGAGGGCTCGGGCAAGCTATCGCCAAGCACTTCCACGACGCGACTTGGCAGCGCTGCCAGGTGCATCTGATGCGCAACCTTCTCGGTCACTGCCAAGCCAGGCACCGCGCCGATGTTGCGGCCGGCGCCAAGCTTGTCTTGCATGCGGCGGACATGACCGAGGCACGGCGGCGGTTAGCGGAATTCGGTGAGCGGTTTGCCAAGACGGCGCCCAAGGCGGTGGTGTGCCTGGAGACCGGATTTGAAGACGCGATGGCCGTGATGGCGCTGCCGGAAAAGTACCGCAAGCGACTACGTACCACGAATATGCAGGAGCGATTGAACGAGGAAATACGCCGCCGGGAAAGAGTGATTCGCATCTTCCCCAATGACGATTCCGCCCTGCGGCTGATCGGCGCCTTGCTGGCTGAGCAGAACGAGGTCTGGCAGGAACGCCGCTACCTGGATATGGACGAATTCGCGCAGTGGGCTGCCGAACGGGCCACCACCGGTGATAGCAATAACATTGTTGCCATCACCAGCTAAAACAAAACGTCATTGAACCGAGCGAAGTAAATTTACAGCAAAATTTGGAGCCTAGCGGGTATAGTCGAACTGCCACTTCAGTGTTTCTTGTAGTTTTTGGAATCGGGGCTATATTTAACAGCAGCGGTCCGCAGTCTAGCGAGATTGCATTTCATCCTTCCTGTAACTCTGTTTGGAGGTGTCCATGTTTCCCGAAATTACCTTAACCTCGGTTCGATCCCCTTCCGTCGCAGCAAGCTCAGGTACTCGATGGGCCGGGGATAAGCTGCGCTTTCTGCGTTGCGGAACGATCATGCTCGGTCTGATGGCGTGTGCCGCTTCGGTCCATGCGGAGACAGTCAGCATCAGTGCCTTTAAAGACGCCACCATTTTCGGGACCTCGGATGGCGCTGATACAGGAAATGCCAGCGGTAGGGGACCGGGTCTATTTACTGGAACCGATGGCCAGTTGAACGACAAACGCTCCCTGCTGCAGTTCGATCTGGCAGCGGCAGGTATTCCTGCCGGTTCAAAAATCGATAGTGTAACCATGAGCCTGTCTTTGGGCCTGGTTGGCGGCGGAAGCGGAGTGCCCCAGACTATTCGGCTGTTTGACGTGGCCCAGAACTGGAGCGAAGGCAGCAGCGGTAGCCCGACCAGTAGCGGCATTCCCGGTTCCGGCCAAGGTTATCCCAGAGGAAATGGAGATTCAACCTGGGACTACTCCAATTACAACAGCGATCCGGCAATGGCCATCAAATGGCAGAGCGGTGGTAGCGACCTTCACGGTGGAAACTTTTCGTCTACTGAAAGCGCATCCACCGCTTTTACCACGTTTACCCCTGGATCAGTTCACACCTGGAGCTCGGCGGCAATGGCTGCGGATGTGCAGGATTGGCTTGACAACCCATCTCAGAATAACGGCTGGCTGTTGAAAAGCGACGAAGAAGGCATTCGGCAATCGCTCTTGGGCTTCTGGTCCAAGGATGGTGCGATGGCGGCGGGCGACGCTGCTCTCGCGCCAAAACTTGAAATCATCTACGCCCCAATACCCGAACCCGAAACCTATGCAATGCTCCTGGCAGGGCTTGGCCTGCTGGGGTGGCGGATGCGCCAGTTAAAGAGCTGATTAATCATTATGTCCGCGCCGGCAGGCTTTCGCAAAAAAAAGGAAACAGCTCAGTCTGCCCCCTGCTGAGAGGTCGTCGCCAAAATCCTTGTAGCAAGAAAATAGAAACCTCGATGCGGCGATGGCCAAGGTTGATACATACTTGGCGGGTTCCGCTGCATTCGAATCGCACTGTGGATAGTCAACCCTTGTCCTGCAATATTATTAAGGATGAGGCAGTTTCTGACTCATCGCTTCAGGAAAAAATATGACTTTGGCAAAAACTGCGGCCGCGATGTTAACGATAATGCTCTGCATCGGAACACCGGGAGCGCAGGCGCTCGATGAGCATGAACCCGCCGGAAATGCGCTGAACGAAAAACTGGGCGAGGTGAACTTCCCGGTTAGCTGCAACCCGGCGGCTCAGAAGGAATTCAACAGGGCCATGGCGCTATTTCATTCCTTCTGGTTCGACCCGGCAATCAAATCGTTCCAAACCGTGCTTCACCATGATCCCGAATGCGGCATGGCTTACTGGGGCATTGCCATCATGTCCCTGGGCAATCCATTCGCGTGGCCGCCCAGTCCGAAAGCATGGAAGGCAGGCGCATCAAACGTGACCGACGCGCAGCGAGTGGGTGTCAAGAGCGAGCGCGAACGCGATTATATTGGCGCGTTGGCGGCGTTCTTCAAGGATTGGGAAACAACAGATTACCGGACCCGGGCACTGGCTTTTGAAAAAGCAATGGAAGGCTTGGCAGCACGCAACCCGGGCGATATCGAAGCACAGATCCTCTATGCGCTTGTGCTCAACGCTACTGCGGTGCCGAGTGATAAAACGTTCGCCAACCAGCACAGGGCGGCGAATATTCTGGAACCGTTATTCGAGAAGTATCCAAATCATCCCGGAGCCGCTCACTATCTGATCCATACTTATGATTATGCCGAGCTGGCTGAAAAGGGCCTTCCCGCAGCCAGAGCCTATGCCACGATCGCGCCATCGGTGCCCCATGCGCTGCACATGCCCTCGCACATCTTTAGCCGGGTTGGCCTTTGGCATGAGATGGTGGAGAGCAATCACGCCTCTTATGCTGCGGCCAAGAGTGAACTCAAGGAAGCGACCCTTGGCATTGGCACGTATGATGCACTGCATGCCATGGACTACATGGTTTTCGCCCATCTCCAGCAAGCACAGGACAAGGCAGCCCGGCGCCTGGTGGACGAAGCGGCTTCAATCCGCCAGGTCAACGTGGAAAATTTGCCGGCTGCGTATGCCTTCGCCGCAATACCAGCCCGCTTCGCGCTGGAACGTGGTGATTTCGAAGGCGCTGCTGCGCTCGAACTATCGCCCGCCGAACTGGCCTGGAGCAAATTTCCGCAAGCCGAAGCGATTCTCGTCTTTGCCCGCGGCTTGGGCGCCGCGCGCAGCGGGCATATTGCGGCAGCGCGCAGGGATGTAGCGCGGCTGCAAGCACTCAAGGACACGATGAATGCGGCTAAACAGGACTATTGGGCGGGTCAGGCAGACTTTCAAATCAAGACAGTCAATGCATGGCTTGCTCTTGCGGAGAATCGCAGCGACGAGGCCGAGCAGTTGATGCGTGCCGCCGCGGAAGCTGAAGAGGCCAGCGACAAGCACCCGGTGACTCCTGGGAACGTTGCCTCTTCTCGCGAACTGCTGGGGGAGATGCTGCTTGAGCTCAACCGTCCGGCAGCAGGCGTTTGCCGAATTCGAGCGTTCCCTGAAGCGCGACCCCAACCGCTTCCGAAGCATTTACGGCGCGGCTCGCGCTGCGGAAAGGTCAGGCAAGCTGAAGGAAGCGCGGAATTATTACGCCAGGCTTCAGAATTTAGCGGCCCATCATGATACCGAGCGTGCTGAACTGGTCCAGGCGAAAGCCTTTCTGGAAAGACAGTGACGTGGGGGGTGGCGCGCAGTGCGGACCGCCCAACCCGCGTATAAAGCGTGCGTGCCCGGTAACCATTCCGGTATCCCTGCCGCTCTTCCGTCCGCTCGTGCCGATCCGCCCCCAACGCTTCCGTCACCTGCGCCTCCAATACTTGATTGAGCACCGTCTCCACCAGCTTCGAGAGCCCGTCCTGACCGCTCAACAACCCTGGCAATAATTCCCGTCCTAAACTAACATCATAATCAACCATCGCTTTCCCCTTCAGTATGATCAACGTCTCGACAACGTCATCTTACCGAACCAAAGCGGTGGCTACCTACACCCCCGATTTACAGCAGTTTAAGGACTTAATCCTTTAGCTGAAAAATGAGTTTTTCAGGGACGACTAAGTAGAATGGTAACCCGTTAAAATTTAATAGAAAGGGAAATTCATGAAAACAATAGAAGCTATACAAACTCGTAGATCAGTAAAACATTTCGATGCTAGTCATTCAATGACGGATGAAGAAATTAATGAGATCTTATCTCTAGCGATCCTTTCGCCAACAGCATTTAATATTCAGAATTGGCGATTTGTAGTGGTCAATGATGCTGAGTTGCGTAGAAAAATCAGAGCCGTTTCCTGGGATCAGTCGCAGGTGACAGATACATCTTTATTTATTGTACTTTGTGCCGATTTAAAAGCTTGGGAAAAAGAACCTAGTCGTTACTGGGCAAATGCACCAAAAGAAGTTCAAGAGCTTAAGGTTCCTACAATAGATAGTTATTATCGTGGGAAAGATCAGGTCCAAAGAGATGCAGCTATGCGTTCTTGTGGCATAGCTGCTCAAACTTTAATGTTGGCGGCAAAATCACTAGGGTATGATTCTTGCCCGATGGATGGATTTGATTTTGAGGAAGTAGCCAAATTAATTAATCTTCCCGATGATCATGTATTGACTATGTTTGTTGCCATTGGGAAAGGAACTAAAGAGCCATGGGATCGTCCAGGGCAACTTAGTCTTGATAATGTTGTGGTTAAGAACTCTTTCTGAGTATGATGAATCATGGATGCAATTAAACAAACAACAGAAATGTCCCGTAGGGTTTTGCGTAAAGCTCCGTCCAGCCTGGCTTTGAGTCGAATCCAGATCTCCTAAATTTAACCCGGTTCCCAGACCAGATTTTTCGGAAACGCCAAGCCCAGAGAGGGAGAACTCCAAAGTTTGATGTATTTCTTGAACTCGCTTCATCCCCATCCGTCCTGGAACACTCACCTGATCGAAGAGCAGCCCTGGGGGCCACACTATCACTAACAACACTGCCCAAGAGACAAGCGAGTTTAGGGTATTTTTTTGATCGACTCCTTAGATGATCTTCCATTTTTAGCCGTTTCCAGAGGTACTCATGAAACTGCGCCAACTATTGAATGATCCAAGCGAAACTCCGGCCGTGCTGTGCGGTGCTGGCATTTCATTCGAGGCTGGGCTGCCCACCGCAACAGGGTTATATGACCTTTTTGAGAACTATGCGGCTGATGCATTCGCGAAGACCCTGTTCATACGGCACAGGCCGGGCCCGCAGCAAGACATAGCAGATCTCCTTACACCCAATTCGGTTCGAAGGTATCTTGGACGTGCTTCAGCGTCTGTTGATTGACCCGAACCTGACTGTCCTGGAACCTTACAGGGGTGGGGAAACGAGGGCTAGCCACGAGGCGCTCGCTACTCTAGCAATGAAGACACCGGTGGTGACAGTAAATTTTGATGGGCTTATTGAACGGTGTATGAAGGAGTCGGCGGCGGGCAAGCAAGTATTCTTCACAGAGGACCACTTCTCAAGCCGCATTCCTACACTTGGACTTTGGAAGATTCACGGCACGGTAGTTGACCCGAGCGGCAAACCCGTGAATGCAGACACAGATGGTGGGCCGGTAGGTACCCTACGCATCATTTCCCGAGTCCGTGAATCTAAGAATCGACAAACATTTTTTTCTACATTGCTGAAGGAATATGCAGTTATCATCGTCGGATATTCAGGTAGTGACGATTTCGATATTACACGATGGCTACGCGATGCAGAGACACCCAGGCAACTCATCTGGATCCAGTACACAAAAATGACTGGAGATGAAAGAGTTGCGGAAGCTGATCTTTTATCCCTTTCAAGAGGGTCCGGTAGCCAAGATTTTAATAATGGATTACGGCGTTTGGCCATTGCTTGGCAGCGCAAAGGACAACTAGCGAAACTTGTCGTTGTGCGAAGTAGTAATCCAGAAGCGCTGTTGTGCGATCTTGCGGGGACAAGCTCTCTGTCGAGAATCGTACCCAGTAGACCCCCAGCCCCGCTAACAACGGGGTTGATTAGCGAGTGGCAAAAATTAGTTGTAACGGGCACTATGCTTGCAGAGCTTTCCTACTACCAAACTTCTATTGACTATTTGCATCGTGCGGCAGAGAAAGCTCCCGACGATCGACGAAGTGCGATGTCCCTTATCGAACTGTCTCGCGCCTTATTGCGGCTAGGTGGATCGAAGGAGGTCTTTGATCGTGCAATTGAAGCCGCACAACGTGCGAGCACCGCAGCTGCCAGAACAGGTGACCGAGATCTCATTAATCGCGCAGAGTTGACCCAGTTGAATGCGAGTCATCTTGGAAAGGCTGGGAAAATGAGCGAAGCCGAACTTGATGAACTTGATTACACTCTGGAGCAATTTTTCATAACATGTACGTCTGATGATCGTATTGAAGCCCAAGGCTCTATCGGATTTGAAGCGCTCACAGTACTGCAACGGGCTCGTCGGTTTAGGGGGAAACCTCCCGGCAAAGAGGTCCAGGACGGCATAGAAAGGTTCGAGAAGTTCGGGCTGCTAGATGCGAAGGCTACCGTCAGCCATGAACGGGCTCTGCGCAACTGGAAATCAAGCCTCGACCGCGAGAATCTAGAGGGGGCTATCGAAGCGTTGCATGAAGCTGCCGAGCTACGAGAAGACTTGGGGGATGTTCCCGGCGCAAGCGCGTCTTGGAATGTTCTGGGATTCATGTACCAGAGATTGGGATGGCTGTTCCCGATGGAACGGGACTTTCAACTTAAGCTTGCAGGAGATGCGTCGAGGAAGGCTCTTGTTCTCGCGCAACGAAATGCGATTCCGTTTGCCGAGAATCAGGCGATGATAGGCAAGATTGTATTGCACCTTCGTCGCTGGGAGGTACCTCAGGCGAGCGAGGGGCTCGCAATAATAGCCGTCCGCAACTTTCAACTGGATGATCGAACTAAGCTTGAGGCTCGATTCTGCATCATTTTTCACGATGCGATCAAGCCTGTCCCAGGGAAAGAGCTTTCGGAGCAACTCAGGGTTGCGGCTGAAGCTTTCGATCACTTGGCCAGCGACATTTTGAAGAGCACTGATGATCGCTTTGCTCGTATACGGGTGTGTGCCCGAGTAAACGCTGTCTTGTGTAGCGCTTGGGCCAACGGTTCGGCTATTGATATGGCGAAAGCAGGTCCGCTAAATTCCCTCACTCCAACGCTAATCATTGATGAGTTGCGCGCCATCTCCGAAGCTGCTCCGCCCAAGACAGCTCATGAGTGTGCCAAAGCTTTACTTGACCCCTTGGGACCATGATAAAGATATGATAGGTACATTTATCGTAGTATTATTCGAGTTTCGCACCCGCTGCCCGGCTGCCGCCCTCCTTCTCGGCCACGAGAAGGGTATTTGCAGCACTCCATACCTGAGTGCGGCTTCAATCCAACAGACGGTGCATTCCCGCACATCAGGAGGCAGATCCATCATGTCCTGCCCTCTTTACTTGCTATCCCGGAATGTGGCGGCTTCTGCTTCTCTGCTCTACCATCTGCTGATGGAGACCAATGCTCTTAGGAGTCACGTCCCTTCGGGTTAATCCAGGGACGATCGGAGCCTCGATCGTAGAAATCAAAAGTTTTCATTGGGTCATCATAAATTTATTCAGTCGGGCCTACTGTAACCGTTCCATTCACAACCAATTTCTCAAATACTGCACATGTAATATTAGACTAAATTAATCTGATAGCCAGGGCATGAGCTGCAAGGCAGGGAAATATCATCAATATCCGTGACGATACCCCCGAAAAAACCATTTCTTCATTCATTGTTCAGATACATGATTTGATCCAATGATTTCTCAAACGCACTGAACTAAAGAAAGCCAGGGTTCCAACGTGATAAGCTGTGATATGCACACTCCCTTCAATCACACAGGAATCTCAAATGAACGATTTGCAAGAAGCCACCGTGAAAATATGTGAACTCAAGGGCGAGAATCTCGCATTACTGGCTTTGCTTGCCTGTTTGGTTAAAGCTGCGTCGCCGTATGAACGCAAAGCTTTTCCGGATGCATTCGAACGAGAACTGGAATCCGCCCGCATCGAGTGGTTGAATTCAGATGTTTCAGAATATGTCTCCGTTGGGCTGGAGAACATGGCAACCGCGATTCATTCTTTATTGGCCAGCCAGAGCCGGGTCTAAGCCTGACCGGAAATATGCATTCCCTTGAAGTTGAGTATCCCAAAAGCTATTCCCACGAAAAGTTGCGTTGAAGTAAAGTTTCCTTGAGAATTTTCCTGCCAGGATACAAGCTGTCCCCTCTACTGGTGCGCGTTCCGGCCAGTACAGTCTTGCTTTTCTTGTATGATGGCGGGAACTCTGCACGAGGTTATTAGCCGAACAGCAGGTGATCCGGTACATTGAACTGATAAGAGCAGGTGCTCTGATGCCGATTCCATGCGCAGGTACTGCTGCGTTAGTACACCGGATTCGGTTTATGAGAAAATTGCGTTTCAATCGATTAGTGGAATGGGCTAACGCTTGCTTTTCCATCTCACCTGGCAGTCTGCTGCCAAGAGGAATCCATGAAGACACTTACGCGCGCGTTCTTTTTATCTCTCGTGCTCGGCATGGCGCAACCTGCTCTTTCGCAGGAGACGAAGTGGCGGACGATCAGTGAAGAAGCAATATCGCTTTACAAAAAGGGCGACTATGACCGGGCAGTGGCTGCTGTCAAGAAGTCTATAGCAGTGGCGGAAAAAGAATACGGTCGCTAACCATCCCGATACTGCGACAAGCTTGAATAACCTCGCAGAGCTCTACCGCGGCCACAGCAAATATGCCGAGGCGGAACCGTTTACAAACGCGCACTGGCAATCAGGGAGAAATTCTTCGGCC
Source organism: uncultured beta proteobacterium (assembly GCA_963831395.1). GTDB lineage: Bacteria > Pseudomonadota > Gammaproteobacteria > Burkholderiales > Nitrosomonadaceae > Nitrosospira. The sequence goes on from CAWHQD010000013.1 coordinate 19,722, forward strand.
CCCGCCATTCCCTCGTGGCAATGAGCCTCAATGGCCATGCTGAACTGTACCGGGCACAAAATCGTATTCGCAGAGGCAGAGCCGCTCTACAAACGCGCGCTGGCAATACGGGAAAAATCTCTCCGCCCTGACCATCCCGATATGGCCCAGACCCTGAACAACCTTGCAGAGCTTTATTGTGTCCAGGGCGAGTACAGGGAGGCGAAACCCCTCTACGAGCGTTCAGTGGCGATACGGGAAAAAGTGCTCGGCGCCGAGCATCCCAGCATGGCAACAGGCCTTCACAACCTGGGATTGATCTATCAAATGGAAAGCCAATATGCGCAAGCCGAGCAACTTTACAAGCGCGTACTGGCAATTCGGGAGAAATCGCTCGGTTTGAATCATCCTGGCGTGGCCCAGGACTTGAGCAACCTTGCCGAGCTCTATTACACACAGGGTCAATATGCGCTGGCCGTGCCCCTCTACAACCGCGCGCTGATATCCGCGAGAAAGTACTCGGTGCTCGACCATCCCGAGGTGGGCAATAACCTGAGTCGTCTTGCAGAACTCTATCGCGTGCAGGGCAAGCACGCCGAGGCCCAGCCGTTCTATTGGCGTTCAGTTGCGATCTTCGAAAAAGCCGGAGGCTCCCATCATCTCAACATGGCAACAAGCCTGAGCAACCTGGCATTCTTCCACCACACCCAAGGTCAATACGCACAAGCCGAGCCGCTTTACAAGCGCGCATTGGCAATCTTCGAGACATCCGGCGGCGCAGACCACCCCAACGCGAAGCTAAGCCTGGATAACCTTGCAAAACTCTACCGTGCAACGGATCAGTTGGATATCGTCGACGGGACAGATCGACGGGTAGCAGGCTTCTCAAGCGTAGCTGAGTAGAGTCTGTTATTGAGTTCCCCCTACAAAGCAATGGTGTTTCCTCTACTCTATCTCAACCTTGGCATAGTGACTCTTCTATAGAATTAATGCCGTGCACTACTTGGTCCATTATCCAGAGACAAAGACTTACGGACCTCAAGAATAATCAGCGCTATTCAGCCACTAACCCTTCAATCTCGCAAAAGCCGCAGCCATTGCATTATTGGGCGTTGGTTCCGGTTTTTGCTGTTGCTGCTTAGGCCGCGATAAATCATCCTTCCGGCCAACACGTTGTTCAGGTTTGTTCTCGCGTTGCGGGCGTTGCCCCACGGTATCCGTCAGCCGCATGGTCAGCGCGATCCGTTTACGCTTTTCATCAATCTCCATCACTTTGACCTTTACGACCTGCCCCACCTTGACCACGGCGTGCGGGTCTTTCACGAATCTGTCTGCAAGGGCGGAGATGTGCACCAGCCCATCCTGATGCACGCCAATATCGACGAATGCGCCGAACGCGGCGACATTGGTCACTACGCCTTCCAGTATCATATCCGGACGCAAGTCCTTGATCTCGTTCACGCCCTCTTTGAAGACGGCGGTGGTGAATTCGGGGCGCGGGTCGCGGCCCGGCTTTTCGAGTTCGCTCAGGATGTCAGTGATTGTCGGTATGCCGTACTTTTCATCCGCGTACTTTGATGGATTCAGCGATTGCAATAATTTGTTGTTACCGATGACGGTCTTGATGTCCTGCTTCAGATCGGCGAGGATTTTCTGAACCAGCGGATAGGATTCGGGATGCACTGCCGAGGCATCCAGCGGATTATCGCCGTGCATGATGCGCAGGAAGCCTGCCGCCTGCTCAAAGGTCTTTTCCCCGAGGCGCGGCACGTCGCGCAAAGATGCGCGTGAGGTGAACATGCCCTTCATGTCGCGATAGGCGACGATGCTTTGCGCAACCGTACTGTTGAGTCCGGAAACCCGTTCCAGTAGAAGCGGCGAGGCCGTGTTCACATCCACCCCCACCGCGTTGACGCAGTCCTCGACTACCGCGTCGAGCGAGCGCGCCAAATGGGTTTGCCCGACGTCGTGCTGATATTGGCCGACACCGATGGATTTGGGATCGACCTTTACCAGTTCCGCCAGTGGATCCTGCAAGCGGCGAGCAATGGAAACCGCGCCGCGCAGCGATACATCCATGCCGGGCAGTTCTCGCGAAGCGAACTCGGAAGCGGAGTAGACCGATGCGCCCGCTTCGGACACCACGATCGAAGTCAGCTTGAGCTCGGGGCGCAGCTTGATCAGGTCTTTTGCCAGCTTGTCGGTTTCCCGCGACGCGGTGCCGTTACCGATGGAAATCAGCGATACCTTATATTTTTCAGCCAGTTTTCCAGAACATGAAGCGATCCGTCCCAATCGTTCTTTGGCTGATGCGGATAAATAACCGCAGTTTCCATGACCTTGCCGGTGGCATCCACCACCGCCACCTTCACGCCGGTCCGAAGGCCGGGGTCGAGGCCGATCGTGACACGCGGTCCGGCGGGGGCGGCTAATAGCAGCGCTTTCAGGTTGCGGGCAAATACATTGATGGCCTCTGTTTCGGCGCGCTTGCGCAGAGCGCTCATCAACTCGGTTTCCAGATGAACGAAACTTTTAACGCGCCAGGTCCAGCGTACGGTGTCGCTCAGCCATGCGTCGGCTGGACGATTCCGATTCCGGATACCGAAGTGCGCGGCGATATGCGCTTCGCAGGGGTTGTGCGGCGCGTCCCATTTCGGCTTTTCCGCTTCGGAATCCAGGCGCAAGCCAACACTCAGGATTCCTTCCCGTCTGCCACGGAACATCGCCAGGGCGCGGTGCGAAGGGATGGTGTTGATCGTTTCGGAATAGTCGAAATAATCTGCAAACTTTGCGCCTGCCTCTTCTTTGCCGGGCTCTTTACCGTTGGCGATCTTTGACTCCACCACGCCATGCGCCAGCACATATTCGCGCAGCCACTGCAGCAATGTCGCATCTTCCGCAAAACGTTCCATCAGGATTTGACGCGCACCATCCAGCGCGGCCTGGACATCTTCCACGCCGGGATTATCACCCTGATCGGTGGTAAATGCGGGCTTCAGGTATTTGCCAGCCTCTTCCTCGGGGTTCAGCATGGGATTCTCCAGCAGCGAATCCGCCAGCGGCTGCAACCCGGCCTCCATCGCAATTTGCGCCTTGGTGCGGCGCTTTTTCTTGAAGGGCAGATACAGGTCTTCCAGCCGCACCTTATCTTCCGCATTCACAAGCGAAGCCAGCAGGGCCGGTGTCATTTTGCCCTGCTCTTCGATTGACGCGATAATCACAGCGCGCCGGTCCTCCAGTTCGCGCAGATAGCGCAATCGTTCTTCCAGCAAGCGCAGTTGAATGTCGTCCAGCCCGCCGGTCGCTTCCTTGCGATAACGGGCGATGAACGGCACCGTCGCACCTTCATCGAGCAAGGTGATAGCAGCTGCAACCTGTGAGGGTTTGGCGGCAAGTTCAAGGGAAAGGCGTTGTTCGATGGATGGCAGCATAATGAGATCGTAATGATATTTTTGAATTAACAGAAATTAACAGCTATTGCAGAAACAAGGACAGGTAAGGATTCGGGTCGGGAGGTCACCCGATAACAGGCTGCATTTACGCGGTGGGAAGCAATATGAATTTCATGGATCGCCTTGCACGCACGGGTGCTGCTTTCGCCAATATGACGTTATCGTGCCCGTTCGTGAAATCAATAGTTCGCATCCTGCTGCGTGCGTCACTTTCTTCCCGCTGTCGGCGCGCTCGCGGTATATTCCCGCCCGCATGAGCAGTATCGCGGTGACGGGTGACGTACCCACGACAAACACCGTGATCAGTATTTCCTGAAACACGAGCCGGTCAGCCGATATGGAGGCAATCAATATCGACGCCAGCAGCACGCAGCCCAGGCCGAGCGTATTGCCCATGGTAGGCCCATGCATTCGCGCAAATAAGTCAGGCAGCCTCAGCAAGCCGGCTGATCCGATCAGCGTCAATACCGCACCCAATACCAGCAGCGAAGAAGCCAGCAAGTCTGCCCACACGGGAATGTTCTCAACACTCATGGCTCGATTACCTCTCCGCGCAGCAGAAACTTCGCCATCGCGGCGGAACCGACAAAACCAAACAAGGCGATCAAAAGGGCAATGTCGAAATACAACCTGGCCCCGTACTGGATGCCCAGCGTCAGTACCGTCATCATGCTATTGACATACAAGGTGTCCAGAGCCAGCACGCGATCTTCCGCCGCCGGTCCTCGCAGCAGGCGGATTGCGGCGCAGATCATGGCAAATGCGAAAGCAATCAAGGCAAAGGAAATGGCCCATGGCAGCAGTGCGGTCATTCGAAGATCTCCATCAGTGGACGCTCGTAACGGTACTTGATCGTGCGGACCCAGGCTTCCTCATCCTGTAGATCCAGCACATGAATCGTCAGGGCGCGGCCGTCGGCCGAAAGCCCGGCCCAGACAGTGCCGGGCGTTGCCGTGATTATACAGGCGAGCGCCGCAAGCCCATACGGATCGCGCAGATCGATCGGAATTTTCATGAAGCCGGAATTGGAGCGCCGTTTTACCGACCCAAGGATAACGCCTGCTACGGCGAAATTGGAGCGGATGATATCGATCAGCACGACGAAGAACAACCGGACCGCGGCCAATAGATGGTGAGGCCGTGCGCGTAGTGGCCGCATGGCGGCCGTTCCAAGCGCGATGGCGATTGTCAGTACCAGCCCCAGGACCAATCTGGCCGGGCGCAAGGGTATCGTTAAGCAGGAGCCATAAGCCGTACAGGGACGCCGTGAACAGCGTCAGCGATGGCCAGCCCTTCATTGCCCGTCTCCTTCTATCGGGTGTGAAACAAACGGGGGATTACCGCTCAATACCGCGTCGATGTATGTCTGCGGCGAGGACAACGAACTACCGGCAAGACTCAGGTAATCCATGGCCGGACCGGCGCCTGCCGTCAGCGCTGCGGTCAACAGCAGCAGCACAGCCACCGGGGCCGCTTCGATCAGGCGCAACTGGGGTGTAACGATCTCGTCCGAACTCCAGAATAGCCGCACGCCCATATGGCATAGCGCGATGATGCCAATCAGGCTCGACCCCAGCACTGCCGCCCACAACACCCACACCGATACCGGCAGTGTCCCGAGCAGTGGAGAGTCCAGCGCCGCTGACAGAAGCAGGAATTTGGCAATGAAGCCCGAGAGCGGCGGAAGCCCGGTTACCAGGAGCGTACACGCAATGAAACTCATACCCAGAAACGCCATGGCAGCCGGTATCACAATCCCCACGTCTTCATCGGGAAGCGAGGGATCAATCTGGTCTTCCGGGCCAAACGATTCAAACGGCTCAGCCTGCGCGTCCTCACCGGATCGCTGCGTGCGCTCGATCATCTCGCTCAGCATGAAAAAAGCACCGGTCGCCAGCACCGAACTGACAAGATAAAACAATGCGGCACTCTTCATTCCGGCCCCGCCCAGCCCGAGCGCCGTCAGCAGCGTTCCGGCCGACGAAATGACGCAATATGCTACAAGCCGCTGCGGTTGACGAGCGGTCAACGTGCCGGCGGTGCCCAGCGCAAGCGTTATCAGCCCAATGCCAAACAGCCAGCCATCGTTGAAGGGAGCCGGTGCGCCGGCACCGGATGGGCCGGCCAGCAAGGACCCCAGCCGCAGCAGCGCATAGATGCCTACCTTGGTCATAATCGAAAATATCGCCGCTACCGGCGGGGCGGCAGCGCCGTAAGCAGACGGAAGCCAGAAGTTCAGCGGCCATGCGCCGGCCTTGAGCAGAAACGCCACGCCCAGGATCGCCGCGCCAATTTCAAATAAAATGCGGTCACCCTCCGCCAGTGCCGGCAGGCGGGCAGCGAGATCCGCCATGTTCAGCGTTCCACTTGCGCCGTAGATCAAGGAAATACCGATCAGAAGGACAAAGGACCCCGCCAGATTGATGGCGATGTAATGCAGGCCCGCCCTGACCCGGACTTCTCCCAGCCCATGCAGGACGAGGCCGTAGGAAGCGGCCAGCAGCACTTCGATAAACACGAACAGATTGAAAAGATCGCCGGTAAGGAATGCGCCGTTTATCCCCATGATAAGGAACTGGAACAACGATTGAAAATGCGGCCCCATCTTCTTCCAGCGCGCCAGCGCGTACACCAGTGACGTCAGCGCCAGCACTGCATTGAGCAGCAGCATTACCGCCGATAGCCGATCCAGCACCAGCACTATGCCGAACGGCGCCTTCCAGCCACCCAGCAGGTAAACCGCAATCCCCTCGGGCCAGATCGCGGGCATCGCTCCGCTCGCCACATAGGCCAGCGCAGCCGCCGCCGCCAGATTCGCCAGTGTCGCAATAAGCGCAATAATGGTGCGTGTGGTGCGCCGCGCTTCGACGAACAGCAACATCGACGCACCCGCCACCAGCGGGATGACTATCGGAAATACGGGAAGATGCTGCAGCAGCTGCGTCCAGTCGTTCATGGTTCCGACTCATCGCCATCAACGTGATCGGTGCCTGTCAAGCCGCGAGAAGCGAGCAACACGACCAGAAACAGTGCTGTCGTAGCAAAGCCGATCACGATCGCTGTCAGCACCAGCGCCTGCGGCACCGGATCGTCGTAAAGGGATGGATCGATCTGCTTGAGCGTATCGACGATGGGTGCGCCGCCTTCCATGAGCCGTCCCATACCGAAAATGAACAGATTCACCGCGTACGAAAGCAAAGAGAGTCCCATGATGACCTGGAAAGTACGCGGACGCAGTAGCAGCCATACGCCCGACCCCGTCAATACACCGATCGCCAAAGCATAGATAATTTCCATTATCCTAAATCCGGTAGTTGGACGGGGTGGAGTGTGCCGTTTTTGGGGTACAGGGCAAGGCGCAACGACGCGGAATGGTGCCACAGCGAAGGGCGGAGCAGTGCCTTCCGAAGGAAGGTGCGACCCTGTAGCGGGATGCAGCGCCATAACGCGGTCGCGGCATTCCCTACGCTGCCCGATCCCTGCTTCGCAGGGCCCCTCGTGCAACGCTTCGTGGCGCCCCATTCAAAGGAGTTGCAACGCAGCCATGTGCCGCAAAAACTGTTCAATCCGCCCCGTAGCGAACTCACCAAAAAGGTGAAGGCCAAGTGATATAAAAAGTCTCTGTGGATCATAACGCTAAACTGAAAAATAAGCGGTCAACTGCCGGATTTAGGATTACCCCTCCTTCGGGGCCGGGGCCAAAACATGCGAGATCGGCTGTGGCTGTGCAAGGTCCGCAGTAATTTCCGCCACGCGAGGCATAGCTGCCGGCACCGCGGCCTCGGGTTCCTCATGAGCAGTGACGGGCTTGCGGTGTCCGCGTCGCGATTGATGGGCGAGCGCCACCAGGATCAGCACCGTGGCGCCAATCACCAACAGAAAGACACCCAGATCAAACAGCAATACGGTGGAAAGATGCACCTCGCCGATTACGGGCAAGGTCGCATGCCAGGCCAGGGCTGACAGAAATGGGCGCGATACCAGCCACGCTGACAAGCCTGCTCCCCCGGCGCACAACAGCCCCACGGCGATCCAGTATTGCGGGAAAATGCGGGTACGGGATTCCGCCCAGGCAGTGCCTCCCACAAGGTACTGCAGAATAACCGCCGTTGCTACGATCAGTCCGCCCACAAACCCGCCGCCGGGCTCATTATGCCCGCGCAGTAGAAAAAAAACGGCTACCATGCCGGAAATCGGCAGCAGCAACTGCACGAGCACACCCGGCAGCATCATCGGTCCCTCGGGCAGCAGGGCACGCGGGTCTGGCGTCCACCCGCGGATTTGCGCGTCCTGCGCCTGCTGCTGGATCGGCAGCCCCATGCTCTCCGGAGCCGGCCTGAATCGCCGCAGCAGCGCAAATACGGTCAATGCCACGATGCCCAGCACCGTGATCTCACCCATCGTATCAAAACCGCGAAAATCGACAAGGATCACGTTGACTACGTTGGAGCCGCCAGCCAGCGGCAGTGAATTTTCCAGGAAGAATGTCGAAATGCCCTCCCCCGCCTGCCGGGTCAACACTGCATAGCTCAACGCGGATAAGCTTGCCCCGGCAACAAGGGCCAGCACCAGGTCGCGCAGCCGCCGGGTTCGGGCGCGAAGACGCGTCTGGAGCGGGACGACTTTATCGTCAACGGATTTATAACGCGGCGGAAGCCAGCGCAACCCAAGCAGGAGCAGGACAAGCGTTACCACCTCCACGATAAGTTGCGTCAGCGCCAGGTCAGGTGAGGAAAACCAGGCAAAAGTCATGCAGGTGGCCAGCCCGGCTCCACCCGACAGGCTCAGCGCTGCCAGGCGATGATACTTGGCCTGCGTTGCCGCACCTATTGCACAAGCCGCACCAACCAGCCACATCAGCGCAAATGCGGGCTGGGCCGGCGCCACGGCCAGGTTACCCGCCGGCAATCCTCCATTTGACAATGGTATCAACGCACTCGCAAATACCGCGCAGATCAGAAGCAGCAACTGCACCTGCAGGCGCTCCGTGGACAGCCATCGCGTCAGGGTTCCAGCCAACGATTCTAGTTTTTTGAGCAGGAATTTAAAAATGCTTTGGCCATCGAAACGATTGATCAGCGGCACCACCGCCGTCCCCTGCTGGTATTTGCCGAGAGCCCGATATAGCGCGACGCCCCCTGCCATTGCCAGCAGGCTCATGATGAGCGGCAGATTCAAGCCGTGCCATACCGCCAGGCTATGAAACGGTACGCCCGGCCCAAGTACGGATCGCGACGCCAAATCCAGGTAAGGCTCTATGGTTGCGGGAAACATTCCCACCACCAGACAGGCTGTCACCAGCAGCGCACTGGGAAGCAGCATCCAGCGTGGCGGCTCATGCGGTTTTTTTGGCAGATCCGTGGCTGGTGGTCCAAAAAATACTTGCAGGATAAACCGTAGAGAATACGCAACGCTGAACGTTCCCCAAATCACAGCCATCGTAGGCAAGCCAATACGCGTAATCACATTACCGCTTACAAATGTAGTTTCAGCGAAAAACATCTCCTTTGAGAGGAAGCCATTGAACAATGGCACGCCCGCCATCGATGCCGCCCCAACCACGGCAAGCGTAGCGGTAATAGGCATCGCTCGATACAAGCCGCTCAGCCGGGAGAGGTCACGCGTGCCGGTTTCGTGGTCGACCATGCCCGCAGCCATGAACAACGAAGCCTTGAATGTCGCATGGTTCATGATATGAAATATGGCCGCAATCAACGCAAGCGAACTGTTGAGGCCAAGCAGCAGCGTAATCAGGCCAAGGTGACTTATGGTCGAGTAAGCCAGCACGCCCTTCATGTCCTGTTGAAAAATGGCCGCATATGCGCCCAGCACCAGTGAGAAAAGACCTGCGCTGCCGATAATCCAGAACCAGGCTTCGGTGCCGGCGAGCACCGGCCATAATCGCACCAGCAGAAATACACCCGCTTTGACCATGGTTGCGGAATGCAGATAGACAGATACGGGTGTAGGGGCCGCCATTGCGTGCGGCAGCCAGAAATGAAACGGAAATTGGGCGCTTTTTGTCAGCGCGCCCAGCGCAATCAGGATCAGCGCCGGCAGATACCAGGAATGGGCACGGACAAGATCACCCGAAGCCAGCACGACGTCCAGATCGTAGCTGCCCACGATGCGCCCCAGTATCAGCATTCCCGCCAGAAGACACAATCCGCCCGCCGCAGTGACGGTCAGCGCCATGCGCGCGCCGCGACGCGCGTCCGAGCGGTGATACCAGTAGGCTATCAGCATGAACGATGTCAGGCTGGTCAATTCCCAGAACACAACCAGCTGAATCAGATTGCCCGACAGCACCACCCCGAGCATCGCGCCCATGAAAGCGAGAAAGAACGAGAAAAAACGTGGTACCGGATCCTGTGCCGCCATGTAGTATCGCGCGTACAGTATCACCAGCGCACCCATCACCGTTACCAGCATTGCAAAGAGCCATGCGAAGCCGTCCATGCGTAGCGTGAAATTCAGTCCCACCGCCGGCGCCCACTGGAATGTGGCGCGCACTACCTCCCCTTCGGCTATCTGGGGGTAGAACTGGATCCCGAGGGCGATGCAGGCAACCGCAACCGTACCCGCGAGCCAGGCTGCCGCATTGCGGGCATGGGACGGAACAAATGCGGCACAGAGGCTGCCCGCGAATGGCAAAATGACGATCCAGACTAATGACATGATGAACTGATATTATTTTTCCCAAACCCGGTGGCCACCCCAGGCCTCAGCCGGGCGATCCGGCAGATAAGATCACACACGGAAAAAAATGCGGTCAAGTACGGTAACGCGGGGGCAGATCGGGCATGAGCGATACGCCACAATCTGAATTTAAGCAGTTAATATTTAAAACTTGATAGCATTGCTTGACTTCCCGACAGGCTAAGCGAATAACCGATACGTGCGAGTAGCGGGTAACACCAGGAACTTCACGCTCCTGAGAGCGCCCCCACAGCGCGGCCTCCACTTTCTCAAATCCCGATAGATGACTTTCCAAAGACTTGGCAAAGTTTCACGTTGGAATGTAAGCCTCTGAAAGTTCCGGAACTGTCGCAATGTGTTTCCTGGAAGTTATCCGGAAACTCAATAGACTTCCTGTTCGAATAATATCATCTGACGATATTTTTTGATTAACTTATCGGGCGTCGTTAAATGTTTCTTTGCTCGCCATATTCGAGCTTGGGCAAGAAAACACCTGATGGTCGTCTTCAACCAGGAGAATAGGTTTTGGTGACCTTCACGGAGGTTTTCATATATCTGGGGGATTAAAGGCTGTTGCTGCGGTTTCAACAGCAAGAAAGTGGAATCAGCCAACTTCCTGGACAAAGGGAGCAGGTATAACACCACATCGTAACGCTAATAATTAAATCTCAACTGCGCGAAGTAAGTCCGTTGGGGAAAAGGATGGAATATCCAATACTTGTCATTATTGACGTTATTGATACCGCCTATCGCGGTCAACTGCTTCGTTATTCTGTATCTTGCGACTAGATCTGCGACAAGATAACTGGTTAACCCTGTATACGTAAACCCATTGGTATCCGTGTTATTCAATTGACCGAATTGGCCGCTGCTGTAACGAACATTTACTGAAGCGCTAAAATTTTCATTAGCCCGATAGGTGACTACCGCGTTTGCCCGCCAAGTGGGAAGCCTGGGTTGACGCTTTCCGGTCGAGGGTACCGCTGCGTTGGGGTTGGCTGGCGTGGGGCCCAAGGCTGCTGCTGCCGCATCCGCCGCTCGGTTATCCTCTATTCTGGAATCCACCCAGGTGAGATTGCCAAGAACATCCAATCCTTTAACCACCGCGTCGGTTTTCTCCCCGGAGACCTCGACACCGTAGGTATCGATTTCCCCGACGTTCGATATAAACGTTGATTGAAAAGTTTGATTGGTAAGCGGATTGGTGATTAACCCTGTCTGGGAAAAAATGGCGTTCTTGATGCGCTCCTGAAACAGGCTGAGACGCAATCTCCCCTTGTCCACAAAATACTCGCCAGATAGTTCGGACGCCAGGGCGTCTTCCGGCCTCAAGTTCGGATTTCCATTAACCGCAATGGCCGTTGCGCCAGTCCCCACTGTAGTGGTCTGGAACAATTCCGCGGCGGTTGCGTAACGATAAGCCTGTCCGATTGCTGCACCGATTCTTACCTGCGGCAGTGGAGCCCAGGTCAGTTTAGCCTTGGGTGAAAAGTTTACCGAGCTCTTATCGGCCTGATTTACCGTCTGCAGCGAACCGGCCACCGTAGTCGTGTTTACCCCATCGTAAGCTTGCCAGGATTCCAGGCGACCACCGACGGTGAAGTTCCAGTTCTCGTGGAAATCCCAGGCATCCTGAATCCAGTAACCTTCGGTCTGAGTTTTTCCCGTGGAATTTGTAAAAATACTTTGACCGCTGCCGCTTTGCCAATCCGCGGTATTGAATACTGGGTTCTTCAGGGTATATAAATCATGGTGAAAACCGAAGCTGATTTCATGGTAACCGAGAAGATCAATCCTGGGCCTCCAAATGCCCTTTGCATCCACCGTATGCCAGCCAGAGCCGGTCAGACTAGTAATCCTGCCAGGTGCATTGCCGGCGAACGCGAGAGTGGGGTCGACTGTTGGCGCCCGAACTGTATCCTTGCCAAAATCGATCACGCTGCCGGTTAACTCCCAATCAAAAACTCCCCCAGTATTGGATCGAAGATTGATTCCATGCGACCAAGTGGTCTGATCAGTCTGGTTCCCCGCAAAAGTGGGACTATTAGGCGCAGAAAGGTTGTAGCGGCGACCGCCAATATTGATAAAACCGTTTTGCACAATGTTTCCCGCTGCATTCCGCAGATAGCTTTGCGGACTCGCATGCGCATTATTCAACCAAAGCCCCAAGGTGTACGCGAGCCTTATCGAGGGCGTGATATCGTAGGCCAGCTTCCACTTGAAATTGTCCTGTACCGTGTGATTGATGTTTCCCGCCCCTAGCGTCAGGTTTGGGGCGTTCGTGGGATTGGCGCCGGCAAAAGCACCTGTGACGGCTGTATCTCCAGCGCCTGCCAGGGTATTCGAGATGAGCGCGGTCGCAAACGTAATGGGCTGACTATGCGCATTGAGATGGCTGTAATCAAAACGGAACGACAGGTCGTTGTAGCGATGCCCAATGTAAGCAGAGTAGCGCTGCGAGTCGTAGGTATCCTTCGTGCCATAGAGATTGAAAGTCTGCCACGACGCCTGGGCATCCGCCCCGAATTCGAATTTTTCCGGCATCCGGGTAGTAATATTGATTACGCCCCCTATGGAATTGCCGGCATAAGCCGCCGAAAACGGGCCGTACATGACATCGACGCGTTCGATTTCTCCCGGTGATACAGTGTTCCACCGCGGCGAACCTGTGTTCACATTATTGTTGCCAAGCAGGGAAGACAGCAGGATACCGTCGGCGTAGATCAGGTTGCGCGCACTCGCAGACGTGCCCGAGGTGCGCATGCCAACCGGCGCATTGGTATCGCCAATATACCTGGTGCGTACCTGAATGGACGGCATGTACTTGATGGCATCCTCGGGATTGGCAAGATTAATTGTATTGTCGATTCTTTCCCGGGTGATACTTTCCGTGGTCTGCGGCAACCGGTACCGTTCCATTTCGGTTTGCTTGGCAGGAGGCTTCATCTTGCCCCCGATCGTCAATTCGGGCAATTTGACTACCGGCTCGTGCAGCGCCAACTTTGCCGGGCCCAGTCCGGCAGAAGGGGGAGTTACCTGGCTGTTCAACGAAGCATTCGATGCGAAAGGAATAGCGAGCGGCGTGCTGGCGACCGGCGGCGGAACTTTTGTCTTCGCATCTTTTGCCTCTTCGTCCAGTTCGCCCGCCACTCCGCCAGACGACATCCACAGTAGGCTCAGCAAGGCAATCGAAGCGGGTTGTGGCCTTATATCCAGTTTCATGTTTTCTATACACTCACGTTTCTTTTGCAAGGCCGCATTAAAAGCATCCCCGACAAGGGCTGACGCGGGGATGGATCGCATCCTCACCTGAAGCAGCTTTCTTAAGCTCCCCGCCACCTCTTGATAATTGGGGACGGGCTCACCCAACTATTTGTAACTGAACCGGGGAAAACAAGGAAGTGAGGGGGTCGCACGTCGTGTCGGATAACCGGACGCGAGATTAACGCATTTCAGCTCATGCAGGAATGCGACAAATTGTCGCACCACGATTTGATTCATCTGGAAGTTTCAACCATGCCACTTTACGTCAGGCGTCTCGGATCGCGTCATGGATGATGCAGAATCGCTTATTCTGCACAGAAGTTTCGTTAAGGAGTTAGATACCGGCACCGGCATCGAACACCTCCTGACGCGCCTATGCCTGTGAAACGGTGCCGCCGGGGGGAACACTGCGCCTTAGCCAGACGGTGCCGCCAATGGCCGCGCCTCGTCCATGGTGACGCGGCCTAGCATGGTGGCGCCGGCATAAATAACAACATCGTCCTCGACTTGGGATGGCGCAAATTGCCTTTTACCAGCGCGCCATGCTCATCCACCGGAAAGCGTTTCGCCCCCAGCGTTACAGCCTGGTACAAACGCACGTGCTGACCAATGATGGCGGTTTCACCGATGACACCCAGTTCAGGTGGTGATGATGTCCGGCTTCAGGTTAGAGCCACCGAAGCTGTAGAAAATGCCTCTGGCGATCGCCTTCTTCTGCACCGAGGTTACCAAGAATGAAAACACCGGTCCCAAGTAAGCCAGGTATTTTTCCCAGAGATTATCGTGTTATCCGTTATCACTCCGGAAAAAAGTGAATGCTTTGTCATGGCGGATGGTAGGAGCCAGCCATCGTGAAGAAAAACAGGAGAAAAGTCTGGGTTAGCTCAGCATAACCCGGCTACGGATAATCCCGGAAAGATAATTGATCAAATATCCAGCCGCTTCGCCTTCCAATATGCCGACTTCCAGTAGCTTTCATCCAGTCCGGAAATGGTGACGCCCTGGCTGGTTGAGGCATGGAGAAACTTGCCGTCCTCCAGATACACGCCTACATGTCTGTCCGTTATGCCGGTCTTAAAAAAAACCAGATCACCTGCCCGCAACTGATCTTTGTGTACACTCTCGCCCAACTGTGCCTGGAACTCTGTCGATCGCGGCAACACCACGCCAAGTTTCGTTTTGAATGTCAGATGGACGAACCCGGAGCAATCAATACCGCTTCTGCTCAAGCCGCCCATTTGATACCTGGTATTTTTCCATTGATTGTACTGGGCATACAGAGTTTTTTTTACCAGTGGCGTATTGCCGAGGTCTACTTCCGCGCCGGGCACACGCACAACCTTCGCGCCACCTCTTTCCGGTACGCTACTGCATCCTCCGAGCACTGTAATCATGAGGATGCCCGCAAGCCACAGGCTATTCTTCATGAACGCTCCCACGGAATATATTGCTTTCCTGAGGCATAACAATTACCCAAGTTCTTCCGCGCGCATGAATCGGAATGATCTACGACCCTGCGCTGGCGATGAGTTCGGCCGCTCGTCTGTTATCGCGGTCCTACCCCCCGGTTTCCAGGGGCTACACGAATTTTAAGGGATCATGCGCGAGCTCAGCAATAAGAAGATGGCGGTTATTTTAACATCTCCCGACATGGGCCCTGGTTTTCTGATACCTGCTGGGGATGAACCTTATACGAAAGTGAACGCCATGTCGACGCTGCCATGGATTGAATAATATCCAGGGAAAGGGGGCATTGCGCGCCGAAGCATGGGGAAGCGCATAAGAAAGCGCCCCTGCATTTTGTAGCATACAAGACCACTTCTTGAAAGCGGTCAAAAAGAGGAGTTGGGCAAGAACCTGATGGAATAAAAAGGAGAAAGGAGTTCGAGGACTACTGTACGGCCAAAATTAGGGTTTATTTCTCCAAGGCCTCCAGACGATCATTCAGCCGCTTGATTTCCGCCTCTGCAAGAACCTGCCTCGTCACATCATATTGCACGCCCAGATAATAGAGCACGCGC
The DNA here is from genome assembly GCA_963831395.1 of uncultured beta proteobacterium. Classification (GTDB taxonomy): domain Bacteria; phylum Pseudomonadota; class Gammaproteobacteria; order Burkholderiales; family Nitrosomonadaceae; genus Nitrosospira. Next base: position 35,137 of record CAWHQD010000013.1, read on the forward strand.
CCACTGGAATCGAACAATGGTGTAATCGACAGGCGGTTATAAAACAACTCCCCATTTTTCCGATAATTTCTAAGCGTAACCTCGGCGGCTTGCGTATTTTTTATCGCATCGTGCAGTTGGATTCTCTCCACTTGATTCTGGTCTTCGCCCTGCAGGAAACGGCAATTTTTTCCGATGGTTTCTTCGTTCGTATAGCCCGTCATCATGGTAAATGCGCTGTTGGCATAAACAAGCGGCATATCCTCCATGTCGGGATCGGCCAGCGTTACGCCATTGACGCAGGAATCCAGAATAGCGCACAGAATTCTGGGAATTAATCCGGAGTCCTTATAATCCACGAAAAGCATTATTCTCTCCTATATTCCATTGAATTGAGTAAGCCGATGCCAATCGAAAAATAGATAAATCGACAGGATCAGTTCTGGTCAGGAGCCACAACCTCTGCTTCAACCAGTTTCTTGATATTTTTTACGGTTTTTTCGGTACCCTCCTGGACCGCTATCCGGATAAGCTTCTCGAAAGGCCTCATGAACATGTCGAGACTAAGCAGTTCGAACGTGAAGGTAATGCGGCTTGCAGATGCAGGGCTTGTCGCTTCAAAAGTATAATCACACCGATAGGGGTTGGATACTCCTTCGAAGCAAATGCGCTTGCTTGGTTGAAAAGCCATGACCTTGAATGTCGACTCCGAGCGTCTGCCCTGATCAACGCGAACTTGCTGACAAACGGTTCCCACTTTCACCGGTCCTTCGGTAAGTGGCTTCAGTTCGACGACTTCCGGCGACCATCGGGGATAGTTTGTCAGGAAATTTGCGCCAACGAAATTAAATATATCCTCGGGCGGACGCTCAATCAACGCATTGGCCTTGCCGATGACAGGGGTATCGTTGAACATGCCGAACATAAAATGTCTCCTGCTACGGGATAGCCTTTAAATTTGACGCGCCATTGGCTGAGCTTATTTTTTTCTTATTCTTATTTATTTTCGGATTTGAAAGCATCAGCGACCCGCCATTAACAGTATAGGTGGTAATGTAAGCGTCCGCGCCTGATCATAATAATTCCGCTTGTGATATTCCGATGAGGCTTGAGTCCATTATCAGGCCGGCTGCAAGTCCGGATAATATTGCCGCTTGATTCGCTCAACGTAATTTCTCAAGTTATCCTTGGTCAAGCCATGTTCCTTCAGAGGCGACTCGATCGGGCAGCCGAAGGTATTGACTAGAAAGCCGAAGGCGCTCGCGTCCAGGCTGGTCGGCCTGTCTCCCAGGAAATATTTTTTGCTGCCGAGACATGCTGATAATGCATCGATGTCCTGCATACCGAGCTCAAATATCTCATCGGCCTTATGCCGCCCCGTCCCATGTCCCAAAATCTGCCGCTGGATCCTGCGGCGATAATAAGTTGCCGCCACATCGCGAATAACAGGGGGCAATACATTAAAAATCGCTTTTTTATTCACTTGCCAATTTGCATCCGTATACTGCCATCTCGAATACATCGTCGCCCAGAACAGATGCTCTTCGAGCAGACGCTGCATCGCCAGCGACAGTGCTGACTCTGGCGGAGTCAACCCTTCATCCAGATCTTTATAGTTGGTTTTGAGGTGCTGTACGATAAAACGCGAGTCCGCCAATTTAAGATCGCCATCTTCGATATAAGGCACTTTGCCCTTAGGCGCGAACAACGGAAGCGTTGCTTTGACAACGTATTGGATGTCCGCCATTCTCAGATAGGTTTCTGTCTTGCAGCAGAAATGGCTGAGGTTCGGAATTCCCCATGTACGTTCCAATTGATAGAGTATTACCATCAAAGCTCCGTAATTATTTGTGTCTGCGTTAACTGCAATAACCAGGCGACAGCCGGAAAATGTGATTGCCGGAATCGCCACAATTCCTTATAAAGCAGGGTAAGAAAGTCGGTCATTCGAATATCGACTCCGCATTTCCGGCACAGCATCCTGAGAAAAATAATCGCTCAGATATTTATCGAAAGGAATTTCCGTAGCAGCATTCAATCGTTCCTGTTGCTCAAGCGATGCTTTAACCTGCAAATCAAAATCTCTCTTTATCGAAGCATCCAGTCTGGAATTCTGAAAATATCGTGTATATTCTTTGGATTTCTGTAATACCAAATCGGTAATAGACAGCTTCTGGTCTCGCATTACCGATAGCATCCTTGCCGAAGAAGTTAACTCGGGATGGCGAATCGCTTCCGTTTGTTTGCGCAATGCCTTGGTGTAAGGTTTATCGACACTGCCATTATCCAGCACCTCGCAAATCTCCTGCATTTGCTCACAGAGCATCAATGCCCAGTCACGCAGGGGAATTTCCCTTCCTTCATTCAATAACTTCAGTGCTGGATCTCGTCCTTTGCTGGCGACGGACAATGCATTGTTATTAATCTCCTCATGCTGCTTCAAGTCATGACAGGGACTTTGCGAGAATAGACAGAGCAGACTGAAGGCTTCAAGAAATCGCGTGGTTTCAATCGAAATTCCCGCCGGCTCAAAGACATCGATATCCACCGACCGTATTTCAATATATTGAATACCCCTGCTTCTCAACGCCTGCAGCGGCCTCTCATTGGGCCGTGTCACCTGTTTCGGCCGTACCGAAGTGTAATATTCGTTCTCGATTTGCAGGAAATTGGTATTCAGTTGCCGGTACTGGTCGCCCACCTTTGTGCCGACTCTTTCATAATCCAGATAAGGAATCGATGTGGCTCTGCTCAAGTCTTCTATGTAATCATCAAGACTATTAAAGGAGATATGAAACATTGCCTGAACGGGACTTGCATAGCCGAGCTCGCTCATCCTCAAGGAAGTCGCAAAAGGCTTGTAATACGAGGTTTCGTCAAATTTTTCCAAGGTATCGGAATAGGCAGAGTTGCGGCTATCCATAAAGCTTTTGCTGACCGCCGGGGATGAACCAAATAAATAAGGGATAAGCCAGCCATAACGCTGCAAATTCCTGATCATTCCCATATAGGCATGAGCCGTGAATGATTGCAGGTCGCCGGTATGCTTCATGACATGCTGGTATTGCGGCCAGAAGGTTTCGGGAAGAGAGTAGTTAAAGTGAATTCCGGCGATGATTTGCATGCAACGACCGTAGCGGTAGCTCAGGCCCTGCCGGTATAGATGCTTCATCCTCCCCACATTGGATGAGCCATAGCGGGCGATAGGAATTTCCCTCAGATCGCCTATAGGCATGCTTGCCGCCAGCAACAATTCGTCATCGATGTTTGCACAAACGTATTTATGCAGGTCGGTCAGAAAACCCAACATTTCGCTTCCGTCGGATAATGCTGGCGTAATCAACTCCAGCAGCGCTTCAGAATAATCGGTTGTAATATGCGGATGAGTCAACGCAGCGCCTAATTGAACCGGATGAGGCGACAGCGATATGGATCCCCCCGGCGTGATACGAAGACCTTCTTTTTCAATGCCTTTCAAGCCATGGATCAATAGCGGCTGAAGGAATTTGTCGATGGATTCTTCAAGGCCGGCACAAGAAGATTTGTCTGACATTTTTTACTCCGATAGCGTTGGTAATATGGCAACGCGTTAAGAAAAATACGGGTGTAATCCTGATTTTTTGAGTATCAAATGACTTTCAATAAGCAAGCGAACGGAGCTTATCCTAATATATTGCAAAATGCAAGTAACTATATTATAGTATTTGCTCGATAATTTTTCCAGGTAAGCAAGCGTATGAAGGACAACGAAGCGGCGGAAGTAAATTCAGCTTTTGAGCGATCCTGCTGCCCGCTCACGAATGCGCTGGATATCTTTGGCGATAAATGGACGCTGCTGATCATTCGGGATCTGGTTCTAGGCAAAAGGCGCTACCAGGAGTTTTTATCCTCACCAGAAAAAATCGCGTCGAACATTCTTGCCGATCGGCTGAAGAAATTGGAAGCCACGGAGCTGATTACACGACGACCCTATCAACAGAACCCTGTACGTTATGAGTGCTTCCTGACAGAGAAAGGCGAGAGCCTGTCGCCTGTACTGACGGCCATCATTTCCTGGAGTCAGAAGCATTATCCTGATACGCAGCCATTTCCAGTGATCGGACAACACGAGGAAAGCAACAACATGAAACACGCAGGCGAGGCCCAGGGATAGCATAAAACCGGACAAATCAGTCGCTGTAGAGGCGGACAGTTTATTTGCTTTTTACAGAAAGCTTCCCTCCTTCCGTTCATGCCTTGTCAGGGCATTTTATAATCAACAGTCAGCATTTCGAGAAGGTGGCCGCTGGGGTCGCGAAAATAAACGCCGCGCCCGCCATCGTTATGGTTGATGCTCATGTTCTCGGGATCGAAAGGACCGCTGCCATATTTGATTTTCTCCGCTTTCAGGCGATCGAATATCTCGTCGAATTCCTGCTCCGATACTTTAAATGCATAGTGTAGCGATTCGAATTTTTCTCTGTTATCGAAATCCAGGGAAAGCGTATCGTTTACCTTCACTACCACAAAGTGGGAAAAATTGCCGACGTACTGGAAACCAAATATTCTCGAATAGAATTTCGCGGATTCAACCTTGTCATGCGACGGGACAATAGTGTGATTAAGTGTGATTGCCATAATTTCTCCCCTGCAAGAACTTCGTTGTTGAAATCCGGGCCAGCCGGGCGAAAACCTGCGGGAAACCCTCGTGCGTCTAGTCTACAACCATTGTCCACGAGATCAGGCTATGGCTTCTGAAAATCATATATGGGCCCAAGCGCCAGTATATGGGTAAGCTCATCCAGCGCGGTTCGGCTCTCCCGCAGCAGTAAGGGATCTGCCAAATCCGGCGGCGAGATGCGTTCACGATAGTATTTCTCGATCCATGCTTTAAGCTCATTGTAGAGATTCTGATCGAGAATAACCCTGCTGTTCTTCATGACCGACTCGAATTCCGGCTCGGCAAGTACGACGCGCAGCCGCAGGCAAGCCGGTCCGCCGCCGTTTTTCATGCTTTGGCGTAAATTCACGTATTCCACGCGAGCGATGGGATTGGCTGCATCCTGAACGATGCGTTCGAGAAAAGTCCTTGCTGAATCGGATTCCTGACATTCGGAAGGCGCCAGAATCATCATTTTTCCATCTGTGAGACTGATCAACTGGCTGTTGAACAGATAAGTGCTTATTGCCTCGGCAAGGGTGATATCCGATTCGCTCGCCCTTATGAAATGCACCGGATAATCGCAAGCCCTTGTTATGTTTTCCTCCACCTCCAGCCGGCTGTAAAATGCCGCTTCGTGATAGAGCAGGACGTTGCAATTCGTCACTGCAAGCACGTCATTATGAAATGCGCCGGCATCGATGGCAACCGGGTTCTGCTGTACAAACAGTGATTTTGAATGCTTGATCCGGTGGAGCCTGGCAATGGACTCGCTCGCTTCCAGGGATTGGCGCGCAGGGAAATTACGCGGTTTTGGCGCTTCGCGATTCGCGGATCGGCCGAACACAAATACCTCCAACCCGGCTTCACCGTGACTTGGACACAGGCGCATGTGGTTCGCCGCACCCTCGTCGGCAAGATAAAGATTGGGCGGAAGGGGATCGTGATGCTCGAAATATCGCTCGTCGTTAAATACGCGCTGCAAAACCCTGGCTGTGGCTGCCGCCTCGATGCTTCGATGGAACTGGGATGGCAGATTAGCCGGTGTTATGTGTACTTTCGCATTCTCCGTATCCGCGCTCGGCGAAACGGTTGCGGCGTTTGCAACCCACATGCTGGAGGCCGAGCAGCAGGCACGCAACAGCCCTGGCGCCGCCGCAGAGGCCCGGCTGATGACTGCCGCATCATCACCGGAAAAACCCAGCTTCCTGAGAATGCCAACCGCGGGCCGATCTTGCGGCGGCAATATGCCCTGTCTGATACCCAGGTCGGAAAGATATTTCATTTTCGCCAGGCCTTGCAGAGCTGCTTCCCGCGGGTTCGAATCCGTCAGCGCATTTTTTCTTGCCGCAACGTTTCCCTCTGCCAGGCCGCTGTAGTTATGCGTCGGCCCGACCAGCCCATCAAAATTGACTTCGTATGCACTCATGTAAGCATGATGCAACCGGCTCGCCTGGTTACGTTTCCCATAATGCCCCGGCTTCAGCTCTGCGGCCGAGGCTCTTCTTGAGGCTCTTCATGACCAGCGGTTTTCCGCGGTAAAGGCACCGCATTGGCGGCAGCATTTTCAAGCCGCCGGGCTTTTTTTTCCAGGCTTGCTATCACCAGTTTCTGTATGCGTTTGTGGGGTAGCGCTTCGCCTGCCGCCCATCGGCAAACCGTCGAGGAGGCGAACTCGAATTCATCCGCGATTGCGCGCTGCGAAACCCCGGCAATATCGCCATGCTCGACAATCCATGAAAATTCCACAGGATCACCGTTCCACTCTGCGCAAATCTGCCGATACTGCGCTACGCTAACCATTATCCAAACGCCTCCATTCATCAAACGCACATCATACTTATTATTTGCATGATGGAGTTATTTGTAGCCGAGTTCCTCTTGTCTGTCAAATTGTTATATGGATAAACGCAATAGCTCTTCATTAAACCGCGAGGATTACCTCCCGTACCTTGAATTGATTTTTTGTCCGGTCGCCCCTATATAGCGCTGTCGCTACATATCGATTAACAAAGACCGGGCTCTTTCATTCAAAAGCCGCGAGTGTGCCGGTGTGAGTACAAACAGAAGATACTGCATGCGGCTGCCAGCGTTTGGATAAGGTGCGAGAACATCTGAAGCCGGATTTGGATTCGATATGCAAAAAGTGAATGGCGGAACTCAGGAGCGCAAACAGCGCGACAGGAGTCCAGATATGGCGATAACGCACGCAACGATCAGGGCCGCCGGTCTCGGCGATCTTGAACATATATTGGCGGAATATGGCGAGGCAATCAGAAATCTGCCGCTGGAAGAATCGGCAAATCTGCTATCGCGGCCCTATGACAAATTCAAGTCAGCGGTTGAGAATGGGCTCTTTTTTGTAGTGGAGAATGCTGTCGGGAATTTCATGGCTGGCGCAGGTGTTTTTGATCTTGGCGATCCCAGCGAGAAAGAACTGGGGATGTGTTATGTAAAAAAGGAGTGGCGCGGCTTTGGACTGCAAACACTCCTTTTGCAAATTCGGATTTGCGCTGCGACTCTAGGCCAGGTTCGTGATAGAAGCACGAACAAAAGCTATGCAGCGCTGATTATCGGCGTAAAACCGGCCAATGAGCACTCGGCTATAAATACAGTGGAGATTGGATTCGAACCTCTCTCGACTCCCTCAACTGCACTTTTCGCCGCCTGCGGCTACTGCAGAACACCTCCGGCTCTCGATTCGGGACGCAAATGCTGCTGTGATTTCTTTTACCTTTCAGATGAGAGGCGTGCGAACGCAATAGAGAAAAGCTTGCAAATGGAGCGCTGGAGCAGGACGAAGAACGACAATCAACTCATCGTAACATTAAAAATCCGCCATTTGCTGGACCCGGACTTTCGAAATGCGCTGCAAGACGCCATATGTGAACTCAGGTCTCTGAACAAGCCCGCAGTGATGAACTCATACGACAGCTGAGTTCCGACTCAGCTGCCGTAGAACGCAAAACCAGCGGGCGCAGACAAAGGCTGCGGCCCTCTTATCTTTAAAAACGCGCTGCCCGAAGTGCAATGAAGTATTCCGCCGGATTTTGCCGAAATCCGAAGGGATGCTATCAGTTGCAATGCGACCCACCGATAACGTCATCCTTTTTACGGCGCCTGATCACCATGCTTACAAAACCGAGACCCGCTAACATCATTGCATAAACATGAGGTTCCGGTACCAGAGATGTAGCGGTATTGGTCAGGGAGAAACTCAAATCGTTATATACGCTGGAATTACCAGTGGTATCGTACAGATCTTCGAAACTTACCAACGTTGTATTCGGTTGCCAATTTTGCTCAACCCTTGCATGAAATTGTCCATCTGCGTTGCTTGAGGCCGGCCCGGTAAAAAAATCCCGACCTGTATTGTTTACATGTAAGCGAAACATCAGCTCTGTTCCGCTGCCAAATGGCCCGAGGTTTTTGGTCTCGCCGACAGACGAACCAAAATTGTTGAAGACGAACAGATCATTGGACGGATCGCCATCGTTACCTGGTTTCCCCGAGGAATCCAGCATGAGATAGAGGTCATTACCGTAAGTTGCGGAATGTCCCTGGTAGATTGTCGCCACTGTATCCGCCGTGCTCGCAAAGATCGGCAGACCTTCTGTTCCAGGCGTTGCGACTGGGGCTGCATAAGCAGAAACCGATGCTATCGAAGTCAATACTGCCGTAACTAATGTCAATGATTTAATTTTTTTTGTCATGAGGTATCCTTAAATTAATTGGATGAATGGTGTTATTCGAGTTGATCCTCCAGCTTTATCTGACTACACCTGCACTAAGTTGCTACAACTACAGTCGCCACATATTTGTTCTACAATAAAACATATAGCACATTCTCGCAAGAAAATGTAGCGGTAAAAGCAGCTCATCCAGCTCAGCCGCGGCTCAATCTGGCGACGTTATCGTATAGCCAGGCTGTCAATGCCTGAGCGTTGGCGCCGTAATGTATTTCCCGGTGACAATTGGGGCAAAGCGCAACCGCATTGGACACCGTGTCCGCCCCTCCCTCCGCCAATTGCCGAACGTAGTGCGATTCCAGGTAAGGCAGGCCGTCAGTTCCCTTAAACGGCGCGGGTTTCTCACAGCATTCGCAAATTCCCGCGGCTTGTTGTAAAACCCAGGCCTTAACTGCCGCGTCCCGTTGAAATTGTGTGACCAGTACACGCCTCGGCTTCGGGTTCTGATTACCGCTTGGCTTGTGATTGTTCTTTTGCCGGGCTTTCTCTCGCACGGCAATCTCGAAAGCAGCAATGGGCGCCACTTTTTGTCCTTCAAGCTGGGTAAGCAACTTTTCGATCTGATCCGCGATGTCGGCATCCACGTTTTTTGCCGGTTTCAAACCCGTCAGCCAACTACGCCCCATAAGCGAGAGCACATACGAAATGTTTTGCATGCGGTACTCGAACGCCTTTTCACTTCGGCCGAACGTCTTCGCCAGTTTACTGTAGTAGTGTTGTTTTATGATGAACTGCCCTGCCCGCTCGTTTCGCTGCATCTCGACGTAAGCTTCAACCGAAGCTTTCAGTTCTTCATTGCTCCAACTTTCGTTCAGTGCTGTTAATAACTTCATGCCGATGATTCCTTGAATTCACGACCATCTAAAGGCCGTCAACAGATGACTGCCAAGCTTCCATGCGAATTAAACTCTGCAAATGGTGCGTCACCGCACAGAACCATGCAACCCCCATTCCTAAAATTATTGTGGACTTATACCTGTTTTAATATCCCTCAAGATAAGACCAGTTAACGATAGGGAACAAGAAGAGGGAAATTTCCCACGCCCATTTCTTTATTGGAGTCATCTATGAAACCTTATTCGATTTTTAGCGTAACCGCCAGATTTATAGCCTTGCTTGCCATAACGATTGGTTTTAGCGGCGCTGTTTATGCTCAGGATGGCACGTCTGGGTCGGATACATCAAAATCCACGACAAAATCCGCTGACGGGAAAATGAAACAGTTGCCCTGTGGCGGACCCAGTGTCATAAGTTGTCCCCGCGGCATGTCGTGCGTTGATGATCCCGCGGACAAGTGCGATCCCACCAAAGACGGCCTCAACTGTCCTGGAAAGTGTGTGGCAGGAAGTGGTGAGCAGAGCAAAATCAAGCAACCCTGTGGCGGACCGACCAGAATTGAATGTATTGGCGGCATGGTATGCATGGATGATCCCTCTGACAATTGCGATCCCACCAAAGACGGCCTTGACTGCAAAGGGATGTGTGTGACTCGCCCATAAGGTCCATGGTTAGAAGTGGTCCCGGGATTCGGACAGTTGATCACAGTTGGATAGGTGGGCGCTTTGCTTCACAATTCCGGTCGCGAGGCAGACGGCGCGCTCACCGAGGGGGATTGCTGAGCGCAAAAGGATGATCGACCGTACTCACGATTTTCGGGTAGTCCGGGGTACTGTCGTGGCGCCTGCCGAACGCATTGGCGACAGACTTTCGCATCGAGGCGGCGCGGGAACCGATTCACCTCTACGGCACGCCGGACGTCTTCTGCACTGTTCAGGGCAGCCAATTCGACAGTGTGGAATGCCGGATACGCTCGAATGCTTTGGTTGATCTAATCTGGCAGAAAATCGCATCTCAACTCCATATTTCTCAGGACAGCTTGCGATTGACATCCGCGATTATCCCATTTAGAGTATTGCTCCTTCGATGCCAATTAATTAAAACGTAAACTTGAGGAAGGAGAGTAATGATGAAAATAACCAAAACAGTGTTTGCAGGTCTTGCGTTGGGGTTGTTGTTAGTAGGGACTGCGCAGGCAAAGGACCAAAAATTCACGGTTGTTATCAATGCCTATGACACCACGATTCCCGAGCTTAACGTCGAAGGGGTGACTGTCAAGAACATTCGCGCTTTTAATGTTCTCAATGAGCCCGAGACGCTGGTTGTAGAAAAAGGGGATTCAGTCAAGATTACCATAAACAACAAATCGCCCATCAGCGAGGGATTTTCCATCGATGAATATGGAATTAAAGAAGTGATCAAGGCTGGGGAAAGCAAAACCATCACTTTCAAGGCTGACAAAGTCGGCGCCTTCACCATTTGGTGCCAACTCCATCCCAAGAATATCCACCTGCCGGGTACCTTGAATGTCATAGATGATTAAAGAGACCTCACGAAGCGAGGAAGAAGTAGCAATACTCGCTTGAGAATACTCGCTCTATAATAAAAAACCCGCCTGATCAGGCGGGTTTTTTATTTGTCGAACTGCGGGAATTCCCGCGCCCGAAATTCTGTTGGCTCCAGAAGCTGCGCAAGGTAATGGGGTGTGTGTCTTACCGAACAGTCTGAGTAAAGCTCATCTGGTAATCTGAACTCCCTGTTACTCAATTCCTCCAAAGGAGAACTTATCATGAATAAAGATCAGATCAAAGGGACAGCGAAGGACACAGCCGGTAAAGTACAACAAGAAGTCGGCAAATTAACAGGGAGTGAAGAACAGCAAGCCAAGGGCCTCGCCAAACAAGGGGAAGGAAAAATACAGAAAGGGGTCGGAGACGCGAAGGAAGCGGTCAAGGATGCGGCTGATAAGCTGTAGATCCGATTTACCGGCTTACTCTCGGCCTTTTAAACCCGCCTCGGCGGGTTTTTTATTGGACGAAAATTTCGAATTGTTCCGCCCTTATTAAAGAGCAAAAGTTTTAGTAATCTCATTCCCTCACCGGTGTACCTTGGTACAGTAGGCGGCAGACGATCTACGCTCGTAAAATCGGTCTTACAGTGCGCTATTGCCACTCCCCCGATAAGGAGCCAAGAGTGTTTGAATTTTTCGTAGCCGTCATTCTTATTGTCGTCTGCTGGTTTTTGTATCAATCCCGAGTTTCATCCCATATGCCTCTACGCAAAAACCCGATTCCTCAGAATGTTTATGAGTGGCCGGAGCATGCTGATGAATTCGACATTGTTGGGGAACTGCATTATCAGTCGGCGATAAAGTTATTGGCTGGAGCCAATGACGAGTATGTTCGCAGCAAGGAATATCGTGCATTCCTCATTCCAGAGAATGACAATCCTTACGATGACAAAGCGATCCGGGTGGATATAGAGGGGATGGTTGTTGGTTACCTGAGCCGTGAAGATGCGAGAAATTTTAGACGACGCCTCGGAGCGAAGAAGCTCGTCAATCAAATAACTGCATGCAACGCTCACGTTACTGGCGGCCGAACCCGTAATGGCCAGAAATGCGTGTATGGAATATGCCTGAACATCAAAGAATTTGGATGGTAAGCTCGGGTCCCTACGCCTGGCGCGCTCTTGAGAATAGTTAGCGAATTAGAGAATGAAGGAAGCGAGGCACTGGACAGACTTGATCGCCTGGAGGAAGAGGCGCGTAAGGCAGCCGAATCCATTATCCGCCCCCGAAGAATCTGATGTTCGGAGAATGCTGGACGCTCCTTGTGGTCGATCTGGAAGCCTTGGATCGACAGCATCTTAAAGACTTTCTGCGATGCATGATGGAGAGTATGACGCTGACCCAGCCACTCGTTCCGGCGAAATTCGCTACCGGATTCAAAAGTGGGGTTAAACTGGCGTCCCCAAGGGGATTCGAACCCCTGTACTCACCGTGAAAGGGTGATGTCCTAGGCCACTAGACGATGGGGACAAAAAGACTTAATAAAACTGCTTGCTACCGTTGCGAGTGCCTGAAACTGGTGGAGGTAAGCGGGATCGAACCGCTGACCTCTTGCATGCCATGCAAGCGCTCTCCCAGCTGAGCTATACCCCCGACAAAATGAACGCGAATTATACTGAGCCGTCCCATCCCAGTCAATGTAAAGCATCAGTATAGTATGACGGCATAAAATGCCGATTGCGTGCGGCCATATTCGGAGTCCGCAAAATCAGGCCGGAAAACCTGTCAGCTGATCATCCATGCGCTTCAGCGTCTCTTCCCTGCCAAGTAACTCCAGCACTGCGTTTATGGACGGGGTTTGCGCTGTCCCTGTCACCATTACCCGCAATGGCATGGCCACTTTGGGCATCTTCATTCCGCAAGCGCTGGCGGCGGCCTTGATTGCGTCGTGAATGGCGTGGCTTTCCCATTCGACCGCGGCAAGCTTCTCCCTCAGATCGAGAATCGCGGGCCTGGCTTCGGTGGTGAAATGCTGCGCCTTAAGCTCCTGGGCAGGCTCCAGTGGCCGGAAGAAATATACCGCGGCATCCGCCAGCTCCGCGACGGTAGTGACCCGTTCCTTGAGCAGATTTACCACGTTCGGCAGGTCCGGCAAGCCGGGCGCTGAAGTGTTGCAACCGTCTGCCTCAAGAAAGGGCGCCACCAATTCCGCCAGCCGCGCATTGTCCGCTGTCTTGAGATATTGCTGGTTAAGCCATTGCAGTTTTTCCGGATTGAATTTCCCCGGCGAACGATTGATGGACGAAAGATCGAACCACTCGACCAGTTGTTCGCGGCTGAATATTTCTTCGTCGCCATGCGACCAGCCGAGCCGGGCAAGATAATTTATCAGCGCCTCGGGCAGATAGCCGTCTTCGCGGTACTGCATCACTGAAACCGCGCCATGGCGTTTGGACAGCCGCTCGCCATCGGGCCCCAGTATCATCGGCACATGGGCATACTGCGGCAATGGCGCGCCCAAGCGCTTTCAGGATATTGATCTGGCGCGGCGTGTTGTTGACGTGATCATCGCCACGGATCACATGGGTGATATTCATATCCAGGTCATCAATCATCACGCCAAAGTTGTAAGTCGGCACGCCATCGGCACGCAATAGCACGAGGTCGTCAAGCTCGCTGTTGGCTACGGTAATCTCGCCCTTGACCAGGTCATTGAATGTCACCTCCCCTTCCAGTGGATTCTTTAGCCGCACCACCGGCTTCACCCCTGCAGGCGGCGTTTGCTTTGAATCACGCCAGCGCCCGTCGTAACGTGGTTTCAGTCCCGCCGCGCGCTGTTGCTCGCGCATGGTATCCAGCTCTTCCTTGCTGGCGTAACAGTAATAAGCCTTATCTGAACGCAACAGCTGTTCTGCAACTTCGTGATAGCGAGCCAGCCGCTGCATCTGGTAAAACGGCCCCTCGTCATAATCGAGCCCCAACCAGGCCATGCTATCAAGTATCGCCTGGGTGGATTGCGCCGTGGAGCGTTCGAGATCGGTATCTTCTATCCGCAAAACGAATTTGCCGCCATGCTTACGGGCATAAGCCCAGGAAAACAGTGCGGTGCGCGCACCGCCAATGTGAAGATAGCCGGTGGGGCTGGGAGCAAAACGGGTACGGATCATGAGGGGATGGACAAAATGCCGGTGAGGAAGCGTGAAACGCGAAAGCTTTATTTTACGCGAGCCCACCGCCCAATGTTGAGTTCATTCACGCGCAACAACACGTAACATCGCCTACACAGTTTTGTATACGGAACCTATGCATTGAGTGCGTTGACCGGAATCAGGGATTTATGCTCTAATTGCGCCTCCCTCAGCGGTTGCCCCAACAAACCCAGCGGGCGGTTAACTCAGCGGTAGAGTGCCACCTTCACACGGTGGAAGCCACTGGTTCGATCCCAGTACCGCCCACCAAAAGATAGTCCAAAGAAATCCAAAGAAGGCCACGAAACGCCATAATCATGCGGTTCGCGGCTTTTTTCGTCCAGATAAGGCTAGGAAGATTCATTACAAACCCGGCAGTCGATGGGGATATAGTTGGGGGTATCAGCGGAATAAATAAATGGATACCCCCAATGGCCCTTACCGACACGATGATTCGTACTGCCAAACCTCGCGAGAAGCCCTATAAGATGGCCGACGAGAAGGGAATGTTTCTCTACATGACCCCAACAGGCGGCAAATTATGGCGTTTGAAGTAACGCTTTGATGGCAAGGAAAAACTCCTTTCTCTGGGAGCATATCCGGATATCAGCGATAACCGAACCGATGGAAGTGGGCGCCCTACTACGCGCAATAGATGGTTTCAAAGGGACATTTATGTGCAATGCGCTCTCAGGCTGGCCCCGATGCTTTTTGTTCGGCCTGGTGAACTTCGACAAGCCCGTTGGCGGGAATTCGCCTTGGAGAAAGCCGAGTGGAAATATCAGTGGTTACAAGAAACGCAAAGGCCGCGATTGGCTTGAGTACCTCCGCGTCCCATTCGCGGCGTCCCCAAGTCAACGCGGCTCTTGACGATTCCAATTGTATGTCATTCTCCCAATTGCAGGAATACCCCTACGCACTGTAAGATAATGGTTGAATGAGGACGAGCTTTTTTTGGAATGAACTGAATAGCAGGCATCGGTTGGCAGGATAATCCCATATTTTGAAATTATCTGGTCGAAGCCACTCATAGCTGTTTTCCCAGCCTTATTCTTTGAATGCCTGCTATGGATAGTCGTACAGTCTCCTTGCCAGAATCCCATTTATTACAAAGCGCCGCCACTTACATTGCCCGCGCAATCCACTTTCAAATAACCTATGGTCCCGCTATGAATAAAAAAATACTGATCTTCCTCGCGTCATTGACATTAGCTGCTTGCGCCGGCCCCAGTCGCACCGTTCAGGAAGGTGTCAAGGACGCCGGGCCGCGAGTCGTAGTGAATCCATTACCCGTAAACGAACGACTGACGGTAGGAATCGCCCGCTTCACTAATGAATCCATTTATGGAAGCGGCTTGTTCACGGACGCGTCCGGAGACCGTATTGGCAAACAGGCTTCTGACCTGTTGGCACGCCATCTCATGGCAACCCAGCGTTTCAATGTTGTCGAGCGGCAGGATATTGGAAAGCTTGCAGCCGAGGCTGAACTCATGGGCTTGAGTAAAGACCAGTTCAAGCAGAACCTGACTGGCGTGGATGCGTTAATCATGGGTTCCGTTGCCGAACTGGGACGGGACACAACGGGGAATACATGGCTGATTGGCAAGAGCAAGACGCAACGTGCGCGTGCCCGCGTCGTATTAAGACTGGTTGATCCCAAGACAGGGCAGGTGTTTTACACACAGGAAGGCTCAGGCGAGGCTGATCTGTCTTCCAGCAGCACATTCGGGTTTGGCGGCGCTACGGGTTTTGACTCCACACTGGAAGGAAAAGCGATCGATGCAGCGATTGTCAACATGATGAACAGCGTGACGGTGAACCTCGATAGCCGTCGCAATAGCAAACAATAAACAGGGAACCCATGACAACCACGCAACTTGGCTGCATGGCCGCAATCAAGCAGATCGCGCTCAAAAGCTTCTGGGGAATCATGGCGACAGCTTTGGCGGGGTGCGCCGGCCCCTCGCTTTATTATTGGGGAGATTTGGAAAACGGGCTCCATAATCGGTACGTCACGCAGGACCAAGCACAAGCTGACGTCTACTTGCTTGAAACAATCCGCACGGCAGAGCAACAGAATCTTAGGGTTCCGCCGGGTGCTTATGCGGATTATGGTTTTATTCTGTTTAAACGAGGTGACCGGGAGGGCGCGATCGCGTATTTCGAGAAAGAAAAGCTGCTTTTCCCTGAGTCCAGTGCGTTCATGACCAAGCTGATTGAGCGCGTCAAGCAAAAGGATGCAGAGTCAACGAAAAAAGCACTACCTCAAGCGGGTGCGATACCGGAGGCTCAGCCATGACAAGAACCGCGATAGCAGTGCTGGTTTGTATGCTCACCCTAATTTCGGGTTGCGCGATACAACCTGAGAAGAACGATCTGTCGGCCTTTTATGCGCATAAGCCACGTTCGATAGTGGTCGTGCCGGTACTCAACGACACAACGGAAATCAGCGCGTCCCCGGTTTTCGTCTCCACCATAACGAGACCTTTGGCCGAACGCGGCTATTACGTATTTCCCGTCTATTTGACGGACCTAGTCCTGAAAGATTTCGGACTGGCAGAGGCGGGACACATTCATCTGCTCGCCACACAGCGCTTGTATGAATTGTTTGGCGCCGATGCCGCGCTGTATATCACCATCAAGGACTGGAGCAGCAAATACATTCTTCTTGCCTCGACCGTTGCTGTTGAGATGGACTATGAGTTGAGAGACACGCGCACTGGCATGGTGCTGTGGCAGGCTACTGAAAAAGTGGTGCAGAGTTCAGGAGGCGCCGAAGGGGGACTGATAGGCATGGCGATCGCAGCAGCGGTGAACGCAATGGCGACCGATTATCAGCCACTGGCGCGGCAGGCGAACAACCAGGTATTTCTACCACCAAAAGGGTTGCCCGCGGGTCCGTATCATCCGGAGTATGGAAGGG
>CAWHQD010000014.1:0-225840 GCA_963831395.1 uncultured beta proteobacterium
TCGGTATCCATGTGGATACTCCGGTAGGTGGCGGAGATGCGCATTGCTTCCGTACATGCCGGAGGAAATTGTCACGGACATGAATTCGCTCCGGCAATGCTGACTTGTCATTTTCTTGGTACCAGGGAAATTGTCATCGTCCAGCATACCCAATGCGGCATGCTGTCTCGGAATGCACTGATCTGGAGAAAATGTTGCGCCAGAAAAGGGATCAGACGACCGACGAGGTTCCGATGGATCCCACATTGCCCGAATTGAAGCTGGGAAGAGGTGCTCTGCAAAGTCGATCGGAATGATGGGGATGACGTGGATGGAACCTGGAGGCCGACAATAGAAGCGTTTAAAAATGATCCTCTCATTCCCTAGGATGTGGTCATCAGCGGTCGGGCTCGGAAGTCGAGACACGCCGGTTGAGGGCGCCGACAAGAGATGCTGAAAAACGGGCCAGGACCACGTCACCCTGGCTCAATTCGAATCCAGGGGAAGCTGCCACCTCGCTGGAGCTGAGGCCGGGAGAAAAAATCACAAACGTGACCGCTGGTCGTGCCAGGTGGTCACGTCTTAACGTATTTTGATGGATACAGGGAATCCGAATGCCGACTTATGACGACTTTGTACGGAGTGCAAACTTCAATTCGAAGTACACGCCATTCAATCCACACGCCTAACCCGGATTGTCTGGCATGCGGAAGCTCGACAGAAAAAATGCTTCTTCTGTTCCTGCCATGCATGGGGAAATGGCGCGAGGCCGATAACTAGGAATGCGTTCGCTTCAGCAAAAGCCGAACCGGCAAAACATCGGCACGGACCAGGGGCTGGATGCGGCACGCTTGACTCGCGCTTGTACAGAAGGAAGACCGCAGATCAAACCCAATATTGAGGCATTCCTCAACCCGGCCACACGACGCTGAGCTACGTCATCACGACGAGGCCGGTGGCAGCTGCGCGATTATCGATCCCGTGCTGAATTACGACTCGAAATCAGGCAGGACACGCATGGCATCACAGACAGGATAATCGCCTTCATCCAGCGAAAGGCGACTGAAGACCGAATGGATCCTCGAAACGCTTGCCATGCCGATCATTTGACCTCCGCCCTATCGCTATAAGAAGCTGGGCGGCAAAACAGCTATCCAGAAACAGATTCCCGCCGTGCAGGAGACTTCAACAAGATTTTCAATCTGGGATCGGATTTTACGCCAGATGGCAGTGACTTCGATCTCTGTTTGCCGGACGGGGAAACATCCAGTATCGGCAGGATGACCGCAACAGCGGTATTGCCACCTGGCCACACCCCGGCGGACCTGTCCTATCGGATCGACGATGCGACCCTCGTGGGGGATACGCTTTTAATGCCCGATATCGGTACTGCGCGTGCTCACTTCCCCGCAGGGGACGCCCGGCCTCTGTTCCGGTCATGACGCAGGCTTCTGCTTATCCAGCCGAAACGCGTCTCTTCATTCGTCATGACTATGCTCCGGCAAGCCGCTCTATCCGGTGGGAGACCGGCGTGGTTGCGCGGAACGCGCTCATAACATCCATGTGCATGATGGTATCGACGAAGACCAGTACGTGGCCATGCGGCAAGCGCGCGACGCCACGCTCGACATGCCCAATCTCCTGCTTCCGTCTATACAGGTAAACATCTGGGCTGGGCAAATGCCTCCGTACGAAGATAACGGGATTTCGTATCTGAAAATACCGCTGAACGTAATCTGAAACGCTGGAAGCAATGACCTCGGGATATGAAAAGTAAAGGTCTTGTGCGTGATAGCACCATCGACATCGACTGCGCTGTGTGGTTGTGCACGAAGCACCGACTGCAGCAACCAGCTTGAATCCGCTCGCGCAGCCGAGCCGCGCAAGCAGTTGTTGTGTTTCATCCTAAATGCAAATGCTGTGGAATGGTGTTGCGTGCGTTAAATGGAGCCATTGATACCAAGCCTTAGCCGACAGCGTAAAAATACTGTCGGCTAAGGCTCGACTACTACAAATAAATACCGATACGCTAGCTATTTTTTTTGTCCAGAGCGCTCATCAAAGCCCCCATGCATTTCTTTCACCATTTTGTGCCAGCTCTAAGACATCGTCATCAAGGTAACCGTTTTGGTTTTTGTCGTTTTGTTCAAACATCCACTGGTGGTGTTTCATGAATTCTTTTTTACTGACACCGTCTTGTTCTCTTTTCATCACAGAAGGATCATCTTTTCCTTCCGCAGCGGTGACTGGAGCGCTTAGAAAAAGTGCCAGAATACTCACTGCAAAAATTGAGGATATAGGTTTAAGTTTCATAAGAAGTACCTCCAATTGGTTAATCAACAGATCCAGTTACAAGCAACCTCGTAGTTAGCGGTTCCCATTAGCCTACCTGGTGTCCCGTTTCTAAGTATATGACACAAATGGATATCTGCCGAGTTTTTCTTTTTCTCTCTCCAATTATCAATATCTAAGACCCGCCCGCCACCCGAGTGTAGCGGCTCGCAATGGAAAATAGTTCGCCAGGCGACGGCTCCCAGGAAACGAGAGCTTTCTCCCGCGCTTGGGCCGGGCTGATGAGGCTATTAAAATATTGTATATAACCATTCATTATAAATATATATTATATTATTATATGACTAGGTACCTGACCCGCAGGTAGTTCATCCTCTGACAATGCCCGAGTTGAAGGTGGGAAAACGCGCGTTCGCCAAGTTGATCAACATGACGGATGAGAATGCAGCTCAGGCCAAGCTCTAGGACGGACACTTCAATAAAAGCTGATAATGGAGGATGCAACGATGAGCAAGAGTTCCACAGCAAGCAATCATAAACGTGGAAACCGCTGTACCTGATTCTGACAATTTCTTTGATGTCGTCGTGATTGGAGGAGGCGCGGCAGGCATAGGCGTCACAGCGAGCCTGCTTCGACGTCGGCCTTCCCTTCGCATCGCCATCGTCGAGCCCAGTGACAGGCACTACTATCAGCCAGCCTGGACGCTCGTGGGAGGAGGCGCGTATGACATAGCAAAAACGGTGCAAGCCCATGAATAACGTCATTCCGCGCGGAGCCACCTGGATACAGGCTGCCGCAAGCGACTTTGATCCGGATTCCAATCTTGTTCATCTTGCGGACGGCCGTTCTGTCGGCTACAGCCAACTCGTGGTGTGCCCGGGCCTGCGCCTCGCATGGGAGCAGATCGAGGGGCTGGAGGATACGCTGGGAAAAATGGCGTTACCTCCAATTACCGATTCGATCTAGCCCCGTATACCTGGTCGCTGGTAAAGAAACTCAAGGGTGGCAAGGCCATTTTCACCCAGCCTCCCATGCCGATCAAGTGCGCCGGCGCCCCGCAGAAAGCAATGTACCTGTCATGCGACTATTGGCTGCGGAAAGGGATGCCTGGATGATATCGAGCGTGGAGTTCGACAGCTGCCGGCGCCCGTGCTGTTCGGCGTGGCAGCTCTTCGTTCCGCCATTAATGGAGTATGTGAAGCGCTATAACGCAAATCTCGTGCTTTCAACTCCAATCTCGTCAAGATAGACGGGCCAGGCAAGGTCGCCTGGTTTGATATCCGCCAGGCCGACGGAAGCGTGGAACGGGTGGAAAAAGCCCTTCGACATGCTGCACGTTTCGCCACCCCAGATGGCGCCGGATTTCGTGCGCAAAAGCCCGTTGGCGGACGCCGCCGGATGGTGTGAGGTCGACCACAGGACACTGCGGCACTCCCGCCATGCCAACATCTTCTCTCTCGGGGACGTATGCTCCGCCCCCAACGCGAAGACCGCTGCAGCTGTCAGAAAGCAAATCGTCGTTGTTGCGGAAAACCTGCTGGCAGCGAGGGAAGGAAGGGATCTGCCAACGCTCTACGATGGATACGGCTCCTGTCCGCTCACCGTGGAAAAGGGCAAGGTCATTCTTGCCGAGTTCGGGTATGGTGGCAAGCTGCTTCCGACTTTCCGGCTCGAACCGACGGTTCCGCGTTACCTTGCCTGGCTGCTCAAGGCGAAGTTCCTGCCCTGGTTTTACTGGCACGGCTTCCTGAAGGGCCGCGAGTGGCTTGCGCGCCCGAGCAGAGCCATCTAGTACCGTGACCGTTTCAATAGTCGCTGCACTTTTTGGCGCCCTGGTCGGCGTGATACTCGGGCTGACCGGAGCGGGCGGCGCTATTATCGCGGTTCCGCTGCTTGTTTTCGGCTTGCAATTGCCGCTGACGGAGGCGGCGCCCATCGCGCTGCTTGCTGTCAGTGTTTCCGCGGCCATCGGCGCGCTGCTCGCACTGAAAGAGGGAAAGGTAAGATACCGGGCCGCTGGCTTTATCGCGTTCACCGGCGCCCTTGCCTCGCCAATAGGCATATATGTTGCCCTGGCAGATACCCGACGCAGCCTTGAGACTTCTGTTTGCAGCGGTACTTGGCTATATCGCCATCAGTATATTCAGACAATCGGGAAATCATTCTGCGCATGCCGCAACTGCATCCTTGCCTGCCACGCCGTGCCAGCTGGACGATTTCAGCGGGCGTCTTATCTGGGACGCTCACTGCACTAGATCGCTCGCGCTGTCCGGGATTGCAGCCGGCTTTCTCTCCGGCCTGCTCGGGGTCGGAGGCGGCTTCATCATCGTGCCCGCACTCCAGAAAGCCACCCTTCTGCACATGCGGATCATCGTGCCCACTTCCCTCGCGGTCATTGCGCTGGTGTCCGGGGCAGGTGCGTTTTCGGCGGCACTCGCCGGCAGCATGAAATGGCCGATTGCGCTCCCCTTTGCAGCGGGGGCGGTGGCCGCAATGCTAGTAGCCGGCAGATTCGCCAACCGCTTTACGGGTCCGGGATTGCAAAAAGGCTTTGCCATTCTTGCGGCAGCCGTGGCGATTGGGATGGCGATCAAGGCCATAGCGGTTGTAACAGGGATCGGCGGCTGAAACGAGCCACCAGGTAAGGCCGGATTCCTCTTCCCGCTCTCTTAGGAAGCGAAGTGCGCCGATACCTTCATTTTCAAGTATTCAGTATCTTCTTCTCTATTTGAAATCTTTCTCCTCAGGTGAAATTTCCTCTTCAAAGATTCATTTCCATTTCTCTTCTAATGTCTTGTATTCCAGGCATAGAATAAAAATAGACTGACCGGTCTATTTCTCTTGTAATGTCTTTATTTCGGGCGTAGAATAAAAAATAGACTGATCGGTCTATTGATGATGCCCTCTTTAATGCACCGGAATAAAAGCGGCCTCAACATTTTCTTGTGACGACATGGAGGTAACGATGACGATGAAATGCGTAAATGGAATTGACCTCGACAGATTGCGGGCAACGAAGGATCTTATCGAAGCGGATGCAGACGGGCCTTTCGCCAACCCCAGGTACGAGTCGACCATTGTCTGGAAAAACGGGTATCGCACAATATCCTGTGCTATGGATGGCCAGGAAGTCATCGGCGATGAACCCGAGCAGTACGGCGGCAGCGGAGACGGCGTTACGCCGGAGGACATGCTGCTCAGCGCAATCGGCGGTTGCCTTGTCGCCACCTATATTGGCGGATTATCGGCTGCCGGCGTCACGGTGAAATCGCTGCGGCTCGATGTTTCCGGTGCCGTGAACTTTCGCGCCGCCTATGGCCTTGAAGCTGCCAATCCCGGGTTTGAGAGCATCAGGATAGCAGTTGATATCCAGACCGACGCCTCGCCAGACAAGGTGAAGGGAATTCTGGACAGACTGCTGAAAACCGCACCCATTCCGGACACGATCATCCGCCCGGTCCCGCTCGATGTTGAGATCAGTTGCAAGCAGATTGAACTGGCGGCTGAACTTTCATAACCACATGAGGGGGCATGGAGATGACCGGTATACATGACGTCGCAGTGATCGGCGCCGGCCCGGCGGGATTGTCGGCAGCGTATGAACTGAAAAGAATTGGCCTGGATCCACTGGTATTGGAGAAAACAGCCGCGGTGGGGACGTCTGGCGCAATCATTATGACGGCGTGCGCCTGAACACGGGGCGCTTCTTTTCACAACTTCCGGGAAATCCGTTTCCCCGCTCGGCTGGCGGCTGGCCTTCGCGTGATGAAGTGGTGCGTGTCCTCGAAACATTTCCCGAGCGAGGAGGATTCAAGGTCCGAACCGGAATCAACATCCAGAAAATCGAGTATGACCGTCAGCGCGACACCTGGGCCATCTCAAGCCAGGACGGGGAAACGTTCGAGTCACACGCCGTGGTTGTTGCGACGGGATGCGCGTGCACTCCCGTCATGCCGAAATGGGAAGGCATGGAAACCTTTCCGGGAGAAATTATCCATTCCTCGAAATTCAAGAATGCCCAAACCTATGCGGGAAAGGATGTGCTGGTTGTCGGCAGCGGCAATTCCGCTGCTGAAATTGCAAGCCGGCTCGCTGAACACGCAAAAACCGTGACCCTCTCTGTCAGGACGCTGCCCCATATTTTCCCCAAAAGCGTATTTGGCATTCCGCTGGCCGGAATCGGCGTTGCGATTCGTCCCCTGCCGGTAGCCTGGGTGGACGGCCTCCTGCATGCCATGCGTCGGCTGTTCATAGGCGACCTGACACCCTACGGCCTTCCTTTTCCTGCCTCCCCGGTATCGCAGCAGTTTGCAAGGAGCCAAGTCGTGCCGATTGTCTATGATCGCTTCGCGGAGGATGTCCGCGCGGGGCGTATCCGGGTGATTGGGCAGATCAAGAAAATCGAAGGACAGGCCGTGCATGCTTTCAAATCCATAGAAGCGAAATCCGACGACTGCCCGGAGGAAGCCGCGTTGAATGTGGATGTGATTGTTGCCGGGACAGGTTTTCGCACCGGTCTCACTCAACTGATCCAGGTTCCTGGCATTACCAACGGGGATGACAGGCCGATTGCCCAGGGAGACCATGAATTCCCGAATGCGCCGCGGCTTTACATCCTTGGGCACTTCGTTCCCCTGAGCGGCTATCTGCGTGAAATTCGCTTGGACGCTGGCAGGATCGCAACAAGAATCGGGAAACAATTGGCGGCGCGTAGCGTCCACGACCGAGCAAAGCCGCATCAATCAATGCAGATCGTGGAGGAATAGGTTGACAAAGGAAAATCGCAAATCGACCGAGGAAAAGTTGCTTTTGGCCGCGCGCCGCTTGTTCTGCCGGGCCGGGATTCATGCGACCGGCATTTCACGGATTCTTGAGGAAGCAGGCGTGGCGCGCGGCAGTCTCTACACGCACTACGGTTCGAAAGAAAATCTGCTCAAGGCGGTGTTCGATACGGAAGCGAATATGTGGTTTCACTGGTTCGACCTGGATCTGCCGAATCTGAAGTGCTCCGTCAGGGAGCGCATCCTGGCCCTGTTCGATCTGCTGGAGAAATGGTTCGAGAAGGAAGACTTCTTCGGTTGTGTATTCATCAACGCCGTGGCGGAGCATGAAAAGGATAGCCGCTGGGTAAAGGAGGTGGCCGGTGCGTATCGGGATCAGATTATTGACCGGCTGAAGGCGTTGGTCGTGGAAAGCGGGGCCAGGGATCCGGAAGTGGTCACCCAGAAACTGGGCCTGATCATCGAGGGTGCGATCGTGACTGCCATGGTCACCCAAAACAGCAAAGCTGCACATATCGCACGGCTTGCCGCCGAGGATGTTCTGCGGTGCACAGAGTGCTCCCCCTCCCTCTCGGAGGGCCCTGCACCGTCCGCCACGGCTGCCGCCATGGAACCGGTTTAGTCAGAATTTTTACAGGAGAAATCAGTGGACAGCATCTGGGCAAATTTATCGACAGGCATGCGGCGTTTCCTGGTCCTGGCCGGATCACTCGCGGTTATCGTCGCGGTTGGCTGGCAATTTCACGTGAGTTCCCAGGGAGACCAGTCAAACACCTATCCGAAGGGCTTTCGTGGCGGCACCTGCACCATAGAGTCCGAATCCCTGGTGATTGGGTATTCCGGTTATTTCATTCCGGGAAACTATGAAATCCCCGAGAACACAAGCAGCGCGATGTCCGTTCCTGTCTTGTGCGGAAAAATACCCGGTCCCGGAATACTGAATGTCACTGTTGATCTTCTTTACCCGGAATCCGCGCGTGAGCGGCCCCTGGCCATGAGGCTCGTAAAAATGGAAGGCAGCACGCCGTCGAAAACACTTGTGACGATTCCTGCGGGAGTCTATGAGTCCGGCATCATCACACAGGTATTGAATATCGGCGAAACCGGGGAATACAGGCTTTATCTATCCGGGAAAGACAAGAATCAGACCGATTTCACGCTGGAAATCCCCATCACGGTGGGAACGTCCTTGTATGAAAGCATCGCTCAATTCTGGCCCTTGCTCCTTCTCATCGCGTCGGCAGTTCTTTTCAATATTTTTCGAAAACTTTAAGGAGAATTTTCATGAAGTTCCAACAACTAAGGAATGCAACAATCATTATCGAGTATGCGGGGAAAAAAATTCTGGTTGATCCCATGCTGGCAGAAAAAGGGGGCTTTCCGGGATTCGACGGAACCATCAACAGCCACATACCCAATCCCCTGGTCGATCTGCCTGTTCCCATGGACGAGATTCTTGATGTCGATGCGGTCATCGTTACCCATATTCATCCGGACCACTGGGACGAGGCGGCTATAAATCTGGTGCCCAAGGACATGCTGATTTTTGCGCAAAACGAGAAAGATGCGGCGGAAATCCAGGCACAAGGATTTCGCAATGTCCGCGCTCTTGGGGAAAGTACTGTTTTTGATGACATCACGCTCATCAAAACCCCTGGTCGGCATGGGGGAGAAAAAACTATGGAAGAATTTGGCGAGCTTTTGGGACATGTATCCGGTGTCGTATTCAAACATCCAGAGGAAAAAACCTTTTATATCGCAGGGGATACGGTCTGGTACGAGGGAGTCGAAGAAAATCTGAAGAAATACGAGCCCGATGTCGTCGTCCTGAACAGCGGAGACGCGCAAGTCCTGGGCTATGAACCGATCATCATGAATAAAGAGGATGTTTACGAGGTTTATAAGGCAGCTCCCAAGGCAACCATTATTGCGAGCCACATGGAATCTGTGAACCACGCCATGCTGTCGAGGAAGGAGCTGCGAGAATTCATCAGCGAAAAGGGTATGACGCAACGGGTATTGGTACCTGAGGATGGGGAATCCTGCGTTTTCTAATGGGATTCGCAATGATACCGTGATACCTGCAGGGACCTGCAGAAGCAGGCGCTTAGCGCCTGCAACGTCTACATCTGAAATGCGCGATTAAGCCCGTTGCATTTCTTTTCCTTCATTGGCTGCATTTACTGGAGAATTTTCAAATGGCAGGTTATGTTGGCGATGTCGCCATCGCTTACGATCGTGATCTCGGACACGTGCTTTTCGAGCACTATGCTGCCGACATCGCGCGACGCGCAACGGAAAGACCGGTCCGCCACGTGCTTGAAATTGCGGCAGGCACGGGAATAGTCAGCCGGCAATTGCGCAATGCGCTCCCCGCGGACGCGCTGCTGACTGCGATCGACATCAGCGACTCCATGATGGACGTCGCGCGCACAAAGTTTCTTCCCCACGAGCAGGTCACGTTCCAGATCGCCGACGCTACGGCGCTGCCTTTCGACAATGAGGCGTTCGAGGCGGTGGTCTGCCAGTTCGGAGTGATGTTCTTCGATAAAGATGCGGCATTTCGTGAGGTGCACCGGACGCTCAAGCGCGGAGGGCGGTACCTGTTCAGCGTTTGGGACTCGCGGCGCTACAATCCCTTCGCCAGCCTGACTTTCGAAGTGATGAAGCAGTTCTTTCCGTCGAACCCGCCCAGGTTCCTTGAGGATCCCGTTTCCTGTTTCGAAATTGACCCTATCAAGGAAACGCTTATTCGTTCAGGTTTTGAGCGAATTGTCATCTCGGTTCAACCGCGGGAATACGATATTGCGGATGTGCCGGCCTTCGCGCGCGGGCTTGGTCTTCAGTCCGCTCATCGAGGAAATAAGAGAGCGCGGCGGAGTAGACCCCGAGAGGATCGTCGAGGCGCTGGCGGAAGCGCTGACAAGAGAGTATGGCTCAAATCCCACGCGCTATCCGATGCAGGCCATACTGTTCGAAGCGGAAAAGCCTTAAGATTGCAATCTCGGGGGATGTAAGTATTACGTGTGTTACCTGGGTCAAGGCTGACGCGTAGCAGCGGGTCTTCAGCGGTCTTTATTCGGGGAATTAGAATCGCTTGCGACCACTACGCGATTGCGGCCGCTTCTTTTTGCTTCATACATGGCCGCATCGGCGCGCTCAAGCAATGATTCCTTGTTTTCGCCTTGTCTCAACATCGCCACTCCCAGGCTTAGGGTTACCGGGATGTTGTATTGCTTTACATGAAAGGGTGCTTTCATGACGCCTTCGCGTATCCGCTCGGCTATCGCCCCTCCCAACTCCAGGCCGGTGTTCATCATCACGATGACGAATTCTTCTCCGCCAAATCTGCCGATCAGGTCGAAGTCACGCGTGGCTGACTGAATCCGCCCTGCCACATGCCGCAGGACGAGATCGCCCACCATATGTCCATAGGTATCATTGATCTTCTTGAAGAAATCGAGATCGGACATGATCAGGCACAAGGGATTGCTCTCGTGGCCTCTGCGCTGGGCACGGTTAATCTGTTGCTCGAGCGATTCCATCAGCTTTGCATAGTTCATCAAGCCCGTGAGTTCATCGATCGAAGTCCTCCTCCGCAGGCGGAATGTCTCCTGCCGCAGCTTGTCCAGGTCCCCCTCCAGTTCATCGAGTTCCGGCAGGCGATAACCTTCCGCGGTCAGGTACAAATCGAGGGAGGTAAGTTTCAAAACAGCATTCAGAAGGGGCCACAAGGTCCTGGAGCTATCATTGAATTTATCGGAGAGGGCTTCTATCAGGATTTCCTGCGTGAGGCAGTAAGGGAGATGTAAAACGCTAAGGTGGATTTTTGCGCGGGCGAAAGCAGCAGCTGTAGCCAGCCGCTCTTCGAAGTATTCGGCCGTATCGAAATCAAGGCCGAAGCACCGGAGCCGATTGATCCAGGCTTGCTTGAAAGATTCGGCGCCGATATTCTTCTCGATCAATGAGAAGCCTTGGGTGCGCGCGAAGGTGGCGAAGCAGCGATCCACAAACTCATCGGCCCGTCCGGCGATCACTTGCGTACGTATGTGCTCCGCAATCGCACCATGCTCTGCACCGAGTCCGAGCATGGAAAGCACTTCCTGGATTCGCTTATCGTTAAACCCGAGCGCCGTGCAATGAGGTGTCGTTTCAGCGTTCATTCTTGCCCCGAACATTTATCCCGGAGGAGGAGCAACCCTGACCATTCGATACCCTGGAAAAATGACCGTACAGTCGAGCAGGTTGCAACGCAAAGAATAACGCATTATTCTCCGCAATTGCTATTCTTGGTATGTACCTGCCATTTCCCGGGAGCCAAATGCCTAATCCTGATGGAGCTTTCATGAATATCGGCCGCCACATAGTACTGGGATCCGTCATTGCCTCTTTTGTATTAGCGGGATGCGCATCGCCGAAAAGATCTTTTTTAGGCGCTTCGTTCCCCAAGGTTGCGTACAAGGATATAGAGCAGAGAAATAAACCCCTTCGGCTGAAGCTCATTGTCGAGTTTCAGCGAAATGGAGAACACTTTCCCCAGGGCGACATACCATTGAAAGATTATTCCGCTTCGATACTTCGGGATTCCGGCATCGTTATGCCGGTCGACGACGACAAGGCGGAGGGGCAAATCAAAATAGTCTTGAACAATGTCGCGGACAGCGGCACCGTTGCGGCGGAAGCATCCCGCAAGAGCTATCCATTGTGGATGGTTGGAAAAACCATCACGGATGCCTACGAATTGTCGATGTTTATCACTCTACCAGAGAAGACAATCAGCCGGACCGGCATCAACAGGCTGTTCATACCGCTATCGGCAACATGAGCATACCTGACAGTGTCCAGACCTTTCCCCAGGACCAGGCGTTCGCCAAAGTGCTTGAGCAAATGCTTCTTCGCTCGCTGCAAGTCATGCAGCAAAGCGGAGAACTTGTATGGCGGGGGATGCCAGCCATTGTTTCATTTGGAGAAATAAACCCGGTAACATTCGGTTATTAGCAGGTCAGGCTTTGCTGACAAGGGATAATGTCGGGCAGAGCCCGACCTGCTACATACTACATACGGCGCCCACGTTAGAGTTACAGGCGGAATAGGCGCACGGTTCAATGGCCCGGCAGGAAGTGACGGTACAGCGGCTCAGTCGCGGGCCCCTCGATTACCGTTCCGTCAGGCGCGAAACGGCTGCCGTGGCAAGGACAGTCCCAGCTGTTTTCCACGGCGTTCCAGTGCACTTTGCATTTCATATGCGTACAGACCGGCGAAACAGCGAACAATGTGCCATCCGGGTCCCGATATGCCGCGAGCGATGCATTCTCGAATTTTACCATTGCCGCCTTGCCGGGCATGAGCTGGGACAGTGGAATTGACTCCCGATCGGTCACGTAATCCTTGACCAGGGATTTGAGCACGGTCACGTTTTCCTCGGCCAAGCCCTTTGCGCCCTTCAACGGTGAAAAGCGGCTCGCCTTGACGATGGGCGCGAAGACGTTATCGCGACCGGCAATCTGATCGGCGATAAGCGATGCGGCAACCGTTCCATAAGTCAAGCCATCGGTTGCAAAACCGGTTGCAATGAAACAACCGGTGGCATCCCGGCCAATGTAGGGCAAGCCATCGGCGGCGCTATAGTTCTGGGCGGACCACCGGAACTCCACCTCGGGTACCTTGAAATTCCCATGCGCAGCAGATTCGAGCCGGTCCATGCTGATGCTCGTGTCTTGCTGCCCGGTCTTGTGCTCTTCCCCGACGCAGACGAAAAACGACTCATCATCTACATCCAGGCTACGTACCGAGAGCCGCTCGACGCCGCTGCCCCAGAAGATACCCTCGGGAAACGAGCCCCGGGGAATTCGGGTGGCGAGCCCATATTCGCGGTTTACCGTCATTTCCGCCTGCACAAGATGCATACCAATAGGCGAGTGGGTAGCCAGTACGATTTCCCTGGCTTTTACCTTGCCGTTAGCCGTGCTTACGACGCGCTGGTCTGTATCCACCCCAAGGACGATCGAATTTTCGAAGATACGGCACCCCCGGTTTTCGGCCTCGCGTGCAAGCCCCTCGACATAAGCCTGAGGCTGAAATTGCGCCTGGTTGTTCAGGACCAGCACCGGCCCTTGCGGCTGCTCAAAAGGGGCAGGCAGCGTCTTCTCGAAATGCATCCTCAGTCCTGCCTTGAGGGAAGCTTGGTACTCGTTTTCTATAAAGGTCTGCGCGCTTGCCGATGTTGCATAGCGGTAGAGCGCGCAGCGCCTAAATCCGCAGAGGATATTGAATTGCCGTACACGTTGCTCGATCTGCTCCAGTGCTTTGCGGCGAGCGGTGCTGACAGCGTGGGCGACATCTTCGCCCCACCGGTCGACAATCGTTCGAATGCCGCTGCTGAGGGTTTCATAAAGGTTACCCGTTGAATTGCCGGTACTACCGCAGCCGATATCGCGAGCCTCCAGTAATATGACGGAGGCGCCTTGCTCCACCAGATTCAAGGCCAGTGTAATTCCCGTGATACCGCCTCCCACAATCACCACGTCAGCAGTGGCCTCTTCCTGCAGCATGGGAAAAGCTGTTTTTGGTGCCGTGGCGCGCCAGATAGAGGTTGTGTTCATGATAATTCCTTTTAGTATTCAAAACATTATCAAAACTTCCCCGACTAATGCGGATAGCTCGGCCTGATTCCCATCACCGTCGAAACCACCTTGCGCCGGGCGCAGGGGAGAACGTGGCGAAACCATTATCGTTAAACCCGGATGAAGGTCTCTGTACGCTATGGCACATAGCTTTTTCATCACAGGTTTCGACAGGCTTTCAAACTGGCTCGGCCCCTTGCCGGTCCGGAGCATATGGAACAGCCCTGCCCGCTGGCAGGGGCAGCGCCTCGAACACTGAAATGGAGTAATCCAGGAAAAGCTCGATTTTCTGCTTGAGATCGGCGGACATGGTAATTCGCCTGAAACGGAGGTCTTCCGGGTCGATGTGCTCGATGAGCAAGCCATGATCGATCGCAATCTGGATGTATTTGACCGCGGTGCGCTGGCTGATGTTCGGCATGAGCTGGTACAACTCGGACTTGTGAAAGGTATCGCAACTGGCGCCGTTAAGTCTTAGCCACATCTGCGTAAAGAGGTCGTAGTAATTCAAGTCATGAAAAAGCTGGTTTCCCAGGACATCTACCCAATATTGATCGGTGTTGCTGAGTAGCTGAATGAACTGGCGTCGCCTTGCGTCCGCCTGCTTTTGTGGTTTATTCATTATTTCGGATACCTTTATCTTTGCATTTTTCGAGCTATTCCGGGCAGCACGAAATTATAGTTCTTTTTTACATGTAAATTTACATGTATAATTTTAATTTCATGAGATGAAAGATGATTTTCCACAACCTGGAATAGCCCGGACACGCGAAGGGCCTGGGCATAGTCAGCCATAAGCGTTATAGAGGTTGAAAAGCCATGTTAGACAGAATCGAGAAAACTTATTTTCGCCATAAAGGCGGTTTGCGTCCAAACATCTCGGCCCTGCTTTACTGCCAGCTAGCCTATTTTGGCGGAGCCGCGCTCATTCTTTCGCTGAATCCGGTCCTCATGGCGGCGGGTACGCTGGCAATGGCTCACGGTATGGTGATTGCCTCCTATATGATTCATGAGTGCGGCCACAATACGCTATTCAAATCCCCCCGTCACAATGCCCTGATGGGACGCGCCCTCAACTGGCTTGCCGGCGGTTGCTATGGCAGGTATGAAGATTTGCGGTCTGTGCACATGAAACATCACGTGGATAATGCGGACGTCGGTGTGCTGGACTACAGAGGGTATCTGGCACGTCACCCGGTTCAGCTCAAAATCGTGGAGGCGTTGGAGTGGCTGTATGTGCCGGTCGTCGAGTTCTTCATGCATGGCGCCCTCATTCTCGCTCCATTTCTCGTCAAGGAGAAAAAAGACCAGCGGTCTCGAATTGTTGGAACAATCGTCGTCCGATTTGGCCTGCTTCTGGCGTTATTCCTTTACTCGCCAATTGCCTTTGCGTGCTATCTGACGGCATATGCAATCCTTGTGACGGTTTTGCGTTTCATGGATGCGCTTCAGCACAACTACGACAACATCATTACGTCCGCTGGCGGCGCTGGCTTGGCAAAGCGCAGGGGAGACCAGGATTATGAGCAATCTCATACGTTCAGCAATCTGATTTCAACCCGCTATCCATGGTTGAATCTCCTTACCCTCAATTTCGGTTATCACAACGCGCACCACAGCAGGCCGACAGCCCCATGGCACGAGTTGCCAAAGCTGCATGAAGCATTATATGGAAATGAGGCGAACGTTGTCATTCCGTTCGGCAAGCAACTGTCGAGCTTCCACAAGGGCAGGGTCGCTCGCGTGCTTGGCGATTCAAGCGAGACGCAAGGCAACCGGTTCGCGCAGCGCCTGCAGGATGGCTCGGCAGTAGGCGCAAGCGGCGTATCTTTTCTTACTCCATTGTAAGAAAGCCTCTATTTCCCGGCGGGCGACAGCGCATTTTTTTGGCAAGGGACCGCCGTATGGAGTGCGGGGATAACCGGTAGTAAGGAAATCGTCGCGTTGAGCGCTAGCTGATGACCTTATGAACGCGGTAGAGCATCCTGTCGAGTTTATGCGGCAGCTTGATTTTCTCCACCAGGGACTCGGCTGCGGATGGCGTGATCTGATTTGCCAGTAAAGCGGCAAGAGGTCCCGCTGCTGCCGCCGCGGCCAGCCACGGCATCGTAACGCCCAGGCCAAAGTAGAGCCCAACGCCGGGTAAAGCGGCAAGGGTACCGGTACCGGCCGTGAATAACCGGGCGAGTTTTTTCTCCTTCGCGATGAGGCGGACAGATTCGGATTCGATGGCATTATATTGGCTGATCAGATCTTCCAGTTCCGGTTCTTTCCCGTCGGCGTTTGAAGCGGGACCCAGTTGGCGCAGAATTTCAGCCGCGGCCTTGAGCTTGAGGCTGTTGCGCTGGAGCACATCGATCAGTGAATCGATCATTGCGTCGGTAAAGACAATTTGCGCCGGGTCTGGCTGAGCCCTATTTTCAACGAGGCGACACCGCTTGCATTCAAGGGGGAATTTCTGTCGAACAGGCAGTACAGGAGCTGATCGACAATTTCATCATATTGGGGGTCCTCATGGATTGGATCGGAGGGATAGGTGCGCAGCCTTATCAGCTCCTTATATTCGTCCGGCATGATATTGTAGGTTGTGCCGAATGAAGCCGTGATAGGCGCGGTGAAATTGAGGTGGTATATCCGAACCAGACGCATGAATTTCGTCAGATCCTCCGCGGACCGAGCGGCATTATTGAATGCTTCGGTAAACCGTCGGTTGATCTCATAGGGAAGATAGCCTTCAACCGAACGCAGGAATGCATAATGCCAGAAAGACGCCTCGACGGAGGAGCGCCTGCCCTGAAGTATGCATTCCGCACGTGGGGATCATCATCCGGCAGTTTTGCATAATCCGTACAAACGTCCTTTAGCGCCTGCGCTGCCTCGTCGCGGTAATCCTGGTATCCGGTTACCTTGTTATCAGGATTAGCGTTATATGGCGCGGTACGTTCGCGGTTCCTTGCAATTGCCGCATCGAATATGCCTTTGCGCACCGCACTGCCAAAGTACACCGCCCCTGGCGCTTCCGTAAAGATCCGCTCGAGTTTGGCTTGTTGGGCAACGTGGCCCGCCAAACCATTCTGCAAGTCTGAATCGTAATCTCTCAGGTTGAGGTAAATAAATCCCTTGCTTGCAAGCCCTGCACAACGAATCCAGGGTAAGGCCAAAGGGCGCGGCTGATTTGAGGGTATCCAGGGTAAGATCAACTGTCAGCTTTGGCTGGGTCATGAGTTGCAGGGGAAGCGGGAGGGAGTCGATCCAGCTTCCCGCCTCATTGGAAAGTGTTCCAAAACCGCTGACGACAGCCGCCATCGTGTGGCGCGATAGTTCGGCAAAGTCAGAGATGCCCGCGCTTTTCGGTAATTTGATTGCGCTTGCTGCTTGCACAGCCTGATATTGCTGCTGATCATGGCGCTTCTCAAGCTCATCGCGTGTCATGGGCAGATCCTGTCAGATAACTTCAGTCGGCCCGATCCGTTATGATCGAGGGCGGTATAAGCCGCATGCAAGAACTAAAGTATAATAATAGTTGTATTTTTATCCATTTTATTCATATTACGGATGAACTTCGAATATGATCAGGAAAAAAGTTTAGCCAATAAGGCCAAGCATGGGATTGATTTCCACGCGGCGCAAGCATTGTGGGAGGATGCCAGCCGCGTGGAAATCCCCGCGAGGAATCTGGATGAGCCGCGCTACTTGGTAATTGGCAAAATCGACCGTAAACATTGGTCCGCGGTGATAACTTATCGCAACAATAATATCCGCGTTATTTCGATCAGGCGTTCTCGGAAAGAGGAGGTAGAGTTTTATGAAAGCTTCTGATTTTGATAAGAAATTTGATGAGGGCGGGGATGTAACGGGCTCGCTGGATATGAAAAAAGCCCACCGTCCGGGTCTTGAGGCGCGGCGGGTCAACGTGGATTTTCCCGCCTGGATGGTGCAATCACTCGACAAAGAAGCGCATCGCCTTGGTGTTACCCGTCAAGCGCTCATCAAGCTCTGGCTGGCGGATAAACTCGAACAGCACGCCCGTTCCTAATTCCGCTTGCGCAAATACCATTCAAGAAAACCGGATATACGCTTCTCATATTCCTTGCCAGCATAAGCGTGCATGTTGAAGTGGCCGCCGCCGGGAACAATCCATATTTCTTTTGGCTGCCGGGCCGCCTCAAACAACCGTTCGGTTTCCGCCACTTTCGTATGCTGATCATCGGTGCCTGAAATCAGGAGCAATGGCGCATTGAGATCGCCTATCCGGCTGATGGGGCTCAATTCATCAGGCGATGTATCGAAGCGAAATGATAATTGCCACAGCAGGAGTGGCGAGAAGACCGGTCCAAACTCGCCGAGATGAAGCCTCAACCGGTTTTCTACCGCTTCTTCAATGGTCGGGTGGAGCGATTCGAGCACCACGGCATCAAGTCTTGGCGCGTGTTTCGAGAGCACGATAGCAGCCGCACCCAGCGAAACCCCGATGGCTGCGATGCGTTCGCCGGGAAAAGCGTTCCGTAAATAAGCTATGGACGCTTCAACATCTTCCGCTTCGCCCAAGCCAAAGGTAATCCGGTCCCCCGGCGTTTCTCCATGGGCCCGCAGATCGATGAGGAGTACGCCGTATCCCTGTTCGTTCAGGAATTTTGCCCGGCTCAGCATCTCGATGCGATTGCTTCGGAGCGAATGGACAAGCAATATCACCCCATCTCCACGCCTGCCGTGTACCAGCCAGCCGTGCACGCTGGAATCGGTATTCCTGGAATTGGCACTGACGGGAATTTGCACCGGTTCGACCGGAAGATCGGCTGAGACAGCGCCGGATAGCGAATCTACCGCGGTGGGCACCGCGCCCGATAACAGCTCGCCAACGCCAACAGCGACAATCAATAGGGCGGCAATGCCGGAAAGCAATGAAAACACGCCGAACCTGATCCACTGACGCATATCCATGAGTAATTGGCGAGGTTGAAACGGCTATTTTGCCACGCAGCTCGCTAATCGCGGCGGACAAGTAGCGTCTGTTTGCGGAAACTTGATTTTTCCGCTACGTGAGGCTATCAGGTATCAGGGAGAAATTGGATTGCCATCGTTTCGGGGTGAGATATGTGTGACAAGTGACGCGCAGCTTGCCGGTTCGGTGGTGTTGATCGGACAGGGCGCCAGTGCCGGTGCGAGGTTGCGGCCTTGCCGCAACGTAGGCTAGCTAGACCGGCAATATTCATTATCTACCTGTTTTCCTCTTCCATCCCGCCAGATTTCCAATGGAAGCAACCAGTTCATGCGACTCGACAGGTTTCGAAAGATATATTTGATAACCGGCAATCATCGCTTTGGTCCGGTCTTCCGAGTGCGCAAATGCGCTTAGGGCAATAGCGGGTGTTTTTCCGCCGTGAGTCGCGGGAAGGCTTCTCACTTCGCGGATAAGCTGGTACCCATCCGTTTCCGGCATGCCGATATCGCTTATGATCAGATCCGGCCTGTGGCTCTTCAGGATTCCCAGTCCTTCCGCGGCGTTGGCTGCGGTGATGACTTCAGCCTCGCATTGCGTGAGCACTTCATTGATAAGCTCGCGAGCATCCAGTTCGTCATCGACGACCAGTATCTTCAATCCGGCAAGGGCGATGTTCCCGTCACCGAATATGGGCAGTGCCGAGGCCGGGCGCTGCCGGTCGCTGGTATCATCCACGGGGGCAAGCGGGAGACATACGATAAACGAAGCGCCTTTGCCCTCGCCGGCGCTTTCCGCCCGTACCGTTCCCCCATGGAGCCCCACAAGCTGCTTCACGATGGCCAGACCCAGGCCGAGGCCGCCGTAGTTTCGGGTGAGCGAAGAGTCGGCCTGCCGGAAACGGTCAAAAACGTAAGCCAGAAACTCGGGTTTGATGCCTAATCCGGTGTCTCTTACCGTCACTTCGAGATGCGAAGCTATGCGCTCGACGATGACTTCCACAGTGCCGCCCTTGGGCGTGAATTTGACCGCATTGGAAAGAAGGTTCCAGATGATCTGCTGAAGCCGGTTGCTGTCTCCGGAAACCAGCCCGGCTCCAGCATCAATTATTTTTCGAAGGTGGATCCCCTTGGCTTCCGCCGCCGGCGCCACGGATTCAATCGCGACTTCAGCGATGGTGGCAAGATCCAGCCGTTGCACGTCGAGCCTCACTTTCCCGGAAATGATACTGCTCATTTCGAGAAGATCCTCGATCAGCTTGTTCTGGGCGCGGGCATTTCGCTCGATGGTTTCCAGGCCTCGATGGATGTCCTCTCTGCTCATTGTTCCGTGCAGGATGAGCTGAGACCATCCAAGGATGGCATTGAGGGGCGTCCTGAGCTCGTGAGACAGCGTTGCAAGAAATTCATCCTTGATATGACTGGCCCGCTCGGCCTCGCTTCTTGCGATACGTTCATTCTCCAGAAGTTGCTTCTTCTCCTCGTCCGCGCGTTTTATGGTATCGATATCCGTGTTTGAACCGACCCACATCAATATGGCGCCTTTGGCGTCGCGTCTGGCCTGGGCTCTGATCAAGTGCCAGCGGTACTCGCCGGTTGACTGGCGGAACCGGCATTCCACCTGAAAAGGCTCCCCGGTGGCAAGAGAATGGCGCCAGCGTCCGACGCTCTCCTCCGCGTCGTCGGGATGGATGAGCTTTATCCATTCCCAGCCTGCCATTTGCTCGAGGGCGAGCCCGGTGTAATCTTTCCATTGCTGATTGAAATAATCCAGGTCACCGTCGGGGCGTGCGATAAATATCTTCTGAGGCATGGCGTCCGCCATGAAGAACAAGCGCTCGTTGCTTTCCCGTAAAGCCTCTTCCGCATGCTTGCGCGCCGTGATGTCTCTGAAGCTCCACACACGGCCTACGCTTCGCCCGTCAACGTACTGGATCTTGGAGAACCGCTCGAATACCCTTCCGTCGGCGAGTTCCAGCAAATCGTAACTCTCGCGTGGCCATGTCCCATATATCTCCTTAATCCTGTCCATGAACGCCTGCGGATCGGCCAGGTATTTGCAGTAGAATTTCAGCAATTGCCGGTGTTGCCGCATATCGATAATCTCGGGGAGATCAATTTGCCACATTTGCAGATAGCGTTCGTTGAAGCGAAGTACATCGCCTTCCTCGTCCGTAACCAGAATACCGTCGGCAGTGGATTCTATGGTTGCGCGCAGGATGGATAGCGAGTGATCGAGCTGCCTCGTCTTTTCTTCTAGTGCTTTCTTGATCTGCTTGAGCTCGTGCTCGACAAGCTCGCCCGCCCGGAGAACGGCGTTGGAGGTTTGCAGGGAAGTAGAGTGGGACGGCTTTTCCTCGTTATCTTCCATTTATTACTATCCTTTTATAAGTTGACTGAAGTGCGGCGCGAAGCAGCAGAAAACAGCAATAAAGAGGGACCGCCTCGGTAGCGGCACACTATATTTATAGCTTGGACAATCGTTTGCGGAGGAGGTTTTTATCGGCAGCGCTCCATTGATATCCGTGATTTTGGTCTATTCCGCGGAAAATTGTCACGGCCGTGCTTTATTAGCGTCTTTTTTGAACATAATGCCGAGCTTCCAGATACGGGAGCAAGGAAAGGCGAGATTATGCTAGTCTAGAAATGAGAAACGTTTCGTAGCGCTGTAGCCGGCTACTCTTTCAGGTGAAATATGAAGGTACTCAAGTGAAAACGAGCGGCAGCGAAATGGAAATTGATTGGAAAACGGGGAGAGAAAATATCCATGAATCGGGCTGAAATGCCGGGTTGGTTGCGCGGAAGCGAAATGGGCGAACTGATTTTTGACCATGACTGGACCGAGTCAGGCGTTGGCCCCATCTCGACATGGCCGCCAAACTTGAAATTTGCCGTCAGCACGATATTGTTGATGCCATCGGCCGCCTTGTTGCTTTGGGGGCCCAGGCACATACAGATCTATAACGACAACTACCGCGATCTGATGGGCGTCAAGCACCCCGACGGCCTGGGGCAGCCGGTTTCAGATTGCTGGCCCGAGGCGTGGAATTTTTTTTCGCCCATTTGCGAAGCGGTGATGCAGCGGCGGGAATCCTTTATTTTCGATGACGAGCCGCTGCTTGTGAACCGGACCGGAACGCCCGAAGAGGCGTTCTTCAGGCTCACCTATAGCCCTATCCCCGATGAGATCGACAGCCTTTCCTGCAGCGCTTCGAATACAGGGGGAGCCAAGGCTGGTGCGCCAGGCATATTCGTGACAATAAGCGAGACGACAGAAACAATCAACGAACGGGCCTGGGAGGCGGAACGGGCCCGGCTCAGGGAGGCGCTGCAAGCAAAACGGATACAACTGCTGGAAGAAGTATTCCATAACGCGCCATCGTTCCTGTACGTGCTTCGCGGCCCTAAACTCGTCTTTGAGCTTGCAAACGAAGCGTACTATCAGTTGGTCGGCCACCGGGAACTGCTGGGGCGACCATTATTTGAAGCGCTTCCCGAGGCGGCGGAGGACTATTGCCGCCGTCAGCTGGCGAAGGTGATGGCCACAGGCAAGCCATTTATAGGATGTGAATTGCCGATAACAGTTATTTCCGACCCTGGTCAACCGCCGGAAAAGCGTTTTATCGACGCTGTTTATCTCCCTCTGTTGGAGGAGGATGGAAGCTACGAGTATGTACTGGGGCATGGCGTCGATGTTACCGAGCATGTAAGAAAGCGTGAAAAGGCCGAGGAAGCGCTGCGTGAAACAGAGAGACGTTTCCGCGATGCCCTCGAAATCGACACTGTCGGCGTCATTTTCCTTGATAAGGACGGGCAAATCACCGAAGCCAATGACGCCTTTCTCGAGATGAGCGGTTTCAGTCGGGAGGATGAGCAAGCGGGCTTGTTGCGATGCGATGAACTTACGCCTCCGGAGTGGATGGCAACAACCTTGCGGGCAGGCGAGGAGCTCAAGGCAACGGGACGCGCCACCCCTTATGAGAAGGAATTATTTCGCAAGAATGGCTCGCGCTGGTGGGCGTTGATCGCCGCAATGCAGCTCAACGAGAAGGAAGGCGTTGTATATATTATCGACATAACCGAGCGTAAGCGCGTCGAGCAGAATCTGCGCGAAAGCGAGGCCAGATTCCGCGCCATGGCGGAAGCTTCGCCCGCACTGACCTGGCAGGTGAATGCGCAGGGCAACCTGGTTTATGTTAACCAGAGAGTCATGGATATGGTCGGGATGACTCTGGAAGAACTGTTGCCTTCAAGATGGCGTTCCGTTCTTCACCCGGATGACGAACCAGGATTCCTGGCGGCGATCGAGCAGGCGCTACGGGATCGCTCCCGCTTTCAATATCGGGTTCGTGCCAGGGCCAGGGGAGGAGAATGGCACTGGCTGGAGTCATACGCGTTGCCGTGGTTCACTGGCCCTGACGAGTATGCGGGGCATGTCGGCGTTTCAATAGATATTACCGAAGCGGTCAAAGCGGAAACAGCCCTGCGGGAAGCCGACCTCCGCAAGGATGAGTTTCTGGCTACGCTGGCGCACGAATTGCGTAACCCGCTTGCGCCGATCGCAAACGCACTGGCGCTTATCGCACGCCCGGAGGGCGCCGCGGCTGTTCCGCACCTGCTGCCGGTCATCAACCGGCAAGTCAACTATATGATTCGTCTGGTTGATGATCTGCTGGAGATATCGCGTATCACCAGCGGCAAGGTTGAATTGCGGCAGGCTCCTACGGATCTGGCCGTTGTATTACACAACGCTGTCGAGGCGGGCAGGCCGCAGATCGATGAGAAGGAACACAAATTGAGCGTCTCCATTCCCCATGCGCCTTTGATTGTTTACGCCGACGCCGTACGCCTGGAGCAGGTATTTACGAATCTGCTCAACAATGCCGCGCGATATACCGGAAAACGGGGGCAGATATGGCTTACGGCGCATCGGGAAGCTGATAATGCCGTGGTGTCGATACGCGACAATGGGATAGGAATCCTGGCGGGGATGCTGCCCCGTCTGTTCGATATGTTCACGCAGGAACGGCGCAATGGCGTCGGGACACAGGAGGGGCTGGGCATTGGACTCAGCCTGGTCTACCGTCTTGTCAAGATGCACGGCGGTACGGTCGAAGCCAGAAGCGAAGGTAAAGATCGAGGCAGCGAATTTATTGTGCGTCTGCCTTTGGCGGCAAGCGTTATACAGGGAGAAATGATGGAACCAGAAAAAACAACGGCGGCGCCAACCGGATTACGCATATTGGTAGTTGACGATAATCATGATGCTGCTGAAGTTCTTTCCATGTTGCTCGAGTCCATGGGACTTGACGTCCACTCTGTCGACAGCGGTCCCGCGGCACTTGCGGCGATTCCCGAATACCGGCCCAATATAATTCTCATGGATATCGGCATGCCCGGGATGGATGGGAACGAAGTGGCGCGACGCATTCGCGAGCAACCGCAATTCAACGATATCAAGCTGATCGCGCTGACGGGCTGGGGTCAGGAAAAAGA
This sequence comes from uncultured beta proteobacterium, assembly GCA_963831395.1. Classification (GTDB taxonomy): domain Bacteria; phylum Pseudomonadota; class Gammaproteobacteria; order Burkholderiales; family Nitrosomonadaceae; genus Nitrosospira. The sequence goes on from CAWHQD010000014.1 coordinate 24,111, forward strand.
CCGCCGGCTTTCGCACGAGAGCGGGTTCGATTATCACCTTACAAAGCCGGTGAATTTCAAGGTCCTGAAGGGTTTGATCGACGCTTTTTGATCTGCTCCCGAGCTATTGGAAGCAACAGAAAAGTCTCGATAACTTGTCTGGATGAGATATTGGCCCTGGGATCCGGCCAGGTATTTGTCAGGTCGCGTCCCGGTCCCGCCCCGCCCGTAATCTCGCAACTCCTGATATGTGCGTTTCTGCACAGTCGCAACGAGCAATTGCTCCTAGTCTTCGATGAGGACCTTCCGGCCGTCGTTTTTCGTTGTTTTCTCATCAAGGAGAGATTCTTATGCCCGCTTCTCTTAAACCCCTAAATCAACAGGTCATCGTCATTACAGGCGCTTCAAGCGGCATTGGTCTTGCTACGGCAAAGCTGGCTGCTGAACGTGGCGCCAAACTGGTCCTCATCGCCCGTAGCGCGGAAACGCTCAGGAATCTGGTGGCGCAAATAGTCGATGGCGGCGGCGAGGCTATTTTTGTTGTCGCAGATGTCGCTGATCGTGAAAAAATGCTCGGCGCGGCGCGAGAGGCCATCAACCGGTTTGGCCGCATCGATACATGGGTCAATAACGCAGGCGTATCGATCTACGGCCGGCTGGATGAAGTCAGCGACGCGGACAGCCGGCGCCTTTTCGAAACCAACTTCTGGGGCGTGGTCAATGGTTCGCTTGCGGCCCTGCCGCATCTGAGAGAGCGCGGGGGCGCGCTCATCAATGTGGGCAGCGAAGTGTCCGAAGCCATCTCGCCCTTGCTGGGCATATATTCCGCGTCCAAACACGCGGTCAAAGGATTTACCGATGCACTGCGCGTGGAAATCGAAGAACTCGACAAGGCTCCCGTATCAATTACGCTGATTCAGCCCACCGCGGTCAATACCCCATTTCCGCAACACGCAAGGAATTATATGGACAGGGAGCCGAAGTTGCCGCCGCCATTGATTAATCCTGAACAGGTTGCTGAAGCGATACTGAAAGCAGCTACGGAGGGTGGCCGCGATTTGAAAGTCGGCGCGATGGCGGTGGTCAACACGACGATATCCAAGCTGATGCCCAGCCTCGGGGACAAGATGTCCGCAAAACGCGGGAGCAATCAGCAGGAAAACATACCGCCGCTTCACCCGCAAGGCACGTTGTATGAACCGGGAGAGTCCGGAGCAACCCATGGTCTGATATCGCCATGAAACTACTTCTGAAATGAATATTTCCGGCATCATTTTCATTCGAACGTAATAAATACAAATGAATGAAATATTTTTAAGTCTATGTGGGCCGCCGTACATAAAAAAGCCAATATGCTTATTAATATGCAATCACATCTCGGCTTTGATAGCGGAGATAAGGCTTCCGGAAACGACGTCCCAAGGTAAGAGGAATGTCAACGGAATTTCTTAATATTTTTATATCAGGAGATCAACATGCCTTCATCAAAAAGCAGTGGCGGCGAGAGCAAACGCGGCTTTGCCTCCATGGACAAGGATAAACAGCGGGAAATCGCGAGCAAAGGCGGAAAAGCGGCACATGAAAAAGGAACGGCACATGAGTTCGATTCCGAAGAGGCTCGCGAAGCTGGCCGAAAAGGCGGTGAAGCGTCCCACGGAGGTGGAAAGGGCCGCTCATCTTCAAGCCGCGGCGGTTCATCGCCCGGGCAGCATGGCAAGGCAAGCGGCCAAAGCCATAAAAACGATTAAGTAGAGCGGGAGGAAAAAAGGCGGGTCCATCTCACCTTTTTTTAATTTTCTCATGAGGGAGCATTTCAAGAACAGGTCCCTATTCTCATGCTTGGGCAAGATCATGCGCTCGAAATCGAGAAGATAGAATCAAGGACTCTTTGTCGGGTCGAGCTGCCTATATCGTCGGTCGTGGAAGATGCTTCTATTCCCGGCCGTTTAATTTCTGCGTCCGCTATCAGGCGATGCATATGCTCTGCGGTAGCTTCCCAGGAGTTGGCGGAAACAATGTCTCGCATTATCCGGGCCTTGTTTGCCCGCTCGCCTGGCGTTTCATTCAACGCGCGCTCACAAGCCCGAACAAATTCCTCCGCATTGGAAGCAACGGAAACAGCCTCGCCGTAAAGTTCGATAACGTCCGCGATTTTGGTACTTACAATCGGCAGATTCGCAACCATATATTCCAGCGTTTTGGTAGGGCTTATGAAGCGGGTCGACTCATTAAGCGCGAACGGAAGAAGGCAGACATCCCAACCCGCCAGGAATTTTGGCAGGTCTTCATAACGCTGTTGGCCCAAATAATGGATGTTGGGCCGCTTGGGCAGGTCGCCCCTATCGATTTTCACGACGGGGCCTACCATCACTATTTGCCACTCGGTGCGCGCATCGGCAAGCTTTGCTATAAGGTCCAAATCGACGCGCTCGTCAATTACGCCGTAATATCCCAGTCGAGGCCGAGGTACTAGCGCTTGAGCTGGATGAGTATTGGTCCGGTCCACCGCCTGAGCGAAATGGGTGATATCCACGCTGCTTGGAAAACAGTGAACGTTGGGATGCCGCTTCCGCTTCGCCCGAAAAAGGCTCGGGCCACCCGTAAACACAATATCGGCTAACTTGAATAATGCGTTTTCCCGTTGCAACAGCTGCTTCGCGGAATTTTTGAAAGCAGCCAATTCGTCCATGCAATCGTATACGGTCAAGCGTGGGCGTAGCTCATTCAATAAAGGTAAAGCCATCGGGGTATAAAACCAGGCGATATGTTCTTCATGACCCGTTATCAATTGTGAGAGCAACGGTTTCAGATAGGGCAATTGATCGTCATGGAATCCCGCCGCTTTCACCGGTGTACGAGGTTTGCATACCATGATGTTCGGGTGCGGTGTGGAAATCACCACCAAATGCTCGCTTTCGTGGAACACCGGTTCCTCGAAGAAAAGGATCTGGTAGTGCGCGGCGAGGCGAGACAATAAATGCTGAGGCCGCTGATATACGAAGTCCCACCGAAGGTGGGATAGGACGACGATGCTTTTCATTGCAGCAAGACTAACTTCCCAAGCCGCTCGAACTCTGTTCGTTAACGTACATTCCATTTCCTGTTTTCCAAAATCACGCGTTTATTACCTATAGCCCTGTTTCTGCATTACATCCAAGGTGATCGCCGCGGCTTTGAACTTATTGCGCTATATGTTTGCTTCCGAACGGAGCGAATATGTTTTGCTACCTAGCATGGATAGTACTCCCGGCCGATCAGCACGTAAGCAAGCAGAGACAAAACCTCGAACGCCAGCATCTTTGCAGCTTGCATGCCGGAGCGATTTTTCGAAAGTATTGATAACAGGAGATCTCATGGTCCCGGATAGCGCCAGCCAAAGCCATGGAAATAAACAAGCGTTCAGTGTGATGAGTTGCAGGCTTTGTCTTGCTCCTCATTCTTTTGATTTACTCATCGACATTAGCCCGACAGCCCGCATCGCTGCCTATGGGCGAATTTAAGTAGAGGAGAACAGAAATGGCACTCAATCTATACGAAGATAAAGGTTGTCCGCTGGACAGGCAGCGGTTTACCTGGAAGGAACTGGTTCAACCCCCGATCAGCAAGCTCGACGATGACGCGTTCACGCGTGTGCGGGTTATCCTGATGAATGGGATAGAGATGGAAGCGAACCGCTTCTCGCACGCATGCGCGCGCATGAATCGAGATTTGCAACTACCACTTGCACAGGTGCGCATCGTGGAACAGCACCAGGCAACAATGGTGAACGGGTTGCTGGGCGCGGACCATTCGACGCTCGAAACAACCGTCGCCTATGAGCAGGTCGCCATCGAAATTACTGCTGTCGTCGCTCAAAATGAGCCTGATCCGTATCTGGCTCAAGTATACCGGTTTGGAATGCTGGAGGATTTTGACCATCTCTACCGTTACAGCGCGATGCTGGACCGGTTGGAAGGCAAGGATGCCAATAACATCCTGCAATGCTATACCGATATTGTTCCAGGCCGTCCTACAGTAGTGGAGCACCGGGCGCCCCAGGACAATCTGCGGGAACACTATGACCGCTCGCGCGCGGCGCCAATTACCAAGCTCAACGCGCTGACCATCATGTCGAGCGAGCAGCAAACGCAGAATTTCTATTTGAACGTGGGGCCTCTCTATGCCGACCCGGTAGCACGCCAGTTATATGCCGAGATCGCATCCATCGAAGAGCAGCACGTGACGCAATACGAGTCCATTATCGACCCCAACGAAAGCTGGCTCGAGAAATGGATGCTGCATGAAGCAAACGAGGTTTATAACTATTATGGCTGCGTGCAGCAGGAGTCCAATCCACGGATCAAAGCCATCTGGGAGCGCTGCCTAGATTATGAACTGGGGCATTTGCAGGTTGCGATGAATCTGTTCAAGCAATACGAGCGCCGCGATCCGGCCGAGGTTCTGCCAGGGGAATTGCCCGAACCGATCAAATATGAAAGTCAGCGCGAATTCGTGCGCCGCATTCTTAACCAGGAAGTCGATCTGCGCGCGCTCGGCACCCAGTTCGTGGATAAATCCCGGGAAGGCGAGGCTTCCAGGCAATATCGGGAGCAGGTCAACTCATCAGGTTCGCCAACCGATACAGTTTCGGCAGGCTATCAATGGTGGCCCGGCACGGAGCTCGTCCGAGGCAAGGAGCTTCCCTTTAATGAGGAGCTTGCCCGCGATACAGAGCTCACCCGCTAGTGTTTCAGGAGACAGACATCAGGAGATCAATCATGGAAAAAAGCACAGTTTTAGGAAAAAATCGGACAGGCATCGATATGTCGCCAATCGATGCCAAGGAAATGATGGCGCTGGCCAGAGTAACGCCTCCTTCCTCTGCGGGGGATGAGCAGGCTATCGCGGAAAGGCGGAGCCAGTATTTTGCCGAGGCCGGCGTGATAGGATCGGTTCCACCGCCCGGCACCTTGAAAGGCATGGCAAGTACCGCCATGGAAAAATTGACGGGCAAGAATCCGGAGGCGTTTATAGACAAGCTGGGGTGCCGGCTTGCCTTCGAGCGCGCCGGAGTCCGGCTGTACGACGCCCTGATCGCGAAGTGTTCGGCAGCCCCTGCAAACTCCATTGTCCCGCTCGACAGGTTGCGTGAATTCCGAAACGAAGAGCTGGAGCACTTCAAGCTCGTGGAGAACGCCATGCGCTCGATCGGCGCCGATCCCACGGCGCAAACCCCTTCGGCTGATGTGGATGGCATGGCCTCGATAGGTCTGGTCCAGGTACTGACCGACCCGCGGACGTCGGTGGCCCACTGCCTGGAAGCCATTCTTATTGCGGAACTCGCGGACAACGATGCGTGGCAACTCCTTATTGCGCTCACGGAAAAGATGGGCATGAGCGATATGGCCAGGGATTTCCAGAACGCACTCCGGGAGGAAGACGAGCACCTTGCTTACATCCGCCAGTGGTTCAAGGAGATGGTGATGGAAGATGCCGCTGTCGCTTCCTGATGCGACGGCGGATGGGCGGCTTAAACGGTGCGTAGCGTTTAAGCCGCTCATATACGTACAAGTTCGTATTGCCTTCGCCTTCTGACTCCATCTGAGCAAAGACAGGTAGCGGTTCAATAAATCGGCAGCTCCACTCCCCGCTTGCTTTCTCGTTACCTTCATTTCTCCATCGAAATATTTATCAAATGTCTCCGTGTCCACGGCCTTGAATTTCGCATCCTGGTTCCCTCCCGCTTTTTCCATGCGTTCACCTGCCAGTATATTTGAAGCCACATATGTTAAGAACCGAACAGAACTGGATCACGGGCAAGAGGATTCTTGCAAGGCAATTCGTTGGCGGGCGGTTTTTGAAGTAGTGCGGATTAGCCATTGCCGGGACGCTTTTCTCCGCGTAGAGAAGCTCATCTCCAGCGCTCCGCTACTGATTCTCAATCACTTGGAACCGGGGCAGTTTCAAGTGTGCAACTCCTGGCGCGGAAGAGGGGATTTGTGTGAACTGCGTCAGAAATAGACAACCGATAATATATCTGTCGGATCTGTCGGTAGGTAAAAAGTGATATTGCCGGGAGAACATATGAGCGGGGAAGAGGACCAGGGACTTACGGAGGCGCTGGAGCTTTGGGGCGGCCTCGAATGCACGGTGAACCGTGTGCTCGATACGTATTTCAGTCAGATGGACCGCAACGGCCACATCCACCGCTTATGCGACCTCGAGAGGTTCGCCTCCTTGGGGATCCGCTCGATACGTTATCCGGTTCTGTGGGAACATATGGCTCCGAATGGGCTTGATCAGATAGACTGGTCATGGCCGGACGATCGCCTGCCCGCGCTGCGGGAGCGCGGTATTACCCCGATCGTAGGGCTGGTGCACCATGGCAGCGGGCCACAATACACCAGCTTGGTCGACCCCCGGTTCGCCGACAAGCTGGCCGCTTTTGCCGGGGCCGTAGCCCAGCGCTACCCATGGGTGGAATACTACACGCCGGTGAACGAACCGCTGACTACAGCCCGCTTTAGCGGACTATACGGTCTATGGTACCCGCACGGACGCGATGAGCGGACATTCGTTCAGGCATTGTTGAACCAGTGCCGCGCTGTTGTTTTATCCATGCGCGCTATCCGCCAGGTCAATCCTGATGCGAAGCTGGTCCAGACGGATGACCTGGGCAAGGCCTATAGCACTCCCCAACTATCCGAGTTGGCCGAGTTTTATAACGCCCGCAGATGGCTGGCTTGGGATTTACTATGTGGAAAGGTCGGGCAGGAGCATCCCCTCTGGAACTACCTGATCAGCACGGGGATCGAGCCCTCCCAATTTCTATGGTTCAGGGATAACGTCTGCCACCCTGAAATCATCGGCATCAATTATTACATCACAAGCGAGCGATGGCTGGATCAGCGGGTGGAAAGATATCCAGGGCAGCATATTATCAATTATCGTGGCTATCGCTTTGTCGATATGGAGCCCGTGCGGGTGCTCGCTACTCCAACCGCCGGGGTTGAGCACCTGCTTACCGAAGCATGGGAACGGTATCAGTTGCCGTTGGCGATTACAGAAGCGCATATAGGTGCAAGCCGGGAAGACCAGATGCGTTGGCTGCTTGAGATGTGGCAGGCGGCACGGAACGCGCGGCAGAGAGGCGTTGATATCCGCGCTGTCACGGTTTGGGCGTTGCTGGGCTCTTACGACTGGGACTGCCTGGTCACCGCATGCAAAGGGTATTATGAGCCTGGTCCTTTCGATGTGCGCTCAGCCCTGCCGCGCTCGACGGCCGTGGCAGATCTCATGCGGGAACTGGCTGCAGGCGAGCAGCCCTCTCACCCCGTTTTAAAAGGGCAGGGCTGGTGGCGCCGGGCGGACCGCTTCACCTGCAAGCCGGTTGCGACACCAACCGCTATTACCTCTCTTCATTCAGAGTACAAATCTTCGCCAAATGGAACCATGCGGCCGATTCTCGTTACCGGAGCAACCGGGACGCTGGGCAGGGCATTTGCGATCATTTGCGGGCAACGGAACCTGGCATGCATATTGCTGAGCCGGCAGGAGATGGATATAGCGGTACGCGCTTCTGTCGAGTGTGCCGTCGCCCGCTACCAGCCTTGGGCCATTATCAACGCAAGCGGTTATGTAAACGTGGACAATGCAGAAAGTGATATCGACCGCTGTTTTCGGGAAAACGCGGTTGGACCATCCGTTCTCGCGGCCGTTTGCCGGGAGCGGGATATTCAGCTGCTTACGTTTTCAAGCGATCTTGTGTTCGATGGCCGGCAGGCGTCTCCCTATCTGGAGAGCGATACGGTCGTGGCCGTTGAATCACTATGGCAGGAGCAAGGTGGAGGCGGAGCGGAGGGTGCTCGACCATCATCCGGACGCACTGGTAGTGCGCACCAGTGCTTTCTTCGGTCCTTGGGACATCTACAATTTTGTTACGCTTGCCCTGAAAACACTGGCGCAGGAAGAAAGGTTTTCCGCCTCCACGGACATTACCGTATCGCCTACCTACGTCCCGGACCTTGTGCATGCTTGCCTTGATCTGCTTATCGACAAGGAAGCGGGGATCTGGCACCTGACGAACGGCCAGCCTGTAACCTGGGTGGAGCTTGCCCTCAAGGCGGCGAAGAAGGCAGGTATCGATACCAGCAGACTTGATGGCCGCTGTGGAGGCGAGCTCGGCTACGTTGCTGTCCGTCCGCTATATAGCGCGCTCTCCAGCGAGCGAGGCATACTCTTGCCTTCCCTGGATGATGCGCTCGATCGTTATATCGAATCGAGGCGCCAAGAGGCGCCAGCGGAGGCTGAGGAGAGTAAATCAGGCAGACAGGGAAGTGGGATGGTCGCTTGAGCAGGGATTCGGCGCCTGAGGACGGCTCTTCTTCGGACAATTTCCATACAGGATACATACCTCATGAAAAAAGAAGACGGGTTTCCGGTAACGATCCGCGCATCACCTTAAGCACCTGTTTTTATTAAAGCAAAACCGATCCCAATTTTCAGGTCCGATAGTTCACCGGCCACCATGCGGCCTCTTCCAAATTAAAAGGCGCCCTTATGTTCGCATTTTTTGAGCAACGCGTTCAGCCTACTGTCGTACCTGAAAAATCTCCGCCTTCAGGTTTGCTGGCTTTTTACTGGCACTTCGTCAGCCAGACAAAGGGCCTGTATGCGGCATTATTCGCCACCGGCCTGGCGGTAGCGCTGATCGACACCCTGATTCCCGTCTTTATCGGACGTCTGGTCGATGTAATGGAAGCTACCGACCGCGCCGGGGCATTACGGGACGCGACGCCGATGTTGATCGGCATGGTTCTGCTGGTGCTGGTCGGCAGGCCCCTGGCCATCCTGATAGACAGCCTGATACGTCATAATGCCGTGGTGCCCGGGGTGACAAGCCTGATCCGCTGGCAGAGCCATTGGCATGTTATCCGGCAGAGCTGGTCGCTCTTTCAGAACGATTTTGCCGGGCGTATTGCCAATCGGGTGATGCATACGTGCGACGCCGTGCGAGAGTGCGTGGTATCGAGCATTCATGCGATCTGGTATATCGCCGTGTACGGGTTTTCGGCCTTGCTGCTGATGGGCGGCGCGGATTGGCGCCTGGCCGTTCCCACCGCATTGTGGCTGGTGGCGTATATATTTTTCCTGCGGTACTTTGTGCCGCGCATGCGCGACCTTTCAAAGAACAGCAGCGAAAGGCAGCTCGTTGCTGATGGGCCGGGTCGTGGATAGCTACACCAATATTCTCACAGTGAAGCTGTTCTCGCGCGCGACCGACGAAGATGCGTATGTGCGCGAAGCGGTCGACGACCATACGGCGGCGATCGCGGCGCATATGCGTCTGATCACGAAATTCACGACCGCGTTATCGTTACTTAACGCTCTTTTGCTGGCCGGTACCTCAGCCATCGGCATTATGCTATGGGCGCGGGGAGAGCTTGACGCCGGGGTTGTGGCGATGGCAGTGCCATTGGCCTGGACAATCGCGAATACGGCCGGATGGGTAAGTTGGGAAATGAGCAGAGCGTTCGAGAATGTGGGAGTGGTGCAGGAAGGCATGGAAACAATCGCAGTGACGGATGCATTGCCTGACATGCCTTCCGCCTTGAACCTGGACGCCAGCCAGGTGCATGGTGAAATCCGTTTTGAACGGCTGACCTTCACCTATGGGCGCAGTGATGGCACGAAAGGTGCTCGACAGCCTTAACTGCATCATCCGTCCCGGCGAACGGGTTGGGCTGGTTGGAAGCTCGGGCGCTGGCAAGTCGACCCTGATCAATCTGTTGCTGCGTTTTTATGAGATCGAGACCGGCAGCATCCGGATCGACGGTCATGATATCCGGGAGGTAACCCAGGAGAGCTTGCGCCGTGCAATAGGGGTGGTGGCCCAGGATACTTCCCTGCTGCACCGTTCAATCGCGGACAACATCGCATACGGCAGCCCGGGCGCAACACAGGCGGAGATTGAAGCAGCTGCGCGCCGCGCGCAAGCGCACGAGTTCATCCTGAACCAGAGTGACTGGAAAGGACGCACCGGCTATGACGCGCATGTGGGCGAACGAGGCGTGAAGCTCAGCGCGGGCCAGAGGCAGCGCATCGCCATTGCCCGCGTCGTGCTCAAAAATGCCCCTATCCTGGTGCTGGACGAGGCCACCTCTGCACTGGACAGCGAAGTGGAACTCGCGATTCAGGACCAGTTGATCGGGTTGATGGAGGGCAAGACGGTAATCGCGATCGCGCATCGGCTATCTACCATCGCTTGCCTGGACCGGTTGCTTGTCCTGAACGAAGGGCGCATTGTCGAGCAAGGGACGCATGATGAGCTGCTCCAACTTGGCGGCCAGTACGCCATGCTCTGGCGCCATCAGTCGGGCGGATTCCTGTAACGTTATTCGTTGCCCGCATTTCCCGGATGCGTGAATACAGGTGTAAATATACAAATACATTGGTGACCAAAAGCGAGGAGATTCAGATGAACAAGGAACGAAGCGTTCTGAGCCGGGCTGTAAAGTCCGGAACAATAAGCGGCCTGGCAACAGCGGCTGTTGCTTCGCTGGCAGGCAAGCGCGAGAACGGCTCGTATGCAGCGCCGCTGAATGCAACGAGTCACATTATCTGGGGCGATAAGGCGGCAAAACAGGATCAAGCTTCAGTGAAATACACACTTACCGGTTTTTTGTTAAACCACGGGTCCGCGATCTTCTGGGCGTCATTCTATGAAAAAATGGCTGCCGGAGGTGGCCATGGGCGACGTGAAGGGAGGATTTCGAACCCGGGCGCGGCCAGTCTGCCCCAAGTGATAAACCCCTTAGGTCGCGCCGCCGCTGTGGCAGCAGCGGCTTATGTCATCGACTACCACGCTATTCCCAAACGCTTCACGCCCGGGTTCGAAAAGCGCCTTTCGGGAAAATCCATGGCAGTGATTTTTTTCACGCTCGCCGCGGGGCTCGCTGCGCGGGATCTCGCTTATATCGCAAAGGCTCGTCGCAGCCGACTAGCACACCTCCCGCGCCAAAAATGAGTCGGTACCTATCCGTCTGGGCATGTCACGTCATTGCCAATAACATCGGGTCCATGCCTCCGACTCCGAACCTGCACTGATCCTCCAGCAGCACCAGGAGCCGCAATAACGCGATTGCCAAGTCATTCCTTCTGCGATGGTTCATTCTGGAATAACGGGTGCCGAGGGGTTTTCTCCCACCGCCATTCCCTCTAATAACTAGGGATTACCGCGTAGACTTTTATAGTCCGAGCGTCTTATACCGGACTTATTCCCAAGACTCCTAAGCCAGCAGCAAGTATCACTATGTAGGCAATCCAGGAGAGCATGCTATTCATGGCGTCCTCCTCACATAAAGATAAGACCAAGTTTCTATCATTCTTCCTTTTGATCGTTCCATCCGTGCGTCAGGCCGCATAGAGCGTGCCTGATGAGGTTGTCGCACGAGAGGTGTATTTGATACAAAAAATAGAGGGGAAGCGCTCGTGGACTGGCAAGCGTATGCCGGGACTCGAACGGCGGAGTTTCACAAAAACGCGGCAATCCGCCAGTTGGCCAGACTGCGCTGGTAGTGCATTGATGAGCGGTGTTTCGCTATGTTGGGTTACGCTGCGCTGCGCTAACCCAACCATACCATGCGCCATCGCTTGAGCGGGCCGAGGTGGATCGATCCATGGGATCTGGGCGGACAAGAGTGGGGCCCGGACAAAAAATTGCAATTGCAGGAACAGGAATGGAAACGTGCTTGAATTCCATCCATTGCCGAATTATGCCTTGCGTTATCTTGTTCGCCGTTCCAACCCATGAAAAAAGAAATCCCTACACTCTTGTATCGATTCAGGCAACGCCTCGGTTCACGTATCTGTGCTGAGGCGGAATTGATCCCACTGCATGACTGATCGCTAATCAGACTCCATCCGCTTTTTCCACTCGAGGTTTTACCATGTTCGCTTTCTTTGAGCAGTGCGTTCGTCCCACTGTCGCTCCCAAAAAATCGCCTCCTCCAGGTTTGACGGCGTTTTACTGGCACTTCATCAGCCAGACCAAGGGCCTGTACGGGGCGTTATTTGCCACGGGCCTGGCGGTAGCACTTATCGATACTCTGATTCCCGTTTTCATCGGCCGTCTTGTCGAGGTCATGGAGGCGACCGCACGTGTTGCCGCCTTGCGTGATGCGGTACCGATGCTGATCGGCATGGCTCTGCTGGTGCTTGTTGCCAGGCCTCTGGCTGTCCTGATAGACAGCCTTGTGCGCCATAACGCTGTCGTGCCGGGGGTGACCAGCATGATTCGCTGGCAAAGCCATTGGCATGTCGTGCGGCAGAGCTGGTCGCTCTTCCAGAATGATTTTGCCGGGCGCATCGCAAATCGCGTGATGCATATGGGCGACGCCGTGCGCGAATGCGTCGTTTCTAGCATTCATGCCATCTGGTACATTGCCGTATTCGGCGTTTCGTCGCTGTGGCTGATGAGCGACGCGGACTGGCGGCTGGCAGTACCAACAGGCTTATGGTTTATCGCGTATATATTTTTTCTGCGGTACTTCGTTCCGCGCATGCGCGACCTGGCCAGGAGCAGCAGTGAGCAGCGTTCGGCGGTAATGGGCAGGGTGGTAGACAGCTACACCAACATCCTCACCGTCAAACTGTTCTCGCGCGCCAGCGACGAAGATGCCTACGTGCGCGAAGCGATTGATCGCCATACGACCGCCATCGCTGCGCATATGCGGATGATTACGAAATTCACCACCACGTTGTCGCTACTGAATGCGCTTTTGTTGGCGGGCACAACCGCTATCGGCATCATGCTGTGGTCGCAGGGAACGCTTGACGCCGGGGCTGTGGCGATGGCGGTGCCGCTTGCCTGGACGATCGCCAATGCAGCCGGATGGGTAAGCTGGGAATTGATCAGGGCTTTTGAAAACATGGGCGTGGTGCAGGAAGGCATGCAAACGGTTGCCGTGACAAATACGTCAGCCGATAAACCTGCGGCGCAAAATCTGGACCCTGCCGAAGTACGCGGCGAAATCCGCTTTGAGAGATTGACCTTTACGTTTGGCCGCAATGATGGCCGCAAGGTGCTGGACAGCCTCAACTGCGTCATTCGGCCCGGCGAACGCGTCGGGTTAATCGGGAGTTCGGGGGCCGGCAAATCCACGTTGATCAACCTGTTGCTGCGCTTTCATGAGATCGAGGCAGGGAGTATCCGGATCGATGGCCAGGATATCCGTGAAGTGACTCAGGAAAGCCTGCGCCGTTCCATTGGCGTCGTTGCGCAGGATACATCCCTGCTGCATCGTTCCATTGCCGAAAACATTGCTTATGGCAGCCCGGGGGCGACCCAGGCACAGATTGAAGCGGCTGCACGCCGGGCACAGGCGCATGAGTTCATTCTGAGCCAGACGGATTGGCAAGGACGCACCGGCTATGAGGCGCACGTAGGCGAACGGGGCGTAAAGCTCAGCGGCGGCCAAAGGCAGCGTATCGCAATCGCCCGCGTCGTGCTCAAAAATGCTCCGATCCTGATATTGGACGAGGCGACCTCCGCACTTGACAGCGAAGTGGAACTCGCGATTCAAGATCAGCTGATCGGGTTGATGGAAGGCAAGACGGTGATCGCGATCGCGCACCGGCTATCCACTATCGCTTGCCTGGACCGGCTGCTCGTGCTGAAGGACGGACACATCGTCGAGCAAGGCACGCATGACGAGTTGCTGGAACTTGGCGGCCAATATGCGACGCTGTGGCGGCACCAATCGGGCGGGTTCCTCTATAGCGCCGGAGAACGAGACCATCAGGTCGAATTGCCGCAGCAGGCGGATTCGTGTCCACCAAGGCAAGCTGTCACGTCGTCGGCTATTCGTACTCCTTTTGGCAAAAGCGTCCTTCCGATTTGGCCGCAACCCAAAGCTGAACTGTGAGAATACAATGACCGGCCGAGGAGCTTATCAAACCTGTGCAGCGTATCCAGGTTCAGGACTACGTGTGTTTTGCACAGCAGCTCGAAAGATCGAGTTTTTCGAAAATATTACGATCCCAGGCGAGCGGCGTCAGCGCTGATGCCAGTTCCTGGTCTCCAATGTTAGAGCGCGAATAACAGATAAAAAAGCAGTAGCAGAAAGGTCTTCTGCTAACTGCCTTTTATAAGCGAGCGCCAAGCGGAACCTTCTCTCCCGGATATCTTGCCGGGATCGAATGGCTCCGTTGGCTCGCTGCTGCTCCTGTTTCGCTTATTCCTCTGTCAACGCCGCTTTGCGTTCGGCTATTTCGGAGCCGATTTCCTCCAGGTCCATTTTGGCTTTCTGCACTTTGGGAAATATTTCATTCTCCTCTTCTTCTACATGATGATTAACATATTCGCCCAGGACATTTACGGTCGCATCGTACATGGGGTCTGACACATCCATTGACTGAATTTGCGAAATCAGATCCTTGGCCGCGGTATGCTCGACAAGGGCCTCATTCATCAGATCGTCATCATCTATTTCCTCGCGCGCAGCAGGGTAGAATATTTCTTCTTCCAGTTGCGCATGAATGGTCAATTCCTTGCAAATCTGTCCTGCCAACTCTTCCTTTCCTGCCTCGTCATTCTTTTTACTTAGTTTCTGGAATTCCTTGAACATTTTTTTTACCTTGGCATGGTCCGCCGTCAATAATTTAATGGCGTCGTTTTTGGACCGGCGTGCCGTGGTACCCGTGGTTTTTCGTGTTGTGCCGCTTTGCGTGGTTGGCATGATAATCTCCAATAGTGAGTTTATATATTTACCGTCAGCAGTGAATCGCTTCCTTGAAACGTATGGCGGTTAGCATCGAATCTTGACCGCGAGCCTGTATCGTACCTTGAAGGCGTCCGATTTCCGTTCGTTAACGCACATTCATCTCCTTTGATGAAATCGGTCCTTTTTCAATACCTATCCTTTCATCATTCCCTTGCTGAGCTGCAATTCATGTTTGCAAGTCAGAACCCTATGTAAGGTTCCGAACAGAGCAGAGCGCGTCTTATTGCATAGAATGAGCGATTCTCCGTTTTTTCATCAATTACTTCGCTTGGGGAGACAAGTACGGATCGACAGATCAGGCTGCGTCGTGTCAGACGGAGATTTTTCGAAGTGATCGATGAGGAGATTTATATTATGGCTTCGAACAAAGATAAAGATAAAGGAAGGCTTGGCGAGGACCGGAGTAGCGGCAGCAAGCGAGGCTTTGCTTCAATGGATGAAGATAGGCGGCGCGAGATAGCCAGTAAAGGCGGTAAGGCAGCTCATGAGAAGGGCACGGCGCATGAGTTCGATTCGGAAGAAGCGCGCGAGGCTGGCAGAGCCGCTCATGAGAAGGGTACTGCGCACGAGTTTGATTCCGAAGAGGCTCGCGAAGCTGGGCGGAAAGGCGGGAAATCTCGCGGAAAAGGCGGTCCGCATGATGCCGATTCCTCATCTTCCTCCGGGGGCGGAGCTTCGGAGCAGGCATTCCAAAGACCGCGGCAAGAGCTATAAAAATAAGTAGACTCATGGTGATAGCGGGCAATTTGTCTTGCTCCCGTCGTCTGGCTGCTCCTCTGCGATTAGCGGAGTACAGCCGCAAAGCGGTCCGGACGCGTCCACTACACATGGATCAGAGGTAAAAAACGAGTGCCGATGTCAAAAACGGCTCCTGTTTAACCAATTATGAATATCGGTTGCGGCAATGGCGGCTTGCCCGGTAGCAACGCTTATCTGGCTGAGTTCATTTACTACATCTCCTGCGGCATATAAGCCTGAAACCGTTGTGCGCTGATGACGGTCCACGATCAGATTCCCGGTTTTATTGCATCTGGCTCCCATTTGAGTCGCCAACCCCGACCTGGGGCTCTCCCCCAGCATCGGATAGATCACGTCAAAATAAAGTTCTTCTCCGCTTGAAAGGCGAATCGCCGGTTGCGATTGCTCAGCAATCCTGACCTCGGCATGCACATCCTCGATCACGTCGATTTTCGCCCGGCGCAGTGTGTTTTGCTCCGTCTTCCCGAGCCTGGCTTTCGCGATATAGATAAGCGTTACCGTATCCGTATAGGTCTTTAAAAATAACGCATGATTCACTCCCTTCTTTCCTGAAGAGGACATTACCGCAATAGCTTGTTCCTTGGCCTCATAGGCATCACAGATGGGGCATAAGCGGATAACGCCGCGCCTGACGCCAGTCATCCAATTGGGGATATTGCGTATCGTATCCGCTGTGCCCGTCGCCAACAATATCGATGCAGCACGAAAGGAAGGAAGGCTGCTGCCGTCGCCTGTGCCAGCAACGTTTTGCGCTGCCGCCTCGAATATATTTCCCGCTCGGCTCAGACCTGTAACCTCGCCGGATTCAAGCGTCACCTCGTAATGGGCGGCTTGGTCGCGAAGGCGTTGAAGCAGTTCCGTGCCCACGATCCCCTCGGGGAAACCCGGGTAATTGTGACTGGCGTTAATGAGCGATGCCCGGCTAAATCCACTATCCACCACGATCACCTTCCGTCGGAAGCGAGCCAGGTAAATGGCGGCGGTCAGCCCGGCGGGACCGCCACCGATAATAAGACAATCGGCAGGCCGGGATGGACCGTGTTGGGGTGATTTCATGGCTTGCTGTAGTTTGACGAGCTGTAAGGATAGGTGCAGTGCCAAGAATTCGTCGATCGGTTGCGGCGCAAATGAAATGGGCTGATACCGATGGCAAAAGCGTAGGAGCTATCCCCCTGAAACTCGGTGCGGCACAGCACATAGTTTGCAAAGCGCTGTAGCTACGGCAACCGGTCCGCTAAAGCATGTCAACAAAGGCACCTGAATCATCCGGCGAAACCTAATGTGCGACTCCGTACCGACAGCAAGTAAATAAAGGCTCTACGCTGATGATGCGGCCCGGCTGGTTAAATCTCAGCCGGATAAATCAGGACCCATTTTCGAAAAAAGGAACCCAATGAAAGCACGCAAATGATGTTGATAACCGTTCGACAGTCGGAGGTCCTTCTCGTCAGGAGGGCACGCCAGCAAACGAGTTTACTGCAAAGCTCGCCGAGACACAGAAGCTTGCCGCAGCCATGCCTTACAACCTTAACAAGGCGCTTGAGCACGGGGAGATTGCTACCTGCCCCGAGAAAGGGCAGATCGTGGAGCCACCAGATCCCTCTACGACGGGCAGTACGATAACTGAAACCATCGCTTCCGAAAAGGCTGGAGCGGGTGAGCCGCAGTTGGGATTTAATGCGGGCAATGAATCACTGGATCGTGTCCGAGCCGATTCAAGCGGGCGGGTATTAACGACTAACCAAGGTGTTCCCGTCAGTGACAATCAGAATTCGTTGAAAGCCGGATATCGCGGTCCGGCCTTGTTAGAAGATTTCATCCTGCGCGAAAAGATAACCCATTTCGACCATGAGCGCATACCCGAGCGCGTCGTGCATGCGCGGGGATCGGCTGCTCATGGATATTTTGAATGCTACGAGTCATTGGAACAATATACCCGGGCATCTCTATTCGCGGAGGCAGGGAAGCAAACGCCTGTCTTTGTGCGCTTCTCCACTGTAATCGGAGAACGCGGTTCCGCCGACACCGCACGTGATGTGCGAGGGTTCGCGGTCAAGTTTTATACCGACGAAGGCAACTGGGATTTGGTGGGAAACAATATTCCCGTATTTTTTATCCAGGACGCGATCAAGTTTCCTGATCTGGTGCATGCGGCTAAACCCGAGCCTCACTTTGCTATTCCGCAAGCGTCGACCGCACACGATACATTTTGGGACTTCGTCTCGTTGATGCCCGAATCGATGCACATGCTGATGTGGGTGATGTCCGATCGCGCGATTCCGCGAAGCTTTCGCATGATGCAAGGCTTTGGCGTGAATACATTCAGGCTTGTAACAGCCGCCGGCGAGTCGCGATTCGTGAAATTTCATTGGCAACCGCTTGCGGGGACACATTCCCTCGACTGGGACGAGGCCGTCAAAATAGCCGGGGCCGATCCCGATTTCCATCGCCGGGATTTATGGGAGGCCATCGAGTGTGGGGCTTTCCCGGAATATGAGTTGGGAATGCAGATCTTTACGGAGGAACAAGCGGAACGGTTCAGTTTTGACGTGCTCGATGCGACAAAGATTGTTCCTGAGGAGCTTATTCCGGTTATACCTGTCGGGAAACTGGTACTTAATCGAAATCCCGACAATTTTTTTGCGGAAACAGAGCAGGTGGCGTTCTGTGCCGCCCATATCGTGCCGGGATTGGACTTCAGCAATGACCCACTGCTCGCCGGGCGCATCCATTCTTATGTGGATACGCAGTTGATACGGTTGGGTGGATCCGAATTTTCATGAGATTCCCATCAATTCTCCCGTAGCGCAGGTTCACAACAATCAACGAGATGGAATGCATCGTCAGACCATCAATAGAGGCCGTGTTGCGTATGAGCCGAATTCCCTTGGTGGGGGGTGCCCGTTCCAGGCTGGCATGGCCGGTTTCACATCCTTTCCGGAACCGTTATCGGGCGATAAAGTACGCGGGAAACCGGAGCGATTTGCGGATCACTATACCCAGGCCACCTTGTTCTGGAACAGCCAGACTCCAGTAGAAAAGGCGCATATCATTCGCGCTTTTCGTTTTGAACTGACGCGCGTGCAGACACCTGCCATACGGGAGCGAATGGTTTCCTTACTTGTTAATGTCGATCCGGATCTCGCTGAAGGTGTCGCGCAGGGACTTGGCATCAGCATACCGCCTGCCCAGCCAAAGGCGATGCAGAATCCCATCACGCCAGAGGTAGAGGTATCTCCTGCACTGTCGCTTTTTGCTCGTTCCGGAGATGGGCGGATTCGGCTGCGGCGCATCGCTATTCTGCTGGCAGACGGGGTGGACGGAATGACCGCAAGAGCGGTACGTTCGGGATTGGCCGGAGAGGGGGCGGTATCTCGCTTTGTTGGGATTCGCCTGGGTGCCGTGAAGAGCGCGGATGGTGATAATATCGAGACCGACATAACATTTGAAGCGATGCCCAGCGTTCTTTTTGATGCGATGGTGATACCGGGGGGCCAGCAGGCCATGACGATTCTGGGCAGCGTGGGGCCGGTAGTGGAGTTTATCAGGGAGCAATACCGCCATTGCAAGCCTATTCTAATACTGGGCACCGGCAAGAGCCTGGCGGAGAGCGCGGGAGTAAAGCTGACGCTTTCGTCAGGCGAGCCCGATCCCGGGGTGCTTTACTTTCAGGATGAAAATGTGGACAGTATCCTGCCGCAATTTGTCGAAGCGATTGCCGCTCATCGGCACTTCGAACGAGAAATCGATCCACCTCGAGTTTAGCAGGTGAGCGAGGTGGAAGTTCAGCATCGCTTTCAGCCTGCCGCGGCGATCGCCGCGGCCGGGCTACTGTTGGCATCGGTGTTTACACCGGTTTTCGCGACGCCGCCCGAGAGTGAATCTTCGACTCAATCCCGCTTCATCAAGGCGGGTGACGGTAGAGAGGCGGAAAGCAAATATCTGCTGAGACTGCCGCCGCCTTCCGAAAAAGAGAAAGGGGAAACGGCTGGTTCCGTTACTTTTGTTGGCACAGCGACTGTCATCATACGTTATGGCGGATTGACGATCCTTACCGATCCGAATTTCCTGCACAGAGGAGACCACGTACACCTGGGATATGGACTGACTTCGGAACGCCTGACGAACCCCGCCATTGAACTGGAAGATCTGCCGCCAATCGATCTGATTGTGCTCTCTCATATGCATGAGGATCATTTCGATAAGTTTGTTCAGAAAAATCTGGATCGAGACATCCCTGTCGTCACTACAGAAGAGGCTGCGGAGTCGCTGAAAGAACTGGGCTTTCGCAAGCGTTATCCTCTGAAGACCTGGGATGCCCTTGTGGTGGAAAAAGGTAATACCACGCTTCGCGTTACCGCCACGCCGGCACGCCATGGCCCCGCAGTTGTTGCAAAACTTCTACCGGAAGTAATGGGGTCGATGCTGGATTTCGGGGACAAGAATTCCCTGCATCGTTACAGAATGTATATCAGCGGCGATACAATGGTTTTCAATGATATCAAGGAAATCCCCCGGCGTTATCCGGACGTGGATCTGGCGCTGTTGCACTTGGGCGGCACGCGCTTGCTCGGCCTGGTCACCGTTACCATGGACGCGCGGGAAGGCGTCAAAATGATGCAGATCATTGTGCCGCGGAAGGCAATCCCGATTCACTACAACGATTATGATGTCTTCAAATCCCCTCTGAGTGATTTCAAGCAGGAAATAGAGCAGGCGGGTCTTCAGGACAAAATCATTTATCTCGAGCATGGGGATAGGTACGAGTTTCGCTAGATATTGAAGACCGGCTAGTCAATCTCATCGATATTTTTCATGCAGGGTCCCTTGAGATGCGTTATCTCTTCCTGCTGGCCTTGAGTTTGCATTTCCCGTAATGATCGTTTCCATTTCGCTGTTTTGTGCGTCAACGTACGGAACGATTCAATAGCCAGAGTAGCATTTCAGTTCAGCAATTTCGCTGGATAGATATGGGGAATCATCATGGAAAATATGTTCATACTCAAAAAAACAGCTCGATCGATAGCACTCGCCAGCGTCATCGTTTTCAGTGCCGCTGGTGTGGCTCACGCTGCCGGTGCCGGAGATCAGACTGGTCAACATGGCGATATGTCCGGGCATGGTGGCCCAATTGATAAAAAAGCTGGTTCCGGAGGAGGACAATCTACAACTGGGCAGGGAGCGCCCGCGCCAGAGCCGCGCGGCTATCAGCAATCTGGTGGCTCTACTTCTGGCCAAGGCACATCCGGTCAGGGCCAGGGCGGCTCTTCGTACGGGGGGGGTTCCAGTGGGCAGGGAGCGGGCTCGTCGGGCCAAGGATCGGGGTCGCAGGGCGGGGGGTCATCCGGGCAATCTGGCGGCGGTGGCTACTAATCCCGAATTAAACGGGCCGCGAGCCGCGGCTGGCCATAAAATACTGGAGGTCGCTTAAACCACCGGTCCCGGTGTTTCCCATGCGATACTGGGAAGCACCGGTTTTGCATGGCGGAACCTCCCTGTCAGGGATTCCTCATAGATCGCGTACGGGATATCAGTTTGTCAGGCAATTCTTTGCGATGCTTGCCAGCATCAGACGCCGGGCCTATGCGCTTTGCCTAGTCCAAACGCACGCAACCACTAATCGTTCCTTCCAGCCCATTCACCACTCTGGTCAGGAAATCGTAGCTTACTTTCTCAGGTGTATCCTTCGGGGTGTGGTAGTAGCTATAACGCAAGGGCGCGGTGTCCGTCAGCATGACGGCAGGATACCCTTCCTTCCAGAAGGACCAATGGTCCGAACTCCATGCGCCGGGAAAATTGGTGGGAAGCGTTAGTGCCTTGCAGGGGACATCACAGCGTGACCGAAACAGCCGGCTAGTGTCCCTCAACAATGCCTTCGAACGGCGATTCCCGACGAGTGCAATGAAGTTTCCCCGGCTGGGCAGGAGCAGACCTTTAAACGATAACCGCTGACTTCCTTTTTGCTCGGAGCAATAACCGATGGTCTCAAGGCAGATCATCGCGCTGATCTCTTCCTTGCGTTCGTGGCACCGCTGCGCGTAGACTCTACTGCCCATTTCCGTAGTCCGGGTAAAAGGACGCTCTTCATTCGTGAATGCCACGAAGCGTAAAGTTCGTGGAAGTCTTTTCCCGGAAAACGCACGTGCCAGCTCGAGAAGGGCGGCGATGCCCGATCCATTGTCGTTTGCTCCCGGTGATTTCTTGTGAGTGTCGTAATGTGCGCCTACAATAACAATTTCTTCCGGTTTGCTAGTCCCGCGTATTTCGATCTCCAGATTAGCGAACTGTAGCTCCTTCGCCTCGTATACTTGGCGAGAAACACTGTAACCGAGTTCATGCCAGCCATGCTCGATGAACCGGGCAGTTGCCTGAAGGTTTTCGTATCGATAGAGGTTTCGCTCTCCTATTTCGGAAGCGAGTTGGGCTATATGTTCGCGCAAACGCTCGGTTCGTTGTGTTTCTTGAGCCATATGCTTTCATCCATCCCTGGATATTCAGACCATTCGGACTGAAGCAATTATCTATCTCGTCGACCTTTCTGCCGCGATCACCTCCCGTGCCGCGTTGTTACCCGAGATTACCGCGCCTTCCATGCTTGCCATGAAAGACTGCTGGACATAATCACCGGCGAGAAACAGACCTTCCACAAGGTAGGGGCTGGCTTCCAGCAACACTACCTCAAACCCCCGCTGGGCAAGCTACAGTTCGGCCGACAGGCCGGGCAAGCCGTTCCCGATTATGATCGTTTTAAATTTGCCAATGATGAAAGCATGTACTGCAGCCGGGAATGTTGCGCGATGATTCGCGCAACATTCCAACACAGGCAGGCTGAGCGCCGCGCGGGAAAGCCCGGAGCGGAACGGACGGTGTGGTCTTTCCTGCTATCCTGGCCTACTTATATTGACCCGCTGTTTCCTTGAGTTTCTGGGCATGCTCGAGGTGGGAGACAAGCGATGGGCGAACTTTCACCAACAAGGCTTTCAGTTCATCGTTCTTGACGTTGGGCACAAGCTTGGTGTCGGCCACATTGATTACTTTTTCGTGGAGGGCTATTTCACCTTCAATATAGGCTTTGTCGAATTCCTTGCCGCTCAGATTCTTCAATTTGTCGAGGTTCTTCTTGCCATCCGCTTTCAGGCTCTGGCTGATCGGGTTATCCTTGGGGGTCACATTCAGTTTTTTTACCAGGTCCTTCGCCTGCTGATTGACATCCGTGTGCTCCGTTATCATCCGGTGAGCGTAGCCATGCACATCCTCCTGTTTTGCTTTTTTCTTCGCGAGGTTGCCGGCCTCGATATCAACGTCGTTCGCGGTAACGACAACGTGGGCAATTTCAGCATCGTTGAGTTCACCTTTCATATCCCCTGTCTGGGCGTTAACGGCAAATGCGGGAAGCATCAGGGCAATTGTCAACGTGAGCAAATTTTTCATAGTTCTTCTCCTTGGTTATGTGATTTGTACCGAACGTCATCTCGTCAATAGTTTCGGCTCTGCAATATTGATGTGCGTGCGGGAAAAGTTCCGTTCGCTAGCAGACATAAGAGTTCGTGTTCGAAAATTGTCGCGTCAGTCCAAGGAAAAGTGTTTCGATTCAAGGTGCCCAGACATTCAACCAGTAAGCGTGCGCATATCGGTAACCGCTGAAGCCTTGGGTGCGGTGGATATACTTCTCTTCCTGCCTGCTTTCATAATGCGGCGAGTGCTGGGCACGTGCGCTATCGCACGGAATCTGTCAGGAGATTTTATGAGAATGAATGTGCACTGTTGCCGAAACGAATCAAGGAGCCATAAATGGAAAATCCCCAGAAGCCCAAAGATGAGGAAATAAGAAAAGATGAATTATCTGACCAATTGCCGGACGAATCGGACGAAGGCATCCTTGTCAGTGAGGAAACCCGTGGAAACCGCGTTGAGGAGAAAATAGAAAACCGCTCCAACAAGAAACAGGAAACGCGTGAAGAAGCGAAGTCTATTACCGGATCTGAACCGCACCACGATACCAGGAATGAGAACCCGGATTCCGGGCCTGCTCCACTTAAACGGTATTAGCCTACAACCCGTTTAAGTTGTACACAATCAACCGCCTGAAGCCAGCCAGTGGTTGAAATCAAAGGAAAGATTATGGCCGCCAAACTTCTCGCGCGGAATTTGGCGGCCATTTGCTCAAAGGCATGAATATCCCTTTCATCTGCATTCGATTTAATCGGAGCTCCGGCAGGATTACAAATAATATTGACAATCATTCTCATTATCATTAATGTTTGTTCTTGACAATCCTTCGGAAGAGATGTGGTTTTCACCCAGCGGTGAAGCCGGCATTCTCGCAATGAAAATTATTTATGCAAAATCTTAAATCACAATACGAGAAACCTTCGGTCAGGTTGCTGTTGGCGGTTTTATCATGGCTCACTACCAGACGCCACCGGCTTCCCGACGCGGCGACCCAGTCCGCAATCGCGCATCACTTTCATCTGCTTGTTCTGCATCCTGCTTCCGATAGCATTGACATTCAGGCGGGCATATATATGGCGCGCAGGACAGGTATGGACGCGGCCGGGCTCCTCGCGCGTTATGCCGGAGCCAAGGCGAGCCTTCATTGATGCTAACCGGAGAAATATTCCGCCCCAATTCCGGCGGACTATTAATAGCGAATCAAAAACGACGGGTTTTGGCGGGTGGCGCCGGAAGTTATCGTCAGGTCATCAAAAAAGCTGATCGGCGCACTGACGATTTCGTCGAAATCCGCGTGATCCAGGCATGCGATATCGATCGTATTGCATTGCCGCCGAGTTCCAGCGTATCCCCCCACTCGAATGAATTTAGCGTTGCAGTTCCCACATGACAAGTGGTGAGCGTGCCGATATTAAACTGGTAATCGGTGAGCTAGTTTTTTCCCGGTGTCAAGGGTATCAAGGGGCATTAAAGGTGTACTTCAGTACAATTGGCGCGAATCTTCAAATCGGTATGATGCACCTCTCGCAAAGCTGTTTTTGATGGAATGACCGACGCTGGTGACGGCCTGCGGTTTCCTGATAATGAAACAGGAGCGAAAAAGATAAATGCATAAGCTGACTATTCAGGTGACATATCATGATTTTGAAGAGGGATACGATGAAGTTCGTTTCAGTATTTAGAAAATTTTGCTCAGCACTCGTACCGGCAGTTATTTTGGCGGGATCTTATCCTGCTTATGCCAGCATGTATTTTGAAATAGGGGACGCGGGGACTACTGCCGAAACCGCCAACTATATTTCCTGGGATACAGCAACCATAATCGGTGCGATTAACGAGAACGATGGGGCCGATGTCTACGGCTTCGAATGGGCTGGCGGCTTCTTCCAAGCAGATACGACAGGTTCTGATTTCGACACCATGCTATCGCTTTTTGATGAATCAGGCCGCTTACTTTTATTCAACAATGACTTTAACGATAACAGTGGCGTATGGTATAGCCATTCCCTGCTTTCGACGGAACTTGATCCCGGCAACTATTTTCTCGGGATAGCCCTATATCCTATTAACGCCCTATGGGGACATGCAGTATGACCAGTTTTACCCTGGAAGAAGGCATCGAAGGGTCCTATCAGATTCAAAAGACCGTTGCAGCGCCAATACCCTCACAACCACAAATTACGGCTGATGTTCCTGAACCGGCAACTATTGCACTGCTGGCCATCGGCCTCGGCGGAATCATACTCGGTCGTCGCCGGAAAATATGTTCTGTAAACGGTCAGCTTGTGCTAAACAGGAGTGAGTTTCTGTCCCCGCGATGCGCTAACCTTGCAGCTGGGGAAAAACTTTTTCCCTAAATCGTGACGACGTTCGAACAGCCTTCAAGCTGATCCTGATCCCGGACCGCACTGCAGTCACATATCGATCGGCCGCGCATTGCGTCGCGCCTTTTACCCGGAACTCATACGCCGAAATTCAGTATCATTTTTTAGACCGCTAGAGATATATGACAAAAAAAAGAAAACGGGTTTCTCTTCATATGAGATTCGCCGTTACATTATTGGCGGCTCCGGCCTTAATGCCGCCTCTTTACGCCCAGCAGAATCTTACCTGGGATGCCAATGATGCCGGCGCAGGCACAGGTGGCAGCGGCACCTGGGACACCAGCTCTCCCAAGCTGGTTCAACGGCACGAGTTTTCAGGCATGGCAAAACCCTGCATTCGACAATGCGATCTTTGGCGGAACGCCAGGCAATGTAACGCTGGGCACGCCAATCGCTGTGCACAACATTACCTACAACTCGAGCGGATATATCCTTAATGGCAGTACGCTGACGCTTGGCGGCGCTACATCCCACCATTATCGTTAACGCGCCGATAGCGGTAATTGATTCAACTCTTGCTGGCAGCAACGGCTTGATCAAAAACGGCGCGGGAATGCTGGTCCTGGCTGCCGACAACACGGGCTTTAGCGGCGTAACCACGGTCTTTGCTGGGCACACTGCGCGTGGATAATGCTAACGCCCTTGGTGACCTCGACGGCAGCTTCAGACCTGGTACTGAGCAAAGGTTCAACCTTCTATTTCAATACAGATTTTACGCATGACTATACTTTGATGGGTAATATAGTGAACGTGCAAGGTGGAGAGGGGACGACTTGGCAAGGCTCTCCGACCTTGACTGCTCCAACCACCCTTAACTTGAACGGTATCGGCCGGCACGCTGTCAGGTGATCTGGCCAACACCGGCGGCCAACGTGCTTTCCCTGACAAGAAACGGCACGGGCCGTATGGCTCTGTCGGGAAACAACACTTATACCGGCGCGACTACTGTGACCGAGGGTATTCTTCAACTTGGCAGCGCGGGGGCGCTTTCGGCCGGCAGTAATCTGGTGTTTAACGGCGCGGTTGGAGCGGGCGGGTCGATCGAGTTGACCGGCGCTTCCGGCGATTTTACACGCAGCCTGGGCACGGGAGCCGGGCAAGTACACTGGACCGGCGATGGCGGTTTCCAATCCTCGGGCAGCGATCGTGTCGTCGATATCGGCGGTGCGGGCGCCACGCTGACCTGGGGGAGCGGAGGTTTTGTGCCTACCGGCAATCGCCTGATCCTGGGCACATCCAATAATGCCATGCTCGATTTCCAGAACGGGATTGATCTTGGTGGTGCGCTTCGCACCATTCAGGTCGAAGGCGGGACCAGCAGCGGCCATGCCCGGATCAATGGTGTCTTGTCGGGAACGGGAGGGCTTAATATCGTTGGTATGGGCCCTGCGTTGCTGGAGTTGACAGCTGCCAATACCTACTCTGGCGGCACGGTTTTATCCTCAGGAGCGCTGTCGATAAGTTCAGACGCGAACCTCGGCGCTGCCTCGGGGGCCATTATGTTCAACGGCGGCACGCTGGCGAACACGGCTGCATTTTCGACGGAACGCAGTATCACGCTCAATACTGCCGGCGACACATTCCAGACCCATTCGGATCTGGTGGTGAACGGAACGATTAGCGGGGGCGGCAGCCTTGAATAAGACCGGGTCAGGCGCTCTCATTCTGACTGGCGCCAATACCTATACGGGGGGCACGACAATCAATGCCGGGATGCTACAGATTGGCGACGGCGGAACGCTCGGCAGTATTTCGGGCAATGTGACCAGCAATGGAATGTTGACCTTCAATCGTTCCGACAACATCAGCTATGGTGGCGTTATTTCCGGTACAGGCGTGTTGAATAAGCAGGGCGCCGGTCTGCTGACACTGACAGGCGACTCTGGCGGCTTCGGCGGGCACACCTTCGTTAATGATGGCACGCTTGCGATAAAAGGGGCGCTAGGTGGAGCACTCGATGTGCTGGCAGGCGGCCGCCTTCAAGGCGATGGAGACATTGGCGCCGCGGGTGGGACGGGAACGACAGTTGTAGCCGGTACGATAGCGCCGGGAAATTCAATCGGTACGCTGACGGTCAACGGCAATTATGTTCAGCTCGCGGGCTCCACTTATGAGGTGGAAATTGCGCCTGATGGCGTAAGCGACCGGATTGTCGCCACCGGCCTCGCTGATATCCAGGGCGGCAGGGTTTCTGTTATTGCTGCAAGCGGCGCTTATGCTCCGGGTAGCCGTTACACCATTCTGACTGCCAACGATGGCCTGACCGGCAGGTTCGATACGCTCGCTCAAGGCTTGCCTCGCATTAATCTCGGGCTTGCATATGATCTGAACCATGTTTATCTCGATATTCTGCGCTTTTGCGATATCGCCAGTACTCGTAACCAGTGTGCCGGGGGCAGCGGTGCGGAGAGCCTGGGGCCCGGCAATCCCATCTACAGCGCTATTGTTGACTTGCCCGACCAGGAGAGCGCGCGGCGGGCTTTCAATAAGCTTTCGGGAGAAGGTCATGCGAGTGTGAAGGGAGTAATGATCGAGGACAGCCGCTTTGTGCGCGAAGCGGTATCTGACCGGATGAGGCAGGCTTTCAGCGCAACTGGTGCGCAAACATCGGGACTGGCTGGACAGGCGGAACAGCATAGCTCTGCCACTGGACGCACTTTCTGGAGCCGTGCTTTCGGTTCTTTCGGGCACCGCGACGGCGACGGCAACGCCACCCGGATCGGCCGCAATATTGGTGGAGTCTTTCTCGGCGGCGACGTGCTGATTGCCGATAAATTCCTGCTTGGCGTCGCCACCGGCTATAGCCACAGCTTTTACAATGTGAATCAGCTCTCGACGAGTTCAAGCGATAACTATCATATTTCGCTTTACGGAGCTACACAGTGGGGCCCGCTCGGTCTCCGCCTCGGATCGGCATACGCCTGGCACGACCTCGAAACCAACCGGAATATTGCCTTTGCCGGTTTCTCGGACCATGCCAAGGGAAACTATACGGCCCATACGGCCCAGGTATTTGGCGAGGTGGGTTATGGCCTTCCCTTTGACATGATATCGCTCGAGCCGTTTGCCGGGATTGCTTATGTCAACCTGGATGCAAACAGTTTTCAGGAACGCGGAGGGCCTGCCGCCCTGCGAAGTCCAAAGGACAATCAGGGCACGGCTTACACGACGGTTGGTCTCAACGCGGCAAAGACGTTTTCAAGCGCAGACAGGATGACTACAACATTGCGCGGCATACTCGGCTGGCGCCATGCCTTCGGCGACAGAACGCCGCTTTCGACTTTCGCCTTTGCAGGGGGCTCGTCTTTTGCCACCGCCGGCGTGCCGATCGCGGGCGATGCAATCGTGATATCCGGAGGCGTCGATGTCAACGTCATTAAAGCCGCCACCCTCGGTATTTATTACAATGGACAAGTTCTGCATCGCATTGTGGATAATGGGGTCCGCGCGAATTTGAGCTGGAAATTCTAACAGCGCCTGAATTACCGATCGCATGACTGACCAAGCGAGGGGGGTCTTACATATTGACGGAGTGTCGGTAACAAATAGAGTAGAACTGAATGGCATTGCCGGCCACCATGTTTCGCCTTTGCTGCTTTACCTCTACTGTCACCCACTATCCCTTCACCAGTTTTCCCCCCTATTTCTCCCACCGCTGAGTAGTGCGTCCTTTTGCGCCTATCCGGCAACACCGGTTTCAGGTGTAACTCACATTAAAAGCTTGCCTGGCTTCCGATCCCGGGAAAGCGGATCGTATGGCAAGAAGGTGAATTCCTTCTACAATTCCATAGGGACCTGTAAAAAATCAGCGCGGGCGTACTCCCTTTCTTTTAAACAGAGTTCGTTTGCCTCGCGATTATTCACTTGAATCGGCAAGGAGAAGAAGATGACCGAACAAAACAGTTCTTTAACACAATCACTGGAACTGGGACTTTCCATCACTCGCATCTTCGATGCGCCGCCCAGCCTTGTTTTCAAGATGTGGACCCAGCCTGAGCGCTTGAAGCAATGGAGTTGTCCGGCAGGCTTCAAGATTATTTTTTCCGAGGGAGAGGTTTGCCCTGGTGGCAATTGGCGTATGTGCATGCGCTCGCCGGAAGGCAAGGATTATTGTGTTCAAGGTGTCTACCGGGCGATCGAAGCGCCCGAGCGCATTGTCTTTACCCATGCCTGGGAGGATTTCGAAGGCAAACCTGGCCATGAAACGCTGGTGACAGTGAGGTTCGCTGCATTGGGCGTTAAAACGGAACAAACTTTCCATCAGGCAGTGTTCAAGTCGATTGAGGATCGCGACTCGCATGAGGAGGGGTGGAATGAATGTTTTGACAAGCTTGCCGCATATTTGCCGGGGTTGGCCAAGCATGACTGAAACGGGATCCGCATATATCTTCGATACGTGAGGGAGCGAACAGACGAGGAAGAGCTAATACGCGACTATGGAACTCCCACCTATCAGGAGAAATCGTGAAAACAATTAAACGCTTGGCAGCTATTCTTGCGATTGGCCTGTTATTCACGCCGGTCACGGGCTATTCCGCGGATAAAGAGCCCTTCAGCGTCGGAGAATTTGTCAGCGATTCAGTCATTACCACCAAAATAAAGTCCTTGTACGCCAAGGACAAAGAGGTCAGCGCGATGGATATCAAGGTCGATACAGACAAGGATGGCGTGGTCGTGCTGAGCGGTACCGCTGATAGCCGCGCCGAAGTGGACAAGGCGATTTCAATCGCTAAATCCGTGGATGGTGTTACCAAGGTCCATAGCCGTATCAAGATCAAAAAAGACGATTAGAGACGGCCTCGAATTCGCGGTCTTTGTACAATAGCTTGGGAATAACCTGTAGAGGTTCTCCCAAGTTAGACGACATTTTATATGCAGCGGCGTTTTCCATTCAATACGCTGATGAAGTTCTAAAGCCTCGACCAGATCAACGAAGCGGCTGAAGACAGCGAAACTGGCTTCCCCCATTGAACCGATCATTCGGGCCGCATCCTGAGGTTCTTTTGGGACGCGGTGGTCTTCATTCAGCTTGAATTCCGAGTTTCCCTCCCGTACCATCATGTAATCATAGCTCTGTGCAGAGCCAGATACGGTTTGTTGCCCTAAGTAAAAGGGTATTTCAACGTGGCGTATCAAATAAGGAAAAATATGGCTCTAAAACTTCACATCATCATCTGCAGTACTCGGCCGGGCCGCGTCGGCCCCCCTGTCGCCAAATGGTTTCATGAGCTTGCGGTGCAACATGCGAAGTTTGACGCGGTGTTGATCGACCTCGCGGATTTCCATCTCCCGGTTTATGATGAACCGGAGCATCCTGTGCGCCAGAACTACCAGCATGCCCATACGAAGAAATGGGCTGCAAGCGTGAATGCGGCGGATGCTTATATATTTGTGACGCCGGAATATAACTTCGGGCCTCCGCCTTCCCTTTTGAATGCGCTTAATTACGTTTACAAGGAATGGAACTACAAGCCCGCGGGGATGGTTAGTTATGGCGGTGTTTCGGGCGGCATGCGTTCAGCCCTGGTTGAAAAACTCACCTTGACCACACTGAAAATGATGCCGATGATGGAGGCTGTCGCGATACAGAATGTTTCCAGCCTGTTTGATGACAGTCAAAATTTCATGCCGAGCGAACAACATAGAAACTCGGCCATATCGCTGCTGAACGAGCTATATAAGTGGGCTGAGGCATTGAAGACGATGAGGCCATGACCCGTTTCAATGCAGTGCCGACATGATCAAACTCATCACCGCTGGCTGAATGTCCAGAACCGGCGTGTTGCTCGAATTGTCGCGCGAACACCATACGTCGCTGGTAATGGCGCGCGACGCGCGGCGTACATCCAAAAGTGACGACCCTGCCATCCTGTCTGCCGCAGTGAGGAGTATCGAAGCTCACTGGCATACACTGCTGGCGGCGCATTTCGAGCGGGAGGAAAGGATGATACAGACCATTGTGGATGAGCTTGATTCGGAGGCAGTGGCGCGCATCAACGCAGAACATGCAGAACTGCGGCTTCTTGCCCTGGGTCCTTGCAACCTTGAACCGGCGGCGAGGCTGCATCGGTTCGGCGACCTTCTCAGTGCGCATGTACGTTATGAAGAACGTATATTTTTTCCACAACTGCAATCGCACTCGCGCTTTGCCAATGGCAACGCCACCGCCGACAGCGATGCCCATTAATGGCGCCGCCCGATCCATTCCCTTCCAGAATCGAAAGGAGATCCGATGAATTTTCCCGATTTTTATGAACAGGCTCCGGTGATACGGACTCATGATCCGTTCGCTGCCATGCTCGGGGCCGCTAGTGGTGGCGTCCTCGAATATCATTACCTTGATGCCGTGCGTCTGGCCGGCCATTCTTGCCCCACGGTTGCGGGCGCGTTTCTTATCGGGCGTGCCGGGCTGGCGGCGCTATATCCGGATGAGCCAGCGGAGCGTGGCGCCATCGCCGTACACATGCCAGCGCCGGAAAAGGAAGGCGTAACCGGTGTGATGGCGCAAGTGCTGACCCTGCTGACGGGGGCCGCCTCCGATAATGGTTTTCATGGCATTGCTGGGCGCTTCAAACGCCAAGGATTGCTCAGCTTTTCCGAGCGCCGCGAAGGAGAGGCGATTTTGTTCAAACGGCTCGATAGCAGCGCGAGCGTGACAGTAAGGCTTGATATTTCTCAAGTGCCGGGCGATCCCGCCCAAGGGGAGCGTTTGGCGGCCATCCTGCAAGACCGCGCCGATGATACGCTGCGTACGGCTTTTGCAAATGCCTGGCAGGACCGTGTGCGGCGGTTGCTGCTGGAGTTTGCCGATGACCCTCGTGTAATCCAGGTCACTCCCGTTCAATAGCTGAGTATGTGATCTATAAATGGCGTTTTGAACCGCTGTGAATGTAGCGGTGAAAACTGGCGCCTGACCAATCCGGTTTTGCAAGAGATCGCAGAATGACGGTTGAGGTTGAGGCGCCTTGCTATCCCGTTTACGTACCCTACCGCACAGTCGTCGAAGGGTGATGCGTGCGATGCTTTCCGTTTCTGGCGGAGCGCTCGCCATTAGACCGGGAGTTTGATCATGAAAGAAAACGTCAGCGATTTTCTGGTTCGTCGCTTATCCGAATGGGGAGTCAAACGGGTCTTCGGTCTTCCGGGTGACGGCATCAACGGCATTATGGGAGCGATAAACCGGGCTTCGGACAAGCTCGAATTTATCCAGGTAAGACACGAAGAGATGTCCGCATTCATGGCATGTGCACATGCCAAATTCACTGGGGAAGTCGGCGTTTGTCTGGCGACTTCGGGGCCGGGCGCGATTCATCTGCTCAACGGCTTGTATGACGCCAAGCTTGATCACCAACCGGTGGTCGCTATTGTCGGTCAGCAAAAACGTACTGCGCTGGGAGGCAGCTACCAGCAGGAAGTCGACCTTGTTTCACTGTTCAAGGATGTCGCGCATGAATATGTGCATGCCGTAACCACGCCAGCGCAAATGCGTCATGTCCTTGATCGCGCGATGCGTATCGCTCAGGTTGAGCGAACTGTGTGCTGCGTTATCGTGCCAAACGATATTCAGGATATGGATTGTGAGAAACCGCCTCATGAACACGGTACGATCCATTCAGGGGTGGGATACAAGGCGCCTCGCGTCATTCCTCAAGCGGAAGATTTGCAACATGCTGCGGACGTGCTTAATGCTGGCTCTAAAGTGGCTATTCTTGTGGGCGCCGGCGCGCTGAATGCCACCGAATGAGGTCATCGAGGTAGCTGATCTGCTTGGCGCCGGAATCGCGAAAGCGCTGCTGGGCAAAGCCGCTGTTCCCGATGATCTGCCGTACGTCACCGGCGCCATCGGCATGTTGGGCACCAAGCCGAGCTACGATATGATGACGACATGCGACACCCTTCTGATGATCGGGTCCGGTTTCCCTTACTCGGAATTTTTGCCGGAAGAGGGCGAGGCCCGCGGCGTCCAGATTGACATTAACGGCCGCATGATCAGCATCCGCTATCCCATGGAAGTGAATCTTGTCGGGGACAGCGCAGAAACGTTGAAGCTATTGATTCCGCTATTGAAAAAGAAGGAAGATCGTACCTGGCGCAATCGGGTGGAAAGCAATGTAGCGGAATGGTGGAAAACGATGGAAGCACGGGCGATGGAGCCCGCTGATCCAATCAATCCGCAGAGAGTATTCTGGGAATTATCGTCGCGGCTTCCGGATAACTGCATCCTGACCGGAGACTCGGGCTCTTCGGCTTTCTGGTATGCCCGCGATTTGAAGATCCGCCGCGGTATGATGGCGTCGCTTTCAGGCGGACTCGCCACCATGGGATCAGCAGTTCCCTACGCGATCGCAGCCAAATTTGCTTACCCGGACCGGATGGTAATAGCCATGGCAGGGGATGGCGCGATGCAAATGAACGGCATGAATGAACTGATCACCATCGGCAAATACTGGCGTCGCTGGAGCGATCCACGACTTGTCGTGATGGTTTTGAACAATCGCGACCTGAATATGGTGACATGGGAACAGCGGGCAACCGAAGGTGATCCGAAATTCGACGAAGCGCAGGACGTGCCCGACTTTCCTTATGCAAGTTACGCAAAACTGATTGGGCTGCACGGTATTCGGGTGGACCGCCCCGAAGATATTGGCAGTGCGTGGGATTATGCGTTGAGCGCTGACCGGCCGGTGGTGCTGGAAGCTTGTACCGATCCTGATGTACCCCCTCTGCCCCCGCACGTCACGTGGGAACAGGCACGAGCCTATGCGTCTGCCATCATGCGCGGCGACTCCGATTCAGCTGGTATCATCAGAGCGACCGTAAAGCAGATTTTTGCGTGACAGGTGAGCGATTAAAGCCAGCTTACCACCCGTTTTTTCTTTCTGCTGTCCAGCGGCCGAGGCTCAGTTCTTCAATTTGCCAATCCCACGCCGGCAGTAAATTCGTTGTTGAATATTTGCCGCACCGCCGCGTTTTCGAGCAGTGTCTCACGGCTGGCCAGCCATTGATCGACAGTGGAATCGCCGTAGCGGTCGCGCACCCGGTCCGGCGTGAGGAAAGCGTTGTATTTGCCCCAATGCAGGGTGAAAGGAATGCCAGCGGCATCAAGCGCCTCCCAAACCTTGTTGAAGAATGCGCGGGTTTCCGGCGTATTTACCGCATCCATTTCCAGGACGGCTGTGGTGTCGAAGCGGGTGAACCCTAGCAGCGCCTTTGTGCCCTTGACGAATCGGTGCGAAAGTATAAGCGGCAGGACAACACTGGAATCCTTATATATTTTGAAGGCAATTTCCATCGCTTCGATCGCTCGCGCGAGGGGCATGCCTACACCGCACGCCAGAGTCCTGCCCAACGTCTTCTCGCCACGGAAGAGGTCGCGAATGATCGCCGTCTTGAAGTAGGGAGCGAACTCCTGATTCACCTGGCTGTTCAGCAACGGCACGGCCAGCTCGTTCAGCGGTGTGGGAATGCGGCCCACCACCGCGCCCATGATATCGAGCCCTGATGCGCCGAGGCCGGGCTCATCGGCATTCCATGCCGGGGCGACGTAGGTGGCGGGATCATAATCCGCCTCGTACATTACCAGAACGATGGCGTCACTCGGCGGTGTGCCTTCGTTGGGATTGAAGAAAATTTCGAAGTGGTAGGGATTGTCTCTGGGTATGGCTTCCGCTTCCGCCGGTAAAGGGATCATGGTGGGATCGCATGCGGCGATCGCCGCCTTGAGTCTATCATTATAAGGGTGCCTGAAGCGGACAGCGTTAAGCGCGAACAGATCGCGCGTTTCGATCATGATGCCGTGAATAATCCCGAAGGAGCCCAAACTTACCAGCGCCGCGTTGAACAAGGTATCGTCCTGGATGAACTCGGCCCCTATGCTCTGCGCAAAGGCAGGCTGCATGACAGGAGCGGATTTCCGCTCCAGATAGACATGCTTGTCCGGCCCGGTGACGAGATGAAGCCCCACCACCATCTCCTGCATGGCGCCGAACCGATAGGCGCCGCCGTGTGTCCCTGTCGAGAGCGCGCCGGCAATAGTCTGGCCATTGTTGGAGCCGCAACCCTTGATGGACAAGCGGCTGGCGAAGAGATAGTCATTGAGTGCGGCAACCGAATTGCCGCATTCAACGAAGCGCAATTTCGCGGTATCGCCGGAGTAGGCGGGATCAGCGATTGCCGGAGGCACTTCAAATGCCAGCCGCAGCGCTGTATTGTCAATGAGACGGCCATTGGTGACGGCGACAGTGCTCAGCGACCACAAACTGCCGTGCGCACGCGAGGATTTGTTATCTTCAAGGCAAGCCCGGATGATGCCTTGCAGTTCCTTCGTTGCTTGGTTGTAGGTGTCAAAGGGCGACTGGCCGCCCCGATCGATGCGGAAGACATATTCCCCTTCGAGAGCTTGCACATAAGACTCATGCCGTCCCGTCTCCACTGTTTTAGACCTGAAGAAGCTTCGTTCGCTTGAGCTGGTTCCGTTGGGCATGATAGTGGTTTCCTTATATGGTATCGAGGCAAGATGGTATTTTTCAGGAAACGCTGCGCGAGCGTTTGCGCGGCACAGGGAGCACGCCCGGCCTTGTCGGAGGCGCCTTGCAGCGGAAGCGTACCTCGGTGGGCATCCACAAACCCAGGGTAAAGACTCCTGCAAGATCATGCGCCAGGGTCCGGTAGATGACCACATCGTTGATCCCCTGGCCGTGGCATTCAGCGGCAAAAACCTGGGGATCCAGCACTAATCCCCAAAAGAATGCGTGCATGGTCCTCTTTTCATATTTCTCGGCCTGCCCCTCCGGCTGGATAGGATCCGAATCCGGCACGCTTACCTGAAAACTGGCGCAACCTGACAGAACAAGAAGACCAGCCATACAAGCAGCAACATACCGGGAGCGGAAGTTTTTCGTTATACCGTCAGCAATCATACTTGCGGTTATCATGCCGCTCTCCTTATCGTGTTATTTGTGGGGGCGCGGGCCTTTGCGAAGGCATGGTCGTCGTAGTGTTGTAACTTTTCTGCTTCGGGATCTCGCCGTTTACCGTGTATACAGGGCATGGTTGTGATTGGGCCGGTGCAGCCAGTGATCGTGTTGATGTAATCTTGACCAAACGCTGTGCCGCAACTCCGAAGTTGTTCCAGCA
Source organism: uncultured beta proteobacterium (assembly GCA_963831395.1). Taxonomy (GTDB): domain Bacteria; phylum Pseudomonadota; class Gammaproteobacteria; order Burkholderiales; family Nitrosomonadaceae; genus Nitrosospira. The sequence goes on from CAWHQD010000014.1 coordinate 60,583, forward strand.
GGAGCCTCCTTGTGCAGGTCTGGCGGATCGCACCTCACGTAGCCGTTGAATCTATGAAGAGGCGTGTCTCGCGGCATATAACTGCCGGGGTACTGGAACCCGTACATGCTGTTAAATCCCGGGATGCCATCATCGGTAGCGGTATGGGCAGCACAACGAGCCGGTCCGCCGTGCAGGTGTCGATTATGTGCGATTGTCATGGTCATGGCCTCTTGCGGCCGGCACAAACTGATCATGCATTGCCGGGGGATAAACAAATGGACTGTCCGGCGTCATCTCTACTGCACGACCGATAGGCGCTCATGTCCGCGCACAAATTCCTGTGCATGCGCAGACTGAATATGCCAGACAGAATAAGAGGAGCATTGACGAGCGTTTGAAGCGTAAACATCTTTCAAGGAAGGTAGACATATTTCAGAACAGTGGTTGAAAAATTAAATACGCCAGAAGCATTGCCAAGTTGTTTGATCTAAGGAGTATGGTTGATTAAAAAAATCAATTGAACTTGTCTTGGTTAATTGCGGCAATCGACCGAAAGGATGAATAATATAAGAACCCTGCGGCCACCCTTATTTATAGTAGTATGTGGAAAAATCAATTGCTGCCGGTTGAGGCCTTTACGTTCAACCTGAAAACGCATGTTCAATTCTCGCAGGTTCCAGGCATTCAAAAAACCATTCTTCTTTATGGTCTTCGTGCGTGAACGTACAGAAAACCGAAGATCGGCGTAATCTCGTACTTCAGCAATTTTGCTGAACCAACGAGAGGAACGAGGGAATATCATGAAAAATTCTATTTCCGTTGTAAAGAACACAACCCGCTCGTCGTTGCTTGCCGGCATTATGGTTTTCGGAATAGCGGGTGTTGCCTATGTCCAGAATAGCACAGCAGGAAGTCACGATGGCTCAAAGTCTGATCAAAGCCGGAAAAGCGGGCAGACGACAGGGGAATCATCCGGACAAGGAGGCGCTACCTCAGGCCATAAGGATTCCCAGCATAAACAAGGCGTCCCCAAAAAGAAAGGTTCCGTGACAGAATCTGAGCAAACGGGAGCGACCGGCGACACCCCATCGGGCCGGAAATCAGAAACGTCGGGGCAGGAGCGGGGCCCAGCGGATATTGATAAGTGACCCAATGAACGCAACGGCGGTTTGCGGGATATGATAAGCCCGAGGCGAGAGGAACAAAGAGGACGAGGACCTAAAAAGTTATTCCCTTTGATAAGAGCCTGGCAGAAGCTGGATAAGCAGGTTCCTGAAAGCCGCCGTTATTTATCTCTAAAGATAGCAACAAACAACTTGACAATGGCCAGTAACGCTGTATAATTCGATTCCATATTGTGGATTGTTGTGCACGATCACAAAAACTAAAACCCCGCTGTAGCGGGTTACATCCACCCGCCTCGAGCGGGTTTTTTCTTACCCGCTTCCAGCGGGTTTTTTATTTCTGCCTTATACGCATCACCGCTAAGTATTTTCCTAAACCCGCCCGACGGTTTTTTGTCCCGCTCCTGCGGGTGGTTTTTGTTCCAGCCCGCCCTGTGCGGGTTTTTTTTCGCCCGCTCTCAGCGATTTTAACAGGCAAACACAAATGATCAGCAGTCCAGCGATCACAGCGATAGTCATTGTCATTTTTTCGGCTCTTGGTTTTAGTGGCGGGTTCGTGGTTAGCAACTGGCGCGCGGCATCGGAAATACAACGCTTGAGTTCCAGTAAAGCAATGCTGTCTGCAGCAAACGACAAATGTGCTGCGGATATTCGATCCGTCCGTGAGGCCATGGATGCAGTGAGAGAAACATCGATCCAGAGAGAAAAAGATGCGGCAATAGCAATGCGGGGCGCTGCGAAGGTTGCAGCGAAACATACACGCCGGGCAAAGAAAACGAGTGTTCTTCCGCCGGTAGCGCCTGAAAATCAATGTGAGGTAGTGGCCCAGGAGCAGATAGAGTACGTAAAAAACCGCCATCAAAATGACTAGATTGACGTCAGGCGGCGTTGCTCGTCGTTGCATAGACTTGCTATGCGCCTCCTCGCGTCTTGCCTGACGCCAATCAAGATTGTCGTTATGCGGGCATTGCTTGTCATTGCATGGAACTGACTATGGGGCGTCCTCGCGCCTTGCTGACGTCAATGGAGATTGTCGTATGCGGCGTTACTTATGGTCGCAGTGAGAACCACTTTTATTCAAATCCTTTATTCATCAAATCCATGACGCGCTTTATCAATCCGACATCAGCCCTGGTGTTAGCAATTTTTCTGCCTGGTTGCGCTGGTAAGCCGGTGATCCAGACGCAGGTAATCGAAAAAGCAATAGCTGTTCCCTGTGTGGTGAAAACGCCGCCGGAGTGCAAGTCAGCCTACGCGGTTGATCGTGTATCGACAAAGGATGACGCCGTGACCATCAACAGGGCGCTGCGCGCCGAGATAGAGGAGCGGTGGGCGTGTGAAATCAAATTACGTGCGGCGTTAAAAGGGTGCAACAGGACAATGGAAGATGCAACAGATACTGAAAAAGCTGGATCATGAGCGGACTTGAACATGAAGTACTCCCTGATACGGCTGAGAATCAAGGAAGTGCAGCGGCATTGGGCAGTAAACCAGGCAGGAAAAAGGGGGCTCCGACAATAAGAACCCCTGAATTGCTGGATGCGATCTTTGCCGGCATATCGTTGGGCAAATCTGCTCGGGCAATGTGTGTCGAAGTCGGCATCAGCCAGAGGGTGTTATGGAACTGGCTGGCGAGGGACGAGGAACTCATGCGGCAATATCTGCGCGCCAAGGAGCTTTGCGTGGATGCCTATGCTGAGGAAATTATCGAAATTTCCGACGATGGCTCGAAAGATACCTATATCGATGAGAAGGGGCGGCAGGTGGTGGATCGAGAGGTTATCGCGCGGGCGCAATTGCGGATCGATGCGCGCAAATGGTACGCGGCAAGGCTGGCGCCAAGAAAATACGGCGACAAACCGCCGGTCACGCATGAGGGCGCTGATGCGAAGAAGCCATTGGTTCACAGTGTCGAGGTGGCCTTCGTCTCCACAGCCGATGCGACCAGCTCAACCGGAAGCACATCATGAGGTCCCGATATCCAGTGGCGATTCATGGCTGCGCATAGAGCCGAATTTCCTGCAAAGCTCCGATTCCTGTTCGAACCGGCGCGCTACAAAGTGTTATATGGCGGCCGGGGAGGGGCAAAATCCTGGGGCGTCGCCAGGGCGTTACTGATACAGGCTGCCGGTACGCCATTGCGCATTTTGTGTGCGAGAGAGTTTCAGAATTCCATCGTTGAATCCGTACATCACCTGTTGCAGGCGCAGATTGATTCAATCGGCCTGAGTTCCTTTTACGAAATACAGAACAGCATGATCCGCGGAGCCAACGGATCCGAATTCATATTCGCGGGTCTGCGCAATAACGTCACCAAGATCAAGTCCTTCGAGGGAGTGGACCGGGTCTGGGTGGAAGAAGCTCAGACAGTCAGCAAGTCCAGCTGGGATACGCTTATTCCGACTATCCGTAAGGATGGATCGGAAATATGGGTTACCTACAATCCGGAACTGGAAACCGACGAGACGCATCAGCGATTCGTTGTCAATCCTCCCACTGGCGCCGTAGTGGTAAAGATCAACTGGAACGACAACCCGTGGTTTCCCGATACCTTGTTGCGTGAAAAGGATGGACTGAAAGCGCGTGATCCAGACGCTTACCAGAACGTCTGGGAAGGGAATTGCAGGATAACGCTGGATGGCGCGATCTACGCCAAAGAACTCAGGCTCGCCCAGGAAGAAGGACGGATCAGGAGCGTGCCTTACGATGGAACAAAGCAGGTGCATACCTTTTTTGATCTGGGATGGGCCGATAACACCAGCATATGGTTTGCCCAGACCGTGGGGAACGAACTCAGATTGATCGATTATTACAGCAATAACCAAATGCCGATACAGCACTACATCAGCATGCTGCAAAACAAGGGGTATATATATGGTACAGACTGGTTGCCGCACGATGCGAAAGCCAAAACACTGGCAACGGGCCGGAGTGTCGAGGAAATCATGCTCGCAGCCGGACGCAAGGTGAGGGTCGTGCCAAATCTTTCCATTGCTGACGGAATCAATGCCGCGAGAACGATATTCAATCGTTGCTATTTCGATGAACAGAAGTGCGCCGAGGGATTGCAGAGCTTGAGGCATTATCGATTTGATGTTGATCCTGAATCGAGGCAGTTCAGTGGCCGGCCATTACACGATTACCATAGCCATGCCGCGGATGCTTTCAGGTATTTTGCCGTGTCGGTGGAGGATGACAAGCCGGCTGTCAGTGCTCGCGGCGTCAGCATGAAGGGGTGGCGGGCATGATTGGGGCGGGCATCACCATGGATATATCGGTCGAGGCTTACGACAAAATTTGCCGGGATATCCGGGAACAACCGAAGTGGCGCCTCGACTCGGATACCGATTGCGATTACTACGACGGTGCGCAGACAAGCGCAGAGGTGGTTCAGCGGCTGAAGGAAGCGGGCATTCCCCCTCAGGAATCGAATCTGATCAAGCCTACGATTAATGCCGTGCTGGGGCTTGAAGCGCGCACCCGCACGGATTACAGGGTTACCTCGGACGATGAGAGCCAGGCCGAGATAGCGGAAGGGCTTTCGGCGCGCATTAAAGAGGCGGAAACCGAATCCAGAGCGGATCGGGCCATGTCTGACGCTTACTCCAGCATGATTCGAGGAGGAATCGGATGGGTTGAAGTCTCGCGCGAATTCGATCCGCTGAAATATCCTTACCGTGTGCGGGAAGTACACCGAAACGAGATTTACTGGGACTGGACTGCCAGGGAACCGGATTTATCCGATGCGCGCTATTTAAGGCGCGATAAATGGGTTGACCGTGTACAGGCATCACTCATGCTGCCCGATCAGGCCGGGCTCATCCAGAACAGCTGGAGCGGCTGGAACAACCTGGACGTATACGATGGGGCCGACACCGGCATGGCCAGAGCCTACGAAACCGAGCAAACGTGGGGCCGTAGCCAGGAGGATTATCTGAACCGCAATTCGGGAATGGTTCGGCTTTCGGAGTTATGGTACCGGCATTTCGAGGAGGGGTATGTGCTGGTACTGCCGGATGGCAAAGCGATCGAATACCGCGAGGATAATTCTTATCATCAGGCGGCGGTAGCGCAAGGGCTGGTGGAGGTGCAGAAATCGCTGCTCACGCGTATGCGCGTTTCAATCTGGTTGGGGCCCCATAAACTGATGGATGTGCCAAGCCCGCTGCCACACACGGATTTTCCATATATTCCTTTCTGGTGCTTCCGCAAAGACCGGAGCAGGGCGCCTTATGGATTGATTCGGGATATGCGCGGACCCCAGGACCAGATTATCGATCTGGATATTCTGCTGTACGAGGTCCTGAACTCGGTAAAAGTCGAGGTGGATAATGATGCACTCGACCTCAGCCAGAACTCGTATCAGGAGGTCGCGCAAAATGTCAGCAGCTTGCGATCGATGACGGTTCTGAATGCACAGCGCAGGAATGCAGGCGGATTCAAGATAACACGCGAGTACCAGCTTGCGGCGCAAGTATTCCAGCTCGTTCAAGAGCGAAAGAGAAGAATCGAGGAAGTGGGCGGAATATATCGTGCGATGCTGGGGGCCGATACTACGGCAAGCAGCGGCGTTGCCATCAACAGTCTGGTAGAGCAGGGCTCAACAGTCCTGGCAGAGCCCAACGATAATTTCCGCTACGCCCGCCGAATGGTCGGACAACAGCTTCTATCATTGATCAGGCAGGACATGCTGGGCAATGCGGCATCCGTGGCCGTCAAACACGGCGCCGGGCAGAAGATCGTTTACTTCAACCGCCAGATTATGACCGATTCCGGGCCGGCGATAGAGAACGACATAGCGACGGCGCAGGTCAAGGTCGTGCTGGAAGATATCCCTGCCACAGCCAGCTTCCGCGCGCAGCAGTTGCACGCATTCACCCAGATCGTGCAAGCCGCTCCACCCGCTTACCAGGCGGTTTTGTATCCAGCCATGCTGGAGCTCTCCGACGTGCCGAACCGGCATGCGCTGGCAGATCAGTTGCGTAAAGTGGGAAATGTGAATCCTGACAGTGGCCAGCAAGCGCAAGCGTTGCAGCAGCAGTTTCAGGCCGCGATGCAGCAACAAACGCAAATTGTCTCCGGGCTGCAGGCGCAGTTGGTGGAAACGCAACAGGCATTAGCGGACAAGTCCCGCGAACTGGATTTGAAAGAACGCGATCTGGACATCGAGCAGGACAAAAACCTGGCGGATGCAAGCATTAAAGCTGACAACTGATTGCAGCAAATCGATAAAGCGAAATACTTGGGATATCTAAAGGACATTTAAAGGACATTGATATGATTCGATTGAAAAACGATAAAACGGTCGGCGGGATGCGGTACGGAAAGGGGACGATGATAGATTTCAATCCCCCGATTGAATCGGAATTGATAAGCACGGGAGATGCAGAAGTATATCCTCTGGTTTCCAGGCCAATCGAAATACTGGCCGGTACGGCTGTTGCCGCCTCCATGCGCATTAACTGCGGTTGATGAAGTGCTTGCGTCATTTAACATTCCCGCCGGAATACTCGGGGTCAACAGCGTTTTGCAAATCGAGCCGCTATGGACATTTACCAGCAGCGCGAATAACAAGACTCTCAGGATCAAGATTGGTGGCACAACGGTTTATAGCGCCACGCGCACCACATCGGTCAAGGAAGCTCCGTTGTTTGTGCTGGCAAACCGCAACTCGCTTTCCAAGACAAATCAAGCCGTACGATAGCGTCTATGTCACTGCGGGATCCATTGCGCCGGAAACATACGCGATTAACTTCTCGGTTCCAGTCACTGTAGAGATTACCGGGCAGCGCGCGAATAGCGGGGATAGCCTGACACTCGAGTATTATCGGGTGCTGCACTTCGTTGGAGATTAACGCAGATGACTACCTGGTATGTAAGGCCCGATACGAGCCACAGTGAAATACGCAATGGAACTTCCCACGCCACCGCCTGGGGCGGATGGTCGTCTATCGTTTGGGGCGGCGCTGGCGTTAGTCGCCGGAGATACGCTATACGTTTGCGGAGTCGCATAGCTATTCAGCTCAACTAAGTATTGGGCCGCACGGTGCAACCGTAAGCAGCCGGGTCATTATCGTGGTGATTACGGTCGCGACCCCGGTTCGATAGCATTTACAGGCTCGTCAATTTCTTCTCTGTTAATCCACGAAATTACACAACGATTGAAAATCTGACGATGACGGGCCGGTACAGCTCTATTGCCTCTATTTCTACGGAGCGGCGCATCACCGGCATAACGGTCCAAGGCTGTACTTTTAATGGCGGGACTGGTGCGGCCGATCATCGAATCTCAGCGGTAGTAATGGCCTGCAGCTATGTTGACCTGACCATAGACGACAACGATTTTATCGGCGGATCAGGTTCTGCCGCTGGGATCGGCGCAATAAGATGGATTGCGCAGCCATCAGGCATCGCCTGTCACCAGCCTGACGCGCATGAACCATCACACAATAATACGTTTCACAGGTTGCTCGTCGGCAAGAGCGGTAGTCGAGCTATGGATTCAAGATGGCGCGAACCCCGCCTCAAACATGGCCGATATTATAATCTCCGGACAATACATTCACGGACTGCTACGGCGTAGCAATGGAAGCATTCGGCACTCAGCTTCTATGGCAGGAACACAGGCATACGGATAACTGGCAATAACGTTATACGCATGACCAGCAATCGGTCGGGAATTCAATAGGCGGGGCAATGTCGATTTGCGGTTTCCGGCCTCCTCGCTCACCGAGTCATTCGGACCCAACGTCATAGCGAGAAATGAAGCATACGATCACTGCGTGGCCCGGCGGATTCGCTCAATCGTTTTCTACGGCACATACAGATGTCATAGATAACTATGCCGAAGATTTAACCACGAACACGATAGACGGAAACGGCATATTATTCGACCATGGATGCGATAACTGCGTAGCTTACGGCAACAGATTCAAGAGGCTGGTGGGCAACCCGCCATAGAAAACAGCGGATGCGGAATCATGGTGCTTGACGCGACCAATATGCACCGTATACGGCAATATAGTGGACGGATGCAAGAGTGGCGTTTATTTCGGGAATAAAGCGGGCAGGGCAATCGTCGGACATTTACAACAACACATTCCTCAATTGCTCTTTGCCGGTGTCCTGATGTTATCGACTCGGCGGACATGATCGACAAACCTCATGCGGAACAACATATTCACCGCGACAAGGCTCCGTTCCTTCAGTGAGAGTTAGAGGCGGAAGCATGGACAGGCGAGTCGAATAATGCTTTCCATGGTTTCGGTAGTGACCACAGGACACACGGCTCCATGCGTCGAGCGTCTACGGTGGACCCGCAAACTAGATGCAGATTACCGTCCACAGAGTCCTATGGTACTGAGACGTGCCGGCAAATACCTTGGCGGCAAGGATTTTTATGGAAAGCATTTTTATGATCCGCCAAATATTGGAGCGTGTGGATGACGTGTCGGCGACGCCACGATATTTATTGATGAGACCGTAATTCATTATAGAAAACAAGGAAAAGCGCTCTACGGAGCGTTTTTTGTTGGTCAAGCCGCTTTAGAGCGGCTTTTTTTATTGGCTTTCGCTCATGCCACGCGCTAACGGCGATACCGCAGTTTTTATCAACCCCCTGCTCCGGCAGGCCCGCTCACTGGGTTAAGCAGTCTGGAGGAAACGGTAATGGAAGTAGATCAGCTTACGGATGAACAAATTGCAAACCTTACGCCGGAACAAATCGAGTTGCTGGAGAACGACCCGGATCGTCTCGATGAAGTTCTCGGCAAGCAAGCGGTAGCAGATGAGCCCGAGCAGCAAGAGGAAGCGGCTGCCAGCAATGATACCGGCAGCAGCACGGGTGAAGATGAGCCGGTCGTTCTGAACAAGAGCGGCAAGGGGATTATTCCTTACGAGAAACACAAGGAACTTCGTGTGGAGAACTCGGCGTTGCGCGAGCAATTAAAAGCCGCACAACTTGAAAACAGCAAGGCCGCCGGGAAACTGGACGCGCTTCTGAAGAAGAAGGATAGCGCGACAGGCGCAGATGTTGCCGTGGCCGATGATGCGATCGAAAAGCACCTGGAGCTTATCCGGGAGAATATGCCCGAGCTGCATCAGGCGATCAGCGCGGTTCTTGAAGGAAGCCGGAAGCAAGGCGAAAAGCTGGAAAAGACGCTTGAAGAACTGAAACGCGAAAAGGAAGAATCCGAGCGCGCAAATCAGTTGAGCGTCCAGGAGCAGGTCGCCGAAGCCAAGGAAAATAACCCCGACTTGGTCCATTGGGAAAGCAGCGATCCGCAAGCGTGGGATGAAGCCCTGAAGCAGGATGAGATTCTGAGAACCAGTGCCAGATGGGCTGGAAAGCCATATTCGGAGCGGTTTGATGAAGTTGTCCGCCGTGTCAGGGCGATCATGCCGGAAGCTTCCTTGCCAAAAAAACATGCCGACCCCGAGCAAACGAAAGCTGATGCGAAAGCAAGGCTGTCGAGCGCTCCGGTAAGGAAACCCATAACCCTATCGGATATTCAAGGTGGCGCAAATCCAGCCTCCGAGCGAGAGCAGATCGATAATCTGAGTCCTCATGAATTGGCCCGGAAGTTGATGCAAATGCCGTCGCACAAGGCCGCCGCCCTGAGAGCCGAACTTGATTAAGGATTTACGAAATGGCTGAAACAAACGTAGCAAGCGGTAGCTCGATTGCCGTTAAACACTATAGCGCCGCCCTCCTGGCCAACACGCTGAAGGGCGCGTCCGCAATCGAAAATCTGTCCGGATCGGTGGAGCCTTCTGCAGCGATGGAGAAGATCGCCGGCCAGACAACGGCGGGAATGCCGATTGTTCGTATCGACAACCTGATGAAGTCCGCAGGTGACATCGTTTCCCTGGATCTGGTCGATACCGTAAGCGGCGAACCATTGATGGGAGATGTCAACCGCGAAGGCAAGGGCGACGCGCTCTCGTTCTCTTCAATGGAGATCAAGATCAATCTGTCGAGCAAGGTGATCGACGCCGGCGGCAGCATGTCGCAGCAACGCACCAAGCATCAGTTGCGCGAAATTGCGCTGGCACAACTATCCGGCTACTTCCCTCGGCTCGACACACAGGAATCGCTGGTTCACCTGGCCGGTGCACGTGGATCTCAAACCGGAACGGACTGGACGATACCGCGTGCAATCCAGCAGCAAGTTCGCCGAGATCATGGTCAATCCGGTGAAGGCGCCTACCTACAACCGGCATTTTGTCGTTAACGGTGCGAATCTGGCTGCCGGAGGTCAACAACTGGGTTCGATCGTATCCACTGACGCGCTGAAACTCTCGCATCTGGATATTTTGCGCAAGCGCCTGGACGACATGGATCAGCCTTTGCAATCGGTAAAGCTGCCAGGCGACCGCGCAGCGCAGACCTCGAAAATGTGGGTTTTCCTCGCCACGCCAAACCAGTATTCGGTGCTGCTGACCGAAGGTTCGTTACGTGCATTCCAGCAGAACGCAATAAACCGCTCAGCCTATCTTGATACCCGCCACCCGCTTTTTGCCGGTGAAGTCGGCATGTGGAACGGCATTCTGGTGATCAAGAACGAGCGGGCTATTCGTTTCACGCCTGGCGAAAGCACCAGGATCGTCACCGCCGGCAATGCCGCCACCGCCACCGAAACCGACCAGGCGGTGAACGCCGCGTTAACCGCAGGCTATGCGGTGGAACGCGGTTTGTTACTGGGCGCGCAGGCACTTGGCGTCGCTTATGGCAAGACCAGAGTCAGCGGCCTGCAATTCGGCTGGAAAGAGCACTGGTATAACTTCGAGAGCAACCTCGAAGTCATGGGCGAGAAGGTATGCGGAAAGAGCAAGGTGCGCTTCTCGGTCGATGATGGCACAGGTACCAAGGTGCCCACGGACTTCGGCGTTATCGCGGTCGATTCCGCGGTACCTCTCTGATTCAGGCAGGAATAGCGGTGAAACGGGGTGCTTACTTGATAAGCCCCGTTTCAACAGTATCGGTAGCTACATGTTATTTTTCAGGAGCTATGAATGGCTACTTTTAGCGCAGCAGATTTAAGCAGCAAGCCCCGGCACATGGGTGGTCATGGCAATGCCGTGGTGGTTTACGGTTCGGTGACGCCGGCCGCCGGCATCTCGGGCGATGTTTACCGCCCCGTCATCATTCCGGCGGGCGTTGATGTGACTGACGTCGACATCGTCAACGATGACCTGGACTCGAGCGGCGCGCCGGCCATTGCATGCAAAGTCGGTTATTCGCCCTTGAACCCGGAGGATGGCCCTATCGCGGATGATGATTATTTTGCCCCTGCAGGCACAACGTTACTCAGGAATGCCGGGCGCACTTCGCTGGCGTTTCAACCTGTCCGGTTCGAAAAACCGGTGTACCTCATCATTACGCTTACCGCATCGTCAGCAACATTTGCCTCAGGCAAGGTGACGGCAATAGTGAAGGGCGATGGGGTAGGGATCAGGTAAAAACCGCGGTGGATGGAAGCGGCCAGTTGAAAAGCTGGCCGCTTTTTTTATGGAGCTTTAGTAATGCCCCAAGTTAAATACATAGGCGCCTGTATCAAGACTGACAGCATCAGCGGTGTTGGGCTGCGGTGGGAACCGGGCCAAGTCCGGAATGTGACCGTTGAGGTTGCCGAACGCCTGCTTGTCTTCACGGACACCTGGCAAGCTGCAGGTGAATCTGACGGAAGCGACGAGGCTGTCGGCTTCGCCGAGCAAGCTGAAGCAGTGGAGGAGCCCCTCCCGGTAGTCGATTTTCACGCCATGGATAAAAAAACGCTGGTCGAGTATGCCGAGCGTCACTATAACGAGCGGCTGGACAAGCGTCAGAACGAAGAAGCACTCCGGCATAAAGTGATCGCCCTGTTTTCCAAACGCGAGATGGCGGAGTAAGGGGGCAATCGATGGCTTTCAGTTATCAGTCGGTAGTCGACCTGGCGCGCGTGCCGCTCAACGATTCGGAAAAAGCAAGATATTCAGACGCCACATTGCTGTCATTCGCCAACCAGGGAATGTTGCAAGTGCTCAAGCGGCGGCCGGATTTGTTCATCGGACAGTTCGGCAATTTACCGGATGGCGAAAAGGGACAGGCCGACGCTTTTCCACTTCCCGCCGAGTATGTTCAGACCGTTGCGGATTATGTCACGGCCAGGGCGGAAATGACCGACGATGAGCATGTCAACTCCGGGCGCGCTTCGGTGTTCGCTCAATTGTTCGCTGCGGAGGTCCCATTATGAAGCTGTGGAGAGATTTCTATGATCTCGTAATGCCGGACGTGCCCGGCTGCGCTTCTGCCGCGATCGATAGCGCGTTGCGCCAATCCGCCATTGTATTTTGCGAACAGTCGCTAGCGTGGCTGACTGAGCATCCCGGTATTTCAGTAGTGGCAGGCACTGCGGAGTATGCCTTTACGCCGCCAGAGGGCGCAGTCGTGCATGCCGTTACCTTTGCGGCGCTGAATGGAGAAGAAATAGGGCCGTATAGGGGCGAAACCGGCATCAGCGCCAAAAACTGGCGAAACCGGACTGGCGGCCCGCAATACATTCTGAGTGGGGCAGGTTCCGTCATATTGGTGCCAAAGCCAGATGCTGCGGCGGCGCTAACCATGATCGTGGCGCTGAAGCCGTCGCCCGCCAGCGCCGGAATAGACGATGCGCAGTTCAATGAGTATCGCGAGGCGATTGTTCACGGCGCACTGCTGCGGCTGATGCTGTCACCGAAGAAGCCCTACACCAATGCCCAGCTTGCTGCATATCACCAGCAGCAATTCGCAATCAAGACAGCGGCGGCAGGCGTGCGTGTAGCGAAAAACTACACCAGGACTCCATTAAGAACATCCATCATGGCCCGAAGATAAACAAGAGGTAAAGCATGGGACTCAAGTTCTCTAATTTCGGCAAAGCCATAGTCAGTTCCGCGCCAGGCGGAACCACCGGCTCAAGCTTCACGGTTGAAGCCGGGAAAGGAATTCTCTTCCCGGTGCTCGGCGCTGGCGATTATTTTTACGGCATCTTCAAGGATGTTTCGGGTAACAGGGAAATCGTGAAGGTCGAGGCGCGCAGTACGGATAGCCTCACCATCGCGGCAGGCGGACGCGGACTGGACGGAACTACCCCGCGCACCTGGGCCGCCGGGGATTATTTCGTGGCCGGGGTGACCAATGTTGCCTTGCAGGAATCGCTTTCGAACGCAAATCTCATCGCACTGGGTGCATTAGCCACATCCGCTGACAAGCTGCCGTATTTCACCGGGGCGGGGACCGCCGCATTGTCTGGCTTGAGTTCGTTTATCCGGACACTGCTGGACGATGACGGACGCGGCGGCGGCGAGAACAACACTGGGTATTCCCGCTGCGATTGCCGCTCTTATTCCGCAGGGCACCGTCATGTCATTTTTTCAGGCGACGGCACCAGTTGGCTGGACCCAGGTAACGACACACAACAACAAGGCAGTGCGGATTGTCAGCGGCGCGGGTGGGGGTTCGGGGGGCTCGGTCGAGTTTACGACCGCCTTTGGGCCGCAAGCCGTTACTGGGTGGAATAGTGCAACGACTTTAACTTCGGCTCAGATACCGTCTCATACCCACAATTTTAGTATTTACCCAACATCTGGACGGCGGATTGGTACCAAGCGCAGGCACAGCAGCAGGCGGAGCTATAGCCCATACTACAAACGGCAGCTCTGGCGGTGGCGGTTCGCATAACCACATCTTCACCGGCACAGCTATTAATCTGACGGTGCAGTACATAGACATGATCATAGCGAGCAAAGACTGATGAAAGTACACGTAGCAGACTGTCCGCTTGGAGCAAAATGCGAAGAGCTTAAGGTTGAAGGAGGGAAACCTGCTCTCTACCGCTGCCCGTGGTACATACAAATTCACGGGGTTGACGCAAATACCGGTCAGGAAAACTGCACCTGGGGCTGCGCCATCGCCTGGATGCCAACCCTGATGATCAACACGGCCAATGAATCGCGCAAAGGTGTGGCAGCTACGGAGTCGTTCCGCAATGAAATGGTCAAGCAAGGGGCGCAGACACAGCAGGCGCTGCTCGTAACGGCGCAGCGGGCCCTATTGCGAGGTGGAGGCAAGGCATGCGAGTGACGGTTATCAGAGACGATGGCGTTGTCGGGATTGACGGAATATTCAGGCTGGTCGACCTGTCAGCGCTGCCTGCGGGCATACGCGCAATACAGTGGAACGGGTCTAGCGGGCATGTCGAGTATGACGAAGCCGCAAACACGGCGCTGGATAACGTAACAGCCTTTCAGCCATTCATAGATCTGTGGACTGCCGCTGCACCGCAACCATCCGCCCCGTCTACTCCAGCAACTCAACCCACGCCAGCCAGATGAAAGCAGCCGCGTGGCGCGCATCAATGCCGCTTATCAGTCCGCTGTCGATGCACAGACGGAAGGTTATCCGGAGGACGAAGTCAGGAGTTGGCCGAAGCAGGAAGCGGAAGCGCGCGCCTGGTTACAGGATTCGAATGCGCCTACTCCCTGGATTGACGGTGCGGCAGCCGGGCGAGGTGTCAGCAAGGTTGAACTGATTGACAGGATTATCGCCAATGCTGTCCTGTTCGCACCCAGTGCATGGCCAGCTCACGGGCAAGCGCCAAAAGCTGTGCGACCAGATTGCCGCACTCGGCGATCACCCGACTCAACAGCAACTGGATGCAATTCAATGGTAAACACATAAGAGTACGAAACGGAATTTATCAAGCACTTCAGTCAAGACGCGGCTTTGCCGCTTTTTTTTGGCCCCGGATCCGCCTGGTTCTCTACTTGGCCAGGTATTAAATTGGCCCGGGAATTAGCAGGGCCGTATTTCAGCAGCGTAACCCATCAAACACGCGGACATCAAGCCGGAGCCGGTTTAATCGAGCTGGGGAGGTCTGGCAATGAGCAATGATAGGTTGCGCTTCGCTCAACCCATCCTACTAAACGTACTACTAAACCTACACACATTTTTTTGGAGGATTGACCATGACCATGTTCCAGCGCAAACGCATCAAGGAAGAGATCGAAAGACGACATGAATTAGCCGAGGCAGGCGCCGACGGATTACTCGACAAGCTGAAAGCATCGAAATGGACTGCGGCAATATTGTCGGGCGCAGTCGTATTGGCCGTCGTGTTTTTGTGGGTCGTTGCCTGATCATGACCGATGATGATAGCAATCAAAGGGTCGAGAGGCGCCGGGGACCGTCCACCTACACATTATCCTTTGGCGGCATTATCGCGGTAGCTGGCCTCCTCGCATCCGGCGTTGCCACATACAACGCCGTACAAAACGATATTGCAAGCCTGAAACGAGGCGAGCTGTATCAGGAAAGAACCAATGAGCGCCTGAGCGAGGAGCTTAAATCGGTAAGGGTCGAGCAGCGGGAAACGATGAGAGAGTTCAACGAGAAGCTCGACAGGATTATTGACCAATGGGCTCATGGGAGGAAGCGATGAGATATCTTTTTGGAGCCCTGTTTCTGGCCTCGTGCACCATGCTTGCACCCTCCCCGACGCAGGATCAGTCCATCGAACAACCCGTCCTCGTCATCGATTCCGAACTGCCGGAAAGCGAAGCGGAGGTGCGCAAGCCGAAGCCCAAGCCCTCGCCCGGGACGATATCCGAAATCTCCTCCTGCGCCAATCTGGATGCGGGAGATTTGAAAGAGACGATAAAGGCGAAGCTTGACTGCATTACGGAAAATGCCAAATGACGTTCATTCACAACGGACGGGAGTGGGGCGGCAAAACTGAAGGAATCGAAATATGATCAAACCATCCACTACGCAAGTGCGGTCTGCGGTGGCGGTACTGGTGCTGGCGGCATCCACCCTTGTCGGGCTCGCCGTGCACGAAGGCTACAGGGATGAGGCTTATATCCCGGTGCCGGGCGATGTGCCGACCATCGGATTCGGTGCAACCGGCGGCGTCAGGATGGGCGACCGGACCACGCCGGTGCGTTCACTGGTGCGCCTGCTTGACGAGGTTGAGGGCGTTTATGCAGCGGGAGTGAAACGCTGCGTCACCGTACCGCTGTATCAGCATGAGTATGAAGCATTTGTCAGGCTGGCTTACAGCGTTGGCGTTCCGACATTCTGCCGAAAGGCCCAGCCGGGAAAATCTCCCAATCTGATCGACTTGATCAATGCTGAAAAATATGCGGAAGCATGCGCGCGCATAGAGGCGTTCAAGTACGGGCCGGGCAGAAAGGTATTGCCGGGCCTGGTGAAGAGGCGCGCGGAAGAGCGCGCGATATGTGAGGGGAAAAAGTCGGGCCAGCATGCAACCCAATCCAGAAATTGAGGTTTTGCCAAAGTGAGCGCTTTTAGAATCGCCGGGTTTTCCGGCCTTGTGCCAAGATTGGCAAAGCAGTTGCTCGGCCCCAGCCAGGCTCAGGTTGCGACTAATTGCAATCTTACCTCGGGCGACTTGCGCCCGAGGAATGGGCCACTGCCGGTCTTCTCCCCGGTTATCGATAAAGATATCGTGTCAATGTTTCGCATGGAGAAGGACGGTAATGAGAAGTGGCTGGCCTGGAACGTAGATGTGGATGTGGCGCAGTCGCCTGTTGCTGGCAGTACATCCCGGCGCTTCTATTACACGGGGGATGGCGAACCGCGCACATCGGATTTCGACCTCGCGACCGCTGGCGCCGGGCCTTACCCTTCGGGATGTTTTGTGCTGGGCGTGGCTCCACCGGGTAGCAAGCCGACAGTTACACCTGGCGGCGGAACCGGATCATCCGCGACACGCGCGTATGTTTATACATTTGTAACGCAATGGGGGGAAGAATCCAGGCCATCACCAGCCTCAGCGGTAACCACCGGGAAGATGGATGATACCTGGGCGCTTTCAAATCTGGACATTGCGCCGCCCAATTCCGGAATAGTGACAGGCGCCGTAAAGGACACGCCAATTTCAGGACAGGTGGAAGTCACCCTCGATACGGTGTTCGGCTTGAGGGCATCGGAAGAAATCACGTTCGCCTCAGTGACAGGCCTGTCCGATCTCAACGGCAAATTCACCCTGGCGAGTGTGGATTCAGCAACGAAAAAAATTGTCGTATTACTCAGGACAACCCAGACCTATGCAGGTGGCGGAACATGGGAGCGGGTTGCTCCACACAATACCAGCGGAATGACCAAGCGGATTTACCGCACGCTTACCACATCATCCGGAACCGAGTATCACTACCTGGTTACCATCCCGGCGGGAATGACAAGCTACAACGATACAGCGACTGATTCCGCGGTGGCGCTTGGCGAAGTGTTGCCTTCGGCCGCCTGGGATATGCCGCCAGCGGATATGAAAGGCATTACGATTCTGGCGAATGGAATCGCAGCGGGTTTCGTTGGCAACGAAATACTATTCTCCGAGCCTTTCAAGCCCTATGCCTGGCCGGCCGCTTACCGGCAGACGTACGATCAGGATATCGTGGCGCTCGGCGTCAGCGGCACTACATTGGTAGGGATGACGAAAGGTAACCCATTCACCATTACCGGAGTTGAACCGGTTACGATGGGCGGTGGCATGGAGAAGCTGAGTGTGGCATGGCCCTGTATGGCAAAACGCGGCGTGGCAAGTTTCGCGTTCGGGATTGGGTATCCTGCGCCGCAAGGCATGGTAATCATCGGCACAAATAGCGACATCGTTACCAAAGATCTGTTTACTCAAAAGGAATGGGCAGAGTTGAACCCTGGCACGTTCATCGCGGCCTCCGCCGATAACCGCTATTACTGCGGCTATACAGTTGAGGGCAGTTCGCTGATGTTCGTAATAGACAAGGCCGAGATCGCATCCTTTATCAAGGTAAACCAGAGCATTACCTGCATATGGGCAGACCCGGCGACAGGCAGGCTCTACGTGGCAGTGGATAGAAAAATATACGAATGGGAAGGAGATTCGGGAACCAAGCTCACCTACGAGTGGAAGAGCAAGAAGTTCGTTAGCGCGCCGCCGGTTAATTATGGCGCGGCAAAGATCGATGCCGATTTTGAAATGTCCGAAGCAGAGTCGGCAGCGGCAAAGAGTTCTTACGATGCGGCCCTTGCGGCTAACCAGGCACTTATCGATTTCGGCGTAGTGGATGACGGCCTGGCCGACCCATCTCTCGGGGAAGACGAGATCGGGGGCGATGCCATGCAAGCCATTCCACCGCTTGTTATCGACTCGCTGCAATTTCAGTTGTGGGCTGATGGCGCTTTGAAATTTACCCGGCAGGTCGAGAATGCCCGTGCTTTCCGGCTTCCTGGCGGTTACAAAGCCGATAACGTGGAGGTTGTGTTATCCGGTAATGTGAAAGTAGCCAGTGTAGTGCTTGCAGAAACAATGGATGGATTGAAGCAGGCATAACGAGTATGTTGCATTCGCACCCAAGCCGCCGTCATAGGCGGCTTTTTTTATGATTATAGAAAAGGAGTATTGAATTGGCGAAATATGTGTCAGCCGATGTTTTAGACGGCGGTCTTAACGCGATCAGGAACAGCGCGGTCCGCATGCTGCTGCTCAAAGCCTACACGGCGGGAGACAGCTACGCGACAGTTACCGGCAATGCGATCTGTGAAGTTACCATGGTTTCCGGGCGACTATGCGCTATCCGGCGCGGATGGCGCCGCCCGTGTTTTAACCGTCTCCGCCAAAAGCGGAACCGCCTTCGCCGAGTTCCGGCGCCGCTCCGGATCTGCATATCGCCTTTACCGATAGCACAAGCAAGGTTCTGCTGGTAACGGATGAGACCACCGACCAGGTGGTTACCAGCGGGAATACGGTCAACTTTCCGATTTTAACTTATACCAGCGCACAGCCTGTTTAAACGGGACCGTACTAAACAAAGCAAAAAAACTCTTGAGGAATAAGTTATGGCGAATTTCACACAAACACAGAGCGTTCGCAGCGCATCCGTACTCAATCTGGGAACGCTGGCAAGCGCTACCTATGTAAGCTCGTCAGCGATGGATCTGGGATCGGCTATCCCTTTGGACGTTACTTTCGAAGTGGAATGCGATCCGAACGGAATCCCAGGCGGCAATCGGCAGCTCATCCTTTTCGCCAAGCTGTCGCTGGACAATATCAATTTCGGCAGCGGACCGGAAAGCGGCACAACTGCAACCGAAGAAGCGGACCTGCATTGGATCGGCACTTTGCCTTGCAATGATACCAACACGCACCGGAAATTCTTCAGCCTGCAAGGTCTGCCTATCACTCGCTACCTCAAGCTGGTCGTAAAAAATGATATGGGCGTGCCGCTGAGTTCGGGGAATATTTACATGGCGGATATTACCGGCGTCTCCGCCTGAAACACCTGAAACATGTCCGTAATAATCCTGCCAAACCGGTTCGAAAACGCAACCTCAGCATATCGCGCCCATTGATTATGCCGGGCTTGCCAAAGGCGTGCGCCTGCTGCTGAACCCGGCTGCAGGGCCTGTTGATCTTGCAACCGGCCGGTTCTGGGCGCCAGGCGGCAATGTCGCAATTACAACAGGGCAAAGAGGCAAAATATATTCGTTTGACGGTACGTGGCGGCTATTATGGCTATACCGGCTATCCCGAGATTAACCAGCAATGTCGGCACCTTCTTCATGTGGTGCCCGACTGTAGGTGCGGCTGATACTCATGGCCATGTGCCCTTCGGTACGTCATCTCCCAATGTTGCCGGGCACCAGATTTATCCGGATCTAAGTTCTGTCGGCTCAAACAGTCCCAGTTCCGGCTCACTGCCTTCATGGTTCAACACTAAAAACCGGAGCATTGTTTTCGCATCCGGCGGCACGGCTGAAACATGTAAAGTTTTTCTGGACGGAAAACAGACGGGATTAACCTGGTCTGGAGCCCCTGCGGCATGGGGATCCGGAAACAAGAATTTCAATCTTGGCCGTTATGTTGGCGGAACCCTATGGGACTTTGGGGGGACAATACTTATAGCGGGATATACCAGTGCAGTGTGGGGCGACGCGGAATCAAGAGCATTCCATGAAAATCCGTCGCAGCTATTAAAGAGCCGAACAAGAAGGCTTTGGGCAAGCAGCAGCGGAGGGATAGCCCATCATTTAGCAGGCGCAACCTCAACTCAGCCAAATGAAGGCAACGCGGCGGCAATCGCTCAGCATCATGCTCTGGTTGGGTTGCCATCCGTCCAGGCTGGCGTGAGCAATGTGGAGGCGATCACTCAAGATCAGATTCTCGCTATTGCATCGAGTTCTCAGCTCAATGCATCGAGCACTGGCGCTATTACCGCTACGCTTTCCCTTGTTGCCCCGCCGGAAGCTCAGATGAACACCTCTGCCACGGCGCGAGGTAACGCAGTGCTCATATGTTGCTTGTCGCAGGACCAGCACAAGAAAGCGCATTCTCCCTGCTTGCGATAACCCAGGCACATAGTCTTGTTGCCGCAGCGCCCGTCCAGGAGAACACAAGCAGCACCGGCGCTCTGCATGTCGGCAGAGGCAGCCTGGCAGGGGCGCCATCCATACAAGCCAACACTGCCGAAAACGGACCTATCGCTCAGACATATATTCTTGTTGCCGCCGCGTCAGCCAGTTAATAAAGCCAGCATCAGTACGATCAGCAATGCCATTGTGGTTGAAGCGGCGCTGGTTTCCGGCATTGTCGAAGCGCTTCGCATCAAGAAACCAGGTATACCGCCTGGAACACCGGAATGGCTCAAAACCATGATCGAGATATTGATTGGACGGCGGGGAAACAGGATAGCAGTACCCAAATTGCAGACGTTGACGTTTTCCGCTACACCCACCAGGGCAGAGTGCGAAGCGCTTTATCGCTACACAAATACCGTGCGCGATTCGCTCGAACAACTCATCACCAGAATGGATAGCTAATTGAATACCGAACTGATCGCCTTGCTCAAGGCAAACATTGGCTTGCCCTTATCGCCGGAACTGGCTGCCGATCTCTGCGTCGCGGCGGGGCGGCTCGAAACTCTGGTACAGGCAAGCACTATTGAGCAGATCAAGCCTGAACACTATGAAGGCTTTACATTCGCCATCGAGCGCATCGGAGACATCGCGGACGAAATAAAGCCGTTGCACCAAGCGCATTGGAACGAAACAGAAGTGCACCGCCATGACCTGCCTTTCGACCCTGACTATGAAACATTTTTCCGTTATGAGCGGGCCGGGCGCTACGTTCTTTTGACCTTGAGGAAGGAGGGCAAGTTGCTGGGTAACTGCGCCATGTATCTTGATAAAAGTACGCATACGCAAACCATCATTGCAACGGAAGACACGCTCTACCTGTTGCCTGAAGCCCGCAAGGGGAGGGTGGCGAGCCGTTTCGTTGCCTACGTCGAGAATGCGATGCGCTTACTGGGCGCAACGGAAATCAATATTACCGTGAAGACGGTAAACAAGGCCTGCCGGTTCTTCCGGTTGCTTGGTTATCGTCATGTTGAAAACGGATTAACCAAAATATTGGAGACAGAAAATGTGCAGCTCGAAACCGCCTAAACCCGATCCGCTGATCGGCCAGGCAGCAAAGCAGAATGCCGACATCGGGCAGCAGCAGCTTGACGTAGCGAAACAACAACTGGAATGGGAAAAGGACCGAGCCCGGGTACAGGACCCGCTGATTCAAAAGGTCATCGACCAGCAAATCGCATCCGGCGAAGCGAATGCCGCCCGGGCGGAGTCACAATGGCAGATTTATCGTGATCTGTTTGCGCCGGTTGAAGAGCGTATTGTCAAGGACGCCAGCGAGTTTGACTCGCCGGAGCGAAAAGACCGGATGGCGGCGGAAGCGGGAGGCGCCGTTGCACGAGGGTATCAAGGCGCACTGGAATCGAACCAGCGTGCGATGGCCCGCATGGGCGTCAACCCGAATTCAGGCAGATTTCAGGCTTTGGCCCAGGAGGTTAACCTGGGGCTTGCCAAAGATACGGCAGGCGCCATGAACAAGGCCCGCTGGGATACAGAACTGCAGGGCATGGCGATGCGGCAAGGCGCGGCGCAATTCGGGCGCAATATGCCCACCACCGGAATAGCAACCGATGCGGCGGCGTTAAATGCCGGTAACTCAGCCACAGGGAATCTCGCCACCAAAGCGGGATTGCATAATGCCGGGATGAATGCGGCACAGAACTGGTTCGGCGGGGCTCTCACGTCAAATAACTCTGCCGGCAACATGATGCTGAATCAGTACCAGGGGCAGCTTGGCGCCTGGCAGCAACAACAGCAAAACCAGGCGGCGGCGCTTAGCGGATTGGGAAGTCTGGCTGGGACGCTGGGCGGGGCTTACCTGATGGGCCCGGGGCTGCGCGAAGGCGGCGTCATCAAGGACAGCAGTATTTATAGATTCCAGCCCGGCCGTTGTGACTGCGGCTTGTCTTTTCTTAAACGGAAGGGCTACACGGAAGGCGGCATGATAGAAGGCCCTGGCACCGGCACGAGCGATTCTATCCGCGGAACCATCGAAGGTACCCAGCCAATCCGCTTATCCAATGGCGAAGCAGTGCTGAACAAGAAAGCGGTGGAGTTGGTGGGAGAGGATTTTATCCATCGAATCAATAGCGGGAGTCTGGCTATGTTGAAGCGTACCGACAAGAAAAATGAGGAGATTGAGCATGGCTAAGGGATTCAGCGGGCTCGGCGCATTTGCGGGAGGGCTCGCAGAAGGGCTGCGTGCCGGACAGGAAATGGGTTTACGACAGCAATATGTCGGCAGGAAGGCAAAAGCCGATGAACGGGATGCAGAATTTCATCAGGCGAAAATGGATGAGATTGATTACAACAAAGAGAAGCGCGCCCGGCTGCGGGCCGCCAATGATGAGATAGTCGCCCGTTGGCAGGATGCCGGGCAGCGCCCCGGTCAATATAACCCGCAAGCCCAGCCTGTTCGGTTAACCCCTGGGCTGAGCGATATATCCGCGCAAACGCCTATGGTGGTGGACACAAGGGCTCCGGGTCTTGCCAGCATGGACAAGCCGGTAGCGCAAGCGCAGCCGTCAACGTCATCCGACGAGATGATCGGCAAGCGCATGTTGATCGGTAATCTCCTGGAAGATCCGGATGAGCTTACGCGGATGGCAAGCATCTACAGGAAGTATGGCCTTCTGGAAGAGATGGCCCCATGGATGAGCCAAGCCTATGCGGCAAAGAAAAAACGAATACCTGATGCGTTGCATTTGTTGCTAAGTGGGGACGTAAAAGGAGCGAGAGCGATTCTGAGAAAAGGAGGTATGAGTCTGTGAGATGATCCAATGCAAATGAAGCGTCCAAGAGTCGGCAGCAAAATGTGTGGAAATTTAGATTTGAGAATGGAAGGGAAGAAGATATCGATCTGAAGGAATTTGCCACAAAATTTTTTCCCTCGTCAACACTCCGATCAGTAGATCAAGCACTTCCTTAGCCTGACGTTCTTGAGTACAGCGACTCACTGCCCAAATACGGGCAGCCTCACCTAACCTTGATTTAACCTCAGGGTTCTCATTCCGAGACAATCAGTGTCATAACAAACAATATAACCCGCATTCATATCGATTGTTGGGCTAGTGAGTGGAAGTATTCCGTCCATGCCCCAATTTCACTGCTCGATCCAGCGCTTTTAATCGGGTTATGACTATTAAACTCCAAATGAAAATTAAGGAAGCGGAAAAAACGAAAAACCGGAAATGACTTGTGGGAAATAGAAGCATATGTGCGGCAGTAAAAACAAACGGCAGGCTAAAAAAACAGTAAAATTCCGCCTTGCACCCCCTAACCTGATCTCGGTTTAGCCAGAACAAATAAATAGCTAGTGCGTAAACCACGATGTGAGGATGTGAAATTAAACTACGCAACAATAATGCATAAGGCATTAAGTAGTCTCCGGGCAGATTAGAAAAAACGATACTTGCCGGGTATGGGTTAAGCGAGCCGATAAAAGTGAAGTTAAAAAGCGTAAGGTAACCATAGTTTCCACTCACACTGTTAATTGCAATATAAATAGCAGCAGCACCCAAAACTGAAAATAATGAAATAAACCTGTCTCCTTGACGATACGTGAATATCATTAAAAGCCCTGAAAGCAATATGAAATCGGTCCTAATCAACGGAAGGATGGCCGCCAAAACAAAAACCAATTTTCGTTTTCTAATTAAACTATATATTGCCATAAGTGAGAAAAAACAAGCCATTGCGTCGGGCGTGGAAAGCCTCGCTATTTCTTCGTATCCGGTTAGCCCAACAACAAACGGTAGTATTCCAATGGGAACAGTAGTTTCTAAAATAATTAAGCCTAGTACTAGGACAGACAACGAAGCGAAGATCGCGCTGATCACGTACGTTGCTTTCGTGTAACTCAAGCCAAAATGTTTAAACAATCGGATTAATTCGATATATCCAAATCTAATTGAATAGAATGGGATTTGTTGCTCCAAAGAAGAGGGGTCTCTAAATACCGTTTCTCGATACTCCCCTGTTACTAGTTTCGAAAATACTTTATTACTCACCTGCTTTTTTATTTCCCCATACGTTTCCCGCGTTAGATCGGAACCTCTATAACCGTCCTTATGATATGCAGTGGCCACATACGCAACCATGTCCCAGTTGTGCTCGGGCGCCATAATTCCATATACAAGGATCCCTATCGCGGTTGCAATAATGATTAAAAATTTGAATGCCATGAAAGGTTCCGAAAGGTTTTATCAACATCTCTTGGGTTAATACAAGTCCGTACAGTCAAAAGTAATGCCGTCTAGCTAGAATTACTCATCGATTGGATGGCTCAGCTTGAGGCTGGTCGGCACGATGAGAAATGTTTGTCTGCAGGACGAGTCGCTCTTAAGGTACTCCGCCGCGCTGATTGCGTGGCGCGTTAGTAACAGTAACGACTCTGGATACAGATACAGAATAAAGATATATAACAAGATAACGGGAAGCAGCGAAGGGATTAATTAATCCCAAGTGCATCTGGTATATCAGAACAATCTGCTAAACCTTGAATTTGGTAGCGAGTCCTAAAAGTGGGAAGAGCAAGCTGATGGGCACATCTGTTCGTGATGACGGTACTGACCCAAAAGCTGTCAAAAAGTATATTTAATACTCAAGACTGCTTAGAAACGTGACGAAATTATATTTTTTCTTCGTTCGTCAATACTTCTCTCAAAAGGCCAAGCACTTCCTTAGCATAACGCTCTTGAGTAAAGCGGCCGGCTGCCCAGATACGGGCGGCGGCTCCTAGCCTTGATCTTTCCTCTAGGTTCTCATATAGATACTGTATTTTATCGGCAAGTTCAATATGATTACCAGTTTCGTACAGTAGACCTGTTCTTCCATCTTGGATCAATTCGGCCGTTCCCCCGCTATCTGCAGTGCCAATAACTGGCTTTCCCGCAAGCATCGCTTCTACTGTTGCTCGCCCAAAAGCTTCCCAGCGGGAACACACTAGCATGACATCGGCTATTCGAATAAATTGCGCCGGATTCTCCACGTATCCGATAAATCTTACGCTCTGTTCCAACTCAAGGCTTTTTACTTGCTGATGCAGTGTTTCGCGGAACCGCCTACTACCATCTCCTACGAGAAGGAGCTCAACATCGATTCCCCGACGCATTAATTCGGCCAGCGCACGAATGGCGTCATCCTGACCTTTTGCAACATGGAGAGAGCCGACTATTACACATTTGAAAAGTGGGTTGGTGCCGGGATCTCGTTCTACATTCTCAAGCTCATCGCGTAGTGTCACCGCTTGATAGATTTTACGCATCCTGTGCTGGCTAATATGCTGCGCGTAATCCTTAAACACCGCGTCGGAGTTGGCTATAAAAACGGCGGAAAGGCGATTTATCAAGCGAGTTGTTCGATGTTTCCCTAGATCGAACAGCAGATTAGGATCGCGAAATCCGAATTCGTGCAAATGCCAGACATGCGGGAGACGTGCTAAGCGTGCCGCCAAGGCGCCAGCACCAATGGCTATGGTATTGGAAATCACGATATCGCACTGCCACTTTATAATAGTGCGCGCCATCGGAATCGCTAGTAACACTGCTTTAGCTGTTCGTGTAATACGGCTAGACATCCACCGATGACGGGAACCAACCATCCAGCGAGGGTAGTGAATTATTTTCCATTCGACGTGCAGGCGATCGAGCGCTGCTAATATTGGTCCCTTCTTTGGAACAAGAACTCGACAGTCGACGCCTTCGGCAATCAATCCCTGTAACAACTCGAGCATGGCCAATTCGGCCCCGCCTCTACCTGCCGTATGAGATATGAAACATACTCGCATCAGGTAGCTGTACAACACGTTTCTGTTTCCCGAATTACTGTTTTATATGCTTTATGCCAACTTATGCCGATGGCAGTAACGACAAGGAGCAGATAAAACGTTTGCCGGAAAAAAACAAGATTGTCGGTCAGGCCCGAGAGAAAAATAAAACAGACTAATGCAGCTCCCAAGATTGCTAACTGATGTGCTTTGAAGGTTTGAAACCAGCTCCATAACAAGAAAGCATAAGCTGCGAAGCCGAGCATGCCGATATGCATTCCGATTTCAATCCAGTCGTTGTGGTAATGGTAAGTTGGCGAAAAGTCTGTGCAACTCCTTGTAGAGGCCGCCCTTGTAGGTCTCGATAGTTTTATCGAAATAGCGTGCCGCCATACCCGTACCGTGACCTAAAAATGGGCGTTCCGCAATCCCGTGCACGCCTACATCCCACAGGGCAAGACGATATCCCAGACTGGTGTCGTACCGTCCTAGCTTAGACAATTCTATGTCGCGCTCGGCTTGCGCCAGCCTTTCATGAAAGCTAGTGCTATTGTATCCAAATACCCCAATCACGATGGTTAGCGACACCATAACGGCGAAAAGTGTTCTGATTTCTTTTTTATGAAGCAGCAAAAGTAAAAGCGTGGATGAAAAAAGCGTGGCAATAAGAATTCCACGAGCATTCTGATTAAACTGAATAAACAGTAAAAAAACTACTAGTAGCCATAAGAGTAATTTTGTTTTCGGTTTTCGCTTGTGCCAGAAAAATAAAGGGCCAGTATGACTCCGATCCCAAGCATTGAGGAGAAATGCAGGTAAGGCATTCCGAGAGGCGGAATACCTTGTACTCCCAAGATTTTCCACTGATAAACGCCCATTATCAGAGCGCCAAAATAACCAGTGAGCAAACCGCAAATTGCCCACGGTAATCGCTCTTTATTCAACAGGGATAAATAAGGGATAAAAACCAGGAATGCGAAGTATCTCCGCCAGACCTTGAATCCAAGCTTAGGATCTTCGCTCCAGAGAATTCCCAAGGCAAGGACAAAGCACAAAACAAGCAGGGCGACAACCAGCGGCTCATTCATTATCTGCCTGAACCGCCGCAAACCTCCGTCCAGGATCCAGGCCAATGGCAGGAGGTAGTAGCCGTAAAAGCTCAATCCCTTGTGCCATAAGGCGATGCCGAAAAAGAGCAGTACGGATTTCGCCAGCAGGTTGCGCCATGTAAAGCCGCTTTGCAAAAGGCCAGCCGAGGTGCTGAATGTAGACACGCTTTGGGAAATGTAGCTGTTGTAAACCAGCTATGTTAGCGTATATATATTGGTGGCGGACATTCCTTCAGTGCTTGATCGGTACGTCTATAGCTTGCTACATTTCTGCTGCGGCATCTTCTGATACTGTTTAGCCAACAATATTCCCATAAACGGAGGCAATACCTTATGAAAGGAATCATTCTTCTTGCCGCTTCTGCTGCGCTCGCTACCACATTCTCGGCAAATGCTGGCGTTCTGAAAGACGGCAGTTGGTCGGCTAGTGGATGCGGAACCATGCCTGAAGCACCGGTTATCGACTCAAGTAGCGCCGAGGCTTTCAACCAGAGCATCGGCAAGTTAAACGATTGGCAGAAACAAATACAAACTTACCATGATTGTACGGTGAAAGAAGCCAATGCAGACAGCTCAGCCATTAACCAGGCTGCAACACAAGAGCAGGCGAGAATAAACGAGGCGGTAGAAAAGATGAATAAAGAGGTTACCGCTGCAAAGAAAAAGGTAGAGCAAAGTTCACCTTCTTCCCCTTCTCTGGCTCCTCCTGCCGGGACCATGCCGGGTAGCCCAGGATATTAATCAGGGCATGACTGGGTAGCCCGTCGATACCGCGAGGGGTGTAGACCAGCAGCCCCAGTCAGTTTTAGTATTCGTACCCTGCGCGCTCTTATTCACCCGCCTCGTTGGGTGAATAAGAGGGGGCGAATAAGCGCGGGTATCTACTATTACGCCGGCAAAAAAATAGACTGTTTGCAGCCTATGCCCTTATGTATCGGGGCCTTCGGCTGTTTACGCCAGCCCGATTACTGTTAAACAGAGAAGGCGATGTCAGCCAAAAGGCACTGCCGTGCGCTCGATGGTTGCCTTTGTTGTAAGCAGCCTGACCTCGACGGTGTGCGCAAGCTCGTCTATAAGTCCCGCTGATGCGCCGTGGCCGCTTCTTCTGGTGACGTTGGCAATAGCCTGAAGATCCGCATGGAGACGTACGGGATCAATTTGCCAGCCCAGGGCGGTGACAAGGGCTTTCAATGCGTCTGTATGAGCTTCAGCGGTTTGGGTATCGTTGAGCGCCGGGATTGTCATGGTCTTGTCTCCATATGCGAATGAGACTCGATCCTATCTTAACTGTGATTGGCTGTAAAGACTTTGGGATTAAGGTTATATAAGGTTATATTCAGCGGCGCTGGTTATATCTCGATCACCCGGCGCCGGTACGAGGCAGCGCAGGTTGATAGATGTGTGACAGTACAGCTATCATTCCGTGATGTATCGGCGTGAAAAGCAAAAGACATGAAAACGCCGTCCCCGCTACGGGTTGCCGTTGTCGTTCTCCTATCTATCCTGGTTTCGGCGTCTGGCTACTCCTCTGCACAGCCGGGCGCCCGGTTGACCGCTCCATCTGCCGCTCAGCCAGACACATCCTCGGCAAGCGTTCTGCCGATCCTTGATCCTGTTGTCATTAGCGGCACCCGCATTGAACAATCGAGTTTTTCATTGCCCATGTCTGTCGATGTGGTGGAAGCGCTGGTTATCCAGGAAGCGCAGCCGCGAGTCAATCTCTCCGAGGCACTATCTCGCGTTCCCGGCCTGGTCATCCAAAACCGGCAAAATTACGCACAAGATTTACAGGTATCGAGCCGTGGCTTTGGCGCACGCTCCACGTTTGGCATTCGCGGCATACGCATCATCGTCGACGACATTCCCGCCAGCATGCCGGACGGGCAGGGCCAGGCAGCCAACATCAATCTTGGTTCGACGAAACGCATCGAAGTATTACGCGGCCCCTTCTCCGCTATCTATGGCAATGCCTCAGGCGGGGTGATACAGTCATTCACCGAGGATGGCCCCGCGGCAACAACGCTATCCGGCTCTGTGCTCGGGGGCAGCTATGGCACGATTCGGGGTGAAGTCAAGCTGGGAGGTTCGCTGGGCGGAACAGGCGGTGCGGATGGAGCACGCCGAACGGCAGGGCCGTTCAATTACGTATTCGATGTTTCCCGTTTTCAGACAGACGGCTACCGCGAGCATAGCGCAGCCACCCGCTATCAGGCGAATGCAAAGCTGACTTACCAATTTGATAACGGCTCCAGACTTACGTTGATAGTCAACGATCTGCACCAAGGCAATACACAGGACCCGCTCGGCCTGACCCGCGCTCAGGTTATCGCGAATCCTCGTCAGGCGGATGCAAGCGCTACCACCTTCAACACTCGCAAGAGCATCGACAATACGCAGGGTGGTCTCGTTTATGAATATATATTTTCCACCGCCAACACCATCAAGCTGATCGGGTATGGGGGAACGCGGCGGATCGAGCAGTTTCTTGCCGTACCGCTCGCGGCGCAAATTCCGGTTACCAGCTCCGGGGGCGTGGTTGATCTGGATCGAGAATTCGGCGGGCTGGGCTTGCGATGGACGCATCGCAGCGGCGATTCGCGGCCGCTGACGCTGAGTGCGGGTATCGATTATGAGATATCCAGGGAGCGGCGCAAGGGATTCGAGAATTTTTCCGGCACAACATTGGGCGTGCGCGGCAATCTGCGCCGCAACGAGAATGATACAGTCACCAGTTTCAGTCAGTATGCGCAGGCCGAGTGGAAATTCACGCCATCCTGGTCACTCTCTGCCGGGGTGCGCCATACGGAAGTGAAATTCAAATCAGAAGATTTCTTTATTCGTACGGGCAACGGCGATGATAGCGGCAGTATGACCTTCCGCAATGTACTCCCGGTACTGGGGCTGTTGTACAGGGCAACGCCCACACTCAATCTGTACGTCAGCGGGGGAACGGGTTTTGAGACACCTACATTTACCGAATTTGCCTACAGGCCCGATGGCGCATCGGGCCTCAATTTCGAACTTCGGCCGAGCAAGAGCCGCAATGTCGAAGCAGGAGTCAAGTGGCTGGCCACAGATAATACGCGTGTGAACCTGGCGCTTTTCGAGACCCATGTTACCGGTGAAATCCTGCCTGCCACCAATTCCGGAGGCCGAGCCACATTTCAGAACGCAGCCGACACCAGACGTCGCGGAGTAGAACTTTCAGCTGACCATCGTTTTAATGCTGACCTTTCCGCCTATTTGTCTTACACCTATCTCGACGCCAAATTTCAGGATTCCTTCACCTACAGTCCAAGGCCGACTCTACCCCCGGTGACTGTCGCGGCAGGCAATTTTCTTCCAGGCGTGCCACGCAACACCGCCTATGGAGAAATTGCGTGGCGGCGCGGGTTGCCAGGTTTTTCGGCGGTAGTGGAAGCGATCTATCGCGACAAGATTTTCGTCAACGATGTCAATGCCGAGGCCGCCGAACAGTATGCCATGGCCAATGTCCGGCTCGTTTATTCTCATCAGATGGGGCGCTGGAAGTTCAGCGAATTCGTGCGTGTAGACAACGTAACCGGTACCCGATATGTGGGATCGGTTATCGTAAATGAAGGCAACGGCCGTTTTTATGAACCGGCGCCAGGGCGAAACGTGATGGTGGGTTTGAACGCGAGTTATACTTTTTAGTGCGTGCTATGCTTAGCGATACCGTTGGGCCATGCCTCACCGCTTAAAATACCCTTGTGGCTTCTAGTCGCTTGCTGCAGTCAACATTTCAATATCCGAAGCAGAGAGGGTGAGGTGCACAGCCCGGATAAGACTTTCTAGCTGCTGAATATTCGTTGCACTGGCAATCGGTGCGGTAACGCCTTCGCGGGCTATCAACCATGCCAACGCCACCTCGGCCGGCGCTGCGTTATGAGCCTTTGCCACGCTATCGAGTGCATCCAGAATGCGAAAGCCGCGATCATTGAGATATTTGCTTGCGCCTGAACCTCGGACACTTTTCCCCAGATCATCCTCCGGAACGATATTTACCGGACAGGAAGCCCGATGCCAGACTGTAATAAGTGATAACTCCCAAGTCTTCCTCGATACACAAATCACGCAGTTCCCTTTCGTAGCCACTGCGGTCGTACAGGTTGTATTCGGGCTCCAGAACTTCATAGCGCGTGAGCTCCTTATCGGATGCAACCGTTAACGCCTCGCGCAACTGGTTCGCGCTGTAGTTGGACGCGCCAATCGCTTTTACCTTGCCTTGCTGGATGAGTTTGTCGTAAGCACGCAATGTTTCCTCGATCGGCGTTTCGGTGTCCGGTTTGTGGCTCAGGTAAAGATCGATGTAATCCGTTTGCAGTCGGCGCAAAGAATCTTCAACCGCCGTCATGATGTATTTGGCCGACAAGCCCTGCTTATCTTCCGCAAGCTTTGAGCCCACCTTGGTGATGATGATGGTTTTCTCGCGGCGGGCTGGTGAGATTTTCAACCAGTTGCCTATTATCGTTTCCGATTCACCGCCCTGGTTGCCCGGCACCCACGTGGAGTAGGCATCAGCGGTGTCGATGGCATTGAGGCCCGCGTCGACGAAACGGTCAAGCAGCGCGAAAGATGTTTGTTGATCTACAGTCCAGCCAAACACGTTGCCGCCAAATACCAGCGGTGCGATTTCCAGACCCGTACGGCCGAGCAAGCGTTTGTTCATCATGAACTCCTGTCGTGCGTTGAAGAGCCAACGGTCACTTCCAATATAGGTGACATTAGGGAGCCTGCGGACAAATTCCTCCGCAACCGGAGCCATTGCAGACACTCCCTAGCGATGCCCTGCATTCAATAACACGCTCTCAAGCCCTGCACCGCAATGCCAGCATAACTGAAAATTGCGTGGATTCTCCTCGCCGCACGAACGGCAGAATACGACACGATTTTCAACCGGCGCCTTTTCAAAATTTCTTACTATCGCTTGGCCGCGTTCAAAATCGCCATCGCGGATTACCCACACCTCGGGATAAGCATGGGTAAAAGGGATATCTCCAAGGCCGCCTTGCGCGTGCTCGTTAAACAGGCGGGCAGGTATGTTCGCGTGCCCAAGAAGATCAAGCATGATTTGAGCTTCGATGAGATTTGTGGCCGAGCAGAGTTTTTTCATAGTTCAAGTATCCCCAAACTCTTCCCTACGCGCAATAGAGCCTGTTGATCGCCCGGCGAGCATCAACTTATATGACTTAAGCTTACTTGCGATACCGCGAAAAGATCGTTGACACTTTTGTGCGTTGACGTACTTACGAGAGCGATGGCGTCTTCCACAATACAACTTAAGGTGTAAATCCGGGAGGCAATAATGAGTATACGGCGCGAAAACTTTCAGGGTGTTTTTTATATGGTCATGTTAGCGGCGTTTGCCTCCGGGTGGATATTGCCCGGCTTTGCACAGGAAGGCATGCAACCAGCCACTGCTCCCGCGGGCGACGCAAAAACGCCCAAAACGAAAATGCTCGAAGCGGGTGCAAAACTCCTGCAGAGCAGTTCTCCATTGAAACCATTCGACATTTATCTGGTAGGTTTTCACCCTATGAAGGATTCGCCGGAAGACCAGATGGAGGCTCATCATTATTGCCATCAGGTTAACGAAGATTTTGCGCAGTGCGTGCTGTTCGACAGCAATACAAAGAATGCGAATCTGAATGGCATCGAATATATTATTTCCGAAAAAGTCTTTACTGCCTTGCCTGAAGAGGAGAAAAAACATTGGCATCCCCATAACGGTGAAATTCTCTCTGGACAACTTGTTGCACCCGGCATCCCGGACGTGGCGGAAAAAGCGTTGATGAAACAAAAAATTAATAGCTATGGCAAGACGTGGCACGTGTGGAATACGGGTTCTGAGGGAAAACCAGGCGATAATCTCCCTTTGGGCGAGCCCATGCTCGGCTGGTCATTCAGCCGAGACGGTGAAGCAGTTCCCGGACTGGTGGAAAAGCGGGACAAGAATATGAGAATAAACAGCGCGGAAAAACGCAAGCTCCGTGCAGACCTGAAACAGTTCGCCCAGCCGCAATCGGGCGTTGATGACCTCAAAGGCCGCTTTGGCCGGCCTACCCAGGATATCCCAGGCGTTATCGACCGAAAAAGCGAAGGTAGAGATTGAACAAACTCCTCTAACTGCCGATTACTGCTGCTCTTTCCCTTCAGATAGCGGTTGCAGGCGTCAATCCAGATCACGGTTGAGTTGGCGTGTGGGAGCCGTCGATCAGCCGGTCGGCCAGTCAGTCGGCATAAGAATCCTGTAAGAATCCTTGCGATGGCATCCAGTAGCTTGATATGCTCGCCTTTCCAGTTTCTATGCCAGGACAAACCCCTCAATCGGGATGACAGGAAGGATGGCTTGGGAAATTACGCCTATCCACTTCTAATCGGCCATATTCGGCAGTATCCGCATTGAGCCTGCCTGCTCCTTTGCGTCATTGCAACGGTTGACAGGCTTTCGAGCTGGGCAATACCGATTTTTTCTGAGCCTGTGGAGAGGACGGCGTGTCAACTATTAAAACCATTCTGGTGGCAACTGATCTTTCCGAATTTTCCCATCGCGCGGGGATACGCGCCGCCATGTTATGCGCCAGCCTGAAGTGCAATATAGTCGAGTTGCTGACGGTGAAGGAAGCGGGGTTACCCGATGCGCTGGGACTTGTTCTCAAGAGTACTGCGACAGCAGCGGAAACCGTTCTGACTGACCGCGCCATGCGTGAATTGCGGCTGATTTCAGGGCAGTTGCAGGACAATTATGGTATCCACTGTACAAACAACGTCAGGTTTGGGCAGCCTGTGCCAGAAATTGTTGCCAGAGCGGATGAACTAGGTGCCGAATTAACGGTTATAGGCGCGCACGGGGGTAACTTCTTCACGGACCTTTTTCTCGGTAACACCGCCGATAAATTGGCGCGCATGAGCAAAAGTCCGGTGTTATTGGTAAAGAACCAGACCGCAAAAGCCTATCGACAGGTATTGGTTCCGGTCGATTTTTCGGAAAATTCCCGGCGGGCTGCACACATGGCCCTCGACCTGGCGCCCGATGCGCACATAACTTTTCTACACGTATTTGATGTCGTAGTGGAAGAGCAAATGCAGTACGTCAACGTCGCTCATGACATCATTCACGAATATCATGTTAAAGCGGGTGAGGACGCCCGGCGTGAATTAAATCAGTTTGTAGATGATCTTCAGGCAGGGCGCCGTTCATTTTCCCGCGTAGTCAAATTCGGTCATCCCGGACATGCCATTTGCGATTACGCCAAGTCAATGAAACCGGATCTGATCGTAGTGGGAAAGCATGGAAAATCCCGTTTCGAGGAACTGCTGCTTGGAAGTGCTTCGCGGCACGTAATGGAGCAATGCTTTTGCGATATTCTGATTGTGACGGCGCCGGCCTGGGCGGAACGGGACGAGATAGGGTTATAAGTAAATGCTGGCCGAGCCATGCCAGGCAAAGCACTTTGCGACGTAATTATAAATATCAAATCAATCCTGGTTGATTTCCAATGCGATGAATTGGGTCAACTGGTTCTTGCTGAAGTTGTTGTCGGCGACCAGGACAATGGTGTGTTTGCTGTTAAACCTTGGCCCCAGGGTGATGCCTTCGATATTGCCGACCGCCAACCTGGACCCATCCGTATTTTTCACTTCCGATAAATCAAGCAAGAGTGTCTTTGTTACGGGCTGAATGCTTTGACCCACAATCGATTTGATTTCTGAAATATCGGTCGCGCCACGGGCGTCCGCGTAATACAACTGGACGTTAAACCCGGTTGAGCCGCCAGGTGCGACTGCACCCAGAGAAAAGGCGCGCTCTATAGTGATGAACTGGCGGTCTCCAATGGCGATAAAACCTGTCAGCCCGTTGGTGGCGAAACCTCCGAGGGATGTAGTAATGAAAGCAACCGGTTCAACCTGGTATATATATTCTGCGCCTGATTTTCCGCTGGCAATGTCGAAGGATAGAATGCGCGCGCGGGAACCGGTGAGGATAGTGGCAGGAGGCGACTCCTGAGCCAGACCATTTTCAGTGGCTGTATATAAAGTGTCGCCGTCAATCGAGATCGCGAGACTCTCGAATCCCAGGTTGTTGTATATGCCTTTATCGCCTGGGAATATCCCCATATTGGAGCCGCGCGGATAGTAGCGCGGGGGTACGCTGAATTCACGGCTGTGGCTGCCATCCGGATTCATTTCGCGCACTGCAGGGTTCCGGAAGGCAGAAATGCTGCGCTGACCTTCGTCACACCAATAGATTTTATTGCGGATCGAATCGAAACGCATCCCTTCCGGGTCAATCGAATTTCTCTTGAAAGCGCCGCCATCTGGCCGTTGAATCGTCATCACGGCATGGAAAGTCACACCCTTCATACCCGGTGCGGCAGAGGGCTGGAATTGAGACAAGTCCAGGGATAACTCGTAGAAGCGCGCGGGACTGGTTTTGCTACGGTCATCGCTGATTGCCAGATAGCGGCCTGTGGCAGGGTTATAGTCCAGCGAAGACAAGCCCCCGACAGTGGTACCGTTGAACTTGGTCTTGCTTGGCACGATCTGCTGGCCTATATAGCTCAGGCCGAAGCCGACGGAGCCGCCAGCGGCATGGACGGAAACGGTAATGCCGAAGCTTATCGCCAGAGCAATGGGCGCCAACCGAATTAGTCTCATGAGTGCGGGATTTTTACTATCATTAAAAACTGGAATAACACATGGTGATTACGCGGGGAGTCGCTACAGGTATAACAAATGACCCGATCCCTTCATATAGCCCGGAGCTTCGCGTGGACATTAGCCTTGGTTTTTTTTGCGACGGCTGTGTCCGGATGTGCCAGTTTCAAGGAGATAAAAGCATTTGCCTCGGTTTCCGCGAATGCTGCCAGCTATGATGCGCTTACAAGGAACTATATAGAAGCACTCGACAGACGCAAGCAATACCAGCCGGAGAAATTCCATGGCGAGCTGGAAGCGCAGAAGACGCGCCGCGAGGCGCAGCGAGCAAGTCTGGATTTACTCCAGCAAACAATGACAGATTACATGCAGGCGCTCAACGGGCTTGCTAAGGGCGACATCAAGCCATACGACAAATCACTTAAGGATCTCAGCTCCAACCTTAACGACGCAACGTTGCTGGACAGTAATGAAAAAGAGGCTGTTGGCGCGCTATCGACCATTCTTGCACGTACTGTCACGACTGCGTACCGGCTGCACGAGCTCAAGAAAATAATCCAGGAGAGCAATCAGCCGCTTCAGGATATTATCAGCGCCACCCGCAAGATTGTGAAAAAGGGGATAGCCCCGGATTTGCAGGTCGAATCCACGCTCGTGGAAAGATACTATGATAATTTCATGCTGGCGCCGGACAATCCTCCAGAGCCTGTCGCGATGGCGCTCGCAAAAGAGGTCAAGGCAGAAGCGCTGGGCCGTCTCGAATACCGGACCCGAAGTGTTCAAGCTTATGGTGTCGTTTTGGAAAAAATCGCCCGGGGCCACCAGTACTTATATGACCATCGAGACATGATCGGCAATGACGAGTTTGGCCGGCAGCTCAAGCAATATACCGGTGAACTTCGGACTGCTTATACAAGTTTGCTTGATATTTCGCGGGAGTAGGACATGGACAAGCTGTCCTCAGACGATGCTTTTGAATTGGCTAATCAGTTCCGCGACGCCGCAATCGCATTAGGAGACTGGCGCATCAGGAATCGGGCCAGCCTGAGCAAAGCTCAGTGGGAAGAGCTCGATGATCGGGAAATTGCACTTCTGAATACCGCGTCCGGTATATTCACCAGTGCTATAGGGGCAATTCTGATCGATAGCCAGACGGCGCTCGCGGGCTTGAAATCCAGCGTAAAGAGCGCAAAGTCGGCAATAAAACATATTACTGCCTTCAAGCAGGCGCTTGACCTTGCGTCTGCGCTAGTCCTTTTAGCCGGCGCGGCTTATTCCGGCAATGCCGCAGTAATCCCCGCCGGCATAGTCGCGTTGCAAGACGCCGCCGAAGCCATTATTGCCTCTGATGAGCCGGATGCGTAATTACCTGAAGTAATGGCATGCAGAAGGCGCCAATCCGAATTACGTTTGGTGCGATGGGGTAGCTTTGTATCTCTCAAGTTTCCAGCGGATATGCCTCACCTCATTATCCTGGTTTTCTTATTTGTCGAATATTAACCTTATCTTTGTCGAGGGTAATATCCGTGAAAAGTGCTCCATTATCGAATATCCCACCATATCCCACCGGTTCGCCTGCATGCTGGGGTTGGATTATAAACTTAGTGGAACCCGTAATTTTTATTCGACGCCATTCTTGCCTTTTCTGTTTTTCAAACTATAAAGATAAAGAAAGCCGGAAAACGGCGCAGAAACAGCAATGGATGCTGTTCAGCCCACCGTAAATAACCAAGGGAAATTGATCATGGAAAAAGTTTTTGAAGTTAAGGAAGTTGAGCTGGCGGTTCTGGAAAGCTTTCCGCCCAAGTTGCGAATCACTGCATACGGGACGGTGCCTACCGGCGGTTGGACCCATCCAAGGTTGGAGCCTTTTATTTTTATCCAGCCGCCCCCGGATGGGATTTATGATTTCGATTTCGTTGCTGATCCTCCTGAAGGACCTGCCACGCAGGTGATTACCCCCATCGGGGTCGTTCACCTCTGGGACTCTTTACCTGAGGGTGTAACGGGAGTGCGGATACATGCTGCGCAAAATTCTAAAACGGCGTTACTGGATCATTCAGGGCATCCGGATCGAACACCCACCCGTTACACATTCGTTGATCAAGAAGGTGTCAAACGCGTCGTTTTTTTCCCTCAAGCGTTGGGGCCGCTGGGAACAAGCGAGAGGCCCGGTGAAGCCTCGCTCGAATATACCGGCCTGGAAGGCAATGTGATATTTCGTGGAGAAGAAATTAGACAACAGAAAACTGTACTGGGAACACTTATCTCCGTGGCGCTTAAATCCAATATGGCTGACGAGGGTTTTCTGGATTTTGCGCTGGTTTTACCCCCGATCAGGATGGAAGATGAGGTACAGGTCGAATTCAAAACCATTGGAATTCTGTCTGAAGGGCCCTCGGGCTTTGGCGGATTCCCTCCGGGCGCGCAACGTAGGTACGAGGTATTGGAACTCGGCGGCATCGCTGAATATATTCCTATTCTTTGAATACGGAGTATGGAAAGGGGGCGGGCTAATCAGTGCCATAGACAATGACGCCTTTTAGCCTCTCTCGATTCTTTATGGAGGAGTAATCATGGAAGAGAAAAATGCCCCTGCCAAGGGAAGCATTCAGAAGGGCGATGAGTCGAAGGCTACCCGAAAAGAGCCAAAAGACTCGATCATCAATCCGGACGTCTCCGTTTTAAAAAACTACTCACCAACGGAAGGCGCACAATCCCACCCCGACTGGGTGAAGAAACAGTTTCCCTCCTATATCGAACCTCATGGAGAGCACGGCGGGCACGAGGCGACCAGCGTGCGCGAACTCACGCATAACGGGCACAACATCAAGATCATCACTACCTATAGCGTCGAGGTGGATGGAAAGCCAGCAAATCTGCACCTCTCCGTCGATGAGGACGGGCAGGTTTATACTCATGCAACGCCGTTCGTAACTTATGGTTCCGCCGTGGACCTGATGAAACAAGTGATGGATGCCTACCCGGATGCATTCTCGGAATCCGATCCGAACCCCGATCACGGCCATGATCACAATCAGGACGGAGGTCACCAATGATCCGCCATAATTTCCTCACTGACGCCGAAGCTGCCCAGAAGTATATCGAGGGCGTTAGAAGACTCAAGGACCCGGAGCAGTTTCCATGGGAAGGCCAGGATGGGCTATCGATCTATGACTCGTTCGTTTTCTGGCATCACCAGTCGATGATGTTGATGACCCCGCCCAATCAAAATGACCGCAACGCGGCGCACTCCGGCCCTGCATTCCTACCCTGGCATCGATATTTTCTTATCACCCTGGAAGGATTATTACGGCAGGCGCTGAATGACAATGAGTTCAGGATTCCCTACTGGGATTGGACCACGGATGCCGAGTTATCCGAGCCCGCCACATCCCCGATATGGAGCAATGCAAATCTCGGACAATTCGCCCTGCTCCGATTGGCGGGTTCGTTTGGAGATGAGCCTGAGGACAGGAGATTTGAGGCCAGCGAACCGGTCATTGCAGCGCGAGCTCGGCAATGCAGGAAGACTTCCCACCCGAACCGGGGTAAGAATGATCATACGCGATCAGGCAGCTTATGATACCTCGCCGTTCAGTTCGTCTTCACCGGGCGGCATACGCAACCTCGTTGAGGGCTGGGTCGGGAACGAACGCATTCATAACAGCGTCCATGTCTGGATTGGCGGAGATATGGCGCTATCCTCGTCACCAAATGATCCCGTATTCTTTCTGCATCATTGCAACGTAGACCGAATCTGGGCGGCATGGCAGGAAAGACACCCGGATTCAACGTATCTGCCTGACATGACAGCGCCTGATACGCTCCAGTTTCACAGGATTGACGATGCGCTATACAGCATTTATGAGGACACTGTCACGCCAGGAGATATGGTGGATTACAAAACGTACTACGAGTACGATACGATTTCCGATCTCACGGAACTGCAGGTTTAGTTGGATCGCAGACGTTTTTTATCACCATCCCGGACGCTACGGTTCCTGGCTATGGGGCCGGATTACCGGCACCGGCAAACCCATGCCAGGCATGATGAGCGCTCCTAATGCTGGTATTCGTAGCCGCTGACCCATGGGATCGCAAAATACCGACATTATTTCATGCGCGGAGGCGAAGACGCTGGCAGGGCTGTTTGCCTTGCGCGTCCAGCGAACTCCGGATTCCCCAGCCTATTGGCAGTTCGACGCCGAACGCAAAAAATGGCGAAGCTACACCTGGCAGGAAACGGGGGCGCTAGCGGAACGCTGGAGGCGAGCCTTGGCGCTGGAGAATTTTGCTCCTGGTGAGCGGGTGGCGATCCTGCTGCGCAATTCCGTGGAATGGGTATGTTTCGATCAGGCAGCGCTGGCGCTTGGGCTTGTCGTCGTGCCTCTATATCCATCCGATGCGCAGGATAACATCGCTTATATTCTGGCGGATTCAGGGGCTCGGCTGCTTCTGGTCGGGACTCAAAGGCGATGGGAAACGCTTGCTCCGCTGTGTTCCAATCTCACTGATCTGCGAAAAGTATTATGCGTTGAGCATCCTTCGGAGGTTGCTGCTGGTAACAGGATAGTGCTGGAAGGCGTGGACGACTGGCTCCAAAGACCGGATCAGTCTGCCAAGAGATCAGCCTGCCGGAGAGCAGGCCGATGGCCAAAGCGATGTTCACGGCGGGGGCCGGCGGGCCGAAATTGGTGAATCCCGCCTTGCCGATCCTCGGATGATCGCAACACTCGCCTATACTTCCGGTACCACTGGCAAACCCAAAGGGGTCATGCTCTCCCACCATAATATCCTGTGGAATGCCGAGGCAGTGCTCAAGGCCATACCGGGCTATCGCGAAGACGTGTATCTTTCGTTACTGCCGCTCTCCCACATGTTTGAGCGCACTGTCGGCTACTATGTACCCATCATGGCCGGCAGCAGCGTGGCGCATGCCCGTTCTCTCAAGGATCTGGCTGAGGATATGAAGGCCGTGCGTCCCAGCATACTTGTCGGGGTGCCTCAAGTTTTTGCAGGTATTCGTATTAAGATGCGCCAGCAAGTGGAGGAGAAAGGACAGCTCGCCAGACTGTTATTCGGCTGGACTACGGCCGCTGGTTGGGAACGCTTCAGCAGCAGGCAATACAGGCAGGTGCGGCACAGAGTGGAGCGGCCGGCGGAGGGGAAGGAGCAGGGGAAGAGGAGGGGAGAGGCAAAGCCTCACTGGTGGTATCAGTTCGCTTGGCCGGTATTGCGGCCATTGGTCGCGGAACAGATTTTGGCTCACTTCGGGGGTCGGTTACGGCTTGCGGTAAGCGGGGGAGGGCCGCTCAATGGCGATATTTCGCGATATTTCATTGGGCTGGGACTGCCGGTAGTGCAGGGCTACGGCCTGACCGAGGCCTCACCGGTACTGGCAGCCAATCGCCTCGACGATAATATCCCTGAGTCGGCAGGTATGGCATTGCCTGGGGTTGAAATTCTCATTGGTGATAAAGATGAACTCCTGGCGCGCGGTCCTGGCATCATGCTCGGTTACTGGAACAAGCCGGAGGAAACGCGGACCGCGATTGATTCGGAAGGATGGCTTCATACCGGCGATCAAGCTCGCATCTCCGACGATCATGTATTCATTTGCGGGCGGCTCAAGGAAATACTTGTCACCTCAACCGGCGAAAAAGTTCCACCCGGCGATCTGGAGATGGCTATTGTTCAGGATCCCTTATTCGACCAGGCGATGATAGTAGGCGAAGGCAAGCCATATCTCGCGGCGCTGCTGGTACTGAACCAGCGCGAGTGGGAAAATACAGCGGCCAGCCTCGGACTGAAGGCCGACGATCTAAAGTCGCTGGCGCATTCCTCTGCGCGAGCCGCTGTTCTGAACAGGATCAAAGCCGCACTGCGAAGTTTTCCAAAATACGCTCGGGTTCGGGCCGTACATCTCGCGCTCGAACCATGGAGCGTGGAAAACGGTCTCCTCACGCCGACCTTGAAGCTCAAGCGCCGGGAAATTGAAAAACGTTTCGCGGACCAGATCGCCGAACT
The DNA here is from genome assembly GCA_963831395.1 of uncultured beta proteobacterium. Classification (GTDB taxonomy): domain Bacteria; phylum Pseudomonadota; class Gammaproteobacteria; order Burkholderiales; family Nitrosomonadaceae; genus Nitrosospira. The sequence goes on from CAWHQD010000014.1 coordinate 102,709, forward strand.
GTACAAAAAACCGAATGATGTGAACCGCGAATCCGAATAAATTCTCCGGCCTCGCCCCGGCAGATTAATAGCCGTGCAGGTATGTTTCTGGTCAGCTTATGCCTGAACCACTCGCCCTTGCTGCCGGACGATGGTCGGCCTGTTCAACCGTTACTTTTTTTCACGCTCACGATCCGCCTGATCTTCCAGCTGATCGGCACGCTTCTCAGCCGTTTCACGTGCGGCGTCCGCAGTGCGGTCGGTTGTGTGGCTATCCATGCCCGGATCTTGTTTTTCAATCCGATCAGCTGTTGCTTCGCCTTGCTGGCGTACTGCATCCGCTTTATCTTCCATCTTGTCGGCTTTCTGTTCCACCGCTTCTTCCCGTTTGTTTTCTTGCTTTGATTCACACGCGACAAGCGCAAATGTCAGCATTGCTGCGGTGAGAACAGGTTTTAAATAGTTCATGATAGTCATCTCCGGTCGGTTTCAGAGTAGGCAGTGTAAGTGCTGTGGAGGCTTCCTTCTGTACGGTGACACACGCAAAGACTGAATTACTTGTTCTTGCTGTCGGGACTTGCTGGTAATTCCTGTCGAATTCCGTTAAGAAACACTGATTTAAGCCCGCGCTGTAGAATGTCTGAGTCATCCCATCCTTCACAATGTCCCCGATGAAAATATTTAAATTCTCCGGTAAAAGAAAAATCGGCAGCGTTTGCGCTTCCAGTAACAAATCCGATAGCAAAAATGCAGGTTTTAATTATTTTCATTTTTATATCTCCTGAAAAACTGCGGGAATAATCCAAGCGTGAGGACGGCATGGCACTTGTTCGTGCTTATCACTTGATCCCTTACGTACTGCTCAGCCTATAAGAAAGATACAAATATTCAAGCCCTAATGAGCCATTCGGACCATTATTTTCGTCCGGCCCGAAACTCCGCGGTGATTGGGCTGAAGCTGCTTATCCCCAGGATGCAAGAAGCTGCGGGTTGCAGCTTTTAGGCTAGCGGACGAACCGGGAGTTGTAGCTGAATAGAAGCAGCACTGGTAGTGAATCGCAGCCGGCCAATAATCCGTATTGAACAGGAAGAGAATATGCTCTGCTCTGTACGATAGCGTACTGAACGACGTGGGGATAAGAAGTATCTATATGTAGTTACGCTTCCCACCGATCTAGTCAAGCTCCACGCGCGGATGGAGCGCAGCAGCGGTTAATGTGTTTGGAGCAGACTGGTTCTCGACAACTAACGGAGGAGGAATTCATGCCAAAATGTGATGGATGCGGGAACGACTACGACAAATCATTCCAGGTGATCGCTTCAAACAAAACCTATACTTTCGATAGCTTCGAATGCGCGATCAACAAGCTTGCGCCTACCTGCGCACATTGCCGTGTGCGAATCATAGGCCACGGTCTGGAGAAAAACGGAGTAATGTTCTGCTGTAATCATTGTGCGGAACAGAAGGGCGTGACGGAACTGCGCGATCGCTCTTGAATACGTTAAGCTCCCGGCTATGCAACCGCGCCCACCCGCCGGTCATCAAAGCCGTGCTTTCCGGTTTCCGGGGGCGAACGCACTCGCGCTCACCGTCATCAATGCTCCGAGCATCGCAAGCCCCATGTCTTTCTGCGCGTCCCAAACATCGCCTTGCAGTCCGAGGTAAGCCGCGCCGAGCTCGGGATTGACAAGCATTGCGATGACTGCTTCGATGATTTCGAAAAAACCACTGAACGATACGGTGATCGCCACCGGAAGGAGCCACGCCCAAAAGCCGCGTGCTCGCATGGTGCGCATCAGCACTTCCTGAATCGGATACGCCATGATGCCGAACGAGAAATGCACGATCCTGTCGAAATGATTTCGCTCCAGGTGAAACATGTCTTTGAGCCAATAGCCTAGCGGCACTTCTGCGTATGTATAGTGAGCGCCTGCGGCATGCATGACGAGGAAGAGAAAAATGAGGATGTAGGAAACATCCGAAAGCGGTAGCCGGCGATACGCGAAAATCAGCGTAGGCACGAAGGCAAAAACCAGGAGATTTTCGAGTAGCCAGTCGCTGCGCTTCACCGGATCGACCGCAGCAGTAATCCACACGATCGCATAACAGACGCAAAGCACGTGGAGCAGCCTGCGCTCCCGGAATGGCTTTTCGCTCATGGGGGCATGGCTCTTTTAGCGGCGGCACTCTCTCGCCAATATGTGAGGATCATTGCCACCATTGCCCCAAGGGTTGCTGCGGCCAGGTCTAATTGCATATCCCATTCATCACCCTGGGCGCCGAGCCATGCTGGACCGGTGCCGGGACTGACGATCTCCGCCACGAACGATTCCAGAACTTCAAAACCAACACTCGCCGCCAGGATCAGACTAACCGGCAACCAGTGTATTGCCCGGCCGCGAAGATTGGCCGTGCGGACCAGAAGTTCATGAAACGGATAGGCCAATAGTAAGCCGAACCCACAATGTATGACTCTGTCATAGGGGTTTCTGCTGAGGCCGAGCATCTCCTTGAGCCAAAAGCCGATTGGGGTCTGGGCATAACCGGTGTTCGTGCCGACCGCATGCAGACTGAGGAAAAGCGCGATCAATAGATAAGAGATATTTGAGAAAGCAAACCGCCGGTAAGTCGCTACGAGGACAATCGCCAGGACGACGACGAGAATATTCTCCAGAACCCAGGTCAGCCAATCCGTCGGATTGATCGCGGTGCCGACCCAAACCAGCACATAAGCTGCCAGCACGGTTTGCAGGAAGCGATTTTGAGTAAATGATCGGGAAGCGGTCATGGCCAGGCCGGGTGATCCGTTTCATCCAGAAAGGGGCGCTCCCTTCGCGTCATCTCCGGTTGAGCCCAAACGGACAAATCCCGTTCGACAACAGAAGCACTCGAGAATCAAAAAAAGGCTGAATGAGCTAATGCAGATAACGCTTGCCTGCCAGTTTCTAATTTTTCCATAGCTGAATCTGTACGATGGGTTACATTGGGAAGTTGTGAGCAGATTCTCCGGGAATTGTCGAAAAATAATTGCCCGCCCCTGTCCTTCCTTCCTCTTCCTGCGGGCAGGACAAGATCACAGTCAACTCATTTTTACGATGCAGTAAAACCTGACACAGGTTCTTCTTGTCAAATCCAGGTGTGCCACTTATTGTTGATCAAAGCGTAGTGATGGCGTGTGCGGCGATGGACGAAATCGCTTCAACCCCGGAGCCTTGAACCTTGGGGGATTTAACGATTCTTTCTGGTTTTCGTTTGGTAAGGAGGTTTTATTGATGAAGCGGAAGCTGCGCATGACACGCGTGTTGCTGGCCTTAGTGGCAATATGGCTCGCTTTGATCGCTGTGGCGTCGCCCGTGTTCGCGGATAATGCCGTCAAACTGAGAATATTGGTCATCACGACAGGCGACGTAGCGGAAGATCTGGGATTCGCTTATATTAAGCCCGTCCTTGACGAGATGGGCGTGCCATACGACGTGTTAAATGCCGAGAAACAGGATTTGACGCTTGCAACGCTCACCTCTTCTCCGGCCGGAGCCGACTGCAAAGCTGAAGATATGGGTTGTGTAGGCAACTACAACGGCATCATCCTCACGGATGCCGACCTGGTCCCTAACTTTACGCCATCCGAATGGGACATCCTGCACGACTACCAGAAAAACTTCGGCGTTCGCGAAGCGGTACTGTCAGGATGGCCTGCCACATATTCGGATCCGCAGCCTCCTCATGGGGTCTACCTGGATTATGGTCTTGTCTATTCTTCAAGCGGAAACGACTACGATGCCCAGTGGACGGTACCTATCGCATACAGCAAGGAAGTCTTTGAGTATGTGAACAAGAATAGTCCACTTCCGATTACGTACTTTGCCTTCGCGGCCAATCCTCGAAATGATGCCAGCGGATTGCGGGACGGGTCTATACCCTTCGTTGAGCCGGTCCTTAGAACGCCGAATGGTGAAGCGCTCGTATCCATCGTGCGCTACATGGTACCTTCCCGAGCGACGCCGGTTCGCGAGGTCATGATCTCGACGATCACAAATGCACCATTCCTCATTCATTCAAAGGTACTGGCCTACGAATTCGTCAACTGGGCGACTCACGGAGTATTTGTTGGTTCGCGCTTCGTCCACATGGCTACCCATGTGGACGACTTGTTCTGTCGTAGCAGGCTGTGGGATATCGCCCTCAATAAGGATAATCCTGCCAATACTTATCGTTTGAACAGCAGTGATATCAACAATACGGTGCTTAAACAGCGCGCCTTTCGCGCCGCACATCCCGTAGCAGCTAATTTCAAGCTGGATTTCCCGTTCAACGGCTTCGGTGCAGTAGTCGATCCGAATGCGGTGCTGCTGACCGCAAACCTGACGGAGAACCTGGTTGCCGCAGTAGTGGCAAACAAGGGTGAATTCCGGTTTATCAATCATACATTTACGCACGCAGTCATGGATAAGGCCCCCACCCCTGCTGATGCCCCTTGTGATTACGCCACCTTTACGGACGTCGCTCCCGTTCGAGCAGAAATCACAAGGAACCGGATAGTCTGGGAACTTTTGGATCTTCCCGAGAGAATTCAAAACGACCGGGTGCTCATAAGCGGCGGCCACTCCGGCCTCCAAGACAGCAAATGCACCATCAATCCGGCGTTGCACCCTGACATGTTCGACGTTCAAGCTGATGACATCACCTTTGACGCAGGGGGCGCGAATCCGCTATTCCTCAAGGCCGCTGCACAGGCAGGGGTGAATTATTTTGCCGCAGACTCTTCGCTGCGCGCGCAAAACGTTGAACAGTACATCGCTCAGTACGAGGATGGCAGGCAAATAAATCAGTTGGTTTTGCCGCGGTGGCCAACGGACATTTTTTTCAACGTGACGAATCCAGCCCAGTTGGAAGATGAGTACAACTATATTTACCACGGTAGATATGTTGATGTCGAACACGATCCATGCGAAATACCCGATGCTATCTGCTCTCCCCGCAATTATGCCGAGATTCTCATGGCCGCGGCCGATATGACGGTGCGGCGTATGCTCACCTTTAATAAGTGGCCTCATTTTTCCCATCAGGCGAACCTGGCCAAATACGATGAGAGCGGTAATACCCTCGAATTTGACTGGCTCAATGCCGTCTTTAGCGAATACGAACGGCTGTTCACACTACCGGTCAAGAATTTTCCGTATTATCTGATCGGCGACCGCACTGCAGAAAGCCTTAAGGCTAGATCCGCCACTATTCACGCGACATGGAATCGCACGACCAACCAGGTCACCCTGTCCGCAAACAAAACCATACCTCATCTTCGCGTCACGGGTGTTTCCGGTGGGGAGCTGTACGGCGGCCAGCTTATCCGTGAAATTACCGTAGATACGAATTCCAGGAGATACACTGTCGACAGGGGCCTGACTAAATCGGTACACAAAGCTCCAGAAAAAGTCACTGAGGCAGCCCAACCGGCCAATGAAGAGAATAGAAAAAATATACGGAAGGCGAATGACCTGAAGCTAAAGGCGCGGGAAGCGTTGTTCCCGGAACAGGCAAAATCGCTGGCAAGGAGTTATAAAAAGACCGCGGAGATTGTTGCGCAACAAGGCGCCAACCCTAAGCCGATTCTTGACGCTGCTGCTTATTTTGAGAGCGAGTCTGAACGCAGTGCAAGAATTAGTCCAAATAATAGGCGTCGAGATGCGCAGTTACGATAGATTAGAACTGAGCGCCAACTGAACATCTGGCGCTCTCCCATCAGGCGGTTCTATCAATATAGCTCGGTTTCCTGCTCGTTGTGGTCGGTATCCGCCGCCAGATCGCTAATATTGCCGCGTATGCTGCAGCTGATGACTTCAATGCAGCTTTTCCAGAAACCAGCCGAGAGTAGTTGCAGGCCGCGGAAATACCTGTTCGAAATCTCCGTGGGCGCGGTATATCGGCAGGTAATTCCCAGACCTTCTTCGTCGAGGTTTATTGTCTTGTGCCACATCCATGCAGGGAAAAATAAAACATCCCCCGGGTGCAGGTCGAACTCATAGCGCGGCGCATATTCCATTAGTGCATAAGCATCACGGTCACTGGGTTCGCCATGCTCATCGGCGCTAAATTCTGCAAATCGTCGCATACCATTTCCACGTGCCGCTGGGTACAACAGCCATGAATATTCGGATTCAATCAAGGTCCAACGTTTGGATCCTGAAACGGCGAGATACCAGTTGGGACCTTCCTCGCAGTGGTAGTTGGCGTTTAACCCCGCTCCCAAGCCGAGAATCAGAAAACTCAGAACGGGTTTTGACGGCCGGCCCATGACAGGAAAATACCGGTGCGACCGTGGGATATCAAAATATTCGTAAAAAGCCGGGTTTTGATCGAGCAGCAATTGTTGCGGAATGAAATTGCGGCGGCGATCTTCAGCGATCTGACGCAGAGTCGTATTGACCATCTTCTTGGTGCCCTTGTCCAGAGCCTGAACCACTGTCTCTGGAAATCCGCCCGCGAGTCTTGCGAGTGTCCAGTCTGCAGGTGCATTTTCTACAAATCCGCGCAGTACGCATGGAACAGACCGTTTGACATGCTCATGATAAAACCGATGCGGCTCGATCTCGCCAGGCTTATACTCCGAAATTGCCAGAACTTGCCGGTGCGGTAAATCACGGTTTTGCAATCGCCGTAGTATCCGCTGCTCCGTACGGCGGCGGACATCCCGTAATAAATCCGGATTATAAGACAGGTGTTGGCACAACATGATGCTCTTCAGCGCCAACACATTCCAATAACCCAATGGCAGTATCGCTACACCGCGTTTGCCCATTCGCTCTACAAGAAACGTACGCAGGAAAAGTTGCTGCTCCACTACCAATTGCCACGTAACATATAGAATTGTGACCGCTCCAGCTAGCGGTGTAGCCAGCAAGTTTCTTGCATACGCCAGCGCCGTTCTTTTTTGTGTCTCACCTGCATTTTCCATTGGCTGGCTCCTTTGGTTTCCACCTCAATGTTTAATTTCACCTTGAAAATCGAATTCATGCAAAAGCTCATCATCTGCTCAGTCAGACCTTATTCGCGCGAGATGAAATGATGGATAGATACAAATTGTAGTTGTCCCCGGCGAATTTATTTGGCTGTATAAATATGGGAAATATGAATCTCCTTTATTGTCGGCTCTGATGCTTCAACAGATTATCAAAATACGCGATTAATAAAATACGTGCAATAAAAAGAAAATAGGGACCGACCACGGACATAGTTTTGCTGTGGCGATCGCCGATTCTCAATGCGCGTTGGCCGCGCTCGGCTTCTGATTCGCTAACGGCAGCCTTGGGCGACGTAGCCATCGTGGTCGAGATGGCCGCACTTCCCTCCGTGACCCATATTGAATGGCTGATTGCAGTCGATTACCTGGCTAAATTCCGTCAGGAGTTACTGGAGCGCCTGACAGGCACTCGTGCACTTTCCGACTATTGGCGTTTGACACTGCTACCGGACCAAATAACGATTACTACAAATCACAAGGCTGAGAATCCAGCCCGTCTATCAGTCAGGCGAATTCATCATTCCTTGCAAAAAATTCCTCCACTTCCGCTAGCTCACGCGTTCGTTTCATCGGCGGCAGACTTTGCCAGATCTTTCTCCCGTAAGGTTTGGTGATCAGGCGAGGGTCGCAGATCATCAGCACGCCACGGTCGGTCTCGTCGCGGATCAGTCTTCCCGCTCCCTGTTTGAGGTTGATCACCGCGCGTGGCAGTTGGTACTCCATGAAGGCATTGCGTCCTTCCTTGTTGATTTTGTCGATCCGCGCCGCAAGCACCGGGTCGTCGGGCGGGGCGAAGGGCAGCTTGTCGATGATCACTACCGACAACGCTTCGCCGCGCACGTCCACCCCTTCCCAGAAGGACTGACTGCCGATGAGCACGGCATTGCCCATTTTGCGAAAACGCTCCAGCATGTGGGAGCGCGAGCCCTGGCCTTGCAGCAAAACAGGATAGTCGAGTTGTTCCCGCTTGAATGCCTCCAGCAGCAATTCATGCGCCCGCTGCATCGCCCGCAGGCTGGTGCACAGGAAAAAAGCGCGTCCGCCGCTAGCCTTCAATACCGGCAGCGCCGCTTTTACCACTTCTTCCGTATACTTGAGATTGTTGGGTTCAGGCAAGCCTGCCGGGCACGTACAGCAGTGCCTGGTTGGCGAAGTCAAAAGGACTTTCCCAGCAGGCCGATCGGGTTGAATTCGGATCCACGCTCAAGCCCATTTCACTGTTGTAATGGGAAAAGTCGCCTTTCACCGACAGGGTTGCGGAGGTGAATACCCATGCGCGTGGAGAGGCGCTCAACTGCTTATTGAATATTTCCGCAATGGAAAGCGGTGTGGCGTTGAGTTGCAGCGCCTGGCTGAACACTTCCACCCATCGCACGAATCCTTCGGTTTCCGCCTGGTCACGCCAGCGTTTTATGCTGGCGGCGATTTCACGCGCCCGTTGCCAGCAGTTTTCCAGTCCCTCCGAGCGTTCCGCCTGGCTCTCCAGCAACTCGACCAGAGCACCCAGCTTTTTTAGCAACTCATCCAGCGCGACGCCGAATTTCGCGTTTTTCATTATCGCAGCCAGCGGCATGCGGCGTATTCTCGCCTTCGACGGTAAGACGGAAATCGCGCGCCGCCTTTTCCATTTCCGTAATAGCCTGGGGCAGGGGGGTAAAATCCTTTGCTCCCCGCAGGGCTTCGACTTCGGCATCCCGCGCAAGCTCCAGCAATTGGCTGGTGCTCACCGACTCGCCGAAAAACAGGCTGGCAGTTTCAGGCAATTGGTGAGCCTCGTCGAATACAACCGTGTTGCAGGCGGGGAGCAGTTCGGCCAGTCCTTCATCCCGCAGCATGACATCCGCAAAGAATAAATGATGATTGACCACTACCACATCCGCTGCAGAGCGCCTGCTTGCGGGCCTCCATGACAAAACAATTCTTGTAATGGGGACACTCGGAGCCAAGGCAGTTATCGCGAGTGGAAGTCACGTGCTGCCAGACCCCCGCATTTTCCGGTACTTCGCTCAAGCCGCTTTTATCGCCGCTTTTGCTGACATTGGCATAGCGCTCGATCAGCTTCAGATATTTCACCTCTTCGCGGCTGGCAAGGTTGGGCCGCCCATCCTGCACCGTTCGCTCAAGATGATAGTGGCAGACGTAATTGGCTCTTCCCTTTAATAGCGCCACAGTGGCCGGCGCCTTCAGTGCTGTTCGCACGGTAGGAATGTCGCGATTGAAAAGCTGGTCCTGCAAGGTTTTGGTGCCAGTGGAAATGATCACCTTTCCGCCCGCCAGCAATGCGGGAACGAGATAGGCAAAGGTCTTGCCTGTGCCGGTGCCGGCCTCCGCAACCAGAACGGAGTTCGCAACGATGGTTTCCGCGATTGCCTGCGCCATTTCCAACTGCTGCGAGCGAACACTGTAACCCGGTACGGTGCGGGCAAGGGGGCCGGCGGCGGAAAAAAAGGAATCGATATCAGGCATGGAGGAAGCTGGGATGACTGCCGCCATGATAACGCAGTGCCTCGAATAAGGCACCGGTAAAAAGCTCTGGTTGCGATGTTGGTTTGAGGATTCTACCTGGCGGCTCATGCTGCCGTGAAGCAAGGCAACACTATCCTCGTTCACTACCGAATAGCCGGCCCCGGGACACGCGTCTAGCAGAAACGAATGGCTGGATTCTTAATATTCTCGCAGGAAGGAGGGGGTCCACGCCGCTACTTTTAACCCTTTTCGATTTTCTTGTTGCCGGCCTTGCGGGCGGGCGCATGGTGCCCGATCTGATACGTTTTTTGCCAAACGCGATTACATAGCGGGTCGCTGAAAACATCCCTTTTCTGAATGATGTTTCGGGCCAGTCCGTTCAACGCAGCGATGCTGATTATCGTACAGATAACAAGAACGGTCAGCGGAAGCCACCTTTTTGACACGAACAGCAGTGATACCTTCCTGTATATTAATCGAACGGATTTCATATCATCAATGAAAGGGCATCCGCCGGTGGGCTGTCACTCGATCTTTGCCACCGGGCCCCTCGCTTGTCGCGGGTCTATGACTAATAAAAATAAGTTACTTCGCTATAGTTACCTCGGATATTCCGGCGGTTATTCCGGTTTTTCAGTTATTTTTGGAACGCGCGTCGGCATTGGCCTCAGCTGTTTTATGGCCCGAAGCGGTATTGCCTTCCTGTTCAAGTTTGGCCGCTATCTCACGATGTGAAGCTGCCTTGCTCAAGCTTGTCTTTGCCGCTTGCTCATACCTGACCATCAAGGCCCATGTATGGGATTGCTGATCCTGTGCTCGGCGGCCGTATAGATAGCTTTTTTCCTGATAATGCTGAAGCAGTTTTTTCTGTTCCTCTGCCCTTGCTCCCATTTCTTTAGCCAGATTTTCAAAATATCTGGTTAAAGCATCGTGATCGCTACGTGTTCTGGCATTCTGAACCGTTTTACGCAGTGCGGGACTATTGACTGCTTCATATGGGCTCATTGGTGCGCATGAAGCCATTAAACTTAGCATTGACACCATCGATGCGATTGCCAGAAACCTTCGTGTTTTCATGCGACACCTGCTGGAAATCCAATTGACAGGGCTAATTCATCGCAAATACACGCTGGATTGTCGCCCATTAGATGTAGATTACCAATTCTCACTCAACTTTGTCAACTTTCTTATGTTTAAAGTGTCTCAATGGGTAAGGGGTAAGAGCAGGAGCAGGAGGTAAGGCGGCGGTAGACAAGCGGTAGTTTTTTATCGCTTCCACAGTTCATCGGAGCTTATGGCGCTTATGGTTTTTGCAACAGAAAATAATACCCGGTCGGTCGAAGGAGCAGGAAGGCGAATGATAAAGCCGGGTAGCAAACCGTGGGTTAGCGTTTCTGTAGCTGGTTTCTGTTTTATTATGCGTGGATATACCTGGTCGGTAAGAAAGAAGGACGGACGACTGGAAATCGCGCGAACGAATGCGGCGGCATCTTGATGCACGGGAAGGCGAAGTGTTATGGCGGGGGCAACGCATCCTCGGGGAGGGGGAGGCTTCCCTCCGCTGTACCGCTAGCATTCTGGCCGAGAGATGTTGCCGCTCCAGATTCAGGATAGCATCGTCGCTTGCCAGGATAAGGAACTGCGGATGCCCATGCGTTGAGGTTGGGTAAAACTGATGCTCCGTTATGAGGCCAGCAGACCTTCCTCTATGAAGGAGGCTTCAAATGTCGTGGCTATTCGCGGGTCGGGCAGAATCAGCCGCTCGTCCTTGTCTGCGTATTCCAGACGGCTGAGCATGTTCTTGATGAGATTGATCCGTGCCAGCTGTTTGTCATCGGCATGCACAATTATCCAGGGTGTGATGAGATTGTGGGTGTGAACCAGCATCTTGTCTCGCGCTAAAGTATATTCATCCCATTTCTTCAACGCATGCTCATCAAGCGCGCTGATTTTCCATTGCGCAAGCGGGTCCTTCTTGCGTTCATTCAGGCGTTTTTCCTGTTCCGCTTTACTGATGTCGAGATAATACTTGAGGAGTTTGATGCCCGAACGGATCAGCATATGCTCGAATTCCACCACCGAGCTCATGAATTCGTCATACTCGTCGTCGGTGCAAAATCCCATTACGTGCTCCACTCCCGCACGGTTGTACCAGCTGCGGTTGAACAGCACAAGTTCCTCTGCGGCGGGTAAATATTGAACGTAACGCTGGAAATACCACGAGCTGCGGTCCCGGTCCGAAGGCTTGCCCAACGCTATTACACGCGTTTCTCGCGGGCTCAGGTGCTGCGTGATGCGCTTGATCGTCCCATCTTTTCCCGCCGCATCCCGGCCCTCGAAGATTATCAGGATCCTGTCATCGCATTTGATGAGATGCCGCTGCAGTTTGACGAGTTCGATCTGCAGCTTGTAAAGAGTGTCCTCATAGGCTTTTTTTGTCAGTTGAGGCGCCGGCCTATAGGGTTCCCGTATCTCTTTCTTATGATCTTTTTTTCTCATGGCTGGGATTTATTGGCGGATTTGAACAGTGCAGTGTACTTCACGCCATCCATCGTAACATACGCTTTTATTTTATATGGATTGGTGTTTCCTACACATAAGGCTTGCCCAGCGCAGGAGAAATGCGCATACTGGAAAACATCATGTTGCGTGCACGCACATTTGTATTGATACTGATCATGCTGGGGCTGCCTCTACAAGGCGTGCTGGCGGCTATCATGCCGCTATGCGCCCAAGCTGGAAACGTGGCAGCAGGGCGGGATGCTCAGATTCCTTCAGTCATAATACCTTCGTCTGCCTGCGCTCAGCATGACGATACCCGCCACGAGCCGTCGGTTAATAACGATGGCTCCGTCAATGAGGCGAACTTCAGCCTGTCCTGTGATGGGGTCGTCTGCCACATAAGCGGCAATGCGCTGCCTCCCGCAGCTTCATTGCTGAATCTCGCCGGCGGACACTCGTACGCCATTTCGTCTGACTCCCGCTTTACTTCATCCTTTCCTCATCAACCGCAGCGTCCTCCCCTCGCTTAAGTTCTCTACAGGCGAAATCCGCCTGTTGCATTCGTAATCTTTTCCTGGTTCGTAGTCAAGGTACTCAGCAGTATTGCTTTGGGCGCTAACGGCAATTGCCAAGTGGCTTGTTGCTGAATCGGCGACAGGCCGCGAGTGATTTAAAGGAGATCAGGATGACCATCTCACTCTCTGCGGCATCAAACTGGCTATCAGAAAAACCTTGGGCGCACGTCAAAAGAAACCTTCCGCGCGGCCATCGAGATTCTCGTCACCTATACTCAGACTCAAGGGAGCTTTTCCAGGGAAAACCGCTGTGGCGCGCAATATCTGGAAATTCCAAAGTTGAAAACACCCAACCAACGGAAGCGAGAATGGCTGGAATAATTCGAAGCACGACTATCCTTACGTTTTTTTCGATGGCTATATTTTCGGCAAATGTAAAACCTGAAGTTCCAATCAGTGCGAGACCCGCAGGCGCATACGTCAAACCCTCCTGAATTATTTTCCGCAGCCCCCGCGACCGCAAACATTGATAGCGCCCCTCCGGTTCCCATTCCATTGACTGTGCTGGTAGCGGAAGCTTTAGAGAACAATCCGGAAATTCAAGCTGCGCTGCAGGAACGCGAGGCCGCCCGCCAGAGAATTTCTCCTGCGGAAGCGCTCGACGATCCGGTTCTGGAGGCAGGAGTAATCAACGCTCCACTGGCCTCGCAGACTTTCAACCGCGAGGACATGACCATGAAAATGATTGGTCTGTCCCAGCGCCTGCCCTTTCCCGGAAAACGCGGTCTTCGCAAGGATGTCGCGGCCAAAGATGCGGAGGCCATCGATTACGGTTACGAGGAGACCGTGAACCGCGTCGTGCGTGACATTAAAACCGCTTATTTCGATCTGGGCCTCACGCTCGAAATGGCCCGGCTGGTGGAAAAAAACAAGCTAGTTCTGGAAGAATTTCTCCACATCACCGAGGATCACTATGAGGTAGGGCGCGGAAATCAGGCCGACGTACTGAAAGCCCAGACGCAAGTATCCAGGATGATGGATGAACTACTCCGGCTCGCGCGGGAACGGCCGACGATCGAAGCCGAGCTCATTCGCGCGCTTGGGCGCAATCAAGAAGGTATTGCTGCGCCAATACCGGCGACCCCGCAATTGCAAGAAGAAAACCTGAATCTGGAATCGTTGCGCGAGAGCGCGCTGACGCAGCGTCCGCAATTGCTGGCACTGCAAAGTCTCGCTGCGCGCAACGAGAAAGCGCTGGAGCTGGCCCGCAAAAATTACTATCCCGACTTCGATCTGCGCATGTCCTACGGCCAGCGCGACAACATGCTGGACAACACCCGGCGCCCGGACATGGTGAGCCTGACGGTAGCAATCAATCTGCCGGTATGGCGCGGCAGCAAACTCGGGCCGCGCGAAGCAGAGTCCCTGGCGATGCGCAATCAGGCTCTGAACCTGTATCAGGCACAACGCAATGAGGTAATTGCCAGGTTGCGCCAGCAGGTCGCCATGGCCGAGCAGAGCCTCAAATCGATTCGGCTATATCAAACTGCAATCCTCCCCCAAGCCCGGCTCACCGTTGAGTCCGCACAGGCAGCCTACCGGGTCAACCGGCTCGATTTCATGACGCTGCTCGACAACCAGCTGACAGTATTCAACTATGAAATCAGCCTTGTGACGGCTATAGCCGCCTACAACAAGGCTCTCGCGGAAATCGATCTACTTATCGGTAAATCACCAGCGAGACAGGCAGGATCCCCAGCCACCTCGGCGGAGTCCATGTGAAACACGCTTCCAGATTGATCGCTTTAATCGTCCTTGCCGCAGTCGTTCTTGCTGTGGGCTATTGGTGGGGCGCCCGATCTTCCATCTCTGCGGTTAAATCGTCTGACGCTGTTTCGCCCAAAGGGGATACCAGGGGGAAGATTCTCTATTACCGCAACCCGATGGGCCTGCCGGACACCTCTCCGGTGCCGAAGAAAGACCCCATGGGGATGGACTATCTCCCGGTTTACGAAGGCGAAGAACCGGTAGCCGGCAATTCCATAGTAAAAATCAGCGCAGAGAAAATACAAAAGCTGGGGGTGAGAACCGAGGTGGTCGCGCATCGTGAACTCACCCGCACGCTTCGGGCAGTATCCACGGTGCAGGCGGATGAGCGCCGCTTGCACACAGTGGCGCCAAAATTCGAGGGTTGGATCCAGCGGCTCTACGTCAACACCACTGGTCAGCCGGTAAAAAAAGGCGATGCGCTGATGGATGTGTATAGTCCCGAACTGATCACGGCGCAACACGAATATCTTATCGCAAGAAAAGGAATGCAGAGCGTCGAGAGCGGTGGCCTTGAGGTCCGGGAACGCATGGAACGCCTGGCCGAGAGCGCCTTGCAGAAGCTCCGCAATTGGGACATATCGGAGACCGACCTGCGGACACTCCAACAAGAAGGCCAGTCCAAACAGTACGTCACATTCCGTTCCCCGGCAAGCGGAGTTGTGCTGGATAAGCCTGCCGTTCAAGGACAGCGCTTCATGCCTGGAGAGATGCTGTATCAGATCGCCGATCTCTCCAATATATGGATGGTGGCGGACGTGTTTGAACAGGACCTTGCCATGGTGCGTCGCGGGCAGGCGGCCACCATCAGAATTGATGCGTATCCGGACAAGGTATTCAACGGCAAGGTGACGTTCATCTACCCCACAGTGAATCCCGAGACGCGGACAGCCAAAGTGCGCATCGAACTGCCTAACATGCAAGCACTACTCAAACCCGCCATGTATGGAAGAGTAGAGCTCGCTTCGTCTTCCAGCAAGGATAAGGTACTCGCAGTGCCCGAATCGGCGGTGCTCGATACCGGCACGCGGCAGTTGGTACTGGTGGATCTAGGCGAGGGCCGGTTTGAGCCGAGAACGGTAAAAATCGGCGCCCGTGCCGACGATTACGCGGAAGTGACAGACGGACTGAAGGCTGGGGAGAGGGTTGTGGTTAAAGCCAATTTCCTGATCGACGCGGAAAGCAACCTCAGGGCGGCACTGAGCGGCGGTCCTGCCGCCAGCGCTGCAGGCCAGGACTAAGATGGTCGGCAACATTATCGAATGGTCGGTGCGGCACGTCTTCCTGGTGCTGCTCGGGACATTTTTTGTGGTGGCCTGGGGCATGTATTCGGTATGGAAAACACCGGTCGACGCGATTCCGGATCTTTCGGACGTACAGGTCATCATTTATACCGAATATCCGGGGCAGGCGCCGCAGGTGGTCGAGGATCAGATCACCTATCCGCTCACCACTGCCATGCTAAGCGTACCTCGATCGAAAGTTGTCCGCGGCCTCTCCAACTTCGGTGTGTCATTCGTATATGTCATTTTCGAGGATGGCACGGATATCTACTGGGCCCGCTCACGGGTATTGGAATACCTCAGCTTTGCAGCGAGCCGTCTTCCAGGCAACGTCAAGCCTTCGCTCGGCCCTGATGCAACCGGGGTAGGGTGGGTTTACCAGTATGTTGTCACCGGCGGGAATCGGACTCTCGATGAGTTGCGCGCCATTCAGGACTGGTTCTTGCGCTACCAGTTGACCGCGGCGGAGGGAGTGTCGGAAGTGGCCAGCGTAGGCGGATTTGTGAAAACCTACCAAGTCACTGTAGACCCGCGCCGCCTGCAGGCTTACGGCATACCGCTCAAGAAAGTGAGCGAGGTTATCGCCGCGAGCAATCGCGACGTCGGTGGGCGCGTCATCGAGATGGCGGAAACCGAATACATGGTGCGCGGCAAGGGCTACTTGCGCGGTATCGGCGATCTTGAAAATCTCGTTGTCAAGGCGGAAAAGGGCACACCGGTGCTGCTGCGCGATATCGCCCGCGTGGAGCTGGTTCCGGACGAGCGTCGCGGCATCGCCGAACTTGACGGCGAAGGAGAGGTTGTCTCGGGCATCGCCGTGGCCAGGCACGGCGAACATGCCCTCGACGTCACCCACAACCTTGAAAAGAAAATCGGCGAGATCGCATCGGGCCTGCCGGAAGGCGTTTCGATTCAATCCCTCTACAACCGTTCCGAGTTGATTCAACGCGCCATTGCGACGCTGCGTGAGGTGTTTTTCGAGCAGATCATCATCGTGGCGCTGGTGTGCGCAGCCTTCCTCATGCATGTGCGAAGCGCGCTGGTTGCGATCATCATGCTTCCGATCGGGGTGCTGGTCGCCTTTATTGCAATGCGATTCCTCGGCATCAATTCCAACATCATGAGCCTTGCGGGCATCGCCCTCGCCATTGCCGAGATGACTGACGCCGCCATCGTCATGGTCGAGAACGCTCACAAGCATCTTGCGCGCCTTAATCCTGATGCTCCCGGCGCGCAGCGCACAGCGACTGTCATTGCCGCATGCAGGGAAGTCGGGCCGTCGCTGTTCTTCAGCCTGTTGATCATCACGGTTTCATTCCTGCCGGTGTTCACCCTGGAAGCGCAGGAAGGGCGCCTGTTTCAGCCGCTTGCCTATACCAAGACTTTTGCCATGGCCGGGGCTGCGATGCTTTCGATCACGCTGGTTCCGGCCCTGATCCTGCTTCTGATTCGCGGCCGCATCCCGCGCGAGCAGGATAATCCGTTGGGCCGTATCATGATCCGGACCTACCGCCCGATAATAGCCTGGGTGATGCATTGGAAAAAAACGCTCATCGTGGCGGCACATCGCAGTGCTGGGGGTTACTGTCTATCCCGCACTCAAACTGGGAACGGAATTCATGCCGACGTTGAACGAGGGGACGCTCTTGTACATGCCTGTGACCTTGCCGGGCATTTCGATTACCAAGGCAGCGGAAATCCTGCAGACTCAGGACAAGATCATCAAAAGCTTTCCAGAGGTGGCGTCGGTGCTTGGCAAAGCCGGGCGGGCCAATACCGCTACCGATCCGGCGCCTCTTGAAATGGCCGAAACGATCGTCAACCTGAAACCACCTGGCGAATGGCGCCCTGGCATGACCATCGATAAATTGATCGCCGAAATGGATCAGGCACTCCAGATGCCCGGCGTCAGCAATGCATGGACCATGCCGATCAAAAACCGTATAGACATGCTTGCCACAGGCATTCGCACACCGGTCGGCATCAAGGTGTTCGGCAAGGATCTGGAGGAAATCGAAACCCTTGCCAGGCAGATCGAGGCCGTTGTAAAAACGGTGCCCGGAACGACGAGTGCTTATGCAGAACGCATTACAGGAAGCTACTACCTTGATATCGAGCCCGACCGCATGGCGCTTGCGCGGTATGGATTGGCAATAGGCGATTTGCTGGAGGTAATTTCGGCGGCGCTTGGCGGCGAGACAGTGACAACCACGGTGGAAGGCCGCGAGCGCTTCGGCGTCACCGTTCGCTATCCACGCGAGCTGCGCAGCGACCCCCAGGCAATCGCCACCCAGGTGCTGGTACCGGCGATGGGGGAAATAATGATTCCACTCGGCCAGCTCGCGCGGGTGAAACTCATCAAAGGCCCGGCAAGTATCCGAACCGAGAACGCGCTCCTGTCGGCATACATCTTCATCGATATTCGCGACCGCGACATCGGCAGCTATGTCGCCGATGCACAGCAGGCAGTACGCGACCAGGTCCGGTTTCCGCCCGGCTACTATGCCGCATGGAGCGGGCAGTTCGAGTATATGGAACGCGCAGCCGAAAAACTGAAAGTAGTGGTGCCGCTAACGATCCTGATCGTGTTCCTTCTTGTATATCTGAACTTCAATCGCCTCACCGAAACGCTGATAGTGATGCTCTCCGTGCCGTTTTCCCTGGTTGGCGGCATCTGGCTGATGTATCTTCTCGACTACAACATGAGCGTCGCCGCGGCGGTCGGTTTTATCGGCCTCGCCGGTATTGCCACCGAAACGGGAATGGTGATGCTTACCTTCCTGGATCGGGCGCTGGCGGGTATTGCATCAACACGAAAGGCCGCGGGGGAAAAAGTTACTGTTGAGGATCTCTACCAGGCAGTTGTTCAGGGAGCGGTATATCGGATACGTCCCGTGATGATGACTATTGCAGGAAGCGTAGTCGGTCTACTTCCAGTGATGTTCAGCAGCGGCACCGGCTCCGAGGTGACACGCCACATTGCCGCTCCGATGGTGGGCGGCATGGTCTCCGCAACCGTGCTGACACTTATCGTGTTTCCTGCCGTCTTTGCGCTGGTCAAGGAAATTCCGATTCGGCGCTCGCTTAAAATGGAAGGGCCGTAAGCGTACGGTCAGAAAATTATGCAGGCGCTTAACGAATAGGTCCTTTCCCCGGCATCGCGGAGTGGGACGTCCCGGACTTTAAGGTGCGCATGCGCTGGAACGTATCGTTACTGATCATTACCTACTGGATTCAAGATCAGTTTTCATAAAAACGGGCCTCCCGCTGGAGCAGATCGTCGATTGTGATGCCTACCGGCAAAAAGCCATCGAATACCGTTCCCAACCTCTTCGTCTTGAAGAATTCCATGTCGGCCCTGTAAGCTCTGGGCGGTAGCGGGAAATATTGGGCTCCTCTCACCAAGGCGGAGGCATTTTTGATATAAAACGTAACAAACTCCCTGACTTCAGGCTTCTCTGCTTTCTTCATGTTCACGTAGATAAAAATGGGGCGGGACAAAGGCCGGTAGGTTCCGTCTTCCACAGTCTCGACGGATGGAATGACTCCTTCGCCTCTTCCATCATCTATGGCGACAGCTCTGACTTTCTCCTGATTTTCCACATAATATCCAAAACCGAAGAACGCCAGCGCGTTCTTGTCGCTTGCCACGCCCTGGACCAGCACGTTGTCGTCCTCGGATGCCGTAAAGTCGCCACGGATGGATTTCGCCTTGCCGACGATGGCTTGCGTAAAATAATCAAGCGTACCGGAATTCGCGCCCGCGCCGTAGAGCTTGAACGCCTCGTCAGGCCAGGCTGGGTTCACCTGGCTCCATTTGGTGATTTTGCCCTGAGCGGCGGGCTCCCACATTTTCTTCAATTCGGCGACGGTCATGGTCTTGATCCATTCATTCTTCGGATTTACCGCCACTGTTATTGCATCAAATGCCATAGGCAATTCGACATATTCCACGCTGGCCTTATTGCAGGCCTTCATTTCCTTTCCCTGAATGGGACGGGAAGCATTGACGATGTCTATTTCACCGCGGCAGAATTTCATGAAGCCGCCACTGGTGCCGGAGACGCCGACCGTTACTTTGATTGTGTCTTTTTGGGTGGTCTGGAAATTTTTAGCCACCGCATCTGTGATGGGATACATGGTGCTCGAACCGTCAATTTTTATAATCGCATCGGCGCCCGCAAAGCCCGCAGCGCTGATTAACGCAGCTGATACAGCGGTCATACCTAGCACTTTGACCATACGTGATACAAGCATTTTTCTTCTCCCCTCGGTTAACCCGGATTAGTCGCCACACATCACCGCCTAAGGCCCTTGTTACTGCGCCCAGCGTTCATACAGTTTCATGTAAAGGGATTACAGTTTCATGTAAAGGGATGAAACGTGTGAAATCGCTGGCGAGGCGCTCGCCAACTGATAAATATCAGCGTGACAGCTCATCATGGCAGCGTTCCAGCGAAACGTCGAGAAGTTCCCTCCTGCCTCGCCGCAGGCTCATCAGCACTGGTAACTGCGGTCTCAAGTGCTCGGCGCACGTAACCGGCAACACAATAATGCCCGCAAAATCATTCAAATATTAAGAAGTTGGCCTAATATGAATCAGGGCCAAAGAAAACCGGCCCAGTTCGGTTCAGTTCGGTAGAGTCCGGGCAGCACTCCTTTGCAAGCCTGTCAGGTAATTCCGGAGAATCAGTAATGAACACAGATCTGAAACATTCGCACCCGCCACACGCACATGACCAGCATCATCAGGATCACCAGCACGTGCATTCTGCGCTTCCAGGCCCTGAAGCAGCAATAGCGGGAGCCCGATGGACATGCCCGATGCACCCGGAGATCGTGCGGGATTCAGCGGGCGATTGCCCCATTTGCGGAATGGCGCTGGTCCCCATTGCCGGTACAGGTATGGGTGCGGGCGCCGGTGCAGATGCAGGTGCGGACCAAGGTGAACCTGATGATTCCGAACTACGGGACTTGGCGCGCAGGCTGCGGGTGGGGATTGTGTTGGCGATCCCGCTGGTAGTGGTGGCGATGTCGCCCATGGCCGGCATCCACGAGCCGTTCGGGCTAACGCCGCGCTTGCGCGGATGGGTCGAATTTTTGCTGGGTACGCCCGTTGTGATATATGTCGGCTGGCCGATCCTGCGCAAATTCTGGTTCTCGCTTGTGCATCGCGCTCTCAATATGTACACCCTGATCGGCTTGGGAGTCGGATTTGCCTATCTATATAGTCTTGCTGCCTTGCTTATCCCCGGCTGGTTCCCGCAAGAGTTCCGCGAGCACGACGGCGCGGTGGGTACTTATTTCGAGGCCGCAGCTGTTATCGTTACTCTGGTGATACTCGGCGAATACCTTCAGACGCGGGCGATGGGGCAGACCAGCCGGGCCATTCAGCAATTGCTGAAGCTCGCGCCTAATCAGGCATGGCGCTTGCGCGATGACGGAACAGAAGAACAAATACCCCTTCAGGCGGTGGCAGTGGGCGACCGTCTACGCGTGAAACCAGGGGAAAAAATTCCTGTGGATGGCGGGGTACTTGAAGGCGCAAGCCGAGTGGATGAATCAATGATTACCGGCGAGCCGGTGCCAGTGGCCAAGGCCCCCGGCGACAAGGTCACCGGCGCCACCATGAACAGCAATGGCTCACTGATAATCCGTGCCGAACGGGTGGGTGGGGATACCCTGCTGGCGCGTATCGTTCACATGGTCGGAGAAGCGCAGCGCACGCGCGCACCCATCCAACGGCTTGTTGACGTCATTGCGGCATATTTTGTCCAAAGCGTTATCGCCATCGCGATCATTACCGCGCTTGCCTGGTGGTTTCTTGGCCCCGAGCCAAAATTCACTTACGCGTTTGTTAACGCTATTGCCGTTCTGATAATCGCCTGCCCATGCGCCCTCGGTCTGGCTACCCCCATCTCGATGACTGTCGCGATGGGGCAGGGCGCCCGCGCCGGCATCCTGTTTCGCAATGCCGAGGCTATTGAGCGCATGCGCGGCATCGACACAGTAGTTGTCGACAAAACTGGCACGCTGACGCTGGGACGTCCCGCGTTGACAGATTTTTCCGCTGAAGGCATCGCCCATGATGAGGCCTTGGCACTCGTCGCAGGGGTAGAGCAACTTTCCGAGCATCCGATAGCCCATGCAATCGTCGAGGGCGCTAAAGCCCGCAATGTGAAATTACCGGCAGCAGAAGCTTTCGAGGTAATCAACGGCCTCGGAGTGCAAGCCGACGTCGACGGCAAGCACGTGCTGGTCGGTAGCCGTAATTTTCTGGCACAACATGGAATCGATACGCAACGCTGGGAAGAGCAGGGAGAAGCCTGGCGGGCGGAAGCGAAAACGGTGGTGTATATCGGGGTGGACGGCAACGCCGCTGGGATCGCCTCAGTCGCCGATCCCATCAAGGACAGCACATCCGAAGCCATTGCAACGCTTCAAGGCCTGGGGGTACATATCGTAATGCTCACGGGAGACTCCCAACGCACAGCCGATGCAATCGCAGGGCAACTCGGCATTGATGAAGCTTTGGCCGAAGTGCTTCCCGAGCACAAGGCCGATCACGTGAAACGGCTGCAAGCGGAGGGCCACAAGGTGGGGATGGCGGGCGACGGCATCAACGACGCGCCTGCGCTGGCGCAAGCTGATGTAGGGATGGCAATGGGCACCGGGACCGATGTGGCGATGGAAAGCGCGGATGTCACCCTGGTCAAGGGCGATCTGCGTGGAATTGAGCGGGCAATGGTGCTTTCGCGCGCCACCATGCGTAACATCCGGCAGAACCTCACCTTTGCATTTGGCTATAACGCACTTGGCATTCCGTTGGCTGCCGGTGTTTTTTATCCCACTTTTGGATTATTGCTTTCGCCGATGTTTGCCGGCGCCGCGATGGCGATGAGCTCGGTGTCCGTAGTCACCAATGCCCTGCGCCTCAACCGCGTGAAGTTATGAAATACCGTTGCAAACTCCCCATTTTTTTTCATGTTAACCCATCACGGAGATACACCATGAAAGCTCGCATTTTTTTTGCCATTCTGGCTATCCTCGGCTTGTTAGCTTCCTGTGCACATATCGATCCCCATCCGATGGACATGACGGGCGCTATCCAGAGTGCTAAAACCAAAGCTGACCATAACGCGCTGGCGAGACACTACGAAACCGCGGCCAGAGCTATGCAGGCAAAAGCGCGAGAACAGAAAAGATCTGTCGCAGAATACCAGAAGCATGGATACTACTATGGCAGGCAAACTGAAGATATGGAAGAGCACGCCCAGGCCCTCGTGCGGGTCTACGAAGAAGCCGCGGAGGCAAACATGAGTATGGCGGAATCTCACCGGCAGATGGCGGAGGAGGCGAGATGAGAACTATGCGCTCCGCAATATTCTGGCCAGCAAGGAAGAACGGATGAAGCAGGATTAACCCACTCCGATCAATATCTCACGTAGTTTGACTCATGATATGCCTACTCTGGAATCGATACTGACGTGTCCCCGCTGCGGGTATGCGAAAAGGGAGGCAATGCCTACCGACGCCTGCCTGTTTTATTACGAATGCAGGGAATGCGGGACGCTGCTGCGTCCGCTTCCCGGCGATTGCTGTGTTTTTTGCTCCTTTGGGTCGGTCAAGTGTCCACCGGTCCAGATGCAATCGAACTGCTGCGGATAGCAATCGTGATACAGCCTGGTGTATCACACTGATCATTATCCGCAGCTATGCCACTCGCCCGTTGACTATGGACGTCGCGAAGACCTCCATTGCCGCACCCGCTTCGAGTTCATGATCTTATATGCCATAAAGCTTAGCAGAAGCGCTGCGAGCAGCGGCCCCAGCGCGGCACGGAAGGTCTTCGCATAATTGATCATTTGCACCCGCAACGGATACTCATAGCGCACAGGAGGAACCGAATCTCCCGTTATGAATACCGTATATTCCCCCTCATCCAGACTGGTCTCTCCGTTGATCACCCCGTCAGGATGATAACTCGGACGCAAATACGTCACTGTCTCATCGTCTGCCTCGCTGGTTCCTCTTACCACTCGCACCCCTATTGGTATATTACGCAACGCAGGATCCACGAGGTCCACAACCAGAAAAGTATTCCCTTCCTTGGGTATTTCCGTGCAATATTGGTCACCCGGCTCGTATTGAGGCTGATAGGCGCTTAAGTGGACCATGCTGTTGTCGCCCAGCCGCCGCATGCATGTGTCTTCTTCCATTGCCACTTTTCCATGCGCAGCCGCTGCGCCACTATAAAGCGCGGCGGCAAGGGCAAGAGCCGCCGCAGCGGCCTGTATCACTTGCTTGATCATCATCAGTTACTCCTCTTGATTTGGTTGCTTGCCTTCGCTTGCCTCTGCACGCTGCACTCATATCTTTGAGTTGCATCCAGCAGAACAAGGGTCATCCGTAATGGAGAAATGCCGCCTCCTGAACATCGGACACACCAGCCGGCTTTCCATGAAACAGTGAAAAAATAACAATATTCCTTTGACGCTTTTACAGCCGTCTTGACCCCTTTATCCTGTTTATGACGCCGTGTTCAAAATTCTGAACTGCGAAAAATTCGACTGTCGACGATGAGATAGAGTTCATTCTATCCTCTTATTGGTTGCATAATAAAAGTATAATAAATTAATTGCATCCTACAATCAAAAATAATATCGTGTGGCCAAATGACTAGAGATCAATTTAAGCGCTCTTCCTGCCCGGTTAGCTGTGCGCTGGATGTGCTGGGAGACAAGTGGAGCCTGCTCGTTATCCGCGACATCATGTTCATGCGCAAGCAGTACTTCCGCGATTTCCTGGCATCGCCCGAGAAAATCGCTTCCAATATACTTTCTGACAGGCTGAAAAAACTGGAGGAATCCAATATCGTTTTACGGCAGCGAGATCCCGGTAATGCCCGCAGGGTGATTTATACTCTTACCGAAAAGGGCCTTGATCTGTCGCCTGCCATTCACGAGTTGTTACGCTGGGGCGCGAAGCATGAGCCCGCCAGCGAAGCGCAGGAATTGTTGACTCAACGCTCGAACAAGATTTCACAGGATTAATGGTTGGATGCAAGAATAGCGCGGTAGCGGCCATTCGAGCAATTCCTGCTGTGGAAAACAACGTCCCTTTTTCTTATCCACCCGACTTCTTCTGATTGCGTGAACCATGGGAGTAGCGATGGTCCATCAGACCGAAAAGCACAAAATGATCACCGGGCAGGTATACCGGTCCGGCGATGATCTGCTGCGCGAGGAAAGAAGACAGGCAAAAAGGCTGTTGAAGGTGTTCAACGATACCCACCCGGACGAGCTTGAAAAACGAGCCGCTATCCTGAACGAGTTGTTCGGCGCGACAGGCTCCAACCTCGAAATCGAACCGCCTTTTTATTGCGATTACGGTTATAACATCAGCGTCGGCAACAACTTTTACGCCAACCATAACTGCATCATCCTGGATTGCGCGCCCGTGGTTATTGGCGACAATGTGTTTCTAGGACCCAATGTTCAGATCTATACCGCAACGCATCCACTGGAAGCGGGGGAGCGCGACAAGGGCTTGGAAGCCGCTATTCCAATCACCATAGAAGACAGTGTCTGGATTGGCGGCAGCGCTATTATCAACCCGGGCTTGACGATAGGGCGGGGAACAACCATTGGATCAGGAAGTGTGGTAACCAGGAACGTGCCGGCCAATGTCTTCGCCGCCGGAAACCCGTGCAAGGTGATACGAAATCTCGCTGATGTTTGATAGTGAACTGGTTGCGAACGTAAAGGCGTACTGCCAGAGTTAATACCGGAGTTTTTGCTTGCCGAAATCCTCAATTGCTGAGAGACCTCATCACGGCTTACCGCTCGGCTCACTATCGGGCAGGTTCCGGCCGGGATGCGATTACTTTGCGTGTCGATGAACCTTCTGAGCCGCTATCTCGGCTTTTTACCGCCTCGGGCCATCGATGTGCTGCCTTCATCACTGCCTGCAATCCATTCGGTGCGCAAGAAAGTCTTGAGGCGAACATGAGGGCTTGCGCGGCTCTCCGCGACAGGCTGGATAGCTACGTAGCCCGGCCGGATCAGATTATTGAGGGCATGGGTATCGACCCATCCGGAAAGTGGCCGGCGGAGAAAAGTTTTCTTGCCCTCGGACTGGATCTTGAGACGTCGCGAGCGTTAGGCCGGGAGTTCGGACAAAATGCTATAGTGTGGGCTGGAGCAGACGCGATTCCCAGGCTGATTTTGCTTTGCTAATACTGAGTGACGTGCGGCTTGCATTTGACAGCTGAATACGGACGATAAAACCTTTTACTTGCAATAGGTTAACGTGTTATCATAATGTAGCTTCTGAAGTCCAAGCTGCGGAGCCTACACTAGACTAAACCGGACAAAATAAAAAATCATGAACATCGAACAACTGAATAACGATTACGGGATCGCTGACCAAGTCAAATTTATCCAGGGCGCCGGGGGATTTCCGTTTATCAAAATCGATAATGCCAAAGCTGGCGCCGTGATTTCCGTCTATGGGGGGCAGGTGCTGTCTTTTCAGCCTGCCAATGAGCCGCACAATCTGATGTTCCTCAGTGAATCGGCGTATTATCAGCCCGGCAAAAGCATCAAAGGTGGAACGCCGATCTGCTGGCCATGGTTCGGGCCGGACCCCGAGCAGTTGGGCCGTCCGTCGCATGGTTTTGTACGCACCCTGTTCTGGAACGTGGTACGGACCGAGACAACCGCCGATGGCGACAGCAAAGTGACGCTGGGCCTGACAGACACCGCCGAGACAAGAGCTATCTGGCCGCATGGATTCAGCCTTTCCCTTGAAATTACTGTCGGAGAGTCACTGAATCTGGAGTTAATCACCCGTAACACGACCACCCAAACGTTTCATATAACCCAGGCGCTGCACACATACTTCAGGGTCGGGCATATCGATCAGGTAGCGATATCGGGGCTGGATGGAACTGAATACATAGATAAAGCCGACAATGCCCTTTTAAAACTTCAGACGGGTACCATAACGATCGGCACAGAGGTCGACCGTATCTACCGGGATGTAGAACGGGAACTGTTGATCGATGACGTCATGTTTGGCCGCCGGATCAGAATCAAATCCACAGGTAGCAAAACTGCGGTGGTGTGGAACCCGTGGGCAAAAATATCGGCCGAAATGGGCGACCTGAAAGACGACGATTACGAACGCTTTGTTTGCGTCGAAACGGCAAATGCCGGTTCCGACATAGTGAAAGTGGGCCCCAATGCCGAATGCCGATTGGGGGCGAATTATCACATAGAGCGAACCTTGCCGGAAATGTCGAACGACTTTCCGTCTGCCGCTTAGCTGTATGAGGGAGTGGGTCCGGAATATTGTAATTTACCTTCCGTAGGATGGGCGGAGTGAAGCGTAACCCATCAAAATTTCACAGCCCGCACATCAAGCGATAATCGAATAACGGCAGTTTCGCCAAAAGTACCGACTATTTTTCTGGTACTTCTGGCCGGCTTGTCTCCGTATGTGATGGGTTACGCTTCACTCCACCCACCCTGCTTGAGCTCGAGCCAGAGGAGAGCTAAAATCAGGCACTGACATCCTCCCATAATTTCTGCAGGCGTTTGGCGGAAACAGGGTAGGGCGTTTTCAATTCCTGGGCGAACAGCGAGATGCGCAGTTCTTCGATCTGCCAGCGGAAATCGGCGAGAACAGGATCACTGATTCCAGCCTTGCGGTGCTTTTCCAATCGTTGCTCATACTGGTTCCATAACCCGGCAATAACAGCGCCGTGGCGTGCGTCGCGCTCCGGGTTCGCCGGATATTTATCCAGGCGCAAAACCATCCCTTTCAAATACCGTGGCAAATGTTGCAGGCGTTCCCATGGAGTAGCATTCAGGAACCCCGGATAGACCAGGTTGGTCAGCTGCTTGCGCAGTTGCGCGCCAAGGCTACCTTTCGGTTTGTCTGACCCTGCGCCAGTTCGTTTTGGCGCGCCAGCGCCACTCGTTCCCTCGATCTCTGATACCCTGCTTATCAATGGCTGGCATTCATTCGCGATGTTTTGTACGATCCTGAATGACGGCTTCAGTTACGGCAGGCAGTCGCGCTCTCGCTCGCTGACGCTGTGCGATGAACTCCTTCTCGCTGCGCGGCAACGCATCATCGCCGATAAAAGCGCGGTCGGCGATAGTGTTCAGCATATCTTCGCGAAGTGCCTCCGGGCCGATAAGCGTGTGTAATTGCAATAAGGCCGGACTCAGGTAACGGCCTTGCCCTGACAGATTTTTTTCCAATTGCTTCATCTGTTCCTTGAGCTCGAAACGCAGCAACTGACGCACGCCGCTCCGCATATTCGCTTGCGCCGCCTCATGGGTATCGAACAGGTGGATCGCTACTTTCTCCCCTCGACTGACCAGCGCCGGATAACCGATAAGCCTTTTCCCTGCACGGGTAAAAACGATTTCTTCGGGCAGGTCGCCAAAATCCCAGCGTTTCACATCGTCGCGCTCGATCGGCAGGCGCTCGTCGGAGTCCGGCTGGGCAAACGTCAACTGGGCGGCCTGGCCAAGCTGTGCCTGGAGTTGCGGGAGATCACGGCTCATCGCCAACTCCTGTCCTGCATCATCCACAATCTTGTAATTCATCAGCAGATGCAGCGGCGGTTTTTCGTCTCGCCACACTTCCTGTGAAACGGCAGTGCCCGTTTTCTCCCGAACAAACTTCGCCAATGCATGGGTTAATGGCAGCGGAGTGGGGGCACGGGTGTTGAGGCGCTGCACCTCCCGGCTCCAGGTTTTCCAGAAACCGCGTTACAAACTCCGGTATCGGCACAACATGACGACGGATCTGTTTGGGGAGCGCTTTCAGATACCAGGTCACCTTTTCACGGACCAGGCCCGGGACGAGGCCGTCGAATTGCGCGGCGTTCAGTTTGTTGAGCAGCGGCAGCGGCACGGTAACGGTGACGCCATCCAGGACGTGTCCCGGATCGAATCGATAGGTGAGCGGCAACCGGACGCTGTCCACGGCCACGCTATCCGGAAAACGCTCTGCCGTAACGTTGCTGGCCTCGTGGCGCATCAGGTATTCTCTGGTGAGATAGAGCAGGCGCGGATTTTCCCGCTCCGCTTGCCTGCGCCACTTCTCGAACCCCGCGCCATTGCATATCCCGTCAGGAATAATGGAATCATAAAACGCAAAAATTTCCATTTCATCCACCAGCACATCCGGACGCCGTGTCTTGTGTTCCAGCGCCGCGATATCGGCGATAAGCTTGCGGTTATGCTCGAAGAACGGCGCCTGGGTCACATATTCACCCGCTACCAGCGCCGAGCGGATAAAAATTTCACGCGCCTCCGCCGGATTGATGCTTCCGTAATAAACGCGCCGCTTCGGCACGACGGTAAGGCCATACAAGGTCACTCGCTCAAATGCGGAGACCTGTGCCGTTTTTTTCTCCCAGTGTGGATCGAAATATTGCTTTTTGCATAAACCGCCTGCGATTTTTTCCACCCAGAGGGGATCGATTTTTGCTACGCAACGCCCGTAGAGCTTGGCGGTTTCGGTCAATTCCGCAGCGACCACCCATTTGGCTTTGGCCTTTTTCAGCACTGAGCCGGGGAAAATGGAAAACTTGATTCCGCGCGCGCCCAGGTATTCGCTATCCTCGTTAGCCTTGAACCCGATATTACCCAGCAAGCCCGCCAGGAGCGCGCGGTGAATTTCATCATAGCTGGCGGGAATTTCGTTGGGTCTCAGCCCGGTTTCGACCACCAGTGTATGCAACTGCCCGTGGATTTCCCGCCATTCGCGCATTCTGCGGTGAGACAAAAAATTCTCCTGGCATTGTTCCATCAGCTTGCGATTGGATTTTTTATGTTTCAATGATTCATCAAAGAAATTCCACAGCTTCAGATAAGCAAGGAAATCGGATCGTTCATCCTGAAAGCGTTGATGCGCCCTGTCTGCGGCTTCCCGCCGCTCGAATGGCCGATCGCGGGGGTCTTGCACACTAAGGGCAGAGGCAATGATGAGCATTTCACTCAGGCAATTCTCCTCTTTGGCAGCCAGTATCATCCGTGCGATCTTCGGATCGATAGGATACTTCGCCAGCTTCCAGCCTATGCTTGTCAAGGCATTGCTATCGTCCACCGCGCCAAGTTCCGCCAGCAGCTGGTAGCCATCCGCAATCATGCGCGGCGCAGGCGGCTCCAGAAACGGAAAATTTTCCACCTCGCCAATCTTGAGGGACTTCATGCGCAAAATCACGGCTGCCAGCGACGAACGCAGAATTTCAGGGTCAGTAAACTCTGGCCGCGCAAGAAAATCTTCCTCGGAATAAAGCCGGATACAGACGCCGCTCATCACCCGGCCGCAACGCCCCGCCCGCTGGTTGGCGGAAGCGCGCGATATCTTTTCCACCTGCAGTTGCTCCACCTTGTTGCGGTAGCTGTATCGATTAAGCCGCGCAAATCCCGTATCGATCACATAGCGGATGCCGGGAACGGTAAGCGACGTTTCCGCCACGTTTGTGGCCAGCACGATGCGCCTTACGTTGCTGTCGGGCTTGAACACACGCTCCTGCTCTGCGTAGGACAGGCGCGCGAACAAGGGCAGAATCTCGGCGCCCGGGAGCCCCAGGCCTGAGCCGGTCGAATGCATGCTTGCGCAGCGCCTCGGCGGTCTCCCGAATTTCCCGCTCGCCGGGGAGAAACACCAGCACATCGCCCACGCCGGAGCGGGTCGTTTCATCCACCGCGTCGAGGATTGCCTGTTCGAGATCGCCTTCTTCCTTATCCTCATCCTCTGCTTTATTTTTGATCTGGCCGACAGGGTGATAGCGCACCTCTACCGGATACATCCGGCCCGATACTTCAATTATCGGCGCGTTGTGGAAATGCTCCGAAAAACGTTGCGCATTGATGGTGGCCGAAGTAACGAGAAGCTTCAGGTCTGGCCGCCTGGGCAGCAACTGCTTGAGGTAGCCGAGTAGAAAGTCGATATTGAGACTACGCTCGTGCGCCTCGTCGATGATGATCGTATCGTAGGCAAGGAGAGAAGGGTCGCCCTGGGTTTCAGCCAGCAGAATGCCATCGGTCATGAGTTTGACATAAGTCCCCGAACTGACCTTGTCCGAGAAACGCACCTTGTAGCCCACCGCCTGCCCCAGCGGGCTTTTCAATTCGGAAGCGATCCGCGCCGCTACTGTGCGCGCCGCGATACGCCGCGGCTGCGTATGCCCGATCATTCCCGCCACCCCGCGCCCGAGTTCAAGGCAGATTTTCGGCAACTGCGTCGTCTTGCCCGAGCCGGTCTCGCCGCATACAATCACCACCTGATTTTCGCGAATCGCCAGAGCGATGTCGTTACGACGCCCAACCACGGGCAGATCTTCGGGATAGACTGGTTTAGGCAGATTTGCGAGGCGCCAGTCGGCGTCCACAGCAGGAATGGCAGAAGATTTTTTCATCAAGGGGTTGTACTGACAAGGATGCGTATTTTAACGCACCGGGAAGGATGGGCAAAAAAAGCGCAGAATGAAATGACCGGCATCGGAGGTCATGAATTTATCCTTGATTTCTCATACTCATCAACTATGCTTGATAAATATGAAGGTGAAAATGCAAATCGGACTGCTCTTTGTTCAGCGGTTCTGCGCAGTCCTGGTCCCGGATTGAACATAAGACAAACGGGAGCTGAAGTCGCAACATCCCATCAGTTAAGGCCCGCTAGATCGAGATTCGTGCGAATGACATGAAACGCTGTAGATAGGGTAGGATTACGGAAACCGGTTTTGTTCCGGCGATCATCATCACTGCAATATTCTATAGCCTTATATTTGCGCTATGCCCAAGTCTTTCAATTGCCGGCAGAAGATGAAAAGATCGGCGGGTCCCAGTATGGGATGTACAAGACACAGTCGCCCCATCGATTATGAGCAAAGGCAGGGTACGCTTTTGAAGAATTTGCAATCGGTCTGACAATAAAAAAAGGAATGCAAGATGCGAGCTACCATTCAGTTTAGTCATCCGGACAAAAAACTCGCTATTCTCCAAAAACTGCTGACTGTCATTAAAGGTATCAAAAATCTGCGCCAGCACATCCTGGCCCATGGCATATTGCTGGAAAGGTTGAGCGCAAGCGAAATCGAAAAATTGAAAGAAACCCTGGCGGGGTCGAATAATTCCAAATGTATAATCGCGGGCAATTCCGCGCGTGTCATCTTTATCGGTGGGGAACTGCGCGCCCTGTTCGGGCTTGTCATACCCCTTCCTCGCCAGAGCGATTTCGCCCGTATCTTCTGGGAACGGGGTTTTACCCTCGAAGAAGTTTCGTCAGATCAGGCTGAAAGCCTCAGGGATCAGCTCGATGCCATCG
This sequence comes from uncultured beta proteobacterium, assembly GCA_963831395.1. Classification (GTDB taxonomy): domain Bacteria; phylum Pseudomonadota; class Gammaproteobacteria; order Burkholderiales; family Nitrosomonadaceae; genus Nitrosospira. Next base: position 134,656 of record CAWHQD010000014.1, read on the forward strand.
CTACCGTGACTGTAAGCCCCGATATCGCTCAAACTCGCATTTACACGGTTAGCGGGCAAGTCAGTCAGGACGATGGCGCCCCTCTCAGCGCTCGCGGGTTTACGGTTCGTGCCTTCGATTCTCTTTCCGCCAGCGGTCTTTTGCCCTGTGGTAGCGCGGCTGCGCTCCAGGCTGACGGATTTTATCGAATTGACTATGCCTGGCGATCAAACGGACGAAAAGGACCTGATCTGGTCGTTCGCGTGTTTGATGCGGAACGTAGCGTTGTGGCTGAATCCAAGAAACCGTCAGCCGCTATTCAGGAATTCCTCGACATTACGGTTGAAGCGTTGTGCATTGTCCGGGGCAGAACCCGTTATCCGGATGGCTCTCCGCTTCCAAATGCTATCGTACGCGCCTTCGACCGGGATCTGCGATCGGAAGTATTGCTCGGGCAAACCGTTACGGATGCCGATGGATTTTATGAAATTCCCTATAATACTGGACAGTTCTCGACGAAAAAAGCACGAGCCGATCTGATTATCCGCGTTTTCGAACCCGATAGCGGAATGGAAGGGGAAGGCGCAGAGGGGGAGGCAGACGGAGGAGAGGAAATTGCTGTTTCAGATATTGTATTCAATGCCCCGTTGCAGCAGACGATCGATCTGGAGATAGCCCCAAGCAAATTTCTTGGTCCATCCGAATATGAGCGCTACATGGACGAGTTGAAGCCGCTGATTGGAAATGAATCCGCTCGCGAATTGACTGATGACGATTTAAATTTCCTTAGCGGCAAAACAAGCATTCCTGTTGAACAACTCAATTACGTGCGTCTGGACGCGCAGTGGTCATTTCAGTACGAGTTGGAACCCGCGGTGGCCTATGGTTTCTTTCGTCAAGGACTTCCAACTGACCTGGACCATTTGCTGGCCGAGAAGTCCTCGCGTCTGCGAGATGCACTCGAGGCATCGCTGGTGCACAATATTATCCCGGCTGTAATCGCTGGGCAAATTGATCAGAGCGTTGATCAACTCCTATCCCTGGCCAATTTGCGGGTCGTTGAACTGGATAGGAAGGCCAGATAGAACCGCTTGAAGCACGCCAGGTGCAACCAACTCGAACTCGATCCCATAACGCTGGTCTCCATCCCACGCATGCGTTACCGAACCGCAGCGCATCGGGGCATTCGCGTGATCTTGCTCGCCTGTGGCGAGATCACCTGAAAGCTCTTGCCGTAACCGAGCGCTGTGGGTGCGCTGGTGATTCTCGATCGATCCGGATCGCCATCGTACCAGGGTGAGTACATCACAATTCTTTGCGCCATGCAGTCCTTCGGTGGTCTTCAAGGAAGCGGAAGCTTCCCTATCAAAAGTGATTCAGTTCCCTGGTATTTTGCTGGCTCAGGTCTATATTGATATTATCTTACTCGCGAAGAGTTTCCATATCATGATCAGAACCTCGCACCAAACGGCTTTTATCCGTCGTACTGCTCATACTGGGCGGCATGCTGATGTTTTTTGCGCCGGAAAATATCTGGATCGGCGCAATTCTTTTCGCCCTCGGTCTCGGTTTGGAAATAGCGGGGTTGGTACTCGGACATCGTAAATGAAGAAATTCAGAGCAGCCTTTGCTGTGACCGGGTTATTCCGGACAATCAGTGAAGCTAGAGTCGGCTATGCATCGGCATCCCTGAGTTGCGTCTGGATCAGCAGGGCCTAAAAAAACCCGAAGACGGAAGGCCGGCTTCGGGTTTCAAGTTTCCACTTACAAAGGAGGGTATCACTTATACAACGTGTATATGATATAACCATCACTAATAAAGTCAAGCACAAGTTTCGTCCTGCTCCGAAAATCAACCTTTAACCTGGTCATCCCGTAACCGCCCCCTGCTACAAGTTATGCTGCCCGGCGTTTCCAGCACTTTTTATCCCTGCCACGCGTTCAGATCGCGGCGCCTGATCAACAGCCCCAGCAACCCAAGCCCAGCGAGCATCATTGCATATGTTGAAGGCTCCGGAACGGGCGTCAGGACACCGAACAATCCGTGTGTTTCCTCGTTCGGTCCCGCAGTGAAGTAGAGTAACTGACTGCTGCCGGCCAAGGCATCATTTCCCGGTGAAAGCGCCCAGAGGCCATCGATTGCGACCGGCTGATTGCTGGCGTCGAGCACTTGTCCCATATACGCGTGGGTATTGGGGTCATACATATTGATGTGGCCATCACCGAAATTTCCCACCAGCAAGTTACCTTCCGCAGGACCAAACGAAGAAGGGGCGATCGCCAGTCCCCAAGGCGCATTTAATGATCCCCCTGACGCAATCCGTTCAATAAATTGACCGTTCAGATCGAATCTATCGACAAAACCCAGCCCGGCGCCCTTGGTTTCATCCTCTCTTGGCGGCATCCTGCAAGGCATAAGCCACATAAAGCGATCCGTTGAGATTCTGAACATTGAATGGCGCATAGCCGCTGGGCAGGCTTGGATCAGTAAACGTACCGGGTAGCGACGGAGCTGCCGGGGCGCCTTTGTAGACATCTAACGGTGCCGGCTTTGAAATTGGCCGCATAAAGATAGTCATTCCCTGAAACGCTACCAATGGCTGCGCCCTTGTAGTTATTGTCGGCGGACGCCGGGACAATGGTTTCAGCCGGTACTGTACCCGTTGTACCCAGCGCTGGCCGCCAACCCGAGACTGTGCCGTCTTCACTTACGAATAGAAAACGATTGTCGCCGAAGGATGCGGTGCTGTTGAACACCTGCCCGGTGACGTTGCCCTCGCCGGGAATTGAAACCGTCAATGGCAGCTTGGCAGTGGCTTGAGTCGCGGGATTCACGCTATACAGCGGCGATGTTCCGGTCCCGGTTGAGGAAACCCAGAAAGGGCCGGTTGGGGCGTATGAAACGCCCCATGCATTCTTGAGGCCGGGATCGGTAATCTGTGCGGGATGAGCAGACGGATCATCGGTAACGAGATTGGTTGGCGTAAATGGAACAGCCCAGGCAGGGATGGATAGCAGGGATACCGCTACGCCGGCTGCTGCTGTAATTGAGAGCAAATAGGATCGAGTTTGTCGCATGATATTTCCCTTGAATGATTTATAAGATTTCAACCACGGGTTGTCAGCTTCCTCTTCCCTCTGTATCCCTCGCTTCTTTCTTGAGCGAATAAAAGTTCTCGCCCTGCAGGATGCATCGTGAAACATATCGCCAAGCGTTTCGGGCATGGCCCCTGTTTAACACACTCCATGTGATGCAATTGTTCGGTCGACGTAAAAAATATGTGAAGTTGCAGTATTATTCCAGCAGACCCAATTTTATATTTTTTGCAACACCGCCTGTGTAGGCATTGATTTCCGCAATTGACTCAGGCAGCTACAATACCTGCATTTCCGCTGCTTCCACGAAGCTTCATCTTTTGAAAGGAGAGCAACATGTCTGATCTGGTGGTAATAGGTTTCGAAAATACCTTGAAAGCCGACGAGGTCTTGTGGAGGCTTAGAGCCCTGAAGAGACAGAATTTGATAGATCTTGAGGATGCCGTTGTTGTCGTTCGCGACGAGTCAGGCGAGGTGCACCTCAAGCAAAGCATCGATCTTACCGCTCTTGACGCGTCTACCGGGTTGCTTTCCGGGGGTCTCCTGGGCGCCTTCGTTGGGCTGCTGTTCCTGAATCCCACTGCCGGATTTTTGATAGGAAGTATGTTTGGCGCCGGTGCGGGAGCGCTTTCCGGCTCCCTTGGCGATTATGGTATCGCCGATGACTTCATCAAATCATTAAGCGAAACGATCCCGCCAAACTCATCGGCGCTTTTCGTACTCGCGCGTAAAGTGGAACCGGAAAAGGTTTTGGCTGAACTTTCCGATGTTAAAGGCAAGGTACTGCGAACAACTCTATCGCCAGATCAGGAGAAGAGATTACGGGAAGCGCTCGCGGGGCATATATCGCGGCCACCGCAGTAAAGCCGCAACCCGGTCATGACACCGATAGCGCCTGTCGAAAAGGCGGGACAAAACAGGCGGAGAAACCATACTGGACACGTATGGTCAAAGTTTCTGGAAACGCAAGGAGATCCCTATGAAACGACGCGCCATACTGCAAGGTCTCGCCACGCTGCCAGTGCTGCCCTTGATTTCGGCGTGCTCCGGCAGCAAGACAGCCGCAAACACGCCGGCTGCGGTAACGGTACAACCTTTGAAAAAGCCGCATGAAGAATGGCGAGGCCTGGTTTCGCCCGCCGCATATAAGGTGTTATTCGAAGAAGATACGGAACCTCCGCGCAGCAGTGCCTTGAATTACGAAGATCGCGAGGGGATCTTCATTTGCGCGGCATGCTATTTGCCATTGTTCGATAGTGCGCACAAATATGAAAGCGGTACCGGATGGCCAAGTTTCACGCAACCTATAGCAGGGCATATGCAAACAAAGCGTGACTTCAAGATGATTATGCCGCGCACCGAGTATCACTGTGCACGCTGTGAAGGTCATCAGGGCCACGTATTCAATGACGGTCCCCCTCCGAGAGGAGAGCGCTGGTGCAACAACGGCCTGGCGCTCCGGTTTGTGGTGAAGGGTGAACAGCTACCGGCGCTCAGGGGTTGATCAGCTGCGGGATACCATGTCCGGGTCATCCATGTTTCATGACATGACTTTCATCCATCGTATTCGCCGGGTAATTGATGGCTTGCTGCTGGGCATTGCGCTGATTACACTGGCGGCATGCGAACAGCCTGCCGCGCGCAGCAAATCGGTAGGGGGCTCATCTGGCGATTCATCCGCTGCTTCATCCGCGAACTCGCCCGCCGGCCCAACCGGTGGGTCTTCCATGGTGGGCATCGCCACCTTTGCCGGCGGCTGCTTTTGGTGCACGGAAGCCGATTTCGACAAGGTGCCGGGGGTAATTTCCACTACATCCGGGTATATCGGTGGCACCAAGGCCAATCCTACTTACGGGCAGGTCTCTTCCGGCAAAACCGGTCATATTGAAGCGGTGCAAGTGCGCTTCGATCCTGAAAAGACCAGTTTCGCCAAGCTACTGGCTGCCTTCTGGCCGACGATAGATCCGCTTACCCCCAACCGTCAATTCTGCGATAGCGGCTCGCAATACCGCAGTGCAATCTTTTATCACGATAGTGATCAGCGCATGCAGGCGGAAGCATCCAAGGCAGAGCTTGCCGCCTCGGGCCGGTTTACCCAGCCGATCGCGACCGAGATTTTACCCGCTACAGAGTTTTATCCGGCGGAGGAATACCATCAGGACTATTACATCAAGAATCCGATCCGCTATTCATATTATCGCAGCAACTGCGGCCGCGATGCGCGTCTGGCCGAAATATGGGGAATTTCACGATAATCCCGAGACTCTGTATTCATTCCGTAATTTCTGAGGTCGGGCTCCGCCCGAGGTGGTTTTTTGATCGTCGGGCGGAGCCCGACCTACTTCTTATGCCCTGGTTCGTAATGGCTCTACCGGACGATATTTAAACTTGGGCCCGCATTTGATCCCGAGGTTGGGGCGGGAGGCCGGGTTCCGTCTCGCCTGGCCCTCAGCTCTTCAGTATCCATGTCCATAATCCGTGGATCTTTAGTTGCTGAATCGTTCACCTCCGGTTCCTGGCTTTTGGGTTCTCCGGCCTTTGCATTCCTGCTCTTCGATTCCTTTGCCTTTGAGTCTTTTACGCTGGAATCCCTGGTTTTTGCCTGTTTCGCTTTCTCGCCTTTGGTCTCTTTGCCCGCGTCTTCCCGCTTCCTTGAATCCTTGATAGCGTCGTGTTTAACCTTCAGGTTATTGCTCAGGGCGGCGTAATTGCGATATTCGTTCTGCATTTGAGCATACAACTGGGAATATTGAGTACTGTAGGAAGCGCGCGCATTTTCCAACTGACGTAATTTGGTTTCCAGCAAGCGCCGATTATGGGAACTATCCTTGGCTTCAACGGTTTTGGCGGCCAGCGAAACCTCTTGAATTTTTTGATTCAATTGCTTGAACAACTGGGCCATATTATTGGCGGCCGTACTATAGCGCCGATGATGCACCTCCATTTTCTCGAAGTCCGTCAACGGTTCACCGATAGGATGCGAAGCTGGCTCGGACATATCTGCTGTGGCCTCTTCCATTTGTTCTGCAAAAGCAGAGGGTAAGCACAGTCCGAATACCAGAGCAATCAAAGCAGTGTAGCCGGGCCAATAAGCTTCCAATATCCCAAATCATGGATGAACTCCTGAATGTAATTATGTTTATGCGTCTTTTCATGACGGTTTATTAGTCTTTTCATGACGCTACGGCTCCTTGAGCAGTATACCCGAATGCGGGATTCCAATTTTGGGCGCATGCTGGTTTGTTTTTTTCGGCTCAAGTTTAAGCACATCAGTATCAGACGATGCTATTGTCGCTTTGAACTATAGGCTAAACTTCATAGTGTCATGATGGGTAGCTTCCTTCTGATCAGCAGCAGCCCCGTCAGCCTCAGGGGCGAACCTAAAAACTTCACGACTGACAACTTTGAGAACAAGCAAGGGCAGGTTCATCACGCTGGAAGGCATAGACGGCGCGGGCAAAAGTACTCACCTCAGCTGGGTCAAGAGCATTTTGGGGGATAGAGGCAAAAACGTTATCGTGACGCGCGAACCGGGCGGCACGCGACTGGGCGAGGCGCTACGCGAACTCCTGCTTGACAATAGCTTGGCAATACACGCGGAAACAGAGGCGCTACTGATGTTTGCCGCACGGCGGGAACATCTGGATAAAGTTATTCTGCCGGCGCTCGATCGCGGCGATTGGGTAATTTCAGACCGTTTCACGGATGCCAGCTTTGCCTATCAGGGCGGCGGAAGGGGACTGGCAACGCAGAAACTCGAAGAGCTCGAATATTGGGTGCATGGGAACTTTCAGCCTGATCTCACGCTTTATTTCGATGTAACGGTCGAATTGGGCAGGCAGCGAATAAGCGCCATCAAGTCAGCGGATCGGTTTGAAAAAGAACAGGATGAGTTTTTCAAGAGAGTGCGAGATGCATATCTGGAAAGGGCTCATAAGTTTCCTGATCGGATAAGGGTGATAGACGCCAGTCAACCCTTGGCATCAGTCAAGAATTCGGTTGAGGATAATTGTTACATCCATATTGTATATGAATACTATTTATCCCTGGCAAAAAGAAGTTTGGCGAAAATTGGCCCTGGACACCCAAAGGAACGCTCAGGGAGGAAGCACATCATCGGCTCACGCCTTGCTGCTGCGGGGCAGAAAGGGCCTCGGCAAGCTGGCATTTGCGGCCTTTCTGGCTAAATCCAGGCTGTGCGAAAACATCTCTGATGAAGGCGAAGCGTGCGGGATCTGCTCAAGCTGCCGATGGTTCGAACAAGGCAGCCATCCGGATTTTCGCGTGATCGAGCCCTTGGCGTTATCGAACCTTTCAACAATATCAGGATCGTCCGAGCGCAATGGAAGCGATGGGGATGCCGATACCGAGCCAGTTGCGATGGCAGAGTCCGTCACAGATGCCGGGACGGAATCCGGCAGTGCAAGTGCAAAATCCAGGAAAAAGCCGAGCAAACAGATCAGTGTCACCCAGATACGCGAGCTTGCCGATTTCATCAATATATCCAGCCATCAGAATGGTTATAAAATTATCCTGATTCATCCCGCGGAAGCCATGAATCCCGCCGCCGCAAATGCCCTGCTGAAGAATCTGGAAGAGCCGCCTCCGCAGGTTCTGTTCATACTTGTCACGCATCAGGCCCAGCATTTGCTGCCAACGATACGCAGCCGCTGCCGGCAGATAGCCATGCCTGCGCCTGATCCCGCCATTGCTACCGCCTGGCTTAAGCAGCAGGGGGTCAAAGAGCCTGAAGTTTGTCTGGCTTCGGCCGGATACGCTCCATTGGCCGCACTGGAATTCAACGATGATAGTTATCTTGAACGGCACGGCGCCTTTATCCGGCAAATCAGCTCACCGGGAAATTTCAACCCCATCATATTGGCTGAGGAAATGCAGAAATCAGACTTGGCCACTGTGGTCAACTGGTTGCAAAAATGGTGCTATGATCTAATGAGTTTCCGGATGACTGGAAAAATCCGCTATCATCCGGATATGCTTGGCGCCATCGAACCACTGGCGTATAAGATTGCACCACGGCTCGCTGGCGGCCTATCTGCGCACCCTGGCTGAAACACAGCAGCTGGCAAACCATCCGCTCAACCCCCGGTTGTTCCTGGAAGAATTGCTGTTTTCTTACCTCAGGGCGCTATCTCCGGCACCTCGCCATCGCGAGTAGATGAATTGATTGAGGGATATTTAACTGCGATGCGCTCAACCAATCCCATATCTTGCACTTGCCTGCCGCGCCATGTTTATTGACTCTCACTGTCATCTGGATTTTCCTGACCTGGCCAGCAATCTTAACGAGCTGCTGGCTGGAATGCAGGACAATGACGTCAGCCACGCGCTCTGCGTGAGCGTAAATCTCGAAGACTTTCCCCGAGTGCTTGCATTGGCGGAAACCCATCCTAACCTGTTCGCTTCCGTGGGCGTTCACCCCGATTACGAAAATCTGACCGAGCCGCAAGCGGAGCAACTGGCATCTCTGGCTAATCATCCCAAAGTTATCGCCATCGGTGAAACGGGCCTGGATTACTTTCGCCTGAAAGGCGATCTGGAATGGCAGCGGGAGCGTTTCCGCCAGCATATCCGCGCTGCCCGGCAATGCGGCAAGCCGCTCATTATTCACACCCGTGAAGCTGCGGCGGACACGCTGCGCATCATGGCGGAGGAGGGCGCGGATACCGTCGGCGGGGTGATGCATTGTTTTACGGAAAGCTGGGAAGTGGCGCAGCAAGCAATGGAAATGAATTTCTATATTTCTTTTTCCGGTATTGTCACTTTCAAGAATGCCATTGCGCTAAAGGACGTAGCCAGAAGAATCAAACTGGAGAAAATGCTGATAGAAACCGATTCACCTTATCTTGCCCCGGTACCTCATCGCGGCAAGATAAACCAGCCGGCATTTGTGCGGCACGTCGCGGAAGAGATAGCGGCATTGCGCGGTATCAGCATCGGCGAGGTGGGTACAGCCACCACCGATAATTTTTTCAACTTGTTCAAGGTGGGGGCTGCGTGACCATGATTTCATCAAGAAAATTCTTTTTCGTGGCTGGTCTGCTACTCGTTGCCAGCCTTTGCCAGCAGCCGACGGCGGTAGCCGGGGTCTATGAAGATTTACGCTGGGCGGTTGAAGACGATAACACCGGGGACGTAACGAAGCTTCTCGCCAAGGGCGCCGATCCAAATACTCCGGATGAGAACGGGAATACGCTTCTGATGGTTGCGATCAGGAATAAAAATGCCGCGCTCGCCGATTTGCTGATAAACGCCGGCGCCAAGCTCAACCTGCGCAATAGATATGGAGAAACCGCAATCATGCTGGCCAGTTACAACGGACTGGAGAGCGTCGTCGAGAAACTTTATATCAAGGGAGCGGAAATCAATCATGAAGGATGGAATCCCCTGATTTACGCCGCAGCAGGCGGGCATCCAAAGATCATCCAGCTATTATTGGAAGGCGGCGTGCCTGTCAATTCAGCTTCCAGCAATGGGACGACCGCGCTAATGATGGCCGCAAGGGGAAACCATCTTGATGCCGCCACGGTCCTTCTGAAAAATGGCGCCGACCCCAACATAAGAAATGAATGGGGCAAATCTGCGTTGGACTGGGCTTCAAGCAAGAAAAACAGTGATTTCGTCGAATTGCTGAAGTCCCATGGAGCAAAGGAATAAGCAGGAGACTTGTTCGGAAATTTTCACTGTCAGAGTATCCCCATGAGTACGATTGGCTTCAATCATTATAATTTACGCGCCCCGCGTGAGCTGATGGACGAGCTCAAAACGTTCTATTGCGAAGTAGTAGGGCTCACGCAAGGTCAACGGCCGCCTTTTGACAGCTTCGGGTATTGGCTTTATGCCGGCGATCAGTGCCTTCTCCACTTGAGCCAGGCACATCCGGATGAGGTACGGCTTACGCATGTGGTTACTACCTTCGATCATGTGGCATTTAACTGCACCGGGCGTACGGAGATGGAAGAGCGCCTGAAGCGGCACAATATCGAATTCAGGACAGGCCGGGTTCCCACGCTGGGTATAACCCAGCTATTCTTTGATGACCCGGCAGGCAACGGGATAGAGTTGAGCTTCGCCGAACGCGACGGCGGGTAGGAAACAAAGTCGCCTGCTCTTGGAAAATGTGCTGGCATTTGCCCATTTTTCCGCAGAATTGCCGGGATGGCGAAGAGTGTGGATAAGAGCTGTTCGCGCGGGAAAGCTGGCGTCAGCGCTCATACATTCATCCGGAAAAACACTGAAATGACGAAGCCGCTTCAGGATAAAGTTGCCCTCATCACCGGTTCGTCACGGGGCATCGGCGCCGAGATTGCGCGAACACTGGCAGGCGCGGGTGCAAAAGTCGTGGTCAACTACGCAGGGAGACCGGGAAGCCGCGGATGCGGTATGCGCTGCGATAACGAAAGCAGGGGGCGAATCGCTGGCGGTCAAGGCAGACGTCAGCGACCCGATTCAGGTGCGGATGCTGTTTGACGCAGCAATCGAGCGCTTCAAACGCCTGGACATTCTTGTTAACAATGCTGGCGTGCTTCTTTCCAAAAAGATCGCCGATATCGGCGACGAGGAATTTGACCGGGTGTTGAGCATTAACGTGAGAGGTGTTTTCTATGCCTTGCGGGAAGCGGCGACACGGCTTGCCGACGGTGGCCGCGTTATCAGCCTCTCAAGCACCGTTACCCGGCTGATGTTGCCGGGCTATGGCGCATATGCAGCCAGTAAAGGCGCAGTGGAGCAACTGACGCGCGTCTTCGCGAGGGAAGTGGGAGAGCGCGGCATTACCGCCAACATCGTTTCGCCAGGACCGGTCAATACCGAAATGTTTACGACCGGAAAAAGCGAGGAAACAATCAAGCGGATGGCAGCCATGTCCTTTCTGGGCCGTGTGGGCGAGCCGGAGGATATCGCGCGCGTAGTGCTTTTTTTGGCCAGCGATGAAGCCGGCTGGGTTACGGGACAAAATATCAGCGCCAGCGGCGGCGCAGCATGAACTGGACGTAGGCAGCCATATTAAGTCGCTAGCCCGCCGATTCCGGTTCCCGGGTTTTTTGCCACGCCACCTAACCCTTGGCATTTCACCTTATCCATCATCACGCAGAAGTCCCTCATCTGCATGCAATCAAGAGCCCATTCTCCGGGCTCCGACTCCTGTATCGCATCTTCCATCGTTAATGCAGCGGCATCCCACTGGCCATGCGCTATCTCCACCATGGCAATTTTGCATCGCGTGACTTGCGCTGGTGGCGCCGCCATCAAAATTTCGTAGATTGTTTTCATGGCGACCTCGACCTCCTGACTCAAAAAAGTACGATCAATACTACATTTGACCATCGTCCTCTGATCCATGTTCCGCTACTGGAGGTCCAAGCCAGATTTTTTAGTTGGCGGAATCTGTAAGGTAGTTAGTTAGAAAAATACCTAGTATAATCATTTATATACTGTATATTTCTAATAAGTTGTGCTATCGTGGAACGCACACAATTAATAAATTACGTTATCGTGAAACGCGCGCAATTATAAGAATAACCGGAAAATTGAAGATTAATGTCTACTCTATAGTTGTTCAGAAAGAGAAATTCGTGGAGACCGTATGAACATTGACGATTCCTTGACTATCGTCATTCATCTTTTCGGGGCGTTGGCGGCAGGTGGCGTCATCGGCCTTGAACGAAGTTGGCATGGGCATCCCGCGGGTTTCAGAACACATGCGCTGGTATGCCTGGCATCCAGCTTGCTGATGCTGGTAACGCTCTTTCAATCGAAGTGGCTGCCGGGCATTCCCCTGGATGCAATTCGTATGGACCCGACTCGAATGGCCCAGGGAATCATGACGGGGATCGGTTTTCTCGGTGCAGGCGTGATTTTCAAGGAAGGCCTGAGCGTGCGTGGATTGACCACCGCTGCTTCCATCTGGACCACGGCCGGCATCGGCATCTTGATGGGTATCGGATTTTTCTTTCCCGCTATTCTCGGGACCATCTTTACGCTCGGGATTCTCTCGCTGTTCCGTCTGATTGAAAACAAACTTCCGCGTTTGTCCTACGCGCAATATTATGTCAGCTTCGATAGAAACAACGTAATGCCGGAAAATGAAGTCCGGAAATTGGTGGCAGACCAAGGGTTTGAAATTGCCACCATGAGTTATCGCATTACGCAGGCAGGACTGTTCGAATACCGCATGGATATAAGAACCACAGACGCCGGCAGAGCCTCCAGCCTGGCGGAAGTGTCGCTCAAAATGGAATCAGTCCGCGTCATTCCGGCTCTCTACGACAGGCAACTGATGACACGACATGCTTAATCCTGTAACGTGCGTATAACAATTATGGCGAATCCGAAACGATCCTATCCGCTTCGTGAAGGAGGATGATCATGATCAATACAGCAAAAGCAGAAGCTGATATCCATGAATTGATCGATAGCTGGCTGAAAGCAGTCCAGGCGAAGGATATCGATGGGATAGTGTTCCATTATGCGCCGGATATCCTCGCGTTCGATGCAATATCCCAGCTTCAATTCAAAGGAGTGGATGCATACCGAAACCACTGGGAGGCATGTCTTTCCATGTGTTCAGCCGGCGAGATGGTCTTTGAAATCGATGATCTGAAGATTGTCGCGGCAGATGACATTGCCTTCTCCCATTGCCTCAATTGGTGTGGCGTAAAAGACGAAAACGGCAAAGAAAACGCCTGCTGGATGCGCATGACTGCCTGCTACCGCAAGACAAACGGAAAGTGGAAGGTAGTGCATGAACATTTTTCGGTGCCGTTCGATGTGGAAAGTGGCAAGGCTCTGTTTGATCTCAAGCCATAGCCTTTGCCGGAGTAAACGAGGGCATTACCAACGGCGAACGGCGGTATTTTTCACGCAAGACTTCTCGATCATGGATTAGCTAAAAGGGAGTGCGCTATGCAACTGAATCCTTATCTTAGTTTCAATGGGCAATGCGAGGAAGCATTCAAATTCTACGAGCAATGTCTTGGCGGCAAAATCGGAGTAATACTCAACTACGGGAGCTCACCGATGGCGGAGCAAACGCCGTCGGAGTGGCACAATAAAATCATGCATGTCCGTCTAGCTGTAGGAGACCAAATATTGATGGGCTCTGATAGTCCACCTGAGTATTATGAAGAAACAAAAGGTATGTCCGTATCGCTCAACACGAGCGATACGGCAGAAGCGGAACGTATATTCCAGGCATTGTCAGAAAATGGAACGGTGCGGATGGCGCTTCAGGAAACTTTCTGGGCCGCGAGGTTCGGCATGCTTGTCGACCGGTTCGGTATTCCCTGGATGGTAAACTGCGAGTAATCGACCCAGATATTAACGAAGGAGTGGAATAGCGAAAGGCTCAGGCATACTATTCAAAGTGCCATTGCCTTATTGACTACCCGCAGCAATCAGCTTCAAGAGCAGCGGTCGTCAAAACAATTTTTCCAATATGCGCGCTGGACTCCATCAGTGCATGGGCGCGGACTGCTTCTTCAAGCCTGAATACCCTGTATATCAGGGGCTTCAGTTTTCCCTCTTGCAACAGGGGCCAGACTTGCTGTTCCAGTTCCTGCGCAATCTGTGCTTTCTCCGCAACGCTGCGCGACCGTAATGTAGAACCGGTATGCGTAAGGCGCTTGGCCAGCATGGTCATCAGGTTTAGTTCCTTGGCCGGACCATTCTGGACACCGATCTGGACAATGCGGCCGTTCAGCGCGGCAGCCTTGTAATTCCTTGCAACGTAATCTCCGGCAATTATATCCACAACGACATCAACCCCTTTTCCACCGGTGAATTTCCTGGTTTCCTCGACGAAGTCCTGCAGGCGGTAATTGATAGCCATATCAGCCCCCAATGCCAGGCATGCCCGGCGTTTCTCCTCCGAGCCTACCGTAACCACTACGGTGGCGCCGAATGCCTTCGAGAGCATGGTGGCGGTTGTGCCGATACCGGAGGAGCCTCCGTGAATCAATACCGTTTCGCCGGCTTTAAGCTTGCCTCGCTGAAACAGGTTCACCCAAACGGTGAAGAAAGTTTCCGGCAATGCCGCCGCTTCAACCATGCTGAGACCGTGCGGCACAGGCAATGCGTTACTTTCATGCACCGCACAATATTCCGCATAACCACCTCCCGCGACGAGCGCGCATACCTTGTCACCCAGCTTGAAGCGCGCTGCTCCCTCACCGTTCGCGATGACCTCTCCAGCGATTTCAAGTCCCGGGATTTCGGATGCTCCCGCGGCGGCGGGTAAAGTCCTCGCCTTTGCAGCATATCCGGGCGATTGACGCCGGCCGCCTGGACTTTAATCAGAACATTGCCGCTTGCCGGCTGGGGAATGGGACGCGCCGCGCACACCAGTACCTCTGGCCCTCCGTGACTCGGAATATGAATTGCCAGCATGGTCTGCTGACTGTCAGGTTTGAAAGCCATGACTATTCCTGCTATAGGTTAACTGGCGGTGGACGTAGGGTAGGCGCAGATCTCCCGGCCGCTGAGATTCAGCACTCTTCGCGCCACCACAGCCTCGCACCATCGGATGTTGCCGTTTTCTCCATGAACCAGGAAAAACTATACTCTCGAATGCTGAAAGCCGCCAATCACTGAACTGGTTGGGTTCTGCGCTGATCGTCGAGCCAGAGCATGAGGCTGGTGAGTCAGATGGAGAAAATGGGAATTACCGGCACTCTGATGCAGTACACTGGGGTTTCATGATGGTTGTCAACCGGAAGGAGGTATTCCATGAAGGTTCTCATTGTTCTCACGTCTCACGACCAGCTCGGCAATACAGGAAAGAAAACCGGCTTCTGGCTGGAGGAATTTGTTGCTCCCTACTATGTGTTGAAGGAAGCCGGTGCAGAGATCGTGCTGGCCTCGCCAAAGGGAGGCCGGCCACCTATCGATCCAAAAAGCGATCTCCCGGAAAACCAGACTCACTTCACAAGGCAATTCCGTACCGACGGCACTGCACAGGCTCAGTTTGCCGATACGGAAGAACTGACCTACATTTCAGCAAGCGATTTTGACGGAGTCTTCTATCCTGGAGGCCATGGTCCAATGTGGGACCTGCCAGACAACGCGACATCTATTGCCCTGATCGAGGATTTCGTGAAGTCAGACAAGCCAGTCGCCGCAGTATGTCACGCGCCGGCCGCATTGATAAATGTACGAGGAAAAAACGGCGAATATCTGGTAAAAGGAAAACGCGTGACCGGGTTTGCAAATACAGAGGAAGAAGCGGTGGGCTTGACTTCCGTAGTGCCTTTTCTGCTGGAAGACCAGTTGAGGGAGCGGGGCGCCATTTACAGCAAGATGGACAACTGGATACCCTACGTGCAGGTGGACGGCAAACTGATAACCGGCCAGAACCCCGCTTCCTCGCACCCCGCAGCAGAAGAATTATTAAAGCTGCTGCGTGGATCGGCGCAACAGATCAGGGGGTAGGGTGCTTCAATAATTGTCTGGAATAAGGAAAACGCGGCACATGGTATGGGTATTAGTATTCAATACTGAAGGCCGGAAAATAGCGTGAACAAGAGCGAGTGGTATTTTGAAATAGGGTACGTGGAGATATTGTATGCGGCGATGGTGGTCGGCATTTTTATCGCCCTGCATTTCTTCCGCCGGCTTAACCGCACATCTGGCTTAGCCCCTGACATGATTGGGGAGCGCAATAAATTGTTGGGCTTGCTTGCGCTTGCCGTAGTGCTTTTTGTGCTCAACAGGGTGCTGGGGGACTTATGGTGACGTGAACCTTTGAAGAGGTGCATGAGCGCGATGAGTGAAAGCCGCAGGGAAAAGCGTCCCCTGAGAGAGATTACTTGTGGGTGTGTCAATATTAACGGACATACCCACGGCTATTCTGGTCACTTTTGCTAACGATCAACGCCGTCCGTCATACCACACCGACAAGTGCTTCTTGTCTTGCAATGTCCGGCGTGGGCTTAGAATAACGCGCAGAATTTGTCCTGCGATTTCCCGCCCCGAGTAGAGCCGTACCTTCCGAGACGACGATTCAAGGGGATGCTTAGTCAGGATCACGAATTGAAGGCCGCGTTGTCGTCCCCACTTCTTTAGCTTCTGGCTCAGCGTGACTTCATCAGCGGCATAGAGTTCCTGGTCGAAGCCGCCGACATCGCGAAACGCATCGCTTCGGCAAACGACCAACGCGCCAGCAGCCCAACTGAACAGGAGCGACACGCTCGTCCATAGTTTCAATGTCCAGTCGGCCCACCATGGCAATCCATGCATTTGTATGGTGCTGCCACAACCTACACTCTTGCCGTCTGCTATAAGCTGCAGAATTTCAGCAAGCAACCCGGAGTTCAGAATACTGTCGGCATCCACAAACAGCAACCAGTCGCCTGTTGCTGCAGCGGCGCCAGTATTACGTGCCCGGCCGATCTGATTGATCGGCTCAAAAACCACCTGAGCGCCGGCCTGCCTTGCCAGATCAGCCGTGTTGTCGGTTGAGTTGTTGTCGACCACGATGATCTCGGATGTAAAACCGGGCTTGTAATTCGCAGCCAATGATGTAGAAATGGATTGCAGGCAGCTTTCAATCAGACGCTCTTCATTGAAAGCCGGAATGATAATTGATAGATGCATCGAGAAAATGGAGCCTGGTTTGCCCGAATCAGAAAATTATTATTATCCTCCAAAAAGTGTGTATGCATGAAAAAGACGGCGATTATTCGTGTACAAGGCGAAATAGCAGAAATGTTCAGGGAGAGATAAAACTAAACGTTGATAGCTTTTTTGGCTACCCTTAAGGAAACCGGTATCTAATATGGAGGTGATATGAATGAATTTGCGATCTTGCAATGGTTGATAGTATCGGCACTCTTTTTCGTTTTTCCGCTGTGGAAAATTTGCGGGCGCGCGGGCTTTAAACCCGCATTGTCGTTCATCGCATTGGTCCCCGGAGGCATTCTGGTTCTTCTGTGGGTTATTGCATTTGCCAGATGGCCTGCACTTGCGGAAGAGAAAAAAGAACAATAGGAAACGTTCTTTTATTATTTCATATGGGTACCGGCTAAGATGTTATTTAACATAATATACATTATGCGCAAATTAGATCGTCTTGCGCCTCAGCGGATGGGCGGATAATTTTTCGATTTGTAAAAATAATTCCCCTTATGTGCGGTCGGGTACAGAGCGCTTGGAGTGGATGGGAGATACTACAGTCTGGCATCTGCTTTTTTCTCCCTCTTGTAGTGGATGCCACTGGCCCGGCACAGGCCAACTACTCCTTGCCGGGCCTCTTTTATCTACCTTATCTTTCTCCCGCTTCCATTATCCCTCTGATTTACGCCCATCCCTGGCGTGGACAGGACAGTTCATCGAGTTCTTCTGACATGAATGCGGCTCCGCTGCCCTGCGGCCTCCAATACTTCGAACTCAAACAAATTGAAGACCGTCCTGTTATTTTCATATACACACCTGGTGCCTCATTCCGCTGCTTCTTCCTGCTTCTCCCATTTTGCATAACACTCCAGTCCGCAAAAATGCAGCACGTAGTCAACAGCCTCCTCGTTCATGGCTTCGGATAAAGGAATCTCCTTTAGGCAGACGCTACAGGGAACTGTTTCCGGATCGGAGGGTTGCACCGGTTCACGCATTTAAATCTCCCTTTCCAATTCATTCATATTCATTCTCGCTTTTTAAAGGGAACCGGCCAATGCAAAGAATTCAGGGACGCCGGCCAGATGCACGACTGTTGTTTCAAGCACCTGAATAAGCAGCGTCGGATAAACACCCAGCACTATTAGCAGCAATGTTAACGCAGCCAGCGTTACACTTTCCGCCAAGGACGCGGAGCCCCTAAATGTTCCCTGTGGTCCAGCGATCGCCTTCGGTTCATGCGCGCACATCGCGGCAATAATCCTCAGGTAATAGTACAACCCGATCGCGCTGCCAACAACCAATGCGATCACAGGTATCCATAACGATGCTTCCACCCCAGCCGTCAATATGTAAAACTTGCCGATAAAGCCCATTGTCAACGGAATTCCGGCAAGTGACAGCAGCATGGCGGTAAATATCCCTGCCAGCCATGGTCTGTGCCAGAAAAGGCCGGCATAATCCGCAAGCCGGTCGCTATCCCGTTCCGCTACGCCATCGGATCCATCATTTAACCCGCCGGACAATACCGTTACCACGCCGAACGCGCCCAGCATGGTGATAAAATAGGCAGTGAGATAATAGGCAACTGCCTCGATTGCCAGTCCGCCGTAAGCCAGAAATCCAACCAGCAGATAGCCAAGCTGGGCAATGGAAGAATAGGCAAGAATCCGCTTGACGTTATCTTGCAACAGCGCGAGCAGGTTGCCAACCAGGATCGTCATGACGGCAACCAGGCTCAATGCCAGCGTGATCGGCTGCGACTGATACGCTCCGGCCACCAGGAAATAGCGCAGCAGCAGGGCAAGCATGGCGCCCTTTGAAACAGTGGCGATGAATGCGGTAATCGGTGCAGGCGCACCTTCATATACATCCGGAGTCCACATATGAAAGGGCACCAGCGCCAGCTTGAATCCGACACCCGTCACGATCAGTGCGAGCCCAGCCATCCCGTAGAGTTCCAACGCCTGGTCAGGCGCAGCGAGCATTGTTCCGATTTTCGCAAACTGCATCGTTCCAAGCTGTGCGTAGACCAGCGCCATGCCAAACAAAAGCAATCCGGATGAGAACCCAGCCAGAATCAGGTATTTAATTCCTGCTTCGAGAGGCCGCTCCGTGAATCGCGGATACGCGATCAATGCAAACAGTGAAATGCTGAGCAGTTCCAGGCCCAGCAGAAACGAGGCAAAATGGCTGCTCGCGACGAGAACCGCGCCGCCAAGGGCAGCCAGCAGTAACAGGATGTAAAGCGCCTCATGCCGGCTTTCGTCACCGCCGAAGTAGCGATAACACAGCACCGCGACGACAAAGGTCGCGGCAACGATGAGCCCGATAAAAAACAGCGCATAGTGATCAAGTACCAGCAGAGCCGTGACCTGACGAGACCCGATGCCCTGAGACAGAAACAATGATGCAAATGACAGAACCAGCCCAGCGAGCGTCAACATCATGACCGGTCGAGGATGACGATAAAAGGCTGCCGCCAGCATCACCACTACCGCGGACCCGGCAAGGAGGATGAGCGGGAACAGGGCCATGAGGTTGAAGTGTAGCGCGGAGGGTGGCGTGTTCATTCCGCGTCCCCCTCCTCGTGGGCGACAGCAATCGCGGACGGACGATTTGCGATGCCCGGTGCGGCATCGAGCACCGGCTGCGGGTACAGCCCCAGCCATAGGGTAATGGCCGCCATTGAATACAGGGTCGCCATTTCCCGGCCTGACAGATCATGTAGTTGCCAACCATCCGTATTCTCGCCATGAAAAATTTTCTGCACCAGCGCAAGCGCATACACGACACTGGCGACAAATGCCACGGCCGCGACGGACGCCAGCACGCTGCTGGCGCGGGATAATCCCATCAGTACCAGGAATTCCCCGACGAAATTACCCATTCCCGGCAGCCCAAGCGCGGCAATGGCAAAAAACAATCCCATTGCCGCCAGGCGCGGCATGACGCTCCACAGGCCTCCAAAGCGACGCATATCGCGGGTGTGCGTCCGTTCCTGCAAAATGCCAGCAATTACAAACAGTGCTCCCGTACTGATGCCATGCGCGATCATTTGCATCACGGCCCCCCCAAGCGACCAGGGATTCCAGGCAAATATCCCGAGCACCGCAAAGCCCAGGTGACTCACGCTGGTGTAGGCCACGAGGCGCTTGAAATCCGTCTGGGCGAACGCCAGGAAAGCGCCATAGAGAACTCCGGTTGCTCCCAACGCCATCGCCACCGGGGCAAAATACCCCGCCGCCTCGGGAAATAGCGGAACAACGAAGCGCAATAGCCCGTAGGCTCCGGTTTTCAGCAGCACCCCTGCAAGAATCACGCTTCCTGCTGTCGGCGCCTCGGTATGTGCGTCCGGCAGCCAGGTGTGAAATGGCACGATGGGCGCCTTGACTGCGAACGCAATGAAAAAGCCGAGCATGATCCACAGCTCGGTGGAGGGAGACATGGCCGTATTCAACAGCTCGAAATAATCGAATGTCAGGACTCCGGTGCTGCGGTAGTGGACGAATACCAGCGCAAGAATTGCCACCAGCATGAACAGACCGCTCCCCTCGGCGAAAATGAAGAACTTGATCGATGCATACTGCCGCTTCTCATGGCCCCAGATCGCAATCATGAAATACATCGGCACCAGCATCAGCTCCCAGAAGAAGAAAAACAGAAACAGGTCCAGCGCAAGGAATACGCCGACCGCCCCTGCCAGAGTCCATAGCAGGTTGAAGTAAAAGAACCCGGCACGCTCCTGGATTTCCGTCCAGGAACATGCCACCGATACCACTCCCAGAAAAGCGGTCAGCACGACCAGGATGAGGCTTATTCCATCCATGGCCAGATGAAAGCTCACTCCGAAACGCGGAATCCACTCCGCCCTGGTCTCGGCAAGCCACCCCCCGTGAGCGGGAAGAGCCATAGCGCTGGCAGACTGCAGCCAAAGCCATATCGTCAATACGAGCTCGATGCCCACCGTAGCCAGCGCAACCCACTTCGCAGAGCCCGGATGCCACCGATCCGCCATCCATGACAGCAAACCGCCGGCCACCAGGATGAAAATTAATGCGGAGAGAATCATGCGAATATCCCGATGAATATAATACCGATCGATCCGGCGGCAATCGCCGCCGCATAGCGGCGTACCTGTCCGCTTTGCGTTGCACTCAAGGCGCGATAGAGAAACAGACAAAGCTCGGCCAGGCCGCTGTAGATATAGTCGATCACGTCGTGCCGATCGACCTTCTGGAGCCACCTGAGTGTGAATGAAATCGTCATTCTGTAGATATTGTCGACCACGTCGTGCCGATCGGCGTACGCAAGCCAGAGATAGGGCCGGACGAACAGGAACTCATAAAACCGGTCGAAACCCCAGCCAAAATGCCAGAACTTCCGGATTCTTGCCAATGCCGGGATCAGCATCAGTCCATGGAGAAAGGCGGGATATCTCAAAAACAACAGGTACGCCAACGCGATGCTGCCAAGAGAGGCAGCAATTGCGAGCAGCTCCAGAACGGTTTCGTCATTTTTACCGTCATGAACGACCTGAGCCGGCGGCAAGGCATGCTGAACAAAGCTGGAAAACAGCGTTAAATTGCCGAGAAAAGGTGGAGTTTCAATCCATCCGCCGACTAGAGAGAGTGCGGCAAGAACTATAAGCGGTATAGTTATGCGCAGCCCTGGCCGTCTGGTTTCGGGAGGCGTCGCAGTCCTCGCTTCGCCAAAAAAGACGAGAAACACCACGCGAAAGATGTAGAGGCCAGTCAGTATTGCACCTGCCCATCCCGCGGCCCATAACCATGGATTCCCTCCTGCTGACGACCAGGCCTGCCAAAGAATCAGGTCCTTGCTGTAGAAGCCCGCAGTAACGAGCGGCAGCGCCGCGAGCGATGCGCTGCCAATCAGAAAAGTCCAGAATGCAACGGGAAGTTTTTTCCTCAGCCCACCCATCCGGAAAATATCATGTTCCTCGTGCAGGCTCATGATGACCACACCTGCGCTCAGGAACAGCAGAGCCTTGAAGAAGGCGTGAGTCATCAGGTGAAAGATGGCTGCCGACCAGGCGCCCACTCCCAGCGCGAGGAACATATAGCCGATCTGGCTGATGGTCGAATACGCGAGCACGCGCTTGATGTCTTTTTGGGCAAGTGCACTGAACCCTGCCAGCAGCAGGGTAAGGGCGCCTATTACTGCTACCGCCAGCTGTACGGGTGGCGCAAGCGAAAAGAGCACATGCGTGCGGGCGATCAGATAGACGCCTGCCGTTACCATCGTCGCAGCATGGATCAGCGCGCTCACCGGCGTGGGGCCGGCCATTGCGTCAGGCAGCCAGGTCTGTAGCGGGAGCTGGGCAGATTTGCCCACCGCACCGGCAAGCAGAAGCGCCGCAGCGAGAATAGCGAGCTCCGACCCCTCCGGCCACTGCTGCGTCACGCGCTGCATCAACGGCTGGATATCAAGGGTTCCCAGATGAGTGAACAGCAGAAAAAGGCCGATCGCCATAGCGGTATCGCCGATCCGGGTCACGATAAACGCTTTGCGCGCAGCACGCCCATTGACAGGATCCCGATACCAGAATCCGATCAGCAGGTAACTGCAAAGTCCCACCCCTTCCCAGCCAAGGTAAAGAAACAGCAGATTGTCGGCAAGAACCAGGATACACATCGAGCCGACAAAGAGATTCATGTAGGCGAAAAAGCGCGCATAGCCGTCATCGCCAATCATGAATTCCGTCGAATAGAGGTGGATCAGGAAACTGATGACGGTCACGACCAGGACCATCACCAGTGATAACGCGTCGAGATAAAAGCCGATCCTCGGCGAGAAACCGGCTATGTCGATCCAGACCCATGCTTCCTGCTGAAAGGCGAGACCCGGCGGTCTTGCAGCGATGAAGTCGATCGCGATCAGAATGGCGATGAGTGCCGAGAGAGCCACGGAGCCAGTTCCAATTACCGCGATACTGCGCCGTCTCAAATGGCTTCCGCCCAGCGCCAGCATCAGGAAACCGGCCAGAGGCAGCGTGGGAATGAGCCAGAGCAGGGGCAACACGTTATCCCCGCATCTTGCTCACCGCGTCTGCATCCAGCGTCTGGAAGCGGCGGTGCAACAGTAGCAGCAACGCCAGACCGACAGAGACTTCGGCCGCCGCCACAGACAGGATAAAGATGAACATTACCTGGCCGTCGGCCTGCGCCCAATGCGAACCGGCAACCACGAAGGCAAGCCCGGCGGCGTTCAGCATGATCTCGATCGACATCAGGATGAAAATCAGGTTGCGCCGCACAAGGATGCCGGCCATTCCCAGCGCGAAGAGGATTGCGGCGAGCATCAGCCCGTGATGCGTGGGGATCGCCGCAATGGCTTCAGCCGTTCTCATGGCCGCGCCCGTCCCCCGCCGCCCGTCCCTGCCCTGATCCTCTTGCCAGCCCCGCGCCATCCTCTTCACGCCCCTCACGCCACCCCAGATGACAAGCCCCTACCAATCCTGCCAATAGCAGCAGCGAAGCCAGCTCAACACCGAGAAGGTACGGCCCGAAGAGGCTAACGCCAACCGCTTTCGCATCGACCACCACGGTGGGAGACGTACCGCCGCCCTGCGCAAAGATATAAAGCAGTTCGGCCAGCAGCAACGCCGCCAAAATGGCGGGACCCACCCACATGCCGGGGTTCAGCCAGTCCCGTTCCTTTGCCGCTGCGGCTTTGCCGAGGTTAAGCATCATCATGACGAAGACGAACAGCACCATGATCGCACCTGCGTAGATGATGACTTCGAGCGCTGCGGCAAAGGGTGCACCCAGCACAAAGAACACTATCGCCACGGCGAGCAGGGAGACGATCAGGTAGAGTAGCGCGTGCACCGCACTCAAACCCGTGATGACCATCAGCGTGGCCGCAATGGCGATGGCCCCGGACAGATAAAATGTGATCTCCATAGTGCCTCCTGTACTTCGGGTTTTTTCGGAACTCAGGGCAACAGGTGGTGCAGATCCACGGGTGGCGCTTCATTCTCGGCCTCACCCTTGTTCTTGCCTCCTTCGCCACTTATGGCAAGCCCCGCTACGCGATAGAAGTTATAGTCAGGGTACTTGCCGGGGCCATCGATCAGCAGATCCTCTTTTTCGTACACCAGGTTCTTCCGGTCGTATTCGCCCATCTCGAAGTCCGACGTGAGCTGGATCGCGTCCGTAGGACATGCCTCTTCGCAGTATCCGCAGAAAATACAGCGCGAAAAATTGATCCGGAAGAATTCCGGGTAGCGTCGCCCATGCTCATCCTCCGTGGCCTGCAGTGCGATGCAATCCACCGGGCAGGCCGCCGCGCAGAGGTAGCATGCAACGCAGCGTTCTTCCCCATCCGGATCGCGGCTCAGGATGATGCGTCCGCGCCACCGAGGCGGAATATAAGGTTTTTCATCCGGATACTGAACCGTCACCCGGCGGTGGAACATGTGCAGAAAGATGATCCACATTGTCTTCAGAGCATTCCACATGTCATTTCTCTCCCCTACGCCGAGCGCAACGTCGTCATAATCCCCAGGCCAGCACGATTGCTCCCGTAATCAGTAAATTGACAGAGCGTCAGCGGCAACATCACTTTCCAGCCATAAGCCATCAACTGGTCGTAGCGGGGCCGTGGCAATGACGCCCGCAAAAGAATGAAAAAACCAATGACAATGGAGGTCTTGAGCAGAAACCACATCAGCGGAGGCAATAGCGGCCCCAGCCAGCCACCAAAGAACAGCGTCACCATCATCGCCGAGATGAGGATGATGCCGACATATTCGCCGATAAAAAACAGGCCGAACTTCATGCTGGAATACTCGGTGTGGAAGCCGGCCACCAGCTCGTTCTCCGCCTCGGGCAGATCGAAAGGCAGCCGGCGCGCCTCGGCTATGCCGGCCACGGTAAAGGTGATGAGCCCGAGGATCTGCGGGATGCAAAACCACAGATCTTCCTGCGCCGCGACGATATCGCGCAGATTGAACGAACCGGCCAGCATGACGACGCCCATCAGCGACAAGCCCATGAAGACCTCGTAGCTCAACATCTGGGCGGCCGCCCGAAAACCTCCGAGCAGAGAGTATTTGTTGTTCGAAGCCCATCCCCCCAGAACGATGCTGTAAACCCCAAGCGAGGACATGGCAAGGAAAAACAACAAACCGATATTCAGGTCCACCACGCCAATACCTGGC
This sequence comes from uncultured beta proteobacterium, assembly GCA_963831395.1. Taxonomy (GTDB): domain Bacteria; phylum Pseudomonadota; class Gammaproteobacteria; order Burkholderiales; family Nitrosomonadaceae; genus Nitrosospira. Next base: position 159,539 of record CAWHQD010000014.1, read on the forward strand.
GCGATGGGAACAACAGCAAACGCGAGTAGCGTCGTGATGGCGATGATGGCCGGGGCCAGCACGAACAGCGCTTTTTCGGCGAACGGCGGTATCCAGTCCTCCTTGGCAAGGAGCTTGATCGCATCCGCAACGCTCTGTAGCACGCCGAACGGCCCTACCCGGTTGGGTCCGTAGCGGTCCTGCCAGACGCCGAGCAGACGGCGCTCTATCCAGGACAGCAGTGCTGCGAAACTGAACACGACGATCAGAATCACCACGACGTTCGACCAGGTGCGCACCAATTCGCTCATGGTGGCGCGCCCTGCCCGGTCCCCATCCCCAACCCTGCCACCTTGCCCCATGCGGGCAGGATGATTCCGGACAGCCCCGGCAAGCCAGCAGGCAAACCTGCGACACCCCGCTGTAACTCGGACTTCAACTGGACTGGCAACCTATACCCCGTTTGGCCAGTGTTTCCCGGCAATTGCAGCTGCAACCGCGATTCATCCCCGTCAGCCAGGCCGAGCTCTGCCGCATCGGCGGGATTGAGCGCAAGATAAGGCCGTGCGGCAAGTTCAGCGATGGCGGGCGCGAGCATGCTGAGCTCGTCAGTGCCAAAGACGTGATGCAGCGGAACGACCAGCCATTCATCAGTGCGCCGGGTGAATGCAATGGGCACATTGCTGAAGTACTCGACTTTTCCGGCTGGCACGGGCTCGATCAGACGTACGCCCGGATCGCCTCCGGCCAGCGATAAGCCCACCTCGTCCTGAAACTTGTTGACCGCCTGCACCGAGTTCCAACCCGGAGCCCAGAAACGCGGTATGAGCGCCGGAGGAGGATGGCCCAGGTATCCTTCCATTGAAAACGAGAGTGGCGCGTCCGGATCTTCGGGCGGTTTGGGCTCATGCACGCTGATATCGGCCAGCATCGCGGTTCGCCCGCTATAACGATGCGGCTCGCGGGGAATCTTTTGACCGTCAACGCGAAAATCTGCCGGCGGTGCGGCGTGCAAGATGGGTTGTAACAAAGGGATCGCCGCGGCGCAGGCCGCGGTGACCTGGTCCAGGTTCATCCAGGGTTGACCTTTGCCGCTTCCGGTTATGGTCATGATATCTTGCGCCCAGCGCCAGCTTTCCTGAATATCGCCTTCAGGGACAAACACCTGAAAGAAGCGCTGCGCCCGGCCTTCATTATTCACCAGCGTGCCGTCCGCTTCCGCAAAAGTGCCCGCTGGCAGCACCACGTCAGCCCTTGCGCAGGTCGCATTATCTATGTGGTCGATTACCACGACGTGTTTGGCGGCAGCTAGAAACCGGTCGACTACCGCAGCGTCGGCGCGCTGGTAAAGATCGTTTTCCAGGATGATAACGGTGTCGACGGAAAAGTCAGCGGCAACGTCAGTGGAAGTTTCGGCAGTGGCGTCAGCGATATTGTCGTTATGGGCAGCGCCGCTACAAACCGTTTCGAATGCGGATTCAAAGCTGACGCCGCCGATCATCGCCGCGCCAAGGCTGTTGCATTCGGGAACCGCGAAGCAAAGCTCCGCCGGGTGACCGGTATTGCTCAGTGACCACGCCACATTGGCCGCCGCCTCGATGACGGCCTTATCGCCGCAGCCCATGCCCGAGATGACCATAGGGCGTTCCGCGGTCTTCAGCGCTTCCGCAATAGTATCGGCCAGTTCTTGCAACGCATCCGGCATATCCCGCACGGGCGGCGCACTGGAATCGAGCACATGCGCCACTGCAAACCCGAGACGAGCCAAGTCATCGGGCGCCGCGTGGAAGGTTCGCGTGGCAACATCGTCGAGCTTGGTGCCGGCGACGGTGGCAATAAATAGCGGCCCTCTTTCCTGCTGCATTGCCTCGCGCACCGCGTGGTCGTTCCAGTGCGGAATATGCATCTTCTCCGCGATCTTCCGCGGCTGCGCGCCGTACCGATTGGCGCAGCGCGAGTGCGAGCAGCGGCGCGGTATTGCTTACGTCCTCGCCCAGCACCAGGACGGCGTCGGCAAGCTCTACTTCGTGCAAGGAAGGCGAACGGGCGGGCCCTTGCCTCAAAATATCCAGTATGGAAGCAAGTAAGCGGCTATCCCGCTCGGATACCCCGGCATAAAACCGTTCGGGCCCAACCAGGGTGCGCAGTGCGAAATTGGACTCGATCGAGGCGCGCGGAGACCCGATTCCGATCACCCTGGTTCGGTTGGACAACAGTGCGGCAACGTGCAGAAGCGCTTCGCTTTTGGTAGCGGATTGCAGCGGCGCGCTTCTGCTCTTCCGCAGCAAGGGTTGCCTGATTCGATGCCTGCTGTTGACGAACTCATATCCGTAGCGTCCGCGGTCGCATAAAAAATAGCCATTGACTGCGCCGTTGAAACGATTATGGATGCGCCGCAATGTGCCATAACGCTCGCCGGGTATCGTGTTGCAGCCCAACCCGCAGTGCACGCATACCGAGGGCGCCGTTTGTAAATCCCACTTTCGCGTGTAATGCTGCTTCAGAGTCTTGTCCGTGAAAACCCCGGTGGGACAGACCTCCACCAGATTGCCGCTGAACTCGCTCTCGAGGACGCCGTCCTCATGGCGGCCGAAATAGACTTGGTTGCGCAGTACCAGTGCATCGAAATCACGGCCTCCCGCGTAGTCGCGATAAAACCGAGTACAGCGGTAGCATTGGATGCAGCGGTTCATCTCGTGATTGACGAGAGGGCCCAGGTTCTGGTTGTGAAACGTGCGCTTCCGGCCCCGGTAACGGCGATAAGTATGCCCCGTCATTACCGTCATATCCTGCAGATGGCATTCGCCACCCTCGTCGCACACTGGGCAATCATGCGGGTGGTTGACCATCAGCCATTCGACCACGCTGGCGCGGAACTCCCGCGCCTCGGGATCGTCGATGGAGATGCGGGTTCCGTCCGTGACGGGCGTCATGCACGCCATCACGATCTTGCCGCGCTTGTCGTCCTCGTTCTTGAACTGCTTGATCGCACATTGACGGCAGGCGCCCACCGAGCCCAGCGCGGGATGCCAGCAAAAATATGGCAGGTTGAAACCCAGCGAAAGGCATTGCTGCAACAGGTTTTCATCATCTTTGGCGGGATAGGGCCGGTTATCGATATGGATCGTGGTCAAGGTCATCTCCAGGGACAACGTTTCTCTTGGATGTGCCGGTCGAAATCATCCCCGAAATGCTTGAGGCCGCTTTGCAGTGGCTCCGCAGCGCCAGGGGCCAATGCGCAAAAAGTGTGTCCCGGACCCAGCAAGCGCGCATGAGATTGCAACCGTTCCAGATCCGCCGGCTGTCCACTCCCCTCTTCCAGCCCTTGCAGGATTTGTTCGATCCATGAAAGCCCGGACCAGCAAGGCGTGCACCACCCGCACGATTCCTGCGCGAAGAAATGTTCGAGATTGAGCAGCATGCCGACGGGACAGGTTTTATCGTCGAGGACGATCATGGTGCCCGTGCCGAGGCGGCTGCCTGCCGCCTGCATGGAATCAAAATCCATTGCCGCGTCGAGCTGATCGGCGACCACGAAATCGGTAGAAGCCCCGCCTGGCAGGAGGCCGCGAAAGCGATATCCATTCCGCATGCCTCCCGCATGCTCTTCCAGAATCTCGCGGATGGAGGTGCCCATCGGCAACTCCCACAGCCCGGGCTTCTTTACTCTTCCGCTCACGCCGTACAGTTTCGTGCCGCCGTCGGCGCTGCGGCTCAGGTTTTTAAACCATGCAGCGCCCCGATTCACAATATGGGGTACGTTACAGAGCGTCTCGACGCTGTTGACAATGGTAGGCTTGCCCCATAAACCGCTTACCTGGGGGTAAGGGGGCTTGGCGCGGGGATTGGCGCGCTTGCCTTCAAGGGCATTGAGCAGCGCGGTTTCCTCCCCGCATATGTAGCGCCCGGCGCTGACATGCAGGTGCAACTCCAGGCTGTACTCCGAGCCAAGAATATTTTTGCCCAGGTAGCCCTGGCGGTACGCCTCGGCGATTGCGGACTCCAGCCGCTCCGCCGCCAGCTTGTAAGCCCAGCGCAGGAAAATATAAGCCACGTCAGCCTGGACCGTATATGCACTAACGATCATTCCTTCAATCAATTGGTGGGGATCACCCTCGAGCAGAAAACGGTCCTTGAATGTGCCGGGCTCCATCTCGTCTGCATTGCAGATGAGGTATTTTGGACGCGGCGCATCGTCGCCCATCGGTACGAAACTCCACTTCTTGGCAGTAGGAAAGCCCGCCCCGCCTCGTCCGCGCAGGTTTGACTCTTCCACCATCGTCATGACTTCCGCAGGCGCCATGCGGAGGCTCTTGCGCAACGCCGCGTAGCCGCCCGCGCTTTCGTATTGCCTGAGATCAGGCGGTTCTTTTCCCTGCGAGATGTTATTGGTCAGCGGTGTTTCCATCAGCGCGCTCTATATCTTCCTGCCGGTACATCGCAAGGATTTCGTCTATCTTGCCGGGATCGAGATCCTGGTAATGAGCGTTATCTATCATCATCACAGGCGCATGGTCGCAGGCGCCGAGGCATACGTTTGGCAGTAGCGTAAACCGCTGGTCGGCGCTGGTTTCACCCAGCCCGATGCCCAGCCGGGCGGTCAGATGCTCGCGCAGGCGCTCGTAACCCATGATCCAGCAACTCACGCTGTCACACAGCAGAATCACGTGCTTGCCCACCGGCTTACGGAAAATCATGTTGTAGAAAGTCGCTACGCCCTCCAATTCCGCTGGCGTGAGCTGAAGGGCCTCAGCCACATCCGCGATGCCTTCGTCCGTCACCCACCCGCGATGCTCCTGCACGATCTTGAGCGCTTCCAGACAGAGCGCCCGCTTGTTCGGGTAGTGCAGTACCTTTGCCTCTATCTGTTGTTTTTCCTGTTCGCTCAACATGGTTTCAGCGGTCCACGTCGGCCATTACAAAATCAATGCTGCCCACGAGTCGCAATCAAATCGGAAATCATTCCCCCCCGGCTAATCAGGGGAATCATCTGCAGATGCGGGAACGATGGCGTGCGGATGCGCACCCGATAGGCCATGGTGCTGCCGTCACTGATCAGGTAGTAGCCATTGTTCCCCTTCGTCGCCTCAATTCCCATGAATGCTTCTCCCGGCGGGATGACAGGCCCCCAGCTAACGCCAAGGAAATGATCGATGAGGGTTTCGATATCGTGCAAAGTGCGTTTTTTGAGGGGTGGTGTGGTAAGCGGATGATCCGCCTTATAGGAACCAGTCGGCATGTGGTTCAGGCACTGCTCGATGATGCGCAGACTCTGGCGAATTTCCTCGACGCGAACGGCGCATCGATCGTAGCAATCACCCTTCTTGCCCGTCGGTATATCGAACTCGAACTGATCGTAGCCTGAATAAGGCCGCGCCTTGCGGAAATCCCATTCGAAGCCGCATGCCCGCAAGCCGGGGCCGGTCACTCCCCACTCTATTGCCTCGTCTATTGAATAGCTGCCTACATCGCGGCTGCGAGCCTTCAATATGCGATTACCCAGCGCGATCTTGTCATACTCATCGAGCCGGGCCGGCATATACTCGAGGAAGTCCCGCACCAGCCCATCCCACCCGTTGGGCAGATCCTGCGCCACGCCGCCGATTCGATACCAGCTTGGGTGCATGCGTCCGCCGCAGATGGCCTCTACGATATCGAACACCCGTTCGCGGTCGGTAAACATGAAAAATACTGGCGACAATGCTCCCAGATCCTGTGCATAGGTGCCGTAGAATACCAGGTGACTTGCGATGCGAAAAAACTCGGCCATCATCACGCGAATTACCTTCACCCGATCGGGCACTTCGATGCCAGCCAGTTTTTCTACCGCTAGCACATAGGGAAGGTTGTTCATCACCCCTCCCAGATAATCGACGCGGTCGGTATAGGGGATGTAGGTATGCCAGGACTGGCGCTCGCCCATTTTTTCCGCGCCGCGATGGTGAAAGCCGATATCGGGCACGGCGTCGACGATTTCCTCACCATCGAGCTGCAATACGATGCGAAAGACTCCATGCACGCTCGGGTGGTTGGGTCCCAGATTGAGAAACATGAAATCGGTACCTTCGTGCGCGCGCCGCATTCCCCACTCTTCCGGATGAAAGCGCAATGCCTCCTGCTCGGTGTTCTGCTTGTCTTGCGGCAAGCGGAATGGCTCCATCTCGGTAGCGCGTGCCGGATGATCCTTCTGCAATGGATGGCCTACCCAGGTGGGCGGGAGCAGGATTCGGCGCAGGTGCGGGTGGCCAGCGAAGACGATGCCGAACATGTCCCATATTTCGCGCTCGTACCAATTCGCTGCGGGCCAGATGTCGGTAATGGTTGGCAGTTGCGGGTCAGCGGCGGTTAGCGCGATCTTGAGACGGATGTCTGCGTTGCGCTCGAACGACAGAAGGTGATAGACCACGGTAAAATCGCTTGCAGACTGACCTTCGCGGTGGACTCGGGTTCGCTCGTCAATGGCGGTGAGGTCATATAGCATGCGGTAGGGCCGCTCTGCTTCCAGTTTCAGGTAACGCAACACATCGCGCACATTATTCCTGGGGATCCACTGGGTGGGAATGCCATCGCGGGTTTCCTGGACCGGACCGATCATCGTGCCAGGCATTGTCCGAAAGCGATTTCGCAATTCTGTGAAAACGTTCGAACTCAGGGCAGCAGCATCGGATGAAATTTGGCTCAAGGTTTCAGACCTCGTCAGGCGGCCGTAGCACCCTTGCTTGCATTCTCTCGGTCCGTTTGAGGTCCCGCTGTGATGACCGGTCCGAACGCTCTATACCTTGTGGGCCAATTACCCAGCTCAACGGACGCCTTTCCTTGCCAATCGCGTCCTGCAGCAGGTTCAAGCCCTGCATGAATGCATCAGGGCGAGGCGGGCAACCCGGAACATAGATATCCACCGGAATGAATTTGTCCACGCCCTGGACCACGCTGTAAATATCATACATTCCGCCGGAATTGGCACAAGAACCCATCGAGATAACCCAGCGCGGTTCCAGCATCTGCTCGTAGAGCCGCTGGAGTACCGGCGCCATCTTGATGAATACGGTGCCGGAAATTACGATCAAGTCGGCTTGACGAGGCGAGGCACGGATCACCTCGGAACCGAACCGCGCCAGGTCATACTTGCTGGTGAAGCTGGTTGCCATTTCGACATAGCAACAAGAGAGGCCGAAGTTGTAGGGCCAGACGGAATTCTTGCGGCCCCACGCGATGAGATCCTGTAGCCGCGCAAGTAACACACTTCGGCGGCCATCTTCTTCAAATCCACTGGTGTCGTGGACAGCTGACGTTTCGGGCCCTGGCCCGGTTGGCTTGGCTGGTTCGGTTGTTTTACTCAGCGACCATCGCATCATTCACCTCTTTTTTGGAGAGTGCGAGCGGTTGGGGCCCAATCCAGGGCGCCCAACCGCCATAGATAAGCCAGGGCCGCACCCAATACACCGATAAAGATGACCACCTCGATATAACCGGGCCAGCCCAGCTCACGAAAAGCAACGGCCCACGCAAAAAGGAACACGGCTTCCACATCGAAAATCACAAAGAACATTGCAACCAAATAAAATTTGGCGGATAGACGCACTCGCGCAAGACCGACAGTGACGATACCGGACTCGAAAGGCTCATCCGCGGCATTGGCGGCGTGGCGTTCGCCGATGATGTATGACAAGGCCAATATCCCTGTCACCAGAACGATGACGAGAAAGAAGTAAGCCGCCAGAGGCCAAACATCAAACGATTGTATTGCCGAAGTGTCCACGGATCAGGTTCCGCCGATTGATCGTTGAGAGTTTCCGCAGTGCGCCAGTGACCGAGACCACAAGTGCCGCTTTAGCTGGATGCGAGGCTTTTCAATAACACAACACGTTATACTCGTTGCAAAATGCTGCTTTAAGGTCCGCAAGAATCGCTGCTTCTCGCTAACCCTCAGGATTTATGGAAATTCGTAAACCGGTTCAATAGAAGGTTATTGATATGCCTAAAGTGCGAATCATTCAGTTCGATAGCGCACAGAGGCCTGCCGAGCCCTGTTGGAACATACTGTATTTTTTCGGGATCTGGACGGTGTGCGGGACTTCTTTTAGGCGAGAGCATCAGGTTGGAACATACTGATGGGGATCTGGACGGCTGCAAACCAGCAACGAGCACTAACACCCGGTTTCTGCATCCCTATCTAAGGCTCTGCACAGAAGCTTGAAACCAGATTTTTTAATCGAATGAAATATTCAGCTATAGCCTCACGCAGTCCATGTTTTTTTTCTGAAAATGCCATTCTATAATTGTGTACCTCCATTAAAAAAAGGAGAAATCATGAAATTTATAGTTGTGGCTGTCGTCGCGATGATTACAAGTGCCGCATGGGCGGCGGAGACCTCTCCCATATTTCAAAAACCAGACGCTCAAAGCAAATTCAGGGATGCACAGCGCCATGTGAATGAACTGATGAAAACTGGACAGTACAAGGAAGCGGCTGAATACATGACTGTTTATCAAAAGTTGGCATGCGAAGCCTCGGAGCAGAAAGCAGGCAGAAGCGTAGAGGAAGCAACTGAAATTTGCGCCCGCAAATATAGTCCTGCAGGTATCAGCACCAGTAGCGCACTGCCGCAACACGGACAATCTATTTCGGATCCGCTAGCGTCCAATGTGGTGGCGCCGGGCATTACTGTTATGCCACGTGACGTGCCTGGCACGCCGACGCTGGTGGATGGCTCGACTCCCTCGCTTTTCATGTTTGATCCGCGCAATGCCCCAAAGGAGATCGGTTCCGCTCGGACTGATCGGCCGGTTGATCCCTGGACGGGTACCCCCTAGTTCGCCTCCTCTTCTCGATTCCTGCCGCGTTCAGTGACGGTGACTTTCACCGCGGCAGGTAATTCTCCATGTCGTTCACGCTCAGACGAAAATCTGCTCGATAAAGACGCACCGCTTTTTCATAGGCAGTTGTGTCCGCAATCACATACCACGGCAGCCTATGCCCGTCTTACAGATTGCCCGGCAGGGCTGCTCATGCCGCCCTCCCCCCGATTTTGCATACTCTCCCGGTCGTCCTCCATCCCTGCCAGTTGCGACAGCTTCAATACGCAAACATCCCTATACATACCAGCGCCGAAAGAAGCTTCGCCTGAAACGCTTGCTTTTCCCTTGACAGCGAAAGCTGCTTCGCTCTGACAGCGAACAAACAATTTGCTGGCATTCATTTAAATCATCCTGATTCAGATCGTTCTTCAGCTTCGCTCGTTTGTCGCCGCATTCCGTAGACCCCTGTTTCCATTGGTTTTAGACGCGCCATTCATCCAGGCTGGCAACATTTTCATTCATGCGAATTAATAATTCAGCCCTGCCAGGCATATCGGTTTTTAACTGGCACGCCTTTCGCTTATAGGTAATCAAGCCCAGGTAATCGCCGGGCCGTAACCACGCGGAAGACCTTGCCTCATATTTCGCCGTTTGTGAAAAGGAGCACGTTATGAATCGCAACCTTCTGGAGTACAACCCCGAGCTGCATGCGTTCGAAGCCGATGAGCTCGAAGCTGGAGAGTCTGGATGGTTTGCGGAAACAGGCGCGGAGGAAGTGTTCGGTGAAATCGAAGAGATGAAACTGGCGGCCGCGCTGCTGGAAGTCACGAACGAGGCGGAGTTGGAGCATTTCCTGGGACGCTTGATCGGCCAGGCTGGACAGGCTGTGGGCAGGTTTGTGAATACGCCGACAAGACAGGCCCTGAGCGGCATCCTGAAGGGCGTCATGAAACAGGCATCGCCGATGCCTGACCGCACAGCCGGCCGATACACAGGTGCAGATCGCGTCGCCCGGATCGGGGGACGGCTGGCATCCGCGGCGGGCCGGATCTTTGACCTCGAACTCGAGGGGATGAGCCCGGAAGACAAGGAATTCGAGGCCGCCAAAAGTTTTGTGCGCTTCGCGGGTGTCGCTGTCAGGAACGTCCTGAGCACACCCATCGTCGCGGCGCCGCAGGCTGTGGCAAAAAAAGCCGTGGTGCAGGCGGCGCGGCGTCATGCGCCCGGTCTGCTGCGTGGCCGCCCGAGTGCTCCAAGGCACACCGGCCGCTGGTATCGCCGTGGCCGCAGCATCATCGTGAAGTTGTAAGCCGGACGGGATCTCTTCGTTCGATTTTTTGCTGTTGTTTCATTGTTGTTTCTTTTTTTTGTTTTCATTTTTGAGGAGGTCATCATGCACGATATCGGTCAGACACAAATGGAATACAACCAGGAGCAGCCGGGCTTCGAGACGGGTTTCGAAACGGGTTTCGAGGCGGAACAGTTCGAATATGGTGAGGGTGAATGGGAGGCGGAAAGCGGGGAATTCGGCGAGTTTGGCGAATTCGAACTCGGCGGACTCCTCAGTGAGGCTGACGAGATGGAATTGGCCAATGAATTGCTGAGCGTATCGAGCGAAGCGGAGCTGGATCAGTTCCTTGGCAATGTATTCAAAAAAGTCGCGCGTGCCGCCGGTAAAGTAATCCGTTCACCCATAGGGCGAGCCGTTGGCGGCGTCCTCAAAGGTGTGGCCAAGAAAGCACTGCCGCTCGCCGGAGGAGCAATCGGGGGGTATTTCGGCGGACCGCTGGGAGCCAAGATCGGCAGCGGACTTGCCCGGGCCGGAGGCAAAGCCCTCGGGCTTGAAGCGGAGATGCTGGAGCAGGAGGACCTCGAGTTCGAAGGCGCGAGGCAATATGTGCGCCTCGCTGCCAACACGGTGAAGAAGGCAACCTCAGCGCCTGCTAACGTCGATCCCCGGGCCATTGCCCAGTCCGCTGCAGTCGCAGCAGTCAAGCAATTTGCGCCTGGCCTGTTAGGAAAAGGAGGAACCAGAGGGGGTATGTCCGGCGCGAGAGGCCAGGGTCAAACGGGACGAGGCCCGATGGGACGAGGTCAGACAGGACGCTGGATGCGCCGTGCTAACAAGATCGTCCTTTACGGCGTGTGAAGCGAAATGGCCATCAGCCCCTATGCTTCCTCGATGCTGGCGCAGGAGGCGCGTGCCCTGCTCACCCGGCTGGCACGCGTACGGCCCTTTGCTTTAATCGAGCCCATGGTTCCGGCCGCCGCGCTGCTGCCGAATGCGCAAACCGGAATAGAACGGCAGCTCGCCGTGGGCCGGCGTGAGTTGCGCGGGATGGTTCAAAACTTCCTTGCCTGGTTGCGCGGACCCGGAGCATCGGCTGCCACGGCGGCCGATGCCCAGCGCCGCTTCACCTTTATCAGGCTGAAGTTTAACACCACCATCACCCAGTTCGATCTGTTCAACGATGTGATCACACAACGTAGCGAACATGAAAGCGGGATATGGCTATCCGGGCTGGATGTCGTTTCGGCCGACGCGCTGACGTTGCCCGGCGGCTACTACCGCGTACCGCCGGTCATCTGCTATCTTGATCGCGGCGCAGGCGCCGCCATTCGCCGGGCTCGCACGCGCTTGCCGGGCGGCGGAGAAAATCCGGTCGCCATCATTCGCGTGCCGCGCGAGCGCATGGTGGGCAGCGGCATCGCCTCGTCCCTGATTCACGAAATCGGCCATCAGGCGGCGGCGCTGCTCGACTTGGTGAATTCACTTCGCCCTGTCCTGCAGGGGCTTCAACGTGGCGGTGCGGACGAGGAAGCGTGGCGGTTGTGGGAACGGTGGATATCGGAGATTGTCGCGGATTTCTGGTCTGTGGCGCGCGTCGGCGTCACATCCACGCTGGGGCTCATAGGGGTGGTCAGCCTGCCGCGCCCCTTTGTGTTCCGGCTCAATCCGGACGATCCGCATCCAGCCCCCTGGATTCGGGTCAAATTGAGCTGCGCCATCGGGCAGGCGTTGTATCCGCATCCCCAGTGGGCAAGGCTGTCTGCTCTTTGGGAATCTTACTATCCGCTCGTTGATCTGGACCCCGCTCGTCTGCAACTGTTCGCACAACTTCAAACCAGCATGCCGGGCTTGGTCGCGCTGTTGGTGAACCATCGTCCAAAGACGTTACGCGGGCATACGCTGGTCGAGGTGCTGGATGTGCCGGCGCGTCAGCCGGCGCGCCTGAAGGGACTCTATCACGCCTGGTGCCGGACGCCAAAGGCGATGTACGCCGCGCCGCCGTCGCTGGTATTCGCCGTGATCGGGCAGGCACGGGCAGATGGACAAGTAAGCCCCGAGGAAGAAAGTCAGCTGTTGGCGAAACTGCTTACGCATTGGGCGCTCGTCAGCACGCTCGACACTTCTTTCGCTTGTGCCACCGGGGGATACAACAGGCAGCCGGCTCGCATTTCGTGGCTACGGCAACAACACAGTTTGACTATCCACTAAGGAGAATGAAATGAAACCTACCTCGACTAACAATGAACGTAAGTATAAAGAACCCAATGGCAAGCTCATAGCCTGCGTGCGTGATAAACCGATAGAAGGACAGCAACGGGGGGATCCGATCTCGGGAGCAAGCGTCGAAGTCTTTTCAGTTGATACGCAAGCTTCACCGGTTAAATGCAGCCCGATCGCGCCAAGTCGAACAACAGGAGAGGATGGTTGCGTCGAGTTCTCACTGCCGGCGGGCAGCTATCAATTAACGGCCCGAGCGCTTGGTTATCAAGAGAACAGGAGCTTCTCTATCGAGTGTGATCAGACAACGTGCGTCGACCTCACGATTCCGCTTAACTTCTCACTCAATATCTTCACTGTTGAGGATGGCAACTTCAAACCCATAGGTCGACATTATTGCCGGACGTCCAACTCTGGTACGCGCCCAGCACAATGCCACCTTTACGGATCTCAGTTATCGAGCTTTCCTCCGATCAGGAGAAGGTTTGTCTTCGCCACGGATATCCGTTGACTACTGGTGTCAAGACCCACGAAGCATCTTGCGATACACGTAAGATGAGGGGTTTGTTCAATGTCGTCGTATCAGTAACGACACCCTGATGGCTCTCCAAAACTTCGCGAGTGTTGACCGGGATGACGACGAGCGACACACAGGTCACCTCGGGCGAGAACACGGTCTCGATGACGCGTACGGAGACCGAATCAACCGAACGATCTGGCATTCTGGACCGAGATCCGCGGCAGCACAGAAGCGCTCTCATTCAACAACTATCTTCGTATCATGAATGCGCTTTTTGATTGCCCCGGGAACGAGCTACCAAACTTCACGAAAATGAAAGATAGATTTGGCGACTTGAAAGGCAAACGCCACCTCCCTTTTACCGACGCCGATGCCTACCGTCTGTTAAAGGCGGCAACCGAGGCCTTCGTCATGGTGAACTGCGGCGTTGTCGTCGCCGACAACCAAGCGGGACGCTTTTTCAACCGACTCTCGAAGGATGCCGATGCTTATCTGGATCGCAGGGACCTGCCGAGCGAACGATCGCAGAGCGAGCTTTTCAACGCGCTACACTGCCCAACCCGGCACCAGAGATCGGATGCTGCCCTATCTCGCTCTCATCCGCAGTAAACTGCCCGATGTCCCGACTTAGCAGTAAAGAAGTCCCCGTAAACGACGATGATGCAAATTTGTGCTTCGAGTTTGTGCGGGAAAAGCTTCTCTTCCCTTGCCTGACAGAACTCATCTGGTCTTATTGGCATGAAGAAGGCATGCTGGTGCAGACTATGAACGCCATCACCCGGCGCTTCCAGAATGTGCGCTCGTTAGCGACTCCAGACCCCTTGCCAATCTGGAAATCGATCCGCTGCGTCCGCTCAATAATCTGCTCTGGGGCTATACGCAGGATGAGCAGCACCGCCTCACCTTGTCCCGCCGCAATTATGAATATGACCACCACTATGGTTTGCGGCTGGAAGGCAAGGCGGTACAGAATTTCAGGCCCGCCGATACCCGATCCAAGTTTCTTGGAGGCATTCCATCACCTGTTGCGCCTGTGCACGGCCTTCTACAAACAGGATGACGACACAACCGTGAAGGCGGATGCTTTCCCGATACTCAACGGACTCAAGGAAGCGCACCTGATTCTCTCAGAGGGTGCGCATGATCAGTTCGGCGATTTGCCTTCGACCGCCCGCATCGAGATGCTGATGCAGCAGTGGCTGCTGGCGCGGCCGGAATTTCGCGAGTTTCTGCCTACTCGCTTGATGGTGGCTTATCCCGAGCCCTGGATGGATCGTGTCGATGCGATGAAGAAGCTGCAGGGATGGACCGACACGAGCGTGATGCATTTTCGCAACCTGGCGATGTTCGGCGAACAGTTACTGCTGTCGATTCGCTACGGTCACTGGAGCGATGTGTATGAGCCGACTCAGGCATTCAACTGGGCGCGATTCTGGCGTCCTCAGGTGCAGGGCTATATACATGCCTACCGCGCAGCCACCGGCGTCGAGCTCGCAGGCGATACGGTCGATTCCGGCGTGGATGCGACGCTGCCGTCGGTATTGCTGCAAAAGCGGCTGGCGATGCAGCACCGCAGTGCTTGAGGAGCGATGGTAAATGCTCGACTTCACCTCTGCGCTGTACCTCGGGCTGAGGCATCCAAGCGCATCGCTGCGGCCATGGGATGCGCTGACGCTTGGCCGCCCGGCGGTCTTCAGGAACCTCCCGGAGCCTCAGCGGTTGCCGCGGATCTGGCCCGATTGCAGGGCTGCGAGGCGGGTATGCTGCTGCCTTCCACCCTGCATCTTTTCTGGGATCTATTCCGGATTCTGGCTGAAGACGATGCGGTGATTCTGATGGACTCCGGAACCTATCCCATCGCCAGATGGGGAGTCGAGCGGGCCGCCGCGCTCGGCGTGCCCGTCGGCATCTTCCCTCATCTCGATGCGGCAGCGGCGGAGCGGCTCGCGCGGTGGTGGGCACAATCGAAGCGGCGGCCGGTCATCGTCGCCGACGGGTATTCCCCTGGCCGCGGAATGACGGCGCCGGTGGCAGCGTATGCCGAGATCGCCCGAGCCGGTGGCGGTTATCTGGTTCTCGATGACACCCAGGCTCTAGGCATTTTTGGCGCCGCGCTTCAATCCGCCGCGCCATCCAACGCCCCGTATGGCAGGGGGGGTGGCGGTTCATTGCAGCGGCATGGCGTCGCCGGTCCGCACCTGGTGGTGGGTGCATCACTGGCAAAGGGCTTTGGCGTCCCGGTCGCGGTGCTCGTAGCCAGTCGAACATTGGTGAGGCGATTTAAAGCGCGCAGCAATATACACACTCACACCAGTCCTCCATCGATTGCGGTAATCCGCGCCGCACAGCATGCGCTGGAGGTAAACCGGCAATGCGGTGATCGCCTCAGGTTGCATCTGTGGCGTCTGGTGCGCAGGTTGCGGGTAAACCTCGCCCGGATAGGACTCGCCGCCACCGGCGGCGCGTTTCCGGTGCAAACGCTCGAATCGACTCCTGGTCTGGATGGTGTACAACTGCATGAGCGCCTGCATAGCCGGGGCGTAGAGACAGTATTGCAGCGGGGCCGCAACGGCGGCGAGGCGCGAGTGAGTTTTCTCCTGACGGCGAATCATGTGCCACAGGACATTGACTATGCAATGGCGGCGCTTGCTCAAATCTTATCCGGACAGAGCAACGCAAAATCACACTTCAAATACAAGGTATTGGAGACATCATGAACAGTGAACTCAACTTTGAAATAGCGCCGTTTGAATGGACCGCAGGCGTAAGGGGGGAAAGGGAAATTCAGGCGTTCGATGCCGAGTTGGGCGATCTGGAAACGGGTGAAGAGTTCGAGCGCGGTGGCCGGCTCTTTGCGCGCGGTTCAGCACCTGCTTCCCGGCGAATCGCTGCACCATCTCGCTCAAAACCGGCTGCACGGGGACCGGTCCGGGCGGGAGGAGCCAGGATGCGCCCACCCATGCGGCCGCCCAGCCGAAACCGCGCCCGCGCCCTTCGCGCCCCGGTTCCTGGGGCCCTGCTGGCGTACTGGTGCGCGATCCATACAGTTCCATTAGCGAACCTTTCCCGGTCGATTCGACGAGTTCAGCTCCCGGTACTGAAATTGTTCGCTGGGCACAAGACTGCCTGAATCATGCGATGGGACTGCGGCTTGCCGTCAACGGCGTGATGGGAGTGGATACACGCAGCGCGCTTCGGCGCTTCCAGGGGCAGCAAGGACTCCGGGTCAGCGGCATCCTGGGACCCGATACTCAGGAAGCCCTAACAGGAGCATGCAAGGGTGACGAAGCCGCAGCACAAGCCGAAGCCGAATTTTATGTGAGCGAGGAAGCCGAGATTCCTGCAATTCCGGCCGAAGATTGGCCCAAGTTTAAGCCGTTGCAGGACACTACGGTCGAGGCTATCAACGGAGTCCAACGTTTAAGACCCGGAGAATCATCAAAACCTACCGTTACTATTCTTCTTGGACATCTGGATGATACCGCCGCGTTGCGCAGAGCCCGGGTTTGGTGGCCTCTACCTCATTGCGTGTATTATCCGCAAAACCCCACGAAGGTAAGGGCATATAGCGGCAAGGGGATAGACATTTAATTCGCAACGGCTGGCTATCGTGAGTGCATCAGAAAAAATTGAGGTTCACCTCCGTAATTACGAGGTCTATATTTTTCCCTTGCCGATTGCAGTCAATCCCAAACTCAGGGCGCTGGAAAGAGCGATTCACGTCGCATTGGGTGTACCAAGGGCCCGGGGCCTCCAGTGTATTGATAAATCCTCGAACCGGAATTGGAGGAGGAGATGTTGGGCAGCGGATGGAATTAACGGCTACGTTTCTGTGGTGTAGCAGCAACGGCAGAGTGACTTAACAATAGGAGATGATCATGCACGACTCCACCTGTAATTGCCAGAAATGTCGAAGCGAGCGGTACCCTTGGCTTCGAAATGCTTGAGTTCCCGATGACGCAAGAAACCTATGGCGAACTCGAAGCGGAAAACCTGTTTGGGGAAATAGTCGGTGAAACATATGGGGAAAGCCCGTTTAGCGAAGCCGCCGGATGGTTTGGCGAACCGGCCATTCGGCCAACCGTGCCGGCTTTTCGTTTCATATGCCCCACCGGATGCGCGCCGCACGCGGCGAACGAGTGCACGCGCATCGTCCGCCGCGCGATTCAAGACGCGATCTGGCTGGCCGAAAATGCGGCCACCAAACTCAAAGCGCGCGATAACGAAGCCCTGCGCCTGTTCCGGGGATTCTTCGGAGATCCGTCGCGTCCCGTCCCATGGGCGAACAACCGACCCGCCGCGGACCTTGTCGCCGATCGCTTCCGAGCGGTGGCCCACGGCTTTCGCACGCGCGTGCCGCACGTCCGCTGTTCGACCCGCGCCGGGCTCGCAGACCGCGTTCGTGCATCCGCGCGCCGCGCCAACTGCCGCTCATTCCGCTCCCACGAAATACAATCTATCCTGTGCCCGCCATTCTGGAGCGCCGCACCCGAACCGTGCCAGGTTCTGGCGCGCGGCCATGCTGCTCCACGAAATGTTGCACCTGCTTTTCTGGGAGTTTTTGGCCACCAGGAGAACCTGCCCCGCCCGGGCGACCCCGAGGAGCGGCGCCGGGACAACTCGAATTGTTACCAGGCGTTCGCACTGCGTGTAGCGGGCATGGTGCCGATCCGAATGACGTCGAGAAGCGTGCATAGCGAGACCCGCTTGACTTCCTGTTACGGGAGAAATGGCGTCGAAGAGTGAAGTCTTGATATAGGTTCAGGGGCTCTGTTGCAAAAAATGAGAAGAGCGGTGCCCATATGTATTTTTTAGGGTAGATTAGACAGGCGAACCATATAAAGTTCCAACTTACACCATTTGACATAGAAAAGCTTTCAAATGATCATCGACTGCCACTGTCACGCCGGACCCGGTGACGGGCTCACCGGTCCGTGGGATACCGACGCCCCGCTTCGCAAGCACATGCGGCGCGCGGCGAAGGCAGGCATCGAAAAGACAGTCGTCTTCGCCGCTTTTCATTCCGATTATTCCATTGCCAACCGTGAGGTCGCCCGCATCGTGGCAAGCCGCCCGGATCGATTCTATGGCTTTGCCTTCGTTCATGCCGCGCGCGACCGCGGCAGGGTCCAACAGTTGGTTCGCCTGGCGGTAACCGAATACGGTTTCGTCGGGATCAAGGTGCACCGCCACGACGCCCGAATTTCCCGCGAAGTTTGCGAAGTTGCGCGGTCATTCCGGTTGCCTGTTTTGTACGACGTCGCCGGTGAGGTATCCGTCGCGGAGTTGCTGGCCGAACAGTACCCGGACGTAAATTTCATCTTGCCACACCTGGGCAGTTTCGCTGACGATTGGCGCGCGCAACTCGCGCTCATCGATCATCTGGTGCGGCACCCGAATATATATACCGACACGGCGGGAGTGCGTCGTTTTGATCTGCTGGAACAGGCCACGAGCCGGGCGGGCGCGAACAAGATCTTGTTTGGCTCGGATGGTCCCTGGCTCCACCCGGCGGTGGAACTGGCAAAGGTACGTGCGCTGGAATTGCCAAAAGAAGATGAGAACTTGATTCTAGGGGGAAATCTTCTGCGTCTGATCGCGAATGTCCGAAGCCAACCGCTATCCCGGCCGGTCAAGACAGCACGCCTCGCCACCGCCGCAAGGCGAGCTGCGGGACCCTTGGATTAATGAGGCGCCACTGCATTAACTCACTGATCTAGAGGCGAGAGCCACTGTTTTATTCCCGTCAGCGGGTTCATTATTTATGCGTAAACGGGAAATTTAATTTTGAGCAAATCCACTTTTTGAACGAAATGCCGGAGGGCTCATGCCCAACTTGAATTACACGCCTGCATATGCCTGAAACCCTTTCCTGCTATTTGTTTATGGCCATTTTTATCCGTTCCACCCTGTAAGATATTACAGCTATGAGGAGGTATCATTTTGTATTCTCATAACTCTGCCGTCAGCCACCGATTGACGACCAAGTATCCCCGAATGGGGTAAAGCGGTGCCGTCCCTGAACGTTAACCTGAACCTGTCTAAGAGATACCAGCTTGCTGTCCTGTGCACAAGTACCCGTCAATTTTTGAAATTCTCACTCCGATATTCCGGTTGAGGCCAATCAACGGGGACCTGTCATCTGTCATGCAGTGGTTATAACTGGGGGAGCTACATGACTATTTCGAGCTGGCTATATTTCTTCGATGAAGTTCCTTCACACACTCGCGCAAGCGTGACCGCAGCCCTTGAACAGGCGAATCTGACTTTACATCCATTCACGTCACCACCTCACGGCTTCGGCGTGGTTGTATTCGATCGCATGGATGACGCCAACCTGCGTGAATTGCGCGTAATGACCCGCAGCGCTACCGTACTTGCCATATCCACCTCGCCGTCCGGCCTCGATTCAGCCAGGATGTGGGAAGTCCTTGAAGCCGGCGCGGCTGATTTGTTGTTGTGGTCGAAGCTGCCCGCTGCAACCGATCAGGTGGTTTCACGGCTGCAGCGGTGGAACGCCTTGCAGAATTTGATCGAGTCCGCCCCGGTTAAAGGTACTTTGATTGGAAAGAACCCGCTTTGGCGCAACCTGGTGCGCAGCGTCGTTGAAGTGGCGGCCTTCACGCAAGCTTCGGTACTCATCACCGGCGAAACCGGTACCGGCAAGGAACTCATCGCGCATCTGATCCATAACCTCGACAGTCGTACCAACAAGGGCGATCTCATTGTGGTCGATTGCACCACGCTCTCGCCCGAGCTATCGGGCAGCGAGTTATTCGGTCATGAGCGCGGAGCCTTTACCGGGGCCGTCACCGCCCGGGATGGCGCTTTTTCCCTGGCTGATGGCGGTACCTTGTTCCTGGACGAAGTCGGCGAATTGAGTCTACCTCTGCAGGCGCAACTATTGCGCGCGGTGCAGGAGCACAAGTACAAGCGTGTCGGCGGCAATACTTGGCAACATACGGAATTCCGCTTGATATGCGCAACCAATCGCGACATGGAAGCGGAAGTCACCAACGGCAATTTTCGAGCTGATCTCTATTACCGGATTGCCGGATGCAGGTGCAGGACGCCATCGCTGCGCGAACGCCGGGATGACATCCTGCTATTGGTCAGTCATTTTCTGGGACAAATGGATCCCAAAGCCGCGACATTCGACTTGGACCCGGCGGTCCGCGAATATTTACTCACTCGAGACTATCCAGGCAACATACGCGATCTGTACCAGACGGTTAAAAGAATCTGGCACCGCCACACAGGCCCCGGTCCGATAACTATCGGCGATGTACCTGTGGAAGAACGCCAATGCGGCATCTCATGCCGGCCGAGCTGGCCCGATCGCGGCTTTGAAGGCGCCATCCGTCACGCCGTAGACCTCGGGATAGGGCTGAAGGAAATCAGCCAGAATGCCGCCGATCTGGCGATGCAGGTAGCCCTGGAGCAAGAGAGTGATAATCTTCAGCGTGCGGCGTACCGTCTGGGCGTTACAGATCGCGCCCTGCAGATGCGCCGGGCCAACCGTCGCGCGCCGCCCCACTAAAGAGACGATCGATCGCCCCACTTGACGCCATATACATGGCGAGTTTCGATTGGAACTCAAGGGATAGAGGTGTATTATTCGCGTCTGTCGATATACTTATACTGGAGGCTAGTTTGAAGATATCTTACCTGGCAATAGCTTTCTCTATTGGGCTTGCGCTGTTAAATCCCTCGCAAGGGCTTGCGGAAAAGACCGGTGGCAATAGCGCCAACGCGGCAGCGGGAATGCCGGCCAACGAAGGAAAAGTTCTTTCCACGCTGGATGCGCCTGGCTACACCTATATGGAACTGGCGAACACAGAAAAACGTTTCTGGATCGCCGCCCCGACCACCCGAGTGAAAGCGGGCGACCGTGTTCGCTTTGAACAAAGCCTGGTCATGAAAAATTTCAATAGCAAAACGCTCAATCGTACCTTCGATGAGATTATTTTTGTCAATTCGGCAACGGTAATCAACTAGACGAGACATGACCTTAACTTTCCTTCTTAGCCACTTGAAATACAGATCTATTTGATCGCCCTTCTCATCTTCTGGGGTTTGATCACCTTTTCCGGATTCTTCCCGGATTCCGGTTCAACAAACCCCACGAAGAGCTTGTTTTTCAACTTTTTTAATTCATCCCGATATTCCGCCGCTTTCTCGAATTCCAGGTTTTTCGCGGCATCGAGCATCTGTTTTTCGAGGGCCTTGATTTCCTTCGCCAGTTGCACTTCGCTCATGGAATCATACCGGGCCTGCACTTGCGCTGCCTTGAGTTGCTGCTGCGCGGTTTCGATGCTGTAAACCCCGTCGATCAAATCCTTGACACGTTTGTGCACGCTCCGCGGTGTAATGCCGTGCTCCTGATTGAACAGGATCTGTTTATTGCGCCGTCGCTCGGTTTCGTCCATTGCGAGACGCATCGAGTTTGTAATTCTGTCGGCATAAAGAAGCGCAGTGCCGTTAATATGACGCGCAGCGCGGCCTATTGTCTGTATCAAGGAGCGTTCCGACCGGAGGAAGCCTTCCTTGTCGGCGTCCAGTATGGCTACCAGCGATACTTCCGGTATATCCAGGCCCTCGCGCAGCAGATTGATGCCTACCAGTACGTCGAATTTGCCTAGCCGCAGGTCGCGGATGATCTCCACCCGTTCGACCGTGTCTATGTCGGAATGGAGATATCGCACCTTGATGCCGTGATCGGAAAAATAGTCGGTCAAGTCCTCGGCCATGCGTTTGGTAAGCGTCGTAACCAGTACCCGCTCGCCTTTGGCCGTGCGCAGGCTGACTTCCGACATGAGATCGTCGACCTGGGTCGTGGCTGGGCGAACCTCTATCTGCGGATCCACCAGGCCAGTGGGCCGCACCACCTGCTCTACCACCTGCCCGCTGTGTACCCGTTCAAACTCCGCGGGCGTTGCTGAAACAAACACGGTCTGCGGCATGATTTTTCTGAACTCGTCGAAACGCAGCGGACGATTATCCAGCGCCGAGGGCAGCCGGAAGCCGTAGTCCACGAGATTCTCCTTGCGGGAACGGTCGCCCTTGTACATGCCGCCTATCTGCGGAATGGTGACGTGGCTTTCATCAATAACCATCAGCGTGCCTGGCGGCAGGTAATCCATCAAGGTCGGCGGCGGCTCTCCCGGTCGTTTTCCGGACAGATGCCGGGAATAGTTCTCGATGCCTTTGCAGAAACCCAGTTCATTGAGCATCTCCAGATCAAAACGGGTGCGTTGTTCGACGCGCTGCAGCTCTACCAGTTTGTTGTGCTGGTGAAAAAAATCCATGCGTTCGCGTAATTCGGCCTTGATCGTTTCGATCGCGCGCAAGGTCGTACTCCTGGGGGTTACGTAGTGGCTGGACGGGTATACCGTATAACGCGATACTTTTCTCAAAGTGCGCCCGGTAAGCGGATCAAACAGCGTCATGCTTTCAACCTCATCGTCAAACAGCGATACGCGCACGGCGGTTTCCGAGCTTTCAGCCGGAAATATGTCGAGCACATCCCCTCTCACCCTGAAGGTCCCTCGAGCAAACTCGAACTCGTTGCGCTCATACTGCATTTCGATCAAACGCTGTATGGCTTCCCGCTGAGTTATCTTCTCGTGTTCGCGCAAATGCAGAATCATGCCGTGATAATCAACCGGATCACCTATCCCGTATATGCATGACACGCTGGCAATAATAATGGCGTCGTCGCGCTCGAGCAGCGATTTGGTGGCGGATAGACGCATCTGCTCGATGTGCTCGTTGATAGCCGAATCCTTCTCGATAAACAGATCGCGCGAGGGCACATACGCCTCGGGCTGGTAGTAGTCGTAATACGACACAAAATACTCGACGGCATTTTCGGGGAAAAACTCCCGCATTTCAGCATAAAGCTGTGCAGCCAGCGTTTTGTTTGGCGCCATGATAATTGCGGGGCGCCCCAGAAGTGCAATGACGTGCGCCATCGTGAAGGTCTTGCCGGATCCCGTCACGCCCAGGAGCGTCTGGAACGCAAGACCATCTTCTATCCCTTCCACCAGCTTGTCGATCGCTTGAGGCTGATCGCCAGCGGGCTTGAACAACTGATGCAGCTTGTAAGGGCTATTGGGGAAGGTAATGATCACAGGTATACTTCGGGGTTCAGTTTATTTCTAAAATATTTCTTCCGGCTAATTTTATCATGCAGGCGCTGCCGGCATTGGGCATAAGGACAATAAGGACATTATCGTGGAACTCTCGAAGCGCGTTCAGGCTATCAAGCCCTCCCCCACCCTGGCTGTGACGGCCCGAGCTGCGCGGCTCAAGGCAGAAGGCAGGGATATTATCGGGCTTGGCGCCGGCGAGCCGGATTTTGATACCCCTCAACATATCAAGGACGCGGCCATCATCGCGATCAACAAGGGTTTTACAAAATATACGGCGGTAGGCGGGACCCCAGGGCTCAAGAACGCCGTTATTGACAAGTTCAAGCGCGACAACGGATTCGATTACACTGCCGCGCAAATCCTCGTATCGTGCGGCGGCAAGCAAAGTTTTTTCAATCTGACGCTGTCGGTCATCAATCCCGGCGATGAAGTCATCATACCTGCCCCCTACTGGGTTTCCTATCCTGATATCGTTCTTATCGCGGAAGGCAAGCCGGTAATAGTCGAAGCGGGTATCGAACAGGATTTCAAGATTACCGCGGCGCAACTGGAACAAGCCATCACTCCCAGAACCAGAATGTTCGTTATCAACAGCCCAAGCAACCCTTCCGGGGCAGTGTATACGCTGGACGAGCTCAAATCCCTGGGTGAAGTTCTGCTCAGGCATCCGGAAATCCTGGTTGCCACCGATGACATGTATGAGCACATCCTGCTTTCGGAAGGCAGGTTCGTGAATATCCTGAATGCGTGTCCCGAGTTATATTCTCGCACTGTCGTGCTTAACGGCGTCTCCAAAGCCTATGCCATGACGGGGTGGCGCATCGGTTATTGCGGCGGACCCAAACATATCATTACCGCCATGGAGAATATTCAGTCTCAAAGTACTTCCAGCCCCACGTCCATTTCGCAAGTGGCGGCCCAGGCAGCACTTAATGGCGATCAATCCTGTATCGCACCGATGGTGTCGGCGTTCAGGGAACGCAACCGGTTTGTTACCGATGCGCTCAACGCCATTCCCGGCATTAAATGCCTGTTGTCGGGGGGCGCGTTCTATGCGTTCGCGGACGCGCGGGAGGCTATCGGCAGATTGCATGCAAAAGGTGTAATCAAGGATGGCAGCGATATCGCCTTGAGCGAATATCTGCTGGAAAATGGAGGGGTCGCAGTAGTGCCGGGGTCCGCTTTCGGAAGCGAAGGATACATCCGGCTATCTTTCGCAACTACCATGGCCAACCTGGAAAACGCACTTGGCCGGGTCGCAAAAGCGCTGGGCTGAAGAGATGAACGGGCAATGACGGTATTGCTCGTCACCTTCGCGGGGCTGGAGCCGTTTCCTCGGGAGGTGCATGAGTTCGGGATATTTCTCTACGCCGGCACCCGACCTACGATAACAATGGCTGAACGATATAATCCCCGATTCGGATTGCAGCCAGCCCAAATTCCTCCTCGAATTTTTTACCAGTATCCTGGCGGCACCATGTAAAGCCCGGTGTCCCATTTCCATTCCCGGACCGGGTTTTCTGTCATCGCATCCTTATCATCCGGCTGTGCGGTCCAATGGAAATCGCACACGCTCCCCTTATGTCCCACGAAAGTATGGATGCCGCCATTCGCGACGCCAACGAAGAATGGCACATTTTCCAGCTTTTCCAGCAGCGCCTCGGTGCTACTGTCCGGCATGATGCCGCGGTAGCCAGTGATGACTGCATCGCACCGTACGCCGGCCGAACCCGGAACCGGCGATTTCCATACGCGCGCCCCCGCCCTTGCCATATTGAGTGCAGCCAATTTTTCGCGTTCGCCGGAAGCTTCAAGATCCTGGGCAGTTCGCGGACAATAAAATACCGCAGTCCACCCGTCCTTCTGCAGTTCCTCGCAGAGCACGGTTCCGCGCAAATCCGCCTCCTTCACCCTACTGTTTATCTCGGCAAACCTTGCTTCAATACCGGCTCCTTCATAGGCGGCTCTCACATTATCCATCACCCAGCCAATGCACGAGCTTTCCCGAATACGCGCCGCCTTTCCCGATGGGTTTTCTATGATGACCGAACCGGGCTCGATCGATCCCATACGCCAGTTACCGGCACTCATGGTGTCTATTTGGGTCTGAAGGCCGCGGTTGTCACCCCTTAGTATTGCGTCATGGAACGGCGAATGATCGCCATAGTAGAGACCCACGCCAGTATCGTCGATAGCAGTCCTATGTGCGTTGCTGTTGTGGGTGATACTCTTGTCTCCCAGTTCCGCAAGCCTCTTCCAACTCACCGTCTCCCCGCTCGCGGGTGCAGAACTTCCTGTTTTCGCGAACAACCATTCGGCAATGGACAAGGCCGGCTGATCAGAAATCGTATTGACGTTGCCATCATGGTCGTAGTTATCGATGAGTTCCCACAACCTTTCAAGATTCTCGTCAGTGCCTTTGATAACTCCATTATTGGAGAAGCTCCTCACGTTCAATTCAGGATAAGCGCTACGCAGCTCGGCCGTGTTAATCGATTTTCCCTTGAGGCGATTGATGAAAGTAGCATGGTCGAGCACCGGCATTTGTCACTCCCTCCGATTGGCGAGACAGCAAGGACTTGACGTAGAGAAAGAAATAATTTGCGAGCAATTTTTCCTTCCGCATTATTTACTCTAGCAGCAATTTTGAAAAGTTCAATTCTGATTATTCATGCGAATAGCCTCATAAAAAGGTAACCGGAGGCGCGCTTCGAGGATAAGCTGCTTCAAATCGTAGTAACCGAACGATGGGGTTATCGACATGAAAACCGTTTATCTTGAGGTAATACCAAGTGCCATGATCGTGCAAGACGCAATGACAAGGCAAGATTTCGGAAAAGTTCTACTCTGTGCGCGGTTACCAGCGCAAGTACGCCATCAGCCCCGGAATGGGGGCTAATTGGCACGCCCTCAGAGTCAATCCTGCACTAGCGGCCGAGCGAACGAGCCAACGACTTTGCGAGGCGAAGCCCCAGCGCCACCAGTGTTAGTGTCGGATTGGCGGCTGGCGAGGTCGGGAAAATCGAAAGATCGCAGACGTAAAGTCTCTCGACACCCTTCATGGCGAGATCCACATCGACGAGCCCTTCGCGCATCTGCTGGCGCCGTTCGGCCACGCCACCGTCCCGCACCTCCATACGCAACGTTCCAACCTCATGTGCCACGCCGCCCAGCTCGGCTAGCCCGGCGTTAATTGGCTGCGCCTCTAATTCGCCGAAGAGATGCGCTTTATAGTCGTGCATCCACTGTTGATGAGCTGGAGAAGGCAGGGTCGGATACATTTTCACTGTCGGGACAGCGTCAGGACCGTGAAAGGTTACCTGGTTGTCGTCCACCAGTTCCGCATTGCTGAGGAACACCAACTCGCCCAGGGTACGCCCTGTGCGCCCCAACAGGTGCGCCTGGAGCAAGTCCGGGTCGAGGTAGCGCCCTTGATTAAAATCACTGCCCAACTCCAACTGAACGTTGAATGGGGGGCGCGCGTCGGGATCCTCCCCTTCCTTCGGTCGAGACATGATCTTGACCGAGCCGTAGGCGTTAAACAGGCGGGAAGTGTTCTCCAGCCAAAAATGGTTCCAATAGATGGCGTGGTCCGTCAGGCCGCGGCCAAATAGGGCGTGCCTGCTCCCGATCCCGCTTCGGTACAGCAGTCGCGGAGACTCGATGGTGCCGCAACTGACGACCACGATGCGCCCTTTGAAGCTCTCTACAGCACCAGTGCGCAGGTTGAATGCGCGAACAACCCGCTCGCCCTCCCCGTCCTCAATGGCGACAGCTTCGTAGTTGAGCGCGATAGTCAAGTTCGCCGAACCAGCGGGACCTTCCGTCAGCGCCGACTCCATCAAAAGGTCGGCGGTCGAGAACATGCCCGCGCTGATCATTGACGAGCCAACGGATGGCGGCTGTACCGCTATCGTCGCGTCTGTGTGATGCATGTCCGGAAAGGATTGCCGCAGGTAACTGTGAACCTGGCGATTATAAAAAGTGTCGGGGGCGGTAGACCTCCCTATCAGCGCCTCAGCCATCTCATATCCTGCATCTTCCAGATACCACTTTATCTTGCGGGGCCAGAAATCCAGTTCCCACGAACTCATACGGGGCGCGAGCCCGCCCCAAAAGATAGAGCGCCCACCCAGGTTGTAAGCAATCGCGCCCCGGTATTCCGAACCCTCGGCGTTCTCATAGTTGAAGACCCGAAAGTCATACCACAACTGCCAGAAGGTCTTGTCGAGGCGTCCGGCGAGCTGTCGTCTCGGGATGTTGGCGGCGTGGGTCGGGAAAAGGTACCCTCCCGCCTCCAGGACGAGGACGCGGCAGCCCACATCGCTCAGTTGGTCCGCCACAACACCACCGCCAATCCCCGACCCTATGACAATAACATCATAAGGCTCCGTACCGGGAGTCGCTCCAAAGTAACGAGCTTGAACTTGTCCAAGTTCAACAACTGGACGCTGCATCGGCGTTGCTCCTGTTTCTCCTGAAACTAATCTTGCAAAGAGTTTGGCTCATTCACGCTGATGTCTCGAACCCAATGTCTATTTCAGCTGTATGGGGACGGCATTTACAATGACGAGATTGCCTTAATGCTTCACAGTAGGTGATGGGATTTAAATTGTCAAAGGCAGGAGCGGCGCCAAATTGCTTCAATAAAAAAATTAACCAGGGAGTAACCTTGGAGGATAGGTATCTACTATATTGGTTGACGCCAAAAGTCAGGCATTATAAATTCCCACCGGCGTCTGAATTGTGTCCACAACACTCAAACTGATATCTGAATGATTGACCGTCATGAAAACTAAAAAAAGGAGCCAACTTGAGAACAGTTAATTCAAATCCAATGAAGCGCGTTGTGGCCTCGGCACTGGCAATCACATCGGTTATTGCACCGCTGACTGTTGTAGAAGGCGCTGCGTTGACAATAAGCGGAATCACTCAGGAGCATGTGGGTTATAGACCGGATTGCGCTTCGCAATTTGGAGGCACGATTACCGGTACCGGAACAAGCTCTCTCCTGGGAACGGTTTCCATTGAGGCTAATGACTGTATTACTCCAGTCGAAAATTACCTTTCCTTCGAAGGGAAAATGATATTTACCATATCGAACGGAGATGAAATCTTTGCGGATTATTTTGGTTCCTTCATTCCCACGAATTACCCATCGATATTTACGTTAAAGGATTCCTTTTTCAATATAACAGGCGGCACGGGAAATTTCCTGAGTGCAAAAGGTGGAGGAAAGTTGCAGGGGGGAGAAGATATTTCGACCGGCTGGGGGGTGATGCAGGCAACGGGAACGATATCCCATTTCAAAAAAGATAAGCAAGATAAGAACGGGTCCGAGCCCAAGTCGTCACATCAACGTAGCGCCGAAAGCATGGTTAATTCGGCGTTTTCAGATACAGACGGGTCTAGTGGCGTAACCAGGATCGGTCTCGATAATAACTCGTTCCACAACGCGCATACGCTAGGCGATTTTTTTTACCAGGATCAGAATGGGCAATTACTCGCGATAAACGAGCTGCCCGGATCCGGTTCCTTGAGCTTGCTGGGGATCGGCCTTGTCAGTCTCGCGGCTGTACGCCGGCGAAAGTTACAACGATCGCGCGGCTAATCGAGCCAGGAACAGGAGCCGTTAACAGGGCAGGCCTGTTTATTATTAATCATATCCTCAAACCGATTTCGAACCGGAATTTTTGAAGCCGCAAATCGGGGATAACGATCAGGGCAACGGCACGGGGCCCAATGAGGAAGGGCGGGCGGCGCGAGCAATTTCCAGCATGGTTTCCAAACCTTCCGCGATCAGTTTTTCGATCACCGGAATGAAATAAGGAAGCGACAGCATCAGCACTGCCATGCCTACCATCAGCGTGATCGGGAAACCAACGGCGAAGACATTGAGCTGAGGTGACGCGCGGGTCAGAATGCCCAGCGCCAGGTTGACTATCAGTAATGCGGCGACAACCGGGAGCGCAAGCTGCAGACCGGCAAGGAAAATCGTACCTCCCCAGTCGGCCAGCGTCTTCCACCCGACGGCTGAAAGGGGTTCGGCGGAGATGGGAAATGCGTTGAAACTCTCCATCAGCACTGACAGCATCATCAGATGGCCATTCAGGGAAAGAAAGGTGAGCGTCGCCAGCAGGCCGAGGAACTTTCCTACTACCAGGGTGCTGCCATCGCTACTGGGACTGAAAAGCGTTGCAAAACCCAGGCCCATCTGCAAGCCCGCTATTTCCCCGGCAAGCTCCACCGCGCTGAAGACAATACGCATCGCGAAGCCCATTGCCAGTCCGATCACGATCTGCTGGCTCAGTACCAGCAAACCTTCAGGCGATGCCGGTTCAACGTTTGGCAGCGGCCCGATGGCGGGCGCCACAACCAGGGTAATGAGTACTCCCAATCCAATCTTTACCCGCATTGGAGTAGCCATATTTCCAAGCACGGGAGTCGCAGCCAATAATGCCAGGGTACGCGCAAGCGGCCACAGGAAGGCAGTCAGCCATGCGTTAAGGTCGGCGGAACTGAAAGTGATCATTTGCCGTCCGCACCTTTAATAAACCCGATCTTCATTCCGATACCGCGGATACTGAGCAAGGTCGTTATGGCAATCGCTAGCTCACCAATGCCGGAATTCCTTCCAGTACTTGCCGCATATAGTCGATCATCACCGAGAGCATCCATGGCCCAGCCAGTACCAGGGCCGCGAAAAGCGCGACCAGCTTGGGTATGAAAGACAAGGTCATCTCGTTGATTTGCGTGGCGGCCTGGAAAATGCTCACCAGCAGGCCGGTCAACAGCGCCACCAGCAAAAGCGGAGCGGAAATCATCAGAGTTACCTCCATGGCCTTCTGGCCCATCGTCATTACACTTTCAGGAGTCATCGTTTTATCCGTAAAATCAATCAGGTGTTAACTGCCGGTCAAGTATATTGTTGCTCACGTTCAGTAAAAACTTTCCGCCAGGGAGCCGAGCAGCATATGCCAGCCGTCTACGAGCACGAAGAGCATAATCTTGAAGGGCAATGCTACAAGAGCGGGCGAAACCATCATCATGCCCATGGACATGAGCACCGAAGCTACAACCATATCGATAATGAGAAAGGGAATGAACACCGCAAAACCGATCTGGAACGCGGTTTTCAATTCACTCGTGACGAAGGCCGGGGCGAGTACACGCAGAGGCACGTCTTCCGGTCCATTCAATTGGGGAACGCCGGAGAGCTTGACGAATAGCGCCAGATCAGCCTCACGGGTCTGCTTCATCATGAAGGCCTTGAGCGGCGCCGCGCCTCTATCCAATGCCTGGGCCATCGTTATCTTGTTGTCGGTATACGGCTGATAGGCATCCTCGTAAATCTTGTCGAATACAGGGCCCATGACGAAAAAAGTGAGGAACAGCGCAAGCCCCACGAGCACCTGATTGGGTGGTGAAGACTGCGTACCGAGCGCTTGGCGCAGCAGTGAGAGCACAATGATGATGCGCGTAAAACCGGTCATCATCAGTAGCGCCGCAGGCAAAAAGGTAAGCGATGTCAGCAGCAGCAGGGTTTGCAGGCTCAGCGAATAATTTTGCCCTCCGCCGGGCGCAGGCGTGCTGGTGAATGCGGGCAGACCAGGAGTCTGAGCCAGCGCGGCCCACGGCGTGGCAAGCAATGCTGTTCCAAGCGCGATTCCGAGCGCGATGTGCTTGGCGGAAGATCCCTTAGCCATGCTGCTCTCCATCGCGCTTCGCCATCACTTGCCTGAACCAGGCGGAAAAACGGGTATCCGTTCCGGTGCCGCCGATGGCCGGAGAAGTACTTGCAGTACCAATAGCAATCTCGCCTTTAGGCATGCTGTGCAATGCGGTCACATGACCCGGCGCGACGCCGATCACCAGCCAGGTATCGGCAACTTCCACCAGCACCACGCGCTCACGTTGACCCACGGCCGAGGCGCCGATGATCTTGATTGCGCCACCGCCCCCCCGCTGTAAACCGCCGAAGCGCCTCAGCAGCCACGCGCAACCGGCCATGACTGCGAGCACCAGCCCTAGACCAAGCATGACCTGAAGCATGCTCGCGCCCGAAGCGGTTGCGCCGCTGGCTGCCGCGTTTTGCGCCATGGCATTGATCGGCCATATGCAATAACAGATTAAGGAGAGAGCAAAAAAAGTTCCTTGTCTGTTAAGCAAATTTGGGGATCGGGACAAGGTATTAATGCAAGCTGATAAATTCATCGCTGATGGATTTTTTTCAAAGCTTCGTGGCGTGCCGGTACTCGTCTATTCACTGATTCCCGGGCTTTTCAGGCTTAGCGGTTTAATTTACGTATCCTCTCGCTGGGTGTAATGATGTCGGTCAGGCGGATGCCGAATTTCTCATTGACCACCACAACCTCGCCCTGGGCGATCAAATAACCGTTTACGAGCACGTCCATCGGCTCCCCGGCAAGGCCGTCCAGTTCCACCACAGAACCTTGCGCCAACTGGAGCAGATTCTTGATGGCAATTTTAGTGCGTCCCAATTGCACGGTGAGCTGGACGGGAATGTCCATGATCATGTCGATGTCGTTGTGAATCTGCACCTTTTGCGTGCCCGTGAATTGCTCGAAAATCGGGGCGGGAGCGCCTTCCGCCGAAGTGCTTGCGGTATCCTCCTGCCCGGTCGATTACAGTTGCGGGATTGGCTTGTGTTGCGGGCACGTTCATCTCCTCAGATTTATTCGTAAAAGGTCGTTTGGACAGATTGCGTCGTTCGGCAGGGCTCATTCGTTACTCGCGGAGCCAAGCATTTTTTCCATGCGAAGGGCATACCGGCCATTGGATATGCCATACCGGCACTCCATCACCGGTACACCGTCCACGCTGGCGGTGACAAACTCGGGAAGGTCCAGAGGGATCACGTCACCTGTTTGCATATTAAGTATCTGATCGAGGGTGACCTGCACATGCGCGAGATTCACCAGCATTGTTACCTCGGCCGACTGCACCTGTTTCGAGAGGCGGCCAACCCATCGTTTATCCACCTCCAATGCCTCGCCTTGCATGCTGCTGGAAAGCAGATCGCGGATCGGCTCAAGAATGGAATAGGGGATACAAATATGCATCTCTCCCACGACCGCGCCGAAATTGACTTCGAAGGTAGTGGCGACGACCACTTCATTGGGTGTCGCCACGTTGGCGAACTGGGTATTTGTCTCGGCCCGTACGTATTCGAACTCGATGGGATAGACCGGCTGCCACGATTTGCCATAACTGTCGAACACCAGATTGAGCAGGCGCTGAATGATACGCTGCTCGGTCTGGGTAAAATCCCGACCTTCTTTTTTGGGGAGAAAACGGCCATCGCCGCCAAAAAGGTTGTCAACCACCAGGAACACCAGGGTGGGATCAAATACGAACAGGGAGGTACCGCGCAATGGCTTGACGTGCACAAGGTTAAGATTGCTTGGCACCACCAGGGTGCGCACGAATTCGCTGAATTTGGTTACCCTTACCGGTCCCGCCGTGACATTCGCGCTTCGGCGCATGAAATTGAACAAACCAAGCCTTAAAAGGCGCGCAAATCGCTCATTTATGATTTCGAGCGTAGGCATACGCCCACGCACAATGCGCTCCTGAGTTGCCAGGTTATAAGGACGAAAACCCGAAGAGGCCTGGTTCTGCTGAGCCGCTTCCGGTACGCCTGCAACCCCCTTGAGCAGCGCGTCCACCTCTTCCCTGGAGAGAAAGTCATTGCTCACAGAGCACTCACTGGATCACAAAAGAAGTAAAAAGTACGCTTTCAACGATTTGCCCGGTGCTTCCTTCACTGAATGGCTGATTTATCTCGGCGAGCAATTCGGCGGCGAGCTTCTTCTTCCCGGCAATATCAGTAATCTGGGACGACTCTTTATTGGAAAGAAGCAGCAAAATACGATTGCGCACCTCCGGCATATGCAGTTTTATCAAATCGAGCGTCCTTGCATCTCCAATTTTCAAGGTCAGATTGGTCTGAAGATGCTGATCGCTGTGCTCGGATTGCAGGTTTACCGTAAATGTTTCCAGGCTCACGAAAACAGGAGGTTTAGAAGCTGTTCCGTCCTGGATCTGGCTGAGATACCACCATGCACCTCCGGCTCCTGCGGAAAGCAGCAGCACCGCCAAAACAATCATCAGAGTCAGCTTGCCTTTTGCAGGTTTTTGCTCCGGTACGACTGCTTTAGGTTCCCGGTAATCCCTATCCAGTCTGTTCAGTTTGGTTGCCATGCCTTGATCCTGTTACAAAGTGTTCACAATTATCAGGCCCATACCGGCACGGCAACGCCATGAACAGAGGGAGAAAAAAGGGCCATCTCGGGAATTTGGTGCGAGGATGAAATACGCCGAAGGATTTGGTTTGATCCTGGCGCACGCTCAGCCCCGGGCACGCTATGCAAACGTATCCACCAGGCCATTTCCGCCGGAACGGATATGAGCTGCGCCAATATCGATTCCCTGCCCGCCCACCCCGCCTCCACCGTCGCCGTAACGCGCACCGGAACGCCCCTGTCTCTCGAATTCCCTCTGCTGCTGTGGAGAATCGGAGCTGACAGTTGTGTTGCTTAAATTGATTCCGCTATCCGCCATCATTTCCTTAAGCCGCGGCAGCGCGGCTTCCAGCGCTTGGCGCACATCGGCTTGCTGCGAAACAAACATCGCGCTGGCCTGATCGCCGTTGATCGATAAAACCACCTGCAAGGGGCCGAGATCGGGCGGATTAAGGCTGAGCTCCGCAACCTGTTGCTGCTGAGAAACCATCCAGAGGACTTTCTGACCCAAAGCATTATCCCAACCAGGTGCGCCGAGGCGAGGCTCCAGTCCGGGAGCAGAATAAACAGGTGTGCCTGCAGGGGTGGTTGAAATGGCAGATGAAGGGCCACGCTCGGCCGAGATGGCGATCATCGCCGCTTCCACTTGTGCATCGGGCAAGCTTTGATGCACACCCTCCGCCAGGAAATTTGAGGTTTTCTCGGCGTCGATTGTCAACTTAACCTCTGGCAAGCCGCTTTGGGGCAAGCCCGATTCCAGGCGTGAAAAAACTTGCGCTCTTGCAGTCAACCCCGGTTTAATTGCCGTATCGTCTTTAATAACCAGGTGGGCGCCCCCCGCCCGCCCGGTTGTAGTTGGCATCCCAGCCGCTATGCCAGCCAATATATTTGCCGATAATTGGTCGGCTTCAGGCATGGTCTGGGTCGCAATCGGGTCGATGGCGGCTGTAACAGGTTCAGTGCCAGTCGCGTGACCAGGGCGTGCCGCCACCAGGCCAGTCTGCAAAGCTCCTCCCCCTATCTGCTGAGCTGCAGTGACTGCCGGCTCCGCCTGTGGCGATTCGGCGGCTAAATTAGATGCTGCTTCGGCAAGGGTGGAGACCAAAGAGCCAACTCGATTACCAGCTGAGGTTTCCGGCGAGTAGCCGGTAAACCGGGTTTGCGGAATATTTGCGAGGGCAATGGACGGGGATGCCATGATGGCCACAACCGTACTGACCGCCGCTTCTTTGTTGTCCTTTTGTATTTCAGCGCGCAGGTCCGCCGTCTCACCTGCCCTCTCCATCGCCTCCATAGCGGCTCCTGTGATCGGGCCATCGGAAGTTTTATTAAGTGCTGGATTTACATCCGCTGGTTTAGCGTTGGATGCGTCATCTTTTTCCTTCATTTCGTGCTCCAGTACGTCGCTGAAGCCGGGAGCTTTTTGACCAGCCCCGGCCCCTGCGGCGTCAGTGGCATCGGCAGCGGAAGCCGGATTTTTGATCGAGGATACGGGGGAAGAGGCACCGTTTTGCAGCATGGGCAAGGTCAGCATGTTTTATTCTCAATAGTTTGAGTGGGATTCAGGTTTAACAGGTGCGCTTAATGCGAGGAGTTCTGGCGTGCTGCGGCGTTGCCTGCATGCTCGTCGGTTTCCTGCTGTTCACGCTTTACCGTACGCAACAATTCCGAGCGCAGATGGCGCTGCGCAAGCGTGTCATAAGAGTTGAAGGTGCGCTTGGCCGACTGCCACGCAACTCTTCCCGCCGCAACGCGCTGCTGCGTCGAAGCCAGGACCTCCTGTTGCTGCGCGATGGCGGCGTCGAGCTTGTCAAGAAATTCCTGGTAATTGCGCCAGCCCGAGGCCGTAAGTCCTTGCTGCATCAATATCTGAAAGCGAGCACAGTAGTCATCCCGGTATTGCAGCAGCAACTGGAGTTTGGCTTCCATATGCACGCCTTGGGTGTGCAGCGCCCCCAGGCGTTTTGCAGCATCGTCTGTGCGTGTCTGAGCGAGTTCGAGCAGCGTCTCCAAAGCAGAAGGTTTTGACATTTTTTTCGATCGGGAAACTGGTCAGAATAGATTTTAAGATTAAGTCAGGCCGTTCTGGGATTGGTGGCCAAGCAATGCGCCTAAGCTGTCGGCGCTATCCGCATAGCCCGCACATTCGAACATACCTTGCTGAAGGAACGTCTCCAATTGCGGGTACAGCAGAATGGCGCGATCCAGCAGCCTGTCGCTACCGGCCGAGTAGGCGCCCACGCTGATCAGATCGCGCGAGCGTTGATAGCGAGAGTAGAGCTGCTTGAAGCCCCGCACCTGCTCGAAATATGCCGGCGAGATCAGGCTTGTCATAGCGCGGCTGATCGACGCCTCGATGTCGATGGCGGGATAATGCCCGGCTTCCGCGAGCTGACGCGACAGTACAATATGCCCATCGAGAATGGCCCGGGCTGCGTCCGCGATCGGGTCCTGCTGATCGTCGCCCTCGGTCAACACCGTATAAAAGGCGGTGATCGAACCGCCCCCCTTTAGGCCGTTGCCGGCGCGTTCAACCAGTTGCGGCAATCTGGCGAATACTGAAGGCGGATAACCCTTGGTCGCTGGCGGCTCGCCGATCGCCAGCGCGATCTCTCGCTGCGCCATGGCGTAGCGAGTAAGTGAATCCATGATCAACAGAACGTTCTTG
This sequence comes from uncultured beta proteobacterium, assembly GCA_963831395.1. Taxonomy (GTDB): domain Bacteria; phylum Pseudomonadota; class Gammaproteobacteria; order Burkholderiales; family Nitrosomonadaceae; genus Nitrosospira. The sequence continues at coordinate 195,432 of CAWHQD010000014.1, forward strand.
CCCTGATCGCGAAAATACTCGGCAATGGATGTGGCATAGGAAGCGCCCTGCAATCGCATCAATGGCCAGGTATCGGCCGGCGCGGCGACTACCACCGAGCGGGCCAATCCTTCCGGACCGAGGATCTGTTCGATGAATTCCTTCACTTCGCGGCCTCGTTCGCCGATCAGCCCGACTACGATCACATCGGCGCTGGTATAGCGCGCCATCATGCCGAGCAGGACGCTCTTCCCCACCCCGGAACCGGCAAACAGGCCCATGCGCTGGCCGCGTCCCACCGTGAGGAGCGCGTTGATGGCGCGCACCCCGACATCCAGTATCTTATTGATCGGTTCCCGGTCGAGCGGATTGAACGGCTTGTTTGTGAGCGGCGCGCCATGCTCCACCTCCAGCGGCCCGAGGCCATCCAGGGGACGCCCGGCCCCGTCCAGCACCCGTCCCAGCAGGCCCTCGCCTACAGGAAAGCGCCTGAACCGGTCAGATGCTCTCCGTCGTGGCTGACCACCTTCGCCGAGCACGGGCAATGCACCGGTGTTGCTCCAGGGAATAACCTTTGCCCCAGGCGTCAGTCCAAACACATCATTGGTTGGCATCAGATAAAGCCGGTCGCCATGGAAGCCCACTACCTCCGCCTCCACCTTGTTACCGTTGGGCATCAATACGGTACAACCGCTGCCCACGGCAAGCTGGAGTCCCACCGCTTCCATGACCAGTCCCGTTACGCGAGTAAGGCTGCCCGAAACCTCAAAAGGTGGGGGGGCGATGGCCAACTCACCGCAGCCCTTGAGGAAGTTCCGCCACTGATCTGCGTGAGGGTGACATATTCATTCGACTTCAAGCCAGCTGTTGTTTTGTCCCAGTGCTTGGGCGACACGCTGCCAGCGCGTCGCAAGCGTGGCGTCAGTATGGCTGTTGCCGACCTTGACCCGGCAACCGCCGCGTTCCAGGCTGGTATCAACGCTAACCTTGCAATCGTTGAGTTCATGGTTCAAATGTTGGCGCACCAGGGCTGCGTCGTCCGGATGTAAAAATAACTGCACTGGCTGGTTGAACGCCGTCTCCTGCTGGATGCATTCGCGCACTACCGCCAGCATGAGCTCCGGCTTTACTCTCAGGGCCTCGCGCACCATTTGTTTTGCAAGGCAGAGGGCCAGAGTGAGCAGATCGTTGCCGACAGCCTGGTCGGCATGGGCCAATTCGCGCTGGAAACCGCAGAGCAATTCCTGCAATTTGATGGCCTCCGCCGTGGCCTGTTCATCACCTGCCCGGCGGCCAAGCTCATGACCGGCCTTGAAGCCAGCCTCATTTCCCGCGGCATACCCTTCCTGTTGTGCTTGTTGATGAATACGTTCAATCTGCTCGACGGTAGGCAGAATAAGTGCTTCGCCGGACTCACTCGAATCATCCTGTTTCCCGGCACAAGAATCGGATACCGGCTCCCGGGCGGGTTCGAAAGCATCCATTTCCCAACGCTGATAAGTGGAGAGACGTGCTTTAGGAATGATCTGGCTGGTCATGGTGGTCATCCGCTCTGTGTTTCTCAATCTCTCCCGTCAATCAGGAAAGGGCTTACTTTAGATGTAACTCTCTTCATTCTTGCTTCCGAACGCGATCCGGTCCTCGTCGGCAAGCCGTCGCACAATCTGCAATATTTGCTTCTGATGGGCCTCCACCTCGCTTACCCTCACCGGGCCCATGACTTCCAGGTCTTCGCGCAGCATTTCGGAGGCCCGTGTTGGACATATTTCTGAAGATCTTTTCCCGTAATTCCTCGGCGGCGCCTTTCAGCGCGATGACCAGCGAACCGGACTCGACTTCTCGCAGCACAAGTTGAATGCCCCGGTCGTCAATATCCATCAGGTTCTCGAAGACGATCATCTGGTCCATTATTTTTTGTGCAAGGTCTTCGTCGAACTCGCGCAAATTGCCGAGTACGGAAGCCTCGGCTGCGCTACCCATGAAGTTGATGATTTCCGCTGCCGTGCGAATTCCACCAACCGGGCTTTTGTTGATATTCTCGCTACCCGAAAGCAGGTCGGTCAGCACTTCGTTAAGTTCTCGCAGCGCGTAGGGTTGAATGCCCTCCAGCGTGGCGATGCGCAGCAGCACATCGTTGCGCAGTTCCTCGGTGAGCTGGCCCAGAATGTCGCTTGCCTGGTTGCGGTCCAGATGCACGAGAATGGTGGCGATGATCTGCGGGTGCTCGCCCTTGATCAACTCCGCCACCGATTGCGAATCGATCCATTTAAGGCCTTCTATGCCGCTGGTATCGCTGCCTTCCAGGATGCGGCTGATAATATCGGTCGACTTATCCTCCCCCAACGCTCTTTGCAGTACCGTGCGGGCATAACTCTCGGGGTCAAGATCCAGCAAAAGCGTTTCTCCCGTAGCACGGCTGCAGAAATCCTGGAGCACGATATCGACCTGCTCCTGGCTCACATTCTTGAGCTTTGCCATCGCCTTACCGAGCTTCTGCACCTCAAGGGGATTGAGATGTTTGAGTACCTTCACTGCTTCATCCTCGCCCAGCGACAGAAGCAGGATCGCGCCCTTGTTGACGCCTTCCTCATTCATTGCCGGTTACCCAATGCTTGACCACGTTTGCCACTACCTTTGGATCATCTCTGGCCAATTGCCGGGCAAAGGCCAGGTTCTGTTCATATTGAGAGAATTGCGGCACTTGTTTCAAGGCGGGCGCCGGTTGCACGGGTTGATCCTCCTTTTCCTCGCCGGGTTCGGTAAGCAACGGAACCGGTGGTTGATTCGTACGTTTCAGCATCGGGCGCAACACACCCAGCACCAGATATAGAACCAATCCCCCGATCAGCAAATTCTTTCCTGCCTGCTGGGCAAGCTCGATCATCTCCGGTTGTTTCCAGAGCGGGAGCTCGGGCGCAATTTCCTGATGCATCTCGCTAAATGGGCTATTCACCACATTCAAAGTATCGCCGCGCTCCTTGCTGAAGCCCATGGCCTCTTTCACCAGATCTGTAATCTGTAATCGTTTGGGCTTCAGTCAGCGGCGCGCTGCTGACGACTCCATTCTGGTCCGTTACCTTGCGATGATTAACCACCACAGCAACGGATAGCCGCCTGATTCCCCCAACCGGTCTGCGCACATGCTGGATTCTTTTGTCCACCTCATAGTTGATGGTGGCGTCCTTGCGCGTGTTGGATGGCGGCTTGGGGCTATTTGTTTGCGAATCAGGCGTTGCAGGCGGGGTAGCCCCGGTCGTGGGCGTCTGGCTGAGAGGCGAGCCCGGCGGTGTAGTAATGGGCGCCGTTGCCGGCATGGGAGGCTGATTGGAAAGCGCACCCGGCACGCCGCCCTCCATCTGGCTGCTGCTGGCTGATTCCGAGGTCTGCTGGCTGCGTACCGTGGAACTGCCCGGGTCCTGGTTAGGCTTGTAGATCTCATCCATCTGCTCGGAGTGAGCAAAATCCACATCCGCAGCAACCTCCGCGTGCACGTTTTCCTTACCGACAATGGGCGCTATGATGGCCTCGATGCGTCTTATATAACTCTGCTCCAGTGCTTGTAAATACTTCAACTGATTCGGATTCAAACCCGTGCTGGTATCCGATTCATCGGTTTTGCTCAACAGGTTACCTTGCTGATCCACTACCGTGACATTGCTGAGAGGCAAGTTCGGAACGCTGCTGGAAACCAGGTGCATAACTGCGTTCACCTGCTGCGGGTCGAGTACGCGGCCCGGGTAGAGGTTTACCAGAACCGATGCGCTGGGCTTCTGCTGTTCGCGCATGAATACCGATTGCTTGCCCATGGCGAGATGGACCCGGGCGGTATCGACTGCCGCAAGCGCCTGGATGGAGCGGGCGAGTTCGCCTTCCAATGCGCGCTGAAAGTTGACTTGTTCAAGAAACTGGCTGGTACCGAACTTCTGATTTTCCATAAGCTCGAAACCTACCAGCCCGCCCTTCGGCAAACCCTGCGCGGCAAGTTTGAGTCTAATATCGTGGACCTGATTGGCGGGCACGAGAATCGCGCCCCCGCCTTCCGCAAATTTGTGAGGCACATTCATTTGCTGCAGGGACGCGATGATGGCGCCTCCATCACGGTCGGATACGTTGCTGAACAGCACCTTGTAATCAGGCGTCTGAGTCCATATCCACCCGCCCGCCAGCAGTGCAATAATGGCCGAGACACCCAGCATCAGGCCCATTTTCTGCTGGCTGGACAGCCGGGCCAGAAAGCCCTGTGCAAAATTCTGAACCCCGCCCTCCGCGACGGTTGCGATAGCTTCCGCCGCTACCGCCATGACGTTGTTTCCGGCGATTCAAAGAGAATCGAAAAGGATTTTTTATTGGTCGTCATATTCAGGCCGAGCCTGGGTCGCCGCAGGTTTAAAGGAATTTGAGCATTATCAACATGCGCGGCGGTTTCAAAACAAGGAATAAAAGCGGGTTTTCCGGTTATTTCAGTGCATGGCTTTGAGTTGGCGACTGGTATCGTGCAACCTTTCCAAAAAAGCGTTAACGGCGGAGTCAATAATGGATGTATCGAAAATAGACGCATTGCTCGCCCAGTTGCAGACCGGCGCCGCGCGCGCCGCCGGAAAAACGGCTTCGGCTCCGACGATATCGGACAGCGGCAGGATTGGAAGCGTTGATTTCACTACAGTGCTCAAGAAGTCGCTGGACCAGGTCAACAACACTCAGCAGCACGCGGCTAAGCTTGCGCGGGATTTCGAACTGGGCGCACCCGAAGCAAATCTTACCGAGGCCATGATCTCGATGCAGAAGGCCTCAATCTCATTCCAATATACTTTGCAAGTGCGCAACAAGCTGGTGTCGGCCTATCAGGACATCATGAATATGCCGGTATAAAATCGCGCCAGTCATTCGTGACCTGTCATGCGTTTTAAATAGCTTTGGCAGGATGGGTGGAGCGCAGCGTAACACATCAGGGGCTGATGGCGAATCAGCAGAACAAGTCCGCCGGTAGACGGAATACCTAATCCGGACGGGGAAGCGCCGAAATTTCCATTTTGGTTTCCATTCTGGTTTCCATTTTATAAAGCCAGGCGAGCAGTTCCGCCACCGCGCGATACAACTGCGGGGGAATATATTGGTCCAGATCCACCTGCATCAGCAGGGATACGAGTTCTGCCGACTCGTGCACGTAGATACCATGCGCCCGCGCCTCGCTGATGATGGTCTCGGCAATCAGGCCGCGGCCCTTGGCGACAACCTGCGGCGCAGCCCGGCCTGAGCGGTAAGCCAGCGCCACTGCGACTTCTCGCGCCTTATTCCGCTCGGGCTTCTTCATCCAGATCCACTCCCATCCCCAGCAGCTTTATGCCTGCGGATTCCAGTCCGCTCACCAGCGGCGCTGCACCGGCGCGCAACATGAACGCCGTGACAGGCTCCGCCGCGATTAACCGCACTTCCACGCCATGAGCGTCGAGCCGCAGGCTGACGGAGATTTGGCCCAGATTAGGCAGGGCCAGGTTCAAGCGGGTTTGCCAGGCGGCTGGGGCCTGGCCTGATTCATCGGGCTCGTCGGATTCAGCGGGCGCCGAGCGCTTTTCCTCGGCTACCTCCCATTCAATGGGCTGGCCGGGCCACGCCAAACCTTGCCAGCTTATCTGCCGTGTCTCGAAAACGTCCAGTTGCTGCCGCACCAAAGCCAGGGCGTCGGGATGAACTGGCGCATGGTCATCGGCGGCATTATCCCGCCTCATACCTGAAATATTGGACGCACCCGCCTGGGCATTCGTATCAGTCAAGCGTGGACGCAGCCCGGACAGGGGCGCTTGTGGCTCGAGCAGCAAATCTTCCAGCGGCCTGGAACCCGCCACCCATTGTGCCTGATGAGATTCGTAAAACAAACCGCTAAAACCTAACGCGCCGGCCAGACTTCGGGCCAGTTGCACACCGTCTGCCGGTGGCGCTGAAAGCAAAGGAAGTGTGCCGGACAACATTGCCCGGCTGCTCGGGGAGGCCGAACGTCCTAGCAGGCCGCTGATGAAGCGGCCCGTCTCGCTGAGCGGAACAGAAACTGCCGTGGACGAAGTACCGGCCATGAGCATGAATGCAGGCCGCGGATGCCGGGAGACGAAAATCAGGTTCAGCGCATCGCCGGGGCGCGTTCCGGCGGGCAGCTTCATGTGCAACAGCGGGTTCTCCGCCATATCCGGCGTATCCAGCGCCACGGCAAACTCCCCGTTTGAAAGACCGGCTTGTACTCTTGCCCGCAATTGCTGACCCGGCTCCAGCGCCGCCAGAAAGGCGTAGCTCGCCTGCCGATGGGCGGACGAACCGCTCGGGCGGGCGGAAACTATGGCATTGAGCGCATTGAGTGCAAGCATTTCGATTTTTTTATGAGTTATATATTATGCTATAGCACTATTCGTTGCATTATTCCTACTATCCCGTCCTACGGCTCCGGATGATTACCTGCCCTTGTTATCATAGGCCTGATGCACCCGCCTGGCCATTCCGGCGTTGCCAAGCAAAGTCTGCACGTGTTTCATCCAGGGTTCTGTGTAAAAGCGTATTTCTGCGTCATCGGCCAGAATCTTGTGAATCAGCTCGACTTTCTCACGCTGCATGCCTGCCGTAAGCCTCACCGGCGGCACCGCCCGGAGTTGCGCCACCACGCCGGCGCAACATCGCTCCAGCACTGCCAATCTATCCCATTCGCCGGCTCGGGCTGCTTCCTTCATCTCGCCGGTAAAACTGGAAATGGACTGAAACGCGGCAAGGACTTCTGCACTGCTCATCGTATTCACGCTTTTCCCAAACCGTTGACAGCGGGGACGGGAACCGAGGAGGATGAGGAACTGGAATCCACATTGTCTACCCTGGATTTGCCAATCGCTTCCCACGCTTCACCCAATTCGCCTAGCAGGCGAGCAACTTCCTCGATGTATTCAGGTTTGTTGTGCAAATTGGCCAATAACAGGCGGCGGCCCATGTAATCGTAGAGGGCATTCAACTGCTGTGCCAGTTCGCCACCAGCTTTGATGTCCAGGCTGGCTTGCAGGCCGGAGTTGATGATAGTAATGGCCCTGGAGACGGCTTCTCCCTTGGCCTTGATCTCGCCGCTCCTCATATGGGCAAGGGCGGAAGACAGCGCCACTTGAGCACCCTCGAACAGCATCAGGATGAGCTTGTGCGGGCTGGCTGCGATGACGCCGGTTTCAAGGCCAACCCGGGCGTAGGCATTTACGCCGTTACGTGATGTTGTATACATTGTGACTGCTCCTTCAGGGACTGCCCTTCATTCAGGAATTTGAATTATTCTTCGGTAAGGCCGCCAGCTGCTGCTGGAGAAACTGGCTGGTCTGGTTCAGGCTGCTAAGCATCACGTCCAGCGCAGTGAACTGCGCGCGGTAGCGCGCTTCGGTCATGTCAAGGCGCTTGATAAAATCTTCCTGGCGGCGATCGATATCCTTGATACTGGCGTTGATCCCATCGAGGCGGGTGGCAATGATTCCGTCATTCGCCAGCAGATCTTCCGCCAGCTTGTTCAGCCTGTCGGCGTAACCGCGAGAGAACTCAACCACACCTCGCGCGCCCAGCGGGCCACCGTTGATGATGAGGCGCAAGCCCTCTGCCGCCTCCCCTTCCACAGCCGTGAGTAACTGGCCTGTCCCCATCGCCGCCACGCCATTAATGGTGCCTGCCACATCTGTTCCCAGCGTTGCTATTGGACTCGCGCCCAGCAGATCGCGCGGCGCCATTGCCGCCCGGATAGGGTCACGCTCGAGGCGGAGCCGTAACGCGAGGATGTAATACTGATCACGCCAGCGGACTGCGAAACCACAGCAGAGATGCCTGCCGTTGTCAGGCTGGCAGCCCCGTTCAGCTTGCTGTGCACCTCGGCAGCCAGTGCATCGGCCGATGCATAAACCCCGGCAGCCAGTGTAACGCTGGCTGCAATGCCATCAATTGTGATATTCAATTGATCATTGACACCTGCGGTAATGGTCAGTCCTGCCGGCTGGCTCCCCGTGAGGCTTCCCATGGTAGCGAGTTGCGTGATCTCGATCGCATAATTTCCGGCTGCGGTCCTGGCGGATCGCGCCCTCATAAGCAATCAGGCTATCGGCGGGCTTGCCGCGCGCAGCGAAGAGGCTTGCGATATGGTCAAGACCGGCATCAGTTGCGGTTTGCAGTTTGGCTGCGTCCAGTGCCAGACTGCCATCTTTCTGAAAGGCGACACCAATTTGAGATAACGAAGTAAGGCTGCCGCCCGGGTTTCCCACCGAAGCCGATACCGTGGCGCGAAGCCAGCGCTGGATTGAAAGAGCTGCCGAATCTCCCTGCAACACTCCGCCCCGGTTGGCCGCCGTATTGTAGGAGCTGAGATCTGCAAGAGTCTGGTTAACCGCATTGAACGATTTGACGAATGCTTCCACCGATGCTTTGATACCCGCACTGTCGCGCGCCACCTCAAGTGAGGCCGGGCTGCCGATGTTGCTTTTGAGCAGGTTGAGTGTCACGCCCTCGATCGCGTCGGTAATCGTATTCGAGCTCTTGCTGATGGCGATTCCGTCGATCTGGAGCTTGGCGTCCTGAGCAGCCTGGGCCTGAGTCAGATTCTTTCCCGCACCAGCCGCAGCGGCAGGGTCAAAAGCAAGCCTGGATAGGCCCGCGGTGTCCAGATTGGCGCCATCGTCATCACTCGCCGTGATCTTGATGCTGTTCGAGGCACCCGCATCCTTTGAGGTTAATACCAGCCGATTACTGCTGCCGTCGTTGATAATAGTCGCGCTAATGCCGATGTTGGCCGCATTGATCGCGTCACGCACGCCAGAAAGCGTACTGTTGGAGGGATCGATTGTTACTGTTTGCACCGATTTTGCGCTATTCAGGGTAAAAGTGTTTGAGCCGCTATCATAATCCCCGTACTGAATGGTCAAGGTACCGCTACCGACCATGCTGTTGATTTCCGCAAAACCCTCTGAACGGACTTTTTGCTGTTGCGCCAACTGTTGCACTTCCACCGAGTAGCTGCCCGGTACCGCCTTTCCATTGGTGCCGGCAGTGGCGGTAAATATCGAATTATCTCCCGAACTGGCCTTTACAGCCTGGAACTTGGCCGGGTCGGCAAGCCCCTGCATTGCGGATTGAAATGCGGACAACGCGCCTTTTAATGTCCCATACGCGGATAGCTTTGCCTTGTAATCTGATTCGCGCCGATCCAGCAGCGCGAGCGGTTGCCGTTCCACTGCCATTAACTGGCTGACGATGCCATTCACATCCAGGCTCGAGCCCAGACCCGGTGCGGTAATACCCATCCTTATCTCCTGCCTGTCATTACTTTTTACTACCGATTACGCTCTGTAATACATGGATCGTATTGATCGGTACGATTACCGGAACCTATATGGTTGCCGGATGCCGTCAAGTTCGAGCTGCTCCTCGCCGGTGCTGTTAAAACCAGTCATGAGTGCGAGTAAAAAGGAATCCGGGGCCAATATCGCTGCCCCGGATTCCCTGACGCCCAACCGAATAAACCGATTAACCTCTCAGCAGCGCCAGGACGCTTTGCGGGAAGCGCATTGGCCTGTGCCAGCATTGCCGTTCCAGCTTGTTGCAACACCTGGTTCCTGGAGAGAATGGCCGTTTCAGCAGCGAAGTCCGTGTCCACGATCCGGCTGCGGGAGGCAGCCAGATTCTCTGCGGTGGTTTGCAGGTTCGAGACCGCCGACGAGAAACGGTTTTGATACGCGCCCAGGTCCGCACGGGCCGCATTAAGCGCACTCAGCGCGGAATCCATCGAAGCAATTGCAGAGTCGGCGCCCGCGGTAGTGTCTATGGCCAACGATGCGAAGCCGGCGGTACTGCCGTTGTTGCCGCGGTCGTGCCGGCGGTCAGGCCGGTTCGCGCCGTGCGTGGCGGTCCCGCTGCATGGCCACGGTGATGCCGTGCGCTCGACGTGCTGGTCAGCGTCACCACGCCAGCCGCATCGGCTGTGGCGGTAACGTTGGTGGTGCCCGACACCAGGTTGATGGCCGCTGCGACTGCTTCCCCTTGAAGGGGGGCACTGCCACCGGCGGTAATTGCGCCCACGTCTACGCCATTGATTTTCAGGTCACCTGCGGCGATGTTATCCGTCAGCGCCGTGAACGCGGTGGAGCAACGCCGGTCACGTTGGCGGTTGTGTAGGTGGTGGTGGTGCCCAGGGACGCGCTTTGCGCGTTGACCAGGCCGGTGATGTTGATGGTTTCGCCGACGTTGGCGCCGACCTGGAATGCCTGATTGGTAAAACGTGCCATCAAGCAGCTTGATGCCGTTGAACGCGGTCGTCGAGGCTACCCGGTCGATTTCGGCCTTGATCTGCTGAACTTCGTTGTTGAGCGCGGTACGGTCGCTTACGCTGTTGCTCGCATTACGCGATTGCACGGCCAGTTCGCGGATACGTTGCAGATTATTGCCGATTTCCCCCAGCGCGCCTTCTGCGGTCTGCGACATGGAAATGCCGTCGTTGGCGTTGCGCACAGCCTGGTTGAGGCCGCGAATCTGGGAAGACATGCGCTCGGAAATCGCCAACCCTGCGGCGTCATCCTTGGCGCTGTTGATGCGCAGGCCGGAGGACAGACGTTGCAGTGTTGTGGCAAGTGCATTTTGCGAGCTGTTAAGGTTGCGTTGCGCATTCAACGCAATCACGTTGGTATTGATAATTGCAGCCATGTAAATCTCCTGGACTAAGTTTTATGGGATTACGCCTTACAGCGTCAACTTTGGCTCGCCCCGGATTATCCGAGACTGATTAACCGCTGTTATGCTTATTAACGGAGGCTTAGGAGAAACATTTAATAGGCTGGTCAAGTTTTTTTTGCGCAATGCCTTCGCATCTCCTTCAGGTCGCAGGAGGCGCAAGATTCAAGGTTGGGTTTACCCAGGCAGCTTACTTAAGCGATGAGGAAAGCGTATTTCTGCACAGCGCTACGCCGTCCATAGTCGCCCGACCTAAGCGGGCAATAATCATAGGGGAATGATAAGGGAGCGGCAGACTATGCAATTTGCCGATTAAATAGCGATTCGCGCCGTATTTCCCAATTTGCTCCCGGGGGCCATTGGAGCGATACCAGGGGTTGCCCATGCGATAACAAGAATGAGTGCGGTACCTGTTGATTCATGGGCAAGCGGTATTTACGTATCGGCGCAAGCCCGTAAGCCGGGCAGGATAAACACGCTACTGTCAGGCTGGGCTGGAGTTCGGGGGCCAAACAGGAAATGAGAAATGCCTGGTATTTCGCCCGACAAACAGAATCAGGCCAAACCATTCTTGATGGCGTAGTGGGTCAGTTCAGCATTGTTCTTGAGTTTCATTTTTTCCAGCAATCGGCTGCGGTAGACGCTGACGGTCTTGACCGAAAGACACATTTCCTCAGCCGCATCTGTCAGGCTTTTGCCCGAGGCAATCAGGCGCAGGGTCTGGTATTCGCGATCGGATAAAGTCTCGTGAAGCGGACAGTCATGACCGGCGCCCAGATTGTCGGCCATCGCTTCAGCCAACGTTGTCGTAAGATACTTGCGTCCCCTGGAAATTTGCTGGATCGCCGCCATCAGTTCGCTCGGGGCGCTTTGCTTGGTGAGATAGCCGGATGCGCCAGCCTTCAACGCCCGAATTGCGTACAGGCCCTCTTCATGCATGCTGAGCATGAGCACGGAAATTTTCGGACACTCTTTCTTGATCTGCTTCAGGATCTCGATGCCGTTCCGGTCCGGCAAGGAAATATCCAGCACGACGACGTTCCACTCAGCCTCGCGTATCTGCCGCATTGCCTCCGCGCCGCACCCCGCTTCGCCGATATGCATGACCTTGCCGCTTTCCAGCAGGATTTGCCGCAAACCCTGACGGACAATGGCGTGGTCGTCGACGATCAGAACATTCATGAACGCGGCGCCTTCAATTCCATGACAACCGACCGTATATTGTCCGGCTCGCCAGGTACCGGCACAAGCGGAATGGCCAAATGCACGGTTGTTCCCTGCGTGCCCTCCTGCCCTCGGCTGACAGTCAGTTTTCCATCGAGAAAGCTCGCGCGTTCGACCATGCCGCGAATACCAAACGAATTAAGTTTCCTGAGATCTGTCAGGCTGATCCCACAGCCGTTGTCCCGTACCTCCAACTCCAGTTGCTTCTGATTCAATCCCTGCCTCTGATTCAATCCCGCCGTCATCTCCAGCCGAACCCAAACCCGGGAGGCGCGCGCATGCTTGGTAATATTGGTGAGGGCCTCCTGAAAAATGCGAAATACGGCAACCGCCATATCCGGCTCCAGGTCAATATCCTGCTGAGAGCATGCGACCTCGCACGGGACGCCAAGCCGCTTGCCGAATTCGTTTGCCTCCCATTCGATGGCCGCGACGATGCCGAAGTCCATTATGCCGGGGCGCAGGTCGCGTGAGATACGCTGGATTGAATGCATGGTACGGTCCACCATTTGGGAGACAGTACGGACTTTTGCCAGCAAGGGGAGATTATCGCCACCGCTGCCAATATGGCGGGCAAGCCAGTCGAGATCGATCTTGATGGCTGTCAGATTGCCCCCCAGGTCATCGTGGATTTCCTGTGCGATACGGATGCGCTCGTGTTCTCTTGCCGCCATGGCGTGCGCTGACATTTCCTTGAGCCGTTTGTGGGATTCCTTGAGTTCTTTTTCTCTAAGCCTGCTTTGCGTGACGTTGATTATAATTCCTTCCCAGATCACGCCTACACCCTTCTCCCGGCGAGGGCTGGCGCGCAGGCTCACCCACTTTACGTCACCGTAGGACTCTATCCACAGGCGGCCTTCCCAATTCCATATCGCCAGACTGGCCGCTGACTGCGCCTTCGAGCGGCGCAGGCTCTCCCGGTCTTCCGGCAGCACAAGATCCAGTAGCAGCGCAGGGTCAGCCTTCAGTCTCTCGACTTCGATGCCGAGCACATTGATACACTGATCGCTGATGAACGGCATGAAATGCCCGCCGTCCTCGCCCTGTATATATTGAAATACCATGCCGGGCGAATTGGCGACGATCGCCAACGGGTGGGCTTCACCAATCCCCATTGACATCGGAGCCGTCCGTCCTTCCTCTTGTTCCTCGCCCCGTTTCGGAGAGTCCTGATATCCCCGGTGATCTCCCTGGCGATAATGATAAGCAACGATTTGCCCGGACCTCGCCATAAATGCAAGCGCACCGCCACGGGAAAAATAGCGCCGTCCTTGCGCCTGAAACGTGTTTCACCCTCTATTTCCTGTTCTTCATCCGCACGCAACGGAGCCAGCAATGGCAGCAGGCTCTCGGTAGCAAACGCAGGCTCTCCGTCGCGCGGCATCAGTTCCCGCAGTTCAGCCATCGAGTATTGCAGATCGCACTGGGCCGTTCTATTGGCGTATTCGCATCTGAGTGTATCGGCATCGACCAGGTAGACGGCGGCTTTGAAGTTGTAGAGCATGTGCTATTGCTCATATTTTAATTTTAGATTTACGCATGGTTTGTGGAGCCAGGAACGTAGCTAATAAATAACGGATGACGTACTTAAGTCCAATTGTCCGGTTCGGGAAAACCTTTAAGATGCGGTTGCTGCCACGATCACGCCTGCAGAAGACGCTAAAGCTTTTTTGTCCAATCCAGCAAATACAAGAGCGAATAATGACAATTAATATAGCGCCTAGCCATACCCAATCAAATCAAAAAGCAATTGACTGGGCGCATATAAAACTAATGCCGCTCGAAGAGTCCGACGTTGAGTTGCTCTATCTCTGGCAGAACGCTTCGAACATAAGAGATCTGACTATGGGCTTTCGTTTTCCAATACAAAAAGAAACGGTTAAAGAATGGATAAAACATCAACGAGAACAAAACGCCAAGTCACGTGTTGTGTTCGCTATCAGGCAAGAAGAAAATCTTGTAGGCACTATCCAATTAAACAGCATCGACCAATACCAGCGAAAAGCACTGTTAGGCGTATACATTGGCGAGTCAAAGAAAAGAAATGTTGGGTTAGGCTTTATATCGTGCTCTTTGCTTATCGATTATGCATTCAACGGACTGGATCTCAGGAAAATAGGACTTGAAGTTCTCTCCATAAATCGGAATGCCATCTCCCTGTATGAAAAGCTCGGGTTCAAAAAAGAAGGTACTAAAATCAATGAATATTTTCTGGACGGTCAATATTTAGACGTTTGTATCTATGGGCTCCAACAGGCAGACTGGAACGCCGACATACCTTCAACTGCTAGCAGATTGGTCGGATCGGTATACGCGTGAAAATTGCGGCACCCAGGCTCGACTTGATATCCAATATTTATTTCCCCTGGAAAACTGGTGTAGCGAGGCCGAACTCAATCTGATACACGTTTGGTAACGTTTATCTGGCGGCAATATGCAAAATCATGATGGGCCGTTTATGTTATCCAACGCTTTACTAATCGCGGCAGAATCGGTAGGCCGGACCAGGCGGGCGATTTCCTTGCCCTGATTCAGGAAGATCAGGGTCGGCCAGAGCGTCACTCTGAAGGAACGTCCCAGCGGACGTCCTTTGCCATCTTCGACCTTGATATGGAGTATGGGCGGGTGTTCGGACAAGGCCGAGGCAATCAGCGGTTGCGCGGCTCGGCAGTAGCCGCACCAGGGAGCGCCGAACTCCAGGAGAGCGGGTCCATTCAGTGAATCGATCTCGGCACGTGTTGGCTCAATAGCAGCGTATACATTGTTCATATCGCCATTATATTCCACTTGAGCGCTCAAATCGCAGCCTCGGAGGCAATGCTGTAGGTGTTCAAATCGCGACAGAAAACATCGAGGAGGCCCGTTCATGCCGGAAACGGGTCAAGTGTGCTACAGATGCTGCTCGTCGCTGGGTTGACGTGAACGCGTGGATGATCAGCCGCCTGACTCCATTTATAACTGCGGCGGAGAAAGGTCACTTAATGGTGGCGCATGAATTGCTTGAAGCCGGGGCTGACGTGAACGCCAGATTGAACGACGCACACGGCGCTGATGCTGGCGTCGCAGGAGGGACGGCAGCAGGCAACGCAAGTGCTGCTGAGGCGGAAGCCTATGTGAACGCCAAGCCAAAGGAAGGCGTTATGATGCTGATGATCGCATCACAGAATGGTCATCAGAGGTAACTCAACTCCTCGAGGAGGTGGGTGCCAAGAAGTAATCCGGGGAGCGGTAATTCGATCAGCTTGAGATAAAAACGTTCGTCCAACGCTATCCAATGGTTATAAGAAACCGGGCTGGGCAGCTTACAATAAGAGCCGTCCTGCATTGCTCGAAGAGAGCTCGATTACATCGACCGCCGCCCCCGGCTTGCGGGGACTTTTTCCGCGACTGCTGTTTTGGAGCTTTGGAAAGTTCGCAAGGGACTGACTGCTGCACTCAAGCGCTCGATCTGACGCAGTGACGAAGCGGCGGCGCTGCGCTTAAAGCGTTTGCATTGGGCCATTGGGGGCAGTGATTTTCGAGTGGTGGCGATGTGGCAGCGGCTATGGGAGGGGCGTTGCATACTGCGAGAATCCGCGTGAGGTGCGTAAAATTGTTTACACCTATGAGATCGGGAGCTGTGTATATAGTATTGAGGTGTTGTATGGAGAGAGAGGGGGGTGGTGGGGGTGGTGGAAGTTGAGGTGGTGGTATGGGGGGTGTGTGCTTAAAGTGGTTTCTGCGTCGCTACCGTATGTAATCGAACAACGATAAACCCTGCACTTTCAAAAACGCCTTCTGTGTTGCCTCCAGATAGGCCTGCTGCTGAGTCAGGTCACTGATGGCTTTGGCATAATCGACGTCCCGCAGTTCTGATAGCTGCTGCTTGTACTGAATGGTCAGGTCGTCACCGCTGTCATTTAGCGTGTCCACTTCCTTCATGCGCGTGCCCACCGAGGCGTGAACCCGCAATACGTTGTCCAGTGCATTGGACAGGTCGCTCTGGGCCGTGCTCAGGCCGCTGGAGAATGCGGCCTTGCCGGCGGCATCGGTTTGACGGCGTTTCGAGTATGCCGATCAGGTCGGAGAGCGTCTTGAACATGCTCTGGTACCCTCCTCCAGAAGCTGGAATTCGTTCGAAGACTTCTCGTCCCGACTCATTCACGCCGAGCTGGCGCGATGCGCTGACCTGGACCATGCGCACGCCCTCATCGCCAAAATACTGTACACCGCTACCCGTGTCGGCAAACGGCTTGGTTGCTCCCTGGAAGCCGGAAAACAGATATTGCCCGTTCCCGTCGGTACGGTTGGCAAGCCCCATCAATTCGTCCAGATTACCGCGCAATTCGGTTGCGATAGCGCTGCGCCCGCTGTCGGTAAGTGTGCCGTTCCCCGCATACACCGCAAGTTCCTGCGCGTTCTGCAGCAAATTCGTTACGTCGCCGAGAGTGGATTCCAGCATGCCGAAACCTGCCATTGCCTGCTGGCGGTTTGAAGCATATTGCGTATTGCCCGCATCCGCCTGGGAGACTTCCAGCGCCCGGACATAAGCTGTGGGATTATCGGACGGCGTAAGGATGCGCCGCCCGCTGCTTATCTGCTCCAGGTTCTTCACTTGTGTGGCCTGCTGGCGGTTAAGGGCGGCAATCCCTAATTCATAGCTGGTATTACTGCTGACGCGCATTCCTGACTCCTCTATCCTGATTCCACTCTATCTGATCTTCTTGGCTTACCCTGGCGCATCTGCGCGGCCGGCTCGTTACCTTGTTATATCGAGCAGTGCATCGAACATCTGGTTCGCGGTCTGTATCACCTTGCTGGCGGCCTGATACGCCTGCTGGTAGCGCAGCAGATTGGCGGCTTCCTCGTCCAGGTTCACGCCCGACTCCGATTGCTGCAAAGCCCGGGCCTGGCTTAGCAGGGACGCCTGGGCAGCACTGGTTACTTCCAGCTCACGGGTCTTGTAGCCCATCAGGCTGACCACTTGCCCGTAAGCGTTCTGGTAGCTCGCCGTGCCGCCAGCCAGGGTTTTGGTACTTTGCAGCGCACCCAGCAGTAAGGCGTTGCGGTTATCGAGCGCACCGCTGGAATTGGGGCCGATGGTGAATGTATCGCCTGGCTTGGGCGATCCTGTAATCTGCACCGTCCACCCGTTATAACTGATCGAACTGCCGGGATTGAATGTGACGCCGGTTGGATCGCCGGTCCCGGTGCCGCTCACGTCGAAAGTCGTGGCGCTGGTGAAAGTAAAGGTTACTGGTTCTCTTAAGTTTGGATCAGTGGGCGGCTGGTGCATTAACGGTGCCGGCGGTGATGCGTCCGGTGCCGGTGTTGGCGGTTGGCGCATCGGTTCGGATCGGTGCTGCGGCCGCGATCAGATTGGTGTCCTGTATCGCCACCTCAATCTGACCGGCTCCATTTGCCGTCGGCCGGATGATAAATTCATCCCCCGCGCCGGCAGCGCCGGAGGTAAAGCTCAAGCGCACACCATCCACAGTCTGCGGAAAAGCGGCAAACGTCTGCGCGGCGCCATCGCTGAGCCGCGTCAAGGTGTAATCAGCACCATCGTAACGCAGGCGATAATCGCTGGTGGTAAGATTGCCGGGGCCGGAAATTTCTGCGGCAATGATTGCGTTGCCGGTGTTGCGGGTAGAAGCCGTTACTGATGGCTTCGGCAAAGTAAAAAAATCCCCGCCCAGATTACCCTGTATATCCTGCCCCAGCCGGTGCTGGTCATTGAAGGTGGCCGCCAGACCAATGGCAACGCGCCCCAAGACCGTTGCGTGCGGCATCGAGTTCGCCGCCGCGAAATTGCAGCAGTCCGCCCAACTTGCCTCCATCCAGGCTGGATTCCTTGACCGGGACGCTGTTGCCGCCGGAAACATAAGCTACTTCAAGGCGGTGCGGGTCAACCGGAGAAACCGTGGTTGCGAGCTGGAAAGCCGTTGAACCCACGACCAGAGACTGACCCGTGCCAATAAATATGCTGTAGCCGCCGTCGCCTTGTTCAACAACTTTAGCGCGGACCTGATCGTTCAGTTGCGTGACCAGTTCATCGCGCTGGTCCCGCAAATCGTTTGCGGGTTGCCCGCCTGCGCTGCTCTCGGCCAGGCTGATGGTGCCGTTCAGTTCACTTATCCTTGCCGCCAGCGTGTTGATAAGCGAAACGCTGTTCTCGATCTGTGCGTTCACCCCATCCTGAATCTCATCGAGGCTGTCGTTCAGCGACTGAAACCGCCGTACCAGCACCTCCGCATTGGACAACATCGACTGCCGGGCCGCCACATCCGACGGGCTGGTGGCAACATCCTGCACGCTCCCGAAAAAATCCTGTAGTGCAGGCGACAGGCCGAGGCGCCCGCTCGTGTCCGCCAGCAGGGTGTCGATCTGCTTCATCTGTGCAAGGTAGGTGTCGAGCTGGGTGGATTCGGTTTTTGCCTGCGTGACCTGATTGACCAGAAACTCGTTGTACACGCGCCTTACTGTATCGACCTGCACACCCCGGCCGATAAATCCGTTACCGGTAGCTTGCGCCCCGCCGGTCGATTGAACGATTTGCTGGCGAGTGTAGCCGGGTGTGGAAGCGTTACTGACATTGTGCCCGGCAACGAGCAACCCCTGCTGAGCAGCTTGGAGCGCACTGAGGCCGATGCCGAAAATACCGTTACCCATGTTATATCCTAGTTTTCCCGTTCCGCCCCATATTCAGGCACATATCCACGTTCATGTTCATACATGATGTTAACGACCTCGGACTGGAAATATTTAGCCTGTCCCATATGAGTTATACAAACCAGGCACTCCAATTGAGCAAAGGGTCGGACAAAAAAACCTGACAATGGCCCCGTATCAAGACCAGGGCGTGGTCTTTATAATGCGGTTCAGCTTGCTGGCGTAATCCGGGTCGGTTGCATAGCCCGCCTGTTGCAAGCCTTGCGCGAAACCTTCCGCGTCCAGACCCTTCGCCACCCGGGCCATCAGTTCCGAATAGCGCGGGTTGCTGCTCAACAGATTGGCATAATCGCGGAAAGCATCCGCGTAGGAGGGATAAGCGCGGAACTTCTCCACGCTTTTATGGGCTACGCCGTTGATGTATTCCGTCGTTACCGTTTCCACTACCGGCCCTTTCCAGTTGCTGCCGGCCTTCACGCCGAAGAGGTTATGGCTGGGCGTGCCGTCTGCCCCGCGGATTTCCCTTTTACCCCATCCGCTTTCCAGCGCGGCCTGTCCCAGCATGAATCGTGCGGGTATGCCCGTGGCCTGGCTAGCCTGCTGTGCATAAGGCATAAGTTTGGCCTGAAACTCGACCACTTGCGATTGTTGTGGTTGCGTTTGCGCTCCCGGCTGAAGTGGCGCCGTTCCCGCTGGTTCCGATGGCCCTGGCGATGCCGGCAGCTGTTGTAATGCCGGTATTTCCGATCTCGATGCCGGGCCGGATGCCCCCGACCCCGATACCGGTGCCAGTTGCTGCATGTATGCATCTGCCTTCAAAGGCGGCACAGATGGAGTTTTCATGACGGGTAGCTGTCCAGGGACGGCGGCGTCCGGTGATTGCGCTTCTTCTTCCAGTTGCGGCATGCCGTGACGCAGTTGCCGTATCATCATGTCGGCCAGGCCAATGCCATTGGAGGACATGCTTTGCGACAGCTGCTGATCCAGCATCGAGATATACAGACGGCTCTGTTCGCTGTCCACCAAGCTGTCTTTCGGCGTCGCGTCGCGCATGCTCTTCAGCATCATGTTCATGAACAGCGCCTCGAACTGTTTCGCGGCGGCTTCAAGCGCGGCCTGGTCTGTTTTGTTCCCTGCGCCGCGCACAACCCGCAGCTCATTGACGGCCTGCACATCCAGGGCGAATTTGGTGGAGAGATCAGTTGAAGCAGCCATCAGATGATTTCCAGCTCAGCCCGAAGCGCTCCGGCGGATTTCATCGCCTGCAGAATCGACAACAAATCCTGCGGCGTCGCCCCGATCGCATTCAGCGCTTTGACCACCTCGGCCAGGGACGCGCCTTCCACCATGGTAAGCATGCCGGATTCCTGCTTGATCTCGATAGTCGAGCGCTGCGCCTCCACCGTCCGTCCGCTGGAAAATGGTCCTGGTTGGCTGATTACCGGTTCGGTGCTGATTACCACCGATAGATTGCCGTGAGCAATGGCGCAGGCGTCAACCGTCGCCGCCTGGTTCATGACTACCGAACCGGTACGGCTGTTGACGATGACCTTGGCGTGCATCTGCGCGGGACTGACGTTCATGCTTTCCACTTCCGCGATGAATGCCACGCGCTCATCGCTGCCTTGGGGTATGCGCACCTGAACGGCTCGCCCATCCAGCGCGGATGCGGTGCCCGCACCAAAGCGGCCGTTGATGGCATCCACGACCCGCCTGGTGGTGGAAAAATCGGTGTTATGAAGCTCAAGCCGGATGCGATCGTCCTGGCCCAGCGCGACGGGTACGGCACGCTCCACCGTGGCGCCTCCGCTGATACGCCCGGCGCTGAGATGATTGACCTGAACCTTGCTGCCACTGGCCGAAGCCCCTATCCCCCCGACCAGCAGATTGCCCTGCGCCATTCCGTAGACCTCGCCATCTACCCCTTTGAGCGGAGTCATCAGCAAGGTGCCTCCACGCAAGCTCCGGGCATTGCCCATGCTGGACACGGTCACGTCGATTACCTGCCCTGGCTGGGCAAGCGGCGGCAACACGGCCGTAACCATCACCGCAGCCACGTTCCTCAACCGCATGTTGGTACCGGGCGGTACGTTGATGCCCATCTGCATCAGCATGCTGGTCAAGGTCTGAATGGTGAAGGGTGTCTGAATGGTCTGGTCGCCGGTGCCATCGAGTCCCACCACCAGGCCGTATCCTACCAACTGATTCGGTCGCACACCTTGAATCGAAGCCAAATCCTTGATGCGCTCGGCTTGCGCTGGAGTCAAAATGGCACAGCACCCGAGCCACAGTATCAGCAGCGCCGGTAAGATTTGTTTAAGGATCATGTGGGTTCCCGTACAGCACTTCTGCGTAGTTCAGAATGGCGAAAAGGTCAGGAAAAAGCGCGAGAGCCAGCCCATGGTTTGCGCCTCATCGATATAGCCGTTGGCCTTGTACTCGATTTTCGCATCGGCTACCTGGACCGATGACACCATATTGTTGACAACAGTCTCTGGGCGCACTACACCCGAGACACGGATGTACTCCGAGCCCTGGGTCATGGCCAACTGCTTTTCGCCGCTCACCACCAGGTTGCGATTGGGGAGCACTTCGATGACGGTAACAGTGATCGTGCCGCTAAAGTTATTGGCGGAAGCGGCTTCGCCTTTACCCTCGAAGTCGTTGGAAGAAGAGCCGCCCAGCTCCACCTTCTTGGTGATAGGCACGCCAAACACCACGGGGGGAATACCGAAATCCAGCTCGCCATTCTTGTTGGCGCTGCTATTGGATCTCTTGCTTGCGTTTGTCTTTTCGTTTAGTACGATCACCAGCGTGTCGCCCACATGACGCGCCCGGCGATCCTCGAATAACGGCCGGTAACCAATGCCGGCCTGGAAAATGGCGCCATTGGCGAGCGGTGGCGCTGGCTGCGCCGGCCGGGAGGACATCGGTTGCTGCACGATCGATGCCGGGGCGGGCAGGCTGATGCAGCCCGGTAGCCCGATCAGGATGACGGCAATAAGCGCCGCAAGGATTATGGGTTCCGCAAAATGCCCGCCTCGCTTGACTGAACAGTCAGCTGAAAAATTCGCAATCATTATTTGATCCGGCGCCCAAGCAGTAGAAACGTCATACCGGTGCAAACCGGTATCCAGGTGGTGTGTAAAGCACACCATTTACTGTTGGGTTGGGCTGGATTCCGGGTCAAGCCCGGAAGGGCGAAATTCATGGTTTTTTCTCGCCGTATAAAATGGCTTGCCCCAGGATTCCGATATTTTGCCGCCGCTTCGCCATTTCCAACAGTGCCATTGCCACGTTTGCCTGATTTCTACATTTGCGACAGGCGCTGCAGCATCTGATCGGAGGTCTGCACGGCCTTGCTATTGATCTCGTATGCGCGCTGGGTCTGGATCATGTTGACAAGTTCCTCAACGACGTTGACGTTGGATGTCTCGACATAGCCCTGGGTAAGCAGTCCGGTGCCATCCGTACCCGGCGTGTTGATATTGGGGGTACCGCTGGCGCCGGTTTCCACAAAGAGGTTTTCACCTACGCTTTGCAAGCCCACGGGATTGATGAACGTGGTAAGTTGCAAGGTGCCTACCTGAACCGGGAGAGGCGAGTTTTGCTGGGTTACGGTGATAACCCCGTCGCGGCCTATGGTCACGCTCAGCGCATTGGGCGGAATGGTGACGGCCGGTTGTATATGATAGCCGCTGGACGTGACGAGCTGTCCCTCGGCATCAATCTGGAGCGAGCCGTCCCGCGTATATGCCAGCGAGCCGTCTGGCCGCAACACCTCGAAGAATCCCTGGCCTTGAATGGCCACGTCCTTCCAGTTCCCTGTCTGCTGCAAATTACCTTGAGTCAGTACGCGTTCGGTTGCAACCGGCCGTACGCCGGTACCGATCTGCAAACCGGATGGCAACTGTGTCTGCTGCGACGACTGAGCGCCTGGCTGGCGCAAGGTCTGATATATCAGGTCCTCGAACACCGCGCGCGAGCGTTTGAATCCATTGGTGCTGACATTCGCCAGATTATTCGCAATGACGTCCATCTGGGTTTGCTGTGCATCCAGACCGGTCTTTGAAATCCAGAGTGAGCGGATCAACTGAGTCTCCTGAAGGTTAAGCGGAAAGTCCGCCACTGTAGCCACCTGTGCACCTGTGGGTGGCGCATCGTGGAGCGGCATTATTCAAGACATCGTATAGCAGGGTGGATGTGACCAGTGTCCGGAACAGAGGGGGCAATTCCATGTTTTTCCCGATTTCAACCCAGTGTGGCATCGGGCCGGCAATGCTTCCCTTATCCCTTATATCAGGCGCTAACGGACAGGAGGACACTGGCGCGCTGGGCGTTACCCTCGGCGTTCTGTAGCATCTTCATGTGCATTTCAAACTGGCGGGAAAGCGAGATCATATCGACCAGCGCCTCGACTACATTGACATTGCTGCCCTCCAGCGCGCCGCTTCTGAGGGTGACATTCGCATCCGCCTCGGCCTCGCCGCCGGCAGTCTGCCGGAACAGTCCATCCAGGCCGCGCGTAAGTTGTGCTTCGGGAGGGTTGACCAGCTTGATGCGGCCGATTATGACGGAGATATTCGGCTCACTCGTCCCCGCACCGGCAGGCACCGTGGAAACTGTCCCATCCTTGGCTATCGTGATCAGGGTGTTCGGGGGAATGGAAATCAGCCCGCCGTCGCCCTGCACGTTCAGGCCATTACGAGTCTGCAACACACCGTTGGAACTCACATGCAGACTTCCGTTGCGGGTATACGCCTCGCTCCCATCTTCCATTTGCAGGGCGATCCAGCCCGGTCCCTGTATTGCCGTGTCGAGTTCACGCCCCGTCTGCTGCTCGGTACCTGCGCGAAAATCCGCCCCGGCACTTGAATCCACCACGAATGCGCGAGTCGCCAGGGTATCGCTGAATACCGGAACCGCGCGTAACACACTGGTTTCGGCACGATAGCCTATCGTGTTCGCATTCGCCAGATTGTGCGCCATGGCGGCTTGCTGCCCCATCGTATGCTTGGCGCCGGTCATCGCAACGTAGATCATGCGATCCATGTTTACTCCTGTGAAATCAGGTTTTAATCTGGGTAAAGACTGCTATCGATTGAGTGGTTCTATAGCAGCCGCTCGAAGGGATTTCCCGATTCCGCCTGGGCGGCATTTCTGCCTAGCAGAATCGGGTTTTTGGCGGTCGTGCCGCCTTAGCCTGTTTATGCTTCTTGTTATTTCAGATTCACTATCGTCTGTAGTAGCTGATCCTGGGTTTTGATGGTCTGGGCGTTTGCCTGGTAGACGCGCTGGGCAGTAATCATATTGACCAGTTCCGAGGTAAGCTCCACGTTCGAATCTTCAACCGCGCTGGACTGCAGCACACCAAGGCCACCGGTATTCGGCACGCCGACCAGGGCGACACCTGAGGAGGAGCTTTCCGCCCACGTATTATTACCGCGCGACTCCAGCCCCTGCGGATTGGCGAAATTGGCCAGCGCAACCTGCCCGAGGGTCAAAAATTTGCCGCTTGAGTAGCTGCCGCGGATCACGCCATCGGCACCAACATCGAAACCGATAAGACGGCCCGAGGCATAACCGTCATGGTCCAGGGCGTTGACGCTAAAGTTGGATCCGAACTGCGACGTGCCGGCGAAGTCCAGATCAAAAGCAAGGGGATCGGCGCCGGTACTGACCGGAGCCGTCAGGCTGAACATGCTGGAACTTAGCGGGTCGAGCGCACCCCCGGACAAAAAGTTCAGTGTACCTACCGCTGCTCCACCGTTGAGCAAAGAACCGTCATTGGCGGCAAACACGTCCCAGCTGTTGGTTCCCGTTTTAAGGAAATAGGTCGATAGCGTGCTCGGGTTGCCCAGGCTGTCGTGAATCGATAGCGAGGTTGAGCTATGGTAGCTTGTGGGATCGGCCAGGTCGAAGGCAGCCGAACTCAGCGGAGTCTCGCGTGAGTCCAGGTTAAACAAGCCGCTCACCAGCGTAGTCGCCACGGGTGGCAAGTCGGCCTTCGAAATCTGCAGGTCGGCTGGTGCGGAGGTATTGATCACGCCGGTTGTGTTCGCCGTAAATCCGGTAAGACGCAGGCCGCTGCTGTTGACAATATAGCCATCCTTATCGGGATGAAATTGACCGTTGCGTGAATAGCTGATGGCGCCCTGATCACTCAGACGATAGAAGCCGCTACCATTGATTGCAATGTCGAGTGGATTATTGGATGCGGTGATACTGCCCTGATTGAACTGCTGCGCAATGTCCGCAACCTTGACGCCAATACCAGCCTGAATGCTGCTGCCACCCGAAAGCGAGTTGGCGTACACGTCCGCAAACTGGGTCTGCGATTGCTTGAACCCCACCGTATTGGCATTTGCCACGTTATTGCCGATCACGTCCAAATTCTTCGATGCTGCATTCAAACCGCTCAAGCCTTGCTGAAAACTCATCATAACTCCTTGGGTGGCGTCTCATTTTCCTGAGACGGGTATTCGATTAATGCCAGGTTTAAAAAATCTGCTTGATATCCGCAAGTCCCACTGTTCCGAGTGTCCCGACGTTCAACTGTACGCCCTGATTACTTTGGGAAACGCCCTGGACAGAGCCGAAAGCCAGCGTTTGCGTGTCGATCTTCTGATCACCGCGCAATGCGCTGACGCTAACGCTATATGCGCCATCCGCAGCCTGGGCGCCATCGGCAGTTTTGCCATCCCAGGCCAGCGCCAGAGGACCGGCAGGTTTCGGACCCAAGTCCATGACTTGTATCTCCCGGCCCGACGCATCATGTATCGTGACTTTCACCTCGTCCGCTGCTTGCGCGAGTTCAACACCGAAAACGCCGCCGCCACCCGCCAGTCGCAGCTCGGAACCGGGCACGAGGACATCTTTGCCGATCAACGTGGCCGCCTGCAGGGATTGTCCGGCGTTAAAGCTGCTGGCCATGGCCTGGATATTGGCGTTAAGCTTTTCGATACCGTTCACCGTACTGATCTGCGCCAATTGCGCCGTCACCTGAGCATTGTCTAGCGGGTTAAGAGGGTCCTGGTTTTTCATCTGTGTAACCAGCAGTTTGAGAAACCGGTCCTGTATATCATCCGCTGCGGACTTCGCTGTATTGGTCGCGCCATATGATGCAAACGGGTTTGCGGCGGGTTGGATATCCTGAATGCTCATGGTTCTTCCTTATTTGTCCGATACTTATTGTCCGATGCTTAAAGTCTTCAGCAGCAGGGTCTTCGCGGTATTCATCATGTCTACATTGTTCTGGTATGAACGCGAGGCGGAAATCATGTCGACCATCTCTTCCACTACGTTGACATTTGGCATGGTCACAAAGCCTTCCTCGTTTGCCATCGGATGGGTCGGTTCGTATATCAGCTTCATCGGCGATTGATCTTCGAGGACGCGCGATACCTTTACGCCGGTGGCGGCATTATTGGGATCAGTGCCGGCTGCTGATGGAATACTCATGAACAGCACCTGTTTGGCCTTGTAAGGCTGGCCATTGGAAGTCACCGCGCTATCGGCGTTGGCGAGATTGCTTGCCACCACGTTCAGGCGCTGGTTCTGGGCTGTCATTGCCGATCCGGCAACAGTGAAAATGTTGAACAGGGACATGGTGCAATTTCTCCTTAACCTTGAATGGCAGAGCGCATGATCTTGATCTGGTCGCTGATGAATGTGAGGTTCGCTTCGTAGTGGATAGAGTTATCGGCGAACTGGCTGCGCTCCACATCCATATCCACAGTATTGCCGTCCACGCTGCCTTGCACGGCGGAACGGTACATCAATGGCGCGCTGCCAGCCATGCCATTGACGCTGTCGGGCGATGCAATGTGGTTCGGAGCACTGGTCAGCAGCGTGACGGCCCGGTTACCATTGGCATTTTCCAGCGCATCCTTGAAATTGATATCGCGCGCCTTGAAATTCGGGGTATCCGCATTGGCGATATTGGAAGCAATCAATTGCTGGCGGTGAGCCCGCAAATTGGCGGCGTCCTGGTGGAAGCGAAATGCACCGTCAAGCTTGTCGATCATGCGTTCTCCTCAAGTGACACTCATTCTCTCGTTAATGCGGTGAATACACATGAGCCATGGTATTTCATGCCGCATCCGGCCAAAAGACAGATTAGCGGGGTAAAAACCCTTTATCTTCGATCTTCCCTTCCCCAAACTCCTGTCTGCGTAAGGATCGCTCATCAATTCCATGAATCTCATCCAATCCATATCGATATCATCAGGGAGGGGCCGGACCAGAACAAGCCGAGCAGCGCAGCGGAGCCCAGTCGAGGTCAGGTTGGCAGCGACGACATAATAAATTGGGCACGCACCCGGACAATTCATTGAATATCGGGCAAAACCCGCCTCAGTTCCGCCCGTTGCCGGGATGCGTCCCTATTAGAATGTCGCTACCCCTGGCTCGGCCTGATCCAGGGGCATTCTTTCGAGGAATTCCCATGCCTGCCATGCCTGTCACTTACTTTCGGCTCCTGCCATGCAGCCTGAGCCTGATCGTGCTTCTCTCGGTACCCGCTGCAGCATCAGCATCAGCGAATGTAAAGCAGGACCCCCGGCTTATCCAGGACGTGGTTTTGAACTTCCTGCACGTGCAATCGGCGGGTTTGCCCGGCCAGGTGGATATCACGCTCGGCGCGCTGGATGCACGGGTGAACCTGCCCCCCTGTGCCGCACTTGAGCCGGCGTTGCCGCCCGGCAGCCGTCCCTGGGGCAATACGACAGTGATCGTGCGCTGCTCCGCTCCCAATCCATGGACCATTTATGTACGCGCAACAGTGAAAGTGGTAGCGGATTATGTAGTCAGCACCAGATCGCTGACGCAGGGCCATGTCATCGCTCCCGCAGACCTGATTACTCGCAGCGGAGATCTGGCCCAGCTCCCGCCCGGTATCGTTACCGACCCAAACCAGGCCATTGGCAGAACGCTGACCGGTGGCCTTCCCTTCGGCAACCCGGTTCGCCAGGACATGCTGCGCGCGCAAGCAGCCGTGATACAGAACCAGAACGTGAAACTGATCTCCAGTGGGCGCGGATTCAGCGTGACCGGGGAAGGCAAAGCGCTCAACAATGCGGCTGAAGGACAACCTGTACAGGTTAGAAGTGCATCGGGTTCCGTAGTGAGCGGAATTGCACGGGCCGGAGCAATAGTGGTGGTAAGCTACTGATGAACCCGCCAGAGCTGGAATCGATTATGTAACAATTCTCATTATTGACCTCAAGTTCCAAACGAGGCCGCCGTTAACTACCTACGGTTAACTGTAGGAGATAAACCCATGAAAATAGAAAACTCCATAAAGACTATCCCGCCTCGCCGCAGCGAGGCATTACTATCGTCCGCCAAATCGGGACAAAAAGCAGCGGGGGTTGCGAAACCAGGCGATCCGAATACGCAGGGCGACAGCGTTCAGCTCAGCACGCAACTTCAAAGCATCGAAAAGAATCTGGCAAATGGCGAAGTTTTCGATGCGGCGCGGGTCGAAAAAATCAAGCAGGCAATCAGCGAGGGACGTTTCGTCGTGAACCCGGACAAAGTGGCCGATGGTTTGCTGGAGACGGTGCGTGACCTGATCCGCGCCAGGCAGGGGTGACTTGAGTAACGCAACTTTTGATCCGGTTGCCTGCGTCACGCGCGAGCATGACGCAGCGCTGGAGTTCATCGACCTATTGCGCCGCGAGCAGCATGCTCTGCATCATGCGGATGGATCTCTGCTATTGCCGCTGGCAATGGAAAAATCGCGGCAGGCCCAACAATTGGCCCAACTGGCTGATGCGCGCAACCGCTGGCTCGGGATGCTTGGCTACCCGCAGGACCGTACCGGAATGGAGCGCGGTCTACAAGACTGCCCCGATGCCGCCGATGCCTGGCAGAAGTTGCTTCAACTGGCTGAAACAGCCAGTCAACTCAATAAAATCAACGGTATTCTTGTCGCTCAGCGCCTGCGCTACAATCAGCAGAGACTCTCGGCACTCCAGTCCGCTACGCACAGCGCCCGAAGCGCCGGTCTATACGGATCGGATGGGCAGCCCCAGCCGTTCTCCGGCGGGCGCAGGCTTGGCGAAGTCTGAACTGCAAGAGCAAGACAACGTTCGTATTCCACGTCGTAATTAACCCTTCCCTGCCAAAGAGGTTTCAGGCGGGATACCGTCATCGGTGATTCGATAGCGATAGCCCGGTTCTCATACGGAGCAATGTGCTTCGCTTATCAATCCGATTCCGAGACGAGCGCCGCGCGGCAGGACGGGGCCGGGCAACCAATATGGGCCAGGTTTCCAGGTATTTTTATGCCAGCAGGCGCTTTCGCCGGGCCATGAATCCGACCAGGATCAGGCCGGCGAGCATCAAAGCATAGGATTGAGGCTCAGGGATCACCCCAGTGGCGATGACCTGTCCCACGTTATTGATGTCGACGGGCTTCCGTTAGAACAATTCCGGCCGGCGACTCAAGCAGCGAATTGAGGTCTGTCATGCCCACGCCATTGGGGCCGGTGATGAAAGCGTGCCGAGCACCTGCGGCCGTGTCGGACTACCCCACCACCTGCCCGGCGTCATTGATGCCAGAGGCGGAACTGTAATCTCCACCCAGCGTCCCGAGATCGGTCATGCCCACGCCATTGGGGCCGGTGATGAAAGCGTGCTGAGCACCTGCGGCCGTGTGGGACTACCCCACCACCTGCCCGGCGTCATTGATGCCAGAGGCGAAACTGTAATCTCCACCCAGCGTCCCGAGATCGGTCATGCCCACGCCATTGGGGCCGGTGATGAAAGCGTGCCGAGCACCTGCGGCCGTGTCGGACTCCCCCACCACCTGCCCGGCGTCATTGATGCCAGAGGCGGAACTGTAATCTCCACCCAGCGTCCCGAGATCGGTCATGCCCACGCCATTGGGGCCGGTGATGAAAGCGTGCCGAACACCTGCGGCCGTGTAGAGACGTACCCCACCACCTGCCCGGCGTCATTGATGCCAGAGGCGAAACTGTAACCTCCGCCCAGCGTCCCGAGATCGGTCATGCCCACGCCATTGGGGCCGGTGATGAAAGCGTGCCAGCACCTGCGGCCGTGTCGGACTACCCCACCACCTGCCCGGCGTCATTGATGCCAGAGGCGTAACTGTAATCTCCACCCAGCGTCCCGAGATCGGTCATGCCCACGCCATTGGGGCCGGTGATGAAAGCGTGCGCAGCACCTGCGGCCGTGTAGGACTACCCCACCACCTGCCCGGCGTCATTGATGCCAGAGGCGTAAGTGTACCTCCACCCAGCGTCCCGAGATCGGTCAGTCCTTTGCCATTGGAGTCCAGGATGTATGAATGTGTTACCTGTGCGGAGACAGGGGAAACAAAACCCAGTCCGATACTCAGGGCTGCCGCCAGAATCAAGCCCTGGATTTTAGAGCTGCGGGTAATTTTCATGATTTTCTCTCCAGTAAGAGAAGGTTTTCAGAGATTCGGGGCTCTCCGGATTTGATGGAAGCGTGCGGACAGCGCCCTCCCCTGCGTCAGATAACTGCTCACCTGCCATTTCTCACAATCCAGCTTAGATCAATCAAGGGGTAAAAGTATATGAGCCGAGCGGCCTATCCAGCGGAAGACATCTGCTCCTGGTTTCGCAAGCACTGAACAGTAGCGATGGACTATTTTGTGCCGAAGGCAGTAACTTGAATCTGACAACCAGTGCCAGATCAAACCTCGACTACGACAACAGCCTTAGCCTGGATTTGATCCGACAAACAATGCCAGATTCGAACTGCCGCCAAGTGCCAGGAACAGACTTTCAAGCCCGAAAAAAAGCTACAAGGGACGCTTGCCCTTCCATAGCTCTGGATCAGCTTTTGCTTG
>CAWHQD010000015.1:0-6901 GCA_963831395.1 uncultured beta proteobacterium
CCACGCATTGCTTTCATCCCCAGAATCAGGTCATTTCGAAGTGCGGTGCTTATGGGTTGAGATCCAGAATTATTGCAGGGAATCTGTTCGACCGCGAGGCGAAAAGTTAGCAATCGTTCCAGTACTGCTTTCCTACCAGAAGTTTCCTGGGGCCGGGCGGACTAGACAATGCATTACCGTCCTTCACAGCATAGAACAGTCTACCGGCCGGCGGGTGTTGCGACGTATGAAAATCTCCAATGGGGAACCTTCTAACGAATCATCCTCACAAGCTGCAAGGTATCCGCCTCCCCTCCACTGTTGCCCGGAAGACCGGAGACAGACAACAGCACAGCCTGATCTCCCGGCTGTGCGAGTCCCTGCAAGAATAACCACTCCCGGGCTTGGGCGATGCACGCCTGCGGCTCAGCCCCATCCAGGGCGGCAGAGAAAAGCGGCGCCACTCCATGCACCAGTGCCAGAGTGCGATATAGACGTGTGGAATCCGTAATCATGACCAGCGGTACATAGGGCCGGAAGCGGGCGATGGTCAACGCGGCCGTCATATCTCGGACTGAAACAACCACGGCGCGCGCGCCTGCGCGCACCGCAAGCTGGCACGCGGCAACGTTCAGGGCATCCTTCGGAGAACCCGAGGTATACAGGTGCGCGCGGTCCGGCAATGGCCCCGCATCCCTTGGCGCGCCATATTCAGATACGCCGTACCCGGCTTCAGTGGCAGTCAGCACCCGATGAAGCATCTTTACAGCAGCGATGGGAAACCGGCCAATGGCCGTCTCGGCAGAAAGCATCACCGCATCCGTGCCGTCAATCACCGCGTTGGCCACATCGGTAACTTCCGCACGGGTGGGATGCTCGTGCTCCACCATCGACTCAAGCATTTGCGTGGCGGTTATCACCGGGCGTCCCCGGGCATTGGCTATGGCAATAATCCGCTTCTGCACGATGGGAATCTCGGCCAGGTCAGTCTCGACGCCCAGGTCTCCGCGGGCCACCATCACCCCGTCCGCTGCTTCGACAATTTCGTCAAGATTGGCAAGCGCCCTGCGCTTTTCTATCTTGGCCATCAGCAGGGGTTGCTCCCCGGAGGGAAGCAGCGCCCGTACGCGGGCAAGATCGCTCGCCGACTGCACGAAAGAAACGCCCACCCACTCGGCCTCTTGCGATACCGCGAACGCGAGATGTCGGCGATCATCGTCTGTCGGCACCAACTCATTCAAAGCTGATTCGGGCACGTTGATGCCAGAGCCGGAGCGCACAGTGCCGCCAATGAGCACTTCGCATTGGACGCGATTACTGATGCTGGCGGCGGTTTTCACCCTAAGCTCAACCGAGCCGTCGGC
Source organism: uncultured beta proteobacterium (assembly GCA_963831395.1). Classification (GTDB taxonomy): domain Bacteria; phylum Pseudomonadota; class Gammaproteobacteria; order Burkholderiales; family Nitrosomonadaceae; genus Nitrosospira. Next base: position 1,344 of record CAWHQD010000015.1, read on the forward strand.
CAGAAACACCCGCTCCTGCGGGCGCAGCGCCACCAGTAACTCAGGGTTGCGCACGGGCAAAAGGCTGCCACCTTCTCTCGGATCACTGGCCGCGTCTGCCGTATCGCCCTCCTCGGCAAGCATGACTATCGAGCCTTCCACCAGCTTGCAGCATCCGTCGGGCAGATCGCCAAGCCGGAATTTCGGACCTGGCAGATCAATAAGAATAGCTACCGGTTGATCGCATTGCTGCGCCGCATGGCGGACTCGCTGAATGCGCGCAGCATGCTCGGCATGATCGCCGTGCGATGCGTTTATGCGGGCAACATCCATACCACTATCGATCAAGCGCTCGATAACGCCCGGCGCATCTGTGGCCGGACCCAGGGTGCAGACGATCTTGGTCCGAGTCCAGCGAGTCATAGAGCTACATCCATTGATTTGCGTTCCTGAAGTCTTCCTTCCGTGAAGTAGTGCAGGAGGAAGCAAGCGCGCCTCATCTGCTCGCGAGTACTCAACGCCGACACGTTAGGGCTATATCAGCCTGTAGTCCGTCAATGCCCGTCTGCTTTCGGCCAGATTTTAGGCACGAGATGCAATATGATCAGTGCAAGGACAGCGCACAAAACGGCGGAGGCTTCCCGCCCGAGCCCGGCGGCAATGCCGATAGCTGCCGTCAACCATAGTCCTGCGGCGGTAGTGAGGCCTATCACCGTTTCTTCGCGCGTGCTTTTTATGATGGTTCCTGCCCCAAGAAATCCGACCCCGGTAATAACACCCTGGATGATGCGCGATACGGCTTCATCGGACATTTGCATTTGTTGAGGAACGAGGACAAAGAGCGCGGCGCCCACGGCAACCAGCATATGCGTCCGAACTCCCGCTGCCTTGCCGCTTTGCTCCCGCTCCAGGCCCAGCAGCCCGCCAAGGGTCGCGGCGATTACCAGGCGTAAAGTGATCCTGGTAAATTCGGTTAGGGTAGGAAGGTCTGAAAACTCAGACACCACCATATTGCAGATTTCCTGCCACCCGCCATTCACGATGTCTCCTTGCTCCCTTGTTGCGGAACCGGAAATCCGCGCGAAAAATGCCCTTTTAGATTAACTGCTAAAGATCAAAGACCAAATCGCAGTTAAACGCTGATTTTTAACTCATTTCGAGTTCGTACTACGATCCAATGGAGGGTATGTACAAAGGCGTAACCGACAATTGGGGATCGGCATGACGCTTGGTAATATTCCTCTGAAAAGGCCGGCCGTCTTGAAATCATCCAAAGGCGAGATTCACGGGACGCTCATCCAGATAAGGCTGATCCTGGCTGGACCCGGACCTCCCTTGTTCCTCCAGCAACGCCACATAGCGGGATAGCACGTCCGCGTCTCCCACATCGATCATTTCCTTCACGAAACGCTGGTGGTGCGCTTCGATGTAAAAATCATCACAGCCGTGAGTAAGAAATTTTTCGATCTGCCGATAAACATCATCCCGGCAGCGCAGTTCCGTCTCCGGCAGGTATTCCGCCAAGGCGGAGCGTCCCGCGTGCAGGTAGTCCCCCGCCAGTACCGGCTTCTTCGCCTTGACCGCCTCAAATACCACCGAGGTAGCCAGGTCAATGATGACGTCCGCCCAGTTCAAGAGGTGGATGGAGTGGATGTCGCCGGCCACGCTCACGTTCGGCAGGCGCCGCAGAGAGGCGTCACTGGTCAGGGATTGCTGCCAGCCCCCGCGCGTGTGCGGCTTGATCATCAGCTCCACGCCGGGAAAACTGGCAACGATGCGCACCACTTCACCCACTTCTTCCCAGAAGGTGGAAAAGTTGCTCTTTCTCAGAAAGATGACGACTTTAAGCCGGCTGCCGGAACGGGTCAGCGGCGAGGGCGGCATCAGTGTGGCCAGCTTGGCGAGCCACTCGTCGCAGTAACGTGGCGACCCCAGGACGGCTAGCTTGCGGTTGTCCATGAAGGGGCGAAAACGAACCGAGCAAAGTTCGTTCGGGACTACCACTCTGTCGAATATCCCTGCATTGGCAAAGGTAGTGTCGGGCTCCAGGCGCAATTCACCGCGCCGGATCAGCTGGCTCGCGTGCGGGCTGTCTCCATGGGGCAGCGATACGGTGCCAAGCCCCATGGCGCGCGCCGTCGATAGTACGACCGATACCCATTCCACGCATATCGAGGAGTTCCTTTCGATCCAGTCGAATACCACCACGCCTTCACGGGCTTCACGGGTATCCCCGAAGCTGCGGGTCAGCAGGCGCTGGGCAGTGCTATGCCACACCGGCGCGCGTTTCTTGTCGTCATAGAACCTGACCAATGCCGCCGTTATCGACGCCAGGTAAGGACGGCGTACCTTGCGGATCAGTAGCAGCGTCTGCAGAAACCAGCGAGCAAATTCGAGCCGCGGCAACAGGTCGCTGATGTAGGCCATGCGCACGCCATCAAGCTTGCGCAGAAATTCAATACGGTAGTCATTGCTGAACCGCGACCTGCCTATCAGGACAATATCGCAGGTATGACCCGAATGAACCCACTTGTAGATTACTGGGGTAATGTGATCAATATCGTTATAATGGCGGAGAAAGAAAAGAGCTTTCATACCCAGGCGTTTAGCTCCGGCTTATTAAGGGGCGACAGTATATCCATCATTTAATTGTCCATTACAAGGTTTAGGCCGCCGGGTTTAGCCGGTCAGCTTTGGTCGCGGCGATACGCTGCACGAAGGGAGGGGTGGCATGGAACACAGGTATGAAGTCGTACGATTTTTCAGATAGAGTGCCATTTTGCATGGGTAACGAAATACCTGTACAAGTGCTGAACGGGGAAGTTACGGACGAATTCGAGAACTGGTGCGCGAAACGGGCCGAAAAGGGCGTAATTGTACACTCGCGATTATGCGTTTACCAGTAGAGCGACCGGATGCTGTAGTGACGCGGGACAAAGCAGATATGATGCGGAAAGCAGGTTCAGTACGCATGGTTTGTGGTATTTTTGAACATTCAGAAGGCTTTTGGACATGACTGGCAACAAGGAAAAGAACGCTATCAGAGCGATTATTCTCAGCGCTGGTCAGGGACGGCGATTGTTGCCGCTCACCGAAAACATCCCGAAGTGCCTGTTGCCGATCGGAGGCAAGCCAATTATCGAATGGCAGATTGAGGCGTTGCTCGCTGCCGGGATTCATGACATCACCGTGGTGACCGGTTTCAAATCCAGCCTGGTTGAAGCTCAGTTGCAACGCTATGCGAAGCAGGCGCAGATCAGTACGATTTTTAATCCATTCTTTGAAGTTGCGGATAACCTGGCTAGTTGCTGGATTGCACGTTCCGCCATGGATCACGACTTTCTGCTCCTGAATGGAGATACTATTTTTGATAAAGCTCTGTTGATACAGGTGTTGAACTCCGTCCCCACTCCCATTACTCTCAGCGTGAGCCACAAACCCATCTACGATACGGACGACATGAAGGTGCAGCTGGATGAGAATGGATGGGTCAGGCACGTAAGCAAGAACTTGTCCGCCGATCAAATCGACTGCGAGTCCATCGGTCTTATCTTTTTTCGTGAGCGCGGGCCGCAATTGTTCAGCAACGCGGTCGAGGATGCGCTTCGGGACCCGGCAAGGCTTAATTGCTGGTATCTCTCCATCGTGGATGCTCTGGCCTCCAGGCAACTGGTGAGTACGTGCTCTGTGCCCGGGCACCTCTGGTGTGAAATTGATTTTGCCGGGGATCTGGACAGGGCCGAGGCACTTTTCAGCAAAACAGATCAAGATAAAATGCTGCATAACTTCCTTTGCACGGGTTAGCCAGTCACTTCAAATTTGCCGCCTCGTTACGAGAAAAAGTACAAGGATTTCTGAATGGTAAGTTCGCCTCCGCCGGATGCACCGATCTTTAACGCAACAATGCGAAAATTCGGAGCGCCACAGACAATAATTCATCAATATCAGTACTGGAGCGTCATGCTCCGCCCCGTCCAGTTAACGCTTGGTTCCCTGGTTCTCGCCGCCCATGAGCCAGCTCACGAATTCTCTAAACTCAGTCAAGCGAGTTTTACCGAGCTTCACAAAATAACAGCACAGCTGGAGTCTGCTTTAGCAAAAGCGTTTAATTACGATAAGCTTAACTATCTGATGCTGATGATGGTTGACCCGGACGTGCACTTCCATGTTATTCCACGTTACGCAAAGGCAAGGTATTTTAACGGGCTGGAGTTTATCGACTTTGGTTGGCCTGGAGCGCCCGACTTCCGCCAGTCGAATGAAACCGATGCTGAAACCAACCAGCATATCATCGATTACATTTTGCCCTGCTGGGCATAAGCCCATTGACTCATATCCGGATAACTTTTCCGAAATTAATGCCTCCGTAGTTGCGCATGAAGTCGGGTAGTGGTAATGTTCGCGCGGCTTGGTACTGCTTTGCCATCGTCGAAAAGAACTTGAAATTGGTGCTTTGTTCTACAATTGCTAAAATCCCGCGGGTCTCTTATTCGAGAAAACCAGATACGGCAAGCTTTCGCGATACTGGCAGCGTTCCCGGACAGATCGACCTCATTGAAGTTAATGTAAAACTTATAGCCGGATACTATAGATATCATTTATGAAATGAGCCAACGATGACACAACTCGTCCTGTTGCGACATGGAGAAAGCATCTCGAACCGGGATGGGTATTTTACCGGCTGGAATGATGTTGCGCTAAGTCAGCGGGGTGAACATCAAGCGGAGCAGGCGGGTCGCCTGCTCAAGGAGACGGGTTGCGAATTCGACATATGTTTTACTTCAGAACTTAGACGAGCCACTGATACATCGCGCATCCTGCTGTCGTCGATGGGGCTTGACAGAGTAACCACGCGGCAGAGCTGGCGCTTGAATGAACGCCACTATGGCGCGCTGGAGGGAGTTCATCGTATCAGCGCCATCGGGAAATTTGGCATATGGCCCGTCCTTGGCCCCCAATTGAGGTTTACTGCAATACCCCCCCCACTAGGCCCTGATGATGCACGTTGTCCGGGAAATCAGCTCCGCTATTCAGATGTCGACAAGAGTGAGTTGCCGCTTTCGGAGAGCATGCAGCAGACTTTCTCGCGAGTCTTGCCTTATTGGCAGGAAACGATCGTGCCCGAGCTCCTGCGTGGGAAACGGGTTCTCGTCGTATCTCACCGGCATGTCTTGCGCTCATTGATTATGCAGTTGCACGGATTGTCCGTTTCCCAACTAATGAAGTTAACCATAGCCACGGGACGCCCGCTGGTATACAACCTTGATCATAAACTCGATCCCGTTCAGCATTACTATGCTGATCGTCAGTCCGCTCAGTAACATGTTCGGTACCAAGCTTAACCCTCCCCCGGACCCTCTATGGCCGCTGCGGTAACGGGCGATAGTCGAAACAGGAATAGGGAGCCGATCATGAATCCCCGTGCAGTTCAACGACTGCAAGCCAGTAGTGGCGCGCGCACGCGTGCAGATGCAGGATTCTGCTCGAACTACCCGGAATCTAGAAGCGCCCCTTCTCTTTTCGTGATCACATGCATACTTCCAAACTGTCATTCCGTCATCTACCGACTCATCTGCAAC
>CAWHQD010000016.1:0-17246 GCA_963831395.1 uncultured beta proteobacterium
GATTCGCGTGAAGAAATGTGTGAAATCACGGATCAGCGGGTTCAGATTGAAACCAGGAACGGCCCGAATAGTGCGTTTGGTATCAAATCCCGCTGATTTTATTTCGATTTGACAGGTAATTTGGAAGGGTCTGGCCGAATGGGACTCGATAGGTGCGGTACCGAACATATTCCTCACTTAAAGATTGTAAAAATGCGGCCAGCCCTGAAGGAGGACTTTTTGCTGCTATATTTTCCCACCCCAAAGAAATGTTATGAAGAAACGAAGATACGTTGATCTGTACGGTTATACATCGGATGAGTTTGACCACTTGCTGGAAAGAGGTATTAACAAAAAGCTTCGCTCTGCCGGAAAGTCCAAGTCGGCGTTAGACATGCCACAGTCTTTGCGGCTTATAAAGATGAAACTCGCACGCTCCCTCGCCGCAGGCTCCGTGAAATGCGCATTACCGCCAGGTCTTCAACTTCTGAAGGCACAAACATTTGAGTAGATTCGCTTGGTTGGAACTGTCTGATCCATGTGTTTAAAGGGCTGGTCAAGGCGGCATCGCTGGACCAGCCCCTTTGCAATCTCCGGTAACAAACCAAGTTACCCTCCCCTCGCGAATTGCCGGGGGTTACGCCTCTTGTTACTCGCTCCTGGTTGTGGATGATTCTGAGCACCTGTGCTCTTCAGTAATGAGGGCTTTTCAATTTTGAAGCTCTCCACGCCATGTTCAAACAAAAAACATCGAGCTTTATTGCATGGGCAGCCAGAGATCAGCGTTTACTTCTTCATGATCAAGAGCTGTGCTGAGCCGCGACCATCTCATAAAACTGTAACAAAGTGCTGGTTAAATACAGCCATGAGAAAAATACTCGAATGGAGGCCAAATCATGGCTAATTATATTCACCACGTGCCCGGTCGCTTGCGTGTCAACACGCCGGTGCTGAAAAAAAATGAATCCCGCGCCTGCCAGTTGAAGTTTTACCTGGAGGGGATGTATGGTGTACTTCGCGCTGACACCAACATTGTCACTGGCAGTGTCCTGATCAAGTACGACACAGGTCTGTTAAGCGCCGACGTAATTCTTAATTCCCTGCGCGACCTCGGGTATATTCAGAATGCCTATGTCTTGGACCAGGCGACCCAGACGGCTCCCCAGATCCAGAAGGTCGCCGATATTTTCACGGCCAAACTCGTCGAGACCATTTTGGAAAAATCAGCTGTTGCCCTCGTTTCCGCATTGATCTAGCCCCAGCTCTTCGGGTCTTCCCCGCAACATATCAGGGCAAGCTCAGCAATGCGACCTTGTCCACTCCCTCCCATGGAAGGCCCACATCCATCCGTCCCACTTGGCCATATACCGCAAGCCTGCGGTAAAACCCTCCCCGATATAGTTGCGGCTGATGACGCAGGTTGAAAGCGCGGATAATCGCCGCCGGACGGAAATCGAAATGAGCTCGAACGCGCTCCGTGATCTCGTTATCTGAAATGCTTCCCGTACCGAAACTGTCCACCTGGATGCTCACTGGCCTGGCTATACCGATCGTATACGCCAAATGGACCTCGCATGTCTGTGCAAGGCCTGCTGCAACCACATTTTTTGCAGCGTAGCGGGCCGCATAAGCGCCAATTCGGTCGATTCGCGAGGGATCCTTGCCGGATAGTGCCGACTCCGAGTGCCGCGAATATTCGCCATAAGTATCAACGGCACCCTTGCGGCCTGTCAGTCCTGCGTGAAGCGAAGGTCCTCCGTCGACTACGAGGCCTTCGGGGTTAATAAAAATATGGGTACGGGCGTCAGGCTGCAACTCCTCACCAACAAAAGCCGGTTCAATCACATGCGTTCGAAGATCTTCGCCTAACGTGCCGAGCCCACGTAAAGCGGCTCGTTGCTGGCTGGCAATGAGGGTGATCGAATGGATACGATATGGCTTGCCGCCGCGATATTCCACGCCCACCTGCGTTTTTCCATCGGGAGCGAGATAAGGCAGCTGCTTTTGCAGCCGCGCCACAGTCAGCCGGCGCGCCAGTTTATGCGAAAACCAGATTGGTAGCGGCATCATTGCTGCGCTTTGATTGCAGGCAAAGCCAAACACGTTCGCCTGGTTCTTGGCGGTAATGGATTCGAGCTCTTCCTCATCCATTTCCCGTTCGTCGACATGGGGGTAAGGCAGTGGCGGCAGTTCTAACAGGCTTGTCATGATCGTGCAATCTGTTGCATTGAAATCTTCCCGCTCATAGCCAATCTGGTGTATGACCTGACGCGCCACTGCAGGAATGTCGATAGATGCCGACGAGGCGAAGCGTGCCGCGATAAACAGTATTCCCGTGGATACTGCGCACTCCGCTATCACCCGGGAAAACGGGTCCTGTTGCAGAAAGCGGTCGACCAGGGCGTCGCTAACCTGGTCACAAAGCTTATCCGGGTGCCCGTCCGTAACAGACTCTGAGGTGAACATGAAATTTTCTTTCATCATCCCGGCTCCTGCTACGACGCGTAGAGATGGTAGTCCCTACCGTCGCTCGCTTTTAGAGGTTGCATTTTTTGTTGCCTCATTTATTAGGAAGGGCAGTACAGAACCTGTACCGATCACTGCCAGATCGAGCGGGCCTACCGGTGTCGTGCCAAGCAGGCTTCTCAAGCCGGGAACCGCTACTGTGGCTAATTGCAGAGCGCCCGTTCCACCGATCGCCCAGTCAAGGTAGCGATTCGGGCTCAACGATTCCTCACTGAATATGCTGTGCCGGTCGGATCGGCAACTGTACGAGTGAAGCAACTGCGCCATAGTCAGCGTCATGAAGGCAACGGTGCTTGCCTGGGGTCCACTTCCATAGCGCGCGATGGCGTAGCCGTAACTTGCCATCGACGCCGGCGGTCATGGTGAATGATTCCAAACCATATCGCTTGAAGTCCGCTCGCCTCACGATGGGTTCCGCCGGGTCTCTCGGCGGACGGCGGAGAACGTCCGGCTCGGGCGGCTCAACGGCAAGCGCCAAGGCTGGGGAAATGTCGGTGACCAGGTTGATCCATAATAACTGGCTGGTGGAAAGAGGAGTGCCCAGACCAGTCCCGATTGACCCGAGCATTACCATAATCTCGGAGAGGTTGGTGGCAGTGAGGAAATGCACCGATTTGCGAATATTGTTGTAAATTGTCCGGCCTTCCGAGACCGCGACAATCATTGTGCGCAGATTGTCGTCCTCGAGTACCACGTCTGCCACATTCCGGGCTACTTCGGTGCCTGCTCCCCCCATAGCTATGCCAATGTCCGCTGCTTTCAGAGCCGGTCCGTCGTTGGTGCCATCGCCCGTCATCGCCGCAACTCTACCTCCACGCTGTAACGCTTGCACGATTTGCAGCTTGTTCGCCGGGCTGACACGCGAAAAGATGTTAACCTTATGAGCAAGCCCGGTTAGAACGTCCATGTCCAGTTCGTCAAGCCGGGAGGAATCAAGAATGTAGATTTCACTGTCGCCTGATAATCCGAGTTCCTTTCCGATCGCATACGCTGTGGCGCTCTGATCGCCGGTGATCATCAAGGTGTCTATCCCAGCCTGATGAAACAGGGCGATAAGCTCCTTCATTCCCTGCCGCAAAGGATCCGCCATTCCCGTCATCCCTAGCCATATGAACTCTTCGGAAGATTGATTCGGCGGCTTTGATTCGGCGTAAGCAAATCCGAGCACGCGCAGCGCTTCTCCGGCCATGCGGTCATTTTCCATGAGTATTGCTGTACGTTCGGTCTCTGTGAGGGGCAAGCGCACTCCATCCTTCAACCACCAGCGGCACATTTCCAGCACTTCGGCGGGACTACCCTTGACGGCGACAATCTTCCCGCCCCCTTCCATGGTATGCGTGGTGCTCATGTAGTTTTGTTTTTCGGCTCGATACTCCACCTGCACTCTCGGGTAATGCCGGCGGAGCGCATCCACTGCTACACCTGCAGCCAGCGCCAGATGCACCAGGGCGCTTTCCGTTGCCGAACCCTCGAGCATGTAGCTGCCTGCAGCACCGTTCAGCTCCACCTCGTTGCAAAGGACGGCCACGTGCATGAGGCGCAGCAATTCATCCTTCTGATAGGGATCAAATCTCGCGCCTTCGCAATAAAACACGTCATTTGCCAGGGTAATGCGGCGTCCCCCGCTATGCACGGCGAGAACCGCCATGCGGTTGAGGGTAAGCGTACCTGTCTTGTCGAGGCAGATTACCTGTACGGCGCCCAGGGTCTCCACTGCACCCAGATGGCGCACCAGCACGTTGTGCCGCCTCATGGTGCGGATGCCTAGCGCGAGTGTAGTAGTGGCCACAGTCGGCAAACCTTCCGGAACCGCCGCGACAGCCAGGGAAATTGAGGTTTTCAACATTTGCAGCCACCCGTAGCCCCGTACCAGGCCGATCAGAAACATTGTTCCGCAAATGCCAAGGGACAATAGCACAAGCTGAGTCGACAGCGTGCTGAGCTGCCGTTGCATCGGCGTTTCGGGGGGTCGTGCTTCACCTACCAGTACCTGAATTGCACCGATCTCGGTGTGTCGCCCAGTCGCCACCACTACTGCGAGCCCGCTTCCACCTGTGACCGCTGTCCCCATATAAACCATGTTGAACCGATCGGCCAGTGGCGCATTCAGCTTGTCCAGAGGTTCGACAGTCTTGCTTACTGGCAGGCTTTCTCCTGTAAGCGTGGATTCATCCACTGTCAGATTGCGCGACTCGAGCAGGCGGGCATCCGCAGCTACCAGCTTACCTGGCACCAGCACCAGGATGTCCCCTGGCACAACCGATTCAGCCGCCACTTCGCAAAGCCTGGCATCGCGAATTACGGTAGCGCTTTGCCGCGCGGCATTTCCAAGTGCGTTGATCGTTCGCTCCGACTGGGATTCAGCAACATATCCAGTGCCGGCATTGATCAAGACCACCCCCAGGATCACAGCGGCGTCAGCAAGTCCTCCTGTCGTAGCTGACAGGACTGCGGATACGCCTAGTAAAGCTACCGGGAGGCTCTTGAATTGAGCTAAAAAAATGCTCAGCCCGGAACGGGTTGGAGTCTGCGGAAGCGTGTTCGCGCCAAATCGTCCAAGCTTCAGTTGCGCGGCGGCATGGCTAAGGCCACACTCCTCGGAAGTTTCCAGCAACCGCAAGACAGCTTTGCCAGATGAGGTATGCCAGTTTTCTCCTTGTTGAGAAAGAATTGGCTTGGGAGAGACGGCGGGGGAAAGAGGATTTGATGGGGGAGGCGCATGCGACGCCTCCCTCAGTAGCTGCTCCAGCCACACCTTGATTTCTTCAAGCTTGTGCGCAGGATCGAAAACAATCAATACACGACCGGTAAGAACATTCGCAGTGGCTTGTCTTACTGCGGGATGTCTGCCCAGCCCAGACTCGATACTGAGTCTGACTGGCTCGCATCGGTACAGCCCCTGCACCTCGAGCCTGGCGCGGCCATCGACCACCGAGTGCACTACCCGAACTGGATTAGGCAATGCCTCATCCATTCCTGTATCGATAGTTACGTTGCCCTGCAGGTCGTCGGAAAGTATTGGCGCCGTGGCAGGATAAAGCAGTGGCTTGAGTGGCACGCGTGCAATACCTTTTCCTGTAGGTCACATCCAGTTGTCATTGTCTCGTTACCGTTCCTGAGTAAACATTATTTTGACGGGATATGGTCCGAAGTGTAGGTTTCCTGGGAAGGGGTGCTCTCAGGCGGAGGAGTATATTCCGCAGGCCGGACGCGGGCTCGAGGCGGAATGCGTTCTTCCGTACGATAGGATCCCGGCAACGCTGCACTTGCAACGTCCTTTACTCCCCCCGCGACGCTGAGAAGGATGTCGCGCACGCTTGTGACGGCGGTAGTGCCAACGTCGCCGATCCCTCCTGCTGCCGCGTTTACCGTCGCCCTGACTGCCTCTACAACATTACCTCCTGTCTCCCTGGTGCCCTCGGCCACGCCATCAATGGTTCGCTTGGCAGCCAGCAAGGTATCACCACCAGCGTCTGCAGTACCACGTACCACAGCCTTTACAGTTTCTGCTGCCGCCGTGACAACGTCGCCGCCAACGTCGGAGACCCCCATTGCCACGCCTTTAGCGACGCTTTTCGTGGAAAGCACTAACCCGGCCCCCACATCTTCGGCCGCGGCAAGTGCACCTTTGACGACGTCCCTTGTTATATCGATTGCCTCCGTACCGACTGCCCCTGTCGCCCTGAGCGTATTGGATACCGTAGTGCGTACAAGGCTCACGATGTCGGATTCAATTTCATCGATGCCTCTTAAGCTGCCGGCAATGCCTGTCATTACGGTATTGCCGGCATCCCCCAGCGCACGGTTAGCGTCCGAGCGATAAGGGCGCGTCCTGTCAACGTGTCCCTCGTCTCCAGGTCTTGTTTCACCGCGGGAATACCTTTCTTCATTTGGGCGATACGTTTCATCCCTGGGAGGCGTTCCTGTGTCGGCATACATTTCTTCCTCTGGCGTCGCTACAGAACGGCGCGCCACCTCTTCATCTGTCGGCGTTTCTACCCTTGTTCGTGGTTTTTCATCGGTGCGGCGTTTTTTGCCGCCCTTCATGTCTGATTTCGGCGTATTCATTTCAATTCCTCCTGAGTGCAGTTACAACTTAATCCGAAGTGAGTGTTCAAGTGCCTCTCTGCCAATTGCTTTTTGCCTGCCTTTATTTCGACTTCCTACTGCTTGCTCACTTGCGCTTTTTTTGCACCAGTTTTTTGTTATGCAAGATTTTCCAAATTCCTGCTCATGCCTTCATCATTCATGAATCTACGACCGCATAGGGGGACTCCGCTTTGAGCAAAGTGGTTCTACATCAGGAGATCGTTTGCCTTGACCGTCAATATACCGGACAATTAGCCAGTCTTTTTCCAGTGCGGTAAAGTACGCCTCATCTCCACGCTTTTCGTAATTTTGATCCGCATCCTGCCCGGCCGGGAGTGAGTCACTCGCGCAAGCTGGACCATTACCCCCCTTGGGCGGATTGTCCTTATCGCTCTTGTGGGCGCTTGCCGTCTCACCGGACCCATTGGCCGGTGTCGCACGCGGAACCGGGGCGGGCTCACTCGCTTGACCAGGTTGAACTGGCGTATGGGCATCTACTTTTTTAGGAGTATCAGGTCCTGGTGCGGGCCTGGCAGGAGGCGGCGCCTCGCGCCCTGGGCCGCTGGCAGCTTGAGTGGACGAAGCAACGGCTGACGCCGATGCCGCGCCGCTCTCCATCTCCACCTTGGCCTCTGCCACCAGGTCATCCACTGTTTCGCTTAATTCGGCGAACGATTCGCGCCCCTTCTCGTAGAAAAGAATCCCCCCCTTGATAGCCCCCTTGGTAAGCGGCTTAACAGCACGGGTAAGAATCGGAACCAGCACCGGCGCCAGCAACGTTGCACCTATACCCGCCGCCAACGCCGTGACTATATTGCCGTTGAAAAAGTTTTCGGATGCCATGATTTCACCTTGCTTTGGTCTCTAAATTGTATTTGTAGATGAAATGTGGATCTTTTCAAGCATTGTCATAAAAATTTAATATTGGCATGGAAACTTGATACTTACCGCCTTTGAATTCGAGAGGTGTTAAAGCAGTTCCTATTCTTCGCGCTCTTCATGGCGCCACTTTCACGATTGCTTTACGCAAGGCTCAGCTGATTCTTTCACGCGAGAGCGTCATCTTGCGGTAGTATTTTTTTTTGCTAGCCCCTTCAAGTGATATCGATATCCTGCACTGCCGCGCCCATTGCATCACGCTCGCAAATAGCGGGAAAGGGATAAAAAATCTTGACTTCGGTTTTCTAAGGTCTACTTTCAATTTATCTGCCCTGGAAGCGCTTTAAAAATAGATGCTTTGAATTCTTATCCATTTATCCGGGTGCAACCGGAACCAAATGACTGATCATGACATCGCTTCCCTGAAGCGATCCCTCGCCAATAACCGAATGCGATGGCTTGCGACCGGGATGCTGGTCGCCATGCTTGGAATTCTCGTTCTGGCCAACTTGTTTCTCTCGACCCATCCGCTCATGGGTTATATTCGGGCGTTCACGGAGGCAGCGGTGGTAGGTGCACTCGCCGACTGGTTTGCGGTAACAGCGCTGTTTCGCCAGCCGCTGGGCTTGCCGATTCCGCACACGGCCATCGTGCCACGCAACAAGGATCGCATCGGCCGATCGCTGGGGGATTTTGTAGAACAGAATTTTGCTGCTCCCGAAGTGGTCTCGGCCAAACTGGCCGGCGTGGACTTGGCAGGTAACCTGGCAAAATGGGTGTCACAACCAGGTCGAATCGACGTATTTGCCGATTATTTGACACGTTTGATCCCGCAATTGCTGGATTCTCTGGACGAGCATCATGTTCGACGCTTGGCGTCGAACGATCTGCAGGAACATGCGTGGTACATCAATATCGGCCCCCTGCTCCGACAAGCCCTGATAATGCTCACCGCGGAGAAACGGCACCAGATGTTGCTCGACAAACTGCTGCGAGAAGCGGACGAGTACGTAACGGCGAACGAGCCCCAAATCCGGCAGCGCATTCACGAAAAAACAGCCTGGTTGTGGCAGCGCCTCTCCATGGACGACAAGGTGGCGGATGGGGTAGTGACAGTGCTGCACGAGGTTTTGGCGGAGATTGGGCGTGATCCCGCGCACCCGCTGCGCCTCAAGCTCGACAACGCGATCGAAAAACTTGCCTTTGAGCTCGCCGACTTCGCAAGAGTACCGTGAGCAAATTGAGGTACACATGCGCAAGCTCCTGGATCATCCCGAACTGCGCATTTATGTTAAGAACATATGGCGCGACATTCGCAGCAAGCTTCGCGAGGACACGAATAGCGCAGATTCGGCGATCCGGAGTTGGTTGCGCGAATCAACAGGTGCTGCCGTCCGCGGGTTACTCGAAAATAACGAATTGCGGCGGGGTCTGAACGACTGGATGCAGAATGTGGTGGTGGAAGGGGTGCAATTTCACCAGCATAAGGTGGGTACGATGATTGCGGAGACAATCCGAGACTGGGACACGGAGACAGTCACGCGCCGGATCGAACAGCAGGTCGGCGAGGATCTCCAATACATCAGGATCAACGGAACGTTGATTGGAGGGTTGGTAGGACTCGTTATCTATACACTATCGCAAGCCTTCGCTTAACCCGACCGGGAAAGCAGGGTTCCTTCGACAAGCCCCGAGTGAACAGTAGGCGACAATACTTGTTTTCTGATTCAGGTTTTCACGCCATTTTTTCTGATAAAGCTGGGCTGGTTACGGGAAGGGGTCGGGTTATTTACCTTGCCTGGACTAAGAGGCCAGGCTCCTGTCCAATTTACGTGATCCTGAAGAGCTTTGACTTCAGCACTGGCAAGATTGTCAGACCTGGACGCAGAAATTGTCTTATTTTCTTAGCATGAGCTTGCAGCGGTAATTACCCGGTCCTATAAAGAATTCAGGATCGCTTAACAGGCTGCGCGAAAGCGCATTTATGAACATCCTGGCTTTAGGGAAATCAGGGAGCCGATGATGAAAGAAGATTTCATAGCAACTGATGACGGCATCCAGTTAGACCCTCAGGATCTTTCCGCTATTGACCAACTGGCGCAGAAAACAAGGCAGCCCACGGAAAAAGTAAAAAGAATTTATGCTGGCGTGATCTCGCGCCTGCGTTCGGGAGCTCAAATCCAGAGCTTCCTGACCTTGTTGACAAGCAAGAAAGTGCGCAAAATACTGCGCAAAACAGGGACACCCCAGGCGTGAACTTATTTCCGTACCACTTTTTTTGTGACCCGGTCGAGGTTGGAATTATGGACGCGAACTGGGCTAGGGCGCCTGTGGCGCCCTGGCCCTCGTAACGGTTAAAGCGGCTCTTTGTTGTCCGCGGGGGGAACATATTCTGGCGGCCGCGGACGATCCCGGGGAGTAGTATATTCTCTGGGAGGAGTATATTCCGAGGGCAGGCGGTCGCCAGGCGGGTAGCGGTTCTCGCCGTGGTATGACCTCGGCAAAGCGGCGCCTGCCACGTCCTTTATGCCCTCCACGACGCTGACCAGAATGTCACGCACGCTCGTGATAGCGGTCGTGCCAATTTCGCCTATCCCTTGAGCTGCCGCGTTTACCGTTGTCCTCGTGACATCGACTGCTTCCGTACCGACCTCACCCGTCGCCCGCAGCGTATTGGATATCGTGTTGCGTACCAGGTTGACGATGTCGGATTCCGTTTCATCGATGCCTCTTAAGCTGCCGGGACGGTCAACGTCCGAGCGATAAGGGGCCGTCGTGCCAACGTACCTTTCATCCCGGTGTGTTTCCCCGCGGGCATACCTTTCTTCCTCCGCAGTGCTGCGCCGCAGCTCTTCATCTGTCGGCGTTTCTATTTTTGTCCGCTTTTTTTCATCGGGGTGCGGCCCGTTCCCGGGGTGCTTGTCTGATTTTGGCGTATTCATTTCAAATTCCTCCTAGGCATGGTTACAAATTGTACGTCATGGCAAAAATGCTTCTCCCGTTCTGCTGCTTTTTACTGCTTCCATGCGGAGCCCCTTGATCGGGACTCTCGCAATCTCTTGGCTCGCTGGGTTTTTGCAACAGGTTTTTGTTTGGCGAGAACTTCGGAAACGCTATTCCATCATTTCCGAATCTAGGATTCCCCGGGGATCCCGTTCTGGGAAGGGAGTTCCGGATTAGCAACATTCGCCTCCGGCAAAATGCTGAATGCGTACCAGAACGCCCCTATCGCGGGGATGGCGATGTTGCCCTGTATGGCCTGGACAACACCCATGCCCATCATTCCCAGGAATATTAACCGCCGGATATCTGATCTCCTTCCGGATTTCGTGTATGACTTATGTTCGGCGGTCCTGGTTCCACCAGTGATTGCAGGGCGCGGTGGGGTGCGGGCTGCGGTTTCATTCTTTTCAAGCCGGAACAGTTCGTGTTCACCGGCATAATCCCAAAGACTTGCATCCTCCGTCGCATGGCTGATCAGCGCCGTGCCTGTCAACGGATTTGTCTCCACCGCTACAAGGCCGTGATATGCCGCCAATTCTTTTTCCAGCATCGCAAAGTACGCGGCGTCGCCGCGCTTTTCGTTGATCTTTACCCGCTTCCTGCCGGGCAGAGAGTGCGCCAACCGTGCGAGCGGAGCCATCATTCCCCCTGAGTTGGTGGTTGGCCTTGTGCTCCTTCGCTCCGCTGGCTACCCTGACCGGCCTCTGCGGCGGGTGGCGCAGGAGGGCTGGGGGGCGCCTTGCCAGCTTCGCTTGGCTGGGTTGCGGTCGTGGTGCCCGGACTTTGACTGGTGTCAGAGCCCGCTTTGTGCTGTGCAGACGGCGGCGGAGTCGCTCCTTGTGCAGCCGCCGAGGCAACCACCGCGCCTCCGTGCGCATCAGTCTCCAGCTCTGACTTGACCTCGGCCACCAGGTCATCCACCGTTTCTCCCAACTCCGCAAATGATTCACGCCCCTTCTCGTAAAGATGGATGCTGCCCTTGATTGTCGCTTTGGTAAGCGACCGGGAGACATTGGCAAGGAACGGACGCAGCACTGGCGCAAGCAGCGATGCGCCAACGCCAGCTACCAGGCCTATGATTAGGTTGCTCTTGAAGTTTTCGGACGCCATGATCTCTCCTGTGTCAGTGGCTATAGTTATTTCTAGACCGACTTTGTCTTTTTACAAGTCCTGTCATAAAAATTTAATATTCGACTGGTCCAGCTTACGATTAACCCACAATTGATCCCACCAAAAGAAAACAGAGAAACGCGAGTAGTAGTCCTTCGCACATACGAAAAACGGAGATACCAACATGAATAAAAAAGAACTCATCGAGGCCATAGCGGTAAAGACCAGCTCCAGCAAAGCTGATGCAGAACACGCTGTTGGCGCGCTAATCAAAGTCATTTCCGACCCTGCAAAAAGGTGATTCCCTGCCCTTCCCCGGTTTGGCACGTTCGTCCTGCGCGAGCGTCCCGCTTACAAAGGCCGCAATCCCGGAACTGGTGAAGAACTGCAAACAAAAACCTTCCTGACGCGGCCTTCGGTCTTGCCCTAATTATTTAGGGAATCTTTCAAAAACCCTCTGCTCGCCTCTAATTTCTCTCCCCAAACTCTACTGGGCTTTAGCTTTTCGGAACGGCAATTTCCAGAGATATCTTCAGGAGAAGTTTTCGCTCATAAATGGATCAAGACCATCCGTTTTTAACAGCCGTGGATCGTCCCCCTTAAAAAAGCTGTAACAAACCCGCAGTAAGATGCGCGAACCAAATCTTATTACCAGGAGTGACCCATGTTTGAATACGCAGTGTATGTACGGACTGAAGAGGGCTATATCGAACGCATGAATAACGTTATTTCCAATCTGCCTTACGATCCGCGAGGAAGCTATGGTTCTTTATCCCCCTATGTGCACGAAGAAGCGCTTGTCGGTTTTCCTGAATCAGTAGTGCTCTGGAAAAATAGTACAGGGCCCAGCGTAGGGATTGCCCCTATTAACGCTGATAGCAAGTCCCAAAAATTATTGGTTGCTTAGAGCAAAGCTGCTCGGCAACTGGAGGAAATGAAAAATGACTCTCAATACTTCCCATTTTGCTGTTGGTATATTTATAGCGCTGGTGAGCCTGGGCGCCGCCTACGCCACCCTGACTAATTTTCCCGGTCGTCCTGCACCCGGTGCCGCGGGGCGGTTACATGAGGATTTGAGTGTTAAGTTTGCCTCTCACTGGAAAACCCGGACGGGCCTGGATATCAAAGTCGAGCAGGCGCGGAGCAAGTCGGGGAAGCCCGTGCATATTACGGTCGATGGACTCGATGTTCCCGCCCTTGCGTTGTCCTACGACGTGAGCAAGCTGCATGATAAGGAAAGATTTGTTGCCCCAGGTCCCCGCGAGCTTTTTGCGCAGGATTCCCGGATCGGCTCTTATCCTTCAGCCTATACCTCCACCATCGTGTTTCTCGTACGGAAAGGCAACCCAAAGGAACTGAAGGACTGGAGCGATCTGGCACGCTCTGATATAAAAGTAGTTACCGCAAACCCGAAAAGCTCTGAAAGCGGCCAGTGGAATTATCTTGCGGCTTGGGAATACGCGATGAGGCAATCAGGCGGCAGTGAACAAGCCGCGCGTGAGTTTGTCAGCCA
The DNA here is from genome assembly GCA_963831395.1 of uncultured beta proteobacterium. Classification (GTDB taxonomy): domain Bacteria; phylum Pseudomonadota; class Gammaproteobacteria; order Burkholderiales; family Nitrosomonadaceae; genus Nitrosospira. Next base: position 13,100 of record CAWHQD010000016.1, read on the forward strand.
ATTGTTTGCCAACGCCCAGACCGTGGATTCCAACGGTAAAAAGCCGGGAAACTCAGCTACTGCCTTTGTCTTTCTCAATATAGGCGATGTACTCCTCACCTGGGAAAATGAAGCGAACCTGATCGTTCAGAATAGCGGAAACGATAAGTTTGAAATCGTTACCCCGTCCATGTCCATAGTGGCTGAGCCTGTTATAAGCGTAGTGGATGCGGTTGCACACGGGGAAAAGGCGCGCGCGGTGTAGCGGCTTCATACATCGAATATCTCTATACACCCGAGGCGCAGCATATCGCCGCCAAGCACTATTACCGTCCCCGCGATCCGTCCGTTGCCAGCAAGTATGAGGATCGGTTTCCCCACCTTGAGCTGTTTACCGTTGACGAGGTGTCCGGCGGCTGGCAGAAAGCCCAGAAAATGCATTTTGCCAGGGGCGGTGTTTTTGACCAGATCACCGGTAATGTTGCGGATTCTGTCGCCCTGAAGGTCTCTACCGATGCCGCTTTATAGATAAGCGCGATGGATAATTTACTCATCCTCAAAAATTAAAGGTTTCAAGCGACCGCAAGGGTAGTTATCAACAGACCTGTCCACCCTAATTGGGGAAACTTGATTAGCGGAAATTCCCCGATCCACAGCCACATAAGCATCAGGTCGAGCGCCAACGGATAGCGAAGGCGCCGGCCTCATTGCAAGGGGCGGCCCACATCACGTCAGGCTTCGGTACCATCCAGCCGAATATATCTATTAAGATGACCACGTTACCGGGTGCAATGACGGTTGTTCGCACGTCATGCTGTTGAGTATCAGCATCAGCTGCCGAAAACCATTAAAAAGGCATTTGATGCACAAGGTAGCGCCGAATAAACCCTGAGTGACAAAATCGGCATTACTTATAGAAAGATCACGAATGGAGGATCAAATCAGTGAAAGCGGGCGTTGGGCGCAGGATACTTACCCGTTTGCTCATGCCTGTGGGAGTAGCTGAAACTGCTTACCCATTACTGGCAGCTCGAGCGTTGCGCGCCTTTGGCGATGGCTATGTTGCTGTGCTTTTGCCCGCTTATCTGCTGGCGCTGGGATTTGATCAACTGGACGTAGGCTTTTTAACTACGGCAACGTTAGCCGGATCAGCTTTGGCGATGCTGGGGCTCGGTGCAATTGGCTATAGATGGACAAGTCGCCGGCTGCTGCTGTCCGCTGCCTTGTTAATGGCAATTACCGGCTTTAGCTTCGCGAGCGTTACATCGTTTTGGCCACTATTTGTTGTCGCATTCGTAGGAACCCTTAATCCGGGTTCGGCCGATGTAAGCGTATTTTTGCCGCTGGAGCATGCCCGCTTGGCAAAAGCGGCTAGCGGCAACGCGCGCACCGCGCTGTTCGCTCGTTATTCGCTTATTGGCTCACTGAGCGCCGCTGTTGGTGCCTCGGCAGCCGGCATCCCATCCTGGCTCGTGCCATGGTCGGGGCTTTCATTAATTGATGGCCTGCGCGCAATGTTCGTGCTGTATGGTCTACTCGGCGGATCAGTCTGGCTGCTCTATCGGACTCTGCCTGTGATCAAGGTCCAGAGTGCCCCGTTATCACAGCCGTTGGGTCCATCACGTGGCATTGTGTTCAAGCTTGCCATGTTATTTAGCATTGATGCGTTTGCTGGGGGATTGTTGGGAAACTCGCTGCTGACGCTCTGGCTCTTTGAGCGATTTGGACTGTCACTCGGGCAGGCCGGTACATTCTTCTTCTGCGCCGGACTCTTGTCGGCCGGATCCCAGCTTGCTGCACCGGTCGTCGCACGCAGGATCGGGCTGCTCAACACCATGGTCTTCACTCACATTCCCGCTAACGTGTGCCTCATTTTTGCTGCAATTGCCCCAAGTCTCGAGGTCGCACTCGCTCTGCTGCTCGTACGCAGTGCATTATCGCAGATGGATGTGCCGACACGTACTGCCTATGTAATGGCTGTGGTCACCCCGGCGGAGCGCACTGCCGCTGCAAGCTTCACCGCAGTATCCCGCAGCCTTGCTTCTATCGCGAGCCCAACCTTGACCGGCGCCTTGCTGGCCAGCGGACTGCTGAGTGCACCTTTGATTGCTTGTGGAGCTTTGAAGATCGCCTATGATCTGGCCTTGCTGATATCCTTTCGGCGCCTGAATGTTCCGCTGGATCGAGAATAGAAAAATCGGTTTTCGATCACGGTAAGGGCAAGTCTGTCCTTCAGTTCAGGGATGGGAACAAAACCACAAGTTATCAAGACCCATCATCACGTTTCATTGCCCATGCATCTTCCGGTCGTGCCGGCTTGAACTCTCCTGTGATTGCCTCCATCACTCCGCCTCTCGTTATGGCCAAACTCATCCGTTGTCATAAAAACGCCACAAAACGGAAATGATATAGACATATCCGGGCCGTATTCTCCCCAATGGTTTCCTATAAAAGACAAGGATTAACCAAGGTAGAGATGCCGCTAGAAGCGGCACCTTATCCATTTTACGGAGAAAAAAAATGCTGAAATTGCTGAAATTGCGGGGTATTGAGATAGTAGCAGTAGTAGTGGTATTGGGTGCGCTGCTTGGAGCTGGCAGTGTTGTGCATGCTGAGCCGGTTGTAAAAATTGACGGTTCCAGCACTGTTTATCCCATTACCGAAGCAGTGGCGGAAGATTTTCAAATAGCCAAGAACGGTGCCGTTAAAGTCACAGTTGGTATTTCAGGCACGGGCGGTGGCTTCAAGAAATTTTGCCGCGGTGAAATCGATATCGCCAATGCTTCGCGCCCTATCCTGAAAAAAGAAATGGACGATTGTAAAGCTGTCGGGGTGCAATACGTTGAAATGCCAGTGGCGTACGATGCGTTGACGGTTGTGGTGAATCCGAAAAATGATTGGGTTAAAGTTATTACCGTTGCAGAACTGAAGAAGATTTGGGAGCCCGACGCGCAGGGGAAAATAACCAGGTGGAATCAAGTAAATCCGGCCTGGCCTGATGATCCGATAAACCTTTACGGTCCAGGAGCGGACTCTGGCACCTTTGACTACTTTACTGAAGCCGTCGTCGGAAAGGCCAAATCGAGTCGGGGCGATTTCACTGCTTCCGAAGATGACAACGTGCTGGTACAGGGGGTGGCGAGCAATAAAAACGGGCTCGGGTTTTTTGGCTTCGCTTACTACTTTGAAAATCAGAAAAAGGTTAAAGCGCTCGCTGTTGATGGAGGCAAAGGCGGTATTATCCCATCCATTAAAACGGTGGAGGATGGAAGCTACCAGCCATTATCACGCCCGATTTTTATTTACGTGAATATCAAGGCGGCAGAAAAACCCGGAGTCAAGGAGTTTGTGGAGTTCTATATGAAAAACGGACCGGCTCTGGTAAGGGAAGTTAAATACTTTCCGCTGCCAGCGCAAGCTTACGCCACTAATCTAGAACACCTGAACAAGAAGAGAGTTGGCACGGTATTTAACGGCCAACCAGAAGTGGGGCTCAAGATCGATGAATTGCTCAAGCGTGAGGCCAGCCTATAATACCACGAAAAAGATGAGGTGGCGGACTGCCAATAACCACTGCTATTTAAACCTTTAAATCTCTGGGGGAAGAATAGCGCAGATTCAGAATTGTTGGTAGTTGGTTAAGTACAAGCGGTCAAGCAGGTGGGCTAGGCCGTTCTCCACCTCGAGCGGGTCAGCTTTCAGCTACCGGCAATTCTATCCAAAAAGTACTTCCTGCATCTTCGGCGCTTTCCACCCCCATAGTTCCACCCATCATTTCCACAAGTTTTTATCACGGGCGGCCCATTTCCTCTTCGGGCCCCTCCCGCTACCCCAGGCGATTGTTCTCTGCCGGAATGCCAACGCATGCGTCCGTGATGCTGATTCGAGCCCGGCCAAGATTTTTTTTCCCATCTTGGTGGCAACTTTTCCTCCCGACGGCGTTTACTTGATCATTGTCATTCGCTCACAACACGGAATAATGGCAGGGATTGAGCAAGAAATCTCGTTCACCTTCTTCACTCCGAAAGCGGGACGGACCAGGCGTTCCACCCGTCCATCCCGTAACAATCCATCGGTAAACATTCAGTAGCATGGCAGTCCTTGAGGAGACTGTTCCTTCAGTTACTATGCATGGCGGTTTTGAGGCCATTATATAAAGCCATCCCGT
>CAWHQD010000017.1:0-33816 GCA_963831395.1 uncultured beta proteobacterium
CAATACCGCCGGGAACGAACTCTGGAGCTGACTACAAAAAACTAGGCCGGTCAAACCCCAGGTAGTATCCTTCACATATGGATACAAAAACTTACCCACCTTTGGCTAGGTTTATAGATCAACTGCTCGACGCTATTTGCGTCGTTGATGGAGAGGGGCGTTTTATCTTTGTCAGTGCAGCATGCGAACGCATTTTTGGCTACACGCCGAAAGAAATGGTTGGCAAGGCTATGTTGGAGATGGTGGTACCCGAGGATCGAGCGAGAACTCTCCAGGCGGCCAACGAAATCATGTCAGGGCATCCTACACGTGATTTTGAAAACCGCTATATACGCAAGGATGGACAAGTGGTGCACATTATGTGGTCAGCCCGCTGGTCCGAAGCCGATCAGTTGAGGATCGCTGTTGCACGAGACATCACAGAGCGCAAGCAGGCCCAATCAATGCAGGCGGCGCTCTACGCCATCTCCGAAGCTGCGCATACTGCAGAGGATCTGCTCTCTTTGTTTCAGCTGATTCATCAAGTAATCGGCAAACTGCTGTCAGCGCCTAATTTTTCCGTGGCGATGCACGATGAGAGCAATGATAGGCTGAGCTTTCCCTACTACACCGCTGACTACGACGAGGCGTCCGAACTGCAGCAAACGTCCGTAAGTACTCTCTGCGCAGAAGTCATTCGTAGCAGACAGCCCCTGCTGCTGGGGCCTGAATCGCTGGCTAGCCTTCCCGAGGAATTACGAGCCGTCTACGACAGCAATGGGGCGTGCTGGCTGGCCGTTCCGCTCAATTCGCACAAGGGAACTATCGGCGCCCTGGTTTTGAAAAGCAACCCGGACGGTGCGCGCTACACCGAAAAGGACAAGGAACTTCTGCAATTTGTTTCCACTCAAGTTGCCACCGCTATCGAACGCAAACAGTTACACGCCCGACTGAAGCACATGGCGCAATACGACGGGTTGACCGGGCTACCCAACCGGGGACTTTTATATGATCGCCTGAAAATGTCGCTGGCAAGAACACGACGGGAACAAGGACAAATGTCCCTACTCTACCTGGACTTGAACAATTTCAAACAAGTCAACGACTCTTTGGGTCATGCTGCGGGGGATGCGCTACTGCAGGAGGTTGCCAATCGGCTAAAGCAGTGTGTACGCGATTTGGATACGGTCGCGCGCATGGGTGGCGATGAGTTTGTGGTGCTGCTCGAAAACATCCAGTTGCCGGAGCACGCTTCGAATGTGGCCAAAAAAATCCGCAGTGTTATCAGCCAACCCATAAAAATAGAGGGCTGCAGCCTCTGCATACTGCCGAGCATCGGGATTGCACTCTACCCTGATCATGGTGACGAGGCGCAACAACTTCTTCGGCATGCTGACGAGGCAATGTATTTTGAGAAAAAGAACAGTGATAATCATTTTTCGAACCAAAGCTCATTCAATCAACCTCGATCAGCTGCGGGCAGCAACCGCGCTTTCGATTAATCGCTACCTCTAGAAAGGAAACGGGAATGCGAATCTACATTACGAGCATCTTTGTCGATGATCAGGCCAAGGCATCGGACTTCTATACCAATAAGCTCGGATTCGAAGTGAAGAACGATGTTCCCGTGGGAGCATATCGTTGGCTGACCGTCGTGTCGAAAGAGCAGCCCGACGGGACGGAACTGCTGCTTGAACCGAGCGATCACCCTGCTGTGACACCTTACAAGAAGGCGCTCGTCGAGGATGGGATTCCTGCGACTTCATTCCAGGTCGATGACGTAGACGCCGAGTACGAAAGACTTAAGGGCATTGGCGTTAAGTTCACCCAACAGCCTACGAATGCCGGACCTGTGCGGATTGCTGTCTTTGATGATACGTGCGGAAACCTCATTCAGTTGGTGCAGATGACTGGCGAGCCACAGTGACACAAATTCAGAAATCCACAATGATCGGTCGAGAAAGCACAACGGCACGCAGCCTTTGATGAGATAGAGCGAGCTGTTCGAAGGAGGATATCAGGGTTGTAGTGATGTGCTTTCGACAAAACATTTGCAGGAGGTTGCCAATCGGCTAAAGCAGTGCGTACGCGATTGGATACCGTCGCGCGCATGGGTAGTGATGAGTTTGTGTGCTGCTCGAAAACATCCAGTTGCCCGAGCATGCCTCGAATGTCGCAAAAAAATCCGCAGTGCTATCGGCCAACCCATCAAAGTAGAGGGGCCACAGCCTCTGCATACTGCCGAGCATTGGGATTGCACTCTACCCTAATCATGGTGACGAGGCGCAACAACTTCTTCGGCATGCTGCGAGGCGATGTATTTCGAGGAAAAGAACAGCGATAAATTACCTTGGCGGCAGATTTCCCCGCAACATTAACCCCATTGCGGGATCTTGGGACGATCGGGTTCCGGGGTAACGGGGTCGGTGCCGCGCAGCCCCGGAGGCACATTGCTTTCGGCAATGCGCTCCCAGAAACTGTCCAGCCCGTTTCCTTCAAACACGCGCGTTGCCTGGAAGAAACCGAATGCCGCGTTACTCAGCATATGGCCTGACTCATGCTCGAACGTAGCGGGGATAATTTCTCCGCCGACATACCGGGATGTGTTCACGAAACTGAATGCGCCGAAGTTGAACGCTCTCCCGTCCAGCTGGCCGACCCATCCGCCCACCGTGAAAATGTTTCCCGTTTTCCAGTCAACCTGCATATCTCGAATCCGTAGCGCATCCACCTGCCCGAACGTAACCAGGTACCCGACGACATTCAGGGCGAACAAGGTAAGCCCAATCGCATGGCCCGGCCAGCTCATCGGCATCAGATAGCTGGTCCAGCCAAGTATGCCCTGGTAGACATCGCTCTTTGCCACCGGCGGTATGACCGACAGGAAGGTAATGACGCCAAGCGCGGCGCCGATAATCGGCCCGAAGATCATGCCGCCGATCATGGCATTCGCGCCTGCGGTAAATCCGATCAGCGCGCCGCGCAATGCGCCTTCCCAACTGCCGTAGGCAATGCCGCCAACGACAGCGCCAATTGCGGCGCCCGCGAGCCCCGCCACAGCGGCATAAGCCAGGAGCGTTCCGAACCCGATCGCGGTCCCGACTCCGAAGGTCAGCACCGAAACGGCAACGACGGCCACTACCACGGCAATGGCGATAACAATCGCGCCCAGCACGTCCCAGAAGCCGAGCCCGCTCGGGTCGACATAGCGCACCGGATTATTGCCGGCGTATGCGTAAGGGTTCAGGCGCTTCGGTTCCTGAAGCCCCTGTTCCGGCTGGTACAGGTAGAGCGGATCGGGGGAAATGAAGCGTCCCATCGCCGGCGAGTACCAGCGCGCGTTAAAGTAGTACAAGCCGATATCCGCATCCAGCTTTTTCGTCGCGAACGCGGGCGGGCAGTGTACCGGACGGCGCAATGAGCACGCTTCCGAAAGGGTGGAACGCGGCCTCGGTCAAAAGGCCGCCATCCGCATCGGTATAGATGACCGCGCTGCCCAGATGATCGTTGTGTATGAATACGGTCGTCCCGCCGGAGATACGGGCCACCGGCAGGTCTCCCGCCATTACCCAGCGCATGTCCGAACCATCCCGCGACTCGAACAGGTTGTCAACGTAGTGCGTCACTTCCGTCGAACCGGCTTCGGTCGCTTCGCGCCGGCTCAGCACACCTTTATGGTCGTAGAAAAAAGCGACATCAGCGCCGCTATCCAGTTGCACCCGCGCGAGTTGCTGCTTCGCGTCAAACGTCAGGGTGCGCCCGGGCATGGACACGACGTTGCCGTTCAGGTCGTACCCGAACAGATTAACGGGAGTAATGCCGTCGCTATCTACGTAGCCGCTCAGCCGGTTGCTGTTGCCGTTGTTTTCATACAAGAGCGGGTTGGGACTGATTAGCGGATTGCGAATAAAATTTGCCGCCGCGTCATACTCGTAGACATGCGAGTACCCTGCCGCCGGATCGGGACTGGAAGCCTCCAGCAGATTGTGGAATGCATCGTATCCGAAGCTCTGCGTCCGCACAAATCCCGGCGTACCGGGCCGCAGATCCTCGATTGACGCAACGTTCCCGACCGTACTGATATCGTAACGGGTATGAAAGTACACGGCTCCCGTATCGGGCCGGAACGTCCGGATTTCCCGCAGCCGAAGAGAAGCCGGATCATAGCCGTATTCAGTCCGGACCCCGTTCTGATAATCCATTCCCGTTCGCACACCAGCGGCTGTGTATTCGATTGCGTTCACAAATCCCGGAATGCGCCGAAGCAGAAATCCCGAGTAATACTCGAAATCAATGGCGGCTTCATCGGGGTAGGTCAACCGGGTCATGCGGCCGATGCGGTCGAATGAATAGGTCAGCGTCAGTGCTTCGGTCTGGCCCGGCGCCATGCGCGAGCGCTCGACTACATTGCCGCGGGAATCGTAGCTGTAGGTGGTCTCGCCGGCGGGGTCGATCGAGCGTGCCAACCGGCCCGTCAGATTTGCGCCTGTCCCGGCGTCGTAGAAGTAGGTTTCCGGCTCGGCTCCTCCATAAGCCGTCCCGATGATGCGATTCAGTTCATCGTAGCTGCGATTGATCGGCTCGCCGGCCCCATCCACCTGCAGCGCGAGGTTGCCGGCGGCATCATAAGCCAGCAGGCGACGGCCCGCATCCACGTGATCGATCGAGATCTCCTGTCCCGTAAGATCGCGAGTGATGCGGCTAAGGACCACCCCGCGGGGATCGGTGATCTGCCGCAAACGGCCGGTGGCGTCAAGTTCGTAGCTGGTGGTGCGGACCGAGGTCTGGTCCCGCTCTTCTACTGCCACCAAACGGTACCAGGCGTCGTAGATCTCGCGCCGCGGTGTCCCGAACGAATCCGCCATGGCAGGGTCGTTATCCCCTGCATCCGAAAACAGCGTGTCAAACGTTCCATATTCCGCGCCGGATTGGCCGCCATCCGGATGCAATGTGCGGATCGCGCGGCCCAATGGGTCGAAGAAGAAGCTGCGCCGTGGCGCGGAAGGATCAGCCGAATACGGCTGGAACTCCAATCCTTCGGCATAGAAGGATTCAAATTTTTCGGCTGTTTTACCCCGGGCATTGGGAACGACCTGCCCGCTGACGGATACGGTATTGCCGTCATGCTCGGTCCGGCGCTGGAACAGCGCTCCGGCTCCATCAAGATACTCGTTGACGGAGATGGTACGGGTATCACCCGAAAGGACGCGATAATGGGCAGCGCGAAGCGCGGGCAGCGTCGCGGTCTCGTATGAATAGGTGACGGTGGGGATCGCGAGCGTATCGCCGGGCGCCACTACTACGGCGATACGGGCCAAGGGGTCGTAGCGCGACTCGGTCACGCCGCCGTTAGGATTCACCATCCGCCTGGGCCTCGCTACCCGGAGATCGTGCTCGACCGTCGCGACAAAACCTTTTGCATCGGTGATCGATGTGGCAAACAGGCCGAACTCGTCAAAGGTGTAGATCGTATCGTTCCCGCGTGCATCCCGGCTGACCAGCACGTTGCCGCGCTCATCGAGGCTGACCCGTCTATGATCGTACAGCCAGGCGGGCTTGCCATCCTGGTCTTCTCCGTCGTGATACTGCAAGGCGGCAAAGTCAGGCTCATGGGCGCCGTATGTGGACGCGGCCACATCCTTGTGCAGCGCAACCTTTTCGGTGCGGGTGAGCAGCCCATTTGTGACCTGGCCGAGCGCCAGGCCCTGGAATGCGGCACCGTCATAATATTGGCGCACTTCATTGAGTAAATTGCCGTCGCCGTCACGCTGGACAATGCGGGAGACGCGGTCGCGAACGCGCCCTGTCGGGTCCAGTGCGTATTCGGCGTGGGTCGTTACGACGACAGGTGCGCTGGTTCCTCCTTCCCCACGACGCTCTTCGCTTGTCACATTTCCGGACATATCGAACGTGAGCAGGCGCCGCTCGATCCGGGCATCGGGCGTGCGCTCGAACGTCGACGTGGTCGTCTCCTCAATGAAGGGGAACAGAACTCGCCTGCTATCCGGCAGCGTCTGCTCGACACGTACGGTCCATCGGCTTTCCTCCACTCTATATGGGGCCGAGGCCAGCGGGCCGCCGTCTTCTCCGAATACCTCTACCCGAAAAAGTTTGCGTTTCAGGCTACGCCGAAGCTCGGGATCGGGAATGGCCGGCCGTCCCGAAGCTTCAGTGTGGTAATGAAAGACAGTTCGACACGAAGGAATCGAGTCATCGCCTTCTTCAATCTGCTCGGATCGGCCGAATCCGTCGAATTCACGCCGATGCCCATCGTAGTGGCCTTCGTGATAACGGTAGCGGGTCACGTTGTGCAGACCACTGATCGAATCATCGACGGTGACGGCGGAGACCACCTGCACGGGAAACGGAAGAAATGACGTCCATGGTTCCCCCAGCTCGCGGTCACGCGTCGCTTCTCCTGTCGAGGTGGTGTATTCGATGACCGTGATGCGGCCAAGGCCGTTATCAATGCGCGAAAGCAGCCCGGGCTTCACATCGCCGGTGAAGTCAAGGTAGCGATAGTCCGGATACGGACTCGTCCACAAGATCCCCGCCGTTCCGGTTCCGCTCATGTCGGCGATTCGCAAGGTGTCGGCGCGCGAGGTTGGCGGGGTGTAGCGAATCGTCTGCGGAGCGCTGAACGAGTTCCCCGACTGATTGATCCAGTACGTTACCTCGTCATAACCTACAAAAACGACATCGGCCAGGCCATCCCCGTCGATATCGACAATGAACACTCGCGCCGGATCGAACGGATACGGGAATCTCGGCGCGGCGGTCATCTTGCGCGACTCGGAGAAGTGGCCTCCGCCGCGCGAGGGCCAGTATTCGAAATACCCACTGCTGAATAACACCACATCCGCTAGTCCGTCACCATTGATTTCGGCAACACGGACGCGGGGGTCGCCGGAAGATAGATTAGGAACCGGCGTCGGCAGGTCGTCCTTTGGCACCAGTCTCGGAGGTTTCCACCCTGCGGACCCCAGATTGTCGTATACCTGAAGACCGGTGCTACCGTCATGCACCGCGTCAACGAGACCATCGCCATTGACATCCATCAACTGCAAACCACCGGTTTCAAAAGCTAGCTGCGGTTGCCGGACGTACTGGTTGAAATCGGCGAAAGCGCCGGTTCCTTCATTGCGATAGAAGCCGCTCAGTGTTCCGCTGCCGACCAGTACATCCGCCGCGCCGTTTCCGTCCATGTCGGCGAATTGCACACGATCTTCAGCTGTAGAGAAAACGGCAGGGAATTGTGGCAAGGAGCGGGGGGGTCCCCACCTGAGTCCACCCGTATTGGACCAGTATCGCGCCACGCCGTTTTCAATCGACAGAATACCGGGGAGACCACGGCCGTCCAGATCGATCAGTTCCAGGTTCGGCTGGTCTAGGCCGGGCGGCACGGCGCCCGCTTCGGCCACGAACTTTCTCAAACGGCGGCTGGAAGGCGCAAATTCCGTATAGGAAAATTGCAGTGGTGGAAGTGACGCCGACTCCCCCGTTTCCGGATCATGACCCGAAAAAGTGATCGACCGAAGAAGCGACAAACCCGAGAAAGGCTCGGTATCGTACGCCAGCATCCACGTCCGCACAGCCGCGGGACCCAGCGGCTCGACGTGGAGCGTGACACGTGAGCAACGAAGGGCGGTGCGTAGCTCAAACCCGCTGCGAAAATCCGAGAACGGGTCCGGGCGGGTCTCATATTCGAACCGGATCACATAGACGGCGTAGCGAATCTCCTCGATATATCGCTGGCCTTGTTCCGTTCGATACTGGTATGTGATGGTGTTGCCCGCGGTGTCCTCTGTACGCTCGATAAGCCATGCGAAAACCCGGGTCGTTCCATTATCGTCGAATTCGACCCTGCTCTCGGCCGTAGTCCCGAAGATGTGGCGCATGCCGGACTTCTCCGTGACCTGCCAACCGGACGCCGTGCGGCTGAACTGCTCGAATCCGTTCTCGATTGACGCCCTGAAGTTGTCGGAGCCCACGGGGATGAGTTCCGTTTGTCCGGCGAACAGGAATGTATCGTCGTCCCTGTAGGAGGGTGTGCCCCGAAACGTGCGGCGGCTGATGGCGGCAAAAGGTAGAGACCAGCCCAGAGCCCCAGGCACCGTTGCCGGCGCCGGTACTGTAGCCGAGGGCAAGGCTGGGCTGGAAATTCCGGATGCCCGGCAACAGGTCGAGCGGAACCCGATAGTTGCCGACGCCGGAGTTCAGGTCCGGCTGAAACGTCTCGCCGAGACCGCGAACGTCGCCGCCGCCGGCCGGATTGGACGCAGATTGACGATTGACAGGCGATTTGTTGGCCACAGGCTATCCTCTTTATTTCAGAGATCGACGATGCGGAAGTTGTCGAAGTGTGCTCCCGCGCTGCCCCAGCAGAAAAGCCCGGCACGCCCTGCGTCGGGTAAGCGATGCATCCTGCCCCGACAAGACCAGTTCGTCATTCAGGTACGCGTTCAACTGCGTTCCACTGATGCGTACCTTCAACGAATAGCTTGTACCGGCGTCGTATCCGTGAGTCGCATCGAGTGCGGCGGTATCGAGTTCCTGGAATACGCCGGCGACCTTCTTGCCCATCCGCCGATAGTTGCGCTGCTGGTCCATCAGGAAGTAATAGAAGTTGTCCGCGTCCTGCCAGCGGAACACCACGCCGATACCATCGTTGTCTTCCGAACTGACGTCGACGGCCACGATGCAATTCTGAACCGCCGGCAGTTCGGCCGTTGTTTTCCGAACGAGATAGGTACCGGGCTTGTCAGGTCCGGTCGCGCCGGCTCCGAACGCACCCCCATGTATATCCGACAGCTGATCGATGCGACGCGCTTCAGCATTGAAGACCCACTCCGAGGGCGCGGAGACCGTGGCTTGCGGATCGTCGACAATGTCGAAATCCGCAAGCGTGTCCGCATCGAAGCGATCCAGCAGCAACAGGTATGGCTGGCCGGGAATGCGGCGGGGGGTGAACTCGTACTCCGCAGTCATTACGATATTTTGCACTTGCGACCATTCAAAGCCGGCATCGAACCGGGCCTGGTTCTCCGCCATCGGAATCACAATCTTCCACTCCTGCAACCACGGCTTGCCGATGAATGCATTGAGCGGGTTCGACCCACCCGTCGAAAGCGCGCCGTCCGCGGTCGTGGTCTGGGTGGCCGCAGTGCCATCGGCGGTGGATACCTTGACGACCAGGTTCCCGGGTGTTACGCCCTCGTCCGTTTCGATCAGGAACGTAAGTTCGCGTACGCGCGGATCCAGGTGATAGAAAGGAAGCATGGTCGATCGAAGCGTGAACGTCACCTCGCCGGTATCCTGGAACGCGAAGAACTCATCGAAAAGCTCGTACCGGAGTGCGACGGTGCGGCGCCCGGCATTCATCTGCTCGACCGCGAGTTCTTCCAGCACCTTTGGCTTCAGGTTCGGATCAAAAAACGATTCGTAATAGAGCACGAGCTTTATGTCGGTAATATAGTTCAGGATGATGTCGTTTGCCGCAGGATTGAGCTCGAATACCCATGAGGTTGAGACCGGGCTGTTTTCGAAGATTCCCAGCATCTCGACATCCGGCGTGAAGATCACGGCATCCGCCGCGATGCGGTATTGCGACACCAGCAGCGTTTCCGGCTGTAGCAGCCGCATCTTGATGCCCCCATCGCGCATTCGCGACAGGCAGAGTCCCGTGTTGGTCAGGCTCGCGTGTATTCCACCGCGGCCGATCAACCCCTCGACAATCACCTCGGCGCGCTTGATGCGCTGCAGGTAGGCGCCGGGGTAGTTCCGGTCGAAATCGCTCAGCTCGGTACGGAAACCCATGGTCCCCGTCCGCTGAAAATCGCGGAGGAACTGAACCGGGTAGCGATCCGCCAGAGAGATGATTTCCTTCATCGGCTGTTTTTTCTCGCCGAGGATAATCCGCATGAAAGTGAACGAATCGATGTCCTGAAGCAGAAAATCGCCGCCCAGAAGCCCGGCGAGGTCGTTTCGGACATACGATGGCTTGATGATATTGACCGCCTTGCCGACCTCGTACTCGTAAGCCTGTTCCATCAGCCGGGCTATCACGATAGCCTGGCTGAGGTATGACTGGGAGATCTGGCGAATCTCGTTCGCCAAGCGGTTCCAGAGGTCAGGCGTAAACTCCTGCGAGTCGAACAGGGCGAGCTGCTGCTCGGCCTGCTGCTTGCGCAGCGTGGCGATATCCTTCTGGATATCGGCGGCCTCCTTCTGTTTGGTTGCGATGTCCACCTGCTCATCCGCGACTTTCTTCGCAGCCTCCAGCTCGCTGATCCGGCGATCCATGTTATTGAGCTCGAACTCGCGCGAGATCTCGCTCCGACGCTGTGTCAGCGTACGGAGCACTTCGTCGACACGGTGGGTTCCGTTCGAGATGCCGTACTCCTCATAGCCCGAGAAGTCGTATTCGGTCGTAGGCGCGCCGACATACGTGATCTCGGAGTCCAAAGCCATCTCTTCGAGACTCACATCCGCATATTCCGTTTTCAAATCCCTTGCGTTTTCGAGCTGCGTATTCGCATAGGCCTGGTTCGCCTCGATTGCTTCCTTCTGTTCTTGCGCAATTTCAACTTTCTTGATCTCGAGTTGTTCGTTAGCGGCCTCCAGGTCGACCGCATTCTCCAGCATCGACCGCTGGAATTCCTCCTGCTCGGCGCTGGTCTTGAAATTGATGTAAGTCCGCTCCGCCTGAATCGCATGCTCGGCGAAATAGCGCGCGGTATTTTGCAAATAGTCGAAGCGAAATACCGGGATCTGCTCGCGCGCCAGGCTGAGTAATGGAAAGTCGATCCCATCCTCGATGTTCTGAATGTTGAGTTTTGCAAGCAATACCACTGCTGCGATGGACGGGTTGTGCACTTCGGCATCCAAGGGCTGTGGCGCGGCGAGAATGGCTTGTACCTGCGCCGTAAGTCCATCGAATACCGGCGACTTGTAGAGCGCCGAAGCCGGATCAAGGATGGGATCGGTCAGACGGATGATCTGTTCGTACCTCGTTCTGGCTTCGGCCTTCTCACCCGATTCGAACAGAAAATTACCCCACCGCGTGTATGCATTGGCCAGCTTCAGCCAAACCATCGGGGCTTCAATGGCCTGGTTCAGGTATTGATAGTCGCGAGCCTTTTCGTACCAGGTGATAGCTTCTTCATAATCGCCCAGCTCCAGATGACAATCGCCAAGACTCAACGGAATGGTGAAGCCGTAGGTGTGTGGAATATAGGCGATGAAATTGGTTTCGATGATTTCGAAAGTAGCAAGTGCCGCGAGTGTGCTTGCATTGATTCGTGGCTGGTAGATGCTTGCAGTCAGGTTTGCGGCCGCGTTGCCCTGGAGATCGACACTGATGGTCTGGTCGCCTTTGAAGACTCCGAATTGCTGAGCGCCGCTGGCGAGGGAAACTGTCGGCGATACGTTCAGATATTGGTTGGAACCTGATGGCGAGTTAAGGATGAGGCCGAGCCCCTCACTGCCCATCGGTCTTTGCATCGCCGTAGCTGTACCAGGATTGAGCGGTTGCGAAAGCGTGCGCCCAAACGACAGGGGAACGGAGTCTCCCGCCGCCTGGAAAGCAGCACCGGAACTGCGTGCATCCCCGGTCAAGGCCGCCACGACGCCGAGGTTATTGCTGATTGCCCCGAGCTCCGGGGTTTGCGGCGTTTGCCCTGGCGCTGCGGCGGCAGCTGCGCCAGGTGTTCCGGGTGCGCCCACGGCGCCGGGCATGCCGGGTATGATTCCCGGCTCTATGCTCACGCCCGGACGCTGCGCCAACTGGAATGCTTTCGCGAAACTGTCGCGAGCGTTATCGAATTCGCTTTGCTGCACGGCCGCTATGCCGGACGCGACCATGAGATTCGATTCCAGTTCTCGGTCCCTTCCCCCATTGAGTTCGAGCGCCTGCTGAATGATGGGCCGGGCTTCGGCGGTAGCGCCAGCCTGAAGATACGTAGAAGCTTGTTCGTAAAGGATGGCCGCAGGCGATGCCACAACAGTGCTGCCCGTGCCGCCGAACTTCTGCACGATGGACGAGATTTCCTGCGGCGGATTACCGGGTGACACTATGGGGCGGTCTGCGACGGCAGAGCGGTACTTTGCAACCTGAGCGGCAGCGCTAACCATCACGTCCGTCAGTTGCATCTGCTTGAGCACCGAGGTAGCGATTGCGGTGACGTTGACCGGGAAATAGGGATGAAGGAACTTGTGCAGCAGGGAGTAGGCTGTCTGATACTCACTCAGGGCGTTCTGGAACTCGTCCTGGAAAAAATAACGATGCCCATTCGCAAGATGCCCCTGCACCTGTTTTTCCAGTGCCACTTCCGGATCAACTTCGGTCACCTGGAAGCCGAAAACCTGCGGGACGACTTTGTAACTATAATAATTACTGAGGTACTTGGTTGCCATTGCTGATTCCTCGTTGATCGGCGTGTCTATCAGAAAACCGATAGCGGTACAGATATCGAAAAAGGCTTGGTTGATTCGAAAATTCCCAGCAATTCCGGATATCACTCCGGAGTTTCACTTGTACTCTTCGGTAGACTTGGTGGCCCATAAAAGAAAGTGTGGATCTGCTTATAAATAGAAGACGTCCTTTGACACGAACGGGGGCAAAACACCGCTACTTTTTTATAGACCATATAATTGAAATAGCAAATCAGTTGTGTTCAGTGAGTTAGCTTATGAATTTCAAGGGCTTAGATTTTGCAATAACTTGTTGGCGCGGGGATCTGTCAGTTGGGTAGGTAGCATTGATGCCGGAGCATGGCAGCCGCAAAAATTTAAACGATCAACATTCATCATGAGCTCACCAAAGCATAATTCCACCGCCATTTACTCCACTGCGGAAATCCGTGAAATCGAGCGGCTTGCCGCTGCTTTGCCTGATCCGCCTCTTTTAATGGAAAAAGCTGGCCTGGCCGCAGCTGAGGTCGCGCGGGACAAGCTGCTGACCCACGGCAGAACCAGGGTGCTGGTTCTGGCAGGCCCCGGTAACAATGGTGGCGATGCCTTCGCCGTCGCCCGTCATCTGCGCTCGTGGCGGTACGAGGTCACACTGGTGTTTACTGGCCAGCGCGCAAACCTGTCTGATGACGCGAAGCAAATGCTCGATGCCTGGCTCGCCTCAGGCGGAGAAATACTTCCGGACATCCCCGAAAGCACAGTGTGGGATGCGCTTATAGATGGTTTGTTCGGCATTGGCCTCGATCAGCGCAACGGGCGTGACCTGACAGATCAATATCTCGCCCTTATCAATACCGTTAACAGCATGAAGCTGCCGGTGCTTGCGCTGGATGTTCCCAGCGGCCTGGGCAGTGATACCGGCAAGGTGCGCGGCGCAGCGGTCAAGGCCGCCATGACCGTCACGTTCATTGGCCTCAAAGCCGGCCTCCTCACGCATCACGGCCCCGATTACTGCGGAGAAATATTTTTACGCGACCTCGATCTTGATGTGCCGTCGTTGAATGAACCCAGCTCATGGATGATGGATCAAGCTTACGTGCAAAAACTCCTGCCACCGCCACGCCCCGCCGATAGTCACAAGGGCATGTTTGGCAGCATTGGCGTAATCGGCGGATCGGCAGGAATGATCGGGGCTGTGCTTCTTGCTGGAACGGCAGCGTTGAAGCTGGGCGCGGGCCGCGTCTATCTCGGCCTGATTGCCGGCAATGCGCTCGGTGTGGATACCGCGCAGCCGGAATTAATGCTGCGCCCGATCCACGAGCTATTCAAGCTGGATAATCTGAATTGTCTGATTGCCGGCCCAGGGCTCGGGACAGGCCCCGACGCCTGCTTCTGGCTGAGTTGCGCGCTGGAATCGGATCTGCCTCTGGTGCTGGATGCAGACGCTTTAAATCTTGTCGCCAGCCACTCCCGAATCGCCGATTTGCTACGGGAACGCAAAGCTTCTTCTATTCTCACGCCTCATCCGGCCGAAGCCGCACGTCTGCTGAATTCGGATATTTCAATGGTTCAAAGTGATCGTATGTCCGCCGCGGCAGATCTCGCGGAACGTTTCAACTGCTGCGTGGTGTTGAAGGGCGCAGGCAGTATTTGCGCTATGCCGGGTGGCAAACGCTACATCAACACGAGCGGGAATCCCGGCCTGAGCAGTGCGGGTACCGGCGATATTTTGTCTGGCATGACCGGCGCTTTTTTGACGCAAGGGCTAAGCCCCGAAAATTCGCTGTTGCTGTCCGTTTATCTGCACGGAGCCGCAGCGGACGTATTGCAGACACTGCATGGTGGGCCCGTGGGAATGACCGCATCCGAAATTCCCGATGCGGCACGTAATCTGCTGAATCAGTGGATTTACAATTTCTAGACCTGCACGCAAGAATCGAAAATCCTATGCGGTAAGCCGCACAGATGAAAGTCCGGCGTATGGAGTATAAAGCCAAGATAGTCTAAGCTAGTAGGGCTGCCAGGACTCGAGGAAAAAGGCACGCAGTGACTGCCCGGCCGCATTTTGGATGACCATAGAAAATGCGGCGATATCAACCAATCAGAAAGGAGAAAATCAATGTCCGTGCTCGTCACCCATCTCGCACCCGACTTTACCAAGCCTGCTGTCCTGCCGGATGGCACCTTCAATGACACTTTCAACTTTCATACCGAAATTTCCGGCAAATATGCAGTGCTGTTTTTTTATCCGCTTGATTTCACATTTGTCTGCCCTTCGGAAATTATCGCCCACTCCCACCGGGTGGGGGAGTTTCGCAAACGTAACGTGGAAGTAATCGGTGTTTCCGTAGATTCCCAGTTCACACATTACGCCTGGCGTAATACAACTGTGGATAAAGGCGGCATCGGTCCGGTTGGCATTACTTTAGTATCCGATGTGGGGGGAGACATCATGCACGCGTACGGCGTGAGTCATCCAGACCATGTAGCCCTGCGCGCCTCTTTCCTGATTGATAAAAGCGGCGTCGTGCGGCATCAGGTCGTCAACGATCTTCCCCTGGGACGCGACGTGGACGAAATGCTGCGCATGGTTGATGCGTTGCAGTTTCATGAAAGTCACGGCGAAGTCTGCCCGGCCGGTTGGAAAACGGGGGACCCGGGAATGAAGGCGAGCCCGGAAGGGGTGGCCGAATATCTCGGCACGCATGCGGAGACGCTGTGAAACGCGGCGTCCTGCGATGAGTGCTGCGAAAGCGAAAAAGGAAGCGGCGGTCTACAAGCGGGATGTAGCGGATTGCCGGGTATGAGATAGGCCGCGCGCGCCCGGAATTCTTGCCCTAGCGGAGATAGAGGAGAAACTCATGGACTTCGATAAAGACAAGGCTATTGCGCTGTTGAACAAGATCATGGAGCTGGAGCTTGCCGGCGTGGTGCGGTATACGCATTATTCATTGATGGTCTACGGCTACAATCGCATTCCAGTGGTGGAATGGCTCAAGGAACAAGCGGAAGAGGGTTTGCTGCATGCCCACAAAGCGGGCGAACTCGTTACTCTGCTCGGTGGATATCCCTCGCTTTCGATTGGGCCTCTGCTGGAAACGCACCAGCATGATATCGGCGACATTCTCAGGGAGTCGCTGGCGCATGAAAGTGAGTCGTGCGCGGCCTATTACCAACTGCTGGAACTGACGCAAGGCAAATCGGTATTGCTGGAAGATTATGCGCGCGGCCTCATCGTCGAGGAAGAAATGCATGCGGACAGTGTCAACAAAATGCTGCGCCGGACGGGTAAAACCGGTATTTACGAGGTCCCGAAGAGTTAATTACTTGCGTGATCGGTCAGGGACGCGCAGCGCAAATGTGAAGTGATCGTTACAAGCAAAAACTCGAATCACTCGCCGAGTTGCATGCTGTTGTAAACCATGCCGCTTAACTGGATCATCAGGTCAACCTCATTTTCTTCCTCATCCACGACTTGATCAGATTTCCGAAACGCCGTCAGGGAGGGAAGAACTGCGACGTTATTCGCATCAGGCAACACTGGCGGATTTGCTGGTTGCAATGCGCCTTCAGCCAGATTCGCACTCGCCTCTTCCATCTGGCTAGTCATTGGCAAGGTACCTTATGCGCGCGCCAGAACATGGGTGTGGTTCATGGCCGAACCCATCGCGGCTCGCGATATGGCCCCTTACAGGCAAAAAGATCCGAAACGTCTTCGGAAAGAAAATCTTTGTAACGCCAGCGGGCCAGGTTGAAATGGGCATTATTCGAACCTCATCCAAATCGCTTCTTTTTACTTCTGAGCCGAGGCGAAGTGCGATAGTGCGTTGGCCCCCTTGACTCAGAACCGCCGGCCACCTGCCGATTACCGGGCGCCAATGGCAGCGACGCCATCACGGCGTCACCTTCCGTGCAGATAGGGTGGGTCAGGTCAGCACTCAGGTCTCCGCCGGGTGGTGCAGCACGTCCTCGCCGGGTATTCCTGGCTCGAGAGGTTTCCCAGAGTGCCGATAACGGTATCATTAACTCGGGTAGGGGGAATTTCATGTTACCTCCTTATGTGAGCAGATCTTTGCGAAACCATTTTTGAAATCTCGCCAAACGTGTTCAGACTACCCGCAGCAGATTACGGTGCAATGAAAGTTTTATGGCATTTTTAAAACAATCGTTTTGCCTCCACCCTCCGCCTCCAGCCGTTCTTCTTGTATTCAACCAATATTTTGCTGCGATCCCGAATACTCGAAAGTTATCGGCTCCAATAATGGACGCTCGCACTCATCACGCATCAGGGCGGCAGTCTCTCCCAGCGCGATCTCACGCAAGCGGCAGCGCATATTCAAGGAGCCATTGCCCGATTCAAAAACGCCGCAAGTGTGCAGAGTGTCATGGCCCACTTCGTGACCTTCGGAGACTACGTTAGGCCCAACGTTATTCATTACGGCCACCGGGAGGTGCGGGTAGCGCCGTCTTGCTTCCCGTATCCATTGCAGCAGGTTCACCTGCTGCGTGCAATTGTGCACTGCGCCATCGACGACCACCATATCGTAGGCTCCCAGGTCCGGCTCGGGAAAGCTATCCAGCGACTTCCGCTCCAGCCTGTGTTTTGATTTCTCAAGCAACAGTTGCAGAATCTGACGCGTATCCTGTTTTTCTCCAACCAGTAAAATATTCATGCCGCTTTCCTTTGCGCATTTTCGGGGAGCGTGTCGAACAAGGCAAATTCGGTAATCGCATCGATTTCGATATAACACGCCACGGTTAGAACCCGGCCAATCTTGATGGGCGCCCCGAGCCTCGAGACATTGACGCCAAGCTTGCGTATCAGCCTCTCGACGGCAACGGTGGTAACGGTGACGTAACGCTTGATCTTGTTATGCCTTGCAAAGAGAAACAAGGTTTGCATCATTTTCACCGGAATATCGCTGAAGCCGAATCCCGCGCTTTCATATTTCGGAACCGTAACCGCGAACCGGCTCAACTCCCACACGTCGGGCTGCTGAGGCGCCGGTTGTCCATGCAATAGTTGCGGGAAAGTATCCCTCAACATGTTGGGGCCCATGGTGGGAAGCAGCCGCCAGCAACCCAGCACCTCATCTTCATCCCCCTTCGCCAGGACATAAACCGGATCAGCATGATCGAACTCGTCATGCTCCATTCCGTTATCGTTGGTAACCTCCCAGCCCAGCCTGTCATGGAAAACTTCGTGCCGGAGCCGATACATTCCCATCGCCGCCTGTTGATCCAATGAACCGTTCCCGTGTTGAGCAAGCATAATTTGTCCCATTTTTTGCACCCGTCGTTGTTTATGACGGTGCTATGAGACAACGGAACCGGAACTCGGAATAGCTGTAGAATCTTACAGGACCAAGCGGGGGATATTGGCCTGAAACCTTTACAGGGAGCGGGTTTCGCGCTTCAGCACAGGGTCGCGCTGAAGGTGCATTTTCCGGCAAATTCCTGCATAAAACGGAATGCTGTTACGATAACTTCCGGGGATTTCTACCCGACTTGCGTTCTGGCTCCCGCTCCCTGATATGTTTTTTATCATAGGAGTAGACCGAAACGGAGTAGGCCCCGAAACGACTGATCAGGCAAAAAAGATAGAGGACGTCTTAGCGCGAGCGCGCTGATGACAGCAGGACATTCACCGTTAAACGATGAAGTAGCAGTGGGGTTAGCAGACCTGTTTGTTCAGCAAAAAAAGAGAGAACTCGTCATTCCGGGCTTGACCCTGAATCCAGTAAACCTGTTTGTGTCGCGGTTCGCCTGAATCATGGGTGGGAGTCGTATCGCTTACACTACTAATAGACCCCCTTCCCATATGATTCCTAATTGAAATTAAAACGAATGGAACCGAACGCGCTCAACGGATTACCTGGCAATGCGCCCGAAAATGTGGGATTGATATAGTAGGTTTCATCCGTCAGGTTCTTTATGTTGAGGGCGAGATCAACTCTCTTGATCCGATAAGATACGGCCGCATCCAACACGACATAAGATGGCACCTTCAGAAGATTCAAGCTGTCAGCATAAGCATCGCCCTTGTACGTGACGCCGAATCCGAACATCAAGCCACGCGCTAGGCCGTTCTGTATCTGGTACGTAGTCCAAAGGTTACCCATGTGGGTTGCAACCCCGGTTGGGCGGGTTCCGTGGACGCTTCTCGTAATTTCAAGTACCGCGTTGGTGGCCACATTGTTAGCCAGATTTTCCGGATCCATCCACACCCCGGTACCGATGATGCTAAAACCGTTAACCGGCCTCACGCCGAGGGATACTTCTACCCCCCGTGACCGGTCTTTGCCATCCTGAGTTGGTATACCGCCGGAACCCGGCAAAGTGACGAAATAATTGTTACGGCTAGTTTGAAACAAAGCCACGTTCAAATCTGCTTTGCCATCAAAAAACATTGTTTTTGCGCCGACTTCGATCTGGTCCGAAGTTTCGGGAGCCGTGGAGAGCGCTTGCGACTCGGTTGAAAGATTGATGAAAGCGCCCGTACTGTAGCCGACATAAAACGCGAGATTTTGAGTGGGCTGGTACACTCCCCCCGGTAGAGTAGGTGGTCATGGACTTCGATCGCACTATTTCTCGATAGCTAGTGGTTGATACCTCCGCTGTTGGGTTTGCTCTTTGCAGGCCTTTGTCGCTGTAATCCACCAGGTCATGGCGGATTCCGAGGCGAAGCTTGAACTGATTGGTCAAATCGATCTGATCCTGGGCATAAAACGAGACCTGATCGCTGCTGATCCGGCGATCGAAAGTAAGCGCACTCCTGACTGCTTGGTTGAGTGACGTTTCCACTACCGGGTTAAAAATGTTTATGGGATCGAAAACGTAGGTAGAGCGAGCCGCATTAATGTCAACGTTCTTGTATTCGAAACCACCCAGAAAGGTGTGCTTGACGGGACCTGTGCTCGTTTTCCATATGGCCTCATTCTGGAACGTGGTGTACCCGGCATTATCGAACTGCTGATAGGCAGTTCGTCCAGTGCTCTCCCCGTCGCTGTTACCCTGGTTGCCGCCTGCATTGCGCAGTAACTCCAGAGTCCTGGCGTCGTATACGAAGGCGGTGCGCATGCTCAAAGTGTCGGATATTGCCCAGTGGTGCGTCAGGCCAAGACGGTTGATGGTATGGTCCGTCTTGTTGAATGCGCTGTAATAGCGCGTCTCCCGGGAAACGTTCGCTATATTGGAATTGAAATCAAAGAGTATCCCGTAATTATCCGGCTTGATTTTGATTTCGCGATGGTCGTAGTCAACCAGGAGTGTTTTATCCGGTGCAATACGCCAGATGAAGCTGGGGGAAGCTTCGACAATATTTCGCTCCAGACCCCGGAATCCGTCGGTGTGCTCTATATCCGCAATGAGACGTCCCGCCACATTCGGCACATATGGGATAGCGCCGGTCACGTCGACATATCCGTTACGTGTTCCGAAACTACCCAGCATGGTACCGGCGGACAAGCTGAAATCATTTCGCGGCTGTTTGGTGATCATATTGATACTGCCGCCAGGACCCGCTACGCCGAAAAGCGCAGAGCCGGGGCCTTTTAATACTTCAATGCGATCAACATCGTACATCGTGCGGAAATAGTTGTTTTGATGGCCCCCATCAGGAATATTGTCGCGCAAAAAGCTCAGTGATAATCCGCGCGACGTAAAACTGTTGGCAAATCCATAACCGCCGCCCATGAGCGGTTGGACACTGCTGACGTTGCGCATCGCATCATTCATTTCGGTGACACCCTGCTCCCGCAGTAAGGAGGCGGGAACAACGTTAACAGTAGCGGGGATATCGCGCGATGGCGTGTCTGTCTTGCTTCCCGTCGTCGCCACATCCTCGATTGTGCCGGGACGGACCCGGCCAGTCGTAATCTTTATTTCCGGCAGCGCGGCTTTTTTTTCCGTTTTTTCTGGATCGGCGTTTTTTTCCGGATTGCCCGCGCTTTCCTGGGCTACCGCGTGCGTTGGTATAAGTACCCATGCCAGTAACAAGGCCACATGGACGCGTCGAAATTCGAATTGAGGCAAATTTTTCATTAATCGCTCTGTTATTTTAATTATTGGCTGGCTACAGGCGACGGTGGCTTTGGCTGGCTATGGGAAGTTGGTTTCCCCTGCGGACGCAAGAGAAAAATACAGGTTTACATGGGTAGCGTCTCGTCTCGACCTTTGATCATCGTCAACAGGGAAACATGTAATCTCATGACAGCGACAGCGTTGTGAGAACAAGAATGACGGTGGCGGTAAGGGTCGTGCCAATCAAGCTTGCCGCCAGAAGTCGCGGGCCATGCAGACGACTCCACAGCAAGGTGCCGGTTATTGCGAGCACCAGCAGACCACCCGCCAGCGTGTCCGTGAGCAATATCCATACGTTTGACATCCCGCTTCCCTTGTGGAAGTTGGCAAGAGTCGCCCAGGCATTGGCTTCTTTCTGCTCGATACGAGTATCCGCATCGCCCCGCCAGTATTCCGCATTCACGCTGAGATTGGGCGCTGTGAGCGTAACACGCCAGTTTTCAGGCTGTATGACCTGTCCACCGCCCCACGGAACCGGGCCGCCGGGTTTCTTCTGTATGCGGGACTTGGCATGGGGCAACTTGAATTTCTCGCGCAGCCAGGCTTCCAGCGCTTCGGGTGATTCCAGACTCCCTACTGGAGGGGTCAGCGTATGGTGAGTTTCGTGCTGCGCTGCAAGGGGAATTTTCATCTCGCTGCGATGGTTTAGAAGGATGCCGGATGTGCCGAACAATAAGCCCAGCGCCGCCCCCCACAATCCCATCCACGCGTGCGTACGGCGCAGCCAGACAAGGAAACGGCCTCGCTTCATCCCTTGCGACAAAAACAGGTAACCGCGCGGCTCGGCAGGACGCGTAGGCGCGTACGCCGGTTCCGGGTGAGGCTGGGCTAGGCTTTGCGCAGGGCTCGCATGACCGCTGGTCGCCGCAGTTTGCGCGGTTACTTGTCCGTCTGACTGCAAGGCACTCATTTATAGAGAGTAAGCGTAGCCTTGTGGCTTTCGACAGCGTATGCCTTGCCCTCGAACTCCCCGGGCTTATTCAGTTCGTATTTCGCTTCGACCACATAAAGGCCCGGTTCCAGCAGCGTGTAGGTTGTTTCCCCTTTCTCATCCGTACGCAAATGTTTCTCCCAGCCATTCGGGGCGATAACAACAACCTCGGCCTTGGGTACCGGCTTGCCCATGAAGGTCAGGCGCAGCAGGTTGCCGTTATCCTGTATATCGAGCGGCAAACTGCCGCCTTTGCCAAGACGCGCATAGAGATATCGTCTATACGTCGGAGAAGGGATTTCGCCCTGCGGCTCGCGTATGGCTTGTTTGAGCGCCTGCACCAGTACTGTAGCGCCTGCGGGATCGTTGATAAGGGGTATGGCGAAGTGATTATTCACGCGGCTTGCTTCCACCCGCTTCTCTTTACCTTTCGTGTCGACAACCGTTACCACCGGCTCAACTATGCTGTCCAGCCTGCCGGGTGATGTTTCACGCAAGTTTTCTGCATATTCGCCAAAATAAAGCCTGGCT
Source organism: uncultured beta proteobacterium (assembly GCA_963831395.1). Taxonomy (GTDB): domain Bacteria; phylum Pseudomonadota; class Gammaproteobacteria; order Burkholderiales; family Nitrosomonadaceae; genus Nitrosospira. The sequence continues at coordinate 21,935 of CAWHQD010000017.1, forward strand.
TCCGCATTGTCGCCCTCCAGCCATAGCGCATGGGCCGTCACATTGAAGCTGAGCAAGCTGCCTACAATGGCGACACTCGCGGCAGGGATAATTCGCGTGAGTTTCATTAAGCTTTTCCTTTTAGTTATTTAAATGCGTGAACTGATTAGCCGGGTATCAGGCGAGTTTGAGCGCTGCATCCGCCATTTTTATGGCAGCACGCGCCAGCGGGTAGACATCCCGGCCATCATATGATCGTCAACATGGCAGTGCAGGAGCCAGTTGCCCGCCGAACGTGGAATCATGTCGACCGAAGTCATGCTCGCGGGCAACACTTCGACGACATCGGTGCGGCGTCCATGGTCGAGTACCGTCTGTCCGTGCCAGTGCACGGTATGATTGTCCGTCTCGTTGCCCAGCGCGACAACATGCCAGCGGACACGCTTTCCCAACCCGGTTTCATAGCCCTCCAGGTTGCCGAAAATACGCCCGTTGATGGTGTGCTTCATTCCGCTTTCTTCCCCATTCTCTTCATTGAAAATCATGAACAGAGTCGTAAATTCCTGATCCACGTCCCGTGGCGCCGGGTCGGAGTCGGAGCGCCCCATACCTTTCCGGGTAATGACGATAGTGCCGACCAAACCGAGATTCGCTTCTTCCTCTTCCATTACATGAGAGTGATAAAGCCAGACGATCGATGACGGGTCCGCCGGTCCGGGGCCCGCCGGCTCGTCGGCAACCCAGGTATAGGTAAAGGATTTACCGGGCGGCACACTCGCCCCCATACCAGATCCATCCGCTCCCTCGCTATTTTTGTCGTAGAACATCCCATGCGGATGCATGGACAGGGGCCTGTCCGCTTTATTCAAAAAATGGACCTTGATGGTGTCTCCCACCACGGCCCGAATTTCGGGCCCCAGAATACCCGTCCATGCAGGCTGTGGCAAGGGCTTGGTATAGCTCCCATCCGTATAACCGATATAGCGGTATTTCGGGTACGTAAGCGTTGTTCCCCAAACTCCAAGCCCGGTATCGGGCTTGATCAGGTTCTTTCCGGAAGGCGCGTAATTCCACGAGGTTTTCTCCGCAGCTACCCAGTATTCTCTCACTGCCGCCTGCGCCGGCAACGACATCCAGAAGGCCATAATAATAAAAGCTATGGGCGCCACAATTCTGCCTGCATAACCGGAACTCATTTTTTCTCCAGCGCTAATTATCGTTATCTCAAGAATTTGTTATATAGATGAATCCACGCAATATGCGTTACGATTCCCGTAAGAGGGGCGGAGCAAAGCGCAACTCATCACTCGGCGCAACTATCACTCATGGCGGTTAAACGGGCTCGCTGCTCACTGCCAGTGACGCGGCTGCCAATGCAGACAGTGTTTCAACGCCCTTGCGAAAAGTGGGCAGACCGGAACGATCGAGCAGTACGCAAGGCTTGCCAGAACGTTTGCAGTAGCGCTTCACAGTGAAATACGCGTAGTGGTTTATGCAATCGACGGGGCAGACCACCATGTCGGCATGCGCCAGCAGTGCAGGCAAATGATCGGCGCCGTTTGGCGGACCGCTCCGATAGATCAGTAAATTACCACCTGAAGTCTCCACCATCCGCCGATATGCGGGATACAACCTGGCCCGCCCGCCCACGCAGAGGACGCAGCTTCCAGCAAGATCAAAACCAGCACACTGCGCGGCTTGTTCCTCATCACGAGTGCCGCATCCCCATGCGGGGCCTGTAGTAGTCGCCGTAGCGGGTGCGGCAGAAACTTTAACCAGTGGCGCCCAATCATGCTCCTCAATCTTGCCTGTCTGGCTCGCGACCCGAGCTTCAGCGTTGGCCAGCTTGCGCTCGAGTAGATCAATACGCTCCAGCATCGCTTGCGGACTATCCTCCGGTTTCAAGGTAACGCAAGATTGGCGTTTCGCAAGCCGCGCACTCCTGGTCAACCCTGCCAGTCTCCCGAAAGGAACCTTGCCGCCAGGCACGAAAAAATGATTAGCGATGTTGCCTAATTTCTTTTCCAGCAATATCTGGATACGGCGGGTGAAAGAGTCAGGAGCACGATGGGAACAGTGCGAGTTATGGGAGCGCTCAGGCTCCACATCGCCAACGGCGTCTCGTCGCAGGTTAGATAGCGGATAAGCGGGCATGGCTTCTATACCGTAAGAACGAGGCGGGGTGGTTCTGTAATCGAAAGAGAAGGAGAGGCAACGCTTGAGGTGGCGAAAGTCGCTGAGGCTGCCAGATTAGCTGGGGTAGTTGTGTCAAGCTGTTCCACAGCCCATACTCCGGGGGCAAAAACAAAAAAAAGCTGGCTTGCCCCTGCATGGGCTGGCTGGCTAAAAAGCCGCTGGAGTAGGAGAACCCAGCGGCACGGATAGCTTTTACATCTGGCTTTGCAGCCAGTTCTGAATACCGACTTTCTGCATGACGTCCAATTGCGTTTCCAGCCAGTCGATATGCTCTTCGGTATCCTCCAGGATTTCCTTGAAAAGCTCTCGCGACACGTAATCCTTGGCTGCTTCGCATGCAGCAATCCCGCCGAGCAAAGTCTCGCGCGAAACCATTTCGAGCTTGAGGTCGCAAGCAACGCATTCTTCAGCTTTTTCACCAATCAAGAGCTTGCCGAGTTCTTGCAGATTGGGCAACCCTTCCAGAAAAAGGATGCGCTCGATCAATGCATCGGCATGCTTCATCTCCTCTATGGATTCGTCGTATTCCTGCTTGCCCAGACTGGCGAACCCCCAGTTCTTATACATGCGGGCATGAAGAAAATACTGATTGATGGCCGTCAATTCATGTTGCAGTTGGCGGTTTAGCCACTGGATGATATCTGCGCTACTTTTCATGTTTATGCCTCCTCAGGCGAGATCTCGAATAAGCGAGTGGGTTTATGTGGGACGATGTTGCGTCAAGGTTTTTTGCATCAGTGCTTTTTCCAGCACCTCCTTGGCGTGACACGCACATATTCCGCATTGCTCGCTCACGCCCAGGCAGGTCTTCAAATCCCGCATACGGTCAGCGCCTTGGGAGACAGCTTCACGGATTGCGGTATCTGTTACACCTCTGCAGACACAAATATACATGATGAGCGCCCTAAGTCTACTATTTCTACTATTTGGTCAAAATCAGCTTACCGTTACGGGTGCGCCGCAAACGGTATTGCTCGCCTTGATGCTGAATAAATACTTCGTCACCGTGCGAAAACAGGGAATCGCTGTAGATGCGCCTGTTCCGATCCGCCATGACGAAATTCTGTTTATCGACGTTGGTTTCCGGAATTGTCAGTAACTTATCCATTTTGGCCGCTTCCGCAATTATTAATGAGAATGATTCGTAATTATATTCAAGTTTGGACGAAATGCAAGGAGCGCGTAAAAAAAAATATTAGAGCCAATTAATTCCAAAATCTGGTCGAGGCGGGCTGCCGCGGTAGAGCAATTCGGAACGCGGAGGACGGTTGTATTTACAGCTGAAGCTCAAGCATTGACCTGAACGTCGTAAAATCATTTTGTGTTATGCTGTATTTGCACGTCCACATGAGTATCTTCAGATGAGTTCAGCCCGTTTGTCGGAATCGGGTGAAATGCCGCGCTACGAGGCGCAGGAGCACTATGGATGCCTGCTGTTTGCCGTGATGATGAAAACTGGAACACAGCTTTTAGCCCTGCTGCCTAACCTCATGGCCACCTTGACGCATGCCGCGCTAAAATCCCGCCAGGGTTGCCAAGTTCAGGATAACTGATACTGCCCGCCTATTTCGTCCAGTTTGTTCCCGCCGTAGCACTCAAACCTTGATCCTCCAACCGCATGCAGAACTTCTCCATCTTGCCGCGTGAAATGGCTGCAAGCCTCTGGCGTAATCGAGACCTGATCGCCGCCCTTGTTAAACGCGAAGTCATTGGACGCTACAGAGGCTCAGTCATGGGCATCGCCTGGTCGTTCTTCAATCCCTTGCTCATGCTGGTAATTTACACGTTTGTATTTTCCGTCGTATTCAAGGCGCGGTGGGGTGTAGGCGGAGAAGAAAGCAAAGCAGATTTTGCCATTATTCTCTTCGTTGGCATGATCGTGCATGGACTGTTCGCGGAATGCGTCAACCGCGCCCCGGCATTGATTCTATCCAACGTCAATTACGTCAAGAAGGTAATTTTCCCGCTCGAAATACTCCCTTGGGTCGCTTTTGGCTCGGCGCTGTTCCACACTGCCGTTAGCGTAGGCGTTTTATTGCTCGCACAGCTGATACTAAGCCAGCAGGTGCCGTGGACCGCGATTCTCTTCCCTTTCGTCCTGCTTCCGCTGGTTTTAATTGCAATGGGATTTGCCTGGTTTCTGGCAGCCTTTGGCGTATTTGTGCGCGACGTGGGGCAAGTCACCGGCATGTTCACTACGGTATTGTTATTTCTTTCCCCCGTGTTCTATCCTTTAAGCATCTTGCCGGCCAAATACCAGGGCTGGCTGCAACTCAACCCGCTCGCCTTTATTATCGAGGAAGGGAGAAAAGTGCTCGTTTTCGGGCAATTGCCCGACATTGGACAATGGGGGGTCATGATGGCAGCCGGAATGCTGGCTGCCTGGGCTGGTTTTGCCTGGTTCCAGAAAACACGCAAGGGATTTGCCGATGTTCTCTGAAGCTAAAAACATCGAAAATGCCGGAATTTCATCCCGGGTTGAGAAGGAAGAAAACAAAGAGCATCAGGGTAACGAAAAGATCGGCAGGGGGGAAAGCACACTTAGCAATTCGAGCGATATTGCTATCCGCGTCCAGAACCTTTCCAAGTGCTATCAGATTTACGACAAACCGCATGATCGCCTCAAGCAATCACTATACCCGCGTATACAACGGCTCATCGGGCATCATCCGAAGCAATATTATCGGGAGTTCTGGGCACTTAAAGACGTTTCGTTTGAGGTCAAAAAAGGTGAAACCGTAGGTATTGTCGGGCGCAATGGATCAGGCAAATCCACACTGCTGCAAATCATTTGCGGCACGCTGGCGCCTACCGGGGGTGGTGTGGAAACGAAAGGCCGTATCGCAGCCCTGCTGGAGTTGGGCTCTGGCTTTAACCCGGAATTTACAGGGCGCGAAAATATATACATGAACGGCGCCGTGCTCGGCTTGAATAGAGAAGAAATCAATGATCGTCTTGATGCCATCGTGTCATTTGCCGATATCGGGCAGTTTATTGACCAACCCGTCAAGACCTATTCGAGCGGCATGTCGGTGCGCCTTGCATTTGCCGTACAGGCGCAGGTAGACCCGGATATTCTTATCGTGGATGAGGCGTTGTCTGTCGGCGATGCGAAATTCCAGGCCAAGTGTTTTGCACGTCTTCAACAATTGAAAGATAACGGCACAAGCATATTGCTGGTTACACACTCAAGCGAACAAATCGTGACACATTGTTCCTCTGCAATCCTGCTGAATAATGGTGTACAGCTTGAAACAGGCGAACCACGACGACGTGGTAAACCGTTACATGGACCTGCTATTCGGCAAGGAAAAACGCGCCGTCGGCTCTCCACTGGCTCAGCTATCCGATAAAGCTTCTACAAGAAGAGATCAAAGCTGAAGCTTCGTATCAGTTGAGCCATGCATGTGACGTCTTTGCAACTCGTGCCGGTTATAATCCCCATGAATACCGCTGGGGTGACGGCACGGCGTCTATTCTGGATTTTTACTTCGCCGCAGATGACGAGCCCTATCCTTCTGCTATTACCGCAGGGCAAATTATCACACTTGCGGTATCCGTAAAATTTCACTGCGATCTGTTACGCCCCATATTAGGCATCACCATCAAAACAAAGGATGGCGTAACCGTATCCGGCATCAACTCGGAGATGGCCGATGTTACCGATTTACACGTGCTTTTGAAAAAAGGAACAGTAATCCATGGTAAGTCTAATTTCAGATGTGGGCTTGCTCCTGGTGATTATTTTATTTCGATAGGCATTGCTACACGGGAAAATGAAGAGATCATCCCCCATGACCGGCGGTATGATTCAATACATTTTGTCGTTCGGCCGCACAACCGTTTTCATGGTCTTGCTGACCTTGAGCTTGATTTGTCAATTATTGAAATTTCGGCGTGAAGATTTCCTGGTAAGCCTCCTGTGAATTACCTAGATAACATGCCTTTTTTGGATTTCTAACGTAAGCATGTACGCAAACCTGAGGACCTCAAACTTTTACATCGCGCCCCATCATTTGTTCATAATCAGGAACCGGCAGCTATGTCGAGTTCTGTCTTTGCTGAAATTGCATTGCTGTTTCCCCTACAGCTCATGTAGAAAATTTAAAATCTCGGAACGTCTTACCTAAGTTTCCAACCCTCTTAAAAAAACTATAGATTCAACAGCACTGAGAAAATATCCAACTTTAAAACTAGAGCTTCTTGATGAAAAATTGCATTCAAACCTCAGATTATATTTTCGACATAGACAAAGGTAGTTTGGATCATAGTTTTCAGGACATACGATTGAAAGTCAATTCTCAGATTATAATGATCGGTGATGAAGCCAAGAGCGTATTGCCGGGATCATTGATGTACGTTGATATCCCGTATAACGCCGGTGATGAAACCGGCAGCGTATTGTCCGACTGGCATTCGATCAATCAAGTATCTGATATTACGGTTTTTTCTCCAGAGCTACGGCAGCATTGTACCGACTGGCCTTCGCTTTATCACCTATCTGGCACCCGCGCCAATATCTTGCGGCCATTTGCGGCTGCGCTAACAGGGGAAATTCTGGAGATCGGTGCTGGCTGCGGCGCAATCACTCGTTACCTCGGTGAATTGGGTGCGAATGTTCTAGCCCTCGAGGGCAGTTCTCGCCGCGCAGCCATCGCTCGCTCCCGAACTCGAGACCTTGAAAATGTAACGGTGCTGGTCGGAAAAATTCGACCAGTTTCAATGTGATTATCGATTTGATGTGATTACCCTCATCGGTGTCCTCGAGTATGCCAATCTCTTTACCGCCGGCGAAAATCCAGCACTTACCATGCTCCAGCGCGCCGGTCTCTGCTCAAGCCTGAAGGCAAGCTGATAGTCGCCATTGAAAACCAGTTAGGGCTGAAATACTTTGCTGGTGCGCCAGAAGATCATCTTGGCCAGCCTATGTATGGCATTGAAGGCCGCTACACGGTAAATCAACCGCAAACGTTTGGCCGGACTGTGCTGGCTGATTTACTAAAAGAAGCAGACTTCGCTACGGCCGAATTCCTGGCTCCGTTTCCTGATTACAAACTGCCCGTTTCGATTTTGACAGTTGAGGGTCTTTCCAACAAAAGATTTGATGGCGCTGCCTTGGCATGGCAAAGCGTAAGGCGCGACCCCCAACTCCCACCGGGCACAAATTTTTCGCTAGAGCTGGCTTGGCCTGAAATATTCAAGAATGGATTGGCTTTGGATATGGCTAATTCTTTCTTGATTGTCGCATCACCGTTGCAACAACAATATCGTTAAGCCTCGTATTCTGGGATATCACTACAGTACTGATAGAGCTCCACAGTATTGTAAAGAAACAGTATTTGAGCACATACCGATGAAAATACCATAGAGGTGAACTACCGCAAGCTTGATGACCGTCAACGCGATAATGAGGTAAACCAAATTATCGAATTTAAATGCCCGGAAAAAGCGATATATACAGAGGGCATACCACTCTCTTTAGAGTTCATGAAAATAGTTACCAGAAATGGCTGGTCAATTGAAGAAGTGGGAGCCTTCATTCAACGTTATGTAAATTTGCTTTCCGTTATTGCTAATCAAAAAGGATATTCGACCGGCATATTACAACTCGCTGACAAGCTGCCCGGTGAGTTTTTTGACATAATTCCTCAGAATATTATCATCAATTATGCGGAAAGCCGGTTGTCATAGATACTGAATGGTCATTAAAAGGTGACGTTGAACTTGGTCTGCTCCTTTTTCGTTCATTGCTATGGGGCATGGGAGCGGTTAGTTTTGGCAAGAATTCCGTAGGCAGTTTTTTTTCACGGCGTACATTTATCAAATCGGCTTTGAATGCAGCAGGTTACTCACCTAAAGATGAAGACCTGTTACGCTTCCAGCGAATTTGAATCAGCTATTCAGCAAAAAGTGATTGGACGCTCATCACGAGAGTTTTTGATTTGGTGGTTAGAGCAACCATTGCTGACTTCCACTCAAGCGGTGACGAAGAGCAATGACCAAATCGTTAGCCTTAACCACGCAATAACTGAACGTGATGCGAAAATTTCCGAGCTTCAGTATCAGATTTCAAATCTACATAACTCTACTTCCTGGCGTCTGACGAGTCCACTTAGAACGATCAAGCCAGCGGTAATGGCTTTAGCGAAACAGTATGAAGCTCGGAAGCTTGAAGAAATTAACGCGTTCCGCCTGGTTCAACAATCTGGTGCGGCAGACGTATAAGGGCCTACCATTGCCGTGGCATATCAAACAACGGCTCAAGAAGATTTATCTGCGCCGGCCAGGTGCGTGGGATATACCCAATAAAGACGCCTTCCAGCCTGATAGGAACGGAGAGGCACTATCCCTGGTCTCTGCAAGCGCGAAGCAATTCGATCGCCAAGGATCCCTGGGTATTAATGATTGATTTACGAATACCTACGCCCGATCAGGATTCGGGCTCAGTACGCATGTTTGCCATCCTTCGTCTTCTACAGGAAATAGGATTCCGTATCACTTTTGTCTCCGATTCCGAGAAACACTTACCTCATTATCAGAAAGGCTTGGAAAAACAAGGTATCAATGTTCTTCACGGATCCGATGCAGCTCACTCCCATCTGGCGGCCACGGGAGGCAAATATCATTTTGTACTGCTATCCCGACCAGAGATGGCTTTTCAGTACTTGCCTTATGTCCGAGCGTACGCATTATATTCCAAAGTCATATATGACACTGTTGACCTTCATTGGGTAAGATTTGAGCGCGAGATGCTGATTTCAGGCGATCGCACCTTGCTTGATGTCATCGCACAATTTCGGCGTATCGAACTCTTCAATACTGCTTGCGCGGATCTGGTGCTCGCGATCACCGAGGAGGAAAAAAATCGCCTACTCATTGAGCAACCCGATGCTAAAGTTACTGTGCTTCCGAATATACATGAGATTCTATCCCCCAAAAACACCTTTCCGCAGCGCAGGGGACTACTCTTCATTGGCGGCTTCTGGCACAAACCCAACGAAGACGCCGTTATATTCTTTGCCAAGAATATTCTTCCACGAATCACTGAAAAGATTCCCGATCTGGTTTTTTACATAATTGGAAGCAATATGCCGGCCTCAGTCAAATCGTTACGCTCGGCCAATGTAAAACCTCTGGGATTTGTAGCCGAGTAACGCCTTACTTTGAATCTTGCCGTATATTCGTAGCGCCATTGCGTTTTGGCGCAGGGATGAAAGGCAAGGTGGGTCAAAGCATGTCGCATGGCCTACCCGTAGTAAGTACGCAGATTGGAGCGGAAGGTATGGGTCTTCAGCATGAAAAACATCTTTTAATTGCTGATGATCCTGAGGATTTTGCCGACCTGGTGGTTCGACTTTACAGTGATGAAATTCTGTGGCGCCGGCTCTCCGCCGAAGCGCTTGCGCATTTAGATGCCAATTATTCACCTGCCGCAGCTCGAAAGCGGATGACCGAAATCTTCGCGCAAAACGCAAAATGAGTCGAACCCTGATGGATGCCATGATAACCATACCAGCGATTTCAGCTTGCTCAACAAGCGCACATCATGCTGCCCAAAAGCAGAGGCAGCTGGATGAAAAATGTTTCACAGAAACCGGCAGAAGGTCGAGTATTGGTAGCAGGAATATATCTTGCGGATAAAGAGAACCTTGCTTCCCACATTACCCGGGAATTTGCTGACAGCAGCAATTGGAAGGTAGAGCAGCGATGGGTTTCCCTCGGAAAGCGCCAGCCCGATTCGGATATGGCGCCATTCACCGTGCAAGTTACCGAACGCCTTCGCCAAAGTTTTTATTGCTGAACCAGTTACTGAAAACGGTCGATTTGCACGACTTTGAGTACGTTATCGTGAGCGATGACGATATTGTTCTTCCGGCTCGGCTTCTTGGATTCCTATCTCGCACTGGTGTCACGCCATAAATTCGCGGTGGCGCAACCAGCCCGGACCCATGATAGCTATATTGATCACCGGTTCGTTGAACAACTGGATGGCATTGATGCCCGATGGACGCGCTTCGTGGAAATCGGACCCCTGTTCTCCCTGCATCGCAGCGCGTTCGATTATTTTTTGCCATTTGATGAGGCGAGCCCGATGGGTTGGGGTAATGATTTCGTTTGGCCGATTCTCGCAGAGAAATACAGCCTTAGAATGGGCATCGTCGATGCTGTGCCGGTTGCACATAACTTGCGTAAACCTGTAGCGTATTACGATTATGGAACCAGCGCGAACGACATGAGGAGGCATCTTGCCGAACGACCCCACCTATCAAAAAAAGATGCTTTTTATATAGTGGAATCTTATGTCTGATGAGTTATCGTTCGCCTTCAGCTCGGCTAAACTAGCGCTAAGTGTAGTGATTTGTACGTTTAATCGCGCACCTTTACTGGACAAGGTGCTGGATAGCCTATGCAGGCAAACCTTGCCTGTACATGATTTCGAGGTGGTCATAATCAATGATGGGTCTGCCGACGATACCGAGATAGTGGTCACTTCCTATGCTTCAAGGCTGCCTCTTCGCTATACTTATCAACACAATGCTGGGCTGGCTAGCGCCAAAAATCACGGTCTGTTTGCCTCCCGCGGTGATGTTGTGCTTTTTCTGGATGACGATGATATCGCTGCGGAAACCCTGCTGGAAGAACATGTCAAGACGCACACTGAGTTTCCTGCTGACCGCTACGCTGTACTGGGATATACGGCGCTCAGCCCCGACATTAGCGGAAACCCGCTCATGCATTTTGTTACCGAGGTCGGCAGTTTTCTATTCTCCTATCCCTCGCTAAAGCATGGAGATATTCTGGATTACACCTATTTCTGGGGCGGGCGTTCTTCCTGTAAGCGCTCGCTGCTACTTGAGTTCGGCGTATTCAATCCGGTTTTCCGATTTGGCGCTGAGGACATCGAACTGGGTTATCGACTCTCCAAGCTGGGATTGCAGGTCGTGTATAACAAAAACGCCGTAACCTATACGATCAGAAAAATTGATTTCGATAGTTTCTGCCACCGCCTCGAACGGCAAGGCGCGTCCAACTATGTTTTTAGCCAGATGCACCCGGAATCTGAAATACAACAATGGACAGGGATGACAGACGCGGAACGAGATTGGGCGATGGTTAGCGGGCATTATGAAGCCATCATCAAATCGGCTCACCATCTCGACTCGATGGCCAATTTAAAATTGGCGCTTGGCCTGGATTTGGATGACGAGACTCGAGGGCTCCTCTATCGGGCGTACTGGGCAGCATTCAAGGCATGCAAGGTAAAGGGGATCATGGAAAAGAAAGAAGCTTTAAATAAGCCGTCGGAACAACGGTCGTCCGAGGCTGATTTTGGGCTAATTGTTAATGATCCATTTATCGCTATCCGAGGATTATTATCAAGAACATTTTTGACGCATGACCTATACTCAAGGTACGTTGTACCTTTAATGCCCCTTCTCTTGGAAAAGGATGTTATTCGACGACCATCTTCCGAATATTTGCCAAGGTTGCAGATAAGCTGATTAAATATACTGCAAGGGGTGCGCTCGTTTGCCTTATTAACCCCCTTACACCGCCGAGTTTTATTCTTCAAAAAAAAATGAACCGAAATATTCTCTCCGTCGTCGGTACACGACCGGAGACCTAAAAAAATGGCTCCAGTCATTCTCCCACTAAAAAAACTTCAGGACATTGAATGCCGCGTTCTGGCTACAGCGCAGCATCGT
>CAWHQD010000018.1:0-31690 GCA_963831395.1 uncultured beta proteobacterium
CCAAAATACCCCGCTGATACCAATCCGCTACCAGCCGAAACACCTGATAAGGTACGCATGCATCAAGGGTAAGTCCTTGCGTCAGGAACCGATTTTCCTGCTCCAGCCATACGTCCCCGCACTACCCGCTGCTCTCCAGGCCTGACTCGCCGACTTGGCCTGGAGCGAGAAAATCAAATCATTATTATTCGCGAATGATAATCGACGGGTTCAGCTTTATTCATCTACTGCGGCGGCGGCTCGACACTTACGCAAAGCTTGAATGTTGGTTGACCCCCGGGACCCTCGTCCCAACAACCCGCACCATCAACTGCGCCGCATTGAGTGGTATTGCAGGTCTGGGATGTCCCACCTCCGCACTTTGCTGTGCAAGAGGCGCCGTCGGGATCAATTTTTAACGTCAACCTGTTGTTTGGAGCCATTTCATTTTTTATGAGTGCTTCCTTCAACGATTGAAGAGCATCACGTGTAAGGGCCAGCGTATGTTTCTGGAAAGCTGCGGGCCGGTCGGTATGCTCAGCTTTGACCCGTGCAGCGCGTTCAGGTGTCGCACATGAAGTCGCCGACAGGACTAGCAGGCTTACGAAGAAGAGCCGGCAGCTACGATGGTAAATTTGCTTCATTATCGTGTCTCCTTAGTGATCAAGCCGTCCAACTCATAGGTGGCAAATGACGATTATCGGTACGCTCACACTTAAATTTTTAGCAGACTTCCCTGAAAATACAAGGAATAAACAGGAATAAGCTCTTGTCGGCGTCCTTGCCGTTGTACTCCTGGTCAAACTGTACGCGCAGTGACTTCCAGTGCAGCATCATCCCTGTCCTTCAATGCAGTGCAACCAGTGAAAAAGCCGGGCGTATGCATCTTGTGCCGGTGTGGAGCCTTTCAGGGCGTGGAGTAAACTGCCAACGCAGTTCAGTCATGCTCCAGCTTGAGCGGGCCGCTGCCGGAATAGCGGTCCAGATAAAGATAGATCACCGGCGTAATAAAAAGAGTGATCACCTGCGAGAATAACAGTCCCCCTACCACCGCAAGCCCCAGCGGTTGGCGCAACTCCGCACCTGCACCCAGTCCGAGCGCGATGGGAAGCGCGCCCATCAATGCGGCCAGCGTAGTCATCATGATCGGCCGGAAACGCAGCAGGCAAGCGGTCCGGATCGCTTCACGCGGCGCCATGGCTTCGTTGCGCTGCGCGTCCAGCGCAAAGTCGATCATCATGATCGCATTTTTCTTGACAATGCCGATCAGCATCAAAATACCGATCATGGCGATGATGGACAATTCCATATCGAACAGCCACAACATCGCCAACGCGCCGACAGCAGCGGACGGCAGTCCGGAGAGGATCGTGAGCGGATGAATATAGCTCTCGTACAGCACGCCCAGCAGTACGTAGATAACCAGCAACGCGGCGACTATCAGAACCACCTGACTCGCCTGCGAAGACTGGAACGCCGCGGCATCGCCTGCATAGCTGGTCAAGACGCTCGTCGGCAGGTTAAGCTCGCGCTTGAACTCCTCGATACGGGTGGAGGCGTCGCCCAGGGCTGCACCGGCAGCGAGGTTGAACGATACGGTAACCGCTTCAAGCTGACCGGCATGGTTGACCGCAACCGGTCCCACTTCCCGTTCGACGGATGCAACGCTCGATAACGGAACAAGCACGCCATCCTTGGCGCGCAGATATATCTTGTCGAAAGCACTCTCGTCTGCCCGGTGTTCGGCAGCGACCTGCAGGATTACCTGATAGCTATCGCTTGAAGTGTAGATCGTTGATACCTGGCGCTCGCCAAAGGCGCTGTAGAGCGCGGAACGAATATCGGCCATCTGCACGCCCAGTAGGTTGACCTTGTCACGATTGATATTGAGCTGCGCCTGCAGCCCCTTCATTTGCGAATCACTGGTGACATCACGAAAGATGGGGTCTGCCCGCATGCGGGACATAAGGCCATCCGCTGCGGCGCGCAACTCTTCGGCGCGCACGCTGCGCATGACGTATTGATATTGGCTCTTGCTGGTGCGGCCGCCCAGCCTGAGATTCTGAATGGGGTTGATGAAAACATTCACGCCGGGAATGGCGCGCACATCCCGGCGCAGTTCTTCCATTATTTTATCTAGAGGCGCTCGCTCGCTCCTGGGCTTGAGGGTCATGAATAGCCGCGCGCTATTGCTTTCGGTGGCGTTGACCAGCAATGTCTCGACGGCGGGATTGGGCGCGAATCACCTTATCGGTATGCAGCAACAGTTCAGCCATGGCAGGAAAGGAAATATCCTCCACAGCCTCCACCGTGACCAGTGCTTGACCAATATCCTCACTGGGGAAAAAACCTTTGGGCAAGACCATGAACAATGCGCCCGTAGCAATGAAGGTGCCAATTGCAATACCCAGTACCGCGCGATGATGAAGCAGCGCGGAATCAAGCATGCGTTCGTAGCCCCCCAGAACCTTGGCAAATCCGCGCTCGAACCATGCGGTCCATTTCAGGCTGAGATCTTCGGCTTTCCATGCTTCGGGCGAGATAGCGGCTGGTCATGACCGGCACCAGTGTAAGCGATACCACAGCCGACATCAGGACGGCGATCCCCACAACAGCGGCAAACTCATGAAAAAGCAAACCAATCACGCCGGGCATAAAAAAAATCGGGATAAAAACTGCCACCAGCGAGAGTGAAATCGAAATGATGGTAAAGCTGACCTCCTTCGAGCCCAGCAGGGCTGCCTGTAGAGGGGGTACGCCCTTTTCGATATGGCGAACGATATTCTCGAGCATCACGATGGCGTCATCCACCACCAACCCGACTGCAAGGGTAATGGCCAGCAGCGAAATATTGTCCAGGCTGTAGTCGAGAACACGCATCAGCGCAACTGTTCCCAGCAGCGAGATCGGTAATGACAGTGCCGGAATCAGTGTGGCGGAAGCTTTGCGCAGAAACAGAAAAATCACCAGCAAAACGAGGACAATCGTTATCGCCAGCGTGACCTGAACATCATGAATCGAGTCGCGGATTGAAATCGAACGATCGCTGATCAGCTTAAGCTGAACAGATGACGGCATCTGTGCAACCAGTCCCGGTATCGACTGCCTTGATGGCGTCGACTGTCGCCACGGTATTGGCGCCGGGCTGGCGCTGCACCGAAAGTGTAATTGCAGGCTCTCCATTAACCCAGCTTGCGGTCTTGACCGATTGTACGCTGTCTTCAACCTGCGCCACTTCGGAGAGCCTTACAGGATTTCCACTGGGGGAGGTCGCCACAATCAATTTTGCAAATGCAGCGGCGTCGCCGAGCTGACGGTTGGCCTGGATAGTGAGCGTCTGGCGCGGTCCCTCAAGCGTACCAATCGGAGAGTTGGCGTTGGCAGTGCGTAGCGCCTCGGCGATATCATCGAGGCTCAAATTGCGAACTGCAAGCGCTTCAGGATTCACGCGCACGCGCACAGCGTATTTTTTCTGGCCGTTGATCTGTACCTGCGCTACGCCCAGCAGTGTTGACAGCGTCGGAGAGATAAGATCTTCGGCAAAGCTGTTCAATTCTTGCAGCGACATCGAGGGTGATGTCAGGGATAGAAAAATGATCGAAGCTTCAGCGGGATTGATTTTGCGGTAGGACGGCGGCGCGGTCATTTCCACCGGCAGCGATCGCTCGGCCCGCAGCAACGCGGCCTGAACGTCTATGGCCGCACTATCGATATCGCGGTTCTGGTCGAACTCCAGCGTAATCGCGGTATTGCCCAAGGTACTTGTCGAACTGATTACCGAAAGCCCCGAGATGCTGGAAAATTGCCGTTCGAGTTGCGTGGCCACCGAAGACGCCATCGTCTCGGGGCTTGCGCCCGGCAGGACCGCGGTCACCGAAATGGTGGGGGAATCATAACTTGGCAAGGCGGCGATGGGTAAGCCGCCATAGGCAATGATGCCAGCTACCACGGCAGAAGCCGACAGCAGCACGGTCATGATGGGCCGGCGAATGCACAATTCGGAGAGATTCATTATCCGTGCGCCGTTCTACTGACCGTGCCGGGGATGCTCCGATACGCTGATCTGCTCATCTACTCTTGGCCTGCCAGTTGGGCTTTAGCCCCTGCATCCTCGGGTGCGGCCTCCTTTACCAGGCTGCCCGGCCTGAGATTCTGCGAGCCTTCAACGACAATGCGCATACCGGAAGCAATGGAGACTCCCGCCTTTCCCTCTATTACAGCGAGCCCATCCTGGATCAGATGTACATCGATTGGAATTGAACTTACCTGCCTGTTGTCGCCAACTACGTAAAGAAATTTTCCTTCCGGGCCATTCTGCACCGCTTGTACCGGAACCGTTAACGCGCCCGTCAAGGTGCGCGGCGAAAGCGTCACGCGGACAAACATACCGGGCCAGAGATGCTTGTCCGGATTGGGAAATTCCGCTTTAAGGCCAATTGTGCCGCTTGCCGTATCCACCGCATTATCGATAAATATCAGCCGTCCCGTTCTCGTTTGCTGACCGACCAGCCCCAGTTCCACATTGACCGGCACGTCCCCCTTGGCGCGCGCCTCTTGCAATGGCACAAGCTCTCGCTCCGGCAAAGTAAAACTGACGTTGATCGGATCGATCTGCGTGATGCTCACCAGGACGTCATTCGACTGCACGAGGCTGCCCTGATACACGGGGATTGCGCCCGTACGCCCGGCAATAGGCGCGATAATCTCGCTGAAACCAAGCGCAACACGGTTTGCCTGCACGGTGGCTTCATCCACCGCAAGCTGACCCCGCAGGGCATCAACCTGACTCTCGGCCACATCCAGCGCGGCTTGTGAAATAAAGTTCTGCCGGAAGAGTTCGCGCTGGCGTTCGAGGTTGCGCTCGGCATTCCTCAGGTCGGCCCGGGATTTCGCGAGTTGCCCTCGAGTTTTGTTAAGATTCGCATCCTCGGTACGCGCATCCAGAGAGAATAGCCTCTCGCCCTTTTGCACAAACTGCCCTTCCTTGATATGCACGGCGCTGATCACGGCGCTAAGCTGTGGCCGCACCGCAACGGTTTGCTGAGCCGATACCGTACCATTCGCCGCAAGCATGACATCCACATCGCTTTGCGCAACCAGAGCGGTGATGACAGGGATGGCCTCGGCTGGCTTTCTTCTGGCGTCAGTCGCACCGCTATGATTGCGCCAGACCCAACTGGCGGCGATCACTGCGGCAAGCAAAACGCCAACCGTCACAAAGCCGAGACGTCGGCTGGCCGGTACTGCTGGTTTTATTCGAGGAATAGCTTCCATTGGATGGTATTACGCAAATGCTACGAGCTGGGCAAAAAAATGAAGCGTTATACCACGAGGCGCAACATTATCCTAAATCCGGTAGTTGGTACGGGGTGGATTGTGTTCAATCCGCCTCGTAGCAAACTCACCAAAAAGGTAAAGGCCAAGTGATACCAAAGATCTTGGTGGTCATTACGCTAGACTGAAAAATAAGCCGTCAACTACCGGATTTAGGATTATCGTTCTTCTGCTGCGTCGAGATCTCTTGCGGGGAGTCAGTCTGCAATCTTTCCACCAGCCAGCCGTACGCGCCACGCGCAACGGCTTGAGATGGCTTCGTCATGAGTCACCAGAACCAATGTCGTGCCGCGCTCGCGGTTCAGTTCAAACATGAGTTCTATGATTTGCGCGCCGGTGGCGGAATCCAGGTTGCCGGTCGGTTCATCAGCCAGCACCAGCTGCGGTTGAGTCACAAATGCGCGGGCAATGGCCACACGCTGCTGTTCTCCGCCAGAGAGCTGTCTGGGATAATGTTTCAGACGCATTCCGAGCCCGACGCGCTCAAGCAGTTCCAATGCCGCGGCGCTTGCATTGCCGGCGCCAATAAGCTCGAGGGGCAACATTACGTTCTCAATCGCGGTCAATGCAGGTAACAGTTGAAATGACTGGAACACGAACCCCAGCATACGTCCGCGCAACGCGGCCCGGGAATCTTCGTCCAGCAGGAAAATATCCTCGCCGTCAAGATGAACCTTCCCTGCCGAAGGAGTATCTAATCCTGCCAGCAACCCCAGCAGCGTAGACTTGCCCGAGCCCGATGCTCCGATTATGGCAACGGAGTCGCCTGCATTTACCTCCAGATTGATATTCTCCAAGATTGTAAGCTGCTCATTACCGGTGCTTACTTGCTTGGTCAACCCGATTGCCTGCACAATGGGCCGTACAACAAGGTTATCTGTCATGAAAAATTTCCTGGTTATTCTCTTTATCCTATCAAGTATTGGAGCCAACTCAGGCGCAGCAGCCCAACCGCGACCTGCTACCGCATCCGGAACCCCTACTATTATGGTATTTGGCGACAGTTTGTCCGCTGGCTACGGCCTGCCTCGCGATGCGGGATGGGTCGATCTGCTCAAGCAGCGGCTGCAAGCGCAATCGCAGACAAAGCTGATCAATAACAGCATCAGTGGCGAAACGGCTGCCGGCGGGCGCAACCGCATCGAGCAAGCACTCAAAACCCATCGCCCGGAGATCGTCATTGTCGAGCTTGGCGGTAATGATGGGTTGCGGGGGGCCTCCGTTGAGTCCATTCTCGACGATCTCGCAGCCATCATCGAAGCCTGCCAGCGAAATAAAGCCACGGTGCTGTTGGCCGGCATGCAACTGCCGCCCAATTATGGCATAGCGTACACGCAAAAGTTTCAGGATATTTACCCGCAACTGGCCAAACGCTATGGAGTCAAGCTGGTACCGTTCCTCCTGGACGGTTTCGGTAACAAGCGAGAATTTTTTCAGGCGGATGGAATACATCCTACGGCTCTGGCACAAGAAAAAATCGCGGAAAATGTCTGGAAAGTTTTGAAAACGATGCTTAAACCTCAGCAGACTCTTGCAGATGGCACTGCGCGTAGCGCAGCTCCTCAGGCGGTACGTTGATCCGCTATCTGACTGCCCACGAGCGTTATATTTCACTGTACCGGGCCTGCAATGCGGATGGCGGGTATGGTAAAACGACGGGTATTCTATCCGATCTTCTCCTCTCTCCGGTTTGATGTCATATATTGAGCTGCCTTGATTCTTGCTTTCCGAAATGAAAAAAATGGATAACTATCAGCATATTTTAATTGCAGTGGATTTTTCAGAACATGGAAATCATGTCATTCGCAAGGCAAAGCATCTAGCCCGAATATTTCACGCGAAATTGAGCATTATTCACGTGTTGGATAATATCCCGATGCCTGACACCGGTTATGGAACCGTAATTCCTCTGAATGAACGTTCGACATACGAATTGCTGGAAACGGAAAAATCAAAGTTGAAGCAAATCGGTGACCAGCTGGACGTCGACATTGGTTGCCGATGGATGGTTTGGGGTGTGCCGGGAAAGGAAATTGTCCGCATCGCCGAGCAGGAGCATATGGATTTGATAGTTATTGGCTCACATGGCCGCCATGGCCTCGCCTTATTGCTCGGATCAACAGCTAGTGACGTCCTGCATCACGCCAAATGCGACGTCATGGCAATTCGCTTGCAGGATGAGGTTACGGAAGACGAGCCCTTGATGGAGAAAGCCGCGCTTGGTTCTTCAGCTTGAATCTCTGAGACGCACATCCTGGTCAACAGGTGATTGTCCCCGCATCCGGTTACCAGAATCTCCACCAGGGCTCACCATCCGATCCGGTGGAATCAGACAAGAATCGGCTGCTGGGAAAATTCTTTCTCATCACCCGATCCGCATCGTCGCGCAAGCTGGTTATTCCCAACGCGTCGTAGGCTTTAACCATAATGAATAGCGCTTCTTCCGTCGCGGGGGTTTGCGGGTATTCCTTCAGGGCGTATTGAGCACGATTGGCGGCGGCCACATAGCCGCCACGTTTCATGTAGTAACGAGCGACCTGCACTTCGTTCAATGCCACCACGTTAACCAGGTGCTTCATTCGCTGCACCGCATCGGCCGCGTACTTGCTTTTGGGAAAACGGGTAACCAGTTCCTTGAAATTTTCAAATGATTCGCGGGATGCCTTCGGATCGCGCTCACTCATGTCCTGACCGAGAATTCTCTCCGATACAATACCCATCAACCCCAGGTCGTCGTTGAAATTTGCCAGGCCCTTGAGGTAATAAGCGTAATCCACATTCGCATGATTGGGATGAAGCTTGATAAACCGGTCAGCGGCGGCAATAGCCGTGGCCGCTTCACCATCCTTGTAATGCGCATAGGCAACCTCGAGTTGCGCCTGCTGTGCATAGCGCCCGTAGGGGTAACGGGCTTCCAGTGCTTCGAATAATTTGATAGCGCCCTGGTAATTCCCCTCGTTCAATTCCGTCTTTGCCTCGGAATAATACTTGCTTGCGGACCAACTCTTGGAATCCTTCAGTTCCTTCGGGAAGAGCCCGCACCCCGATAGCAGCAATAGCAGAAATAAAGCTACACTACGCGACATAATGAATTCGTCTGCTGGTAAAAATAGATTTGACCATTATAGCGCAAAGCCCATAGTGTCTGAACCCGCTGAAACCATAATTGAACTGACCATTCCCTCGAACTATGCCGGCGTACGGCTCGACCAGGCTCTGGCGCAACTGCTGCCGGATTGGTCCCGCAGCCGTCTGCAGACTTGGATTCGGGAAAAACGGATAAGCGTTGACGGAACTGAAGCCGTTCCCAAACAAAAGGTATGGAGCGGAGAAAAGATCGAGGTCAAACCCGCGCACCATCCCATCGAAACCGGCTATGCACCGGAAGCCATTTCACTGGATATTGTTTACGAAGACGAAGCGCTCATTGTCATTAATAAACCTGCAGGGCTGGTGGTGCATCCCGGCAGCGGAAACTGGCGGGGAACCATGCTGAATGCGCTGTTGCATCACGCCGCGCAATTGAGCGCAATACCTCGCGCAGGTATTGTTCACCGGCTGGATAAGGATACCAGCGGTTTGCTGGTAGTGGCGAAAACGCTGGAAGCCCAAACCAGCCTGGTGCGGCAACTGCAAAAACACACCGTGAAACGCGATTATCTGGCGCTTGTGCTGGGCCGGGTGCCGACTGGCGGATGGGTTGATGCGCCGGTAGGGCGGCATCCGGTACAGCGCACCAAAATGGCTGTTGTTGCAAGCGGCAAGGAAGCGCGTACCCATTACCAGATACTGGAAAAATTCGATGAGTGCACTTTGCTTCGGTGCAGTCTGGAAACCGGACGCACGCATCAGATTCGGGTGCACATGCACTCCATCGGTCATCCGCTTCTGGGAGATGCGGTATATGGAGGCAAGCCGAAAAGAATTATACAGAATGCCGGACCATCGCTCCCTGCCTTTCCAAGGCAGGCGCTGCATGCACAAAGGCTGGAATTGACCCACCCGCAACGTGACATCAGGATGGCGTGGGAAGCGGCGTTGCCTGAAGATATGAACTGCCTTCTGCTGATGCTGCGCCAGAATCGCGATCGAAAACTCCATTCCATCCATTCGGCAAAAGCATGAACGATTGGATCGTTCCCGAGTGGCCCGCACCTTGCAATGTCAAAGCATTGTTCACCACGCGTAATGGGGGCGCAGGCAGCCCGCCCTCACCTTACGCCAGTCTCAATCTGGGCGACCATGTTGGTGACGATCCCTTAACCGTCAAGCAAAATCGCGCCCTCCTGCGACGGTTTCTGCCAGGCGAACCTGAATGGCTGAAACAGGTGCACGGTACGATTTCCATCAACATCGACGAGGATGATTGCACGGCGCCCTGTGAGGGTGATTCCGCCTTCAGCCGGCGCTCGGAAAATGTCTGCGCAGTACTCGTAGCCGACTGCTTGCCGGTACTGTTGTGCGATCATGCGGGTTCCCTGGTTGGCGTGATCCATGCCGGCTGGCGCGGATTGGCCGAGGGAATCATCGAACGCACAATATCGGCGATAGGTCCCCTGGATACCCCCATCATGGCATGGCTCGGCCCGGCAATCGGACCCGATCATTTCGAAGTTGGCGAAGAGGTGCGCCAGGCGTTTATCTCGCGCGACAAGAAAGCCACCCTGGCCTTCCTTCCGTCCAATCCTCGTCATGAGGGCAAATGGCTTGCCGATCTTTTTCTGCTGGCGCGGCAGCGATTGGCGAACGTTGGCGTAACCGAGGTCTACGGTGGAAAGTATTGCACCTTTAGCGACCCGGCCAGATTTTTTTCTTATCGCCGCGATGGCCTTACCGGACGGATGGCAGGATTGATCTGGCTGGTTCAGCAAGACAACACTTGAACTTCGCGATATTGCCGCGGCTCATGAATATGCGTCAATGCCATCCGCGCTCCTATTGCTATCGTATTATCGCCTGAAGCAGCACCTTGCAAGAGCGTATAATCCCGCCTTTTCCACGATGCGCCGCTAATGTCTATTCTCACCTGGATCATCGTCACCAGCCTGTTCGGCGGCACATTGAGCGTACTGTTTGCCGCTGCGCTGACGCTTAACACGCGGGCTTCGTGGGTGCAGATGCTGATCTCATATGCTATCGGCGCGCTGTTGGGAGCCGCTTTTCTCAATGCATTGCCGGAGGCGCTGGAACTCTCGAAAGATCCCGCGCAAATGACTGCCACGGTACTGTTTGGCATCCTGTTATTCTTTATTCTGGAAAAGCTGGTGTTGTGGCGCCACTGCCACGCGGAAGAATGCGAAGCGCATGATCCGCTGCATGGAACAGCACTGGTTGCGGCCTCCGCCCAGGATCAGCATGACCATGGCCGCAGCGGCATGATGATCATGCTGGGCGACACATTTCATAATTTTGTCGATGGCATACTCATCGCCGCAGCGTTCATGGCGGACGTACAACTGGGTATTGTTACTTCCATCGCCATAATCGCCCATGAGATTCCGCAGGAAGCCGGTGATTTTCTGATTCTGCTCAATTCCGGTTATACTCGCCGCCAAGCCCTCCTTTTCAATCTTTTCTCGAGCTTCGCCACTTTGCTCGGCGGCATGGCCGCCTACTTCATGCTGCAGGATATGAATCACCTCATCCCCTCCCTGCTGGGGCTGGCCGCCGCAAGCATGATTTATGTCGCCATGTCCGATTTGATTCCCGGCTTGCACAAGCGTCCGGAAATCGACGCGACTATCCAGCAGGTTGCGTTGATAACGCTGGGCATCAGCTCCATCTGGCTGGCCGGCACCCTGTTCACCCATCACGCGTGAGCTTCAAGAATCTCCAGTGCCTTTGAGCTGGAAGTTTGTTATTTTCAGGAAACGTCCCTCGGTACTTCTTTTCATCCATAGCCAACTGCATGTCATCTCTCAAACAACAGCCTCCCAAAATCGGTTTCGTCTCGCTCGGTTGCCCCAAGGCCCTGGTAGATTCGGAGCAAATTCTCACTCAGCTTCGCGCCGAGGGTTATGAAACGTCCTCTACCTATGAGGATGCTGACCTGGTGGTCGTAAATACGTGTGGTTTCATCGATAGCGCAGTGGAGGAATCGCTGGATGCCATCGGCGAGGCCCTGGCGGAAAACGGCAAGGTCATCGTCACGGGCTGCCTCGGCGCGAAAGAAGGCGGTGACGTCGTGAAGCAGGCCCATCCACAGGTGCTCGCGGTCACCGGGCCGCACGCCCTGCCGGAAGTCATGGCGGCAGTTCATATGCATCTGCCGCAGCCACACGATCCTTACACCAGCCTGATTCCGCCGCAGGGAATAAAGCTCACCCCCAGACATTACGCGTACCTCAAGATATCCGAAGGCTGCAATCACCGCTGCACTTTCTGCATCATCCCTTCCATGCGCGGCGATCTGGTCAGCCGTCCCGTCAATCAGGTGATGCAGGAAGCGGAAAACCTGGTCGACGCGGGCGTGAAGGAACTGCTGATCATTTCTCAGGACACCAGCGCATATGGGGTGGATGTGAAATACCGCACCGGTTTCTGGCAAGGCAGGCCGCTGAAGACCCGCATGACCGAACTGGTGCGGGCTATGGGTGAGTTCGGGGTTTGGGTAAGATTGCATTACGTTTACCCCTATCCGCATGTCGATGAAGTGATCCCGCTAATGGCCGAAGGGAAAATTCTTCCCTATCTCGACGTGCCGTTTCAACATGCCAGTCCGCGCATTCTGAAGGCGATGAAGCGGCCAGCAAGTTCCGAGAATAATCTGGTGCGTATCAGGCGCTGGCGGGAAGTATGCCCGGACATCACGCTGCGCAGCACGTTCATAGTTGGCTTTCCCGGCGAGACCGAAGCAGAATTTGAAGAGCTTCTGGATTTCCTTCAGGAAGCGCAGCTGGACCGGGTTGGCTGCTTCGCTTACTCGTCAGTTAAGGGCGCAGCGGCCAACGCCCTACCCGATCACGTTCCGGAAGAGGTGAAAGAGGAACGCCGCGCCCGCTTCATGGCGAGTGCAGGAAAAGATCAGCGCAGCGCGTCTTGCCCGAAAGATCGGGAGCCGCATGACCGTACTGGTGGATGAGATACAGAAAAACAAGGCTATCGCCCGCAGCACTGCCGATGCTCCCGAAATCGACGGAGTGGTTTATGTCAGTAACGTGAAAAACGTAAAACCAGGTGAATTTATCGAGGTTGAAGTTACCGGCGCCGATGCGCATGACTTACGCGCAAAAAGGCTGCGTGAGCCCGGGCTGATCCAACTGTTTCACCCTTGCGGCTGCTTCAGCATGTGGTGCGATAGATTAGGGAGCTTGCCGGCAAGTGGCAGGGACTCGGGAATGACATGAAGCCTGGAAACTGAATCTAACCGGAGATCGAGTTGAAGAACATTCTTGCGATTGTGCTGATTTTCGTTACCGCTGCTGCGACTGCGGACGACATTGATAAACGTCAGGTTCTGCATCTTACCGAGCTTCAGCGGGATCACGTATTGACGGAAATGCGGGCTCTGCTATCGGGAACACAGAAAATTCTGGATGCGCTCCATAAAGAAGATATGGCGGCGATAGCGGCTCATGCCCGCTCGCTGGGATGGGCATGGCCCACAAGGGTGAAGATCATCTCAAGTCAGTGCTACCCAGGGAATTCATGCAGCTCGGCATGTCGGTCCACAAGGCTTTCGACCAGATAGCTGCTGACGCAGAATCTTTAAAAGATCCCAAGCATACCTTGCGCCAACTGAGCGAATCCATGAAGAATTGCGTTGCCTGTCACGACAGTTACCAGATTCACATTGAGGAGCAACCCGCTACTCAGAGAACATATTCTCCGGATCATCGTCACCATCATTAGGGAATGACAATACCTGAATGGTTGTAGCGGGCGCGCTTGGTATCGTTTTCGTAGTCAATTCGAACGCGAGCCTTTCCGTTTTATGAGCAGCCCGGATTTGTGCAAGAAACTACAGAGTTAGCCATCGGCGGTATTTTTTCTACCTCCCGGTTTAGCCATCGCCGAGGCGCGGATTCAGCTGGTCCAAATTTCTTGGGTCGCCTATCACCCGCTCTCATTGTATTCCTGTTATGTCTCGACCTGCATTTTGGCATCATTCGGTGATTCAAACCAGTGGGTTCCAGATCCGTCCCCGAAATGTGCGTTGAATGATTCGATAAAGCGTTATCTGCTCGATAACACTGATCCGGTATGTAGCCCTGGCACAGGCAAGCCAACGTCGGCTTCCTTTAGCACGCGTAATCTACTGCATTAGCGATCCCTTTGTTCTTGAACAAACTCCTGCTGAAAGGGAAGTTTCGCGAAAATGAGTGTCGTCGCCGGGTGCATTCTTGCGGGACGGCTTATTGGGGTAGGCTCAGTTAAAACTGGAAAAAAAATCAGAGTCGGAGCACGATTTTCATTTTCAGAAAACAGTGCTCGACCCTGACTACATTTTATTATTGTTATTACGTGGTTATTGTTATTGGTAGTACCCTCTTCTGTTGCTACTGCTACTACTACTTTAAACCGATTGAAGAAGCTCTGCCTCATCAGCTTAGCCGTCGTGGAGTGACTGCTCTTCCTGAGACCGGGTACGAAATGACCCGCTCTACTATCCATTAAGCAAATCTTATGCCAAAAAAACAATATTCATTTTTTCAAAAGGTTACCAGAAAACTGCCGCACGTCAACGTAAACAGTGTAAGAATTTCCGGCATGAGTAGCCCGAGGGCCTTAGAACAGAAGGCGTTCAACAGGTTGACGCCAGGAGGCAGGAATTGCAGGTGAATCAACTGAAGGATTGAAAGACAAATTTTTGTAAAATTCTTTCTTGTCGGGCGGCACGGTGTATGCTTGACCTGAAAACCTCGAATGAGTTCTACTAGCTATAACTTGCCTACTCCCACATCTTAATCTCCAGGTCGCGCGAACGATATGGCTCTTTTAACTTCAAAAGTAGAATAAGCTTAGAAAAACGAGGAAACGATATAAGCGGCCGAGAAATCTTTTCTAAAGTTCGCTCCCGGGGACAATATAAATGCCGGAGAATCAAGGCAGCAATTCACAATTGGTATTGCGCCTCGTTACCGGCGAGGATGGCGCTTCTCGTCTGATGCTTGCAGGGAATTGTACGCTTGCTGCTCTTGCCCAGCAGCTGCAACCGCTATCCGTCGAACTGGCCGGATATGCAACCGATCCGGAACTGCACTGGGATATTACCCGGATAGCACAAATGGATGACGCAGGCGCCGTTCTACTCTGGCAAGCATGGGGCGAGCGCCATCCCCGGCATCTGGCGCTACAGCCTGAGCACGAAAGACTGTTCAATCGCCTTGAAAAAATGCCCGCGCCCCCCGCACCTGCCGCCCGTGATCGCCTGTGGCCGATTACGGTGCTTGGAAAGGCCGTCTTTCTGCTGGGGGACCATTTGACTAACCTGATAATGCTTTCTGGCCAGTTGTTGCTGGATTCAATGTATCTGGCAGGTCACCCTCTGCGCATTCCATGGCGTGAAATTTCCGCAAATCTATATCGTACCGGTGCGCAAGCATTGGGAATCACCGCTCTGGTGGGCTTTCTCATCGGCGTCGTGCTGAGTTTCCTGTCGTCCAGGCAATTGCAGATGTTTGGCGCAGATATATTCATCATCAATATCCTTGGGGTAAGCATTGTCCGGGAACTCGGCCCGGTACTCGCCGCAATACTGGTTGCGGGACGTTCCGGCTCTTCCATGACTGCGCAACTGGGCGTGATGAGAGTGACCGAAGAACTCGATGCACTGACTGTGATGGGAATACCCCACAGCCTGCGGCTGGTGTGGCCGAAAGTCATTGCACTGGGTATCGCGATGCCATTGGTTGTGCTATGGACGAGTGCTATCGCCTTGATAGGGGGAATGGTCGTTGCCGAAATCCAGCTGGGACTGGGTCACCAGTTTTTTTTAAGCAAGCTGCAAGATGTGGTACCCGTTGCAAATTTATGGCTGGGGTTGGGCAAAGGCGTTGTATGCGGCATGATGATCGCGTTGATTTCCTGTCATTTCGGGCTGAGAATCAAGTCCAATACTGAAAGCCTGGGTGAAGGCACCACAAATTCAGTCGTAACCTCTATTACCGTCGTAATTATCATTGATGCGATTTTTGCCGTCATTTTTTCAGATTTCGGATTACGGTAGGCAATAATCCGATGACAACCGGAGAGTGCATTATCGAAGTTGAGGGACTGTATACCCGATACGGGAGCCATGTCGTCCACGAAAACATCAATCTCTGCGTACACCGCGGGGAAGTGCTTGCGCTGGTGGGCGGCTCGGGTAGCGGGAAAACCGCCTTGATGCGACAGATGCTCGGCCTGGAGAAGCCTGCTCAAGGGAAAGTACGGGTTTATGGTTTACCTCTGCATGGCGACCGTAAAAAACTGCAGGACATGCGCAACCGCTGCGGCGTGCTGTTTCAAAAAGGCGCGTTGTTCAGCGCCCTGTCGGTATATGACAACGTCGCTCTTCCCATGCGCGAATTGCGGACGCTAGATGAAGGCATGATACGCAAGCTGGTGATGCTCAAACTTAAAATGGTGGATATCGATATAAAACATGCGACCAAGATGCCGGCTGAGCTTTCCGGCGGCATGATCAAACGCATCGCGCTGGCGCGAGCAATGGCGCTGGATCCCGAGTTGCTGTTTCTGGACGAGCCTACCGCGGGTCTTGACCCTGAATTAAGCGAGGCGTTCGTCAAGCTGATCCAGACAATGCGTCAAGAGTTGACGTTGACCATTGTCATGGCGACGCACGATCTTGACACCCTGGTGGCGCTCTCCGACCGTATCGCGGTTCTGGCGGAACAACGTATCGTGGCCCTGGGAAGGTTACAAGAAGTGCTCAAAACAAACCATTCATTTGTCAGGAACTTTTTCTGCGGTGAACGTGGCAAGAGGTCATTGGAGAATCATAGCAATATTTCATAGGGGATAATTATGGAAAACCGTGCCCATGCCCTTGCGGCGGGTTTATTCGTAATTTTTCTAGGCGCGGCCATGGCTGTCGCTGCCATGTGGTTCGGCGGCGATACCATGACACGCGACAAATATCTGCTGGTGTCGGAAATCCCGGTTACAGGCCTCAACTCCCAGGCGACGGTACGTTATCGCGGGGTAACTGTCGGCAAAGTGGAGAACATTCGTCTGGACCCGGAAGATTCGCACACCATTCTCATCCGCATTGCCGTAGATCGGGATCTGCCATTGACGAAGAATGCATTTGCACAACTAGGCTATCAAGGCTTGACAGGCTTGGCGTACGTGCAATTGAACGACGAAGGCGGTGATGCTGAAAAATTGAAAACCGATTCAGACGACCTTGCGAAGATTCCCTTGCGTCCCTCCGCACTGGATAGCATAACCAGTTCGGCGCAGCTTTTCCTCAGCAATGCGAATGGATTCATAGAACGGCTGAATCTCCTTTTTAACGATCAGAACCGGACCCGGTTCGCACATATATTGGAAAATACGGATGCGATGACGGGGCGCCTGCACGATGTCATCGGCCAACTGGAGCCTGGCCTTAAAACCTTGCCCGGCCTGGCCGCCGACGCAAGCTCGGTATTGAAGCATACGGAGCAACTGGTAGTCGACCTCAACCAGATAACGTCCAAGCTAAATCAGCAGGGAGGGACGATCGACAGCTTTTCTCAGACTGCCGGAGAGCTCAACGCCACGATGCGTAAACTGCGTGAAGCAACTGAAGGAATCCAGCGCAACTCCCGCAGCGTGGATCGCGTTCTCCTGCAACTGGAAGAGCAGCCCCGGAGCTTGCTATTTGGCAGATCACCGCCGCTACCCGGCCCAGGAGAAGATGGTTTTGTACCACCTCGGGAAAAATCACAATGAAAAAATTTCTGGTTCTTGCAATCCTGACACTCGCGGGGTGCGTCACGGCCCGGACGCAAACACCTGCCGCCGTATATGACTTCGGTCAGCAGCGGCTGGCAACAGTATCTGACAGCGAAGCACCCGGCAATGGACGGCTGAAGGCCAGCCTGTTGGTAGCGGATGCCACGGCGCCAGCGTGGCTCGACAGCACCGCGATTCATTATCGCCTGGCATATCATGATCTCGCTCAATCGTACGCCTATGCGAGCAATCGCTGGGCTGCCTCGCCTGCAGTACTGCTCACCCAGCGGATCAGAAGCCGAATCGCCGGGATCAGCGATGAAGGCGTGGTAAGCGCCGCTGACGGTGCGCGGACCGATTACACGTTGCGGCTTGAACTTGAAGAATTTACCCAGGTATTCGATACCATCGATCGGAGCCGAGCGATAATCAAATTGCGCGCAAGTCTCATCGAAACCGGTTCGCGCTCGCTACTGGCTCAGCGTAGCTTTGATATTGAGCATACTGCGCCCACAGCAAATGCTGCAGGCGCAGTACGGGCGCTGACCGAAGCGGGTGACAAGCTGATCGGGAACTTGATTGCCTGGCTCACCGAAGAACTGGCTGAGGAAAAAGAAGAAGCCGGCAGCTAGATACGAGGCCTTTCGGAATCCATCGAGCTCAGGCTCTTCCGGAGCGCCTCCGGGGAGGGGTCTCCTTTACTTTCTAAATAATAATGGTTACTATTTACGTCTGAATAAACAGGCCTACTGCGTCATTCGATCATGAAACATTCGTTTACAATCACGATATTCCCGCTCATGCTATTGATGCTTACCGCATGCGCTGGCACATCTTATCTTGCAAAACCTTCCCCGGTTCCATCCCCGTCCGACTATCCGACTGTTGAACGTCCGGTAGCTGCCTGTGCTCCAGGGGAGCTTCCGTACGATTGCGATCGCCGTGCTATTCTCGCAATGCAGGGTGGTTATGAGGTCCAGTTCAGTTTCGATGAAACCGTGGTGCTAAAGCCAGGTTACGAGCGCAGGAAGCCCAAGCGCAGCACCGGTTTTGAAACTGTCGTACTGGTCGAAGACACCGGCAAGCGGATCTCGATGCAACATATTCTCGTGATGGGTGGCGGTAGCGTAACCAAACATTGGCGCCAGGACTGGGTATTCGAATCGCCCATGCACTGGGTTTACGTGGGGGGCCAGCGTTACGAGCAACGGAAACGGGATGCCGCCACGGTACCTGGGACATGGACACAACTCGTCTATGAAGTAAATGACGCACCTCGTTATTCCGGCAACGGCAAATGGAATCACAGGTACGGCGTATCAACCTGGACCTCGGACCGCAGCTGGCGGCCACTGCCACGACGGGAATACACGAAGCGTAGTGACTACCAGTTGATCAATACAGAGCATCGCCACACGATTACCCCACAGGGTTGGACACACGAGCAGGATAGCACCAAGGTAATACGCGCAGCAGATGGAAAAGACACGTTGTTGGTCCGGGAGTTCGGCTTCAACGACTACCGGCGCATTGAAGGCTATGATTTTGAACCCGGGCTGGCTTATTGGAGGTCCACATCCGAATTCTGGTCACTTGTACGCGCGCGCTGGAACGACGAGTTTGCTACGCACGGATCAGTAACGCTGCCTCCCTCCACGGGTGAGGAGATCTTTAACAAGGCTGTGCTTGAGCTTGCGGACGCATACAGGAAGGACCCTCAATTGAACGTATACCGAAACAAGGTTGAGGATATCTTCCATAAATTCGTCAACGTCAATATGCCGGCACGGGTTGCCGAACGGTGAATGTCGCCTTGTGCGTGCCGCGTGTTGGCGGCGTACCGCAGAGCATCCGAACGATATCAGCGCCAGTAATCTACGGCAGAGCATTCGGGGTTGACGGTTGTGATTCGGGTACAGGAAGAGGAGTGTATTGCGAAAGCTGGAAAGTTCAGGGCAGGCTTATTCCCATATGCGATATCAGCAATGCCGGCATCCGCCGGGGCGCCGGGATTGTAAAGGGAAAATTCGGGTACAATCTTTACTTCAGCGAGCCAAACACCCGCTGCAACAGCTCGTTACCCTGACCCATTGGATCGTCTCTGATGGCGCGCTCCTCCTCCGCCATCATTAGATAGAGTCCGTCCAGCGTCTTCTGGGTGACGTAGTTTTCGACATTTGCATTTTTTTCCGCCACCAGGCCAAGTTTCGCCCCCTTCCCTGCAAACTCGTTGTATTTTTTAAGAAGGCCAGCCTGGTCAGTTGCGTTTTTCACGATCGGCAAAAATTTTTGAGACAATTCGTCGGAAGTCGTGCTACGGAAGTATTGCGTTGCCGCATCATCACCCCCTGTTAGTATCGCCCTGGCGTCTTCCACTGACATCTCTTGCACTGCGCTCACCAGCAGGGGCTTGGCTTCGGCTGCGGCTGTTTCCGCGGCGCGATTCATGGTAGTGATCAAACCATCGGCGTACTTGCTCATGCCCAGCATGCGCATGACGCCTTCCACTTTCTGCAATGATCCGGGCAATTGAATTTTTACTTTTGGATTTTCGAGAAATCCGTTCGTCACCCCCAACTTGTCCACTGCCGCGTTCGCGCTTTGAGTGAGCGCTTGCTTCAAGCCGTTTGTGGTATCTTCTTCGGAAAGAGGATCGGTTCCCATCGCTCCAGTCGCACAGGCAGAGATGGAAATGCAAAGCCAGACCAAAAATACCGTAGTGATACGCATCGCGCGACTCCTGTTAATGTGCGTTACTTTCTGGCTTGTCAAAATCCTCTCTTGGATAGAATCGCCTCGCTGCTATCTGATACCCGCCTCATGCGCCTGCTGATCGGCATGATAACTGGAGCGCACCATGGGCCCGCAGGCCGCATTGCTGAATCCCATTTCAATTGCGGCACGTTCCAGTTCCTTGAATCCTTCCGGTGGCACATAGCGCAGCACGGGTAGATGCCCGGTGCTGGGTTGCAGATACTGCCCGATCGTGAGCATTTCTACATCGTGTGCACGCAAATCGCGCAGCACCTCAAGAATCTCATCGTCGGTCTCTCCCAATCCCAGCATTAATCCGGACTTGGTAGGGATATCCGGAAAACGCGCCTTGAAGTCCTTCAATAATCTGAGCGAATGCGCGTAGTCCGCGCCGGGGCGGCACTGCTTGTAGAGCCGTGGAACAGTTTCCAGATTATGATTCAGCACGTCCGGCGGGCCGGCAAACAGTTTTTCCAGCGCTACTTCCAGTCTGCCGCGAAAATCCGGTACGAGAATTTCTATTTTTGTCTGCGGCGAATGAGTACGCACCTCGCGTATGCAGTCTACAAAATGCTGGGCGCCTCCGTCACGCAGATCGTCCCGGTCGACGCTGGTGATAACCACATATTTCAGCTTCATGGCCGCGATTGATTGCGCCAGATGCAAGGGCTCCTGCGCATCCGGTGGCAAGGGCTTGCCATGCGCCACGTCGCAGAATGGACAACGGCGGGTACAGAGATCGCCCAATATCATGAAGGTGGCCGTACCCTTGCCGAAGCATTCACCGATATTAGGGCAGGACGCTTCTTCGCATACTGTGTGCAGTTTTTGTTCCCGCAGAATCCGTTTGACTTCGTAGAACTCCTGGCTGTTGGACGAACGTACCCGGATCCAGGATGGTTTACGCAGCACTTCACCAGGATCTTGCGGAGTAATCTTGATAGGATTGCGCGCGGTTTTAGCGGCGCCTTTCTGGCGAATTTCAGTTGTCATGACAAGGAGCCGTGATTCCTTAAATATAAAGTCGGGTCTGTAATTTTTTGCCAAGCTTGCTGCTAAGTACTTCCAGCCCGTCGCTTACTCCCAAATCTCTTGTTTGAGTTACCCGTAATCCGGAATAACCACAAGGATTAATCGAGGCAAATGGAACGAGGTCCATGTTTACGTTGAGGGCAAGGCCATGGTAGCAACAGCCTTTTCTTATTTTCAATCCCAACGCGGCGATTTTTGCGCCCGCCACATATACCCCCGGCGCATCCTTTGAGCCTTCGGCTTCGATGTTGTAGTCGCGTAGCAAGTCTACCACGGCGCCTTCCATTTTTCTGACCAGCTCGCGTACGCCTAAATTGAGACGCCGCATATCCAGCAGCAAATAGGCGATGACCTGACCCGGACCGTGATAAGTGATCTGGCCGCCGCGATCTGTCCGTACGACGGGAATCCCGTTGTTGTGAAGCAGGTGTTCCGGCTTGCCGGCTACGCCTTGCGTGTAGACCGGCGGATGTTGCAGCAACCAGATTTCATCGGGCGTATTCTCCGTGCGAGAGGCGGTAAAGTCCTTCATTGCCTGCCATGTGGAAAGATAATCCACCAGGCCGGCATGCCTGAGTTTATTGTCCGAACTATCTGCTATTGCCCGAAGACCTGGTTCTGGATACAGGGAGTACATGATGAATAAATCCCGGGATTTTCAGAACTTGGGACTTGTTAAAGTACCATTACCACCAGGGGATGATCGCACAGTTCCTGGTATAACGCGTCCAGTTGTTCGCGAGAAACAGCGCGAACCGTACAGGTAAGGCTGAGATAATTATTTTTTTTGCTGATCCTGACCTCCAGGGTTGCATCGTCAAAATCAGGCGCATGGTGCTTCACCATCATCAGTACTGCCTGGGTAAATTCCTGCCGGCGATGCTCCAGGAATGCGGGGCTGGCTGGCGAACCCGGCAAAGAGCCCACCCGCCCCATGATCTTGATGGGAAAATCACAGGGGTATTCAATCAATGTGGGCTGGTCGGACGAACTCACGGGTTGTGGACCTCCAGGATCTCGGCGCTGCCTCGCATGGTGGTCTGTTTATAACTCTGGTAGAGCCGATAGAGCCGTGCGAACATCGCTCCCGGCTTCCCTTCACCTACCGGTTTACCATCGAGGCGGGTGATGGGCATGATTTCTCTTGTCGAGGAGGTCAGTAAAAGCTCCTGTGCCGTACGTAATTCATACTCGGAAACGGCTCTGACTTCACATGGAATCTTTTCAGCGGCTGCCAACTCAAGCACGACATCATAGGTAATTCCAGGCAGCATCAAATGATTTTTTGGCGGAGCGAGCAGTACCCCGTCTTTTACCAGAAAAATATTACTGGCCGCCCCCTCGGTCATGAATCCGTCCCGCAACAGTACCGTCTCCATCGCGCCCGCATCAATCGCCATCTGGCGTAGCAGTACGTTGGGCAATAGCGAAATTGCCTTGATGTCGCAGCGTAGCCATCTATTGTCATCGGCAGTGATAGCGGCAACACCAGTGGTGAACAACTCCCTGGGCGGCGCAAGCAAGGGGTTGCTCATGATAAAAACGGTTGGAATAACGCCTTTCGGAAAGGCATGATCCCGCCGGGCCACGCCCCGGGTCACATGCAGGTAGAGGTATTGATCGTCACCATCGTTGCCGGCGATAATTTGTTCCACCAAACCGCTCCATTCCTCGTTGGAATGCGGGTTTTGCAGCCGAATACCATCAAGGCTGTGCTGCAAGCGGAGCAGATGTTCTGCCAGGCGAAAGGGCTTGTGAGAATAAACAGGGATGACTTCATACACGCCGTCCCCAAAAATGAAACCTCTATCCAGCACGGGAACGCGTGCTTCCTCGATAGGCAAGAAATCACCGTTGAGATAAATCATGATGAACCTTGTTCATAAATGGGGTAGCGAGCGCGCACACGCATCGCCTAATTAAGCATCAACCGCATGCTATCCCAGGCACGGCCAAGAACGTTCGCGGCATCCACGGTTTCCAATGCTACCAGCGGGTGTTCAGCCACAAGCTTGCCATCTATCGTGAATTTCACCTTACCTACTTTTTGTCCTGCATTGATGGGAGCAACCAGAGGCTGCTTGTATTCCATTTTGGCTTTCAGCTTATCCACCTGATACTTTGGAAGCGAGAAGTAGACATCATAACCGAATCCCGTCTTGAGCGTATCCTGTGCGCCTTTCCATAGCTGGATGGCAATCACTTCATGCTCCTTTGGATACAGGCGTACGGTATCGTAGAATTGAAAACCGTGATTCAACAGGCGTTGACTCTCCATGGCGCGGGCGCTGTCGGAGGCTGTTCCCATCACCACGGAAATCAACCGCCGCTCGCCCCGTTTGGCCGAGGTAATGAGGCAATAGCCGGCCGCTTCGGTATGCCCTGTCTTGAGCCCGTCCACATTGGGGTCGAGCCACAGCAGCCGGTTACGGTTGGGCTGGGCAATTTTGTTGTATGTGTACTCGCGTAGCGAATAAAGTGGGTAGTACTCCGGAAAATCCCGGATCATCGCAGCGCCCAGCAGGGCAAGATCATGGGCTGTGCTGTAGTGCTCCGGATGCGGGAGACCGGTTGAATTGGCGAAACGGGTATCCTTCATGCCCAGACGTTTCGCCTCTTTATTCATCAATTGCACGAAACTGCTCTCCGAACCTGAAACGGCTTCCGCCAGCGCTATGCATGCATCATTACCGGACTGCACGATCATGCCGCGCATCAATTCATCAACCGTTACAGTTTTGCTGGGTTCGATAAACATGCGGGAACCCGGGGCGCGCCATGCGCGCTCAGATACCGCCACCGGCTGCGTCAAGGTGATGCGCTTCTGGTAAAGGGCAGAGAAAACCACATATGCTGTCATCAGCTTTGTAAGCGACGCAGGTTCAACGCGCTCGCGAGCATTCTGGCTGACCAGAGTCTGCCCGCTTTGAAAGTCGGTAAGAACGTAGGACTTGGCCGCCACGGACAGGGTCTGGGGCACGATATAGAGCTGCGATTGCTGGGCGGTCACGGGTAACGCGAACAGGCACAGCAACAGGGGAAGGAAACGTTTCATGGCAAAGCTGCAAAAAACGCTATTATAGCCCAGCCACGGAGAACGCGTTACCGAGGGCACGCCACTTGCATTTTCCTCGCCTCATTCCCGATCATGGTTTGCCGCCACAAAGACTAAACCCGTCATTCCAGCCCAGCTTATATTGAGTATCGGCGGCAAACCGGCGTTGATCCTTGAATCCATAACGCGTTTTTTTTGCGGTCTCGCAGCCATCAATATACCCATCCTTGAAGGCGGGCGAGTAGCCGGCAAGATTATAGACAGGCCGCGTTGTTGCAGGCAGCGGGCCGTCCGGGCGCTGACCCTGAATCTGCCCTGTGGTCGCACAGCCGGTAAAGACTGTTATCAAGAAAAACGCCGCGATCAAACGCATTACCGCCCTCCTGCTTGATAGAGATAGGTTCGCAAGCATTACCGGTTGATGACAAGTGCAGATCGATAAGAAGCCCGTGCGGAACGGCATGATAGTGAAATCTGTTGGGCTGGTTTCGCGATCTCTGCACAGCGGTGATTGTATATCATATCGATCAGCGTCTCCGGCCGCCACCGAAGATGCCGCCCAACACTCCCCTGAAGATTTCACGGCCAACTTGAGAACCAATCGAGCGGGAAGCGCTTTTCGCAGCCGCTTCGAGAATGCCGGGTTGACGACCGCCTCTCGGGCCGGTCTTGCCAAGCAGCATATCGCCCAGCATGTCCATCACACTGCCTCTGGAGCCGGTATCGGTTGCACCGGCTGCCTTCGCTGGCTTTGATGCTGCCTCACTCCCGGCATCCTGTTTAAGTTCTGTACGGCTTTTGAGTATTTCATACGCCGATTCGCGATCCACCAGCTGTTCGTAATGGCCGAAAATAACAGATGAATTGATGATGGCCTGCCGTTCCGCCTCGGTGATCGGGCCTATTCTCGACGCAGGCGGCAAAATGAACGCTCGCTCAACCATGGCCGGACGGCCTTTCTCATCCAGCAGCGATACAAGAGCTTCGCCTACAGAGAGTTCTGTAATTGCTTTTTCGGTATCGAAATCGGGGTTGGCACGCATGGTTTGGGCTGCCGACCTGACCGCCTTCTGATCACGCGGGGTGAATGCGCGCAATGCATGCTGTACACGGTTGCCAAGCTGGCCCAGGACATTCTGCGGGATGTCCAGCGGATTCTGGGTCACGAAATACACGCCCACGCCTTTGGAGCGTATCAGCCTCACCACCTGCTCCACTTTCTCCAGCAGAGGCTTGGGCGCTTCATTAAACAGCAGATGGGCTTCATCGAAGAAAAATACCAGCTTCGGCTTTTCCGGATCGCCAACTTCGGGAAGATGCTCGAACAGTTCCGATAATATCCACAACAGAAAAGTAGAATACAACTTGGGCGAGTTCATCAGCTTTTCGGCAGCGAGAATGTTGATCATGCCCCGACCACTGCCGTCGGTCTGAATCAGATCATTAATGTCGAGCATCGATTCGCCGAAAAAGCTGTCGCCTCCTTGCTGCTCGATCTCCAACAGCGAACGCTGGATGGCGCCAATCGAGGCAGCAGATACGTTGCCATACTGGACAGTGAAATCCTTGGCGTTTGCGCCGACAAACTGCAACATGGCGCGCAGATCTTTTATATCGAGCAGCAGTAGCCCGTTATCGTCCGCAATCTTGAATACCAGCGTCAGCACGCCCTGTTGCGTGTCGTTCAGATTGAACAGGCGCCCGAGCAGCAGCGGCCCCATGTCCGAGATGGTCGCGCGCACCGGATGTCCGGATTTTCCGTAAATGTCCCAGAACGTAACCGGGCATGCCGCCCATTCGGGCTCATCAAGCTTGAGTTGGCCAAGCCGCTCTTTCATTTTGGGCGAAGCCGCGCCTGGAGTGGAAAGTCCCGCCAGATCGCCTTTGATATCCGCCATGAATACAGGCACGCCAATTGACGAGAATCGCTCCGCCAATACCTGTAACGTAACCGTTTTACCGGTACCGGTCGCGCCAGTGATCAAGCCATGGCGATTGGCAAATTGGGGTAATAATCCGAGTACGTCGTCTGAGCGCGCGATCACTAACGGTTCTGGCATGCAAACCTCACAGACCCGCTAATAACGGGATTTCAAATACATCAGGATCGTCCTTCAATTGGACACGCTACTCTTTTCGCTTACCCGGCCCAACTGGCGATCTCCAGTAGCAGAAGCAGCAGCAACCACAGCACCAGGGTACGCCAGGCCAGACCAATGGTGCTTTGCAAAAAATCCACGTCGGCTTCTTCGCCCACACCTAATTCAGGACGATAGTGCTTGCTGCCCGCAGCTTCCACCGGGTCTCCCAGGCAAACCCCGAGCGCACCCGCGCCGCTGGCCAGAATGATGCCCTGGTTGCTATCTGCCCATGACGCCGCCTGGGCGCGCCAGCAGTAAATGGCATCCTCGAAATTACCTGCAATGGCGAAACTCATGGCGGTAAGCCTTGCCGGAAGCCAGTCTATGATCTCGAAAGCTTTTACGGCAAAGTCCCCAAACGCGTCCTTGCGGCCGCCCCAACGCTCACTCAATAACTCCGCGAGGCGGTACAGTATTGCGCCTAGCGGCCCCGGCAATAGTGCGAAACAAATAATTATCCCGAACACATAACGATGCGAATAAATCAAACCCATCTCGATGGTGGTCCGAGCGACTTCCTGGCTGCTCAGATCGCCTGCTTCCACCCCGTGCAACTCGCTGAGCAGGTCGCGCGCGAGAAACAGGTCTTTATTCTTGAGGGCCTCGCCGACTTCAGTCAATGAATAGCTGAACTGGCGAAAGCCCATGATGAGATAAAGCGTTACCACGTTCCATACCCACGCCAGCAGCGGATTGAGGCTATACAATAAATAGTAGATCCAGCCCGAGATTATCAGTACGGGTATTACCGCGGCGACCCATGCAGCGATACCATGACGGCGGACGCCCGTGTTGAAATAGCGCTCCAGCGAATCGGCATAAGAGAGAAAAAGCAGAATAATACGATTGCGATCGCTACCGGGACGCCATCGCTCCACCAGGAGAGCGGAGATCAAGGAAAAAAAGGTCATTGCAAAAAAGCCATGGTGGTCTTTGTATCCTCTTTCATCATCAGCCTCAACATTATCGCAACACCGATTTGAGCACCTTGCCCATCTCTGCGGGGTTGCGCGCAACTTTAATCCCGCACTCTTCCAGCACTGCAAGCTTTTCCTGCGCCGTGCCCTTGCCGCCCGAGATAACGGCACCCGCATGCCCCATGCGCCTGCCCGGGGGTGCGGTCAAGCCTGCAATGAAACCCACCAACGGCTTTCGCATATTATCCCTGACCCAGCGCGCACAATCTTCCTCGTCGGAGCCGCCGATTTCACCCACCATCAAAACCGCATCGGTTTCATCGTCGTCGTTGAACAATTTCATGACATCAAGGTGCTTCAGCCCGTTTACCGGATCGCCGCCGATGCCGATACAGGTGGATTGCCCCAATCCCTGCTCCATCAATTGGGCCACTGCTTCGTAGGTCAAGGTGCCGGAGCGCGACACTACGCCTACGCGCCCCTTCTTGTGTATATATCCGGGCATGATGCCGATCTTGACCTCGTCGGGCGTAATGATGCCGGGGCAGTTGGGACCTATCAATCGGGTTTTACGCCCCTGCATCCGGTAGCAGGTTCGCAGCATGTCGCGAACCGGAATGCCTTCGGTAATGCAGATAACCAGATCCAGTTCCGCATCCACCGCTTCGTCAATCGCGGCAGCGGCAAATGGCGGCGGCACGTAGATAACCGAAACCGTGGCGCCGGTCGCCTGCTTCGCTTCCCTCACCGTAGCATAAACCGGGATACCTTCGAAATCCTCACCCGCTTTCTTTGGATTCACGCCGGCGACAAAACAATCTTTTCCATAAGCATAATCGCGGCACATGCGAGTATGAAATTGTCCCGTCTTGCCGGTAATGCCCTGAGTCATTACCCGGCTATTACGATTGATCAGGATGGACATGCTACGTTCCCTTTATTACGGCTTTGGCAACGGAGGCCGCCGCTGTAACAGCCTTCTCCGCGGCATCCGCCATATTGCCCGCTGAAATGATCGGCAGCCCGGATTCGGCCAGAATCTTTTTACCCAAATCCACATTTGTCCCTTCAAGCCGCACTACCAGTGGCACATTTAGCTTCACTTCGCGCGCCGCCGCCACCACCCCTTCGGCAATTACGTCGCACTTCATGATTCCACCAAATATGTTTATCAGGATGGCCTGCAGGTTCGGATTGCGCAGCATCAGCTTGAACGCCTCCGC
This sequence comes from uncultured beta proteobacterium, assembly GCA_963831395.1. GTDB lineage: Bacteria > Pseudomonadota > Gammaproteobacteria > Burkholderiales > Nitrosomonadaceae > Nitrosospira. The sequence continues at coordinate 28,319 of CAWHQD010000018.1, forward strand.
CACCTTCCCGGCGGTAGCCCCGCCTCCCACATCCAGAAAGTTCGCCGGATTCCCTCCATAGAGCTTGATAATATCCATGGTTGCCATCGCCAGACCCGCGCCATTCACCAGACAGCCGATATTTCCGTCCAGTGAGATATAGGAGAGGTCATGCCTGGATGCTTCTATCTCCGCCGGGTCTTCCTCGTCCAGATCGCGCAGCCCGGCAATGTCAGGGTGGCGGAACAGGGCGTTGTCATCAAAATTCATTTTCGCGTCGAGCGCGAGGACATGATGCTCAGCGGTTAGTATGAGGGGATTGATCTCGACCAGCGAGGCATCGGTATCGTTATAGGCCCGGTACAAACCCTGCAACAAGCGTCCCTGCTTCTGCCACGTGCCGGTTCCGCAATACCAATCTTGCGCGCGACGTCTTCGGCATCCTGAGCGCTCAAGCCGGCCAACGGGTCGATGAACACCTTATGAATCTTTTCCGGCGTTCTGGCGGCAACCTCCTCGATATTCATCCCGCCTTCCGAGCTTGCCATCAGGCAGACGCGCCGCCTGCCGCGGTCCAGCACCAGGCCGACATAAAATTCTTTCCTGATATCGAGGCCCTGCTCAACCAGAAGCCGCCGCACAACCTGGCCCTGCGGTCCGGTCTGGTTCGTAACAAGCGTCATACCCAATATTTGTCCGGCGAAGTGCTTCACTTCGTCGATCGACTTCGCCAGTTTTACGCCGCCACCCTTGCCGCGCCCACCGGCGTGGATCTGCGCCTTTACAACCCACGCGTTCCCACCCAGTTTTCCAGCGGCCTCCACTGCTTCATCAACGCTGAAGCAGGCGATTCCGGCCGGTGTGGGAACGCCAAACTCGCGCAAGATGTTCTTAGCCTGATACTCGTGAATTTTCATGGCTTCTCCCGCGATTCAATAGTGGAGTATATCGCAATAGTTTTGCTGAAGTTGCTTGAAGGACCACGAACTGCCGGAATCGAGCGGCTCCGGGAAACAAGGCAGAAATTACGCCACTTTGGCGTGGCGTTCCCGAGGGGATTCGAACCCTTGTGCTTAACGTGATAGGAGCAGCATCATGACATCATAGACGACTGGACGATGGCCGGCGCCATCACCAGGGCAGATACCCGGCACACAATAGGAGCCGTCTTTGAAAATTGTATGCTATCTATATCTCCACCTCGCAAAGAACCACCGTGACGTTGTCTCTCCCCCCCGCTGCGATAGCAGCATCGATCAGGCTCTTCGTCTTGTATTGAATCGATCCGATAGAAGCGAGAATGTCGCTGGATAACTGAATCATCCGCCATGTCCGTCAACCCGTCCGAACAGAGCAGAAAAATATCGTGGTTGAGCGCCGAGCCGCTTAAAATATCGCAGCTATCTGATGGGTCCGCCCCGATGGACCGGAGGATAATGTTTTTTTGGGGGTGATGTCTTGCCTCCTCCGGGGTCAGCATTCCCCTATCTACTTGCAACTGCACCAGCGAGTGATCCTTGGTCAACTGTTGCAGGCTCCCATCCCTTAGCAAGTAGACCCGGCTGTCTCCCATATGGCCGATAATGTATTTGTTTTCCGAAAACACCAGCAGGTCCCCTGTGCATCCCATCCCCTCATCTTCGGGATGCTGTGCGATATGCTCCAATATCCGCTTGCTTGAGCACCTGAACACTTTTTGGACCAGTTCATGAATTATTTCTTCAGATGCGGGAATAGGGTTACTAAAAGCAGCTTGCGCCGTTTCGATAAAATATCCGCTGGCAATTTCGCCCGCCGCGGCGCCACCCATTCCATCCGAGAGTGCGAATAGTCCGGCTTCCGGCATGACAAGGTAAGCGTCCTCATTGTTGGTACGCCAAAGCCCGACATCGGTTGCGCCTGCTGCAAGTAACCTGACCATATGCCGCTCTCCTTGCAACTAATAGTTGAGCTGGATTCTCTTCATTCTTTTTATTTTGGTATGGTGATCGCTACAGTCGTCCTGAATGAGGAATTTTGTAATCCGAGCGGAAGAGCAAGCTTCAACCGCCTTATCATACTTTACAGGAGATGCACATGAAGACATTGATTTTCTGGCTTGTTGCTATTTGCGCGCTGAGTTTTGGCCAGTCATCGATTGCTGCTGACCACAATCGAGATAGTGATGCTGTGACCTACAGGCCCGATATAACCTTTACCTTGCGTACCGATATCGCGGAGGGCAAGCTGGTGTTTGTCGGTGAAACGGATGCGATCGCCGGCAAGATCAACCCCGACCTGAACGTGCCCGAGGGGGCGGTTGTCCAGATCAACCTTATCAATGGCGATGGCGCCATCCACGACATCGCCATACCAGAATTTGGCGCCGCCTCCGGTCATATTACAGCAAAGGGCGCAGCTACCGCGATGGTGTTTCGGGCAACCCGGGCAGGTAACTTTGAATATCTCTGTACCTTGCCCGGTCATAAAGCCGCCGGAATGTTCGGTCAGCTCATCGTGGGCAATCCACCGGAAAAGGCGAAAAGCACCGCAATCGATGTGGCACAAGATCCCCATGCGGTTGGCCAACCTGTTGGCAATCGCGGGCCGAAGCACTTGACGTTAAATCTGGAATCCACAGAGATCGAAGGCCGGCTTTCCGACGGAAGCACCTATAAGTACTGGACCTTCGATAACAAGGTGCCCGGTCCATTTGTGCGCGTTCGGGTAGGCGATACCATTACCGTTAATCTGAGCAATGCCAGGAATAGTACTCACATTCATTCGATAGACTTTCACGCGGTTACCGGTCCGGGCGGCGGCGCCGCCGTGACCCAGGCTGCTCCCGGGCAAACCAAGAGCTTTACCTTCAAAGCGCTGCATCCTGGACTGTTCGTTTACCACTGCGCAACCCCTATGGTCGCGCAGCACATCACGAACGGCATGTATGGAATGATCCTGGTTGAGCCTGAAGGCGGCATGGCGAAGGTCGACAGGGAATTTTATGTGATGCAAGGCGAGCTCTACACCGCACAGCGGCATGGCACACCTGGCTTACAGGAATTTTCGCTCGAAAAGCTCCTTGCCGAGAACCCGGACCATCTTATGTTCAATGGCACCATGGATGCGCTCATCAAAACTCACAAGATGGAAGCCAATACAGGCGAAAATGTACGGATTTACTTCGGTGTCGGCGGCCCCAACCTAACCTCCAGCTTCCATGTTATTGGCGAGATATTCGACAAGGTGTACGAACACGGTACGCTATCCCGCTCGCCCGTGGCCGATGTGCAGACCATACTTGTGCCGCCCGGGGGCGCTACGATAGTGGAATTCAAGGTGGATTACCCCGGCCGTTATATGCTGGTTGACCACGCCTTGTCACGCATGGAGAAAGGGCTTGCGGGTTACCTG
>CAWHQD010000019.1:0-80788 GCA_963831395.1 uncultured beta proteobacterium
CATCATCCAGAGCCGCATCCTGAAGTCGGTCGTATGTTTTCTGAAAAGCTGGGGCTTCGCGGAAGAATAGTCGTCCCCACTCAGTCTGAGCAGCTTCATCTAGTAACCCGCGCGCTTCCATCGCCCAGCCTGGCTGCCCTAGACGGCACTGATGAACTGCGGCATTGATAAAGTGGTTTGGCTCGGCCATCTGTGCAAAACTAGCCTGATCGATAATGAGATCAGGGCGCAAAACACTCAATAGTGTATAAAGGTCTCCGCTCCCTAGTTGAACCGGAGTTGCAGTCAGGAATATTACTGCCTCAGCATTTTCGCAGAAGTGTCGAACACCTTGATGAAGAAAGGTTTCCGAATTCCGGATATGATGTGCCTCATCGACGATGACCAGGTCGAACTTGGGTAAAGGGCCCAGTTCATCAAGTCCTGGATTCTTGCCTTTTCGGCGTCCTGAAGGACCGCGGATCAAGTCCGAGTCGAACAGGGAAAATGGAAGTATCACTTTCGAGTATTTTTCAGGCCATTCACCTTCCAGATGAGTTTCCTGCAAACAATGCTTCAGGAGTTGACCATCCATCGGCGTAAAGTCTTCACCAAAACGCTTCATCTCCAATAGCCACTTACGTTCCGAGACAAGCGGCTTGGGGCAAATGATAAGTATTGAGGAAAGGTCCGTTCGTGCCCGCAATTCCTTGATAATAAGTCCAGCCTCAATTAGTTTTACCCACCCCTACCTCGTCTGCAATGAGCAGTCGTGGACGGTCTGCCCGGATGAGCTTGAGCACTGGGCGGTACTGGTAGGGAATAAACTTCACTCGACCTGAGCGTAGCGAAAACAAATTTGCCGTCGAGGGTGACAAAAGCTGATGGCTAGTCAGTTGGGCGTGAAGCGCTTCGACGTTGAGTTTATGTCGCTCATCGTCGGCGACCACAGCCTGAAGCTGGCTTTCGTAATACGTAGCCTTGGTATTGTTCCGGAATACGCGGTAACGACGCTTACCTCCGGTTGCCTCCAACACCTCAGTAATAGGCATCATCACATCTGGATTTGATCGCAGCGCTACAACATTACCAATGGCAAAAGAGAGACATGGCGCGCTGCGTATCAGTAGCATTACTGGACGGTCTCTCAACTTTCGAATTTGTCTCGCTCAGAGGGAAAGAGCCTCAACCTTGGAGGTTTCGACTATAGACAAAACATTGGGAGCCGCGCCGATCACCTTCAACACTCTGCTCAGTGTGTCGGCATCACGATAAATTTCACTAGGCGGAACATCCTTTGCCGATTGATGTGCCCATTTGTTGCGTACTGTTTGTAATTCCTTGACCCAGTTTGGTGCCTCTTTGGGTAGAGACAGTTGGCTCGAAAGCTCGAACCAGTTCTTGGTCTTCAGGACCCGTAATAAAGCGGCAAAGTCGAGGTCGCATAGCAGTTTGTAACCGCGCTCCTGAGCGTGCCGTTGCTGCTGAAATGAAAGACGGTCAATCACATGCTTCTGCCACCAATCGGTTGTAAGCTTTGGAAGATTTCTGGAAAGAAACCCTGTCCAATTCGGCCTGTTAACAAGCTTTATTGAATGTGTTCATCTTATTTTTTTCCCCTGAGATATACCGCCTAGCTTTCGCAGGAAAGCTCTGCACCTCTGCACAATGCTTTACTTTAATTCTGAATGGGTAAAATTTGCGGAGCTTCTTTGCGGGATTCCTTAGAAGAGGAGGACAGGAAGTGTTTGTCTATGTAGGATCGAAACTTCTCAGGGTTGTCTCTTTGGTTCTGATACTACCATCCATGATTCTAGCTCATCCATTGAGTCTCTGGGGCTGCGTTAACTGTATTTCTTGGTACCGTTATCTTTACAACATACATTCTCATTTCCAAGTGATATTCTGCAACTGGATCAAAAGGAGTGCCCCGAGAACTAAAAATATTCAAAGTAAGGTCTTGCTATTTAAAGCGAGCTGTCGTATATAAGGTAAGGCGATGCAAGTAAAAAGCCTGTCAGACACTTTCACGTAACGGCGGGGACGGAAATCCGAAACTGCAATTGCTGTTTATGAATCTGATAACGCCTTCCCCACCTTCACCGTTCCTTTACGGAATGCGAACGCTTTGAAAATGACGAAACCCTGAAAGCTGTTTTGTGACTGCGGAAGAAGTCGGCTCGATCGATAAAAAACTGAATCAAGTAAAGTCGCCGGGAGCACAGGAAACGGCTTGCCTGTTAGCGGTTTAGAAGCAAGCGAGTGTCAGACCCCCCACGCAATGACCCACTATTGTTAGTTTGATGAAGCATACCAACAGCCGTTGATAAATACATAGCATCTTAGAGAATTTGAGAGGCTAAACCCCTGATGAGTAAACCTGGCGGAGATAGCGCCTCAAGCAACTCGGCTTCCGGCGTTTACGCGCCTCTAAAGGTACCAATTTTCCGTGCTTTCTGGCTTGCCTCGTTTGGTTCCAATATCGGCACCTGGATCAATGTGGTGACTTCCGGCTGGGTAATGACCGACCTGTCTCCTTCGCCGGTAATGGTGTCCCTGGTGCAGGCTGCCGACTTCGTTGCCGATGGTGCTGTTCGCGCTGGTTGCCGGTGCGCTTACCGACATTGTCGATCGCCGGCGCTATTTGCTCGCAACGCAAATATGGATGGCGGTTTGCGCGGCAATGCTGGCTTTTCTCGCCGCCACCGATCAGCTTGATGCCTGGAATCTGTTGATCCTGACCTTTGCCCTGGGTATTGGCGCATCAATGGCGACGCCGGCATTGAACGTCACTGCACCCGAACTCGTTCCCAGAAATCTGCTGCCGCAAGCGGTTGCCCTGGGTTCGCTGTCGATGAATCTCTCGCGCTCCATCGGCCCGGCCATTGGCGGCCTGTTGCTGGTGCAGCTTGGCGCATGGGCGGCCTATAGCCTTAACGCAATCTCGTTCATCGGCATGATACTGATGCTGTGGTACTGGAAGCAGAACCGGCTGAGCGATCTCTGCCGCCGGAGCGCTTCTTTCAGGCATTGCGTGCCGGCCTGCGCTACGCGCACATGGCATCGCCTTTCCGTGCCGTGCTGATTCGCGCAACCGCGTTCATTGTCTTCGCAACCTCCGCATGGGCGCTGCTTCCGCTGATTGCGCGGGTCGAACTGGCGGGGGGCCCGGGAACCTATGGACTTCTCCTGGCCTTTGTCGGCATCGGGGCGGTTAGCCGGTATTCTTATTCTGCCGCGGCTACAGGCATATATTTCCCGTGATCGCCTGGTACTCGTCGCGAGCATGGTTTATGCGTTGACCACCGTGGCACTGGCTACGGTCCGCAGCGAAGCGGTTTTGTATGGCGTAATGATCATTTGCGGCGCAGCGTGGGTCAGTGTCCTCTGGTCGCTGCAAGTGGCTGCGCAGATCTCTGTCCCGGCCTGGGTTCGGGGCCGCGCATTGTCGCTTTACATCATGGTCTTTTCCGCCGGCATGACGCTCGGCAGCCTGCTGTGGGGCTGGGTCGCCGCGCAAACAGGCATTCCCGCCGCATTGTTGCTGTCGGCTGCCGGTGCTGTGGCTAGCAGCGCTGCTTGTCCGCGGATTCAGCCTCGGTACTCAGGAAGCGCCCGATCTGACGCCATCGTATCATTGGGCGCCTCACCCGCCTGCTGCGGAGGAGCTGGATAAGGATCGCGGCCCCGTACTGGTCACGATCGAATACGAAGTTGCGCTAGATCAGCGCGAAGCTTTCCTGGACGCCATCCAGCCGCTCGGCGCAATCCGGCGGCGCGACGGTGCATTTGCCTGGGGCGTCTTTGAGGATATTGCCGTACCCGGCCGATATATCGAATTTTTCCAGCAAGATTCCTGGCTCGACCATTTGCGTCAGCACACTCGTGTCACCCGCGAAGACCAGCGCGTCCAGGAAAATATCCATCCGTTTTCATACAGGCAGCGCGGCACCCACGGTATCTCATTTTATCGGCGGCGCGCCCACGGCGCTCTATGGATAGTTCAATGGCAACCGGCCCATGAAACGGCATTTACCTCGCTCCGCTCGCGCTATGCTTTCTTCCTCGGTCCCGAAGAGGCTTGACAATCCGCTGCTCTTCCTCATTTTTGTTATTCATACAAAGGAGAATATACATGATGGAAATACGTCGAGCCCAGGAACGCGGCCATGCCGATCACGGCTGGCTGAATTCCTGGCACAGCTTTTCTTTCGCCGATTACTACGACCCCAAACATATCCAGTTTCGTGCGTTGCGCGTCATTAATGATGATACTGTCGAGCCCGGGGGCGGTTTCGGCACGCATGGTCACCGCGATATGGAGATCGTCAGTTATGTGCTGGAGGGAGCACTTGGCGCACAAGGACAATATGGGCAACGGTTCCGTTATTCGTCCAGGCAGCGTGCAACGCATGAGCGCAGGCACGGGCGTGCAGCATAGCGAATTCAACGCTTCATCGAGCGAGCAGGTTCATTTTCTGCAAATATGGTTTCTACCCAATGAAACCGGCATTCCGCCCGGCTATGAGGAAAAGTATTTTGATGACGAGGAAAAACGCGGCAGGCTGCGCCTGATCGCATCGCCGGATGGTGCGGATGGTTCTGTAAAAATTCATGCGGACGCGAAGATGTTCGCCGCACTGCTGGACGGCGACGACACACGTAGAGCATGCGGTCGCGCAAGACAGATATATTTATGTCCATGTAGCGCGCGGCGACGGTGTCGCTAAACGACACCGCTCTGCAGGCAGGAGATGGCGCAAAAATTACTGAGCGAAAACCGACTTGATTCTTGACCAGGGGCAGAAAGCCGAGGTGCTTGTTTTCGAATTGTGGTAAAGCACTGCGCGAGTACGAAAGTGGCTCGCTTCGAAATCAGGGGCGCGTTACGGGCTGCTACCGGCATTGGCATGTTGCCCGGTTTGATGAAATCAGATCATGGCTGATGCCGTCTGGCGCCATTCAACCATCAAACCCGGCTCCTCCGCTACCGCCTGAAAGTCGCAATCCACGCCCGATTCCTGGCACGCATACAAGATGTCTCCGCTGAATATCAGCGGCAACATTTCCCGCTCCCACGGCGGGAGCGATGCCTCCCTAAAGAGGTTTTTAAGACTGCGGCGCGGACGATTGCGGTCTGGACGCAAACGCTCTCCGCCTTGACGCGGACGAATTGTGACCAGGAAATTCGGAAAGCTTTCGCAGACTGATCCCCGCGCCTTTGCGGGGTACGAATTCCAGGGTGCCGCCGAGTTCAGCAATAACAAGCCGTTTTTCCCCATGCCATGCCAGCTGCCACTCCCGTGTATGGGCAGCCAAGCGTTCTGACGCGTGCTATATGGCGCACGTGAACTAGGCCCTGAAAGCAGCGAACTTCGGCATTTCCGAAACTTACGTGCAATTTGGCATCCTGACGCGAGGACAGCAGCTGTCGCAAGATTTCTTCCAGCTTTGTTGTGCTGGGCAGTATCGCGCCCTGCTGCGCTAACGTGTAGCGCAACAGATTTTTAGCACGCAGAAAACCCAGTTTCCGCAAATCTTCAACGTGAAGTTTTCCCTGGACGAGACATGCATTGCCATCAGCCTCGGCCAATTCGTCCAGCAAAGCGGATGCTTCCGCCATGTGCCGGCTTGCGCGCAGAAAAGTCTTGCGATAGGAAGGGAAACGCTTTTCCAGCAGGGGGAAAAATTCATGACGCAGGAAATTGCGGTCGAAAGACAGATATATCGTTGCTCTCATCGGTAATCCACTGCAACGCATGTTCTCTGGCGTAATCCTCGATTTCGCGCCGCGATACCTCAAGTATCGGCCGCAGTATCTCGCGGCAAGCTTCACTGACGACTCGGACTTTTCGGCTTGTGACCTCGTGCTTTTTGATATCAAGCGCCAGGTTGCGAACAACGGGCATGGCGCCCAGCCCCTTCACACCGGCGCCGCGCAGCAATTGAAGCAGCAGCGTTTCAGCCTGGTCGTCCAGATGCTGAGCCAACACCACATAATCGGCTTTCAGTTTTCCGAATATGCGATAGCGCTCATCGCGGGCGAGGGCTTCAAGGCTGACTCCGGGTTCCCGGCTGATTTTCAGCCTGGCGATTTTGAGGGGAATGCCTCTGGACCGGCATAGATCGAGGCAGAAGTCGCTCCATTTATCCGCATTGCGGCTGATACCGTGGTTGACATGAATGGCGGAGAGCGAGAACTGCATTTGAGCGGACAACGGACACAAGCAAATCCAGCAGCACTACTGAATCCACCCCGCCGCTCAGCCCTACGATCAGATGGTCGCCTCGGCCTTGATCTGTTCACGCAAAACATTTTCGGCCTTGCGCGAAATGCTACTTGATTTTAACTTCCTTGAATTTGCCATATCCCATCAGTCGCTCAAAGCGTTTCTCCAGCAGCAACTCTGTGGAGTGGTCTTGCAAGTGCCTGAGCGATTCCTGCAATGCTTTCTTCACGGATTGCATGATGTGCAGGGTAGTCGCGATGGGCTCCGCCGGCGGTTCGCTGATGATCTTGTCGATCAGCCCCATGGTCTTGAGGCGATGCGCGGTGATGCCCATTATTTCGGCGGCTTCCGGCGCCTTGTCAGCGCTTTTCCACAAAATGGAGGCGCAGCCTTCGGGAGAAATGACGGAGTATGTGGCGTATTGCAGCATCTGTACCGTATCGCCCACTGCCACCGCCAGTGCTCCGCCAGAACCGCCTTCCCCAATGATGGTGCAGATAACCGGCACTTTCAACTCCGCCAGAACATAGAGATTTCTTCCGATGGCTTCGGACTGGCCGCGCTCTTCCGCGCCGATGCCCGGGTATGCGCCCGGGGTATCGATGAAGGTGAGTAGCGGCATCGCGAATTTTTCCGCCAGACGCATCAAGCGCAGCGCCTTGCGGTAGCCTTCGGGCTTGGGCATGCCGAAATTACGATGGATCTTTTCCTTGGTGTCACGGCCTTTCTGGTGACCGATAACCATTACCGTCTGACCGTTAAACCGCGCTAATCCACCAATGATGGCGTAATCGTCTGCAAAATTCCGGTCGCCGTGAAGCTCTTCGAAATCGGTAAACAGGTGCTGGATATAATCGAGGGTATACGGCCGTTGCGGGTGCCGCGCGACCTGCGAAATCTGCCAGGGCGTAAGCTTGGCGTATATGCTGTTGGTAAGCGATTGGCTTTTCTTCTGCAAACGCAGAGATTTCGGCTGAAATATCCACCGCTGAATCGTCCTGCGCAAAGCGCAATTCTTCGATTTTTGCTTCAAGCTCAGCGATTGGCTGCTCGAAATCCAGAAAAGTGATTTTCATGGAACACGGGCGTGAATTCGAAACCCGCAATGATACAGGAATACCGGGACACCGCACGACTGTATCAGGAACCGATATCAGAATGGTGCGACGTGCTCAATGCAGATGTCGATGCGGAACTTCGCTCGATCAGGAGCCAATGGATGATCAATAGTTGGTCGCTCGCTGCAAGTCGTATGCCTTCCCGCATGCCGCTAGCGGCTGCCGCGGCACGAATCGAATTCGGAATTGACCGAAGAAACGTATAAAATAGAGGGTTTTTCCAAATCCTTTTTGAGGAAAAAGTTTTGATCACCACAGCTAACATCACTATGCAGTTCGGGGCCAAGCCCCTGTTCGAAAATGTCTCGGTCAAATTCGGCGATGGCAACCGTTATGGCCTGATCGGCGCCAACGGTTCCGGCAAATCCACTTTCATGAAAATTCTGGGCGGCGATCTGGAGCCGACTTCCGGCAATGTCAGCGTTGACGCCGGCGAGCGCGTGGGCAAGTTGCGCCAGGATCAGTTCGCTTTCGAGGATTGCCTCGGTGATCGACACCGTAATGATGGGGCACGACGAATTGTGGCGAGTGAAAGCAGGAGCGCGACGCGATTTATGCGAATCCCGACGCCACCGAAGCCGACTATATGCATGCTGCGGAACTGGAAGCGCACTTCGCCGAGCTGGACGGTTATTCCGCCGAAGCGCGTGCGGGAGAGTTGTTGCTGGGCGTGGGCATTCCGCTAGTCGCAACACCAGGGGCCGATGAGCGCGATAGCGCCCGGATTCAAGCTGCGCATCCTGCTGGCGCAAGCGCTATTTGCCGATCCCGGACATTCTGCTGCTGGATGAGCCAACCAACAATCTGGATATCAACACTATCCGCTGGCTGGAAGATGTAATCAACGCCAGCAAAAGTACCATCGTCATCATTTCGCATGATCGCCATTTTCTGAATAGCGTCTGCACGCATATGGCCGACCTGGATTATGGCGAAATCCGCATCTATCCCGGCAATTATGATGACTACATGACCGCGTCCACCCAGGTGCGGGAGCGCATGCTGGCCGATAACGCGAAGAAGAAAACCCAGATCGCGGAATTGCAGTCGTTCGTCAGCCGCTTTTCCGCCAATGCTTCCAAAGCGCGGCAGGCTACCAGCCGTGCGCGCCAGATCGAGAAAATAAAACTGGAGGACGTAAAACCTTCCAGCCGTCAGTATCCCTACATTCGGATTGATGTGGACGAGCGGGAAAAGCTGCATCGCCTGGCCGTCTCCGTGCAAAGTATCAGCAAGCATTTCGCCGGCATGGAAAAACCGCTTGCTCCACAAATTCAGCCTCAACGTTGAAGCGGCCGAAAAAATTGCAATCATTGGTCCGAATGGCATCGGCAAGACCACTCTGCTGCGCTGCCTGGCCGGCGATCTTCCGCCAGATGCGGGAGAGATAAAGTGGGCGGAAAAAGCTCGTCCCGGCTATTTTGCGCAGGACCACGCCGCCGATTTCGAAGCAAGATATGACGCTCACGGACTGGATGACGCAATGGCGGCGTGAACATGATGATGATCAGGCTGTGCGCAGCGTTCTCGGAAGGCTGCTTTTTTCCGGCGACGAAGTAAAAAAATCGGTGAAGGTCATTTCCGGGGGCGAGGAAGGGCGCATGCTGTTCGGCAAGCTCATGCTGCAACGAAACAACGTGCTGCTCATGGACGAACCAACCAACCACCTGGACATGGAATCGATTGAATCCCTGAATGCCGCGCTGGAGAAATACACCGGCACGCTGATTTTCGTTTCGCATGACCGGGAATTCGTGTCGTCACTGGCGACCCGTATCATGGAAATGAAACCGGACGGAATTACCGATTTCAAAGGTAGCTATGAAGACTATCTCCGGGGCCAAGGGGTCGTTTCAGACAGCGTTGGCGGCCGCGGCGGTAATTCAGCGCCATCCAAGGAAAAACTCCGGGCCTCCTCCCGATGATCTGCTGCTCTTCTCCCTGATAGCTATGTCTTACAGAAAGAACCGAAATCATTCCAGCGCGGTACGGTAACGGTCCCAGTCGAAATAGGGACCGGGATCGGTCTTCCTGCCCGGCGCGATATCGGAATGCCCGGCAATATCGGTAATGGGATAGGTCTTCAGCAGTGCCCGGGTGAGCGCTACCAGCGCCTCGTATTGAACATCGGTAAAAGGCGCGGTATCGCTGCCCTCAAGCTCTATGCCGATGGAAAAATCGTTGCAGCGGCGTCCTGCCCTGCCAACAGGATTCTCCGGCATGCCAGGCCCGCTTCTCGCACGGCACGAACTGGATAGTCTCCCCGTTCCGGCGGATGAAAAAATGAGCTGAAACCTTGAGTCCGCAGAGGTCTGGTAATAGGGATGAGCTTCGGGATCGAGCCTGTTGGTAAACAGTTCGACCACTCCATCGCCGCTGAACTCTTCCGGCGGCAGGCTGATGTTGTGGATCACCAGCAGGCTTATCTCGCACCCGGCGGGGCGTTCATCGAAATTGGGCGAAGAAATAAAACGTATGTTGTTCAGGCAATACGTTGCATCAACTTGCATTGATCGCCCTTATACTCTGCTGCCAGGTGTTCGTACGCTGCCTTCATGCTGCTTGAATCGCTCTATTTGCTCTGCTTGCCCTATTTGGAGATGGAAAAATTTATGACTCCAAATGCAAACGCCGATGCTCCTCGCTACAAAAAAATTTGCCTTCCGAAGTGATGCTCTCACTCCTGGGCAAATGCACGCCGCAATGGATGCACCGCACCATATCTTCGCCCTCCAGGGACGACGGCTCCTTATGCGCCTCTTCCTGCCGCTTTTTGAGCGCGCGCCTATAGCTCCTTATTACCCAGAAAAGCCAACGGCAAGAAAGGGCGAAGAATAAGCAGTCTACCCAATGTGTCGACTCCGTTGCCGCATCAGAATGGGCTGCGCTATCGTGATACTGGTTAGGAGATACGACCTGCATTCTACTGGCTGCGCGGCCGCGTGCAAGCTGCATACAGGATCATCAGCGAATGGGAGCAAGCTGGCGGAAAATAAATCAGCCCTTCCATTCCCGGAGCATCTTGGCTGAAAATCCGATAGAAACTGAGACTGTTGCGCAACTCTACTGGAAAGACCCGGGCCGAATCACGGCATGCCCGGAGATAACCTGCTTAAAGTCAATGCTGAAAAACGGTGGTCGGGGTGAGAGGATTCGAACCTCCGACTCCTGCGTCCCGAACGCAGTACTCTACCAGGCTGAGCTACACCCCGAAACTACTAGTTCCATCACTTCTACTTGCAGCAATCACTTCAAGCTCGTGGGCAGCAATTGTACGCAGGAAGGGGTTTCCGGGCAAATCCAAATTTTCTCCAGAACGTGCTTGAAGGTCTGCCATAAAGTCGCGCGTCTGGTACTCGGTCGAGAATACGCTCAGCTAATAATTTCGCGCCACGGCGAATATACTCAGTTGTAACAAACATTCCTTGTATTCGGAATCGGGCAACGACGAAATTGTTCTGGATGCCGTCTCGGATTCGACCTGGGCCCGGTGCCGGGCGTAATCCAATGCGCCCGTCTGCTGAATAACGTCCAAAACCGGCTGAAACCCTCCCTCTCCGCCCTCGTTCAATTGCGTTGCGTATTATTCCGGCTTGTGCGCTTGATCCTGTTCTCATCGCGTAAATCAGGGGCAGCGTAGGTTTGCCTTCAGCCAGGTCATCTCCCAGATTCTTGCCGGTTTCGTGGTAGTCCCCCGAATAATCCAGCATGTCATCGGTTAATTGGAACGCTGTGCCCAGATGCATGCCGTAAGCCGCCATCGCCTCCTCCTCCGCCGACGTTGCATTGCCAAGGATTGCACCAAGCCGCGTGGCCGCTTCGAAGAGCTTCGCTGTTTTATAACGGATCACGCGCAGGTAGTTTTCCTCATCAACGTCGGGATCGCGGCAGTTGAGCAATTGCAATACTTCACCTTCCGCAATGGTATTGGTGGCATCCGCCAATACCTGCATGACGCGCATATTGTCCACCTCCACCATCATCTGGAAAGCACGGGAGTATAGAAAATCCCCGACCAGTACGCTGGCGGCGTTCCCGAACAAGGCATTTGCCGTTGCCTTGCTGCGTCGCAATTCAGAAGCATCAACAACATCGTCATGCAGCAAAGTCGCGGTATGAATGAACTCCACGATTGCGGCTAGATTGTAATGATATTTTCCGCCATAGCGGAACGCGCCGGCGGAAAGGATTACCAGCGCGGGCCGCAGGCGTTTCCCGCCGCTGTTGATGATATATTCGCTTACCTGTCGAATGAGTGCTACTTCGGAGTGGAGTTTTTCGCGGATAACGTTATCCACCGCGCCCATGTCCTGGGCGATAAGGCTTCTGATACGTTCAATTGACACAGGGGTTCCTGCAAAAAAGATGCCATGGTAGAAACGTCCTTGCCAGTATGTCAAGTTCGGCAACGGACACGCTCCCGCATTTTGGCACAAAACTCATTCGCAACAGTCCTTTGACCTTGGGGAAGGGACTATGTATAATTCGCGGCTTACCTCATTTCAGGGTGCTTTCACAAGAGAGCAATAGGGAATCAAATATGTATGCAATCATAAAAACCGGCGGAAAGCAGTACCGAGTCGAGGCCGGGCTAAAACTCAAAATAGAACAGATACCGGCAGACATTGGGAGCGAACTCTCCATTGACCAGGTACTAATGGTCGCCGATGGCGACAATATCTCCGTGGGCAAGCCCCTTCTAAGCGGCGCTTCGGTCCAGGCGACCGTGCTGGAACAAGGCAGGCACGACAAGATACGCATTTTCAAGATGAAGCGGCGCAAACACTACCAGAAACATCAAGGCCACCGGCAAAATTACACTGAAATTCAGATCACCGGCATTTCTGTCTAGGAGAGTTTACCATGGCACATAAAAAAGCAGGCGGCAGCTCCAGAAATGGCCGCGACTCAAACTCCAAGCGTCTGGGTGTAAAAAGTTTTGGCGGGGAATTGATCCCGGCCGGAAGTATCATCATTCGTCAGCGGGGCACCAAAGTTCATGCCGGTGAGAACGTTGGCATGGGCAAGGATCACACGCTGTTCGCCAAGATCGACGGCAAAGTAAGCTTCAGCACGAGAGGTGCGCCACAACGTAAAATGGTGAGCATCATACCGGTATCGGTATAGTTTTTTTACTTGATCTCCGCAAGAAGCCCTGTCGTTACGATAGGGCTTTTTTGTTTGTATCGTGGTAAATTGAGAAGACTTATGAAATACATAGACGAAGCGATTATCCATGTAAGCGCGGGTAAAGGCGGCGATGGCGTCGCAAGTTTCCGCCGGGAAAAATTCATTCCCAAAGGCGGCCCTTCGGGAGGCGATGGCGGGCGCGGGGGCAGTATTTTTGCCATTGCCGACCGCAACATCAATACTCTGGTGGATTATCGTTTTGCCCGCATGCATCGTGCTAAAAAGGGAGAAAACGGGCGGGGCTCCGACTGTTACGGCAAAGGAGCGGATGATATTGTCTTGCGTATGCCTGTAGGCACCGTTATTGCGAACGCCGCCACTGGAGAATTGATCGCTGATCTGGAGCGGCATGAGCAAAAGGTGCTGCTGGCCAAAGGCGGCGCAGGCGGACTCGGCAATTTGCATTTCAAATCCAGTATAAACCGCACGCCCCGTCAATTTACCCTGGGAGAACCAGGAGAAGAACTCGATCTGAAGCTGGAGCTCAAGGTTCTGGCGGACGTAGGGCTTCTAGGCATGCCTAACGCGGGCAAATCCACGCTGATCCGCGCAGTTTCAGCCGCCCGACCCAAAGGTCGCGGACTACCCCTTCACTACAATGCACCCAAACCTGGGCATGGTACGCGTGGATCAAAACCGAAGCTTCGTCATGGCGGATATCCCGGGGCTGATAGAAGGCGCAGCGGAAGGCGCTGGGCTGGGCCACCGCTTTTTGAAACATCTGACCCGCACCCGTCTGTTGCTGCATATCGTGGATGTGGCGCCGCTGGATGAAAACGTTGATCCAGTGCGCGAAGCAAAGGCAATTGTTGAAGAGCTCAGAAAGTATGACGAATCTCTCTATCAGAAACCGCGCTGGCTGGTGCTCAATAAGGCCGACCTGCTACCCGAGAATGAGCGGGAAAAAATATGCAGGAAATTCGTCCGCAGCCTTCGCTGGAAGGGAGAAAGCTTCATCATTTCCGCAGTGAGCGGCGAAGGGTGCAAGGAGTTGACTTACGCGATCATGGCGCATCTGGAGCGGGAGGCAGGGAGCGATGACCAAGAGCCGTCAAAGTCCTCGAGCGAGCCAGCTCATGAGCCCTCCGACAGGCAAAATGCCTGATCCCGGCATGGTCTTCCCCTAAAGTCTTTCCTCGGTCTTTGCAAGCATTTTCTTTCGTACCCAGCGTTTCTTCTGCCAGATGATCACCCCGGTAATGGAAAGCGTCGCTACCAGCAGTCCCATTGCCGAAATGAAAATGCGCCCGGGGAGGCCGATGATACGGCCGGAATGCAAAGGGAACTGGGCCTGCATGAAGATATCTCCCGCACTGCCGGTACCGGGTATTTTAAGCCCGGCGAAGGCTCCAGTCTTGCCGTCGAAGTACAGGGATGGATTGCCCAGCCCGACATCGCCATGCTCATGCCCCTGGTTCAAAGAACGTTACCCCATAAATTCCGTGCTCAGGCACATAAAATATACCGCCTGGAGGGGTACTCCAGCCAAGCTTTCCAGCTTCAGCAATGGCAAGCTGGAGAATATGGCGTCGGCTGACTACCGGTTCGATGGGTTGATCTGGGGGACTGGGCGTACCCGTAAAAGGGCTCGGTGTCAGCGTCGAGAACAGCGATACCAGTGGCCGCATTACCTCGCGATTGAGGTTCATCGAGACAGCGGTGACCGCGAGAAGCAGCAGAAATCCCCACACCCAGACTCCACCGGAGCGGTGCAGGTCAAAATTCAGCTTAGAACGCCCCTGCCGCCAACGGAATGCAAACGATTTAGGCCACGCGCTCGCGTTGGGAAATGAAATCCACAGTGCGATGAAGCAATCCAGAGCCCAGACCATTGCCAGAATACCCATGAACAGGATGCCAAGCTCGACACCGAATCCATCGGGGATGTGCATGCTGTAGTGCAACTTGTACAGGAAAGGAAGCAGGTTCTCACGGCTGAGCGAAATCTCCCCCCACATCCGCTTTCCTCGTACTTCCCCATCCACGGGATCAAGCGCAACATTATTGAAATCAAGCTCGAGCGCTTTGCCGGTTGCCGGGTCGAGGCGCGGACTCACTGCCAGGCCGAGATTATGCCCGGGCTCGATCGCCAGCGGAAGCCAGGTTATCAGCAACCGCGGATCAGCCGCTTCCAGTTGTTCGGCAAGCACTAACGGGGACCGGGGAACACCTTCGCTTTGCGCTTCAAATAAATCCGGATTGAGCCACTCATCCAGTTCATGGTCCCATGAGATGATCGCTCCGGTAAGCCCGGAAATGAACAGGAATACGGCCAGAAAAAGTCCGGTCCAACGATGCATCAGGACAAAAATATTGCGGCCGATGGAAAGTTTACCGGCCGGTTGTCTCGCTGGTGATCCGACTGAATCCGGCATCGCAGATGCGATAATTCGTTTCACGGCGTTAAACTATGCTGCCAAGCGCAAGCGAAGGCGCCGTGCCGCTGTTTTTTGTCGCACTGTCTTTCATCGGTCCCCGGCTATTGAAGGTCAAGCATCCGCTTTCCATGCGCACAAGGCGGTCGGCGAGGTGAAAATAACGGTCATCATGCGATATTACCAGTATGGCTTTGCCCATGGCGCGCAGTTCGGGAAGCAACTCGCGGTAAAACACTTCCTTGAATACCGGGTCCTGATCCGCCGCCCATTCGTCGAACAGAAAAAACGGGCGATTTTCGAGATATGCTATCACCAGGGCAAGACGCTTGCGCTGCCCTTGCGACAGTGCCAGGGTAGTAAAAGCGCCATTCTGCACTTTAACCTTATTTTGCAAGTGCAGTTTGGCTAGAAGCCGGTTACCTTCTCTATCAAGATCGGCCGTGCCTACTTCAAGCAAGCGATCGAAAAGATGGAAATCGGAAAAAACCGTCGAAAAAAGCTGCCTGTAACGGTCACGATTGCTCTCATCCACTACGCTGCCGTTCAGAACTATCCGGCCTTCCTCCGGCGGGTAGAGTCCAACCAGAAGTTTGGCCAAAGTGGTCTTGCCGCTTCCGTTACCCCCAACCAAAAACGTAATCTCTCCCGGACGAAAATCCAGATCTATAGGCCCTAATGTAAACAGTTCATCGCTCTGTTCGTGATAATACCGGTGCAATACTCCCTGAAGTGCGATGGATTGCAAAGCAGGGGAAGATGCACCGTCGGTCTGCATCTCGGAGGTAGCCATTGCCTGTGTTATTTCATCAATCCGCTCAGCAGAAGCCTGGGCCAGATTAGCTCGTGGAATGCTTAGCAGGAGCGCTTCAAGCGGCCCTACCATGTAAACAAACACAAGCGCATAACCCGTCATGATGAGCACCCGGTCGGGACCATCGCTTACAAGAGCGAATAATACCATCCCGATAAACGCATACAGCAGGAATTGGGCCCAACCACCCGAGGCGACGAAGACCGACATGCCCAAGGTTCTTTCGCGACGCACGGTTTCGATCGAACTGGCGAGCACGTCATCATAAAACGCGTTCCGTTTGTGGCGGTTCAACCGAAGCTCCTTGGCCCCGTCGGTCAGTGAACGAAAATAGGAAAACAATTGATCCTGCTCGTCAGCCGCGATATTCAGGTGACGTATTGCGCGCAAATGCGCGAGGTGATACCCCACTGAACCCAGGCCAACAACCACGAGGGCAAGCAGAAACACTTGCCAGGAGAGCCACGCCATATAAAGGAGGCAACCGGCAACGATCACCGCATTCATCAGGATGACCGGAAAGCTGACAAAAAATTCTGCAACGCGCGTGGAATGTTCGGCAAGTGCTGATTGTATACGCGCGGCCCCAATCGACTCAAGCTGCCGATAATCGGCGGCCAGTACGCGTTGTGCCACAAACCTGCGCAATTCCGCATTTGCGCGCTGGCCCAAACGCTCGAAAAGAATGGCCGCACCGACATAGCTCAGCATTACTGCAATGGCAGTTGCAATAAAGATTAGCGCCATTGTTCCACGTTCCGGTTCTGTCGCGGTGAGCGCAGAACTGATTTGCGCAACCAGAAGCACGCTGCAGGCGCCATGAAACACGGTCACTAATGAAGCGCCAGCCAATGATACCCTGGACTGGTTGATAAGATACTTGAGCATGTTTATCCCGCAATAAAGGTGATATGAGAGAGACGAATGAGAATCACAATTATTCACGGTCTACCGATTTCTTAATAATCATCGAACAGACATCTTATTGTGACCCGGTTTTCGGACTGCTATTGGATGACCGGTCTATCCATTGCAGCGTCCTAGCTAAATCGTACATTTCCTCAAAATGGGATCCACACTACTTCTCTTCACTTCCACGTCTCGCACGAATACGCATTAAATGCGACTGCAATTGTAAAAAATAATGTTTCTCATTCGTCTTTAAGCAGAATAGCAGCGGTTCTCACAATACTTACATTCAGGAAACTATAGATGGGACATATACACGAGCAAGGCCAGCATCTGTTAGCTCGTGCTACGTCCGTTAATTGCCGTCCCGACAGGATCGGGTATGTGGCGACGCTTGATGGGAATACATTGCTTTTACAACCAGTGAACGGTGCCGAAAATTCGCAGTGGCAACTTGATCATGAAGCGGGCTATCTAACACTGGAATGGATAGGGTCTCACGCTGAAAAACCGAAGCACGTTGAAGTATTGGCGGCAATTGAAGCCACCTTCGTGAATTTTCCTGCTGCAGGTAAGCTGGATCTCCTGACTCCTTTCGACCAGGTTGAAGAACTGCTTCGGTCCGGGCTTCTAATTCGAGACAAGAACAATCAGCTTGGGGTCAACATTGAGCTTTTCTGGCAGCAGCCCAGGATGTGGCTAGCTTCGCCCCAATTATATGCTTTTCCCCTGACCTATTTGTTCAGTCACGGCCGTCGACATCCACTGCGGCCTCCCAAGCCGGCCGGCGTGGTCTACCAGCGCCATATACCCTGGCTTGACCGCACCCTATCATTCCGGACTGTGGATCTTCACCACGACCTCGAACGCTTCAACCGGTGGATGAACGAACCAGTGGTTGCAGCGTCCTGGCGCGAAGAGGGCGATCCTGCCAAACATCAAGCCTATCTGCAGAACATCGACGCAGATCCTCACGTTACAGGACTTATAGTCAGCCTGGATGAAGAGCCATTTGGTTATTTTGAGGTCTACTGGGCAAAAGAAGATCGAATCGCTCCTTTTTATGATGTGGATGACTTCGATCGCGGCTGGCATGTGCTGATCGGAGAACCTCGTTTCCGTGGCAAGCCCTTCGTAACCGCCTGGCTGCCGTCGATCTCCCATTACCTGTTTCTCGACGATTGCAGAACTCGCCGCATCGTCATTGAACCTCGCTCGGATAATTACAAGATGATTCGCAATCTCGCCAAGTGCGGCTATGCGAATCTCAAGGAATTCGATTTCCCCCATAAACGCGCGATGCTTGGCATGTTATTGCGGGAGCGTTTCTTTGCGGAACGGCTGTGGGTTCCACGCGATGTCATCGCAACATCCTGTTCCACATCTTCTTTATCCTGAGGATATCGCAATGCAAATACATGATCTGATCGGTATCGGCTTCGGCCCCTCCAATATTGCGCTTGCCATTACTCTGGAGGAAAAGAAGCAGGAAGGGTACGACATAGACTCTTTCTTTATCGAGAAACAGCCCAGTTTCGCCTGGCATGCCAACATGATGCTGGACAATACGCATATGCAGATTTCCTTTCTGAAGGATCTGGCAACCATGCGCAACCCGTCCAGCCATTTCACGTTTATCAATTATCTGCATCAGAAGCAGAGGCTTCAGGACTTTATCAACCTGAAAACCTTTTTTCCCAGCCGCCACGAGTTCAACGACTACCTTGCATGGGCTGCGTCGCATTTCAACGATCGCTGTGCTTATGGCGAAGAAGTTCTGGAAGTGCTGCCGGAGAAGCGAAATGACGAAGTTACGCTGCTGCGCGTTCGCTCGCGGGACTGCAAATGGGATGGTTCGGGAACGATTGCGGCGAAATCTTATCGTCAGCGTCGGCGGGAGTACCCAGTATCCCCGAGTGCTTCCGTCCGCTGAAAGATGACGTCCGCAGTATTTCCATTCGAACAGCTATCTTCGCGAGATCGAACGGCACAAGGATGCCAAAAGAATAGCGGTAGTAGGCGCGGGCCAAAGCGCCTCGGAAATTTTCATGGATCTGCACAACCGCCCAGGCGCGCCTCACGTCGATCTGATCATGCGCGCCCGCGCAATCAAACCATCTGATGACAGCCCTTTCGTCAACGAAATTTTCAATGCCGATTTTACTGATTTCGTTTTCAGCCGCTCTGAGCGGGATCGCGCTGCTCTTCTGGAGGAATTCTGGCACACCAATTACGCCGCGCCCGATCTCGTCCTGATCGAACAGATCTTCAATGTGTTCTACCAGCAGAGAGTTACCGGCGATGCCCGCCACCGCTTCCTGCGGCGCCACGAAGTCGCCAGCGTCCATGCTTTACCGGAAGGAGGCATTCAATTGCTCCTGCGGGATCTTAACGCGGGCCGCGAACATACTGCTGTCTATGATGCCGTCGTGCTTGCAACCGGCTACCGCCGGGATTATCACAAGTCACTGCTGAATGCCGCTTTCGCCCTATATGGGCAACTTCACTGTCGACCGCAACTACCGGCTGAAAAGTACACCGAATTTCAGGCCGGCGATCTTTCTCCAGGGAGCCTGTGAATCAAGCCACGGCCTGAGCGACACGCTGCTTTCGGTAACCGCCGTACGCACCGATGAGATAGGGCATGCCCTGCTTTCCGAGGTCAGTAAAGCTGAGATTAAGCAAACGGGAACACCGATACGAGCAGTAGCCAACCGCTGAGATATCTTTTGAAAACGTGATTCTCATTCTCATTCTCATAAATATGGTTAAATAACGACTTTGTACCACTTACAATTTTTTTAACTACCAGCAACTTCAAAAAATGAAAGCCTATACAAAAACTATTAAAGGGCTCTGTCCACTTACACAATGCACCAAACTCGCAACCGCTCTACAGTACGCGCTTTTTGGTTTATCACTCACTGGCAATGTTCATGCGCAGCAGGTTTCTCCGGAACCTGGCCCGTCAGGCCAGCCTGGAAAAAAAATCTTTCCGTCACAAGGCAATACCGAGCAATCTGCTGCAAAACCAAGCGAATCTGCAGAAAAAACTTCAAAAGAGGAAATCTCCCCACCTACCAAAGATGCTCAACAAGAACTGGCCAAGCAGGGGGAAACCGTTTTGCCGACAATGGTTATTAAGGATAGAGGACCTGACGTCGGGTATGGTGTGAAAGATACCATGACGGCGACAAAGACGAAGACCCCGATTATCGAAATACCCCAGTCGATTACCGTCATTACCCGCGATGAGATGACCATGCGCGGCGTGCAGCTCAATTTCACCGAAGCACTGCGTTATATACCGGGCGTAATGGCGGACCAGTTCGGGTTTGAGGGACGAGGTTTCGAGTACGTAAGCATGAGGGGCTTCAACTCCCTGAGCACTGCCAACTTCCGGGATAATTTAAGCCAGCAGGGAAGAGGGCTTTATTTCGCCGACTTCATCACCGATCCCTATTCTCTGGAGCGGGTGGATGTGTTGCGCGGCCCCACCTCAGTCACGTTCGGGCGCGGCGATGCCGGGGGTATCGTGAACAGGATAACCAAGCTTCCCACTGCCACTCCTATCCGCGAGATCGAACTCCAGTACGGCAATTTTGACCGCAAGCGAATCGCCGCGGATTTTGGCTTGGCAAATGAAGATGGAACATTAATGTTCCGCCTAGTCACCTCCGCGCTCGATACGGACACCCAGGTACGCTTTCCTAATACAGGTGGGGACCGGGCCCAGATCAGACGCTTTTACATCTCACCATCGCTGACCTGGCGCCCCACCGACAGGACATCCGTTACTCTTTTTGGTGACATCCTGAACAACCGTAGCGAAGCGTCTGCCTTTTACCAGGCTGCACCAGATGGCCGCCCTACCGACACGCTTCTGGCCGGAACCCAACTTCACGCGGTATTCGACCGACCAGGCCTCCTTTAGCTATAAACTTGAGCACCAATTCAATGAAACCTTCACCGCGCGGCAAAACTTCCGTTTCATGCGGCTTGATGGCAGGTACAGGGATATTGATCCAGGTTTTGATCCTGACACGGGTACCCGATTTGCTGCGGATGGGCGAACTTTGCGTCGGATGCATTTGGTACCCGGGAACGAGTGGATCAAACGGTGCTCGATACACACGTGGAAGCTCGTGCTCACACAGGTCCTTTCAAACATACGGCTTTGGTCGGAATCGACTGGAACCGCGTTGAGTCCACCCTCAAATATTTTGCATCCTCTGCTCCAACACCCTCCATTGATATTTTCAATCCCATATATAACCAACCGATGCCCACCCCGGATTTGCTGGCCATCGATGGCGTCCAAAAGATAGACCAGGTTGGATTTTATGTGCAGGACCAAATCAAGCTCAACCAGTGGATATTGACGTTGAGCGGCCGCCACGACAGGGTGTCGAGCGATACTAACGTTAATATTTTCGATCCGCAGCATTTGGCGAGCAAGGATTCAGCATACACCGGCAGGGCCGGCCTGACCTACCTTTTCTCCAACGGCATCGCGCCTTATTTCAGCTATTCGCAATCGTTTCTGCCTCAATATGGAATTGGATTTTTTTGATAACAGTCCCTTCGAACCTACGCGAGCATCCCAGTATGAAGTGGGCATCAAGTATCAGCCTCCCGGTACCAGGAACTTGTTTACGCAGCGTTGTTCGAGTTGACCAAAACCAACGTTTTAACTCCTGATCCTCGCACACCGCTTGGCTTTTCGCAAACAGGTGAGATCCGCTCCCGGGGCGCGGAATTGGAAGCAAGGACAGAGGTTTTTCGAGGATTGAATGCGATTGGCGCTTTCAGCTATGTCGACGTCAAGGTAAC
The DNA here is from genome assembly GCA_963831395.1 of uncultured beta proteobacterium. Taxonomy (GTDB): domain Bacteria; phylum Pseudomonadota; class Gammaproteobacteria; order Burkholderiales; family Nitrosomonadaceae; genus Nitrosospira. The sequence goes on from CAWHQD010000019.1 coordinate 21,449, forward strand.
CGAAAGTGCCGAGGGTTTTGAAGGAAAAATGCCAGTCCGCGTTCCCAATCTGACAACCTCGGGCTGGCTCGATTATAACCTCGGCACGTTGAATGTCGACTGCGTTGAGGGGATTCTTCATCGGGGGCGGCGTTCGTTATGTGGGCAGGGTATTTAATGATGACGGCAAACACAAGCGTCACCCCGTCGTTTACCCTGTTCGATGCGGTCCTTCGATATGATCATGGCCCCTGGCAATTTCTCATCAATGCCAACAACATATTCGATGAAAAATACTACACTGGAAATTCCGTCGTCCCGGGCTCCGGCGGAAGCTTCTTCCTGGGATCGCGACGTACTGTTGTAGGGACATTGAAACTGAGGTTTTGATATGCCGGTAAAACCTTACTGCACTATAGCTGGGAGAACTCTTGATGGGACTTGACCCCGATCTCGCCGCGTTTCTCGAACTGGTGGAAGTGGGCGCCAGCAATGGCGCCCCTCCCTTGCACGAGCTGCCGCCCGTGAAGGCTCGGGAGCAATACGACATGTCAACCCTAGTGCTGGACGGCGCCGGCATGGAGGTGGCGAGCGTCAATGCAATCAGCATCCCCTGCCGGGACGGCAGCGAGATTACGGCAAGACTTTATACTCCTATGTTGAGCGAGCCTCTGGAGATGGTATCCTTCCCTGCATTGCTTTACTTTCACGGCGGGGGATATTGCGTCGGCAGCCTCGATTCCCACGACTCCCTCTGTAGGGCTTTGGCCGCACTCACGCCCTGCTGCATGGTAAGCGTTGGATACCGGCTCGCGCCCGAATACCCATTCCCGACTGCTGTCCATGACGCCCAGGATGCCTACCAATGGCTTCTTTCGAACGGCTCCACTTATGGTATCGATACACAACGTATTGCTGTGGGAGGCGATAGCGCCGGTGGGACTTTGGCAACTGGATTAACGATTACGGCGCGCAACGAGGGCTGGCCCCAGCCCGTGCTTCAGGCGTTGCTCTACCCCTGTACAAGCGCCTGGCAAGATACCGATTCCCACCGCCGCCTGGCAAAGGGGTATCTGCTCGAAGCGCCGACGCTTCAGTGGATGTTCAACAATTATTTACGCGGCGAAAAAGACCGGAAGGATTGGCGTTTTGCGCCGCTGGAAGCATCCGATCTAACGGGCCTCGCCCCCGCATTTATTGCTTTGGCCGAATACGACCCCTTGCTGGATGAAGGTGTGGCGTACGCGGACAAGCTCAAGGCGGCGGGGGTGCCCACCCACCTTAAAATCTACCAAGGAATGACGCATGATTTCGCCCGCCTGGGTAACATCGTAAGCGAAGCGAGCAAGGTGCGTGAGGATATTGCTCGAGGGCTTGCAAGCGCATTTCATTATGGACCATATATAATAAATAGAGCCGACAACCCTTTCAATTCAACAGCCATCTACATGCGGCCGCGATTTTGCCAGTCTTCCGAATCGTCTTGGCCGTCTTTGATTGATCGCAGGAAGAAACAAGGAAATAGCCTCCCTTTCTAAACGTACCTCTCCGCCTGGCCCTATCTTTCCAGGAAATCACGCAGTTGAATAACTGGGGACAGACCGGTCTGTCCCTTATTCCTCTAAGATCAGCCCAGCAGGTAGTTGGGAATAAATCTACGTTGGCAAAAAAGTGCTTTGCGAATAAAGATTCTCCAAAGCCGATTTTATTCCCAGCAATAAAGGGCTAGCTCGCACAATCGCAAAGTGGTCGGTATTGATCTCGTTCGAAACCGATTCAACCTGATCTATTTGCTGGGCAAGAGCCAATCTGTCCGACAATGGGCGTGCTGCGACCCACCAGCACGAGGGCGGGATGTTCAAGCGACTCAAGCTGGGCGCCTGTGCCGCGAGCGCTTTTAAATGCCGCGCGACGGTGAAGATACGGGCTAACTCCCCTGCTCCCATGTCCGCATAACCGCCAACCTCTGCACTGTTTGATCCCCCTGTGCCTCTTCGTGCCTGCTCCGCTGAGATCAGGGCCTCCAGCAGGCTTGCTATTATTTGCTCCGATGGCTGCTCCACGCTGGTCAAGTTTTCATTGGAGTAAACGCTACCCACGCCCTCAATTTTCGCCCCGGGCAACGCCACTGAAACAAAATCGAAAAAATCTTGCCGCCAATCGTCGGGCTCAGGCTCGTCCACATCAGGGATAAAAGGATCGATGAGGCCGAGAAATGCAACCGTTTGAGCCTCCGCCTCAAGCGATGCAGCAATCATGGCGGCAAGGGTGCCGCCCAAGGACCAGCCAAGCAAGTGGTATGGCCCTTCCGGCTGCATCTGGCGGATGATTTGGCAATAATCCGCGGCCATTTGAGCCAGAGAAGTGTCGCAATGCGCCGGGTTTGCCAACATGCGGCTGGGTAGTCCGTAGACCGTCCGTTTGCCGTGCAGCTGTCGCGCCAGGGGTTGATAATCAAACACGGTCCCAAATCCCGCATGAATACAGAATAACGGCTCGGCTTTCGCTTTCTCGCCCGGCTGGTTTAATAATAGCAACGCTTGTGTTTCCGCCGGAGCTTGCGTGCCCAGGCCAAGCAAATCCGCGATCGTGGGACGCTGCATCAAATCCCGCAGTTTGAAATCGAACTTCGCGCCCGGCACGTTGCGCATACGAGCCATCACTTTCAGGCTAGAAAGCGAATCTCCACCAAGGGCGAAGAAGTTGTCGGTTTCACCCACGCGTTCCACGCCCAGCACTTCCTGCCAGATTTGTGCGAGCAGTCTGGCCTCAGGAGTAGAAGGCACTCGATAAATATCGCCGGCAACAGCACCCGGTTCGGGCAATCCATCGCGGTTCAGCTTGCCGCTTGGCAACCGGGGCAATGTCTCCAGCATGAGAATATGCGCGGGCACCATGTAGTCAGGTAGCCGTTTGGCGAGTTGCTGCTTCAGCTCAGCAGAAAAATCATGCGTCGCTTCGCCTTGAGCCGGCGCAGCCGATGTAGCTGCAACGGGAACTACGTAAGCAACCAGTTGACGGGCCTGTCGGGCCATCGTGGACCACAACCGCAACGTCCCCTGTTTCGTGGAGTTCGCGTATACATGCCTCGATTTCGCCCAACTCGATGCGAAACCCGCGAATCTTCACCTGGTGGTCGGCACGGCCGATGTACTCGATATTGCCGTCATCCAGCCACCGCACCAAATCGCCCGTGCGATACAGCCTCCCCCCGTTCGCATCAAATGGATCGGCCACGAAGCGTTCAGCGGTCAGCCCTGTCCGTCCAAGGTACCCGCGCGCCAGTCCGTAGCCGCCGATATACAACTCCCCGACCACGCCCACAGGTACAGGCTGCATGTCTACATCGAGCACATACGCAGTACGTTCTCCTACCGGCCGGCCGATGGGCGCGTAGGCGCAATCGAAGCTGTTGCTCGCCTCCGTCTTCCAGATCAGTGGCGTAACAACCGTCTCGGTCGGCCCGTAGCCATTGATGAGAATGCGCGGCCGTAAGGTCTTGCGGACCAAGTCGTAGGAGGCCTTGGGCATGGCTTCCCCTCCGAATACATAAAGCTCTACCGGGGGAGGATCACTGCGGGGCGCCGCCCATTCTGCAACCTGTCCCGAGATAGGCGGGTGGAAATGCGGCATTGGTAATGCCATAGCTGTGCAAGGCATCATACGTCTGTTCCGCAGTCCATAGTTCCTGGTCACGAACCGCCAGCCCTGCACCCACTGTCAATGCCGTTAACCAGCGCTCATGCGCTCCATCGAACGAAAACGACATGAAGAGCAGTTCGCACGAGTGCGGGCGTCATGCCATATATCTCAGCCGTAGCGCGACAATGCATGCTTAACGGGCCATGCGCCACCGCCACACCCTTGGGAAGCCCTGTCGAGCCCGATGTATAGATAATGTAGGCCAAGTTATGTTCATGGAGGGGAATGTTGGGGTTTTGGCTAGATTCAGCGGTTACGTCCAGTGAATCCAAGGCCAGTGGCCGCACCCTGACATCACTGCCAAGCTTGCGCAACAATTTCTCTTCAGTCAAAAGGAGCGACATGCCGCTGTCCTTAATCATGAAGGAAAGGCGCTCGGCCGGGTACTCAGGGTCAAGCGGCACATAGGCTCCGCCGGCCTTGAGCACGGCGAGCAGCGTGACGATCACCTCGAGTGAGCGTTCCATCGCCACGCCTACCCTTACGTCCGGGCCCATACCCATACTAATCAGCTTATGTGCGAGTCGATTTGCCCGCATGTTCAATTCGGCATAACAGAGCTCCCGCTCGCCCATCAGCAGAGCTATCGCTTCGGGTTGTTCAATTGCATTCTGTTCGATCAGGCGATGAACCGGCAGATGCGGGAGTTGAGAAATTCCGGGAGTGCGCGTGGGCGATCCTAGCGAGAAAAGGTGATCGAGTTTTACTCCTTCCATCCAACCAAGCTCTCCAATCACCCGCTGCGGATGAGCCATCATTTCCCTCATCAGGAATTCCATATGTTCGCGAATCTCCAGCGCGAAGTCGTCTGGAATATTGGCTTGTCCGTAGCAGTACTCAATCTCCAGCATGTCGCCCACAACGACTTGCAAATCCATCGCATACCCGGTAAGCCCCTTGCCCTCTACTTCACCGAAACGAAGGCCATAAAGTTCATTACCGCGCATCGCCTCGTCTATGGGGTAATTTTCAAACACGACAATGCTGTCGAATAAAGACTGCCCGGGCGAGCCCGCCCAGCGCTGAATCTCGGCGAGCGATGCATGCTCATGCTCACGCAGTCTTGCATTCGTTTTCTGCAGCAGGCTAAGATATTCCACTACTGTCAGCTCACTCCGCCGCTCGACTGGAACTGGAATCGTATTGATGAACATTCCCACGATTTCGTCCGCTTTCAAGAGACTGGGGGGGCGTCCCGCTACCGTAGCGCCAAACACAACCGTGTCTTTGCCGGTGTAGCGTTGCAAAAGCAGAGCCCATGCGGCCTGCACAAAGGTGTTCAGCGTTATCTGCTGGCGTTGCGCAAAGGCCCTCAACCGACGGGTTTCTTCCTGACTCAGATGGGTATAAATCTGGGCAAATCCTGTAGAACCATCCCGCCCAGTTGCCCCCTTTGCCTTGCCTGCCGCTTTCGCCAGCAAGGTCGGCCCATCGATCCTCCCCTGAAGCTCAGCCTGCCAGAAGTGCCTCGTTGCCTGCACGTCCTGCTGCACGAGCCACCGTACGTAATAACCGTAGTCCGGCCTCACGTCGGGAAGCATTTGCCCGTCGTAGCAGCGCAGCCACTCGCTGATAAGCAGGGATTCCCCCCATGCCATCAAGCAGTATGTGGTGGCGGGTCCATATCAGTTGATAACGATCGTCGGCCACGCGTATGAGGACGAGCCGCACCAGGGGAGGCGCAAGAAAATCGAATTCCCGTTTCAGCTCCTTCTCTACGTAGGCAGCAATACGGGAATCCAGCTGATCCAGACCGCGCCAGTCCAAGATGAACCACGGAAACCTCGACCTGTTCGTAACACGATTTGCAGCGGACGGGCCAAGCCCGGCTTGCCACAGGAAACCAGTGCGCAATACTGGATGCCGAGCAACCATATGCCCGCCATGCACGGGCAAAACGGTGCGGATCGAGGCCTTTCACTTCAACACTAAGTTGGTTTACGTAGAGTCCCATCCCTTCCGCTGCTGTTTCCAGCGTATGGAACAGCATCCCTTCCTGCGTTGGTGAAAGAGGATAAGATATCTTCAATTTCATCCTCGCCGAACGCAAGGCCGGCCATCACTTCGGCCTTCAGATAATCGCGCAGATAACCTCGCTCCGGCTTGAGCGCCGTTGCCATCGGTTCCTGTACAATCTCCAGCCACTTCTGAGAGCGAGGCGATGGTTTGCCGTTCGAACAATTGCCGGGGAGTGATCTTCCAGCCAGCACGGCGGGCTTTGGTCACAATCTGAAGACTGAGAATGGAATCCCCCCCCAGCTCAAAGAAGTTGTCATGACGTCCCACCTGCTCCACACTCAGCACCTGTGCCCAGATGCCAGCCAGCGCTTCTTCCACTTCCCCTTGCGGCGCCTCGTAATGTTCCGTACCCACAAATTCCGGCTCAGGCAACGCCTTGCGGTCCACCTTGCCGTTCGGGTTGAGCGGCAGACTCTCCAGCACCACAATCGCCGATGGAATCATGTAGTCGGGCAGCACCTTGGCAAGCGCTTCGCGCAAAACACCAACGTCCACCTTCGCACCTGCATGCGGCGAAACATAGCCAACCAGCCTCGCTCCCCCTGTCGCATTGGCACCAGACCCTTCCCGGGCAACCACCACCGCTTCCCTCACTTCAGGCTGCGCCAGCAATTGCGTTTCAATTTCCCCCAATTCAATACGAAATCCTCGTATCTTGACCTGATGATCCAGCCGGCCCAGATATTCAATCTGCCCGTCCGCCCGCCACCTGGCCAAATCCCCAGTACGGTACAGCCGCCCACCTCCTTCATCAAACGGATCAGCAATGAAACGCTCCGCCGTCAAACCCCCACGGTTAAGATAGCCGCGCGCCAACCCAACTCCCCCAAGATACAATTCTCCAGCCACCCCCTGCGGAACCGGATTGAGGTTGGCGTCAAGGATGCAGGCTTTCGTGCCCGCGATAGGCCTGCCGACTGGCGTTCCTAATGACGTTCTTGGCGGCGTTGCCCCCTCCTGGTCGATCCTTGCAATGAGCGGACCAGATGGTGGTCTCGGTAGGGCCGTACATGTTCCATAACTCGACACCGCGCGCGCGCAACTCTGCGGCGAGATCAGGCTGCAACGCCTCCCCGCCGCACAACGCTTTCAATGGCTCGAGCAGGTTTTTAGCTTCCTCCTTGACTTCTGCCCGAACTTCTCCTTGCAAACCGTTCCAGCCCGCGGCTAGTAGCATCCGCCAGCCCGCCGGTGTGGATTGCAGAACGGTCGGACTATGCGCTTGAAGGAGTTGCGTCAAGCGCGAGGCCGTCACGGCTCACTCCATGGGGAACCAGCACCAGACGCGCGCCCACGCTCAAAGGCAAATAAAGCTCCAGCGCCGCAATGTCGAACGACAGCGAGGTTAGAGCCAGAAGCGTATCGTTCGGGCAGCATGCCAGGAAACTTCGCCCATACTGGCGAGGAAATGGCTTAGGGCCTGATGGTGAACTCGTTACGCCCTTTGGTTTTCCGGTGGAGCCTGAGGTATAGATGACATAGGCGAGGTTATCACCATGCAGGCAGACCTGGGGGTTGCTTTCAGGCTCATCCGTGAGGTCGAGCCTGTCCAGTTCCAGCACCTGGCATTGGCTAGAATGCGGTATGCGCAATTGAATATGGCTTTGCGTCAAGAGCAGTCCAATGGCGCTGTCTTCCACCATGCAGGCCAGCCGCTCCCGTGGATATTCCGGATCGAGCGGCACATACGCCCCGCCTGCCTTCAGAATCGCCAGCAGCCCGACAACCATGTCAATGGATCGCTCTACCGCAATGCCTACCCTGGTCTCGGGCTCAACCCCTAATCTCATTAAGCGGTGCGCCAGCCGGTTTGCCCGCCGGTTCAGCTCGTCATAGCTCAATTCGAACATCGCCAAAGATCAGGGCCACCGCTTGCGGCCGCGCTTCGACCTGCCGCTCGATCAGCCTGTGCACAGGCTCGGTATTCCCGTAACGCTTGTCATTGACGCCCCAGACCCTGAGCTGCGCCCGCTCAGCCTCGCTTAACAGGTCAATGTCGCCCGAGTTGCAGAGTTGCGGACTCTGTACGACCTCGCGAAGCAATTTGATAACCTGATCGGCAATGCAATTCACCACCTCCTCTGGAGAAATGCCTGCGAGCATAGCTGTAGTGCAGGCAAAGCGTATCGCTCTGCATTACCGATACCGTCATCGGATAATTGGTAGTTTCCCGACTTCTGACTCCGGAGAAGATGAGCCCGCCCGGAGTTGATTCCCGCAATGCCTCATCCATGGGATAGTTCTCGAACACGAGAATGCTGTCGAATAATCCCTCCCCGCTCTGCCCCAGCCAGCGCTGTATCTCATACAACGGCGTGTGTTCATGCTCGCGCGAAGCCAGATTCTGCGCTTGCAAATCGCGAAGCCACCCGCCTGTTTCCTGCTCCGGCTGGAGCATTACGACCACCGGCAAGGTATTGATGAAGAGTCCCAGTAATCGCTCGGCTCCTGGCAGGTCGGCTGGTCTGCCGGCCACAGTCACACCGAAGCATACTGTTTCACGTCCCGTATAGCGATTGAGCAACAGTGCCCAGGCTGCCTGCACCAAGGTATTGACAGTAACACGCTCGCGTTTGGCGAACTCGATCAAACCCTCGGTAACGGTTCGCTCAAGTGCAGTGGCATGTTCGCCATAAGCGGTGTTTCCTGCAGAAATAGAGGGTGCCGGCAAAACATCAGCCAGCCGGGTTGGCTCTGCCGCCTCGCGTAATCTTTCCCTCCAGTACGCTTCCGATACCTTCGCATCGCAAGCATGAAGCCATTCAATAAAGTCACGATAGCGGCCCCCTGATGCTGGTAGCGCGCTGCCGCCATAGTGCCGAAGTACTTCACCTGTGAGCTGGGAAGTGCTCCACCCGTCCAGCAGCAGATGATGAACTGTCCAGATGAGGTGGTGCCTGTTGTCCGCAACGCGTATCAATGCCAGACGCATGAGCGGCGGCTTTGCCAGATCGAAACCAAGATCATGCTCTGACTGGGCCAGGGCCTCGAGATCCCGTTCCTGTTCGGCAGAGAGGCCGCTCGCCTGATTCCGCCAGTCGTATTCCACAAACGGCACCTCGACAGTCTTCGCCACCCATTGCAGGGGTACGTCACCCTGAACCAGGAAACCTGTGCGCAACACGCCATGGCGATCCATTGCAGCCTGCCATGCAGCTTTGAATCGTTTTACGTCCAGCCCCTCAATGTCTATCCTTAACTGGTTAAGGTAGATGCCGGCGTCGGCATCGAATACGCTATGGAACAGCATTCCCGATTGCATCGGAGAAAGTGGATAAAGATCCTCTAGCTGGGCCGGGGGTGCCGGCAAGCGATCCAACTCCTGCTGGGTGATCCCAGCCAGGGGGAAATCCGATGGGGTGACACCGTGAACATCACCGGTGCAATGCGCAATCAGCGCTTCGAGTTCGGCCCGGTAAAGGTTTATAAATACTTCAATCGTCGCTTTCTCGTAGCGTGCCTCGCTGTAGCTCACATCCAGGCTGAGCTCACCTCCATAAACGCTTCCGTTTATGGAGATTTCGTGTTCAAGCGGGGCAGCCTCATCCATTGAGTCCCCCACTGACTCGTCGGCCAGTACCCACAATGCCTTCTCGTCGAAGCTCGTGTCGAATTGTCCCATGTAATTGAATACGACCCCGGGCTTGGGCAGAGATGCCAGCGCCTCGCGCTGTTCCTGCGTTCCGTGGTATTTAAACAGGCCGTAACCCAATCCTCTGTTCGGTATCCTTCTCAGGCTTTCCTTGATGCGCTTGATTCTCTGATCCAGGTCGCCGGAAGGATCGAGCATTACCGGATAAAGGCTGGTAAACCATCCGACCGTTTGAGAAAGGCCAATATCGTATAAGTCTTCCCGCCCGTGACCTTCAAGATCGACCAGGATCTTCTTATGCCCGCTCCATCGGCAGAGAGCACTTCCCAGCGCGGTCAGCAACAGGTCGTTTACGTGGGTGCGATAAGCCGCCGGCGCCTGCTTGAGTAGTGCCTGAGTCAGCATCCGGTCCAGCTTGAGTGTTGCGCTGACCCGATGGCGAACGATGTTTGGGCCCTGAGGGATGTCGGCAGGCAGTACAACCGGCCAATCCGCCAGGCTTTGCCAGTAGGACAGTTCTTCCGCATGTTCGCGCGCGTAACCCTGCAGCCGCCTGGTCCATTCCTCGTAGCTGGCAGTGTGCGCAGACAGAGTGATTGCATTACTGTTTCGGGCCTGACTGTAAGCACTCTGCAAATCCTCGAGCAGGATGCGCCAGGAAACTCCGTCTATCACCAGATGATGAATAGCCAGTAATAGCCGCTGGCCGCGACCGGGCATATCAATGAGCAAGGCGCGCTGTAGCGGCCCTTCCGCCAGGTCCAGACTGCGCTGGGCCTCAGTACATAATGCTTCCAAATCTGCCTCGGTGACAGCCCGGCGGACCCACAGCAGATCATGCGCCACCCGCTCTCCACAAAGCTGCTGCCATTCACCATTCGCGTTTTTCGCGTAGCGAAAGCGAAGCGCGTCATGGTGACGTACTACGGCTTCCAATGCACGAGCGAGATATTCGGGATCGAGCAGTTCCGGGCTTCTCAGCAATACAGCCTGGTTCCAGTGATGTCGCGCCGGAATCTCCTGTTCGAAAAATTCAACCTGGATAGGTAGTAGCGACACGGTTCCATCAGCATTTCTTTCGTCTGTTCCTTCCTTCCGCTGCACACTTGCAGCCGCTTCCTGTACGGTTGCCGCAACCGCGGCCAGCGAGGCGATGGTTTGCCGTTCGAACAATTGCCGGGGAGTGATCTTCCATCCAGCACGGCGGGCTTTGGTCACAATCTGAAGACTGAGAATGGAATCCCCCCCCAGCTCGAAGAAGTTGTCATGACGTCCCACCTGCTCCACACTCAGCACCTGTGCCCAGATGCCAGCCAGCGCTTCTTCCACTTCCCCTTGCGGCGCCTCGTAATGTTCCGTACCCACAAATTCCGGCTCAGGCAACGCCTTGCGGTCCACCTTGCCGTTCGGGTTGAGCGGCAGACTATCCAGTACCACAATCGCCGATGGAATCATGTAGTCGGGCAGCACCTTGGCAAGCGCTTCGCGCAAAACACCAACGTCCACCTTCGCACCCGCATGCGGCGAAACATAGCCAACCAGCCTCGCTCCCCCTGTCGCATTGGCGCCAGACCCTTCCCGGGCAACCACCACCGCTTCCCTCACTTCAGGCTGCGCCAGCAATTGCGTTTCAATTTCCCCCAATTCAATACGAAATCCTCGTATCTTGACCTGATGATCCAGCCGGCCCAGATATTCAATCTGCCCGTCCGCCCGCCACCTGGCCAAATCCCCAGTACGGTACAGCCGCCCACCTCCTTCATCAAACGGATCAGCAATGAAACGCTCCGCCGTCAAACCCCCACGGTTAAGATAGCCGCGCGCGAGCAACTCGCCCCCGATGCACAGCTCGCCGGGAATTCCAGGGGGAACAGGCGTCAGGTTGGCATCGAGCAGGTAAATACAACGTCCGGCAAGCGGACTGCCAATAGACACTTGGGCGGGTGTTTCGGGATTACCCTGCAAACAAGCGCTACAATTTGACGCGGTCGCGGTCACCGTGGCTTCAGTCGGACCATAGGTGTTCAGCAGAGTCACTCCATCGAGCCCCGCCTGGCCCCAGACTTTGAGCCCTTCAGGCGACATGGCTTCACCTCCTGCGTGCACCTGCCGTAATACTCCATAGTCACGGTGTCCACTCTTGGCGAAATCCTGCACCAGCATGAACCAATAGGCGGTTGTGAGATCGGCCACCGTTATCCGTTTATCAATCAGCTCGCGGTAAAAGTCATCGCTATCCCACAGCACAGGGCCTCGCAAGACAAGCGCCGCACCCGCACATAAAGGAGGAAAAAGCTGTTCAATAAATCCATCAAAGTTGATGGTAGAAAATTGCAGCATCCGATCTGCTGAACACAGACCGAAGAAGCCGATCGCCACCTGCGCATGCTCGGCCAGAGGTCCATGAGCCACGCCCACTCCCTTTGGTTTTCCGGTGGAGCCGGAGGTATAGATGACATAGGCTAAGTTTTCACCATGCAGGCAGACTTGAGGGTTGCCTTCAGGCTCATCCTCGAGATCGAGCACATCCAGTTCCAGCACCTGGCAGTGTGCAGGATGGGGAATACGGGATTTGATATGGCTTTGCGTCAAGAGCAGTCCAATGGCACTATCCGCTACCATGTGGGCTAGACGCTCCTGCGGGTATTCCGGGTCCAGCGGCACATACGCCCCGCCCGACTTCAGGGTGGCAAGCAGCCCAACCACCATGTCGATGGAGCGCTCCACCGCAATGCCCACCCTGGTCTCAGGCTCAACCCCCAACCCGATTAGCCGGTGCGCCAGCCGGTTTGAGCGCCGGTTCAACTCGAATAGCTCAGTTCAGTATCGCCAAAGATCAGCGCAACCTCTTCAGGCCGCGCTTCCACCTGCTGCTCGATCAGCCTGTGCACAGGCTCGGTATTCCCGTAACGCTTGTCATTGACGCCCCAGACCCTGAGCTGCGCACGCTCAGCCTCGCTTAACAGGTCAATGTCGCCGAGACTGCGCTCGGGATGCCCGGCCAGTTGCTCAAGAAGATGAAGATAATGTCCCCCCAGCCGCGCGATGGTGGCAGGGTCAAACAGCTCGGCGGCATAGGTGAAGGTTGCTTTCAGCCTGCCGTCAGGCTGCTCAACCGTGTCGAGAGTCAGTTCAAACTGCGCCGCCTGCTCGCTTAACTCGTGATTTTCCACCGTGAGCCCGGGCAATTGCTCAAGCGCCCGGTAGTCTTCGCGCAGATGGTTGTACATGACCTGAAACAGGGGATTCTGATTCAGGTTGCGTTCAGGCTGCAGCGCTTCAACCAGTTGCTCAAACGGTAAATCCTGGTGGGTCTGGGCGCCCAGCGCAGCTTCACGGGTCTGGTCGAGCACGGCCTTCAATGTCATGCGCCCGTCAATTCGGTTGCGTAACACCTGGGTGTTCACGAACAGACCGATTATGTTCTCTATTTCAGACCGGTGGCGGTTGGCAATCGGCACGCCCACCCGAATATCCTGCTGTCCGGTATAACGGTGCAGCAAGGCCTGGAAGCCCGCCAGCAATACCATGAAGAGGGTCGCACCCTGGCTTTGCGCTTGGCGCTGCAAGCGCTCAACCAGACCAGCCGGTAGCGTAAAGGTATGGTGGGCAGCCCGGTAGTTGGCATTGGATGGCCGGGGGTGATCAGTGGGCAACTGCAATACCGGATGCTCTTCCCCCAACTGGCTGCGCCAGTAGGCAAGCTGATGGTCTTTTTCTCCCGCTTCCAGCCGGTTGCGCTGCCATATCGCATAATCGGCATACTGGATCGGCAATGCCGGTAAGGAAGGTTCTTGTTCTTGTCCCCGTTCTTGTTGCGCGCGCGCCCCTGTTCGTGCCCTGTACTGGGCGGCAAATTCGTCAATGACGATGCGATTGGACCAGGCATCCGATATGATGTGATGCATCACCACCACAAGAAGATGTTCTTCCGGCGCGATCCGGATAAGGGCTAGCCTGAGCAGCGGACCTAGTGTCAAATCAAAGGGGATAGCGCTTATGCGGCTCGCCTCTTCGTGCGCCCGCGCTGTCCTTTGTTCCGATGGCAGGCTGGAGAAGTCAATCAGCGGGATATCGAGCTTGGGCTCATCTTCGATGATCTGCTCGGGCAGCCCTTCCGCATTGGCCCGAAATACCGTGCGCAGCGATTCATGCCGCCTGCCCAACGCAGCAAAACTCCAACGCAACGCTTCAATGTCCAGCTTGCCCGTCAGCCGCAATCCGCCACTCAAATGATATGCCGTGCTCAGCGGCTCCAATTGCCATAAAAACCAGTGACGCTGCTGAGCGTAGGAGAGCGGCGTGGGACCGGAAGATTCACGGCGAGGAATATCCGATTGACGTGCCGGAGCCTCGGCTCCAGCCAGCCGCTGCGCTAGCCTCTTCCGCTGCTCGGGAGTGAGGCGCGCCCGCCTTTGTTCGAGACTGCTGTCATTCATGATGAAATAAGTGGAAATCAGGAGATATAGTCAGACAAAAGGACATCGCGTCGCGAGAGCGGTAAATCATGAGTACTCGATCTCGTCCAGCAATTTCGTTTCAACCAGTTCCGCCAAACTTGCAACGGTAGGAGACCTGAAAAATTCAGCAGGACCCATATCGACTCCAAAAGCTGTCCGTACCCTCGAAAGCAGTTGAATACCCAGCAAGGAATCGCCCCCCAGTTCAAACAGGTTGTCACGAACGCCGACAGCATCCATGCCGAGCAGGCTTTGCCAGATTTCTGCAATGCTCTTCTCCAACTCGCTCTCCGGAGCGACAAAATCGGTCGTCAATGCGGGACGGGGATAGCGCTGCTGGCCCCCTTGTTCAGGCTGTTTGGAGTCGGCAAACGCACAAGACTGAGCGATCAGATCGACCAGGTCTTCTTCCGTCTGCTTTAGCAGAGCGTGCAAATCGAGGGTGGATACAATCACCTGCGGCCGGGCTACGCCGTTCACGATACGCTCGAAAGCCTCCGCGCCTTCTTTCGGCGCGATTCCCATCCCTTGGGGCATCGCCATGTTCGCTGCCATTCCCACTTCCCGCCAGCCATCCCAATTGACCGATATGACGGGGAATGCGGCTTCATGGTCCGCCGTACGAGTAACAGCGCGGGCAACAGCATCAAGATACGCATTAGCTGCGCAGTAATCGACCTTGTTGAGCCCGCCGGCAATGGCCGCCAGCGATGAGCACAACAGCATGAAATCCAGGGATTCATTCCTGAATACGGCCTGCAAAGCATGTGTTCCCCGTACCTTCGGCGCAAACACCTTCGTGACCATCTCCTCAGTCTTTTCAGAAATCAGCCCGCTACCCGCTTCTCCCGCCGAATGGATAACGCCGTGAATGGCCCCAAAGCGCTCGTATGCCTGCGCCACGGCCGCCTTCAGTTCCGTCTGGATCGAGACATCGGCCTGCAATACCAGCACTTCCGCGCCCAGTGCTTCCAGGTGCATGACCTTCTCGATCTTGCTGCGGGTGGAATCCGCTTTCTCTGCGATCGAAACTACATAGGGCCACTGCTCCCGGGCAGGAAGCGGGGAGCGGCCTAGCAACACGAGTTTTGCCCGGTGGTTTCGTGCCAGATGTTCGGCCAGCGTCAGACCGATTCCCCCCAATCCGCCGGTGATCAAATAAACGCCGTTGTCTCGAAGAGAGGTTTTCGCTGGCCGGTGGCATTGGATGGGCTCAAAGGTCTGAATCCAGCGGTGTGGCCCCCGATAAGCGACCATGGACGCAACAGGATCGGCTTGCGACTCAGCGAGAATCTGCCTCACAAGCCGGTTTGTCGCGACGCTGTCGGCCGAGGGCAGCTCGACATCGACAAGGCGGCATCTAAGGTAGGAGTACTCCTGGGGAATAACTTTGCATGGTCCCAGCAGCAGCGCTTTATCCGGCCGAAGGGATTCGCTGCCGGTGACATCCTCGAGTTGATTCGTGATAACCGTAATTTCGACACTCAAATCCGCTGGAATAAGCTGCCTGGCGCCCTCCAGCGCTTGTGCGAGGTAGAACAAACTGAAGAAATTCCTCGCCTGATCTTCCACGTGGAGGTGCGACTCGTTATCGGCCGTCATGCTCCAAAAATGAAATATATGGCGAATGCTTCTGCCATCATCGCGCATGTTGCGCAGCAGGAGATCGTAGTCGTGCCGTTCTCCGGTTCGCAGAATATAGTGATCTTTATCCTGTCGACGAAATGCGGAGCCGGTGGAAACGACGATGGGCTTTATTCCAAGGGTAAGCAAATGCCCAATCAGCGCGATGCCGAGATCGTGCTCATCTTTGAAGATGACCAGCGACCCGGCCTGATCAGGAAGACTAGGGCGTAACTCGACGGTGTCATCACGACGCCATGAGGGCGTGTAAAACCAGTCGTCCAGCGATCTGGCGGCCGGGCCGTGCCGATCTTTTATATGAAATCCTGCGTTTGCGACCCGACCCGCAACGTCCGCACTCCCGCTTCCGCTCCCAGCGTTCTCGGTCCTCTCTTCGTTTTTGGCCTTGACCCAGTAAGACTGGCGCTCGAATGGGTAAGTCGGCAATGGGATACGGCAGCGACGCTCGTCGGCGTAAAAATTTCCCCAGTCGATACCTGCCCCACTGAGCCACAGGCGCCCCAGGCAAAGATAAAAGTGCGGTTGAGTCAGGTGCGCTCTGCCGGGATGAGGTAAAGAAGAAAGGATGAGTTGTTCCCGTTTTGCCTCCGGGTGCCGCTTTGCGAGGGTGCTCAACGTTTCGCCGGGGCCCACCTCCAGCAAAATCCGATCGGGATTGGTCAACAGCTCGCGCAGGCCGTCATCAAAACGTACTGTCCCGCGCAAGTGACGCTTCCAGTAGTTTGGGTCAGTTGCTTCCTGGGGGGTAATCCAGTCGCCGCTAAGATTGGAAAGGAAAGGAATCTTGGGCTGGCCCAGCTCGATTCTGGAGACCATATCCATAAATGCGGGCAACATGGGCTCTACCAGTGCAGAATGAAATGCATGGGAGACATGAAGGCGGCGAGTCCCGATACCCTGATTCCCTAGATCGCCTTCCAACGCTTCAATAGCTGTCACCGAGCCCGACAAAACGCACAGCTCAGGTCCATTGACTGCTGCAAGACCGCAGCTTTCGGTCAAATAAGGGCTTATTTCCGCTTCAGGCAACATAACCGCGAGCATCGCGCCCGTGTCCATGCCCTGCAGCAAACGCCCTCGCAAGGCCACCAGGCGCAATGCGTCTTCGAGCGAGAATACGCCCGCCAGGCAAGCGGCAACATATTCGCCGATACTATGACCTATCATTGCCGCGGGTTGGATGCCCCAGGACATCCACAACCGCGCCAAAGCATATTCGACAACAAAAAGTGCGGGCTGTGTGACTTCTGTTTGTTCGAGCCGCGTCGATGATTCAGCCTTTGTTGCCTCATCCAGAGCCGCGTCCAAATTCGGGTACAAAAGCGCTCGCAAATCAAAATCGAGATAGGGTTTGAGCAAATCAAGACAGCGATCAAATTCGCGTCGGAAAACCGGTTCAGCCTGGTAGAGGTCACGCGCCATGTCGACGTGTTGAGCGCCCTGGCCCGGGAAGAGAAAAGCTACCGAATGATTTTCGGATGTTACTTGACCGGTAATAAAACGGTCTGCAGGCTGCGTTTCCAAAACCCTGAACGCCTCGTCCCTGTCACCGCAAAGCGCGATTGCCCGGTGGCTAAAACCTTTTCTTCCCGTTTGAAGTGTGTAAGCGGCGTCAGCCATCAATAAATCGGGGTGTACTGCAAGATAATCGTGCAAATGGGAAGCCATTGACTCCAGAGCGCTGCTGCTGCGCGCCGACAGCGTGAGTAGTTGCCAGGGGCGGGAGGGGGCGGATGGCTCTACCGCCGGTGCTTCTTCCAGAACCACGTGAACATTTGTACCCCCGATGCCGAACGAACTCACACCGGCGCGACGCGGTGTCGATCCGTTCTGCCAATCCTGGGGTGCGGTGTTGACGTAAAAAGGACTAGCGGAAAAATCGATTTGCGGGTTAGGCTGCTCGAAATTCAGGCTGGGCGGAAGTATGCGATGTTTCAGCGCCATTACCGTTTTGATCAAGCCGGCGACCCCTGCCGCTGCATCGAGGTGGCCCACATTCGTCTTGACTGAGCCGATGGCGCAGAATCCGCGTCCGTCCGTGCTTTCGCGAAATGCTTGCGTCAATGCCGCGATTTCGATTGGATCCCCTATCGTCGTCCCGGTGCCATGCGCCTCGATGTAATTGATCGTATCGGCAGACACGTCTGCGATAGCCTGAGCAGCCAGAATCACTTCCGCCTGGCCTTCGACGCTGGGTGCCGTATAACCCACTTTGGCCGAACCATCATTGTTGATTGCCGATCCTTTGATCACTGCATGAACCGTATCGCCGTCGGCCATTGCGTCCGCCAATCGCTTTAGCACGACAATACCCACTCCGCTGCCGATCACCGTACCCGCAGCTCTTGCGTCAAAGGCACGGCAGTGGCCGTCGGGCGAGAGAATGGCGCCTGGCTGGTAACGGTAGCCCCCGTCATGCAACAAATTGACCCAAACGCCTCCAGCCAGCGCCATATCCGCTTCGTGGTTGAGCAGACCGCGGCAGGCCACGTGTACGGCGGCAAGCGAAGTGGAACAGGCGGTTTGCACAGTGATCCCGGGCCCGCGCAGATTGAGCTTGTAGGAGACGGTCGTCGTCATGGAATCCTTGTTATTCCCGTTCATCAGGCCCTGCAGGGAAGAAATATCCTCCATGTCCGAAAACCGTCCGTTGGAAAACAGGTTCAGCATCAGGTAAGTGTTGACCCCGCATCCGGCATAGACTCCGATGGGGACGGTGCAACGTGAAGCGTCATAGCCCGCGTCTTCCAGCGCCTGCCACGCCACTTCCAGGAAGAGCCGATGTTGCGGATCCGTTTCCGCAGCCTCTCGCGGGGTATAACCAAAGAAAGAGGCGTCGAAAAGGTCGACACCAGGTAGTTCGGCGCCCGCTTTGATGTAGTGCGGATCATCCAGCTTCTTGCGTGAAACACCACGCGCCAGCAATTCCTCGTCAGTAAAGAAAGTGACCGACTCCACCCCATCCCGCACGTTGCGCCAGAAAGCCTCCACGTCATCAGCGCCAGGGAAACGGCCTGCCATCCCGACGATCGCAATATCGATATCGGCTCTCTCCGACAGTTCTTCCGTATGATCCATCAATGATTCCTCCCTGCTCTCTGCTTCCGTTGAATGAAAGCACCTCTCTGCCGCTGCGCCCGCTCCTGGTGGCGCTGCAACGATAAGTGCTCCTTGTGATCCTGGCTGAGAAACCTGGCCAGGCCCGCTACAGTGGTGTATCTGAAAAGGTCGATAATGGCGATACGGGTTTTCAGGCGCTCTTCGAGCTTGCCTTGAACCTTGATGAGCAACAGCGAATGCCCGCCGAGGTCGAAAAAGTTGTTGTGTAGTCCTACACGCGGAAGCTCCAGGACTTCCCGCCAGATTTCCGAAATCATCGTTTCCATAGCGTCGATCGGAGGCTGGTAATCCAAGTGATCAAACTGCTCCGCCGAAGGTAAGGGCAGCGCATTACGGTCGACTTTGCCATTGGGGCTGAGCGGCAGCGCATCGAGCAGCACGAACGAACCGGGAAGCATGTAGTCCGGGAGCACAGCAGCGAGCGCGGCCTTAAGCATGGATGCGTTGAGTACCACGCCTTCGTGAGGAGCCACATATGCGACGAGGCGCGTCCCACTAGGGCTTCCCTGCGCCAACACCGCCGCTTCGCGCACACCCGCCTGGGACAATAGTTGGCCTTCGATCTCACCCAACTCAACCCGGAAACCCCGGACCTTGACCTGATGATCCAGCCGGCCGATGTATTCGAGTTGACCATCGCGCCGCCAGCGCACGCGATCTCCCGTTCGGTAAAGGCGCCGCCCCTCTTCCTGGGTAAACGGGTCGGCGATGAAGCGATCTGCGGTGAGACCGGGACGATCGAGATAGCCTCGCGCCAAGCCCGATCCGCCGATATAGAGTTCGCCAGCACAGCCTGGAGGAACAATATTGAGCTCCTCATCGAGCACATATAACTTCCGGTCGCCGACGGGCCGCCCGATTGGGGCAAAATCACCGGCGAATTCCGTCTCAGTAGCTTGAGAGGTGGGGGCTATCCAGGCGGCTGGCGTAATGACCGTCTCGGTTGGTCCATAAGCATTCACAAGGCGAGCGTTCGGAAAAGCCGCTTGCGTAGCCGCCAGATCGGCTGCAAACCATGCTTCCCCGCCCGCTATGCAGGTACGGACTGAGGATGCGCCGCTACGCAGCAATGGAAGCAGCAGACGTAAATAAGCCGGCGGCAAATGCAGTGTGGTTATGCGATGCGCCTCCGATCCGATCGACAAAACCATCGCCGGCAAGGTCTATTGCCGATGAGATGACAATGGTTGCGCCTTCACACAACGGGGTAATCCATTGTTCCGCGGCAGCGTCGAAATTCATCGAGAAAAACATGAGTTCACGATCGCCCGGCCGCACGTCGTAGATTTCCCTGATAGCGGCCAGATGCATTGCCAGGGGACCGTGGCTCACACCCACCCCCTTGGGCCTGCCGGTCGATCCGGAGGTATAAATCACATACGCGAGGTTATCCGAATGTAGCGCAACCTCCGGGTTGGTCTCGATACCGGCATTCAAGTCGAGAGTGTCCAGTTCCAGCACCAGCAAGTCTGCCGAATCCTGGATACGATCCCTGAGATGGGATTGCGTCAACAGCAGCCGGACGCCGCTGTCCTCCACCAGATAGTTGAGGCGTTCGCGCGGATAGTCGGGATCGAGCGGTACGTAAGCGCCCCCTGCTTTGAGGATGGCAAGCAGGCCGACGATCATTTCAATGGAACGTTCCACCGCGATGCCGACCTTTATTTCCGGCTTGACGCCCAGCCCGACGAGCCGGTGGGCCAGTCCGTTCGATCGGCGATTTAGCTCCCGATAGGTTAATTCAGTATCCGCAAAAACCAGGGCGCAGGCGTGCGGGTGTTTTTCCGCCTGCCGCTCTATAAGCTGGTGTATCGGTTGATAAGCCAGTTGATGAACTGAAGGGCGAGGCTCATTTGTTCCCCAGGCTTGGAGCCTGGCGATATCACCTTCATTTAACAGGCCAACATCCCCGATTGCCGTCCCCGGCTGTTCGGCAAGTGTGCGGAGCATGCTGACGTAGTGACGCCCCAATCGCT
The DNA here is from genome assembly GCA_963831395.1 of uncultured beta proteobacterium. Taxonomy (GTDB): domain Bacteria; phylum Pseudomonadota; class Gammaproteobacteria; order Burkholderiales; family Nitrosomonadaceae; genus Nitrosospira. Next base: position 41,941 of record CAWHQD010000019.1, read on the forward strand.
CAACAGTCGTGATATCGAAGAGTTCGGATGCGTAGATGAAGCTTGCGCTAACGCTGCCGACTGGCGACTCGATTGTCTCCAGTATCAGTTCGAACTGGGCTGCCTGCTCGCGAAGGGGGTAGTCCACCATCTTCAGCGTCTTAATCTGTTCGAGCTTGCGGCGGTCGCTGATCAGGTGATTGATCGTTACCTGAAACAGCGGGCTGTGGCTCAAGCTTCGCTTGGGCTGCAATGCTTCGACCAGTTGCTCGAATGGCAAATCCTGATGGGCTTGGGCATCAATTGCCGCCTCCCTTATTTGATCCAGAAGAGCCGACAGTGCCATACGGGCGTCAATCTCGCCCCGCAATACCTGGGTGTTCACAAAAAAACCGATCAACCCGGCGGTTTCAATCCGGTTGCGATTGGCAACCGGTACGCCGACGCGAATATCCTGCTGTCCCGTGTGACGGTAGAGCAAAGCCTGAAAGCCGGCCATCAATGCCATGAAGAGCGTTGCACCCTGGCTTTGAGCAAGTCTGCGCAAACCGCTTAGCACATCGGGCGGCAGATCGAAGACGTGACGCTCTGCCTGATAATTTGCAACTGCCCGCCTTGGACGGTCCGCGGGCAGTTCCAATACCGGATGCTCGGTGCCCAGGTAATCGCGCCAGTACGCCAATTGCCTGTCTTTCTCCCCCTCTTCCAGCCACTTGCGCTGCCAGATGGCATAGTCGGCATATCGGATCGGCAGCGCATCGAGACGAGGCGTTTCGCCTTGCGCATGAGCCATGTAGCGAGCAGCGAGTTCATCAAGCAGTATCTGCATGGAGGCGCCATCCGAGATGATGTGATGCATGACCATCACCAGGATATGCTCATCCCCATCCTGATCTTTCTGCCCGCGCCCACCCTCTCGCATCCGGATTAACGCCACTCGCAGCAGTGGACCCCGCGTGAGATCGAAGGGGATTGAAATAAAACGTTCCGCCTCTTCCCGCGCTCGCGCTTCCCCCTCTGGCACAGCCGTTTGGCTCAAATCTGTATGCAAAATGCGCAACTCCAATACTGGCTGGATCATCTGCTCAACCGATCCATCTGCTCCTGGGCGAAAAATTGTGCGCAAGGATTCGTGCCGTGCAACCAGACCCGTCGAAGCTTGCTTGCAATGCCTGCACATCCAAAGGTCCCGATAATCGCAGCGCGTGTTTGATGTGATATGCGGTGGACGACGGGTCCAGCTGCCAGAGAAACCATAGACGCTGCTGGCCGAAAGACAGAGGCGACGAGTTGCCCCCGTTAACTGCGTTAACCCTGGAAGCGACTGGAAGCAAGCTGATGCTGGCCGTCCGCCGCGGAGTACCGGCAGATAGAACCTGCCTGATTTCCGCCGCACACTCGTGCAACCTTGGATTCTCGAACAGGCTGCGTACCGGGAAGTCGATATGCCATTGCTCTTCGATACGAGCCACAGCCTGAACCGCTGCAAGCGAATTTCCACCGCTGGCAAAAAAATGATCCTCTCGCCCCAGCCCCGCGCGGTTCAGCACGGTCTCCCAGATGCCCGCGAGCGTAATCTCGGCTTCATCTACCAAGGCGGGTGCGGCTTTATTGCCGCCGCCGACCACATAATCGCCGAACTCGTAAATCGCATAGGCGTCCAGCGTGCGCTCCCGCCACCCCTGCCTGCACGCAGCACGCTGCAATTTTCCGCTGGAAGTCTTCGGCAAACCGCCCGGATTCAGTAATACCACCACTGATAGCGGCTCATGGCAGCTTCCGCTCACGGTCTCGCTCAAAGCCTGCACCAGGGTTTCGACAGGCAATAAGCTTCTGCATGCCCCGGGATATCTCAACGGCTATTCCGATTCCTTCCCCATTCTTCAGTTTCTACCGAAAATGCGGCGACCCTGCCCTTTCGCGCGGCCTCAACTTCATCTTCGACTACTTGTTCGAGGTCCTGCGGGTAAATGTTCTGCCCGCGGATGATAATGAGGTCCTTGTGCCGTCCTGCGATATAAACTTGCCCTTCGTAAAAGAATCCAAGATCGCCTGTGCGCAACCAGCGCTCGCCCTCATGGATAACGAAAGTGTCGGCCGTTTCCCTGGCGCGCCGCCAGTAACCAAGGGTCAGACTTGCCCCGGCTATCCAGATCTCACCCACGTGGCAGTTCGGCAATGGGGCGAATGTTTCGGGATTGGTGATCCTGACGGCGTGACCTGGTACGGGAGCTCCGCAGGCGACGAGCCATGTTCCTTCCTCCGCCACCTCGGCACGGCCTTGCGCCAGCGTCTCAGTCGAGAAGCAATGCGCCTCTACCCCATCTCCGCGCGTGCCGCCGGTCATCATCAGTGTTGCTTCCGCCAGTCCATAGCAGGGATAGATGGTCCCAGTGGAGAATCCCACCGGCGCGAAGCGCTTCATGAACGCGCTCATTGCGCTGTAACGCACCGGTTCCGCCCCACAAAAGGCGACCCGCCAGCTCGACAAGTCCAGTCCCTGCAACTGCGCGTCTCTCACACGCTCTACGCAAAGCTGAAAAGCGAAGTTTGGCGCGCCGCTGACTGTCGCCCGATGACGCGAGATGGTCTCGAGCCAGCGTACCGGCCGTTCGATGAAAAACTTGGGTGTGAGCAAAATGGCAGGAATCCCCCGGTGGATAGGCTGCAACAAACCGGCAATCAGGCCCAGGTCGTGGTAAAGAGGCAGCCAACTGACGAATACGTCGTCTTCGCTGATGGACAAGCTTTGCTCGAAAGTCTGTTCATTCACCATCAGGTTGCCATGACTGACCATCACCCCTTTCGGAGTGGAAGTAGACCCCGAGGTATATTGCAGGAATGCGATATCCTCATCTTTAGGCATATGTTCCCGCCACGCAAATGCGTTATCAGGTGCTACCCGTCTACCGCCAGCACTGTGGCATAGGAAAACTGCTCCACCGCCGCGCTGGCAATCAAGGGCTAGAGTTCATTGGTGGTAAGTATGCAGCGCGCTTCTGCGTCGGCTGCAATGGCAACCAGCCGCGCCAGATGCCGCTCGCGGACGGATCTCCGGCGGAAAAACGGGCACAGCAATCAGACCGGCATAAAGACAGGCAAAGAAAGCAGTGACGTAATGCTCATCGTTATCGAGCAACAGCAATGCCCGCTCACCGGCTGCGAAACGCTCCTGCAGAGTAGCAGCCAGCGCCCGGACATGCTGATCCAGAGTTCCATAATCGATTTTTTTATCGACCGCGGCATCCCCCTCCTGATGCACCACAATCAATGCAGTATCGCCTGGACGTTCGGCCGCAAGGCTCCGCAGATGCGTTACCATATCTGTGGGATAAGTACGAGAGGAAATTGATCTTTGTTTCATCGTAACCCTTTCAAGTGGCTTGAAACTGCGAAACAATCAGGTTTGCGTGGAGAACATCTGCCCAGCGGCCGAAAGTGCAATCAGGGCAAGACAACTCGCGCGTGACACGTTGAACGCGATCCCCAAACCTTCAGACAACCTGGGCTTGCCATGCTGGTTAACCATAAAGTCCAGCTTTTCGGGACGCCGCATTCACGCGCAGCGGCAGCGTCGTCGAATGCCGCCGGCGTCGCAACCGAACGTACCCGGTCTTCGTGCCTTCGAAACCTCAGCGCACGTATGCGCTCGCCTTCACCGAGCAGCGCCAGATCCAAACTTGATAATGGCATTTCCAGGTTCAGTTTGAGGATTCATACTTCGACGTCGGACGGAATAGTCTCAGGTAGAGGTAAGCGCTGCACGCCGGGGCTCAACGGCATTACCTGCCAGACGTTGCACCAGAACGGGAAGAAACGCTTCTTCGTGCTGGCGGAGAAAGAAATGACCGCCGTCAAACCAGTCCAGGGAGAAATCCGCTGCACTCTCGGATCGCCACGCGTCCAGTCTGGACGGACAAATCTCATCGGCGCGTCCACCAAAAACATGTATCGGTATCGGTAGCGGAGGTAACTCTGTATACCGAAAGCTTGCGCAGATGCGATAATCCATGCCAAGCAAACTCAGCGTCATGGAAAGCAGTTCAGGATTCTCGAATACTTCTTCCGGTGTTCCTTTCTGCTTGCGAAGATCCGCAATGAGAGAAGCATCGCTATCCTTGTCGGCATACCGTTTCCCATCCTGCCGGGAGGGTGCTGCACAAGCTGATAACAGCAAGGCGACGGGCAGCGGACGCTTTCTCGTTTGCAGGCAATGCGCAATCCGGTAAGCCAGCAGCGCGCCCATGCTGTGCCCGAAAAGTGCATACCGCTGCGGCGGGTACATTTCAAACTCATCGCACAAGCGCGCAGCGAGCGCATCAAAAGATCTCTCGGGTGCTTCATTCAAACGTCCGCCGCGGCCAGGTAGTTCGATTGGCTGGATCTGTACCCATGAGGGCAGCCTCCGCCGCCACCGGAGATACATAGCGGAACTGGCGCCGGCACAAGGCAGGCTGAAAAGCGTTAGCGGTGCAGGCATCAGCGGGTTTCAACCGCGGATTGTTCTTCCATGAAGCGCCGCAAGCTAAGCGGACGCATATCGGTCCAGACTTTTTCAATATATTCCAGACAGCTTTTCTTGCTCCCCAAGACTCCGGTATCGCGCCATCCACCAGGGATGGCTTTCCAATCAGGCCAGATTGAGTACTGCTCTTCGTGATTGATTAAAACGCGAAACATCCCATCTTCGCGGTCAAAGCAACTGGTCATGGCTATTTTCCTAGGTTTGGTTCAGATTCACACTGGATCGAAATGCGTCTTAGTCTTATTTAGCTAGACGATTCAGCGCGCCGGGAATTCAGGAAAATTGATTGGTTCTTACCTGAAACCTCTGGAATTCGGTCCCCCAAGCACGGCCGCAGCCTCCGGACGCTGCCCGGTCTCCGCTTCGCGAAAAAAATTTTCAACGCTTCGAAATGCGCTTCCCAGGTTGGTTGTTCAGGTTTTTTCAGAGCGATCACGCGGGCCAACCCACGCACATTGAAATGATGCGGGAAAAAGACCGCGATCAGGTGCAGGGGATATTGCTGAAAACGATGCGAATACGGTTGCCATCATTCATCGGAAGGCGGGGTGGGCGATGGAAGGAAGCCCGTGAGCAGCCAGAGGCGCGAAGCTTCTTCATAGGCGACTCTATGAGAGGAATCCTGGTTCAGCCATGCGATCAGTTCTTCGAGGTCAGCGGGATCTGGCGATCCACGTCCTCGTATTACCCACTCCACCGCTGTTTTCCAGACCAGGTCTTCTCGTTGCACGTCAGCCACACATCCACATGAAATTGATTCGACTTCTCCCAGCCGCCGGTTCATCGATTTTCGCGTTTAACGCGTTGGGGGCTGAAAATCAGTATAGTGGATATGTGGCGCGTCGAGAATAAATACGCAAATCATGCGGACTGAAAGACCGCTCGGCAGTGATCCATTGCTTCATGGATCAGCATATTTACCAGAGAAGTGGAGATTTCCAACTCGGCCGCGATCACACGATGGGTCTGCCCTTCCAGGCGATAGAGCTCGAAGACGCGTCTCGTCCGTTCGGGAAGTTCGGAAATTGCGTTTGCGATAAGTGTCAGATGCTGGCGGCTGATCGCAATGGCCTCTGGTGTTCCGGTCAGAGATGGAACGTGTAGCCCGTCATCTTCGTTTTCGAAGAGATTCATTTCCAGCGCAGCACGCCGATGATGATCAATAGCCAGGTTACGGACCATCTGGAACAGGTACGCCAACGGTTGCTTGATATCGAAAACCGCTGCTGCCTCCGAGACTTTCAAATAAGCATCCTGTACCACATCCTCGGCTCGCTCCGGATTACCCAGAATCTTCAGCGCGGCCCAGCGTAACTGGGACCGATGAGCCATGAACACCTCGCTTAAATCGGGCTGTTTCTCAACAATCATCTTTGCATCCCCCACAAAACCAGATAATAACAATAACGAGAACTATTCTTATTATCATATAACAATTTTTGTTTTACAATATGGATGAATTTGCGGGACGTAAGTTGTAAACGAGGAATTTTTTGACGTATCTCCATGAATGATAGTTGTACGGAGTTTGTTATAGCCCAACAACTGATTCGTTCATCTTTTTTACATGCGTTTATTCATGAAGCCGGATCGAAACCCCGGCCGCATCCCAGAAGCAGCGCACTCCAGCCTATCTCGCGCTACAATCCGCCAATTCGCAGGATTGTGGACGGAAACGTTGCGGATAAAAATGTTTACTAACAGGAAATATCGCTATCGTATCCCTCTCGAAATCCGCCCAGGTGAAATGCCAAAGATAATTGCGATAAGCGTTATTTCGATCTTTCTGTTTGGTATCGGGGGTTGCAAAACGGCGCCGCAGCGGCACGCCCAAGATGTGGGAACTGCAATACCAGAGCGATGGCGGGCGAGTAGCGAATCGCCTCAACCGGCGCCCGGGAATTGGGTCGAAACATTTGATGATCCCGGCTTGAGCGCGCTTGTGAATAGCGCGCTGGCGGAGAACTATGAACTGAAGGCCGTGGCAGCGCGGGTAAAGGCTGCGGTAGCTCAGGCCCGCATCGAGGGGGCCGCACGCTGGCCGCAGCTTTTCCTGATTCCGGGTTACCAGCAGGCTCAGATCCGCAATGCGGGATTCGGTTCGGCACGTTTCAGCGTTTTCGAGGCCGTATTCAGCCTGAGTTGGGAACTGGATGTCTGGGGACGAATAAATGACTTGAAGACCGCCGCAATAAGAGAGGCGGATGCGACGGCAGCCGATTTTCATGGCGCCCGTTTGTCTCTTGCCGCCCGGGTGGCGCAGGCTTATTTCGAGCTGGCTGAAGCCAGGCTGCAAGCGGCTGTCGCCGAGCAATCGGTGAAGGATCGAGGTGTTATAGTCGACCTGGTACGGGGACGTTTTGCGCGCGGTTTGACAAAAGCGCTTGATGTGCGTCTCGCGCTTACCGATCTTGCCAACGCGGAAGCGGAACTCACCCAGTCACGCAATCGCATTCAGACAATTACGCGCGGGCTTGAGGTTCTGCTAGGGCGCTATCCAACCGGAGCCCTGCCGGAAACATACGAACTGCCGGAGCCTCCTCCCAGTATGCCCGCCGGGCTGCCCTCGGAACTATTGGAAAGACGGCCCGATCTTGTCGCGGCATTTGATCGCCTGCGATCGGCCGACTCACGTCTGCAAGGTACAAGGAAATTATTGCTGCCTCGGGTTGCGCTGACTGCTGCTGGAGGAATGCGCAGCATCGCGTTGGCCGAACTGGTCGACCCACGGGCACTGGCGTGGAATGTGCTTATTGGCTTGGCCCAACCATTGTTCACCGGAGGGCGAATTCGGGGTGAGATTCAGCTTAATAAAGCTCAAGCCGAGCAAGCGCTTAATCTATACAAGGATGCGGCACTTAACGCGTTCAGGGAGGTGGAGCAGGTACTTGCCGCGGATGAGTGGTTGCGGGAAGAGGAAAAGGCTTTGCGAAAAGCCGTTGAGCAAACCGAAGCCAGCCGCAAACTGGCAGTCTATTCCTACCAGCTAGGATATATCGAAATCCTTACATTGCTGGACAGTTATCGTAGCACCCTGATTGCGCAGAGCGCTCATCTATCCGTCAAGCGGCAACTTCTCAGCAATCGAATCAATCTTTTTCTGGCATTGGGAGGCGGCATTTGAAAATGAGGGAATCAGGCGTGCTAAAAAGTTTAACAAGCAAGGGCATGCTCAAAATCATTCTCCCCATTCTCGTGATGCTGGCGGGCGTCAGCATCTCATGGGCAATTGTCGCTCATCGCCCACAAGCAAAATCCGAGTTACCAGGGAGTGAAACGCCGCTGGTGCAGGTAATCAGCGTCGAGCCCCGGACACTTAAGCTCAACATCCAATCACAAGGCGTAGTGGTGCCGCGCACCGAGATCGACCTGGTGCCCGAAGTCGGGGGCCAGATCACACGGCTCCACCCCAGCCTCGTGGCGGGGGGGTTTTTCGAAGCCGGCGATATATTGATCACGGTGGATCCGCGCGATTATGACTATGCAATAGCGGAGGCGCTTGCCCGGATCGCAGAAGCCGAACGGCAAGTTGCAATGGAAGAAGCCCAGGCGGAGCAGGCGCGCAACGAATGGAAGGTTCTTGGCGAAGGACAACCCACACCGCTGACCCTGCGCGAGCCGCAATTGGCGGAAGCCCTCGCCAAATTGAAAGCTGCACAAGCCGATCTCATCAGGGCTCGCTTGCAGCGTAGCCGGTGCGAGTGGCGTGCGCCGTTTGCCGGAAGAGTGCGGAACAAGCACATCGGTCTGGGGCAATACGTTCAGCCCGGCGAAAAGCTCGCGCGTCTTTATGCCATTGATGTCGCCCAGGTGCGTCTGCCGCTGGCTACCGATCAGTTAGCATATCTCGACCTCCTCCTGGACCACCGCAACAGCAAGCCGGAAACAGGTCCGAAAGTGATCTTGAGCGCAGAGCTAGCCGGCGCCCTGCGGCATTGGGAAGGCCGCATCGTCCGCGCCGAGGGGGCGCTGGATGAGGAAACCGGACTGCTCCACGCCGTGGCCGAGATAAGTAATCCTTATGCAGGAGAAGCAGGCCATCCGCCGCTCATGCCGGGATTATTCGTTAAGGCGGAAATCGAAGGACGAGAACAATCCGATGTATTTGAACTACCGCCAGGCGCTGTCAATGGGGCACGGGAGGCATTGTGGGTCGATGCGGAAGACCGGTTGCATATTCGCCGCCTGGACATCCTGCGCAACGAGCCGGATCGTGTCCTGGTAAAAAGCGGCCTGAACAAGGGAGACCGTTTGGTAATTGCCGGAATCGACATACCGATCGAAGGCATGAAAGTGAGGATCCAGACTGCAAGGCCAGAGCAAAAATTTGAAAAGGCGGCAACTGCCACATCCATCGCGGACGGAACGCCATGAGGCATTCTCCTTTCCCACTATCCCCGCTCGGTTTGCTCAGCGGGTATTTCTTCAAGTGAAGAAAATAACCTCCGCTTCGCCTTCATCCGGACTGATTGCCTGGTTTGCCGGCAATCCGGTTGCCGCCAATCTGCTGATGGGGCTGATACTGCTTGGTGGAGTCGGAAGCCTGGTGCTGATGGACAAGGAAGTATTTCCCCGTTTCATGCCCCATCAGATCGAGGTCAAAGCAACTTATCCCGGGGCGGGGCCCTTGGAAATCGAGGAGTCAGTTTGTATCCGAATCGAGGAGGCAATCTACGATTTACCCGGCGTAAAGCGACTGAATTCGGAAATTATCGAGGGTGAGTGCACGGTCAAGCTGGCGGTATTGCCAAGTTACAATAAGGATCAGGTCATGAACGCAGTGCGCGGGCGAGTACAAGCCGTACAGCGTCTGCCAAAGGGCCTGGAAAAAATAGACGTACAGCCTGCAAACCGCATTGGTGACGATGGCGTGATCTGGGTCGCGCTCTATGGCCCTACCGATCAACTTACTCTCAAGCGCCTCAGCGATCGAATTCAGGGTGAATTATCGCAAATCCCCGGTGTTACCCGCGCGCACAATTATTACGATCTACCTTACGAGCTCGCTATCCAGGTCTCTTCGGAACGGCTGCGCCAATACGGTATATCGCTGAATGAGGTTACCGAGACAGTCCGGCGCGCTTCGATAGATCTGCCTGGCGGAGTCATGAAGAATCCGATGGGCGAACTCTTGCTTCGCGTCAAAGGCAAGGCCCAGGATAACGATTCAGCGGGAAACCTGGTAGTTCGCACCAATGCCGATGGCAGCCGGATACTGCTTCGCGATGTGGCAGTCATCAAGGATGGTCTGGAAGAGCGCCTGTCGGAATGGCACCATAACGGAGAAACAGCGCAAGGCTGGGAAATCCATGCCGAAAAAGATACCGTTGAAGTGGCGAGGCGGGTCAAGGCTTATGTAGCAGAAAAGAAGGCGGAACTGCCACAGGGGGTGGGACTGACCACTTGGTGGGACGACTCCCAGGCATATGAAGAACGTATCGGAACTTTGCTTGAGGATGGGCTGACCGGCTTCGTGCTGGTTTGCCTCATACTGACTCTATTCCTCCATCTCAAGGTGGCCATCTGGGCTGGCATCGGGATTCTTACCTCGATATTCGGTGCATTCTGGCTGATGCCTGCGCTGGATGTGTCCCTTAACATGCTGTCGCTATTCGGCTTTTTGCTGGCAATGGGAATTCTGGTGGATGATGCCATTATCATCGGAGAATCCATTTATGCCAAGCAGGAAGCGGTGGATGCCGCCGGCTTGCCGGAATCCGGCAAGGGGACACCTTTCATGGCTGGAACCCTGAGGAATCTGGCATATCTCGAGGCCGCCGTTTCGGGTGCCCGCGAGGTTGCCCTGCCGGTTGTCCTGGCTGTGATGATCGCCCTTGTCGCCTTTCTGCCCGGCTTGTTCCTGCCCGGATGGGCGGGCCAGATGATGAGGCCGATCTGTCTGGTGATGATTCTGACTCTGGTGTTTTCCCTCGTTGAAGCACTCCTGATCTTGCCCGCTCATCTGGCTGTGCCCTCAAAACCGGCCTCATCCCCCACTGCGCTGATGCGGCTGCGCAGGACTCTTAATCATGGTTTGCAGAATTTTATTCACCGGGTTTATGAGCCGTTACTCGAAAAAGCCCTCTCCTGGCGTTATCTCACCATCGCCGCTTTTGCCACCCTGCTGATGCTGGCTGCCGCACTGGTAGCCGGAGGTCATGTTCGGCTTTCCTTGCAGGCAGACGTGACAAAAGGCAGCTTTTGGGTCTATCTGAAATTACCTCAAGATACACCGTACAGCGAAACCCGCAGGATCGCGGAAAAAGTAGAACGGTCATTGCTGGAAATCCGGGACGAAATAGACAGAGAAGCCCGAGTTCAGGATCCGAACATTCAAGAAAGCGTGATCGTTGGTATAGAAACGATAATCTCGGAGCACAGTGCCGGTTTCTGGACCGAATTGTCGCCAGCCGGAAGGCGGCACATCGTCGTCGAGGATTTCATCAGGGAATGGCGCAAGCGTATCGGCGACATCGGCCGTGCCAAGATTGATTTCCTCTACAAGGAAGGCGATCTTCCCTACGATATTGAATTCGATCTGGGCCATTCCGATTCAGCGGTCTTGAGCTCGGCGGTAGCACAGCTCAAACAAAAGCTGGCGGGCTACCCGGGTGTATATGATGTGGTGGATTCCGCCGAACCCGGAAAGCCGGAAGTTCGCCTCCGCGTGAAGCCTGAAGCCGAACGCCTGGGGGTGCGCCTGGAAGACCTCGCCGAACAAATGCGGCATGCCTATTACGGCGACGAGGTGCACCGGTTTCAAAGAGGGCGAAATGAAGTCAAGGTGATGGTGCGGCTGCCTCGAAGTGAAAGACAGTCTCTGGATGATCTGCAGAGCCTTCCGATTCGCCTGCCGAATGGGGGACACGCCCCTTTGGGGACCCTCGCGGAAATCGATCTGATGCCAGGACAGGCAAAACTCCTCCGCCAGAGCCGGCAGCGCATCCTGAAAATCCAGGCGCAGGTCGACCCCAGGATGACCGACGTCAATGCGATTTATGCCGGTCTGGCAGCGGAAGAAATCCCGCGAGATAAAGCGACAGTTTCCCGGACTGGATGTCAACATGGGTGAAGAACGCCAGGAGCAGGAGGACACTGCCCGGGCGCTCGTATTGTTTACCGCCGCGGCTTTGATAGTAATCTATGCTTTGATAGCGATTCCATTTCGTTCCTATGTCAAACCGCTGATCTTCCTGCTGGGCGCGCCCGTTGCCTGGAGCGGCGCAGTGTGGGCGCACTGGCTCATCGGCTTGCCGCTGTCCATGGAATCGCTGGTCGGCATGATTGCCGCCAGCGGTGTAGTAGTGAATGATAGTCTTGTGCTGCTGGATTATGTCCAGAAACGCGGAAACACCGGCCAACCGGTGGCAACACTCATCCTCGAAGCCTGTACCGCTCGTTTTCGGCCCATCCTGCTGGCTTTCCTCACCAACTTTGTCGGGTTTCTCCCCATTCTGCTGGAAACCAGTGAGCAGGCCCAGTTTTTGGTCCCGATGACTCTCTCCCTAACCGTTGGCCTGTTGGTTGGCATGACTGCCAGCCTGATACTGACGCCGGTCTGCTACGCGATTGTAGAGAAATCATGGTCGTCACCGTCCAGCTTGCCCTTTCGCTCGACGCCTTCTTTATAAAGAGAATGGCAGGGCTTATACTATTCACCGCCCCACGTGATTTCCCATTTGATTGTCTGCCTGGTTTGACCAGATTCTTGTTGCCAGCCCAAATGTTCCATACTAATGATCCAGAGTATTCAGAATCCAGAGCGTGAGTCACGTACTCATCGCGCAGAATCAGGTATGGAACCCATCGTAAAACAGTCGCGGCGTATCGTTATCAAGGTTGGCAGCAGCCTCGTCACCAACCAGGGACAAGGATTGGATCATGCCGCGCTCGCACGCTGGGCGGAGCAAATCGCCAAGCTCAAGAAAATGGGCAAGGAGGTCGTGCTGGTCTCGTCCGGCGCGATAGCGGAAGGCATGCAGCGGCTGAATTGGAAAAAACGCCCACATGCGCTGCACGAGTTGCAGGCCGCTGCCGCTGTCGGGCAAATGGGGCTGGTCCAAGCCTATGAAAGCTGTTTTCGCAGCCATGAAATGCATGCCGCACAGGTACTGCTCACCCATGAAGATTTGTCCGACCGCAAGCGGTATCTTAACGCGCGCTCAACCCTGATTACCCTGCTAAGTCTGAATGTCATCCCGGTCATCAACGAAAATGACACGGTGGCGACGGATGAAATCCGTTTTGGAGATAACGATACCCTCGCCGCACTGGTAACCAATCTCATAGAAGCCGATGTACTGGTGATTCTTACCGATCAGGGCGGGTTATTCACTGCCGACCCGCGCAAAGACGTGCAAGCCAGACTGGTGGAGGAAGCCAGGGCGGGTGATCCTGCGATCGAAGCGATGGCGGGAGGCGCCGGAAGCGACATCGGACGTGGCGGCATGCTGACCAAGGTAACGGCTGCAAAACGCGCTGCACGCAGCGGTGCGCACACAGTGATCGCGTCGGGGCATGAAGTCGACGTCCTGATTCGCCTCGCCCGGGGAGAAGCCATTGGAACCCAACTGCTGGCGGAAACCATGACGCTGGCTGCGCGCAAACAATGGCTTGCCGATCATCTGCAAATTCGCGGAAATGTCACACTGGATGAAGGCGCGGTGAAAGCGCTCGCGACCGGCGGCAAAAGTCTCTTGTCGATAGGTGTGACAAATGTCAGCGGTAATTTCGGACGGGGGGAGGTCGTGGGCTGCCTTGATCCCCACGGAAACGAAATCGCCCGTGGACTCGCTAATTATAATGCCGCGGAAACCCGGCGAATTCTGCGGCGGGCGAGCAACGAAATCGAGGCTATCCTGGGTTATGTCGGCGAGCCCGAATTCATCCATCGAGACAACCTGGTTCTGCTGTAGGGAACTGACGTAAAATATTTATAGTGTTCAATATCACCTGAGGAATACCGAATGAAGCCCCTTACTACAATTGACGATAATTTTTCAACAAGCCCGCAGATAAGCGCAAAGGATTTAACCGATATCAAAGCTGCCGGCTTCAAAAGTGTCATTTGCAATCGGCCGGATAATGAGGACGGCGGCGCTCATCCGGATCACAATCTCCTTGAGTCCGAGGCAAAAGAACTGGGCCTCCAATTCGCCTACCTGCCGGTCGTGCCAGGACAAATAAATGAAGCGAACGTCGAGCAATTCAAAACGCTGATCAGCGAGTTGCCCGGCCCCATCCTTGGGTATTGCCGCTTGGGAATTCGTTCGAAGACGCTCTATGAGCGAGCGCGATGACGCTCGAGGCCTGACCCGTCCCGAACCAAAAAAGGGCTCCTGTGATATTTCGTCAATTGTTCGACCCTTTATCCAGTACCTACACCTATCTGCTCGGCTGCGAGGAAACAGGGCAAGCCTTGTTGATCGATCCGGTTATCAGGTCAGTGGAACGTGATCTGGCTGAGGTACAGCGGCTGGGACTGACGCTGATTTATAGCGTTGAAACGCATATCCACGCAGACCATATCACTGCCGCGCTCGAACTGAAAAAGCAGGCAGGCAGCAAAATCGCCGGGCCAGCCTTCGACCGGCTCCCCTGCACGGATTTTGGCATCGAGGAAGGCAAGCTCCTCGAGATAGGAAGCGTAACATTGCAGCCCCTATACACGCCGGGGCATACCGATGGACATTTCTCCTACCTGTGCGGTGACAGGGTATTTACCGGTGATGCATTGCTTATTGAAGGGTGCGGGCGCACCGATTTTCAAAACGGGGATGCAACTGCGTTATTCAGAAGCGTACAGGAAAAACTTTTTTCCCTACCCGATGACTGTCTGGTATACCCGGCCCATGATTATAATGACAGGCGGGTTTCTTCCATTGCGCAGGAAAAGAAGCGTAATCCTCGGCTGGGAAATAACCGTACTCTGGAGGAATTCAGGGAAATGATGTCCACCCTCGATTTGCCGCCTCCCAAGTTTATCGATTATGCCTTGCCGGGAAACCGGCAGTGTGGCGTCTGCCCTGATACCCTGCCGGGCAATCTGCAGGACTATTGCCTGCATATAACCGAAAGTCCGCAGGGGTAGCTGGAAGGAATTCTATTCTTTGCTCGCCTAATACCGAATCGCCCTCGGGTGGATTCCGGCTTTCAACGCCTGTATAGCCTCATCCGCATCCCTTACCATATGAATTCCCAAGGGGCAGAAAAAATATCTGTAGAGCGCGCGCTGGGCATAATTCTGGGCAATATTTTCGAGATCAGCCCATTTCGACAGTCTCGCCCGCGCCCAGGTTTCGTCGGTACGGCCATAGGCATAAGTTCTTTTTTCCGCGGTCTGGCAACGTATTCCCTCGTAACTTACGTTCATCGCCCCCGTGGTTGACTTGACCACGAGACTATAGCGTATCACACCATCCTCTCCCACCGTAATGGACGGGCGCATCGACATAATGAAGATTCGTGCTGACCGGCCCCGGATCGAATTGCAGCAGGTTTTCGGGCTTGGGATAGGCGGGCAATTGCGCCTGCAGTTCGACCCACGGCCTTTCGTGATCGAATTCATATTCAAATTTTTGTTGCTGGGCGTAAGCTGCAACCGGAACTGCAGCCGAAAGCGAGAACAGCAGTAACAGAAGTCTTTTCATTACACCTTGGTTCCGCAGTCAAATCCTTGATCAACGAGTCGCGTACCGCAGGAACCACTTCTACGGCCGGAACTTCATAAGCCGGATGATCGATGCCCATGCTCAAGGGAGCGCCGCCCCGCAATGCTTTTATCATATCCGGCGCCAGTTCAAACCGCAAAAAATGGACAGATGAGGTTTTTTCTTCGGTTTCCCGGTCCAGATCCTCATCGGCGATGGCATAAACCGGATCACAGCCATTCACTTTAACCCATACCCTATCCTCCACGCCGATCAATTCGGCCAACCTCACGGCGCGCTCGGCGGGGTCAGGATACTCGATCATCATGGTCGCCTTCCAGTTGGCGCCATCCGGAACCAGGGGGCCATACGCTTCCAATTCATCCTGTATGCCCGCTTCATCAAAAATCTTTTCTATCCGCAGCATTTCCTGAATTTGGTACCGTATCGTCAATTCATCCTCGAAAATAAGCGTTATATTCTCGCCCAGATGAACTTTGCGGTTTTTTTTGTGCGCCATTACCCGGGCGCGGAATTCCTGCCGAGCTTTGGTATAGGCCTCCAGGGTCATCAGGCTGTCGCGGGTAATGTGAGGCATATTTTTATTGAGATGTGTGACAAGTAAGGTAAAAGGCAAAGTGCGGCTCTACCAGTTGTTCAATTGACCGTTCAGTCAAGTACTTTAGCCAAATCTTTCAATCCAGCTCCCCCGGTCGAGTCCTAGTCAAGTCCATAAGCAATCCGGATTAGCGTCAGCGGATGCTGTTTCAGCGCCGTGGTTTCCCCCATGCCCTTGCTGAATATGGCGCCCGGCAATGGCACAATCCGAGCTGATGTAATCGGGGTCGGGCGCCGCCATTTGCCTGAATACCGGTTTGCCGATCTTCATGGAATCGGCAAAGTACTCGCTTTTTACGCCCCAGGTGCCGTCATGGCCCGAGCAGCGCTCCACAACGCTTACCTTCGTATCGGGGACCAGTTGCAGCAAGTCCCTGGTCTTCTGTCCGATATTCTGGACGCGCAAATGGCAGGGGATATGATACGAAACCTTGCCCAGGGGCTTTTTGAAATCGGTTTTCAGCAGCCCGTCCCGATTCCTTAACATGAGATACTCAAACGGATCGAACATTGCATCCGCTACCGCTTTCACGTCCTCATCCCGAGGAAACATGAGCGGCAATTCCTGCTTGTACATGAGCGTGCAAGAAGGCACGGGTGTAAGTATTGCATACCCTTCCTTCGCCAGCTTCGCCAGCGGGGGAATATTCCTGTTTTTAAGTTCTTTTACCGCAGGCAGATCGCCGAGTTCCAGCTTTGGCATGCCGCAACAAGCCTCTTTTTCCACCAGGCATACCGGAATTTCATTATGGTCAAGTATTTTCAATAAATCGTGCCCTATGCCGGGCTCGTTATAGTTGACATAACAGGTGGAGTAAATTGCAACCTTGCCTGACGTTAGCGGGCCGTCACGAGTTTCGTGTGACGAATTGATCCGGGCATTGGGGCGGAATTTGTGGCTGTCGTAATCCGGCAATTTCCGTTCAGCGTGAATACCAAGGATATTATCCATCAGCTTGCGAGCCGCCGGCGCCTTGTTAATGGCATTTACCGTCTGTGCCACTACCGGAATGCTGGCGAGCTTGCCTATGGCGTCAGTACTGGAAAGCAGCTTGTCGCGAAAACGGACCTCGCCCTTTTTATGTTTGACCGCCTTGGCGCGCAGCATCAGGTGCGGAAAATCCACGTTCCACGGATGCGGGGGCACGTAAGGGCATTTTGACATGAAACACATATCGCAAAGATAGCAACGGTCCGCCACCTCCCAGTATTTTGTCTTCTCCACCCCGTCCAGTTCGCCGGTGCTTCCCTCATCTATGAGATCAAACAGTCGCGGAAACGCCGTGCACAGATTTACGCAACGGCGGCAACCATGACAGATATCGAAGACGCGCTCCATCTCGTTGAATAGCTTGGGCTCGTCATAAAAATCAGGATTTTCCCAATCGATTGGATGACGCTTTGGCGGCTCCAGGCTGCCTTCTTGGGCCATGGCTATATGAAAATGGATGGGGAAATAAAACGGGCGGAAGATTCAGAGTAGTCAGAGTGGTAAAGCTGACCGGGTCGAATCAAGGCATTCAACCCGGCTCTTTATTCGGTTTACCCTTACTCGGTCAGGTTATCCAATACCTTCTGGAAACGGTTGGCGTGGGAACGCTCGGCCTTGCCCAGCGTCTCGAACCAGTCGGCGATTTCATCGAAACCCTCCTCCCGGGCAGACTTGGCCATACCGGGATACATATCGGTATATTCATGCGTCTCGCCCGCTATGGCTGTTTGCAGATTGGCTCGAGATGAGCCGAAAGGCATGCCCGTAGCCGGATCGCCGCAGGTTTCCAGATATTCCAGATGACCGTGGGCATGGCCGGTTTCCCCTTCAGCGGTAGTGCGGAATATGTTTGCCACATCATCCTGGCCTTCAACAGCCGCTTTGTTTGCGAAATAGAGATAGCGGCGGTTGGCCTGAGATTCTCCGGCAAACGCAGCTTTCAGATTTTCTTCGGTTTTCGATCCTTTAAGTTCCATCATTCCCTCCTGTTATAGTTGCCATAGTCAAACTGATCGGGTATGGTACCCGAAATGATATGCTGAATTCCATGAATTGAAGCCGCCTGGCCGACATCAAGCCAAGCTCAAACGGAATAGGAGACTAGCGGAGGACACTTGGCTTGTCAACTGCGCGCACGCGTCGTTTTTTTGACCTCATTGCCTCATAAATACTCGAGCAAGCGTAAGAAAATTAGGTGCGATTCAAGATTTACTCGCTATCAGATGAGCCGTAGAAAATGGACGGCACCTCCTTCATCACCAGCAACAATGATGTTATCCCGCAGTCCTAGCACGGCGGTAATTCCGGCATCGGCGACGAAAAGCGCAAGTTGCTCTCCTGACAGCGCGTCCCACACGCGTACCGAGCTATCGCCACCAGCAGATACGATGTATCCCTTTGGTAGTACAACTAACGCCCTGATCCCACCCGTATGGCCCGTTAATACCTGTACCTCGTGACAACCCTGCGGATCCCAGACGCGCATCGAACCATTTCCAGCACCAGAGGCGATGCGCCCATCGGGGAGCACAGCCAACACCCTGATCCCGCTCGTATGACCGACGAATACCTGCGCCTCGTGGCGACCCTGCGGGTCCCAAACGCGCACGGAACCATCGTCTGCACCAGAAGCGACACGCCCGTCGGGCAACACTACAAGTGCTCTGACTGAACCTGCATGTGCATCGAATAACTGGGGCTTAAGGTGGCCATGAGGATCCCATACGCGCACCAAACCATTAGCGACACCCGAGACAATGCGACCGTCAGGCAGTACGGCAAGTGCCCTGACCCCATCCGCACGCCCTTTGAATATCTGCGGCCCGTAGTGGTCAGGTGTCTTCCGGACGCCCGCTACACGCGCGGACGTGCCAGAGTTGGTGGGCATCTCAGGCAGCGTTGCTAATGCCCAGACTCCCCCACTATATCTTTTGAATAGCTGTGGCTCATGGCAGCCTCGGGGATCCCAGAGGCACACCGAACCATCGTTAGCACCCGACGCAATGCGTCCATCCGTAGCATTACGAGCGCCCTGATCCCTCCTGTTTGGCCTTCGAATACCTGTGGCTCGTGGCGGCCCTCTGGATCCCACACTCGCACTGGACCATCGATAGCGCTAGAGGCGATGCGTCCATCAGGTAGCGCTGCTAACGCTAAAATCCAGTTCGTATGCATCTGAATACTCGCGGCTCATGACCGCTTTGATCCCAGACACGCACCGAACCATCAGCTGCGCCA
Organism: uncultured beta proteobacterium; assembly: GCA_963831395.1. GTDB lineage: Bacteria > Pseudomonadota > Gammaproteobacteria > Burkholderiales > Nitrosomonadaceae > Nitrosospira. The sequence goes on from CAWHQD010000019.1 coordinate 60,941, forward strand.
GAGGCGATATGACCGTCGGGCAATGCCACCAGTGCGGTGACCTCTCCAGTGTGCCCTACAGATGATGCTATCAGCTCTGACGAAATCCGCAGGCTACCCGTCGTTGGCACGAGGAACTGATCAGCTCTCGCATCCCTGGACTGGCGTTCAAGCCAGCCAATGTACTGTTTGCAAGTTCAGCAAGCGGATTTGCTGGATCCCGCAGCGAGCGTATCCGGCCTAAGAAATTGAGCCGCCAATTGATCTGGAAACTTTCTTAATACGGTTACACTGCTGCGCAATAACGCCGATAACAGCAGTGCTCCCGAAACCTTACGCAACGGTTCACTGGTAGGCATGCGGAGCCTCATGGCCAGCATTCAGGATTCGACAGCATTAGATACGGAAATATACGTCCGATATTCGTCCACATCGGCAAGATGCGTGGTGAGCTGACGAATCAAGTATTCTGAAGCGAGCCCGTTCTCGTCAGAACCCTTCCCTGAGGCCCAGCGATTCGGAAGCCGGCTTAATACGTTTGTATTGTTGCGCGATAATGCTAATAGAAGCGGAGTTCCCGTCGCCCTGATCAAGTGATCACAGTCCTCAATCAGCGCTTCAATGCCGGACAAGCGCAGCTTCGCAGCCAGCCATTCCGGACTAGACAGCATGAGTTGGGTGAAAATGTGTCTTTGCGTTCATCCGTATCGGGAAGATGCATGGCGAGGTGGCGCACCAGATATTCCGATGTGTGCGCCTTACCCTCCGAGACCTTCCGCAGCGCCCATCGGTGCAGCCTGACCTCGGATGCAGGCACGTCGATTGCATAATCGCCAGCGCGGGCAAAACCATCCTTGGTCTCGGCCGATAGCCACTCGGCAATCGAAAAGTGATCGAACGTGAGCCGACCGCCGCGCAGGCGCAGGAAATCCGGCAGCTTCCTGTACATGGCTTTCACCTGCGCTTCCGACTGATCGATTATTTCTGCGATTGATGCCAGGGGTAGCGGCTCACGTGCGACTGCCAATACGCCGAGTACGTCACGTACCGACGTGTAATCCTTGCCGGTCGGGCCAAAGCGCCGCTCAAAAGCATCTAGATAAAAGCTATCCATGCCGGGGGCAAGGTGAGTCAGGTCATGGGCATCGATTGTGCCGTTTTCCAGATCCTTCAGGGCGCGAACAGCATAAAGAAACTTGCCCAGACTCTTTTCGGACAACACTGCGGTGACTTGTTCCGCACTGTGGCTCGAACGGTGCAACCACGAAGCGAGCGGTTCTCGCATGCAGCGCGTCATTATGTAAAGGCGAAGGTCTCCTGATTGGCTGCGCTCTCGGCATCGATTTCCTTTAACCCAAACGCCTGTTGTAGCGGGATAATGACCTGTGGATTATTGCGCGAAGTGGCAAGGATTCGCAGCCATGCAGGGAACCTTCCCGCTCTATCCGCAACCAGCTTGACTAGGGTCCCGAATCTGGATGCGACCTCACGGTCGAGCTCTAGCGCTTCGTCGAGTGCGTCGATGACCAGCAGCCGATGGCTGACAGGTTCTTTAAGTCGCGACAGCGGGGTTAAAATGGCAGCCTCGAAGGCGCTCGCGGGATCGCTGATCGCCTTGTCCAGCCGTTCCTGCAAGGCAGCGTCAACCTCGATGGCTTCGCGATAACCAGGTATGGAATCCTTAAGCTGCGCCGCAAGGCTCGCACGAAGGTGGCAGGGTGCAGTGTTTCATGTGTGTCGTACTGGCAAAAATGCCAGGCTGCGATTGCGCTATCCGGATTGCGGTAAATCAGCTCCGCCATTAAGGCCGATTTACCTACGCCGAAATCGGCCCGGATCAGCAGCGCGCTCGGGCCATGCAGATGATTGGAACTCATCCATTCCGCGATGTCGTGGAACAACCACTCACGGCCAACGAACGCACGGCGCTTCTCCGCCGTATATAAGCTGAAATCCCATGCGGCAGGCCAGTGATAGCTTTGCTGCAGTAGCGGGTTAGTGGAGCCGGATGAATCGACTTGCAGCGTGGCCAGTATGGCTTCGAGAACAAGGCTGGCTAGCTCATCTGGGTTGCGAAATATTCGCACACCATGCCGCTTGGAAACTCCAGTGCGAAAACGATCAATTCTCTTGCCAGCATCGCCTTCACCCGTCGCCCTGTCGTCGAATTTGTCCAGCCAAGGTTCCTCGGGATCAAGCTGGAACATCAGGCGCGTTAGTCCTGCGTCGCCCGCCTTCTGGTACTCCATTTCTGTAATCGACAGCCCTTCCGGGTTGTTGTCCTCCGGCACGTAACCGTAGCGCTTTGCCAGAATACCTACGTAGATATCGCAGTTCGCAACATCGGCAAGACATTTATCGGGAGGCCTTTCGTCGAACGCCGGATAGTCCTCCATCGCTACCGCTATCGAGTTTGAGCCACGTAACCGCTCAAGGACCTTCTTGCGAAAGATCTGGAGATCGACGAACGTCGAAGAAACATACACACGCTTCCTGTTTCCCATGCCTATCAGTTATCTGATCTTCAAGATTTTATGATATAGCTAAATTTGGGAGTAACTGGGCATTTCGATTTACGATTTACCTGGAGGTTTTTTTACGTGAGGTGATATAACGTATGAAGTGTAGCGAATAAGACGTGTATGGATTGTGCCAAAATCGCAAAGCCGCTGTAATCGATCAAGCCGTCAAATTAATGAGATCAGCTTGAAGTTTAGTGGCGAGATCGACAATATTTTCATAAACTATGCAGCGCTGACCTCGGACGTCAAAAGTGAGATCCTCTTCTTTTTTCGCGAGCAGCAGCGTGGGTCGATTCCTACCCCATGCATACCCAACCTCTAAATAAACATTTGCGTTTGCACCGGTGAGATCTGCGATTACTAATGCCGCAGTCTCTATCCGTGATTCAATTCGGGTCAGAATGTCACCTGTAAACGAAACCATATCCATGCGCTCGCACAAGTATCCTGCCGCATTAACTGGTCCTTGTATGCCAAAAACATAAACATCCTGTAGCTCCTTATTAAATGGCATTGCAACAAAGATATGAGGTTTATCTTTTGACGCTGTTCCAGCAGTGGTTAAAACGCGGGGCGATGGGGCGCCCACACTACTTGTCAGCATTGAAAAGGCTGGATAACTACCTGCCAGAATTGCTTCGAGACGCCATGCTACCTCTGGATCTGTCTCCACAATCGAGATTCGTTCTACAGAAAGCTCACCCCGTTGAGTATCCTGAATACCTCCTAACTGAGCCAAAAAAGCCTCGCGCTCATCGAGCCCGAAGCCCACGCCATGAATTGTCATTGCGACATGGCGGGCTCGTGGCAACTCCCGGGAAACTATTTTTACAGCAAGTGCCGCAAAACTACGGATATCTGCATAATCAAGATGAGCTATCTGCGAAACCCCGACAAAAAAACATACTCGGCGCCAACAGCGCCGCGTGACTCCAGCAAGACATACTCACCAGGTTTTGGATGGATTTCCCCTTTACCTTTCCTGTCAGCATTAAAGCGTCAGCTACCCTCGCATCTGATCCATAGAATGCCTGAGCATGCTCAAGCACTAGCACGTCACATTTAAATTGCGTAAAAATGTGCCATTTCAATCTTAACGTTTTATCATCAGCTATTATTCGGCAAATCTGGTAAGAAAAACTTAATTAGTTGAGTTTTACGTACTGCACTTCCCTTGCAGCGCATGTTGTCTTCAAGCTAAAACTGGCGAGCTAAAGCAGATTGTCTAAACTTTAGAACCCAAATTACTTAATCGCAGGAAATGTACTCGACCTGCTGTGTCCCCCGCAGCGATGGTCGAATCGTCGGGGGTCAGAGCCAGAGACCTTAACGCCGCATCTGCTGTAAATATTGCAATGGTCCGGCCTGTTCGAACATTCCACACACGCAATGTTCGATCGCGTGAGCATGAAAATGCCCGTGCTCCGTCACAGCTAAAGGCTACCATATTGACTTTTTCGAGGTGCCCATCCATCTCTACTATTCTTATTTCATGCTCGAGATCCCATACCTCAAGCGTATGATTTAGCCGAGCCCACAGGAGACGCTTGCCGCTCGCGTCAATAGCGAAAGCACTGATTGGTTCACTCTGACGCGCGATCATGGAACGCACCTCCCATGTATCAGTTCGGAGTACCAGTAAACATGCCGCGCTGTCCTGCATTGATAGGCGAGACTTGTCAATTTGGGCGCCCGGCCCCTCGCGTATAGTTCCGCTGGCGCGAGCAGTTGCGCTGAGTACGACTTGGGCTCCATCAGCGGTCATATAAAGTTTCACAACATCGTAAACAGTTTCACCGGGGAGATATCTGTCGAGATACTCGTCCTGGTTGACGAACGTTTGCCGTTGCCCAGATGAGGTTATTAAATGATCGAACAACCGTCGTGTACCGTAACGAGCGATCAACACTCCGCTCGGCACATCCCAAAGATATACAAATCTGTCTCCGCATGATGTCATCAGATACCGCGCCGTGGCGCTCATCACAGAAAAATCAACGGACGCTAGATGATGTATCGGTAGCGTTGAACCATCGCCCGTTTCAATCACGCTCAGCCGATATGCACCATCAATATCACCTGACACTACGCACTCACAATCCTGGGTAAAAGCTAACGACCTTATGGGCGCCGCGTGCGCGTCCAGGTTTCGCACAACGAGGCCCGACTCGACCTCATGTAATTTAATGCCGCCCTCATCACTGCCCGATACGCACAAGCGGGCGTCGGGGCTGAATACGAGCGACACTACTGCGGCAGCATGAGCATTGCTCCGAGCCAGAGGATGAGATCGTCGATGCGCCAAAGTTTGACAGTACAATCCACCGAGCCAGTTGCTGCTTGCGCCCCAGCCTCGTTGATAATCACGGCATTAATCGCGTCACTGTGGCAACCACTGAGTTGCGCAAGCATATTGCCTTTGTGAGTCGTTCCACAGAATAACCTCGGAATTAGATGATCCAGAGATAGCCCGTCTCCCCATTTTTCGCCAAAACCGACTGCCGTGACGATCGCCTTGTGACCCGCCAGCGTCCGCAAGCACGCCCCCTTATCTACGTCCCAAAGCTAAACGGTGCGATCGCTTGAGCCTGAAGAGGGCATAGCATCCATCTGCACTAAGCGCCACAGCATTAACGGGTGCGGTATGTTGCTTTAACGTGCGCTCAAGTGTACCAGTGCGTAAATTCCATACACATATAGAGCAATCATTAGAACCTGAAACGGCACGGTTTCCATCAGCTGACACAGCGACCGATGATGCCTGCTCGCTGTGTCCGGTCAGGACGTGAAGCACGGCACGTGCTGAAACGTCCGAAACCCTCAGATTGCGCTAAACCCGTGCGGCCGACACGGCAATTCGCATATCGGGAGATGCCGCTAATGCCCTTACCCCGCCCCCGGCATCACGCGAAAAATGACAAATCGGTTCTCTGCGCGCCACATCCCACAGATAAATCAGGCCGTCGGCACCCCCTCCCAACACAATTCGCCCGTCACCGCTTGATGCAACCGCAGAAATGCCAAGCCCATTGTAGTAGAGCGTGTCGAGTATGTTCAGAAGCTGTCCGTCACTCGTATCCAGACACGCACCGTACCGTCTTTTGATGCCGAGATTAGCTGGCGATAGTCGGTATCAACGGCCAATGATGTAACCTCACGGCTGTGCCCGGCCAATGTCATCATTAACATCCCGCCGGGCGTGTAGAGTGTTGGGTGCAAGAGCCTCAGCCATGGTTCATGCCCTACGTGCAATGCTGCCTCGCGCAGGGCGACAATTTTCGGTTCGGTACACCCTAGTGTGCGTCCCGCAAGCTGCGTGTACAATTGCTGAGGATCTGCCGACAGGGCGGGAGCAGACAGCTGCAACGCACCACGCACCAGACCAAGCAAATGATCTGTACCCACATGTTCAAAGTATTCGATGAGCGAGTGGATATCAGTTGCCCGTAACTTGGCAGTTAACCAATATAGATCGAGTAACAACGATCGCAGCACAGTTTCTCGGCCTGCGTGCTGAAGATGAGCCGCATAGCTGCGCCACGCATGGGCATCGGGTAAGTTGTAGGGATTGCCCCAGGCATCGATGAGCTTTCCGTGAACGGCCGATGCATCAGATAATTGACCAGCCATGAACACATGCAGAACATCGTGTAGACGCAACGTAGCCCGTCGCAAGTCAAATTCAACCAACGCAAGATCATCGAGCTTGCGTACGAAATCTTCGCTGTCAATGTCGTCGAGTTGCCACAGCGTTGCAACCGTAGTGATGGGAATTACCTCACCAGCGCGAAAAATAGCTAACTCCGCATAACGATGTTGCTCCTCGGGTTTAAGGAAATCAAGGCTCGCTCCAACAGTTCGCCTGACCGCATCCTCGCGTCCTGATGCCTGTTCTCTGTCGAATGCGGTAATTCCACGTTTGTCGAGCGTGCGAACAACAAAATCAAGTGCATTATCTAACGTATCGCCGCGGTCAATACGCTGCCGCATGGCAGACCCGGCGAGCTTAATCAGCAACGGCCATTGACCGAGACGAGAGACGAGACTGCGAAGAGCCTCGGATTCGGTCGGCGGCGTACCGGTTCTTGCAAATAACAATTGCAGTGCTTCGGCCGGCATCATCTGATCAATCTTGATGCGTTGAGCATCGATTGTAAGATCGAGTAATCGCGTCGTAATGAAACGCGCGCAGCCTGAGCCACCTCGTAGAAATGGTTGAATATGGGCTGCACTCCATACGTCATAAACGACGATCAGGCAGTTTTTACTTTCAAGTTTGAGTGCAAACTCACGTGCCGCGTCTTCGATATCAACAAATGCTGGCCGCTCGCCAGTGAGGGCGGCATAAACCTTCATCAACTCGTTCAGGAGATTGGGTGACTGCCCCAGTGTGATCCAAAGAATGCCATCGTCAAATGTGTCGATAGTGCGCTCGTCATGGCATACGACGGCTGCTAAAGTCGTCTTACCGAAGCCGCCCGGTCCCCGCAATACGGTCGTCGCAGGGGGTTCTATTTTCAAGCGTCCAGGTAGCAATAAATCCCAGCAGTGCTTCAGTTTCGCCCTGACGCTTTACAAGATCGTTCGGCAACGGCGGCGCCATGAACGGAACTTTGGTTGCCTGGCAACCACGTCGTAAATGCGCGATCAGCTTCTGCCACTCATTGTGGGGATCATAGAAGTGAGCCTTGCCCATCCAGTTGGGCAGAAGAATACATAGTCAAGCTCTCTATCTGGCACACCTTTGACCGGGTAGACGCAAACGCCGCGCTGACGAGCGCTACGCCACTCCCTGCTAGTATTATCCGACCGCAGGGCAGCAGGGGTCATGACGAGAATAAGGTATTCGGCGCGATCGAGTGCCTTCTCGATCTGGTTCCACCACCCGACACCGCCCTCAATTTCATATCGATAGAGCCAGGCGACAATATCCGGCGCATCCGTAGCAAGACGCGTGTGGAGGGCTCGCGCCGCTCCCTCGCCGTCTTCTCTGGCGTAGGATATGAACACGCCCTCTCTTGACCCGCCTCTAGCTACCATAGCACCGGCAATAACATGCTAGTAGCATTTTTTGGAAGAGTAGCAGTTTGCAAGCTGCATTTCAGGATTGTCCAGCGCGAGAATATGTGCTGTAGTTCAAGGCATACATATTTTTCAAAGAGAAGTGATGATTAACGCTATATTTGATGATGAGAGAATTGCGTCAGCCTCTAGCTAGGATCCCACCTTGCTGTGAATATCCGGAACCCTTACACCCTCGAAATACTGGGCTGTTTCATTTGAAACTGATTCACTGACTATCCCGGTAAACTTCTCCAGGCTTTCCTTAAGTAATGCCAATCCTTCTTCTTCAGTAGATGCGGCTCGTGCCTCGGCCGTTCGCAACTCCCACTCTGTTAACGCAAACTGTAGCTTAAGTTGCGTCTGCGTGTACCCTTGCCATGTTTTTTGCCAGTTAAAAAACGAAGTAGCCGCGGCCACCGAAGCGATAAGCCAGGCAAGCGTGGAAGCCACTTGAGCCTGGTGCTCTTTCCCTGCCATTTGGGTTAGAAAAGGAAGGCTGATACTGAGGAACAGCAAAATGAATCCGCCGGTTCGAAAGGCCCAACGTCTCTTAGGAGCACCTTTTTTGTAATAAGCGATATACCAGAGAACGCTGCCTTCGGTAGATTCATCTTTGAAAAATCGCTCCTCCTTGAGGGCAGAACAGGAAAGCCTCGACCTTGGGCAGCGCACCTTGAACGGTAGTCATTGTGTGCTTAATCATTTACCTTATTAGTCGGCATACAAATAAAATAAAGCGGGACATTCTGTTGATGCGACTGAATTATAGAGCCTTTGCGGGAAGATGGATTAGTGATAAAACCACTTCAGAGAACCATACGAAGAAAGTAAACACCACCTGAGCCCACAACAACCAGGCTTTCACCGCCGCAGGTCCAGGCGCATTGAGATAGTGCTCCATCTACTCTCAATGTCATTAAACATGCTCCCTTGCTTACGTTCCACACCTTCACCAACCCATCAACCGATACGGACGCAATGAGTGACGCATCGGGATTAACCGCGCAGCCGCTCACTGCGCTCTTATGCCCCATCAGGGTTAAATAGGTTTCTGCTGTGGATACATTCCACAGCCTTAAAGTATAGTCATCAGAAGCGGACACGAGAAATGACCCGTCTGGAGCGAAAGTGCACTGATTCACTCCTTGTGTATGTCCCACGAATACGCGAGGATGCAGCAAGCGCTCAGCGGCTTCTAATCCGGGAGTTTTAGTTTCAGAAAACCAGGATTCCCACAACGCCTCTTCAACTTGCAAGTTCCATCGCTTCAGCGTCCCGTCAGCTGATGCAGAGACAACATACGTGTCATCGGGACTAAAGATGCAGCTATTGACCCAGGCGGTGTGAGCTACGAAAGCAAGTCTTCTCGCCCGGGTTCGCATATCCCAAAGGCGCAGCGTGCCGTCATTGGAACTTGACACGACTAAATCCGAATTGCCATTAATCGCACAACTGTTAACCCAATCTCGATGTCCGGTGAAGGTTGATACTCGAATTCCGCTTTGTGCATCCCACACGCCGACCGAGTTGTCCGCGGACGCCGAAATGATATAACGTCCATCACGACTCACTGCACAACCTCGAACCGAGCCTTCATGACCCAACAGCTTGCGCAATACAAGTCCCGTCACGCTGTCCCACACCTTGAGCGATCGATCAACAGACCCGGAAACAACAACACGACCATCCAGATTGACTGCGCATGAGTCCACACCCTCGCCAGCCGGCATTGGATAGGACCTGCGCGGTACAAGTCGGTGTGTCCCAGAGCTTGACCGATCCATCCGAGGAAGCAGAAACAATAAAAGAGCCGTCACGGGGAAAACGCACAATCGTTGACCCAATCGGTATGCCCAAACATTGTCTGCAGTTCCGCGCCGCTGCGAATGTCCCAAACTTTGATCGTCCCATCAGCGGAGGCGGAAATCAGTGATGTATCATCAGGGCTGAACGCGCAGCGGGTGACTACGTGTCTGTGGCCCTCCAGTATGGCTTGAGCCTTGCCCGTATTGCAATCCCAGAGCCTAACCGTTCGATCGGCGCCTGCGGACGCGATCAGACTCCCATTCTGACTGAAAGCGCAGCCATTTACCGCGGCTTCATGACCGGAGAGTACGCGAAGCGCTTGTCCATTGTAAGCGTTCCATATTAATCAACCTTTGATCCGATGAAGCTGAGGCGATTAGTGCACCATCTGGGCTAATGGCGCAACCTCGCACTGCTGCCCAATGCTTCTCTGTGCTGTCGGATTCCAACCAGCCCCCATACTTCTCGTGCCATGTGTGCATCAGTGTGAAGCGAATGTCTCCGCTTAGAACATCCCAGACTCGAACACTCGTATCGAGAGAAGTGGAGACAATGTAACTCGCGTTCGGGCTTATTGCGCAATCTGTGACCCCATCCGTGTGACCCAGAAGGATACACCGGAGCTTTCCATTGGCCATATCCCATATTCTCAGACGCCGATCATACGAAGCGGAGACAATAAAAAGACCGTCGCGGCTGATCTGCGGCCCGCGTTATCCAACTGGAATGGCCAGCAAGCGTCAAGCACTCGCGTCCATGTATTTACCTCCCAGACCTTCAGTAATCGATCGGTTCCTGCCGACACGATGCGAGTGCCGTCTACGCTAATAGAACATCCCAAGACGGCTCCGGCATGTCCGCTAAGAGTTCGAATCAGCGCGGGATGAGGAAGATCCGGTAACGCGTATTTCGCTTCTAGACGCGGTTTAGTGAGATGCTCGGCAAATAGGCGCGTGACAGGAGCAAGGTCCTCAATGAACTGCAAACGGCTGTAAAGTGTCGCTTGGAGCGTCGCAGACTCTTCGCAGCGATTCAGGAGGTGTCCGCACTGCACGAAGTTGCGGCGTAAGGCACGTAAAGTCATGTCCGCAGGCGCTTGAAGTTCAGCATTGATAAGATCAGCTTCCACCGCCGTTGCAGTTCGAGCTAGCGTCTTTGTCGCAAGGTAGCGCAAATCCATGGTTGTCCGAACAAGCTCGTCGTTGCGACTAGCCACCAGCAAATGCATGGCCAAATGATCCCAGAAATAAGGCTCCGATTCAGGCAGGTCTGCCCAGCAGCCCGTGCTCGGCCGTCGCGGCGTCAAGCAGTTGCCGATGTAGTAAGACGAGGCGGTCTTCGAGACGCGCAAGAAGAAACTGCCGAATGACGTCATGTAACCGAAGATAGCGAGTGGCCGGATCAAAAGTTAATACCAGTGAGAGGCGATTCAACCGATCGCACAAACTCTCTGTGTCGAGTTCATCCAGGCCGCCGGTTCGCGCCCAATAGAGCTCCAGTGTCGTTAAAGGAATCGCAACGTCCTCAGGGAATACAGCCAGTTCCTCGAAGCGCGCTTGTTCTTCTTCACTTAACTGTGCAATGCTAAGGCCTAACGTTTTCTTAACGGCCTGCTGACGTGTGGACGCGTTGCGCGCATCAAAGAAGGTGAGACCGCGTTTGTCGAGCGCTTTGTTGATATAAGCTAGCGCTGCGTCCATCGACTGCCCGCCGGTAAGCACTCGATCACGTAAAGCCCCGTTGACGAGCTTCAGGAGTAGCGGCCATTCACCTAAGCGCCTGGCCAATGCGCGGAGATCGGCTTCCCAATCTGCTGGTAGCCCAAAACCGACCAAAGCAATTGCCTCATCGCGTTGCATGGCGTCCACATTGACTCGTTTGACTCCGGGGGGCAGGGCATCGAGCATGCGGGTAGTAATCACACGCGCGCAACGCGGCCCACCGTGGATGAAAGGCGCTAGGTGTGCGCTATCCCATACATCGTCGATCACTATAAGGATGTCTCGATCGGCGAGCAACTCGACCAGAAACGCGGTGGCAGCTTCGATACTGGAAAAGCCTGGACGTTGTCCTGACAGCATAAAAATCAGATCCTCTACCCGGCCCGTAAGGTCGCCCGGCTTCTCCCCCAAGGTAACCCACAAAATGCCATCATCAAACGCGTTCTGGATCGCTTCGTCGTGACATAGAGCCCTTGCAAGTATCGTTTTGCCGTAGCCCCCCACCCCCCACAGCGCGGCAGCTGACGGCGATGGGCTCTTCGTGTTGGCGGTCGAGCAGATAGGAAAGCAATCGTTCATATTCGATCGGCCGCGGGATAAATTCCCTTGGTAAATCCTCGGCCATGAATGGCACGCGTATCGGACGAGGCCGGGTATTCAGATCGTTGACGAACTTTGTCCACTCGTTATCAAGACTGTAGAAGTGGACTGTGCGCATCCAGTGCGGCAGGGAGGTAAAATCAAGATTCGGCGCGGCCACTACCGGATATACGGTTACGCCGCGTTGGCGCGCGTAACGCCATTCTCGGCGTACGAGTTGTGATTGCAGTGCGGCTTCGGTCATCACCAGCACCAGAAACTCGACACGGTCGAGCGCGGCGGTTATCTGCAGCCACCAGTCACGGCCACCCTCCATACCTTCCCGATCGCGCCAGAGCGAAATGTTTTCTGCCTCCAGACGTATGCGCAGTTCGCGTGCCGCCACTTCACCATCACTACGGGCATAGGAAATAAAAGACTCGAGGGCCGGCGTCAAGCGGTGACAAGTTGTTGACCTTTACATAAGATGAAAATTACCTTGATCGAAATTTTAATTCCATTGGAACGGGAATTCTATGCAATGATAATATTATCGAAACACGACGTGACGAAGAGACGCACTGGAACGCTCATCAATCTTTTGTTTGCCGGTGTTCGTTACTTTATTGCTTTGACTATGCGTACTTGAGCGTGTCACGGCTCCAGCAGGTGGCAGGCGGATTCAATCTTTTTTTATGAAACCGTGAATCAATCCCTTGCTCAGGTAACCAGATTCTGCGGTTTGCCGGCCACCCAGGCTTCGATATTGTCGATCAACTGATCGACGAGGAATTGCATTGCCTCGGCTGCAGCCCAGGCAATATGTGGGGTCAGGATGAAATTGGGGCGGCGGAGATCGAGCAAGGGATTGCCGTTCGTTGGCGGCTCGGTAGTGAGCACATCAAAACCGGCGCCGGCGATTACACCTTCGTCCAGCGCCTGAACCAGCGCAGCTTCATTGACCAGTCCGCCACGAGCGGTATTTATCAGCAGGGCGCTGCGCTTCATCTTGCGCAGCTCGTTGATGCCTATCATGTCCCGCGTCGCCGGTGACAAGGGACAATGCAGCGAGAGTATATCGGACTCGGCAAGCACCTGATCGAATGGCGTGAGCACCACGTCTTTCTTCTTGGATGAGGCGTGGTAAGCAAATAGCACGCGCATGCCAAACCCGCGCGCAATTGCAGCGGTGCCCCGCCCGATAGCGCCTTCGCCGACGATGCCCATGGTGGCGCCGAATAGCTCGCTAATCCTGTGAGTGAACAAACAGAATTGCTCCGATTTCTGCCATGCCCCCTGTTCGATTTCCTGCCGGTATGCAAGCAAATTCCGGCGCAACGCAAGCACCATCGCGAACACGTGCTCCGGCACGGTATGAATTGCATAATTGCGGATATTCGCCACCGCGATGCCGCGCTTGCGGCAGGCGGCAATATCGATTCTGTCATACCCCGTTGCGGCGATTGCGACCATTTTCAGCTTGGGCAATTGCGCGAGCGTTTCCTCGCTCAATCCCACCTTATTGATGATGGCCACCGTCGCGTTCTGCAGATGCGGCACGACCTGATCATCACTAGTGCGGGCATATTCTTCATAAGTATGTTCGAAACCAGGCCGGCGCACCTCCACCTTCAGAGAATCCCGTTCCAGAAAAACTACATGATGCCTCATATCCACTTGCCCTTATCAATCCGTTGCATGGTACGACCCAATGACAAACACAACACGTCTCAACTGTTCATGTTACGCCCGATTCATCCTGGACGAAAACAAACCAGCTGAAACGATCATCGCGCCACCGATCCATTCCCTCTGCGTCATTGCCTCATCTGCCAGAAAATAAGCGCCAATCGCCGCGGCAACCAATTCTGCCAGCATAATCACACTAGCCTGATTTGCGGGCGTATGGGTAAGGCCATATTGCATAATCACGCTTAGGGCAAACACAATCAGCCCTACCCCCAGCAGGAGCAGATACATATTGGCGGAGATATCGCTCAAAACCGGTACGGGGGGCAGAAACAGACTGTAAGCCAATGCTATCAGCGCCACTCCCAGCCACACTGCCAATGACTTCAATTGAACGTTGTGATGCTGGTCTTTGCGGCTCAGCACGTTCGACAATGCAAACGTGAAGCCGGCTGACAGTCCCATCCAGTCCGCATAGGAGGAATGCAGCGAACCGCTGTTTTCAGGTTGCCATAACATGATTATCGCACCGGCTAGCGAAAAAGCGATGACCAGATACCCGTGCAGGCTTAGTATCTCGTTCAGCAGGAAGCGTGCGAACACGATGGTCCATAAGGGCGCAAGATAGAACAGCAACAAGACCCGCATGATTTCACCGTGGATCACGCCGAGCACATAGGCAAGATTGGTCCAGCCCGCGAACAATCCGATCCAGAACAATAAATGTGGCTTTCCGCCGAATAGGTGCGGCCTTCGCAAATGGTTCCGGAATACGGCCGAGCCCAGCAGCAAGGCGATAATATAAGTGATCGCGGTTGCGACTGGCCCGCTTATCCCGGCTTGTTCAAGTAATCGGTAGGGGTACCACAGCAGACCCCAGATAATGGCGCCGGCGAGCAGGGCCGTTACCGGTAAAGCGTTTTGCCTGTTTTGCTTATTTTGACTGGTTAGCAAGACGGCTGGCCTTTATAATCCTGCTTCGATCAATGACGCAACTTGGGAATAGCGATTTCAGTACCGCCCTCCCCAGCCTTTAAATTGAATCCCAATCTCGACCGTCTTCAGCCCTACCCCTTCCAGAAGCTCAACAAGCTGTTCGAAGGAATCGAACCGGAGCCGGCCTTCTCTCCCATCAGGCTCCATATTGGCGAGCCTAAACATGCAACGCCTGATTTCATCCGCCTGGCTCTGGCGGACAACCTCGGCGGAATGGCGCTTTATCCGACAACCCTTGGGGCGGCATCGCTACGCGCCAGCATCGGGGCCTGGTTGAAACGGCGCTATTGCCTTCCGTCAATTGATCCTGATACGGAGATTCTTCCTGTTAACGGCAGCCGCGAAGCATTGTTCTCTTTTGCCCAGGCAGTGATTGATGCATCACGTTCAGAAGCAATTGTAGTTTGTCCGAATCCGTTTTATCAGATATATGAAGGCGCGGCTTTGCTGGCTGGCGCCACTCCTTGTTTCCTGAATACGCTGCCGGAAAATAATTTTGCACTCGACTATGCGCAGTTGCCGGACGCTATATGGTCGCGCACCCAGCTTGTTTATGTCTGTTCACCTGGCAATCCTACCGGCAGGGTAATGTCGATGGATGAGTGGCGGCAGCTATTCGAACTTTCCGACCGTCACGGATTTATCATTGCCTCTGACGAGTGCTATGCCGAGATCTATTTCGACGAAAACGCTCGTCCTCTCGGCGCCCTCGAAGCGGCTCATAGCCTTGGCCGCCACGGCTTTCCCCGACTTGTGGTATTCAGCAGCCTCTCCAAAAGGTCCAATGTGCCCGGCATGCGTTCCGGGTTTGTTGCAGGCAACGCTTCTATATTGGAAAAATTCCTGCTCTATCGCACTTATCATGGCAGCGCCATGAACCCGGCAGTGCAAGCCGCGAGTGAGACGGCGTGGAATGACGAGGCTCATGTTATCGAGAACCGCCGCCTCTACCGGGAGAAATTTACCGCGGCAACTGAATTGCTTAAGGGAAGCGTGCCGATATCCATGCCGGATGCAGCTTTTTACCTGTGGCTAAACACGCCGGTTAATGATGTCGAGTTCACCCGTAAGCTCTATCGCGACTATAATGTAACAGTTTTGCCTGGCAGTTATCTGGCACGGCATGCACATGGGATCAACCCGGGCGAAAATTTTGTGCGGATCGCACTGGTGGCCTCGCTGATGGAATGCGCGGCTGCTGCCGAGCGGATAAAAATACTGGTATCTCGCCTATAGGACGCCAGTAATCAGATTAACAGGAATATTCAAAGGAAAATCATGGATCAGCTCCAAAGTACCATTGAAGAAGCATTCGAACGTCGTGCCGAGATTACACCTCGTAATGTCGAGGCCAAACTCAAGGAGTCCGTCACGCAGGTACTGGAGATGCTGGACAGCGGCAAACTGCGAGTGGCGGAAAAAATCAATGGCGACTGGCACACGCACCAATGGATCAAGAAAGCCGTGCTGCTTTCTTTTCGCATGGAAGACAACAGCTTCATCAAAGGGGGCTTTTCCAACTATTTCGATAAGGTGCCCTCGAAATTTGCGGATTACAGTTCGAAGGATTTCCGTGATGGCGGCTTCCGTGTTGTGCCCCCCGCAGCGGTAAGAAAGGGGTCCTTCATTGCCGGCAATGTCGTGCTGATGCCCTCCTATGTCAATATTGGCGCCTACGTTGATGAAGGCGCAATGGTGGATACCTGGGCTACGGTAGGTTCCTGTGCCCAGATCGGCAAAAATGTGCATCTTTCGGGTGGCGTGGGTATAGGCGGCGTGCTGGAGCCCGTGCAAGCGAATCCGACTATTATCGAGGACAACTGTTTCATCGGTGCGCGCTCGGAAATTGTCGAAGGAGTGATTGTCGGGGAGAACTCGGTAATTTCAATGGGCGTATATATTGGCCAGAGCACCAAGATTTATCATCGCGAAACTGGCGAAATAAGCTATGGCCGCGTTCCATCCGGTTCGGTAGTGGTATCAGGAAACCTGCCTTCTGCCGACGGAAAATACAGCCTGTACTGCGCGGTGATCGTGAAACAGGTGGACGCGAAAACACGTGCGAAAACCGGTATCAATGAACTACTGCGCGGAATTTAGTCTGGCGAATTGTCATTTCGCCCACAGTATTCGCTCCGCCGGCACGCATATTATTTATCCAGCGGGAAGATTTCGTCATTCCGGGCTTGACCCGGAATCCAGTCCAAGCCGGCATGGCGTGCTTTGCGCGGTTGGATCCCGGTTTCCGTCGGTATGACGTTTTTATTGTTTGCTCACCCGAGTCAATAGTCAACCAGAGTGAGTAATATTCAGGTTCCCGCTCATCCGGAACCAGTTTCTTTTCAGGAATATATCCATGCACCATGACACCCTGGCTCTCGCACAAGCGCTGATCGCCTGTCGTTCGCTGACCCCCTTCGATAACGGCTGCCAGGAAATCCTGATTGATCGCCTCGAAAAAATCGGCTTCAACATCGAAAGAATACGCTGCGGCGAGGTTGATAATCTATGGGCGCGGCGCGGAACAGGCGCGTCCACTGCTGTGTTTCGCGGGCCACACCGATGTGGTGCCCACCGGACCCCTCGAAAAATGGGAAAGCGATCCATTCGAACCCGTCGTTCGAAATGGCAGGCTTTACGGCCGGGGCGCGGCTGACATGAAAGGGTCGATTGCGGCGTTCATCACGGCAATTGAAGCCTTTGTAGCCGAACATCCCAACCACGGCGGCTCGATTGCCTTGCTTATCACTTCGGATGAGGAAGGGGTGGCGGTAGACGGCACCGTGCGGGTGGTGGAGGCCCTGAAAGCACGTAATGAAATGATCGATTATTGTATCGTCGGCGAACCGACTTGCGTGGACAAGCTTGGCGATACGATCAAGAACGGCAGGCGCGGCTCCTTATCCGGCACATTGACCGTGAAAGGCATACAAGGCCATATTGCGTACCCCCATCTGGCAAAAAATCCGATACATCTCGCGGCCCCCGCCATTGCCGAACTGGCCGAAACCGAATGGGACGAGGGCAATGAATATTTTCCAGCCACCACCTGGCAGATTTCCAATATTGCCGGCGGTACTGGCGCAACTAATGTTATTCCCGGTGAAGTCACCATACTATTCAATTTTCGCTTCTCCACCGCCAGCACGGTCGAATCGCTGCAAGCCAGGGTACATGAAATCCTTGACCGGCATAAGCTGGACTACAACCTGCTATGGGAAAACTCAGGCAAGCCCTACCTCACTCCCAGGGGCAATCTGGTCGATGCGGTAAGCCGCGCGATCACAACCGTGACAGGAATCGAGCCGCAGCTTTCCACCTCCGGCGGGACCTCCGACGGACGCTTCATCGCCGACATCTGCCCGCAGGTGGTGGAAATGGGTCCTCGCAATGCCACCATCCACAAGCTCAACGAATACGTGGAAGTGGAAGACCTGGAACAGCTTCCGCAAATTTACCGGTTGGTACTGGAAAAACTATTATTGAGATGATCATGCTATTGACATGTATTGATTCCTCCTCGCGCTGACGAATACCAATTAAACACTGTCTGCACAGTTACACAATCTAACAACTTCTTTGGGTCCCGTCATCACACTGTTGAAAACATTCACAGGGTCCACACCTTGGTTGTGGTTGTCCCGGCGCGCAGTCCTCATAATGAGGCTCTTATATCTCCTCTTGTGCAACATAGCATCCTCCCGTTGACGCATGATGGCACCAATCATCGAAGCAGATCGCGGGAACGACCGAGACATCAGGGTTGAACTCGGCGCTTGCACGCCGGTAGTGTCCGTTTGTTCTGTACAGTGATCCTGCAGCAGTAAATCCAGGCATATTCATGGTATTCATCTTATGTCTCCTTTCGAGTGATCAAATCTATAGGTTATCAGGTTGGCATTTTCGCGACCAGGAGCGGAAACTCCTCGGTCGCATCCACGTGCGGAAAATACTTCTCGGTAAAATCAGTATTGCGCTTGTTGCGAGAGAAGATCGATGTCACCGCATCTCCCGCTCGCCGACTGGAATGGCATCTGTCGCGCCAAGATATTGCGAACAGATCATAAGGCACAACACGGCTATCTCCCTGGGCGACAAGATAGGTAGTAAATCTCGCACCAGTTTTCATAGCCTCTGTTACAGTAGTACCGCGCTTTAGTACATAAACCGCTGGGACGTGTATGCGCCTGGGGCAGTACTTGAGCTGAGGACGTTGCGCCACTTGGCGTCCTATTATATTTAACGGTCTTGTAGAACGATGCTTCCGCAGTAAACCCTGGTATATTCATTTTCATTGCCCCTTCTGGTTGAGTTCGCACGCATATTATGCTAGCCAGGCGGCCCTGATCATGGGCAGGGCGCGCCCGGACGTACGCAAACATCATCGCATTCCCCGCTCTCACAACTACCGCAGCACCTCCAGCCAACTGGACAACACCCGGAGGGGGTGCGGCACTCTATCGGCAAATCAGCCTGCACTGCTACGGAATGATAGCTGTGCATTGCCCGCTAAAGTAGCATGAGCAGCGTGCTAGGTATTGCTTGTCCTGTACATTGACGCCTCTGCGTAAATCCTGGCATTTTCGCGGCGTTCATTTCATGCCTCCTTCCAGTTGTTAAGGTTAACGTTCGTAATAAGGCGGGATATTGGTGGCCATCGGTTCGAGCCCGGTTCAGCAGGGTACAGGCATCGTTGTCGAACAACTGCCCTGACAGCATCTCGTTCTCGTGCAAGTGCAAGGTGGCGGTGTTGGGCGGCACTCTGCGCGACACTCTCGACTGCACTCAAAACCCAATCCCTCAGCTTCAAGACATGCTTGAAAGCATTCTTGAAAGCAAGAGGGGTCAACAAAGCCAATTTGCGCCGCATGTATCGATTCCAGGGGCTCGATGAATTGCTCCAGTCGTGAGGTAGCGATTGCATGTCTTGTAAAGCGAAACTTCCGCTGTAAAGCGCATTATCATGATATATCTCCTTTCAGTGGGTGAGGTTAACGCTCATAGTACGGCGACATCTTGGTCATCAGCGAATGCTCAGCCTGTAGGTTGGAGTTGGCGGCTTTGTCGCGTAACCCAACATTTGTGCACCAGTTCGTTGGGTTACAGCTTTGCCTAACCCCACCTACGAGCTGACCCCTCGTTTCTAATCCGCCACTACGAATCCGCTTATGCGCGTACAAGAATTGGCCTAGCTACAGGTCCAGCTCCAGGTGTAGGCTGCGGGGCGGCGAAACACATGCAGGTTTGAGCACCGGCCACGCAATCACCGCCACAGGAGCGATTAGCCTGTCCATCGGTACTACTACAATTAGCCCTAAGCCCGCCGTCGTCTGGACGAGGACGAAAGACCTGGGCAAGACCTATATGGGCATCGGCTCGGCCAACAGATCTGGTTGTAAGGCGGTAACGGCCGTTTGTCTTATAGACCGAGGTCTCTGCAGTAAATCCAGGCATATTATTTGTGGTAGTCATTTCATATCTCCTTTCAGTGG
>CAWHQD010000020.1:0-4634 GCA_963831395.1 uncultured beta proteobacterium
CAATGCCGCGCGCCTGAAGCACACCGGTGAACGCCTCTGAGGTGAATTGGCAGCCCTGATCAGTGTTGAATATCTCCGGCGCGCCGTAGCGTGAATCGCTTGCTCCAGGCAGCCACACAAAATCCGTATCGTCAGCGTGTTCGATAGCTGCCATGCCAGTACCCGGCGGTGACCAGTCGATCACCGCCACCAGGTACACAAATCCTCGCGTCAGCGGAGGTAGCGTTGAGTAGGGTACGCGCGCCTACCTGATCTTGCGACCAGCGGTTTCGCATACCCTCTCGCCGAACCGGACAGGCACCTTTCGTTATGCATCCGGCTCTCCAACAAGATTCATGAAATCAGCAGGTGTCATCCATCCCCTCTGATAACGCTGCACCTTGAGCCATCCCATATGGTATTGCTCATAGCCGTTTTCCTGCCAGACCCGGCAACTAGGCCGAATCCGGCTTGGGCGACGGTGGCGCAGCAGGTTAGCAACGCGAGACTTAGGGTGTTTCTTACGCATCCACCGCCAGAGCCGGTCGCGGACATACCAATCCAGTGTCGACAGGACATCCTTGGCTCCGGTGCAGTAGCGATAGAAATGAGCCCAGCCTCGCAGGATAGGATTCAGTTTCTGAATGAGATCGGCTAACGACAGCAGCGTCGTGGACCGACCAGTAAGTTGTTTCACCTTGTAGCGCAGATCAGCGGTTTTCGCCTTTGGGATTTCAATACGCGGCGTCCAGCCATACCGTTCATCCCAACGCATCCTGACGCGATGCCCCAGAAACTCGAAGCCTTCAGTCAGTTGGGTAATGCGTGTTTTCTCCGGCGAAAGCGTCAACCCCATGCCATTGTGTAGCAGAGTCGCCAGCTTGTCGCGCTCAGCGACTGCGTCCTGTGATGAGCCGCTGACGAGAATGACGAAATCGTCGGCATAACGAATAGGGAAGAACACCGTCCGGCCCGCTTGGCGGTCCGTGCTGCGTGCCCACATCGCCGCCTTGATTCCATCGCATCCCCTTCGGGATTGCCGTTTAATCTGGTGATTCACCCACCGTTCATATCGTTCCTCGATCATCGACAATGCGACGTTGGCGAGTAGCGGGGATATGATTCCGCCTTGAGGCGTTCCGGCATCCGTTCGCAGGAATTGCTCTTCGGAGAGCGCGCCCGCTTTAAGGAATTGCACCAGCAGGCGATTCACCTTTCGGTCTGCGCAATGCTGACGCACCCGGTTCATCAGCAGGTGGTGATCGATGTTGTCGAAGCACCCTTTGATGTCCCCTTCGATCACCCATTGATAAGGGGTCTCGTGGCGTTTGCCATCTTCCTTGCTCGTCTTCCGTGGCCGCACGGCCATACGAATATGTTCCAGCGCACCGTGGCAGCCTCGGCCCGGACGAAATCCGTAAGAGACATGCCAGAAGCGCGCTTCGAGGATCGGTTCCAGAAACTGCTTGATCGCGGCTTGAACGACGCGATCCGTGACCGTAGGTATTCCCAGGGGTCGGAATTCCCCCGGCTTGCCCGGTTTGGGGATAAGCTTGCGCCGACAGGGGCTCGGCCGGTAGGCTCCGCTTCTTAGTGCTCGCTGCAGTTCCCCCAAATAGGCGCTTTCGCCGTAGTGCCGGCGAATGCTCCCCACGGTCTTCCCGTCGATACCCGGCGTACGCTTACCTTTGTTGTGGGTAACGCGATTCCAGGCATTCCGCAAACTTCGGAGATCAGTTACCCAATTCCACAGCTCGCGATAAGTCTCGGCAGGATTTGCCTGACTCCATTGATACAGCTTCCGTTGCACGCTGAGTACCCAAGCCTGATCAGCTTGGCGATCCGAGTCCACAGATCGTTCCTCCGACTTCAAAAGCCTATCGCTTGTCTGTCCCCCTTCGCCATGTGGCCGGCTTTCCCGGCCTCGGACTACTACGGAGACTCCGTCCCCATTGACTTTCTTCCCCGGTCGCCGCGGATAGCCCTTGACCGTCAAGGGCGAAAGCCAACAGGTTCCCATGTTCCGGTTTCCAACCTGCGCGTCTTTAGGTGGCATGCTCTACCCCTGATGGCTCTGGACGATGGCCATGGAGATATAACCCATCGTCAAATGCGGTAAACCGCATCTTGCAGCCGGTAACATCAAGACCGGCCGCATCCCGCCATGTGCCTCAACGCCATTCCGTTGTCGAGGTTGTTTGACTAAGTACAGAGACGTTCTACGCATGCTTCGTTGTCTCACCATAAACGCTGTGGTAGCCCCGCCCGTGAAGAATGGCTCACGTCAGGTACAGTTAAGGCTGCTCTGCTTATGATATCCCGCCGTCAGCACACGGCAGAACTTTGCAGCCCCCTTCCGCCCGGTATCTCTTCCGAGCAGGGCAGCATTTCAGCTGCCGGTTGGCAACCAGCCGGAGCGGTTGGGATTTCTCCAACCGCGCCTGCATGGCGCACTGATGTCTGTGCTCCACACCTGATTGGGCCGGGTGACGACCACGCCTCTGAGCAGATAGGGATAAATCTTGTGCTGCGGATGCGGGCGACTGGTGTCCGGCCCCGGCGCCATGCCGGCCAGTCCCAATATACCCATCAGCCGCTGAATTCGCTTGCGGTTGATCCGGTATCCCATGCCACAAATATACGTCATTTTGCGGCTGCCGAAGAACGGGTGGCGCGTGTATTCGGCGTCGATCAGTGCCAGTAGCGCCAACTCCTGTTCGTCCGGCTTCGTGGCCAAGCCTGGCGCATAGACAGCGGAGCGGGCAACCCCCGCCAGTTCGCATTGCCGGGTCAGCGCCAAAGGCTCAAGCACGCTGACCCAATGCTTGCGCGTTTCTACAGGCATATCCCGGACTTTTTTTTAAGCCAGTCCAGTTCCATCTTGAGCCGCCCTATCTCGGAATAAAGCCGCTCCGGATGGGCGGATTGATCCACCCGCTTGGGGCCGCGCTTGGCGTCAAATATGCCCGCCGCCTGTTCTTGCAACTCCTTCTTCCACAGCCCCACTTGGGTCGGATGCACCCCAAACTCCTGGGCAATCTCGTTTACCGTCTTGACCCCCCGGATCGCTTCAAGCGCCACCTTGGCCTTGTATTGACCGCTGAAATTCTTGCGCTTCTGTTCACTCATCACCTGCTCCTTTTTATCGCAGGCTACCATCTTAAATTATTGTCCGGAAATTGGGGTCCACTATAAATATTCGTTGATAGTAATAAGTTCCGATTTATGTCAGAGAATCTGCTCGGATCAGAAAAGATAACTAAAAACAGCTTCTATATTTATGATCTGAACAACATTCTTGATCAGAACCGCTCTAGGAATATAACAAATGAAATTAATGATATTAATAAAAACAATCAAAATGAAAATATCAAACTCCTTAACAAGCCTGCCGATTCTGACAAAGCGCTTATCAAAAAACTAGCCCAGGAACTCAAGTTACGCAATATTAAAGAACCATCTGAAGAAGTAATGATTATTACTGAATACGATTCAGAGAACGCTCGCAATCTGTCGCGCGACTTTCGTAAATCTTTCAGTGAATCTTTTGACAAATGTAAACCCGAATCCAGCACGAAGACGCCTATTCATAATGCCGAAAGCAGGACTGATAATGCCGAAAGCGGTACTTGTGAAATAAGAAACATTTTCTATCTAAAAGGCGCGGCTGCCTATCAGCAAATAATCCATAAACAAGATAAAAATGAAAATCAGACAGCCGCCAATGAGGCTGATCGCCGTCCTGCTATCGATCTGCATAATTCGCCACCGCTACCTATCGGTCCAAGCCAATTGGATTACTTTCATCGCTTGGCAGGGCAAATTAAAGCTCCTCACCATGATATAGATCTGAAGAAACGCGACAGTGGGATAAAAGCTGTGGGCATTTTCGGCAGTGATTTTCATGACAAGCTTCTGATACTTGAGGCTTTGCGCGCAGAAATGCCCCATATCCTGGTTTTTACAACCGATCTGGATGCGCAGATGCTTCACCGGAAGCATTGGCGGTCCATCAGAAACCTGGTCGTCGCCTCGCACTTCGATCTGCTGCTTCGAGAAAAAACCAAAGACGATAAAAACAGAGATGATAAAAGCGAAGATGAAAAAACGCGCTTTTGGCAACACCAGGATCAATTTCCTCCATTTCGAGACAGCCAGCAGACCAATATCTTTTACCGCACTATCAGCATCGCCGCAGGAGACGCCAGCAGTATCGAGGAATCAGAAAAAACCTTTCCCCGGATTTTTGAAGTCGGCCGGAACGATTTCGTCCGTCTGCCACAGGAAAATGTTGAAAACTTAAATCATAAGCCTGCCGATACTGCCCAGGATAAAGCCACACTGTTGCTAATGTCCCTAGATCAAACCATCTCGCTGCTATGGTCCTTGGCTCCAAACCCAACTGCAATTGCTATTCCAGGATCAAACCAAACTGCGGCTATTGCTACTGGCCGGGATTGTAGTTTCCCTTATTTGTTTTCACGGGGCAATACGCCCTGATTCCCGAGAATCAACCCGATACTTGTGGGGCGGTACATCGGTCATATTTGCCATCGCTTGGTTTTTTGCTATTGACAAATCAGGAGAGCCACTCAGCTTTACGGATGGTATTAGCCTCTTGCCTACTATATTCTTACAAATTATTGCGATTTTTT
>CAWHQD010000021.1:0-39612 GCA_963831395.1 uncultured beta proteobacterium
GTAATCGTGGCGACCCGGGAGGCTATACGCGCCATACCGTTGGTTATCCGGGAGGGAGCCTATGCACTTGGCGCGACCAAGTGGCAGACAGTCGGGGATCATTTACTTCCTTATTCCGCAGCCGGTATTTTAACGGGCGTTATTATTGGCCTGGCTCGCGCTATTGGCGAAACAGCGCCCATCATCACGATCGGTGCGCTGACTTTCATCGCTTTTTTACCGCCATCCCCCATTAAACCCGATTTTCCTTTCATATCGTTCGAATGGCTGATGGCGCCATTTACGGTGATGCCCATTCAGATGTTCAACTGGGTTTCGCGGCCCGAAGAAGCGTTTCAGGTCAATGCCGCAGCCGCAGGGTTGGTGCTGGTCGTGATGACCCTCACCATGAACGCGCTCGCCATTTATTTGCGCTATCGTATGCGCAAGAATCTTAAATGGTAGACAATCCCGCGCTTGCTGCTGCCATGGCCGAAAATCCTGCTGCGGATACTTCGACAGCCCGGTATAAGTCCGAAGTCCGAAACTTGAGTTTTTATTATGGCGCGTTCTCTGCGCTAAAAAACATTAGCATGATGTTGCATGAAAAACAGGTGACCGCATTGATCGGTCCGTCGGGATGCGGTAAGTCCACTTTTTTGCGCTGCTTCAACCGCATGCACGACCTTTACCCCGGTAATCGTTACGTGGGTGAAATTATTCTGCATCCGGACAACGTCAATATTCTTTCTCGTAGTGTGGATCCGATTGAAGTACGGATGCGTATCAGCATGGTATTTCAGAAACCGAATCCTTTTCCGAAATCCATTTATGAAAATGTTGCGTATGGCTTGCGGGTGCGAGGTGTGAGACAGCGTGCCATACTGGATGAGAAAGTGGAGGAAGCCCTGCGCGGCGCGGCACTGTGGGATGAAGTAAAAGATCGCCTGAATCAGCTTGCCTATAATCTTTCCGGCGGACAGCAGCAACGCTTGTGTATTGCCAGGGCGCTGGCAACCGACCCCGAGATCCTGTTGTTCGACGAACCTACTTCTGCGCTTGACCCAATTGCTACAGCCAGCATCGAGGAACTTATCACCGACCTGAAGGATAAGGTTACCATTCTGATCGTTACCCACAATATGCAGCAGGCCGCGCGCGTGTCGGATTACACTGCGTATATGTATCTCGGCGAGCTTATCGAGTTTGATGTCACAGACACGATTTTCATAAAGCCTAAAAACAAACAGACCGAAGATTATATTACCGGACGTTTTGGGTAGTTCTGCATTTCTATCGTCCATGTTTTCGTTGCCGTAGACCGATGATCTCCGGCCCCTTGGTTTTTAGCACTTCAACTTCCGCCGCATCCGTCCCTTCGTTTCATCCTCTCCAGCTGTTTTAATTATTTTGGGCTTTTGTTCCCGATGATATCGTTGGCCGTGATTGACCCCGTATTCATTCACAGGTAACATTCGCAGCTTTAAGTTCAAAGGCGACGCCCTTTATGGCCATACGTTCGAAGCTTGTTGCGGGCAACTGGAAAATGCACGGCGGAACGATACAGAATCGGGAGTTGCTGAATGCCATCATTGCCGGGACGGAAGAATTGGGCGAGGGCGATGTCGCGGTGTTTGTGCCTTATCCTTATCTTTCGCAGTCTCAGTCAATATTGCAGAAAACTCACGTTTCCTGGGGTGCGCAGAACGTCAGCCAGCATGACAAAGGCGCTTATACTGGTGAAGTTTCAGCGGGCATGTTGATGGATTTTGGCTGCCGCTACGTAATTATCGGCCACTCGGAACGGCGGGCGTTGTACGGCGAGGATAGTCATACCGTGGCGCTCAAGTTCAAGGCGGCTCAGGCAGCCGGCTTGATACCTGTTTTGTGTATTGGAGAAACACTTGATCAGCGCGAGGCTGCCATTACCGAACAAATAGTGGCGGAACAGTTGGATGCGGTGATCGAACTGGCGGGGATAAGTGCGCTTGCCGATTCGGTACTTGCTTATGAGCCGGTATGGGCTATCGGTACCGGTAAAACCGCTACGCCGGAACAGGCCCAGGACGTACATGGCTTTATTCGCAATAGAGTTGCCGCGAGCAATCCTGAAGTTGCTGCGGAACTGCAAGTTCTTTATGGGGGCAGCGTGAAGGCGAGCAATGCTGCCGAGCTATTTGCCATGCCCGATATTGATGGCGGCCTCATCGGCGGTGCTTCGCTTATTGCCGATGAATTCATCGCCATCTGTCACGCGGCTAGAAACTAATCTATTTTGGAGTAGGCTTTGGAAACAGTCATCTGGATACTACACCTCTTGTCGGCAGTTACCGTAATTGTTCTGGTTCTGCTGCAACACGGTAAGGGTGCCGACATGGGCGCCGCCTTTGGCAGCGGCTCATCGGGGAGCCTGTTCGGGGCCAGCGGTTCAGCAAATTTTCTGAGCAGGACGACCGGTGTGCTGGCTGCGGTGTTTTTCATCACCAGTCTTGGGCTTACCTATCTTTCCAGTCATAAGATAGAAGGCGGGGGAGTGATGGATAAAGCGGTCCCGGCTGAATCAGCCAAGCCGGCAGAGGCGGCGCCGGAAGTTCCTGCGGATGGAGGGGCTTCCAAGGCTACAGAAATACCGGAATAAGAAATACCGGAATAAACTTAATGATGAGTTAAACTGCTTTAATGATGAG
Organism: uncultured beta proteobacterium; assembly: GCA_963831395.1. Lineage (GTDB taxonomy): Bacteria > Pseudomonadota > Gammaproteobacteria > Burkholderiales > Nitrosomonadaceae > Nitrosospira. The sequence goes on from CAWHQD010000021.1 coordinate 2,667, forward strand.
CTGATTGAACAATCGATTAAAGCAGTGTTCTAATAATGATTAAGCTTCAGAACTCAAATTAAGCCGCCGACGTGGTGAAATTGGTAGACACGCCGTCTTGAGGGGGCGGTGGCGAAAGCTGTGCGAGTTCGACTCTCGCCGTCGGCACCACTTGAATGGAATAAGGTGGAGAATCAGGCCGTAATTATATGAATGAAAGTATGCCTGGTCCATAGCTCTATACTTTTGGTTGCATATGCTCGAAAATTATTTTCCCATTTTGTTATTCATTTTGCTTGGTCTGGCCGTTGGCGCCTTGGCCATGGGGTTCGGCTGGCTATTTGGTCCCAACCGTCCCGACAGCGAGAAATTATCCCCATACGAGTGCGGTTTCGAAGCGTTCGAAGATGCGCGCATGAAATTCGACGTACGCTATTATCTCGTGGCCATCCTGTTCATCCTGTTCGACCTGGAGATTGCATTCCTGTTTCCTTGGGCGGTGGTGCTGAATGAGATTGGCCTTTTCGGTTTTATCGCAATGATGATTTTTCTTGGCATCCTCGTCGTCGGCTTTATTTACGAGTGGACCAAGGGTGCCCTGGAGTGGGATTAAGGTCATGAGCACTAACGGTACGATGGAAAAAGGTTTTGTCACCACGAGCCTGGATTCGGTTATCAACTGGGGGCGTACCGGGTCCATGTGGCCGATGACTTTTGGTCTCGCATGCTGTGCAGTGGAAATGATGCAGGCGGGTGCGTCGCGTTACGACCTCGACCGTTTCGGCGTGGTATTCCGCCCAAGTCCGCGTCAATCGGACGTCATGATTGTTGCGGGCACCCTGTGCAATAAAATGGCGCCCGCACTGCGCAAAGTCTACGACCAGATGGCCGAGCCGCGCTGGGTGATATCCATGGGTTCCTGCGCCAACGGAGGCGGCTATTATCATTACTCGTACTCTGTTGTGCGCGGCTGTGATCGCATCGTGCCGGTCGATATTTATGTCCCAGGCTGCCCACCCACGGCGGAAGCATTACTCTACGGGATTATCCAGTTGCAGAACAAAATCCACCGCACCAATACCATCGCCCGTTGAGCCATAAAATGTCGTCGTCCCGCCTGGAAAAGCTCTCCTTTTGCCTTCAGAATGTGTTGGGCGATAAACTTACCAATGCCACCGAGCAATTGGGTGAACTCACCATATCCGTGCTTCCCGGTGACTTGCTATGGGCGATGAGGACGCTGCGGGATCACCCCGACCTGGGCTTTGAAATGCTCATCGATTTATGCGGTGTGGATTATTCGGCGTACGGGGCCGAGTCTGTCACCGGGAATGACCTGACGGGCAAGCGCTTTGCGGTCGTATATCACCTGCTTTCGATCAAACATAACCACAGGTTGCGAATCAAGGGGTTCGTCGACGATGATGAATTTCCGGTGGTGGATTCAGTGATAGGTATCTGGCCATCCGCCAACTGGTTCGAACGCGAAGCATTTGACCTTTACGGCATCGTTTTTAGCGGTCATCCGGATCTGCGCCGTATTCTTACCGACTACGGCTTTATCGGCAGTCCATTCCGCAAGGATTTTCCACTAAGCGGAAATGTCGAGATGCGTTACGACCCTGATCAGCAACGAGTAATCTATCAGCCGGTAAGCATCGAGCCGCGCCAGATTACGCCGCGCGTAATCCGCGAAGAGCATTATGGGGATACTGAATGAAGTCACGGTGGCATAGGCTGCTCAAGCATGGCTGAGATACGTAACTACACCATGAATTTTGGTCCGCAGCATCCGGCTGCGCATGGCGTGTTGCGCCTGGTGCTGGAGCTGGACGGTGAAGTCGTCCAGCGTGCCGACCCGCATATCGGGCTGCTGCATCGCGCGACCGAAAAATTGGCCGAGTACAAGACCTATATTCAGTCGGTGCCGTACATGGATCGGTTGGACTATGTCTCCATGATGTGTAACGAGCATGCTTATGTAATGGCTATCGAGAAGTTGCTTCAACTCGAGGTGCCGGTGCGTGCGCAATATATTCGCGTGATGTTTGACGAAATCACGCGGATACTCAACCACCTCTTGTGGCTGGGCGCTCACGCTCTGGATGTGGGCGCGATGACAGTATTTCTCTATGCGTTCCGGGACCGGGAAGACCTGATGGATGTTTACGAGGCGGTCTCGGGAGCCAGAATGCATGCCGCCTACTACCGTCCCGGTGGAGTCTATCGAGACCTTCCGGAATCCATGCCGCAATACAAGGCATCGAAAATCCATAACGAAAAAAGCACCAGGGTACTGAATGAAAATCGTAGTGGTTCGCTGCTCGATTTTATCGAAGACTTTACCAACCGGTTTCCTACCTATGTGGATGAGTATGAAACCCTGCTTACCGATAACCGCATCTGGAAACAGCGCCTGGTAGGTATCGGGGTGGTCTCGCCGGAACGCGCCATGGCGCTGGGCTTCACAGGTCCCATGTTGCGGGGTTCCGGTGTGGAGTGGGATTTGCGGAGAAAACAACCTTACGAAGTTTACGATAAGGTTGATTTTGACATACCCGTGGGTGTGAACGGCGATTGCTACGATCGCTACCTGGTCCGGATCGAGGAATTCCGTCAATCCAACCGCATCATCAAACAATGTGTCGACTGGTTGCGGAAGAATCCCGGCCCGGTAATAACCGATAACCATAAGGTGGCGCCGCCCCCGCGAGTTGAAATGAAGCAGAATATGGAAGAGCTGATTCATCATTTCAAGCTTTTTACCGAAGGCTTTCACGTGCCGCCTGGCGAAACCTATGCAGCAATCGAGCACCCGAAAGGTGAATTCGGCATTTATCTGGTTTCGGACGGCGCCAATATGCCATACCGCCTGAAAATCCGCGCGCCAGGTTTTGCCCACCTTGCGGCGCTGGATGAAATGTCGCGCGGACATATGATTGCCGATGTTGTAGCCATTATTGGCACCCAGGACATCGTGTTCGGTGAAATAGACAGGTGACGTCCTTGACAGTTAAACAGTTATCAAGATGTTAAGCGCCGAGTCCATAAAAAAAATCGACCGCGAAATTGCCAAATATCCGGCCGATCAAAAGCAATCGGCGGTGATGTCGGCCCTCGCCATTGCTCAGGATGAGAAAGGGTGGCTGGCCACTGAAACAATGGATTTTGTTGCCCACTATCTCGGAATGCCGCCCATTGCGGTATATGAGGTGGCAACCTTTTATGGCATGTATAATTTGCAGCCGCTGGGCAAATTCAAGATCACTATCTGTACGAATCTACCTTGCGCACTATCCGGCGCGAACGAGGCTGTGGCGCATTTCCGGAAAAAATTGGGTATCGATTTCAACGAGACGACTGCTGACGGTAAATTCACCTTGAAAGAAGGCGAGTGCATGGGGGCATGCGGTGACGCGCCTGTGCTCCTGGTCAACAACAAACGCATGTGCAGTTTCATGTCCAACGACTCGATTGACCAATTGTTGGAGGAATTGAGCAAATGACCCAGCCTACGCAGGTACTGCTGGCCGGAGTGAATCCATCGGATCCGGATAACTGGCGGCTCAAAAATTATGAGCAGCGCGAGGGCTATGCCGCACTGAGAAAAATTCTGAGCGAAAAGATCCCGCCGGAAAAGGTCATCGAGGAAGTAAAAAAATCCGCCTTGCGGGGCCGCGGCGGTGCGGGCTTTCCTACCGGGCTGAAATGGAGTTTCATGCCGAAGCAGTACGAAGGCGACAAGTACCTCGTGTGCAATTCGGACGAAGGCGAGCCCGGCACTTTCAAAGACCGCGACATCATGCGTCACAATCCGCACATCCTCATCGAAGGCATGATGATCGGTGCTTATGCGATGGGCATCAGGACTGGCTACAACTATGTTCATGGCGAAATCTGGGATACCTATGAGCGCATGGAGGAAGCGGTAGACGAAGCGCGAGAGGCGGGATTGCTCGGGGATAACATTCTGGGTTCCGATTTCAGTTTCCAGTTATACAACCACCATGGTTACGGCGCCTATATCTGTGGCGAGGAAACCGCACTGCTGGAATCGCTGGAAGGCAAGAAAGGCCAGCCGCGCTTCAAGCCGCCTTTCCCTGCAAGCTTCGGTCTCTATGGCAAGCCCACCACCATCAACAACACCGAAACATTCGCCTCCGTGCCCTGGATCATTCGCAACGGCGGGGACAAATTTCTGCAACTGGGCAAGCCCAACAATGGCGGGACGAAGCTTTTCTCCGTTTCGGGTCATGTCAACAAGCCGGGCAATTATGAGGTGCCGCTGGGCACGCCGTTCGCAACACTGCTGGAGATGGCGGGCGGCATGCGGGGAGGGCGAAAACTGAAAGGTTGCATTCCAGGCGGCTCGTCCATGCCGGTACTGCCTGGTGACGTCATGATGCAGACAGACATGGATTATGACTCCATTGCCAAGGCAGGGTCCATGCTGGGCTCGGGCGCAGTCATCATCATGGACGACACCACCTGCATGGTGAAAGCGCTGGAGCGGTTATCCTATTTTTATTTTGAAGAATCATGCGGCCAATGCACACCTTGCCGGGAAGGCACCGGCTGGCTCTACCGGGTAGTGCATCGCATCGAAACCGGCAAGGGGCGGATGGAAGATCTCGATCTGCTCAACAATGTTGCCGACAATATTCAGGGGCGCACCATCTGCGCACTGGGCGACGCGGCCGCCATGCCGGTGCGCGCCATGATCCAGCATTTTCGCGACGAGTTTGCATACCATATCGAGCACAAGAAATGTTTGGTATAGCGCAGGAGGCGAATGGCATGGATCAAGCCGATGAGTTCACCTTCCTGTCTGCGTTTACTCGCTAAGCCGATTCGTTAAGCCGAGAGTATTTATCCATGATCAATTTCGAAATCGACGGTAAACCGGTATCTGTGCCCAAGAATGGCACCGTCATGGACGGCGCGAATCAGTTGGGTATATACATTCCGCATTTCTGCTATCACAAGAAGCTGTCGATCGCCGCCAATTGCCGCATGTGCCTGGTGCAAGTGGAGAAAGCGCCCAAGCCCTTGCCCGCCTGCGCGACGCCCGCCATGGAAGGCATGAAGGTATCCACCCATTCCGGGCAGGCCGTAACAGCACAAAAAGGCGTGATGGAATTCCTGCTCATCAATCATCCGCTGGATTGTCCCATTTGCGATCAGGGGGGTGAATGCCAACTGCAGGACCTGGCGGTGGGCTATGGGGCGAGCTCATCACGCTATACGGAAGCCAAGCGGGTGGTGGCGAACAAAAATCTGGGCCCGCTCATTTCCACCGACATGACCCGTTGTATCCATTGCACGCGCTGCGTACGCTTCGGTCAGGAAATCGCCGGCATCATGGAGCTGGGGATGGCGGGCCGGGGCGAGCATGCTGAAATCCTTTCATTTGTGGGCCGAACGGTGGATTCGGAGTTGTCGGGCAATATGATCGACCTCTGTCCGGTAGGCGCGCTCGTCAGCAAGCCCTTCCGTTATTCCGCACGCACCTGGGAGTTGTCACGGAGAAAGTCCGTGAGCCCGCACTGCGGCCTCGGTTCCAATCTGGTGGTTCAGGTGAAACAGAACCGCGTGATGCGGGTGTTGCCACGCGAGAATGAGGACATCAACGAGTGCTGGTTGTCGGATAAAGACCGTTTCTCCTACGAGGGACTGAACTCGGAAGAGCGCTTGCGCAAGCCGATGATAAAGCATGGAGGCGAGTGGCAGGAGTGCGATTGGCAAACGGCGCTGGAATTCACCGCTAACGGGTTGAAAGCGGTAAAGGAAAAACATGGCGCACAAAGCATCGGCGCATTGGGTTCTCCTCACAGCACGCTGGAGGAACTCTATCTCCTGCAAAAATTTGTGCGGGGATTGGGTAGCGGAAATGTGGATCATCGTCTGCGCCAATCCGATTTCCGAGCGGACGATCATATGCAGGGTATTCCCTGGCTGGGGATGGCCATAGCGGATGTTTCCCGGCTGAAGTCGGCGCTGGTGATCGGCAGCACCCTGCGCAAGGATCACCCGCTCCTCGCGCAGCGCTTGCGTCAGGCGGTGAAGCAGGGCGCACAATTGAATCTGATCAATCCAGTCGATGATGATCTGCTGACCAAGGTAGCGAATCGCGCTATTGTCGCGCCCGCCGGTATGGCGGCCATGCTGGCCCAGGTCCTGAAAGCCGCCGCCGAGTCAAAGGAAGTGGAGGTTCCCGGCGACGCAAGGAACGCAACGAGTACGGTTAGCGTGAGCGATACGGCGCGCGCGATGGCGGCCAGCCTCATCGATAATAAACCTGCTGCTATTTTCCTCGGCAACCTGGCGCAGCATCATCCGCAATACACGGATATTCTCGTGCTGGCACAGCATCTCGCCCAAATTACCGACGCGCAATTCGGTGTGCTGGGCGAAGCCGCCAACAGCGTCGGCGCTCATATTGCCGGCGCAATTCCTGACCGTGGCGCCCCGGAAGGGTCACGGAAGCCTCAATGCTGCGCAAATGCTCGGGATGAGCGCCACCTCCGCCGATACTGCCGGCGCTGCGGCGCAGCCATGCCAGGCTTACGTCCTGATGAATCTGGAACCGGAACTGGATAGCTACAACCCCGGGCAAGCCATCAAAGCCCTGGCTGCGGCTGAGCTCGTGGTAATGTTGACCTCATACAAAAGCCAGGCTGTCCTGCAAGGCGGTTATGCTGACGTATTGCTCCCGATCGCGCCATTCACCGAAACCTCCGGCACGTTCATCAGTACGGAAGGCCGTGTGCAAACTTTTAATGGCGTGGTGGCGCCCCTCGGCGAAACGCGTCCAGCATGGAAGATCGTGCGGGTGCTGGGCAATATGCTGCAGCTTGACGGCTTCGACTACGAAACGCCGGATCAGGTGCGTGCGGAGATTCTACCGGCTGGACCCGATGTCAGCTCCCGCCTGAATAACAGCCTTAGCGGCTTTGCCGTTGGAGACATTGGACAGAAGGGCGATGGAATCCAGCGCATCGGGGAAGTGCCGATCTACCAGGCCGACCCCATCGTTCGCCGCGCCGAGTCGCTGCAGCGCACAAGTGACGCAGCCGCGCCGGTTGCGTGGATGACGGGCGCCCTCATGGATAAGCTTGGGATACAGGCCGGGGACAATGTCAGGCTGAAGCAGGGGGAAGGCGAAGCGCAACTGCCCGCAGCCCGGGACGACAAGCTGCCTGTCGATTGCGTGCGCGTTGCTTCGCGCACACCCCATGACTGCGAGCCTGGGTGGAATGTTTGGCGAAATCGTGGTGGAAAGATTGTGATGGAAGAAATCAGGGTTATTTGATGGAATACGCACAAGAATTATTCGGCAATTTTTTTGGTCCCGAGTGGGGCCCCGCTCTGTTCGTGGTGACCAAGAACGTGCTGTTGATCGTCGCCATCATATTGCCGTTAATGCTCGCTGTGGCTTATCTCACGTTTGCCGAACGCAAGATTATTGCTTTCATGCAGATGCGTGTGGGACCCAACCGCGTCACCTTCTTCGGCATCCCCTGGCTGGGCGGCTGGGGCCAGCCCATTGCCGATGCCGTCAAGGCGGTGATGAAGGAAATCATCATTCCCAGCGGCGCGAATAAATTGCTGTTTGTGCTCGCGCCGATATTGACGTTCGCGCCGGCGCTCGCGGCATGGGCGGTAGTGCCGTTTTCTCCCGAGGTGGTATTGGCGGACATCAACGCCGGTCTGCTTTATATTCTGGCAATGACTTCCATGGGCGTCTATGGGGTGATCATCGCCGGTTGGGCATCCAATTCCAAGTATGCGTTTCTCGGCGCGATGCGTTCCGCCGCGCAGGTAGTCTCGTATGAGCTTGCGATGGGCTTTGCATTGGTATGCGTGCTGATGATGTCGCAGAGCCTGAATCTCGGGGATATCGTCATGGGCCAGCAGGGGAGCAGTTTCCTTAACTGGTATCTTATTCCATTGTTTCCGATGTTTCTCGTGTACTTCATTTCCGGTGTCGCCGAAACCAACCGCGCACCGTTCGATGTGGCCGAGGGTGAGTCGGAAATCGTCGCCGGCTTCCACGTCGAGTATTCCGGCATGGCCTTTACAGTGTTCTTTCTTGCCGAATATTCAAATATGATCCTGGTGGCCACGCTTGCCAGCATCATATTCCTGGGGGGTTGGCTGCCCCCGGTCAATATGGCGCCGTTCACGCTGATTCCCGGTTTTATCTGGCTGGTTTTGAAAATCGCGAGTTTATTGTTTTGTTTTCTCTGGTTCCGCGCCACTTTTCCACGCTACCGCTATGATCAGATCATGCGTCTTGGCTGGAAGGTATTTATCCCGATCACGCTGATCTGGATTGTGGTGTTAGGCTTGGTGATGCAGCTTCCATCGTCCGTCCGGGGTGCATTCCCACTTAATTTGTGGTTCCACTGAGACAGGAGAAAGCCATGAACCGTATCAAGGATTTTTTCCGTACTTTCCTGTTATTTGAACTGCTCAAAGGGATGATGCTGACCGGACGATACATGTTTGCGCGTAAAATCACGGTGCATTTCCCCGAAGAAAAAACGCCCCAGTCGCCGCGCTTCCGAGGCCTGCATGCGCTCCGCCGCTACCCCAATGGAGAAGAGCGCTGTATCGCCTGCAAGCTGTGCGAAGCGGTATGTCCGGCATTGGCAATCACTATCGAATCGGAGCAGCGCGATGACGGAACGCGCCGTACGACGCGCTACGACATCGATCTGACCAAATGCATATTTTGCGGTTTTTGCGAAGAATCCTGTCCGGTGGACTCCATCGTCGAGACTCGCACTCTCGAATACCACGGAGAAAAACGTGGCGACCTCATTTATACCAAGGAGATGCTGCTGGCGGTAGGGGACCGGTACGAGGAAGAGATAGCAAGGGATAGGGCGGCAGATGCGGGATATCGATGAATCTCGCGGTTAATTACACACGGGGCATCCTGTCCGAATCAGGATTTAGCGAGTATCAGAGGATTTGTCGGGTTACGCTATCCGGCGCTTACAGAAATGAGTTGGCAAATGAGAGGTTTCGTCTGGTTACGCTACCCGGCCTACGGAACTTCGACTTACAGAACTTCGAACTTCTAGAAGTACCCATATGAGTTTTCAGGATATAATCTTTTACTTTTTTTCAGCAGTGCTGGTAGCGTCCGCCATCGGCGTCATTACCGCTCGCAATCCGGTACATTCCGCATTGCTGTTAGTGTTGGCTTTTTTTACCTCTGCGGGATTATGGCTGCTGCTGGAGGCGGAATTTCTCGCCATCACGCTGGTGCTGGTGTACGTGGGAGCGGTGATGGTGTTGTTCCTGTTCGTGGTGATGATGCTGGATATCAACCTTGATCGCCTGCGTGAAGGATTCTGGAAATGGCTTCCATTTGGCGCATTGCTCGCATTGCTGATGTCGGCCGAGATGGCAATGGTGCTGATGGGCGAGCAGTTCGGCGCCGATGAAATGCCGGCTCCGCCATCGCGTGCCGCCGATTACAGCAATACCAAAGAGCTGGGGCGCCTGATCTATACCGAATATGTTTACGCGTTCGAGCTGGCGGCGGTCATTCTGCTGGTGGCGATAGTAGCCGCCATCGCGCTGACTTTGCGGCGCCGTACCGGTAACAAGGCGATGGATGTCGCGAGGCAAGTAGCGGTAAAACGCGAGGATCGGATTCGTATGGTGACGATGCCCTCGGAAAAGAAAGAATAAAGAAACAGTTGCGTGGCTGTATTTTGATGTTGTCGTGAAAGAGGGCGTAGCTTGGTTTCGTTATCCCATTACCTGGTTCTCGGTGCGATTCTGTTCGCCATCAGCATTGTCGGGATCTTCCTCAACAGGAAAAATGTGATCATCCTGTTGATGGCGATCGAACTGATGCTGTTGGCGGTAAACATGAATTTTGTCGCCTTCTCATATTACCTGCAGGATACAGCGGGGCAAATTTTCGTGTTTTTCATTCTTACCGTAGCCGCAGCAGAATCCGCCATTGGCCTGGCGATATTGGTGGTGTTGTTTCGCAATCTGCGCACCATCAATGTGGACGACCTGGACAAACTTAAAGGGTAGCTTTCTGGGGTGGAGAACCCGGTGTCATGCCAGGGTCAGGTATCGGTGATTCAAAAAACAAAAACTGAATTTCATGACTGAGATGCAAAAATTATATCTATTGGTGCCATTGGCGCCATTGGCAGGGGCGCTTATCGCCGGGCTGTTCGGGCGCGTGATAGGCCCGGCCTGGAGTCATCGCATCACCATTGCGCTGATGCTCGTGTGCGTGGCTGCGTCCGCCGCTGTGTTTCTGGATGTATTGAAGGGGAACATCTTTAACGGTAGCGTTTATACCTGGATGACCTCGGGCGATACCCGTTTCGAGGTTGGGTTTCTGATCGATCAACTCTCCGCCACCATGATGGTCGTGGTGAGCTTCGTTTCCTTGATGGTGCATATCTACACCATAGGCTATATGCACGAGGATCCGGGCTACCAGCGTTTTTTCAGTTATATCTCGCTGTTCACCTTCTCCATGCTGATGCTGGTGATGTCCAATAATTTTCTCCAGCTTTTCTTTGGCTGGGAGGCGGTGGGGCTGGTTTCCTATCTGCTCATTGGATTCTGGTACACACGCCCCACGGCGATTTATGCCAACCTGAAAGCCTTTCTGGTCAATCGTGTCGGCGATTTCGGCTTTCTCCTCGGTATCGGCCTGGTATTGATGTATTTCGGCACCCTGGATTACGCGGCGGTATTCGCCCAGGCTCCGCAGATCGCGACACAGACAATCGAAATCATTCCCGGCTCGCAATGGGAGCTATTGTCCGCGATCTGTATTTTGCTCTTCGTCGGCGCGATGGGAAAATCCGCACAATTTCCGTTGCATGTATGGCTACCGGATTCGATGGAAGGCCCGACACCCATTTCCGCGCTGATTCATGCTGCTACGATGGTAACGGCAGGTATCTTCATGGTGGCGCGGATGTCTCCGTTGTTCGAGCTAACCGAAACGGCGCTATCGTTCATGCTGGTGATCGGCGGCATCACAACGCTATTCATGGCGCTGGTGGCAATCGTGCAGAACGATATCAAGCGTGTGGTGGCGTATTCGACCCTGTCACAACTGGGCTACATGACCATAGCGCTCGGCGCGTCGGCTTATTCGGCCGGTATTTTTCACCTCATGACTCATGCCTTTTTCAAGGCAGTGCTATTTCTCGGTGCGGGGTCCGTCATCATCGCGATGCATCATGAGCAGGATATGCGGAAAATGGGTGGGCTCAAGAAATATATGCCCATTACCTACTGGACCATGTTCATTGCCGCGCTGGCAAGCGCCGGCGTACCCGGTTTCTCTGGCTTCTTTTCCAAGGAGCAATTATTGAAGCGGTGCACTTCGCCGACATTCCCGGCGCCGGTTTTGCCTACTTCTGTGCGGTAACAACGGTGTTCGTCACGGCGTTTTATACCTTCCGCCTGCTGTTCATGACGTTCCACGGCAAACCCCGGATGGATCACCACACCGAAGAACATCTGCATGAATCGCCCTGGATGGTGACGCTGCCGCTGGTTGCCCTGGCAATACCTTCCATCGGCGCGGGCTGGCTTATCGCACCGATGCTGTTTGGAGATTATTTTGGCAGCGCCATACAAATCATGCCGCAGCATGAGGCAATGGCAAAAATGTCAGCGGAATTTCATGGCATATTGGGCATGATGACGCATGCGCTATCTACCCTGCCGTTCTGGCTTTCCATAGCGGGAATATTCACCGCCTGGTATTTATACATGGTGAAAACCGATTTGCCGGGAAAGATAAAGCAGGCTGCCGGTCCGTTTTCCACGCTGCTCGACCGCAAATATTTCATCGACGAATTCTATTCCTGGCTCTTTGCGGGCGGAGCGCGCGCACTCGGCAGGGGATTGTGGAAATTCGGCGATGTAAAAGTGATTGACGGATTCTTCGTTAATGGCACAGCACGGATGGTGGCCGCAACCGCCATGCTGGTACGGCGCTTCCAGTCCGGCTATATCTATCATTATGCCTTCACCATGATCGTTGGCGTATTCATATTGATGAGTCTGTGGTTATACGGGCCTTGAAACGATAAAAAACAGCAAGAGATAAAATTATTATTGCGGCCCAAAGCCCTGTAAGCCCTGTGCCTGGCAACGCGCTAATGAATAAAATGGAATGAACATGTTGTTTGGCCTTCCCCTGTTAAGTCTGGTTATCTGGCTGCCTATCATAGCCGGTATTGGCGTGCTCGCTACTGGCGGGGATCGTAATGCCCAACTGGCAAGATGGATTGCACTCGCGGGATCGGTAGCGGGTTTGCTGGTGGCAATACCGCTTCTCACCCAGTTTGATCCGTTGGAAAACGCCATGCAGTTCGTGGAGCATAGTCCATGGATTGAGCGCTTCAACATTCATTATCACCTTGGCGTCGATGGCATCGCCATGCCGCTTATTCTGCTCAACTGTTTCGTTACGCCGCTGGTGGTAATCGCGGGCTGGGAAGTGATAAGCAAGCGTGTGTCTCAATATATGGGCGCGTTTCTTATCATGTCCGGCATCGTCAATGGCGTGTTCGCATCGCTCGATGCGATTTTGTTCTACGTCTTCTGGGAAGCCTCGCTGATTCCGATGTTCCTCATTATTGGCGTCTGGGGCGGGCCCAACCGCGTGTATGCGGCAATCAAGTTTTTTCTTTACACGCTCCTTGGTTCCCTGTTGATGCTCGTGGCATTCATTTACCTGTATCAGGTTTCCGGTGGTAGTTTCTCGATTCTCGATTATCATAAACTGCCGTTGCCGCTGGCCCCGCAAATTCTGATATTTATTGCTTTCCTGCTGGCGTTTGCGGTAAAGGTACCGATGTGGCCGGTTCACACCTGGCTGCCGGATGCTCACGTGGAAGCGCCTACCGGCGGGTCGGTAGTGCTGGCGGCAATACTGCTGAAGCTGGGCGGTTACGGTTTCCTGCGTTTTTCACTGCCGATTGTTCCGGATGCCAGCCACTATCTGTCCGGCATGATGATTGCATTGTCGCTGATTGCGGTCGTCTATATCAGCGTTGTTGCACTGGTGCAACCGGACATGAAAAAACTCATTGCCTATTCATCGGTTTCCCACATGGGATTTGCCACGCTTGGTTTTTTCCTGTTCAACGCCTACGGGATGGAAGGCGCGATGGTGCAGATGATCTCCCACGGATTTATTTCCGCCGCAATGTTTCTGTGCGTGGGCGTCATGTATGACAGGCTTCATTCACGCCAGATCGCCGACTATGGCGGACTGGCCGCAAGAATGCCGGTCTTTGCCGCTTTCTTCATGCTGTTTGCCATGGCGAATTCAGGATTGCCCGGCACCAGTGGATTCGTGGGTGAATTCATGGTCATCATGGCTTCGGTCAAGGTGAATTTCTGGTATGGCTTCCTGGCAGCCACCACGCTTATTACCGGAGCATCCTACACGCTCTGGATGTACAAGCGCGTGGTGTTCGGTGCTGTGGTCCATCCGGCTGTCATGGAAATGAAGGATATTAACGGACGCGAGATTCTGATAATGGCGATTCTGGCAGTGGCGGTACTGGCGATGGGCCTCTACCCGTTACCATTGCTGGAAATCATGCATACGACCGTGGACGATCTGCTGTCGCACGTTGCTCGCAGCAAATTGTGAAGAATGAGATGAGCCCTGCCTGTCCGAGGATGATAAATGAATTTTACGCAGCCTGATCTCGCCCCCGCCTATCCGGAGATTTTTCTTCTGGTTATGGTATGCGTGGTGTTGCTGGCCGATATCGCATGGGGAGAAAAAAAACCCAACATCGCTTATTTGCTGGCGCAAATCGCGTTGTTCGGTTGCGCGCTGATTACCTTCGGTACTGCCGCGCCAGACGTCGTTTATACATTCTCCGGCATGTTCGTGGACGACGCCATGGCGGATATACTCAAGATACTGGTATATATCACCGTAGCTACGGTGCTGGTTTATTCACGGACCTATATCTCGGTACGTGGCATGCTCAGCGGCGAATTCTTCAGTTTGACGCTGTTTGCCACGCTGGGGATGATGGTGATGATATCCGCCAGCCATTTCATGACGCTCTACCTGGGATTGGAGCTCCTGTCGCTATCGCTTTACGCGATGGTGGCGCTGCGACGTTCGGTTGAGGCAACCGAGGCCGCAATAAAATTTTTCGTCCTCGGCGCGCTGGCTTCCGGTTTCCTGCTATATGGCATGTCCATGGTTTACGGGTCCACCGGCACGCTTGATATCACTCAAGTAACGGGGATAATTCAAACCGGCGCAATTAATCATGCGGTACTGGTTGTAGGACTGGTATTCATCGTTGCCGGCATCAGTTTCAAGTTGTATGTGGCGCCATTTCATATGTGGGCGCCGGATGTTTATCAGGGGGCGCCCACTGCCGTCGTACTGTTTATCGGCACCGCACCCAACCTGGCGGGATTTGGCTTCATCATGCGTTTGCTGGTGGAAGGAATGGGGGCCATGGTGGCGGATTGGCAGGGAATGCTCATTATCCTGGCGGTAACGTCCATGCTGATCGGCAATCTGGCTGCTATCGCTCAAACAAACATCAAGCGCATGCTTGCCTATTCCACCATCTCGCACATGGGTTTCATGTTACTCGGCATTATCGGCGCGGATGGGAATGGCTACACCGCGGCTATGTTCTACATCCTGATTTACGTATTGATGGCGCTGGGTACATTCGGAATTATCATCCTTTTGTCGCGGGAAGGATTCGAGGCTGAAAAGCTTGACGACTTCAAAGGGCTCAATCAGCGCAATCCATGGTATGCGTTCATCACATTGCTGCTGATGTTCTCCATGGCCGGCATTCCGCCTACAGTAGGCATTTATGCCAAGCTTTCCGTATTGCAGGCGGTGTTAAGCGCGGGTCATGTGTGGCTGGCGGTGGTGGCCGTATTATTTTCGCTGATCGGCGCGTTTTATTACCTGCGCATCGTCAAACTGATGTATTTCGACGAGCCTGAAACCAATGCGCTTATATTGCCGCAGGGTGATGTCAAAATATTGCTGAGCGCGAACGGCCTGGCGGTGCTTGCGTTCGGATTTTTTCCTCAGGTGCTGATTGGGCTGTGCGCTTACGCAATACAGCAGTCAATCTAAGTACCAAGGCCGAGCCCACCAGCCTTCTGTTCAATCGGTTGAGGTAAGTAGACGGGCCGGTTTCAGATACCATACTTTCAGGCTGGCAATCTTCCTGATCTCCCGCGTTGTCGGGTCACTATTGGGGGGAGCATCATGAAGAAGAGTGCCTGGATCACAGCGTTGCTCTTGCTGGCCTTGACCGCCTATCTGAGCTTGTGGCCGGTGCCGGTGCGGCCGGTGAGCTGGAACGCGCCGACCGGCACCGGGCTACGTCGGCTTTCACGCTCCGAACAAACGGTTGAGCAGCCTGCAGATCATCCCGCTGGGAGTCGAAGAAGGGCCGGAACACATCGTCCTTGCCCGCGACGGCAAGCTCTACGCCGCCATGGCCAGCGGCAACATCCTGCGCATGAACCCCGATGGTTCGGCGCAGGAGGTATTCGCCAATACCGGAGGTCGGGTGCTGGGCTTCGATTTCGACGCCGCCGGTTATCTGATCGCGGCCGACGCCATCAAGGGCCTGCTGTCGATCAGCCCCGACCGCAGGATCACGGTCCTGGCCGACAAGGTGGGTGGTGACCCGATCCGCTATGCCGATGCCGTCGTTGTGGCAGGCAACGGCAAGATCTACTTCAGCGATGCCTCGACGCGCTTCGCGCCTTCCCAGTGGGGCGGCACTTTCGAGGCTAGCGTGCTCGACATCATAGAGCAGTCGTCCACCGGGCGCATCCTCGAGTATGACCCGGTCAGCAAAGCCACGCGTATTGTCGCCAAGGGCTTGAGCTTTGCCAATGGCGTAGCGCTAAGCCGCGACGAGCAGACCTTGTTCGTCAACGAGACCGGAAAATACCGCGTGTGGAAGATCGCCGTGGCGGCCAACAACCTCGATATAGTCCGGGGCGGGCCGCAGGCTTCGGTCCTCTTCGACAACCTGCCCGGGCTATCCGGATAACCTGATGCGCGGACTGGACGGGAAGATCTGGCTTGGTTTTGCCAAGCCGCGCACGCCGGCCGCCGATTGGATGGCGGACAAGCCTTTCCTGCGTCAGCTCGCACTGCGACTGCCACGCGCGCTGTGGCCGATCCCCAAGACGTACGGCCACGTGATGGCCTTCACCGAGGACGGCAAAGTGGTTGCCGACCTGCAGGACCCGTCCGGAGCCTATCCCGAGACGACTGGTGTCACCGAAACCGCCGACAGACTCTACGTACAGAGTCTCCACGCCAAGGGTCTGGGCTGGCTACGGCAAATCGCTCCCTAGAGCAACTTGCTGGCAACTCCTCATGGTTTCTTATAGCTGATGCGGTAAATCACGCCGGCAAAGTCGTCAGAAACGAGCAGCGCGCCGTCGGGCATGACCAGTACATCCACCGGTCTTCCCCAGTTGTTTTCCTTCTCCAGCCAGCCTTCTGCAAACACCTCCTGTTTTACGACTTTATTGTTCTTTATCCGTACGAGCTTGAGACGATAGCCAATTTTATTGCGGCGATTCCATGAGCCGTGTTCCGCAACAAAAATACTGTTGCGGTATTCGGATGGGAACATTTTTCCGGTATAGAAGCGCATCCCCAGGGCGCCGACATGCGGATCGAATTTCGCTACGGGCGGGACAACCTTGCTGCAATCTCGCTTCGCGCCGATATTTCGGGTCTGGAATATCGCCTCCGTGGCAATAGGGGTAGCCGAAGTGCATATCTTTTTTCGGGGCCCGGTTCAGTTCATCCGGCGGTATATTATCGCCCATCCAGTCGCGGCCATTATCGGTGAACCACAATTCCTTCGTTTCGGGATGCCAGTCGAAACCGACTGTATTCCGCACTCCTCGTGCGAATACCTCATAATCGGTACCGTCCGGCTTGATGCGAGAAATCAGCGCAAAAATCTCCGGATCAACTTCACAAGCATTGCAGGGCGCGCCGACCGCGACGTATAGCAAGTCATCGGGGCCGAAACCGATATATTTGCCGCCATGGTGTTTCTCGCTGGGGTAACTGTTGGTTATAACAAGAGGTTTACCTGGTTGATCGAGTTTTTCTTCGATGCCGTCGAAGCGCAGAATGCGATCGATTGCGGAGACATACAGGGCGCCGTCCCGGAATGCTACCCCAATGGGAAGGTTAAGGCCGTCCGCTATGATTTTGACCTGGCGTCCTCCGCCTGTTTCCGTGACCGCATAAACCTTGCCTTCCGACGCGGAGCCGGCGAATACGGTACCATTTTTTCCCAGTGCAAGTCCCCGTGCGTTCGGCACCTTGGCCCACACATCGATTGAAAATCCCGCGGGCAACTTGATTTTGTCGAGCGGCAATTCGGGATGCTGGTCTTTTGCGGCAACAGGCAAGACACAACAAAGCGCACCCAGGGTTATAAAATGGATGAAAGCGTTCACGATTGGCATAGATCAGACTCCGGGTTATAGGGACAGCCATGAAACACGAACGGATAATAATGAAACAGTAACGCGCTTATTGATGCTGGACAGCTTGAAAATTTCCAAGCTCGCCCTCATCATCTTATTGCATTTTTTTGTTTTGTTTTGGAGAGGAAAAACATGGAAGCCACAGCTACAAAAGAACATTTGAGTTTTCAGACTGAAGTAAAACAGTTGCTCAAGCTGATGATTCATTCCTTGTATAGTAACAAGGAAATTTTTTTACGCGAACTGATTTCCAACGCATCGGACGCGGCCGATAAGCTGCGCTTCGAGGGATTAACCGATGGCGCCCTGTACGAGTCCGATTCAGAGCTGAAGATTCGCGTCAGCTATGATGCCGCTGCGCGTACCATTACCATTGCCGACAATGGTATCGGCATGTCCCGGCAAGAGGTGATAGACCATATCGGCACCATCGCCAAATCCGGTACTCGCGAATTCTTCAGTTCCTTGACCGGCGATCAGGCGAAGGATGCACACTTGATCGGCCAGTTCGGCGTCGGCTTTTATTCAGCATTTATCGTTTCCGACAAAGTGACGCTTATTACCCGCCGTGCCGGTCTGACGCCCGAGCATGGCGTTCGCTGGGAATCCGGTGGCGAAGGCGATTATACGCTCGAGACTGTGGAGAAAACAGATCGGGGCACTCAGGTTATCCTGCACTTGCGCGAAGGCGAGGACGACCTGCTAAATGGCTGGCGGCTGCGCTCCATCATTCGCAAGTATTCCGACCATATCACGCTTCCCATCGTGATGAAAAAAGAGGAATGGTCTCAGGAAAAAAACGAAAACACGATTACTGATGAAGACGAGACCGTCAATCAGGCAAGCGCGCTTTGGGCGCGTCCAAAAAGCGAGATCACGCCGGAGCAATACAACGAATTCTATAAGCATGTAGCGCATGATTTCGAGCCGCCCCTGGCCTATGTTCACGCCAGGGTAGAGGGCAAGCAGGAATATACCCAGCTGCTCTACATTCCATCACGCGCCCCTTTCGATTTGTATGATCGCGAGTCTCGCCATGGCATCAAGCTTTATGTCCGGCGGGTTTTCATCATGGATGACGCAAAACAGCTGCTGCCGAATTATTTGCGCTTCGTGCGCGGCGTGATCGACTCCAACGATTTGCCGCTGAACGTTTCGCGCGAGATATTGCAGGAATCGAAAGATATTGAAGCAATACGCGCAGGAGCGGTGAAAAAAGTATTGGGATTGCTCGAAGACCTGGCTCAAGGCCAGCAGGAGGAACAGGAAGACCAGGAAGTCCAGGAAGACAAGAAAGAGGAAGGGGCCAAGTTCGAAACCTTCTGGAAGGAGTTCGGACAGGTTATCAAAGAGGGCATCGGAGAAGACTACGCCAACCGCGAACGCATCGCCAAGCTGCTACGCTTCGTCTCCACACATGCCGATTCGGACGAGCAAACCGTATCGTTGAGCGACTACCTGGCTCGGATGAAGGAGGGGCAGGAAAAAATTTATTATGTTACGGCCGATAGCCTCAAGGCAGCCAGAAATAGTCCGCACCTGGAGGTGTTCCGCAAGAAAGGCATTGAAGTTTTATTGCTGTCCGAGCGCGTGGACGAGTGGCTGGTTGCAAATTTAACGGAGTTCGAGGGTAAGCAACTGCAATCGGTCGCCAAAGGCAGCCTTGACCTCGGCAAACTCGAGGACGAGGCGGAGAAGAAAGAACAGGAGAAAGAAGCTGATGAATACAAGGAGCTTACCGAGAAAATAAAGGGCATTCTCGGCGAACAGGTGAAGGATGTGCGTGTGACCTTACGTTTGACCGAATCTCCCGCTTGCCTTGTTGCGGATAGCCATGACATGAGCGGGAATTTGGAGCGACTGCTGAAGTCCGCGGGGCAGAAAGTGGGCCATACCAAGCCTATCCTGGAAATCAATCCTTATCACCCCATGATACAGCGCTTGAAATCGGAAGAGGCCCACTTCGCTGACTGGAGCCATATCCTGTTCGATCAGGCCTTGTTGGCTGAAGGTGGCCAGCTTGATGACCCGGCAAGTTTCGTAAAGCGAATCAACGAGCTGTTTCTAAGCACTGCCAATGAGGAATAAGGCTTTTGAGAACGTAGAGGAGCTATGGAGTTCTGCCAAGTCGAGTGTGGTCTCAGAAAATGCTAACGGGGCTGCTGCAGGTTTGCGAACAGTTCCCTGTGGGCAGTATCGTTGATGGCAATCACGGCGGGGTGCGTAAGACGGCGTTCCATTGAAATAGCGTAAAACTGCTCGGTTACCTCGTCTGTACGGCCTATAATGGTCACGCCATGTTCACGCTGCACTTCGTCGGCTATAACCGATGGCGCAATGAAAATACCTATGCCGGCTTGTCCGAAAGCCTGCATCAGCGCGCTATCGTCAAACTCTCCCACGATGCGAGGCCGGAGCTGGTGAACGTCGAACCAGCGCATCAGTGCGGTTCGTATGGCGGCCTCCTTGCCGGGAATGAGCAAAGGGGCCGCATCAAGAATATGGGGCCATGGTTGCGTGAGCTGTGCTGCAAGCCGCGGCTCGGCGAAGAATGTAATACCGCAGTCTCCGAGTTTATGGCTGTAGCCTTTCACGTTAGTCCCGGCCGGCATGGGACGGTCCGCAAGCACCAGATCCAGCCGCTGGATCGCCAACTCCACCAGGAGGCGCACGAGCTTGTCTTCCCGGCAGACGATGCGCACCGGTTCGGTCAATGTCATCGCCGGGGTTAGCAGTTTATAGGCGATCGTCTTGGGAACGGCATCATCGACCCCCACGCGCAACGGGATGGTGTGGCTCTCGGGGCGGCTTCGCAGCGTCTCTTCCAGTTCGTTCCCGATCTGGAAGATCTCATCGGCGTAGGAAAGCGCGAGCCGGCCTGTTTCCGTCAATTCCAGACGCCTGCCAACGCGCAAAAAAAGCGCCACCCCAAGCGCCTCTTCCAGTAATCCGATCTGGCCGCTCAGGGTCTGCGGGGTAAGATGCAGCCGCTCACTCGCCCGGACAATGCTGCCCGCCTTTGCGACAGCCCAGAAATAATGCAGTTGCTTGTAGTTGAGCATAGGCGATCCGAGTTCGGTAATGATTCGTAAAAACCGATTATATCATCAGGGAGATACTACTTTTCTTGATGCAAATTCTCATTTAGACTAAATTCCTCTTCCCTCTATAAACTGAGGCTGGACGTTATTTTCCAACAGTTGGAGATCATTTTGGCCGATGCACGAAATGATCTCCGCCGACGCCCAGATTCATCGTGTTCGGGTACTTCCAACATTTATGGAATCGAAGCAAGCATCGCTTTAGAAAAAATAAAGGTAGTACATGCGCCTATCACCTTGTTATCGTATTTTGCCGGGTCTGATTCTTGTTTTGCCATTTACGACTGCCTCAGCTCTAGATCCTTCGACGATTCCCGCCATTACCGCTCCGCCAGCGCCACCACCGATGACTGCGCCGGCTCCCGCCGTACCTGCGATGCCCGCTCAGAGGACGCCTGCCATGCCGGCGCCGACCGCACCAGGCCCAACCGTACCGGGGTCGGTGCACGGCAAGCAACCTGGCCAGCTACCGCTTGCGACGCCTCGTCCAACGATTCCTACACCAACAGGGGCCTTGCCTTCCGAGGTACTCACGGTTCACGAGTTGCAGCGACTTGGGCTGAAGGCCAATGGTTTGGTGAAGGCGGCGCATTTTCAAATAAGAGCCGCCGAAGCGGGGGTCGTTGGCGCGTCGGCCTATCCCAATCCAACGCTGACTTTCATGGCCGGGCCACAACACGCGCGGATTCCACAGGCCCTGCCGGCGAACAGCCATCGTCAATTCACCATATCGCAGGCAATCGAGAACCCGTTCCTGCGAAGTGCGCGCATTGGTTCTGCCGAAGCCGGCGTAGATGCCAGCCACGCAAGTCTCGAACAAGTGAGGGCCGATCTGGCGGCGCAATTGCGTGTGTCTGCATACGAACTGGTGCTGCGACAGGAAGTAGCTCGGGTGGAGGCGAGCGTTTTTGATCTGATGGAGGAAATACGCCGTCGCGTCAAGGTGCGGGTTGACGTTGGGGAAGCAGCGCGCTTTGAGCTGATAAGGGCCGAAACGGAAGTGCTGGCCGCTGCTTCACGCATGGAAGCGGCGCAATTGAATGCGCAAAGAGCGCGCATTGCTCTGATACAGCTGACCGCCGGCGCCTTGAGGCCTGATTTCCATATCCAGGGATCCCTGACAGACCCCGTGGACCTTCCTCCCCTGGAAGAGTTGCGCGAGATCGTACCGGCTATAAATCCTGAAATGACGCGCCTGGAGGCCGAAGGGAACCGGGCAAACTTACGGATCAAACAGGAACGGGCGGCCGTGCTGCCGTCGGTAACGGTATTACTCAGTAATTTCCAGGAGGCGCAATACACCTCCAACCTTGCGGGCGTGAACGTAACCATACCGTTGTTTTATCGCCGCCGCGGCGAAATTGACGCGGCTGTGGCAGACTCCGAGCGGGCTCGTGGGATATTGGAGTTTCGGCGCTTCGAGATCGGACAATTGCTCGAATCTGCCTGGCAGGCAAAGCAGATTGCGCAGCGAAGGGTGGAGATGTTTGAAGGTGGACTGGTGAAGGAAGCCGAGAACGCGCTAGAGATTGCCCAGGCAGCTTACCGCTTCGGCGAACGCGGGCTGATCGAAGTGCTTGACACTCAACGCGTGCTACGAGGACTACTGTCGGATCTTTTGCAGGCACGCTTTGATCTACAGGCTGCTGTTGCCGAAATTGATCGCTTGCGCGCGCACTATCCCAAGGAAGATGTCGAATGAAAACAGCCATGCAAGCCGTTGGCGGCATCATGATAATCGCGCTGCTGGCGACAGGGTGCGGCGGTAGCAAGCCCGCTGCCAAGGAAGCAGCCCCGCAAAAGCCGGCGGACGTAAACAGCATTACGCTTGAGCCGGAAAAGATGCATCGCGTGAAGATAGGGCAGCCTTCGATGATCAATATAGCCGATAAACTGCAGGTGCCGAGCCAGGTCGAGGTGGACGAACACAGGCTTGTGCGCGTGGGCGCCAATGTTACCGGGCGCATCATTGACGTATATGCCGTGCTGGGCGACAGCGTGGACGCCGGCGCCGAGTTGGCGCGTATTTCCAGTCCCGAGTTGACCCAGGCGCAGCTTGCTTATCTGCGTGCGTCTTCCCTGACTACTGCTGGCGGAAAGAGCAGCGGAGCGCGCCCATCATTTGCTCGCTGCCGATGTGATCGCCGTTGCCGAAATGCAACGGCGCGAGTCGGAATTACAGGTTTCACGCGCGGAACTGGGCGCGGCAGCGGACCAGTTGCGTTTGCTGGGCGTGGACAGCAAGTCGCTGCACGAGCTTGCAAAAAAGGGCCACATCCTGCCATCTGTTGCCATCAGGGCATCAAAGCCAGGCATCGTTATCCAGCGGAACGTGGCGATTGGACAAGTGGTACAGCCATCCGATCTGTTATTTCAAGTGGCTGATCTGTCTTCCGTCTGGGTAGTGGGCGATGTGCCGGAGCAAATCGCACGTAATGTGCAGGTTGGCCAGCATGTGGAGATTCACGTTCCAGCGCTGGGGGATATCAACTTCGATGGCCTGATCATATTTGTCGCCGATACGGTGGACCCTTTGACACGGACAGTGATGGTGCGGACGGTGGTTGAAAACCCCCGGCGCAAGCTCAAGCCGGCGATGCTTGCTGGTATGCAAATTATCGATAATCCAGCAGAAAGCCTGGTGGTGCCCGAGACGGCGGTGGTGCGCGAGGCCAACCGCGACTACGTATTTCTGGCTCAAGGCGACAATCGATTCCTCCGCGTTCCCGTCGAACTGGGTCCCGAAGTGGTCGACATGCGCCCGGTGCTCAAAGGACTCACTGCGGGGCAGAACATAGTGGTGGATGGCGCCTTCCACCTGGAAAACGAGCGCAAGCTCGCGGAGCTGGAATAAGCCCATGCTTGCTTCAATCGTGCGCGCGATGCTTAAGCAGCGACTGCTGGTTGTAGTGGTCGCACTTGCCCTGTGCGGCGCAGGCTTGTTTTCTACGAAGCATCTCTCGGTCGATGCCTTTCCCGATGTGACCAATATACAGGTAATGGTCGCTACCGTTTCGATCGGTCGCAGTCCGGAGGAGATCGAGCGGCTGGTGACAGTTCCGGTGGAACTCGCAATGATAGGTCTGCCGGGATTGGTTGAGATGCGCTCCATCAACAAGAGCGGACTTTCTCTGATCACGCTGGTTTTTACCGATAAAACCGATGTTTATTTCGCCCGTCAACTGGTGATGGAGCGGCTGATCGAAGTATCCCCCACGCTGCTGCCCGGCATCAATCCGGTACTCGGCCCGGTAAGTACTGGTCTTGGCGAGGTATATCAATATACCCTCGTTCATCCCGACGATGGCGAGCGCGCGTTGACTATCGAAGAGTTGACGGAACGGCGCACTATACAGGATTGGGTGGTGCGGCCCATGCTGCGCGCGACTCCAGGGGTCGCGGAAATCAACTCCATCGGCGGCTATGTCAAGGAATACCATGTGCTGGCCGATCCGAACCGGCTACGCCATTATGATTTGACGCTGGCCGATGTCGATCGCGCCATCGCGAGCAACAACGCAAATGCCAGCGGCAACATACTGCCGCTGCATGCAGAACAGTACCTGATCCGCGGCGTCGGCTTGATCCGCACGCTGGACGACATTCGCAATATTGTGCTCAAGGAATTGGATGGCGTCCCGATATACGTGCGTGACGTGGCCGAAGTGAAATTCGGCGAGGAGGTGCGCACGGGTGCCAGTATCAAGGGTGGCTACACCGAAGTCGGTAGCCGGTATCGTAATGATGCTGGCGGGTGGCAACGCGAAGGAAATCGTCGGGCGGCTGAAGGCAAAAGTTGCCGATATCAATGAGCGGGGCCTGTTGCCGGGCGGGCTCCAGATCGAGCCGTTTTACGATCGAACCGATCTCGTCAATGACGCGTTGTGGACAGTGAGCAAGGTGCTGCTCGAAGGTATTGCGCTGGTAATAGTGATATTGTTCATTTTCCTGGGAGATGTGCGCTCCAGCCTGATCGTCGTCGCAACCCTCATTATTACGCCACTGATTACCTTTATGGTAATGAATGACCAGCAGATAACCGCGAACCTGATGTCACTGGGGGGACTGGCTATCGCCATTGGCCTGATGGTGGACTCCACCGTGGTTGTGGTGGAAAACGTATATCACCGCCTGGGCCACGCTCCCGACACGCGCGAATCAAAGTTGCTGACCATTGTAGACGCGGTAGTCGAGGTAGGTACTCCGGTTATTTTCGGCATCTGTATCATTATTCTCGTGTTCCTGCCTTTGATGGCGTTGCAAGGCATGGAGGGCAAGACTTTCAGCCCGCTCGCTTTCACTATTGCCATCGCGCTGGCTGTGTCGCTGTTGGTTTCGCTGACGCTTTCTCCGGTGCTCTGCGCCTATATCCTCAAGGGCGGGGCCGATAAAGACACCAGAATCATTGCGTTCCTCAAGTCCGGTTACCGGCGCATGCTGAATTCGGCCCTGGCCCACGAGAAAACTACTATTATCACAGCCATAGGTTTGCTTGCGCTGTCTTTCTCCCTGTTCCCCCTCCTGGGCAAATCCTTCATCCCCATTATGCAGGAAGGCGCGGTGACACCGGTGATTATCCGTGTCCCCTCGATTTCGCTCGATGAAGCCATAGAGATCGAATCAGAGGCAATGCGGCTGATCGCCGCAATACCGGGAGTGAAGAGCGTGGTATCCAAACTCGGCCGTGGCGAGTCGCCCGCAGATCCGGCTTCACAGAATGAGTCCGATCCGATTGCAGCGCTGGACCTGGACGGGTCCGGCCGCACACAACATGAGATCGAGGAGGATATCCGCGAGGCTCTGAAGGTACTGCCAGGTGTGAGTATCGCGCTATCGCAGCCGATCGCACAGCGAGTGGACGAAATGGTGACAGGCGTGCGCTCGCAGCTGGCGATCAAAATTTTCGGCGATGACCTGGAAGAGTTGCGCAAGCTGTCGGAGCAAGTGGCACGGATCATCAAATCAACGCGCGGGGCGCGCGATATCCGCATTGAACGCTTGTCGGGTCAGCAGGAATTAACGATCGATATCGACCGTCGTGCGATTGCGCGTCACGGCCTCAACGTTGCCAACGTAAATCAGTTGATCGAAACGGCAATTGGTGGCAAGGCAGTAACCAAGGTTTTCGAGGGCGAGCGGCGCTTTGTGCTTCGCTTGCGCTTCCCCGAGCATTTCCGCGACGATGTCGAGTCGATCCGCGACCTTCTGTTGCGTCCACCTGGAAATGCCGGGCCTAATGGGGAGATGGCGCGCGGCGGCGTCCTGGTGCCGCTGAGCGCGGTAGCGGATATCAAGGTAGTCGACGGCCCGGCGATTATCTCGCGGGAATACGCCAAACGCCGCGTAGTGATCGGCGTGAATGTGCATGACCGCGACATTGGCGGTTTCGTTGCTGAGCTACAGGAACGTACTGCGAAGGAAATGAAATTGCCACCTGGTTATTACTTTGTCTGGGGCGGTCAGTTCGAGAATATGGAGCGCGCCATGGCGACGCTATCGGTGATAGTCCCGCTTACTATCGCGGCGATTTTCTTTCTGCTGTTTGTGCTGTTCAATTCAATCAAGCTTGCCGGACTCATCATTCTTGTACTGCCGTTTGCTTCCATTGGTGGCGTCTTCGGACTTTTCATCACCGGCGAATATCTTTCAGTGCCGGCTTCGGTGGGTTTTATCGCATTGTGGGGAATTGCCGTGTTGAACGGCGTAGTATTGATTTCTTATATCAGGAAATTGCGCGACGAAGGGGCCAGCGTGGCCGACGCAGTGATCAAGGGATGTGAGCAACGCTTTCGCCCCGTACTGATGACCGCTACCGTGGCGATGCTGGGTCTGGTGCCATTTCTCTTCGCCACCGGCCCCGGTTCGGAAGTGCAGCGCCCGCTTGCCGTCGTGGTGATTGGCGGGCTGATCACGTCGACTTTGCTGACGCTGGTCGTATTGCCAACGTTGTATCGCTGGTTCGACGAGAAGCCGATGGAAGTCTGAGGGGAACAATATGAAAGAGATTCGTGCTGTATGCCGCTCTGATCGACTGCACGCCCTACGCCAGGCCTTACGTGAAATTCCCGACTTCCCCGGCCTGACTGTACTGGAGGTAAAGGGGTTCTCTGCGCCCGCCCTCATCAATAATCCCACCCTGCAGGAAGAGCTGACCGATTTCGCCAAAAAAATCATGATTTACATTATCACGCCGGATGGCATGGTCGATTCGATCATTGACGTGATTGTGCGTGAGTGCCAGACCGGCCGAATTGGAGACGGCGTGGTCTGGTCGGTGCCTGTTGAAGCGGCCCGCCGCATCCAGGACGGCAGCCTGCTCTAATCCCTCACGCTTCACTTCTATCGCGATGCTGACGGGGTAGGTAGTATAATCGCCGCTTTTCGTGGCCTTCACGCAAGCCTCGCCATAGAAACCTGGAATCGAGTGTTATCAAAGAAAAAAATGTCGCTATCTCCATCCTCCGCAAAAGATAAAGCTAAAATCCTGGCTGAAGCCTTGCCTTATATCCAGCGTTTTCACGGCAAAACCATCGTCATTAAATATGGTGGTAATGCGATGATCGAGGACAATCTCAAACAGGGTTTCGCCCGCGATGTAGTATTGCTGAAGCTCGTCGGTATAAACCCCGTGATCGTTCATGGCGGAGGTCCGCAGATCAACGACATGCTGAAGCGGGTCGGCAAGCAGGGTGCATTCATCCAGGGAATGCGCGTAACCGATGCGGAAACAATGGATGTAGTGGAGATGGTGCTGGGGCTGATCAATAAGGAAATTGTCAATCTTATCAATCAGCATGGCGGCCTTGCAGTGGGCTTGACCGGCAAGGACGGCAGTTTCATGCGCGCTAAAAAAATGCTTATGCAGGACAGGGAGAAAGTGGATAAATGGATCGATCTCGGCCAGGTTGGGGAAATCGATAGTATAAATCCTGCTTTGATTGAACTGCTCGAAACACGTGATTTCATTCCGGTGATTGCTCCCATTGGCGTGGGAAAAAATGGTGAATCGTATAACATCAATGCCGATCTGGTTGCGGGAGAGCTTGCCAGGGTGTTGAATGCCGAGAAGTTGATACTGCTCACCAACACGCGGGGTGTACTGGATAAGGATGGTAATTTGTTGACCGGCTTGACTGCGCAGAGGGTGGATGAATTATTTGCCAACGGGACCATTTCGGGCGGCATGATACCAAAAATCGGTTCAGCGCTGGATGCAGTGAAAAGCGGCGTTAAATCCTGCCACATCATCGATGGGCGCGTCGAGCATGGACTATTGCTGGAAGTGCTGACGGATGAGGGTGTGGGTACGCTCATAAAGGCGAACTAGCTTTAGCCTGCAACATTGCCTGCTGCAGGCTTTAAAGAGTCGCTGCACAGATCCCCCTGGAGGCATTACCGGTGTAAGAAACCCATCGCGCCTCCTTCCGGGACTATCAATTATTATATTGCGCGTACCGATCGCAGAAGCCGATGTTGCCCCGGATGTCAGTGTCGCGGGGGAGTTTCCGAGTAATTGAGCATTAGCGAAGTGGGGAGTCCATGGCGGCCAAGCCCGGCGAAAGAAAAGATCAAATCCTGCAAGTTCTGGCGGGGATGCTGGAAGAGCCTCGGGCGGGAAAAATCACCACGGCAGCGTTGGCGGCCAAACTGGATGTCTCCGAGGCGGCACTCTACCGCCACTTTGCCAGCAAGGCTCAGATGTTCGACGGCTTGATCGAGTTCATCGAAAAAACGTTGTTCGGCCTTATCAATAAGTTAACGACGGAAGAGAAAAGCGGCATCAGGCAAGTTGAAGGGATCATTGCGCTATTGCTCGGTTTCGCGAAGAAGAATCCGGGCATGACGCGGGTACTGATCGGCGATGCGCTAATAAACGAGAATGATCGCCTGCAAACCCGCATCAATCAACTTCACGACCGGCTGGAAGCGACGCTGAAACAGGCGCTGCGCTTCGCGGCCGGAGAGCGGGAAATTTCAGGTGATCTGGACGTGTCCGCTCAAGCAAATATGCTGATGTGTTATGTAGCGGGCCGCTGGCACCAATTTGCCAAAAGCGGGTTCAAGCGCGACCCGATGGAATATTGGGAAGCGCAGCGCAGGGAGATATTTTCAAGCGAGTTATTCACGCGTGCTGTTCGCTCGAATAATTGAAATTGTAGCTTCAGGGTGTCCGAAGGATGAGCCGACAACGAAAAAATGATGATCTCTGGCATTCGGTAGTGCCCGGTTGCCTGTCAGGTAGCATCAGCCTCTCGTATTCACAGGTTCTCTAACTGTTCAAGGCGCCACAAACTTTGCAAGCGGAATCCTTTTTCAGCTTAATGGAACGCCATTCCATGGACAAGCCATCAAGCAACAGCAAACGGCCATTCAGGGTTTGCCCGATATCGAGCAGGATTTTTAGCGTTTCCGCTGCCTGGACACTACCGATAACACCCACCAGGGGTGCAAACACGCCCATCAGTGCGCAACGCATATCTTCATTTTCACCGTCCTCCGGAAACAGGCAGTGATAGCATGGGCTATGGACGTTGCGCAGATCGAATACCGCAACTTGTCCATCGAAGCGTACCACCGCGCCGGATACGAGAGGCTTTCTGCGCTTGGTACATGCGCGGTTGATGGCATAGCGGGTGAGGAAGTTGTCGCTTGCATCTACCACTACATCGGCGTCTGCAACCACTTCGAGTAGTCCACTCATATTCATGCGCTCGTTCAGCGCAATCACATTCACTTCCGGATTGATTTCGGCAAGCGTCCTTTTCATGGAATTCGTTTTGGGCGTACCGATGCGATCAGTGCTGTGAGCGATTTGCCGCTGAAGATTGGTCAGGTCGACTGTATCGCTGTCACATATGGTCAGCTTTCCGACCCCGCTCGCCGCGAGGTATAGCGCGACAGGCGAACCCAATCCCCCCGCGCCAACCACAAGTACATGCGAGCGAGTTAACGCTTTCTGTCCTTGTATGCCAATTTGGGGCAGCAGAATATGGCGGCTGTAGCGCAGAAGCTGGTCGTCATTCATTGATGCAGCGAAGCGCTATTGAGGGAAGCGAACCGTCGGCCCAGTCTACTTTTCTAGCGACAGGGGCGCGAGGGCGTTGTGGGGGACAGGCAAAATAATAAAAGTGAAGCACTGGTACCGATTCAACTTGCCGCCAAACCCGTAAAGGACTTGCGTAGAGGTTCTATACGCAAGTCCTTGGCTACACACGCCAACTGCAATCGCAGCTACGGTTTGAAATCAATTCTCGACTTTTGCCGAGCTCTTGGCGACTGCGCTATCTTTACCCTCTTTAAAATAATTCATGGCTTGCGTCAGCAATAAGTCGCCGCTTGAGCCAAATTCCGCTGGTGGCTCCTGTTTCTTGTCTTTGACCTCGCCGTTCTCTGGCTTGGTTGGCTTGGCCGCAGGCTTTGGCGCCGCCTTTGCCGCTTCTGTTCCAGGTTTGGCTTCTTCCGGTTTTCCATTGGACAGATGGCGGTCCAGATCGGCTTCGCGCAGACGCTCGGTTTCATCTTTCGCTGACTCGTCAAGAATATCGGGCGTAATCCCCTTGGCCTGAATAGATTGTCCATTGGGCGTGTAGTAACGCGCGGTAGTGAGCTTGATGGCGGTGTTGTTTCCCAGTGGCAGGATGGTTTGCACCGATCCTTTCCCGAAAGTTTGCGTGCCCATCACGATGGAGCGCTTGTGATCCTGCAAAGCGCCAGCGACAATTTCCGAAGCAGAGGCCGAGCCGCCGTTTACCAGGGTAATCATGGGCACGGTCTTGATTGCTGCTGGTAATCGCTTCAGATAGTCGTTTCTTTTATCGCGCAGGTAGAATTCCGGACTGGCCTTGAGCTTCATCTTGGCGTCGTCCGTACGGCCATCTGTATACACCACCAGCGAATCGGCCGGCAGAAAGGCGGCAGATACTGCAACTGCGCCATTCAACAAACCACCGGGGTCGTTACGCAGGTCCAGCACGAGCCCTTTCATCGGTATCGAACTTTCCTTGAACAATTTCTCGATGGCCTTAATCAGGTTTTCGCCGGTCTGCTCCTGGAATTGGGTGATGCGTATATAGCCATAGCCTGGCTCGATCAGCTTCGACTTGACGCTCTGGATCTTAATGACTGCCCGCACCAGCGTGAATACCAGCGGTTTCGTCTCGCCCTTGCGCAATACGGTAAGGTTAATAGAGGTATCAGGCTTGCCGCGCATGCGCTTGATTGCATCGGTAAGCGAGAGGCCCTTGACTGCGGTGTCATCCAGTTTGATGATCAGATCGCCCGGCTTGATGCCGGCGCGAAACGCGGGGGTATCCTCTATCGGCGAAATGACTTTAACGAATCCGTCTTCCATGCTGACTTCAATACCCAACCCCCCAAACTCGCCCTGGGTACCGATTTGCAGTTCCTTGAAAGCGTCCATATCAAGGTAGGCCGAGTGGGGATCCAGGCCCGTCAACATTCCGTTGATGGCCTCTGTAATCAGTTTCTTGTCGCCTACCGGTTCAACGTAATCGCTTTTGATACGTCCGAATACTTCAGTGAACGCCCGGAGCTCTTCGACCGGTAGCGGATGCGCGACTTCCGGGGTTTCCTTATTGGCGACAGCAGAAAAATTGAGGCTGAGCATCACGCCGGCGATTACGCCGAAAATAACCAAGCCAAATTGTCGCATCTTGTCACCCATTAAATGGTTCTCCATTCATTTGTCAAATTGTTGCACCGCTCATTTTATTCTGACCCAGTTCAAGGGGTCAAACGGTTTACCTTGGTGGCGCAATTCAAAGTATAGGCCGGAATCCGGATCGCCACCGCTGTTTCCGACCGTTGCTATCGTATCCCCGCTGCGTACAGCGTCTCCCACCTGTTTATGGACCGTCTCATTATTGCCATAGAGACTCATATAACTGCCGCCGTGATCGATAATCATCAGATTGCCGAACCCTCTCAGCCAATCCGCAAAAACTACGCGCCCACCCGCAATGGCCTTGACGTTCTCACCGGCCGCCGAACGGATGAACAAGCCCTTCCAGGTAATTCCTCCATCAGCACGTGGACTGCCAAATCGGTTCACAAGTTCCCCGCGTACCGGCAAACTCAAGCGGCCTTTCAGTGACGAGAACGGGCTTCCGTGTGTCGACGCGTCCGGTAATCTTTGATTGTTCAGGGGAGCAGGGCCGGACGGGGCGGCACGCTTTTTGCGCGCCAGCATTTTGGCGATCTTGTCCACCAACCGGCTGAGACGATCCTCGTCGCGCTTGAGTTTGCCGATTTCCCGCCGCTGCTGATCAGCTTGCAGCGATATCTCCGCGAGCAGCTTCGCGTGCTCGGTTTTCTGCCGTTCAAGGTTTTTTTTGTGTCCGGCCTGCCTGGCCTGGATTGCAGCAATTTCCGCGGTCTTTTCCCGGCTCTGGAGAGTGAGTGCATCAAGCCGCTGAAGGTTTATGCGGAGCGCATCTATGTCGTCCATGCGCGCACGGGAGAGGTAGCTGTAGTAATGCAGATTACGGGCAATTTTGTCGGGGTCCTGCTGGTTGAGCAAGAGGCTCAGGTACTCCTTTTGCCCGCCGCCATCGATATAGCGCCGGTAAAGCAACTTGCTCAATCTTAATTGTTGGGCCTCGATATCCCTTGCAACCTGTCCGGATTGTGCCTTTAACTGCCCAAGCTTGTCGTTAGCCTCGTTTTGCTCTTTCGCAAGCGCCGCAAGTTTGCGGTTGGCGGCACTGATGGCTTGTTCCGACTCGCGAAGCGCATCCGCCGTTTCCGACTTCGATTCTTCCGTATCTGTCAGTTCTTTCTGTAAAGTCTGGATTCGGTTGCGCAGTTGTTGCAGTTCTTTTTTATCCACCTTCGGGGTGGCTTCTTTAGGAGCGGCCTCAAGCGAATGCGGCGAATGCGACAGTATCAGGGCGCAAGCGGGGATAAGCTTGCGAATTATATTCCGCCACAGATCAATACTGGTCAAAACCGAGATTTCCAAGCGATTCATACCGAAAGGAATCACCACCGGAAGCACACGCAGCGATATCGATTTACCTTGGGAAAACTATCGAACTACAATGAACGCTATCGTACATGCACCTGTACCAATAGCAATGAATGAGCATCAAACTCATGGCTGAGGCAATATCTTCCCCTGATTTGCAACGACCTGCATCGCCTGTTCGATCTTTGCCTGATCGCCGAGATAATAACTACGAACAGGTTTCAGGCCGTCGTCAAGCTCATACACGAGAGGAACGCCGGTGGGGATATTGAGTTCCATAACCTCCTGCTCGGAAAGATTATCGAGATACATGACAAGCGCACGCAGTGAATTGCCATGAGCAGTGATGAGGACGCGTTTCCCGGAATCGACCTGTGGCGCGATGGTTTCGTTCCAATAGGGCAGGAATCTGGCCACGGTGTCCTGAAGGCACTCGGTCAACGGAATATCTTCCCTTTCCAAGTTCCGATACCGGGGGTCGAATCCCGGATACCGGTCATCCTCCGGCGTTAGCGCGGGCGGTTGAACATCGTAGCTGCGCCGCCAGATCAGCACCTGCTCCTCACCATACTTGAGCGCGGTCTCGAGTTTATTCAGGCCTTGCAGCGCGCCGTAGTGCCGCTCATTCAACCGCCACGTCAAATTGACAGGAATCCACATCTGATCCATTTCGTCCTGCACGATCCACAAGGTCCGTATTGCGCGTTTCAATACCGAAGTGTAGGCGACATCGAATGCAAACCCGTTTTCCCGCAACAGACGTCCGGAGTTTTTTGCCTCTTCCAGACCTTTTGGGGTTAAATCCACGTCTGTCCAACCAGTGAAGCGATTTTCCTTATTCCACGTGCTTTCTCCATGTCGCAGGAGAACGAGTTTTTTCATGTTTCTTCTTTATAGAAAGGACGAGATTTTTCGCAAAGCGGTTTGATATGCTATGGTATTTTAGAGTATTTTGAGCGCGCCCGCAGCATGGAAGCGCGCAATGGCGCCGATGCAGGAAAATACGGTAATGTTTCCCAAGACTTCCAGACACTGAAACAAGCAATTTTTTGCCACCCTCACGGTTCTCATAAAGCAAATTGGCGGCGCCGGTCCCTGCGGCAGGGTGAATGAGGATGCATCACTCACTATTCTCCGCGGAAAGGAGAATTACGCAATGTTCCGGTCTCTGATAAAATCGCCGGCTAAGTATATCAAGGAGCGTGGACGTGTCATTCTTGCAAAATAATATTATGCTGATTGTGGCTGCCCTGGCGAGCGGGGCTATGTTGTTGTGGCCATTGTTGCGCCGCTCTTCCGGCAAGGAGGTGGATACGCTGGTAGCGGTTCAGCTCATCAATTACAAGGACGCGGTTGTACTGGATGTACGCGAAGGGAGTGAATACAATTCCGGCCATTTACCCAATTCAAGGCATATCCCCGCGGACAAACTTGAACAGCGTCTGCAGGAACTTGAGAAATTCAAGGACAAGCCGATTCTGTTGATACATCGCAGCGGCGTTAATACATCCGGCAAAGCCGGCGCACTCCTGCGCAGTCACGGGTTTGCGCATGTGCATAACCTGGCGGGCGGCATCGATACGTGGCGGCAGGCGAATCTGCCAATAGTGAAAAAATAAGAAAGGGGGACCGAATGACGAAAGTAGTCATGTATTCCACCGCTTTCTGCCCATATTGCATAATGGCGGAGCGCATGCTGCGCGCCAGGGGCGTGAAGGAAATAGAAAAAATTCGTGTTGATCTGGAGCCTGCGCTGCGTGCCGAAATGATGGAA
The DNA here is from genome assembly GCA_963831395.1 of uncultured beta proteobacterium. Lineage (GTDB taxonomy): Bacteria > Pseudomonadota > Gammaproteobacteria > Burkholderiales > Nitrosomonadaceae > Nitrosospira. The sequence goes on from CAWHQD010000021.1 coordinate 37,063, forward strand.
AAAACGGGACGCCGTACGGTTCCACAGATCTATATAGGCGACACCCATGTGGGCGGTTATGACGATCTGGCGAAGCTTGATCGCAACAATGTATTGGTAAAGCTTCTGGCAAGCTGATGACTTTTTCTTGCGAAAGAACAGGGAAAGGCGCGCCGTGCGGTTGGCGTTAGTGGATCGGATAATCATCCCAGCCGCGTTTCCGGACGCGTTTGTTTATGCCTTAACCGATTTGCAACCCTGCCGGACACATCGAGATAATAATCCTGGATTTAGTATCTCTGCGACATCAATAATTTTACGGCACTTCGCATTTTTGATTACTCCTTTTTTGGATTATCCCTTATGGAACCCAGTATGAGCAACGAGCAGCAGCAGCCGGTTTTCACCATTGAAAAACTCTATGTCAAAGACATGTCGCTGGAGATACCGAACGCGCCCAAGATCTTTCTGGAGCGCGAAACACCTGAAGTGAATATACAGCTGCACACCAAGGGTGAGCGCATAGACGAAGGCATGTATGAAGTATTGTTGACAATAACCGTCACTGCCAAGGCCAAGGAGAAGACCATGTTTCTGGTTGAGGTGCAGCAGGCGGGTGTTTTTCAGATTCGCCACGTACCGGAAACTGAAATGGACCCGGTGCTGGGCATTGCGTGCCCCAATATTCTTTTTCCCTATTTGCGCGAGGCTGTTTCGGACATTATTACCCGTGCCGGGTTTCACGCGGTGATCTTGAATCCAGTGAATTTCGAGGCGCTTTACTATCAGGGAAAGCAGCAGGCCGAGCAGAAAGCCACCACACCGGAAAAGATGGAAGAAACACAAAAAGTGACGCATTAACATGAGGTTTGCATGTGCCGCATTGCTGAAAATCTTTCAGCACAGCCGGGGTCTGGTAGTGCTGGGAATTGCGGCGCTGGCGTTTCCGGCACATGCCATTGCGGCGTTTGAGTTTTTTTCGATAAACGATAATGCCGTGATCATGTATGACGCGCCGTCCCTCAAGGCCGTCAAATTATATGCCGCGAGCCGCGATCTGCCGGTAGAGGCGGTGGTGAAAGTCGAAGGCTGGGTCAAGATCCGCGATAGCGAGGGCACGCTTGCCTGGGTGGAAGAAAAAGCCTTGAGCGAAAAGCGTTATGTGATTGTCAACGTGCCGCTGGCAGAGGTTTATCACACCGCGAATGTAAATTCGGCGCTTATATTCCGGGCGCAGCAAAACGTCATCATGGAAATGCTTGAGCCTGCGGCAAACGGCTGGGTGAAGGTGCGCCACCGCGACGGTCAAGAGGGTTACGTCAGAACCAATCAGGTCTGGGGTTCATGAGAATAGCCGTGCTGGGCGCGGGTGCATGGGGTACCGCGCTCGCCATCAGTCTCAGCGCCAATTCCAATTCTTCCCACCAGGTTACTTTATGGTCCCGAAATCCGGACCATGTTGCCGAGCTTGGCTCCCAGCGCATCAACAGGCGCTATTTTCCTGATTTCCCTTTGCCCGAGTCCTTGCAACTGACCTCCGCTCTCGATGCCGCCATTGAGGACGCGGAACTTGCTCTGATCGTCGTCCCGGTTTCGGGATTGCGTGACACATTGCGCGGGATCGTAGCTTGTGGAAAATCTGTGCCGGTAGTTTGGGGATGCAAGGGATTCGAGGCGCAATCGGCGAAGATGCCTCATCAGGTGGCAGAAGAGGAATACGCCGGGGTAGCACCTTGCGGGGTCTTGTCGGGTCCCAGTTTCGCGCACGAAGTGGGGCAGGGACTTCCCACCGCCGTGACGCTCGCCTCTCCTGACGAGGAATTTGCGCGTAGCGTCGCCGCGCAATTGCACACCACCAGGCTGAGAATTTATTCGTGCAAGGATATCGTGGGCGTCGAAACAGGTGGCGCGGTTAAAAATGTCATATCGATTGCCGCGGGTATTTCCGACGGCATGGAATTTGGCTACAACGCCCGGGCGGCCTTGATTACCCGAGGCCTGGCGGAAATGACCCGATTGGGCCTGAAGCTCGGGGCTTGCATGGAAACCTTCATTGGATTAACTGGAGCGGGAGATCTGATACTAACCTGCACAGGCGACCTGTCCCGCAACCGCCGGGTGGGGCTGGCGCTTGCAGCAGGCCATCCGCTCCCGGACATACTGCGGGAACTGGGGCATACGGCTGAAGGCGTTCACACGGCGCGGGAAGTGTTGCGGCTTAGCCAGCAACTGAAAGTGGAGATGCCGATCACCAAGGCTGTATGCAGCATACTACATGAAGGGGTGCCGGCCAGACTGGCGGTGGAAGCGCTGCTAAACCGCGAACCGAAGAAAGAAAATTATTGAACTGTGAAAGCAGGCCGTTTTCTGCAGTAAGGCTCTATATGCCTTTTTCAAACCCCATCTGACGCCACGCTTCGTAAACCACCACTGCAACCGTATTTGATAGATTGAGGCTGCGGCTGCCTCGTTACCATGGGCACGCGGAGGCGGTGTTGTTCGGGGAAGCTCTCCAATATCTGCGCCGGGAGCCCACGACTTTCCGCGCCGAAAAGAAATGCATCTCCACTT
>CAWHQD010000022.1:0-20865 GCA_963831395.1 uncultured beta proteobacterium
CTCCTACCTGATCCTTTGGCCGTCGGTGTCGAAGAGGAACGGCTGCTGCCATGCTAAAACCGTGCTTGGTGCTTCCATCAGTTGCCAGGCCATGCCAGACAGAAAAACAAAAAACCGCGAAGGTACACGGGCTTAGCTGCCTTTTATGCCATCAGGTGCCTGGCCATGCCAGACGCGGAATCACTCCCACTCGATGGTCGCGGGGGGTTTGCCGGAGATATCGTAAACTACGCGGTTGATGCCGCGTACTTCGTTAACGATGCGGTTTGATATTTTGGCCAGCAGGGTATAGGGAAGTTCGGCCCAATGGGCTGTCATGAAGTCTTCGGTTTGCACCGCCCTTAACGCTACCACATAATCGTAGGTGCGTCCGTCACCCATCACGCCCACCGATTTTACCGGCAGGAATACCGCAAAGGCCTGGGAGGTTTTTTCGTACCAGCCCGAGATGCGTAATTCTTCAATGAAGATCGCGTCGGCCCGCCGCAGCAGTTCGGCATATTCGCGCTTTACTTCGCCAAGAATACGGACGCCCAGGCCGGGCCCGGGAAAAGGATGGCGAAAGACCATGTCGTGCGACAGGCCCAGCGCCAGCCCGAGTTCGCGCACTTCATCCTTGAATAATTCACGCAAGGGTTCCAGAAGTTTCAGATGCAGCGTATCGGGCAGGCCGCCTACGTTATGATGGGATTTGATGGTATGAGCCTTTTTTGTTTTACCCCCTGCGGATTCGATTACGTCAGGGTAAATCGTTCCTTGGGCCAGCCACCTGGCATTGGAAATTCTGGCGGCTTCACGCTGAAATACTTCGACAAATTCCCGGCCGATAATACGGCGCTTTGCTTCCGGATCGGCGACACCTTGCAAATGTTTCAGAAACTCCGCGCTGGCGTCGACATGGATGACTTTTACGCCCAGGTTTCTGCTAAAAGTATCCATTACCTGTTCAGCCTCATTTTGCCGCAGCAGGCCGTTATCCACGAACACGCAGGTGAGTTGCTTCCCGATGGCGCGATGAATCAATGCTGCGGCTACCGATGAATCGACGCCACCTGACAGGCCCAGAATGACTTCGTCCGCTCCTACCTCCGAACGGATCCTGCCAATCGCTTCATCCATATAATCGGGCATGTTCCAATCATGACCGGCTCCGCAGATTTCGTGCACGAACCGTTCGATAATAGCCTTGCCCTGCAGGGTGTGGGTGACCTCGGGGTGGAATTGCATGCCGTAAAATTTTCGCTTCTCATCCGCTATGGCGGCCAGCGGAGTGGCGGCATTGCCTGCCATGACTTCAAAGCCGGGAGGAAGCGCTGTTACGTTATCGCCGTGGCTCATCCATACATCGAGTACCTGTTTACCTGCCGCATCGGTACGGTCGTGAATGTCCCGCAGCAGAGTCGTCTGGTCTCGCGCCTGCACTTCAGCATAGCCAAATTCGCGCACCCTGGCATTTTCAACCGCGCCGCCCAGTTGCGCGGCCATCGTCTGCATGCCGTAGCAAATACCCATTACCGGCACGCCCAGTTCGAAGACACTTTGTGGAGCCCGTGGTGTTTTATCTTCGGCTACGGAAGCCGGGCCGCCCGAAAGAATAATGCCTGACCGGCGCAAAATCTCTGACGAACTTGAGAGCTGATGTCGCACGGATGAATCTCGCAGTAGACGTTGTTTTCCCGTACCCGGCGGGCAATCAGCTGTGTATATTGGGAGCCAAAATCGAGGATGAGTATTTTTTGATGCATGATGTATTGCGCCAGAAATATCTTGCGTGACAGTCCCGATAAGAAACCAGAGCGGAAATTTTAAATGGGCGGATAAATGCCGGGCGGAGGTAGAGAGCATCGTTATTCACATGGACGGCAACCGGAAGCTCTACCGGGATATGACCGCTACACCGGTTGCTATTCCACGCGATAGTTCGGCGCTTCCTTGGTAATCTGCACGTTATGGACGTGCGATTCACGAATGCCGGCGGAGGTGATTTCGATGAACTCGGCTTTTGCATGCATGTCGTCGATGGTTTCACAGCCAAGGTAGCCCATACCCGAGCGTACGCCACCTACGAGCTGATGGATTACCGCGATAACGCTGCCTTTGAACGGGACACGGCCTTCCACGCCTTCCGGCACCAGCTTCCTCGTATCCTGCTCGGCTTGCTGGAAATAGCGGTCGCTTGAACCTTGCTGCATGGCGGAAAGCGACCCCATGCCGCGGTATGTCTTGTAAGAGCGGCCCTGGAATAGCTCGATTTCGCCAGGCGCTTCCTCCGTCCCGGCGAACAATCCTCCCAGCATCACAGAGCTTGCTCCGGCTGCAATTGCCTTGGCGATATCGCCGGAATAGCGGATGCCACCATCGGAAATCAACGGTATCCCTGTATTTGCCAATGCATCGGATACGTTCTTGATTGCGGTGATCTGCGGCACACCCACTCCTGCAACGATACGCGTGGTACAGATCGAGCCAGGGCCAATTCCGACCTTTACCGCATCAACCCCTTGATCTACCAGCGCACGGGCAGCAGCAGCGGTAGCGATATTGCCACCAATGACCTGTATTCCCGGAAATCGTTTTTTTACCCAGCGGACACGGTCTAGCACGCTCTGCGAATGGCCGTGCGCGGTATCCACCACGATTACGTCCACGCCTGCTTCGGCTAGCGCTTCCGCGCGTTCCTCGCTGCCTTCGCCAACCCCGATAGCGGCGCCCACCCGCAAGCGTCCAAGATCATCCTTGCACGCATTGGGATGTTCCGAGGTTTTGATAATGTCCTTCACGGTTATCAATCCGCGCAGTTCGAAATCGCTATTCACGACCAGCACTCGCTCCAACCGGTATTTGTGCAGCAGCGCCATCGCTTCCTCGCGGCTGGTCCCTTCGCCTACCGTCACCAAACGCTCTTTCAGCGTCATGATATTCTTGATGGGTTGATCCAGATTGGTTTCGAAGCGAAGGTCCCGATTGGTGACGATACCCACGACTTTTGAGCCTTCTACCACCGGTAAGCCGGATATCTTGTATTTGCGGATGAGATTGAGCACCTCCCGCACCGTCATGTCCGGCGGGATGGTAATGGGATCTTTCACGACACCGCTTTCGAACCGCTTGACGTTGGCCACATGGGCCGCCTGGGATTCTGCCGGCATATTCTTGTGGATGATGCCGATACCGCCTTCCTGAGCGAGCGCAATCGCAAGCGGCGCCTCGGTAACCGTATCCATGGCGGCTGAAACCAGGGGAATATTCAGAGAAATGCCGCGGGTAAGCCGGGTAGTCAGATTGACATTGCGTGGTAAAACCACGGAGTGGGCGGGAAGCAACAAAACATCGTCAAAGGTTAGAGCTTTCTCAACCAGTCGCATGATATTGATCCTTCACAAAGCGGCATTATAGCGAAACCAGGGGGGTTATGGGGATGAACCTCAGGTCGAGCTTGCCTGCGGCGCAGATTACAATGCCCCAGTATCTAATCTTCGTTGACAGGTTATGATCATTATTATTTGAGGCGGGTCACGGGAGATTCGCGCTTACGCTTCAATCTTCCTCTTCGAACCGAGCTCCTTCGCGCGTTTTCTGCGGCTTTCCTTTGGGTCAACGACTAGGGGCCGATAGATTTCCACGCGATCGCGATCATGCAGAACCGTGTCAGGGCTGACCAGCTTGCCAAATATGCCCAGCTTGTTGCGGGAAAGATCGATTTCCGGAAAGAGACTGGTAATTCCGGAAAATTCCATAGCCTGCTTCGCTGTCGTTCCGGCTGGAAGATCCAAACGCCGGACAAGCTGATTTTCCGGCAAAGCGTACGCTACTTCGATCTCGATTTTTCGTTCATGAACTTCCATAAACTTCTTCCGCACGCTCGATGAATGCTTCCACAAAGCTGTTGGCTATCATGAAGAATACCGGGCCCACCAGTTTTTCAAGAAAAATGTGCGAGAACGTGTAATGCAAGCGAAATTCTATCTTGCAGGCGTTTTCGGCCAGGGGAACGAAACGCCAGTGGCCGTCAAGATTCTGGAACGGGCCGTTCAGAAGTGTCATGGTGATCAATTCCGGCGGCTTTCGGGTATTCTCGGTGGTGAAGCTGTGCTTGATGTGATGATAATCGATCATGATGGTCGCATGCGTAACCGATTCATCCTGCCGAACAACGGATGAACCTCCGCACCAGGGTAAGAACTTGGGATAGTCTTCCACTGCATCCACTAATGCAAACATACGGCTCGCAGAATAACCGATCAGTACCGATTTTTCGATTTCAGCCATAAGATAAACTGCGCTGATCCAACGAGATAGTATTGAAAGCTGTTAAAATACACGAAACCGGCGTGGAACTCACCCTTTTTCTTCCCTTACATGAGTATTGTTCAGAATAAGAAAGCTTTTCACGATTATTTTATCGAGGAAAAATATGAAACCGGGGCGGTTCTCGAGGGATGGGAGGTCAAGGCGATTCGCGCGGGGCGGGTGCAGATAAAAGAAGCTTATGTCGTCATCCGTAAAGGTGAATTGTTTCTTATCGGTTGTCATATCAGCCCCTTGCCGACGGCTTCCACCCATATCCTGCCGGATCCGGTCCGTACTCGAAAGCTGTTGTTGCATGCCGAGGAAATCAAACGGCTCATCGGTAAGGTGGAGCGCGCGGGCTACACGCTGCTGCCACTGGATATGCATTATAAAGCGGGCAAAATCAAACTTGAAATCGGTCTTGGCAAAGGCAAGAAGCAGCATGACAAGCGCGAATCCGAGAAACAGAAAGAGTGGGTGCGCGACAAACAACGTCTGATGCGTGCGAAATAAATTTGCAAATCCCTGGTTTAAAAAATCCCTGAACGAGCGATTCATTCGCTATCGTTAATTTCCCCTTATAGTTGAATCTCCATTTTATCATGCAGAAACCAATTGCCATCTGGTTGCTTGTTTGCTGCGCTCTGGTATTTGCCATGGTGGTTGTCGGCGGCGTCACGCGACTCACCCATTCCGGACTGTCCATTGTCGAATGGCAGCCTATTGTTGGCACCATGCCTCCGCTCAGTCAAGGTGACTGGGATGAGCTTTTCGAAAAATACCACCAGACGCCCCAGTATAAAAAGATCAATCTCGGCATGAGCCTGGATGAATTCAAGTATATTTTCTGGTGGGAATATTTTCACCGGCTATTGGGCCGCGTCATCGGACTGGCTTTCTTTTTCCCGTTCCTGTATTTCATCGCGAAAAAGGCAATCGATCGTCCATTGGGCCTCAAGCTGACGGGAATTTTTATTTTAGGAGGATTGCAGGGCGGAATGGGCTGGTACATGGTAAAGAGCGGGCTGGTGGATAATCCGCATGTAAGTCAGTATCGGCTGACAGCCCATCTGGGGCTTGCCTTTGCGATTTATGCCGCAATGTTCTGGGTGGCGCTGGATCTGCTTTACCCTGCTGGGTCATCACTTGTAAACAGTAAATTACGAAGTTTGCGCCGTTTCTCGATTGCCCTGACCACCCTGATATTCATAATGGTGTTATCGGGCGGTTTTGTAGCGGGTATCCACGCGGGTCTGGCTTACAATACTTTTCCTTTGATGGATGGTCACATCATCCCGCCGGAACTATTCATGCTGGAGCCATGGTATCTGAATTTCTTTGATAACATGACGACAGTCCAGTTCGATCACCGTCTGATTGCATGGACACTGGCGATTCTGATTTCAATCTTCTGGTTTAAATCCAGGAGTTTGCCGCTGTCTGGTTCAGCTCGCCTGGCCTGCACTCTATTATTGGTCATGCTGGCAGTGCAGATAAGCCTGGGTATTTCCACATTGCTGCTTGTCGTCCCTCTGTCGCTGGCGGCAGCTCACCAGGCGGGCGCCGTGCTTTTGGTTACGGCTGCTCTGTGGGTCAATCACCAATTGCGCTAGCTGAAAATCTCCAAGAAGTCCCTCGTACTTAGGGGCGCGCGGTGGGTTTTGCGGGAAGGGGATGTTTACAGGGCCCGGATAGGGGGCGAACGTCTACAACATGGGGTAGGCGCAATAAGCGAAGCACATGGCCGCTGTATGAAATGCCCGTTAAGTTCGAGCCGTCAAGTCATCACCTCGACATTGCAGTGAACCGGCAGTAGGGCAAGTACATGCCGCACGCAATGCTGATTAAGCCGGAAGGCCGCGTATTGGGTAAGTTCTTCATGCGGTGCAATGCGCTTCGCTTATTGCACCCTACACTTGGCACGGCGGCAAGCAGATATCCATGGATACCATGGATATCTCGGGTGTGGCATCCGCTAGGGTAGCTGCTGATCGATTACGACCTTGATATCCTTGCCGCCGATCCTGATTGGTTGACTGAAACCTTGCAGATCGCCGCTCTGTGGCATAGGAGAGCCCGATCTCGAGATTCTCGCACCTACCACCACTTCTGCTGGAAAAGTGGATAGCTGGACACCGGACCTGGCCATGGAGTCGTTCAGCGAAAAGGACGCGGGTAAATCCTTTACCTGCAAGCGCAAGGTCGCCAGCGGAGCCTTTGGGCCGGTTTTAGCGCGAGCAAAGATATACAGGCTATCGTTGGGCGATGCTTTGCCGGCCAGGGAAGGGCTCAACGTTACTGTGCCGGAAAGCGTGCCTGAGGTAGCAGCCCCGGCAGCGGCGACCGACTCGGGTTTGTTTTCCGCAGGAGGCGGAGTTTGCCCACCCGAAGACTGTTGCTGTGCTCTTGCCACCAGACTACCTTTTCCTGACGCCAGGGATTTCGCTTCCGCAATGCTGGCGCTTATCGAATTCACCAGGTCGGCCTCGGACGCGGGGATGAGCGCCAGCAGTTTTTCCCAGTATGCGGCAGCTTCCTTGTATTTTTTCTGCTCAAATTCAGCCGTGCCGGCCAGCGCCAGGGCTTTGGGGTTGCCGGGATCGAGGCGCAGTGCCTTGTTGATCAGTTCTAACGGCTGCCCAAGCAGGCTGCCATTGTTCGTCATCGCGACAATGTCCGCATAATCGGTAATGAATTCCGAGTTATCCGGGGACAACGCCAGTACTTTTTCGTAGGCATCCTTTGCTTCATTGAAACGTTGCATCATGGCGTAGGTTCGTCCCAGCATGAGCCAGCCTTCCACATCATCAGGCTGTTCCCTCAGGCGTGCCGTGAGGTTTTCCAGCACCGATGAAATATTTGCGTGACCTCCATCATCTGCCGCCGCACCCATCGGCATCTGCTCCATGGCTGGCTGTGGCAGTAAAGCTTTCGTATTGCCCAGCCAGAGATAGAGCGAAACCGCCAGAAGCGGTACCGCCAGAGTGGTCAATGTGATGGTTGCAACATTGCGGTTGCCGCCCATGATTGCGGTTGTCATGGTTTCTCCTTCGGAGACATCCTGCAACATTCGTTGCTGCAGCTCCCGCTTGCTTTGTTCATATTGCTCGTGAGTCAGAATGTCATTGCGGAAATCGCTATCAAGTTCGGCCAACTGATCGCGGTAAATGCTGACATTGGTCGCGTCGCGGGCCACGCCACCCGGACGATTCTTTTTGCTCCACAATGTCGGAAGTACGAACAGCAATGCGCCGACAATGAATATGCCGGCCACAACCCAAAATGACGTCATGCGTTATTACCCTTGCTTTCCTTTAGCAGGGCTTCAGCCTGCTTGCGTTGCTGTTCGGATAGCACTGGTTCTTCAATCTGGCTGCGGCGGCGTTTGAGATAGACAAACAGTATTACCGCACCGATTATCAGAAAAATGAAAGGACCGAACCACAGGAATATGGTCGTAGGCTTGACCGGCGGATTATAGAGCACGAAATCACCATAACGCGCCACCAGAAAATCGACAATTTCCTTATCGCTTTTGTTTGCTTGCATCTGTTCGCGGATTTCGCGCCGCAGATCGTTGGCGAAATCCGCCCGTGAGCCCGCCAGCGATTCGTTCTGGCATACGAGACAGCGTAAATCTTCGGATAATGCAATCATGCGTCTCTCGATCTCGGGATCCTCGGCAACGGGCGCGGCCTCCTTCGCCCATCCGGAAGATACCAGAAGCATCAAGGCGAGCAGTAGCGCGAATTTTTTCAGGCCGAAGGCGCTTTTCCGCGCAGCGTCGCGCTTGTGCGTCGAGGTAAGGCTTGATGATGGAAATAAAAGCGCCAGACTCATCCCTGCAGTTCCTTAACCAGCGGCAAAATTTTCGTCTCAAGTGCTTCTACTGTTACAGGCCCGATCTGCTTGTATCGGATTACTCCGTTCTTGTCGATGACATAGGTTTCCGGCACGCCGTAGACGCCGATACTCGATGCCTGTCCTGCCTTCCGGATCACGGACGCTGACCGTGTAAGGGTCCCCGAACTGCCTCAGCCATTGCAAAGCCAGGTCGCGCTCGTCTTTATAGTTGAGGCCGTAGACGGGCACGATGCCGGATTTGGCCAGCTCAACCAGTATCGGATGCTCTTGCCGGCAGGAGACACACCATGAAGCCCATACATTCAAGAGCCATACCTTGCCCAGATTTTCTTTGGACTGTGAGCGTTTTTTCCGACTCGTGCAGTTGTTCCAACTGGAAATCAGGGGCGGGTTTCCCGATCAACGGGGAAGGAACCTGCCTGGGATTCAGGTTCAGTCCTACCAGCAGAAAACCAACAAGTACGATAAATGCCGCCAGCGGCAGCAGAAAACGCATCATGCCTTCTTGCTCCTCGCAATCATGGGCGCAGCCGGTGCTTTCTTGCCGGCCGGGATTTTCTTGCCGGTAACTTTTCTGTCATCGACAGGCTCACGTTCCTTGCGCGGCGACAGACGGTAACGCCGGTCGGTCACAGCCAGTGCTCCTCCAAACGCCATCAACAGGCACCCGAACCAGATCCAGTCCACAAACGGCTTGTGGTAGACACGTACCACCCATGCTCCGTTCTCCAGCGGTTCGCCTAACGCAACATAGAGGTCGCGCAGGATGCCAGTGTCGATTGCGGCTTCGGTCATCGCCATTCCCGATGCGTTGTAAACCCGTTTTTCCGGTTCCATGGCGCCAACCTTTTCACCATTGCGCAGCACGTCCATATTGCCGATATCGGCCATGTAATTGGGCCCCGGCGCCTTGTGGACGCCATTGAAACGGAAGGTGTAACCTCCGACTTCGACGGTCTCGCCAATTTCCATGCGTACGTCTTTTTCGGTCTCATAACCGCCAACCAGCGTTACGCCGATAATGAACACCGCTATGCCCAGATGTGCAAAATGCATGCCGTAATAGCTGCGTGATTGCGCGGCAAGTTTCGCGAATAATCCCTTCTTGCCGCTGCTCCGCAGGCGATGCATCAGGCTTACGGCTATGCTGGCAATGACCCAGAATGCCATCAGCAAACCGAAGCTTACGAATGGTTTCCATTCGCCCATGACGAACGGCATCAGCAGGGCGCTAACCAGACTTACGGCAAAAGCCCAGCGCAAACGCACCATAAGCTCGGGCAGGTGCGCCTGTTTCCAGCGTGCGAGGGGACCCAGGCCCATCAGAAAAACAGCCGGCGTCATCAATGGCACGAATACGGCTTCGAAGTAGGGCGGGCCAACCGATATCTTGCCGAGCTCAAGCGCATCCATGATCAGGGGATAAAGCGTACCCAGCAGGATGCTTCCTGCCGCGACCATCATCAAGAGATTGTTGCCGAGCAGCATCGATTCTCTCGATACCAGTTCAAATTTGCCGCCCAATCCGATTTTTGGGGCCCGCCAGGCAAAAAGCAGCAGGGAGCTTCCGATGACGATAACCAGAAAGGCCAGGATGAAAATGCCGCGCTTGGGATCGGTTGCGAAAGCATGTACGGAAGTCAACACACCCGAGCGAACCAGGAATGTACCGAGCAGGCTCAAGGAAAACGCGCATATTGCCAGCAGTACGGTCCAGCTCTTGAAGCTCCCGCGTTTTTCCGTTACCGCAAGGGAATGAACCAGTGCCGTTCCTACCAGCCATGGCATGAAGGAAGCGTTTTCGACCGGATCCCAGAACCACCAGCCGCCCCACCCAAGCTCGTAATAGGCCCACCAGCTTCCCAGCATGATGCCGATGGTGAGGAACATCCATGCGACGGTCGTCCATGGACGCGACCAGCGCGCCCAGGTTGCATCCATTTGCCCGCTGAGCAGTGCGGAAATGGCAAAAGCAAACGCGACGGAAAAGCCCACGTAACCCATATACAGCATGGGCGGGTGAACCACCATGCCCGGATCTTGCAGCAAGGGGTTGAGATCGCTTCCTTCCATGGCAGCCGGGAGCATGCGTTCGAAAGGATTGGAAGTGAAAAGCATGAACAGGAGAAAGCCTACGCTCACCAGACCCATAACGCCCAGCACCCGCGCCACCATTTCATTCGGCAGATGACGGCTGAATACACTGACTGCAACCGACCAGCACGCCAGCATTAATGTCCACAGCAACAGGGAGCCTTCATGTGAACCCCAGGTTGCGGCAAACCGGTACTCCGGAGGCAATTTCGAGTTGGAGTTTTGCGCGACATTTATTACCGAAAAATCGCTGGTGACGAACGAATAGGCAAGACAGAAGAACGCGATGACGACAAACACAAATTGTCCCTGAACCACCGGCCGGGCCAGCGCAATCCAGGAGGGGATGCCGCGGGCTGCACCGATAATGGGCAGGGTGCCTTGTATAAGCGCCAGCAGGAGGGCGAGGATCAGAGCGAAATTACCAAGTTCTGGGATCATGGTCAGGGCTATGAGTTATGGATTGAAAATATGGACGTGGCCAGGTTTGGGCCGGGTTTGACAGGAGAAGGTGTCCTGATCCTGTCAAACCTTCGCTATTTACGCTATTGCATCAGTACGGTTTTGCGTGCCTTATCCGCTTGATCAAGCGCGTCGGCGGCTTCCGGCGGCATGTAATTTTCATCGTGTTTCGCAAGTACCTCATCCGCGCGGAAAATGCCGTCCTGCGCCAGCTTTCCCTGAGCTACCACGCCTTTGCCTTCCTTGAACAGATCGGGAAGAATCCCCGTATATACAACCGGGATAACTTTTGCGGTATCCGTCACCACGAAATTCACTGTCACGCCGTCGTTCTGACGCTTGACGCTGCCTTCTTCCACCAGGCCGCCGATGCGAAAGCTCTTGCCCACAGGCGCTTCCTTGTTGGCTACCTGGGTGGGGCTGAAGAAGAATACCAGATTGCTCTGGAATGCATTCAACACCAGTATTGAAGCGACGCCTAGCGCCGTCACGCTCGAAGCGATAATTGCCAGTTTTTTATGACGTGGTTTCATTTCCCTTCTCTTGTTTAGTTGACTGATGAATCAGACTGAGATGTCTGAGCAAAGTTCGCCTGCGGTTGAAAACCAGAACAATTTCTCCGGCGATGCAGAGAAGCGCCACCAGATAGGATCCCCATACATAGAATCCGTATCCGCCCATATTCAGAAATTCCGACAGGCTGGTCCAGCTCACAGTGTGGCCTCTTGCAGTTGCTCCTACCCACACGGTGTGGCGCTCACGTTCCAGAATAATGGCGCGCGTGCGTATCAGTATCACGGCAATTGCATACATCCAGCATGCGAGCGACATGATCAGCATTCCGGTCAGCATGGTGGTGGCCATTTTGGGGGATTGGGTAAGACTGACGGAAGCGCCCTGATGCAGGGTATTCCACCATTTCACCGAGAAATAGATGATCGGAACGTTAACCACCCCCACCAGAGCGATCATCGCCCCCGCTTTATCTGCCCGGCGCGGGTCATCTATTGCCGCCTGCAGCGACATGAAGCCAATGTAGAGAAACAGCAGAATCAGTTCCGACGTGAGCCGCGCATCCCATACCCACCAGGTTCCCCACATGGGTTTGCCCCACAGCGCGCCTGTCCACAAGGCAAGAAAAGTGAACATTGCCCCGGTCGGCGCAATCGCCGTTGCGACCATGGAGGAAAGGCGGGTATTGAACGCAAGGCCGATGCCGGACCACATGGCCATTATCACGTAGAGAAACATGGATAGCCATGCGGCAGGAACGTGAATGAAAATGATGCGATAAGCTTCACCCTGCTGAAAATCGGTGGGCGCCACGAAGAACCCGATATAAAGCCCTGCCACGAACAATACAACCGCGGCGACGGAAAAAAAGGGGATCATTTTGCCGGCAAGGGAATAGAAACTTGCCGGAGAGGAATATTTGAACCAGTTAATCGCCATGTTAAAAAATACTGAGCTCCCTATGAGGTCGGTAATTGAAGTTTTGGCCTCACGTGCTTAACTTCAAATTTTAACCCAAAAACCTTGAATTCAGAATTGGTTTTTCCTTACTCCATGGAAATCCGCAATGAGACGGCCGCCGTCCATGGCGCAAGGGCCAGAGACGCCAGCAGAAACGCCCCGAGCAGCGACATGTGTGCTCCAGCCCCCAGGCCTGCCGCGCTTGCTTCCACCGCACCTGCGCCAAATATCAATACGGGTATATACAGGGGCAACACCAGTAGCGATACCAGCACTCCGCCACCTCGCAATCCCAGAGTCAGCGCTGCACCGATGGCGCCAATCAGACTCAATACGGGTGTTCCCAGCAATAAGGAGGCTGTCAGCACCAGTAGCGCATCGGCGGACAGATCATATTGGATGCCCAGCACGGGAGCCATCAGCACCAGCGGCACGCCCGTTACCAGCCAGTGCGCCAGCGCCTTGCCCAACACCAGCAGGGATAGCGACTGGGGCGAGAGCAACATCTGTTCCAGTGTGCCGTCCGCATGATCGCTGGAAAACATCCGCCCCAGCGACAACATGGAGGCCAGCAGCGCCGCTACCCATACGACGCCCGGCGCCATGGTCCGGAGCATGTTCATTTCCGGCCCCACGCCGAGGGGAAACAGGCTCACCACGATGATGAAAAAAAACAGGGTCGTCAAGACGTCTGCCCGCCGCCGCATCGCGAGCAGAAGATCGCGCTGAATTATCCACAGAAACATGTCAGGCGAGCTGCAACCGCTGGGTTGCAACAGAAGTTATCTCGATCTCCTGATGCGTCGTCATCACTATCATGCCGCCATGTTCCAGGTGCCGCTCCATTAAACCTTGTATCAGCTTTACCGCAGTAGTATCCAGCGCTGTCAAAGGCTCATCCAGTATCCACAGGACGGTATGGCACACCAGCAGGCGCGCCAATGTCACCCTGCGCCGCTGCCCCTGCGACAATACCTTGGCCGGCAATAGCTCGCGCCCCCCCAATCCCATGTGCTGCAAGGCTTCATGGGCTTTGCGCTCATCGATTTCGACACCTGCCAGAGCACTGGAAATACGAAGATTCTCGATAGCGGTCAAATCGTCTTTTACGCCGCTCAAATGGCCGAGATACGTCATTGCGCCATGATAACTTCCACCAAGGGAGCGAATTTCAACACCGTCCCAGCGAATTTCGCCGTGGGCGGGCGTTGCAAGCCCGCACAGCATGCGTAGAAGGCTCGTTTTACCGCTGCCATTGGGGCCTTGAACCTGCATCAAACCGCCTGTTTCAAGCGAGAAATTGACGTCGCTGAATAACTTGCGGTCGCCGCGCACGCACGTTAGCTTGTTTCCTTGCAGCGTTGGCATTTGTCGAAGCGAAAAAACGAGGATTATAGCGTATCGATGAGGTCGATGCCTTTCATATCATTACGCTAACGGATGCGGGAGCAATTCAAGAAAATTGAATTCATCATAATACCGTGAGTCTGCCCCAATTTTTTATACGATGCCTATAGCTAACAGATAAAGTGAGGAGCAGATAGGCCATTCGCCCCGATAAAACTTCTAAGCCGCCTACACGGCGGCGAATGGGCGGGGCCATAGTTCGTCACATCTTGATTCGATTAACTTCTAAGCCGCCTACACGGCGGCGAATAACCTTGGGAACCGCGTATACAAGGCTCACAAGCTTCTCAAGCCGCCTACACGGCGGCGAATGAACTCTGGACTCCGATTAAGTCGTTGACTTGAATCTTCTAAGCCGCCTACACGGCGGCGAATTTGCTGACACTATCTCGGAACCGTCGCGATCTTCTAAGCCGCCTACACGGCGGCGAATAGGCGGCCGTAGAGGAACGGAACGATATGGCCATCTTCTAAGCCGCCTACACGGCGGCGAATTTCTTGCTGGCTTCCTCCCCACCTACGTTGCACTTCTAAGCCGCCTACACGGCGGCGAATTTGGCGAGATGGCTTATAAAACAGTCGGCCACGTCTTCAAGCCAGCCTACACGGCGGCGAATCTGGACTGCTGATCGGGCGGACGCATCTGTATCCCTTCTAAGCCGCCTACACGGCGGCGAATTTTAGCCGCGAGAACAACTTTTTGACGTTCACTACAACTTTAAGCCGCCTACACGGCGGCGAATACTCCGGCCACCAGCACCGGGCAGTCAACTAAATTCTAAGCCGCCTACACGGCGGCGAATTGCGGGCGCTCTTGGTGCCATTTGAGCGACATCATAGCTTCTAAGCCGCCTACACGGCGGCGAATTAAGCTCGGGGTTAAGACTGAATACATAGGCGGAGACTTCTAAGCCGCCTACACGGCGGCGAATTAGTGGCCATAAGATTCCAGTAAGATCTACTAGATTTCTAAGCCGCCTACACGGCGGCGAATTTACGGCGTCGCCTAAGAACATATCCCTTGGGACAACTTCTAAGCCGCCTACACGGCGGCGAATTAAACGCCGGCAATTCTGGAACAGGATAATATGACTTCTAAGCCGCCTACACGGCGGCGAATTGCCGCGCTACAAATATCCAGGTTCCGCCAGACTTCTAAGCCGCCTACACGGCGGCGAATAGGAGGAAGATTTAATTGCGGCTCATTCCTACTTCTAAGCCGCCTACACGGCGGCGAATATCCAGTACGCCATTTTTTGGTACTCCTGAATCTTAAGCCGCTACACGGCGGCGAATATCAGGTCCAATCACATGCACTCTGGCGCCCACTTCTAAGCCGCCTACACGGCGGCGAATCATATCTCGGGAAGTCAGATACGTCGCGATGCAATGACTTCTAAGCCGCCTACACGGCGGCGAATTGCTGGCGTGAACGGTATGGATATGGGCCGTGACGTGCCTCTAAGCCGCCTACACGGCGGCGAATTATGTCGAAGCGAGTCATTCGATCAAACAGCGCAAACTTCTAAGCCGCCTACACGGCGGCGAATATTCGAGCGAACGGTCAACCAGTGACTCCGATAGACTTCTAAGCCGCCTACACGGCGGCGAATATCACTTCAATCGGCCTATAGGCCTGCGGAATCCTACTTCTAAGCCGCCTACACGGCGGCGAATTTCGACCGATTGCGCCTATCGAATCCATGATCCGCGTCTTAAGCCGCCTACACGGCGGCGAATATTGGAGCGAAATCATCATGCTGATGGAATTCGATATCATTCTAAGCCGCCTACACGGCGGCGAATATGAACTGAATGCCAACACCCCCTGCCAACAACTTCTAAGCCGCCTACACGGCGGCGAATCAAACCTGAACGACGGGGATCAACTGAATAGCCTTCTAAGCCGCCTACACGGCGGCGAATATAATGCTTCCATCATATCCTCTAGAACAGGCAATCTTCTAAGCCGCCTACACGGCGGCGAATAATGCGGTCACTAGGCGTCTGGAACAGATAAAACTTCTAAGCCGCCTACACGGCGGCGAATTAATAAGTTCCTTTGTGCCCCAATACTCTCATCTTCTAAGCCGCCTACACGGCGGCGAATATCTTACGGTCTTACAATTGAAGCGTTCCCAACTGCTTCTAAGCCGCCTACACGGCGGCGAATCGTTCATTTTCGATGGGAATTGCTACAGAATCAGATTGTTAAAAAGTAAATCAACCGCTAGACTTCAAATTTCGCTTGCTTCTGTATACACCTGATTCTACTTGTATTTTTTGCAAACGTCCTGAACGAAGGCTAAACAGCAGGTCCAGAATGTTGGCCTGCTGCATTCGGTCTATCAAAGCAGCGCGGAATTCTTTCTGTTTTGCCTGCCTTGAACCGAACTCAAATGCGCATGGCATGACCAGCGCGTCCTTGACAAGATCGGCAATATCAAAGACAAGCGCCCCACGTCTGGTCTTACCGAGTGCAGCAGCGGCAGCGCGAACGAATTTCAAGGCCGTGCAACGCAACGGCAGCGTAGCCGTAGATGTAGTTTCCCTGGTCCAGCATGGAGTTGACTGTATCTGCCACAGTATCTGACTTTCCCGCACCTTCCTGGCGGCTGAATTCATTGACGTGAAACCCATTGGCCAGCGTTGCATAGAGTTTTCTCGCCATTGCCGCCTCAGTGGACAATAGTTCGGAAGTGCTGGCCGAATTCTTGATTCCTGCCTCAAAATGTTGGATGACAGAATCCGCAATAGTGATTTTTTCTCGCCACAGGGATGTGTTTTTATCCCAGGCGTCTACTGTGATGGCGAGCCGTTTTTTCAGGAGAAAACGGGCGGCGTCGATACGCTGTGTTCTCGTCCAGCCAGAGCCGCATCCAGCTTTGCATGTATTCGGTGGGGCGATACTCGCTTTGCGGCACCATGAAGGTAATATCCAGCGCGCTGAACAAGGGGGAACCGCCTGAGCCGCAGAACCCGAGCATGACGTTTGAGTCAGCTAGGCGCCTTACCGCGGCATCCGTAATCGAGGTACCTTTACCAAGCAGCAAAAACGCCGTGTTGCGCTCCGGCAGGTTAAAAAACTGCTCCACCTCGGCGTCCGTGTTTCCTAAAATGATCAAGCGTTCTTCCATTTGCTGGATGCGAACATGCTCCAGTAAAAACGTTCGCACGCTTGAAAAGCAGAATTTGTCCAGGCTTGAACTTTGGTCGCAAAGACTCGCCACTTAGAACGCTGGGACAGCAAAAGGAGCGCTAAGCCTGGATAGCCCCCATGAGTCTGGCGTCAACCCTTGTGGAATCTCGCCGCTCCAGTTTTCCTGTTCGACAAAAATTCGCGCAAGCTTACCGGTACTCTTGCTCAAAATAACAAAATGCGGGAGCTTTCGCGCATGTTTGATTCGCGTGTCACGGCGGACGATATTTTCATTCTCGTGCCCGCTAACGGCGATCGCGTTCAGGTTGGGGATACGATAGCGCCGGTACTCAACCCAGCGCGTCTGCTCTGTGATGGGCGCGCGACGGATACGTCCGTAGATCGCATAGTCGCGCATGAAGGGATGTTTTTCCGTCCTGTCAGCCAATTCATCCAGATCATCGCGCCGGGCACAAAACACCCGCAGAACGGCAAGACCCTGAGGGAGGGCTAGCGCATAGGGCTGGCTCCCGGATTCGTAGCGCCATCGGGTGAACCCCCCGTGCAGGACACGCACGGCGCGGGACGAGACGACAGCCACGGGGATGTCGTCGACGTCTGATCTCTGGTACGAGAGTGGTTTTGTACTCTCTGGTTCCGCGGCCTGGACGCTTCCTATGTGAATGTCAAGAATAGTACAGCTCCACGGTCACTCTCCTTCGATTTCGGCCGCGGTAGCCTGCTCGAGTTCTTCATTTTTTCTTCTATTCTCTTTGTCTGCTTTGTCACTGTCGGATGAGAAAACGCCACCTCGAATGAGACAGGCAATCGTAAAGCGTTCCTCATCACTTCCTCTGGCTATCTCATCGAGCCGCCGCAAATAATCGAACATGGAATTTCCTTTGCCATTGTTGTACTGCCGGTAAAATAGCTGGTCTTCCAAGCTCGCGCCGAGTGGCTCCACGGGGATCGGCTTGGATGCGGCCCTGTCATACCAAGTGTCTATGGTGCGCAACGCGTTCCAGACCTTCTGGTCACGCAGCGCCGCTTGCCCCATGACACGAACAACGGTTTTGCGATCCTCGGGATCGGATATTTCCAGCCGCTTGCTTGCCACGCAGTAAAGGGGACGCGCGAATCCTTTGGGTTTGCCGTCAATATAATTCTGGCTCGGGTAGACTTCGGCGCCAGGGACACCAAAGTCAACGTGTGCTTCGATTGTGATCGGACGTGAATTCACACCCCGGAATCCATCGACTAAAGCATCGACAACTTTGGTTGCGCCCGTCGGTAACGTAAATTCATTCAAAGGATAATCGAGTCCGCTGCATTCCACGGCAATCTCATTGCCAACGGTGACTTTTATCGCGATTGCCTCGGCGCAGATACGGTTGCGCCACAGCCAGCGTCCGTTACAGATATTGGCGACCAGGCGGCTGGAAACGTCGCGCAAGGACTCCGACTCCGCGATCTGGTGCAAGAACGTTTCAAAGACCGTTCTGAAAAGCTGAGCTGATTCTCCGTTAACAGCGCTCAACGAATTTTTAAGAGGAAGGGCTCTCAAAGAGAATTTTGCCGCCAGCACGGATGAGTCCTGGCTGAGTTTTGCGCTATCGGTATTCTGAATGTTACTCACTTCTTTTTTGGCATTGCTCTGATTCTGGCTTCCGCGAATACCATGCCGGATCACAGCTAAGGGCTGCCATCGGCGTTCTCAAACACGGCATCGCTGATGACGATGGCGCGCTGAAATGCAAGAACGCCGGGAAGTTTATGAATGGTCATTATCAAGCTCCTTTTTGTTGTACAACCCAGGTAAATTTATTCAGCCAGTGTGCCGACCAGGCCACAGGATTCTTTCCGTTGTGTAATGCGGCGCGCAACGACTTGAACTGCACCAGTCCTGCCAAAGGCTCGCCCCATGCATGAGGAAGCCCCTGACGAGCACCACGCCGCGGGCGCGGCGTTTCAGCGAGGATGTAACCCAGATTTGTCGGACATAACCACGGTTGTCTGTCTTCTTCCCGTTCCGGATACAACGCAGTTATTAAAGCGTCCAGAGGATCAGGATGGCCTTGGAGGAGATCCGTGCGGTCGTTTACGAGAAATCCCCTGCCAATTTGCCTCAGTGCGGATTGCAAGGTTTCGAACTCCTGAGGTTCCTTGTACCGGATGATCTGTCCGCCGGCAAAACGTGCTCCGTCCAGGAATTGCCTGGCAGCGTCACTTTTCAACCCTGAGAATGCGGATGCCTCGAACTCCATCACAACCGACAGGGCAAGGTGTGCCGTGGCTGTAGGCTGCAGCGAAAGTGTGCCGATACTTTTCAGGGATTTGCTGGCGCTGCGCGGCTTACTGCCACTCGCAAAGTCATCATCGCTGATAAGCATGGCGCCGCGCCGCTGCTGAGGCGCGTAGCGGCCGTAATGAAACCCCGGCTCTCCAAGGTGCTGTGCGTCATGGTGTACCAGGTGGATGCCACTGGGCAACGCGCCTGCTGCCCGCCCCAGAGCGTGGGCAAACTGCACGGCCGGGACGACAGGGGCGGCGGCGACAATCCACCACAGGGGCCGCGCGTTCGCGCTCTGTACTGCAATATCCTGTATGACGAGATATCGGCGCATTACGTCAACTCCCGGGCAAGCGTGTTTACCAGTACCGTTTTTGCGGAAGCCGTCAGAATCGGGTTATCCCCTGATTCTGTGCGGATCATTTTTTTCGGCACACCGAATAAGCCAATGATCAATGGCATTTGTGATGGCCCATGCGGGCCGCTCCCCCATCGTGGCGAACGCATTTCAGGTTTGAGAAAGCCCGACTGGACAAAGCCGAGCCTGGCTTCTATTTCTGCCCACGCTTCTTCCCTGTCGTCCGCTGACTGGCTTTTCAGCAACCCGTGAACCTGTATGGAAGCGACGCTTGTACGCTCAAGGAGATTTCGCACAAGAGGCTGCACACTTTCGGCGAACAGTGCTTTTTTGTCATTTGTCCAGGCCGGCGCACACCTTTGCAAGCTGACCTGATTTGCGCCATTCATGAAGCAGCGTCCTGCAGGCAAAACACGAATACCGTTGAAGGCGGCACGTATCGCAGATTGAACCGCAAAGTTCGCCGTGGGTGTTTTTACAAACAGGCAGGCCATATCCCGGACCCGGATGCCCACGTTTTGCGGCTTACTCCCGCCTATGGGCATGCTCACCAGAAGTGGCTTGCGCCAGCGCTGTATCTTTTGGTCTGGGTCCGGGTCTATGAGAGGTTTAATCCTTGATCGAAGCAGGGCACTAAGCCCGCTGGATTCAAGCGGCGTCACACTCACATAGTGGCCGTCTGACAGGGGAAGCAGTACCTGCCGCAACCTTGCATTCACCTCCTCTTGTTCTCCGAGTCAGTGCGCGATGCTGGAGCCCTTCCTGATCTGTCGGGGTACAGTCCGGGATAAGTGATTTTTCTTTTACGGGGTCCGCCGGAGCAGAAGCGGCGAGCTTGTTGACCGACTTCTTTTTAATGTTCCCAGGCTAACATCGTCAATCCCGAGAAGCTTTTTTGCATAGCGCGATAGCGCAGCGTTGCCTTGGTAGTCCATAAGCTCCATGGATATTCCCGGCACAGCAAGCATGCTGCGCGCACTCACATAAGGCAGTGGAGCAGCATCGTCGGGCCCATACCGTACGCTTGTAAAGACATTTGTATTTACGGTCTTGCTGCTGATATGCCCTGTCTTGCCCGCAATTTCTGCGAAGGAGGGCGAGTGCCCCCTTGGTTTTTTTCATGTTAGGTCTCTCTACATTTCGCTGCGGGAGGAAGATGATAGTTGCTTGCCTGGAAATCATCAACCAGAATACAATCCTATGAAGCCATGAAAACGTATAAAAAGTAATGAATAAGCAAGAAATATATGATTTCGTATTAAAACGGGCAACATTTACCGGAAAGGTTCTGCGCGGGGATATCATCGACGCTTTCCGAGGCCAGATTTCCACCTCGACAGCAACGGTAGAATTGCGCAACGCGGTATCTGCATACCCCGAGTACCTTGTCTATGCAGAACGCGCGGTTCGCCTCCGGCCAGGCGCCGAGACGAGTCCCTTGAATGAATTTGCCCTGATCCGCAATCTGCTTTGTTCGGAGCAATGCGT
>CAWHQD010000023.1:0-23436 GCA_963831395.1 uncultured beta proteobacterium
GGAAGGAAACTGAGGATGAGTTACGGAAGCGACTTTGTATTAACGCTTTTTACTAATGATGTCGAACTCGCCACACGTGCTGACGAGGCAGGGATTAACCGTATCGGTCTTGATCTTGAAATGCTGGGTAAAGCGGCACGACAGCAGCATTTGAACACCTGGATTTCTGATCATGAGGAAAATCAGCTGCCAGCGTTGAGGCAGGTTCTCAAAAAGAGCAAGCTTTTCGTGCGAACCAATCCGCCACACCCCCGTTTAGATGAAGAAATTGATCGGTTCATTGAAGCTGGGGCAGAGGTACTTATGCTTCCTATGTTTAGAACTGCTGGAGATGTTGCAAATTTCATTGAATACATAGACGGTCGAGCAGAGGTCTCGCTACTGGTCGAAACAGCGGCGGCAGCGGTACGCATTGAGGAAATTGTGCAGCTTAAAGGAATCGACGAGATCCATATTGGGTTGAACGACTTGCATCTTGATATTGGACTGAAAAGTCACTTCGAATTGCTGCGCTGTCAATTTATGAATACCCTGTCAGATATCGTTCATAACGCGGGAATCCCTTTCGGCTTCGGTGGCATCGGCCGGGTAAAAGATGACCGCTTACCCATTCCGTCTGACCTCGTCTATGCGCAGTATTCACGCCTGCGAGCCGACCGCGCGCTCGTATCCAGAGTCTTTACCTCGCCTGACTATAAGCAACTTGATCTCACCCGGGAAGTGGCGGCTTTTCGCGATCGTATGGATGAGTGGAATGAATGTACGGAACAGGATCTGATTGAGGCGCGGGACATGCTTTGGAGGGCTGCAGAAGCTCTTTAGTCTGGAACAAACTGTTGAGCAAAAGATTTTGTGCTGAGGGTAAGGCTGTAAGTCAAGTCCTAGCCTATAAGAAGCACCTGAAATAGCTTTATTCCTGCGCTTGGGTATTCTACCTGAGCCAAAGAACCTACAACTCGCTAATCAGAACATGCTATGAAAATAGGAATAGTCGTTGCCTATCACAATTTTGTGAATAAATTTATCCTGCCTTGTTTAAGTTCCATACTGGAAAATATCAAGTATGAAAAATTCGTATTTGTATTTGATAACGAATCCAGCCATAAAGACAATTATAAAGTTATAGATTTTTGCAGTATAAATAATGAGTTTAGTTATATCAGAATAGATGACCAGGTTAGGAATGGCGGATTGACGGGGGCTTGGAATAAAGGCGTTTATTTATGCATTCAAAATAAATGTGATATTATTTTTATTATCAATGATGATATTCGGATTAATGAAACCTGGGAGTATTTTGTTTCATCTGTCACAGATGATAATGTTATTTACGGTCCTATAACAAATCAGCCTGGTCACGCTTGGACTAACAAAAAAGACATTAAAATACAATATTCTTATGATCGTAATGGTAGAAATGAAAATCCACAAAAGGTTGGTTTTGTTAATGGCTTTTGTTTTGGATGCACATCGAAAACATTTGCAAATAACATGTGGAATGACGAGTTTTATTTCAATCCATATTTTCCTTTTGGAGGGAATGAAACAGAATTTCAATTGAGATTATTTAATCTAAAACCAACCACTATCACTAAGCAAAATAAGAAAATTTTAGATTCATTAGATGCGCATAACCAAGCAATAATAGTGCCTAGATGTTATGTTTATCATTACAAAAATAACGCATGGAAAATAAATGCCGGTGGTAAATATTCAAATGATGAATTTACTTGATTGTCAGTAAGCTCCAATCAATTTTTAGCAAACGCTATGGTAGTGGCGGAATTTAAACCGATGCATGACCAGCGGGAAAAGCCGGATCTGACGGGATCGATTCTGGCCGGGATGGCGCTTGCGCGGAGCGATGTCATCGTTGTGATGGATGCCGATTTGAGCTACCCGCCTGAGCGGTCGCCTGCTTTGGTAGCCCCGGTGCTGGACGGGAGCCACGACGTCGCTGCCGGTAGCCGCTACGTACCGGAGCCCAGCGCGGAGGGATGAAGCTATCGTTCCGTCATCAATGACTTATCTGCAACGCCTGATGACGCTGGCCGGCGGTACGGTCCCCTTCCGCAGCGCCAGCCGATTCGCGGCAGCCGGGATGGCTGGGATCGTCACCGACGTGCTGTTATTCCAGTTGTTCACGAGTTTTGGCGCGAGTCTCGCGTTGGCGCATATGGCGAGTTTTTTCGCCGCCGCTGCGTTGAACTACTTTCTCGACTCGAAATGGCCGTTCCGGCCCCGCCATGCCGACGATCAACGATGGCGCCATTTTGGGCGCTTCCTCACTGTCGGGTTATTTGCCTTGCTGATGCGTGGTGGAATCCTGGCATTGCTGGTCTTTGGCTGGCATATCTCCCCCATGCTGGCTATTTTTCCCGCCGTTGCCGTCACGGCCGCCATTAACTATCTCGGTACCGCCTTCTACGTATTCCCTGTCACGCAAGATCCTCCCACCGCTGGATGTGCGCTGGCGAGTCGCTTCACTCGGTGTTGTCGCCTTTACCATACTGCTACGCCTGATTTACCTGGGACAAGCGCAGCTGATTCCCGACGAGGCGTACTACTGGAATTACGCCCAGCACATGGATTTGAGTTTTTACGATCACCCGCCCATGGTTGCGTGGCTGATCTGGCTGGGCACCGCACTCTTCGGCAATACGGAGTTCGGCGTTCGCATCGGCGCATTCATTTGCGGCCTTATAACAATGGGCTACCTGTACGCGCTGGCACGCAACCTGTATGACGAATCCACCGCCCTGCGCGCGGTGCTGCTGCTGGCGGTACTACCGTTTTACTTTTCCACCGGCATGGTGATGACAACGGATGCGCCACTGGTGGCCGCCTGGGCTGCGACGCTTTACTACATGGAACGGGCATTGATCGCCGATAAAAATTCCGCCTGGCTGGGCATGGGTATCGCATTCGGCCTGGGCATCCTGTCCAAGTATACCTTGGGCCTGCTGGGGCCGGCGGCGTTGCTGTTTGTGATCCTGGACCCGGCCTCGCGTCGCTGGCTGCGCCGTCCGCAGCCTTACCTCGCCGCCGGGCTTGCCCTGCTGCTGTTCTCCCCCGTCATCATCTGGAATATGGAGAATGACTGGGCCTCGATTATGTTCCAGTCAAACCGGGCCAAGGGAGGAGGTGAAGGTCAATTCTCGGCACATCTATTATTTCTCCACCTTATGGTCCTGTTGACGCCGGTGGGCTTGCTTGCCGCAGCCATGACGGTGTGGCCAGGGGCCGAGCGCGACCGCAACGCCTTTGCGCGCAGGCGTCGTCTATTCGTACGAGTGTTCACCGGCTTGCCGCTGGCAGTGTTTTTCGTTCTCAGCATTTCCGAGTCGCAGCGGTTTCACTGGACCGGGCCGACATGGCTCGCGCTGCTGCCGACCATGGCATGGTTGATGGGCCAGGCAGGCGATTTCAGTACCCTCTCACGCCGCGTGAGAGCGGCGTGGAAACCCACTATTGCAGTTTGCGTCTTTCTCTACGCATTGGTACTGCACTACGTGGTGCTCGGCATTCCCGGCATCCCCTATGGCGCTTTGTCCGAACACTATTTCTGGCGGGAGGCCACAAAGGAAATCGAGCAGGTTGTAGCGGAAGTTCGACAAGGAACCGGGCAAGAGCCCATTGTGGTAGGCATGAGTAAATGGTCGATAGCGTCCTCCCTGGCCTTTTACAACCGCAGTGGCAAGCCGATGGAGATACGCTCGCGCAATCTGTTTGGCGACAGCGGCGCCATGTATGATTTCTGGTATCCATCGGAACCACCCACTTCCCGGCCGATCATCCTGGTGGGCATGAGGAGCCACGAGCTCGCGCGTACCCCAAGAATCGATGACATCGATCGGATGCTCGTGCAACCGGGTCCGATACAGGAGCAGGTAGCCATGCGCGACGGCAAGCCGCTGCGGCGAATATATTACCGCATTGCACAGGGGTATCTGGGTAAAGGCCTTGACCCTGAATCTGAGCCTGAATCCGGCAGTTGACCGCTCGTTTAACAGATCGGCAGCTTGCTTGTGATGCAGGCAATGCCTGCCGCTCAGACCTGGTGGTTTCGCCGAACAAACGGCAACCCGCGGACGGCTACGGAAAGACCGAGTGGGCCTGGGATGACGGACCTCGATCTATTTATCCTTGAATTTTCCATCATCTTTCCTGATCGCCCGGGGTGCAAAAATACGAACCGCCAGTTTTCCTTCATCCCGACCGGGAACAATGTCCTCGAACCATGATCGTAAAGGCTTTTGAAATTGCCGCGCTTGCCAACCCATCATTACCCGGCAAGCAAGAAAGATGGTTGAAAGAAGATGCCAGATAATTACCGACCAGAGGCCGATATCCGGCCGGTCTATAAACCAGCCGAATGTCAGCAGGATAAGGTTAGGATTACGCCGGGCAGTAATCAGCCGGTTAAACGAATCCAGCGGGCGCCAGATAAAAATATCAAATGATGCAATCCAGAACTGGAAAGCTCCTTCACACAATCGCCCGCCGATATAACCGATGAGTATCAACGAGAACATTATTTGCAAGTCGGAAACTTGCGTCAGTCCTGCTGTCAAGCCTACACCCCAGGCCATGTACCAAAGCGGTGGATGAATAATATCCAGGCCGTGATCGAGCACATCTCCCAAACGGCTTGAGGTGACAGTTACCCGTGCCAGCTTCCCATCGACGGTATCCAGGAAGGTCATCAGCCATCCCATCACCAGACCCACGCCATAGTGGCCATGCCAAAAGGCGACCCCGGCCAGCACTGCAAACACAAGACTGAGCAGCGTAACCTGGTTTGGCCGTATACCGAAGCGTACGCAAGCGCGAACAGTCCAGAACGCGGGCATGGGCCAGAGCCATTTCGTCACCAAATCGGTCACGCTTTTGTATGACCTGGCAAATAGTTCCCACTCCAGCCTCCGGCTGTTATCTCTGCTGATAGGCAACAGGTAGGGCAGATCCCTTTTCTTGAGATTTTGCTGAAGTCCCAGCAGATTCAAGTCTTTCAGCGTATAACGCGGCAAGTCCGGGAAAGTCTCTCCTTCTCCCTCGCCCATAAAATTCGCCAGCACATGACGCATATTTCCATCGGTAATCCGGATTGCGACCGGTTGGCCTGCGTCACTGTTAAGCACCAGGTTCTCTCGCGTGTTAATCAATGCCGCCAGGACCCTGGCATCAAACAAATGATCTGCCCGTAAAAATAATGCCGGCGCAGGTACCGGAATCTGATCGGGACTATCGACCGTTCTGGCCTGGCTGAATCCTCTTAACATCCGTTCCAGGCGCTCACGCCCGCTCAGGCCCCAGATGTCTGTCTCGCTATCTCCGAGGATATAGATGTAAGTTGTCACTGGAATATTCCGCTTCGTTTATCGTGTCTGAATTTGCGATCATTCTAACGCCCAAAGAGATCGCGCAATTTTTTTTTGGCGGAATCAATCCTGCAACCTGAAGTGATCCGCTAAATTGACGCCAGACGAAAAAAAAGCGTTGCTCGAATATCTCAAAGTTGCATATAGCGGACTTCCTCTCGGGGATTCGCAGGAGGGAAACCTCTACGGAAATTGCGGAAAGTCAGTGTTTATTGATGGGGTTCATTCCAGAAACGTCCCAAATTGCCTGCTCCGAAGCCTTCTGGCCAAGGCAGCAAGGCAAGACGTCGAGACAAGAACTGCATCGACAATACTGAATCTCCTAGCCTCTGGAACTGCCAGCTATTCAGCCCGCCTGGACCCGCTAGATTCGTCATGCGCGGATTACGCAGTTACGAAGGATCTGAACTCCAGAGATTCATCGAAGGAAAAATTACCGATCAGCGAAGATTCATTGGACAAAGCTGGATTAGGCTGGAGGTAGCCGCTATTTGAAGAATCGTAAGCGCCATCTCTGCGACCCGGATGCTTTGGCAAGCGGTGTCCATAGAAGCCTAATTTTTGCCATACACTTTCAACTGTGCCTGTCGGACGGGCTCATGAATTAGGCATGTTGGCCTTACTTCTTCCCGGCGCCGCTCAGCAGTCAGCTTTGCTGGAGCCAGTCTTGGCAGCCATTGAATACGATGCGTTCTTTTTTGTTCGTGGTTTGGTGTCCTGTTTCCAATGCCAGTTGAATCGGCCGCCTCCATTTGACGAATTGTGCGGTTCCGCACGGATGCTTTTGAAACCGGCGTCCATAGTGAGTACACGATAAGCAGATAGGGTTTATCAAAGGAGCATGGTTGTACAGATATTTACTCATGGGTCGAAGTGGCATAGAACTCTGAAAACCAATGTCTGGTCAGCCTAATGGGTCCATTTCAACACAATTACTTCCGTCTGCGAACTTGATTACAAGGAACACATCATTATGCAAGCCAATTTAAATCAAGCCAATTCCTTTGAACTCAGAGGAAAATCGATTCATGTGAGTTACGAAAGCACGAGTTTCGCGGGTGTTCCGACCCTCAGTTATCGCGATGATCGGTTAAGCCTTTCCTTCAGCGGAGAAGAGATTCGTGTTGCGGATACTGAGCTTGGCCAGTTGATTACCGTAACAATAGAAGCAATTCCAGACCTTAAAGTTGTGACCTTTACGTTGGCTTTACCTATAGTCACTGTGCCTCAGAGTAATACTCCAATAGGTATCAAGGTCCCCGGAATTACTGTTACAAATCCAACAACAATTGGTGGCCCAAAGCTGCTAGGACCGGGACCGCAAAAACTCTACTCGATCGTCAATATGAAAGGAACTGCCCAATTTTTTACGTTCTAGCCTGAAAAAAGCGGTTCTCTGATTCAGAGCATGAGATGCAGCTCGCGTATTTAAGTCCCGTTCATCAAGCCTTCCCCCAAGGAGGAATTAGGGAGTGAATGAACAATCCATAGAACAATTTATACAGGCCCCCGCCTCACAGTCAGTTCGACTAATAGATTTTGAGGTTGTAAAGGTCATCCGCAGGGGGCCTCGCGGCTATTTTCTGATCGTTTCAGGAACCAAGCCTTATCTCAATATGACGGTAAGCCTCAGCCCGCTTGTGTATGTGCGGCAACCTGAATACTGGGGAATTGAAGTTCTTGGCTCACTGCCTGGCGTCGCTCTCCCGGGTACTGCGCCGTATACCGTCGCAATCTCGCTAAACGGGATTCTCGGGACGATCGGTATAGAAGTCATAGGAGCTCGTTCAACTCAGAAATTGAGTATCAGGAGGGTCAGGGGAGGCAGGGTGCCAGCAGAAATAGAGATATAGGTAGCTAGGAAAATCAGCGCAAGAGTTGGGAGCATTTATAAAGAACCTCGCCACAAGCAGCTGATGCTTTATAACCTATCAGGTAAATCTTAAAGCTTTTCAATATCAACTCGCAAAGCAGGAACGCGAATGCCTAAACGAATCTACTCACGTATCTTCACTTGATACGGGTGTGGATCGAGATATAAATGACTTTGTATTGGAAGCAGCGATTGTGGGACGCCGGTCTTGGCTTGACATCATTCGGGCATCCAATCAGGAGGCCATCAATGAGCGGTTCACTCGTGAGGGGCTGCCGAAATTGAAATCCCGTAGCGGCCAGCACCATCCGAGAGATTAATCAGCCGCTGCACGATTGATACGATTCGCATAACTTAGACGGCATCCTGCAAGCACTAATGTAAATTATTATTAAAGGATGGCGTTTTACGCGTTGGTTGAGTGACTTGGGAAACGCGGTGTCTTGCGGTAGGCGCCGTGCCGTTGAGGATTATTCAGCATATTACGATGACATTCAACACATACGGGGGATTTGTGTTGATTGTTTCAGCTTATGCATCAGCCGTCACTACTGACGTTGTTGATGCGACCATATACCCAGCAGGAGTATATGTCAATACCCTCTATGGTATAAACTCGATATCAAATTACTTCAGGCACACACCCCGCGCGCATTGCCCCTGTTATTTCCGGTTTCAGCCAAACTTACGTACTCATACCTGTAAAATCTTGCAGGTATTCACAGACTCGGTTCTATTATCTAATACCCGTGCCGTTAACCGGCGACTAATGAAAACGCTTTAGCAACTCATGTCAGGTGATCTGCAGTGAGTGTCATAATTACTTTTAAAAAAGGGAAAATTGGAGGTAATCGCTAGAATGGCCGTTGCCAACCAACGAAAACGGAGGTACCTATGCTGCACGACAAATGGCTCACTGCCAGGCTGGCGTATCTGTGCAACCTGCAGACCCGAAGCGAGCGACAGCAACTGCTCCTGGTACTGGCGGACAAGCTTGGGCGCACTGCCGCAGATGCCCATATCCTTACGGCGCTAATCAGCGCGGAAGCGGCGGCAGAGCGGGCACAAAAAGCAAGAGAAAAAGCGGCCGGTATTGTGGAGGCAAACAAAGAGACGCTCCGCATTGTGGAAGCAGAGAAGGAGGCTCGCCGTATTTTGGAAATGGACAGTGAGCCGACCTTCTGCGCGCACGATCAGGAGCTGTTCAACGCTGCCGAACTGCTGATTCTGGCTGGCCTTGTCAATACCGGAACCGATGCTCCGGGATTGGATCGAGAGGAGTTGCTGGGAGCACTACTGAGACTGGCAGAGGTTCCGGCACAGGACCCGAGAAGAAGAGAGTGGAAACGTATCGGGGAGGCGTGTATGGCCAAGAAAGCCAAATAAGGATGAGTCCTGCATCATCCGGCCGGAGGTCTGGGGTTTCTCGGCGACTCCAGATAATTACGTAGGCAGGACGGTTGCAGTTGATATGTGCGACCTGTAACAGACTCGCCCGGAATGGGCGCGTAAAACGTATCCATTCTCCGTCTTATCCGTGAAATGCAACGTACTCATATTGGTCTGGATATTACGGGTATGTATGAAATTTACATTGTGGAGTCTTATGAAAACCGCCCTCCTACTTGTCAGTGCGTTTATCGTGCCTGTATTTTGGACGCCGGCCCAGGCACAATCAAAACTGGATGATCACCAGATTGCTGCCATCATTAGTGCAGCGCATGCCATAGATATCGAGTCGGGCAAGCTCGCGCAGTTCAAGTCATCCAACTCAGAGATACTGTTTTTCGCGCAGCGTATGGTTACTGATCACTCGACCGCCCTTGAATCGTTCACCAAAATGATTACGCGGCTTGGAATTACGCCGCAGGAAAATGCCGTCAGTCAGGGCTTGCTTTCTAGCGCGGAAAAAAATATTGCAAGACTTAAGCCGTTGAGGAGCGATGCATTTAATAACGAGTATATTGATTATGAAATCCTCTTCCATAAGCACATACTCAAGCTTATAGATAACGACCTGCTTCACAACGTCAAGAATGAGCAACTGAAGGGCTCGCTAATGAAAGCGCGACCGCTTTTTTTTCACACTTTCGAGCAGGCTCTCCGTGTCGAAGGCTTACTGAACAAGGAACAGCCCCAGCAGCAACACCATTGCTGTGCACATTAACGAAACATCGTAATTACTTCATCAGCTTCGGAGTTCCGTCGGGCCGATTCTTGGGCTCGATTGCCTCCCCGTCGTGTTGTGACATTAATCACAGCATCTAGCGCAAAAAATGGCTGGAGTAACAATTCGGGTTCCTTCTATGTACCCGTCAGCATACGTAGTCTTCTAGCGACAGACAGCTTCGTATTGTTTGGCTCAAGTTTCGGCACCTGTCCGATGAGAAGTCAGCTCTGAAGTGTAAACTCCTAGCTTCTCATCGGCTCTAAGTGGGCTGGTGGTGATTAATGATGCCCGTGATGGTGATGTTCGTCTTTGCTATCTGCAGGTGACTCGGCATTCTCGGCTTTCTTGACAAGGTTGGTCTTTGGCTTGAGCGGCATAAAACGGGCAGAGTGCACTTCCTGTCCCGGCAACTCAACGAATACGACGACGACCGTTTCGGGCGTGACAGAGAACTCTCCCGCTCCCTTGAGCAGATTATCACCCGCCGGTTCCAGTTTTACCGAAGTTTTACCTTTGGCTTTGCCGTTTTGAACGGTCGCTTTGCCCAAGCTACCCTCGGTACTGATCGCGTTATCGGCGTGATCCATTACATAAAGCATGATTTCGTTATTCTTGGCGACAAGCTCCAGATGATAGGCGCCGGACATGCGCGTCTGTCCGCCATGCGGCGACTCGACGGAATCGAAATACTCTTCGGTATGGGCGGCAGCAGGTAACGATATGGCCAAGGCAGAACCAAACAGAATGGCGGATATGAATTTGTTCATCTCAATTCTCCTTTAATACCTGCAATAGACTACTGATCCATCAACGGCTGTCCCCGTCAGGCTTTTTTACGATGACATTCAACACGTGCGAGGAATTCGTGTTGATCGTTCAGCTTATGCATCAGCCTGCATTACTGACGTTGTTGATGCGAGTGTATACCCCATAAGGGTATAAGTCAAATACCCCCATATGGTATAAACCCGATAGCAAGATTCGGAACACAAGTCTCAGGGCACACCCTACGCATTGCCCCTGTTATTTCCGGTTTCGGCCAAACTTACGATACTCATACCTGTAAGATCTTGCAGGTATTCACAGGCGCGGTTCTATTATCTAATACCCGTGTCGTTAACCGGCGACAACGAAAACGCTTTAGCAACACATGTCACTTGCGCCGTACCGGTCAGGCGCAGTCATTATCGAACCCGCTTCGATACCGGGACTAAAAAAGCTAACCGGTATTTGAATCGAGTTCGATTTATTCATTCAACCTGGATGTTCCATTGACTCGTGCAGGGATCGCACGATTTTTTACCTTTTGGCCGATGGGAAGGGTTTGAAATGGAACGGCATATCAGGCCCAACCACGCCAACCTTTCATATCGATCGGAAGAAAGCGATCGCACGAGCCCAATTTGTAAATATCCAAAACTTATCCATAAGAGGGAAATAAAAATGAAAGTCGGATTTGGATTTTGGATCAGGAGCACGGTGCTTGCGTTTGTATTGCTCGCACCGCTACCCTCATCCGCAACAGCGCCGCTAAGCACCCAACAGGGAGCAGAGTGGACGGCTGCTGCACAGAAGGATTTCTACAGTCGCGACCAAGGGTCGCGGATCATGCCGCTTCGCTGGATCGCCTCTTTAAAGCAGCCGAACGGGGAGCCTTTCATGGCTTCCAGCCTTAGCCGCTATGGTTATTTGCCCAATGAGGAGAGTCGTCCTGCCGGGCTACCGGTCGGCTTTACCGTTGGCAGCGGGAGCAACGGCCAGGAAATCGGCATGAATTGCGCCGCTTGCCATACACGCCAGATTGAGGTCAACGGCGCTTCCTATCGCATCGATGGCGGCCCGGGTATCGTCGATTTTCAGAGTTTCCTTGCTGATCTCGATACAGCGGTAAATACCGTGCTTACGGATCAACAGGCATTTACGGATTTTGCCCATGCCGTGCTGGGCACTGAAGCCGACACCCGCTGACAAGACGAAATTGCGCGAGGCACTGCAGGCCTGGTATCTGCCCTATCACACGTTGATGAAAGGCTCATTGCCGTCGCCTGCCTGGGGGCCGGCAAGGCTTGACGCCGTATCAATGATCTTCAACCGGCTCACCGGACTCGACATCGGCGCGCCGCCCACTTACATGATTCCCGAGAATATCAAACCTGCCGTCGCTCCGGTGCGCTATCCTTTCCTCTGGAACGCGGCAATTCAGGACAAGACGCAATGGCCCGGCTTTGCAAGCAACGGCAATGCTATTTTAGGGCTCGCCCGTAACCTCGGAGAGGTGTACGGGGTTTTCGGCATTTTCCATCCTAAAAAAGATGCAGGGAGATTACTGGGGGTAGATTATCTGGACAAGAACTCAGCCGATTTCCAGGGACTTGCTGCGTTGGAAAATCTGGTTCGAAAGATCGGCCCGCCCCAGTGGCCATGGACGGTAAATCAGGCACTCGCCAATAAAGGCAAGGTGATTTTTGCGCGCAAAACCGAACAGGGTGG
The DNA here is from genome assembly GCA_963831395.1 of uncultured beta proteobacterium. GTDB lineage: Bacteria > Pseudomonadota > Gammaproteobacteria > Burkholderiales > Nitrosomonadaceae > Nitrosospira. Next base: position 11,915 of record CAWHQD010000023.1, read on the forward strand.
TTGCGTCGAATGCCATGGAAAGAAGCCTGGCCAAACTCGTTTCCTAAATCAGAAAACCTGGGCCACACCGATAATGGATGTGGGTACGGACTCCAGGGAATATGACATACTCGGCTGGACCGTCAAAACCGGCGTGCTCGAAGGCGCAGAAATTCCCCTTATCGCCAAACCGCTCAAGCCCATCGACACCGCCTTCAATGTTCTGGGAACCTCGGTAATCGGGTCCATTCTCCAGCACTACGTTCCGGTTTTGATGAAAACAGAGGATCAGGCACAGGTGAAAGGTGTGCAATCGCTGTTTACGCCGGAGACGGAATCTTTGAAGGATGCATTTATTTCACCCACGCTCGACGCAGCGCCTTCCTACGCCTACGAATCCCGGGTGCTTGAAGGCATCTGGGCTGCTGCTCCGTACCTGCACAATGGATCGGTGCCAACGCTCGCCGAATTGCTGAAGCCGGCAGCCGAGCGCGTCAGTTCGTTCAAGGTCGGCCCCGCGTATGACATCATCAATGTTGGCCTTGCTGTCGATCAGACCCGGTTCGACTATACATTGCAGACAACGGATTGCAGCGATCGCAATTCAGGAAACAGCCGCTGCGGCCATGAATTCGGGACTACGCTGTCGCCAGACGAGAAAAAAGCACTGCTTGAATATCTCAAGACGCTTTAATGCCTGGTAGATGAACAGTTTCCCTCTCGGTATACCGAGAGGGAAACTTTTACAGAAATTACAGATGGTCGGCATTTAACTGAGCCCGTTCCAGAACCCTCCCGAAATTGTCCATTCCGACCCTAGTGTTCAGGGCAGCAAGGCTCAAAATCAGGAACTGCACGACAACGCCGAACATCCCGCCTTGTTACGCGCCCATTCGGGACGCCTGCCCGCCAACTCGTCATGCGCGGGTTGCTCGTCATAGGGGTATTTCAATACCTCCATAAGCCGCTCGATGACTTCCGCATTTCCCTGCTCCAGTGCTTCGATTGCCTGCTGCGCCAGGTAATTGCGCAGCACATATTTAGGGTTGGCGCGGCTCATCCGCTGATAACGATCGCTTCCAGGTTCACCATCGAGGCGTACTCGCGCGATATAGCGGCGCAGCCAGCCAGTCAATTTGCTTGATTGCGCGTGCGCGAATGCCTGCTGCTCGTCATAAAATGCGGGGCGAAAAAACTCCGCCAGCGCGCTATCCTCGATATGATCCGCATTACCGGATGAATTTTCCGGCGAGCCATCCACCGGAATGACCATCAGGCAGCGAAAAAATAATGTCATATCAGTCTCAACCTGCTGCAGTAGTTCGAACAGATCGCTGACCAATGTGTCGTCATCCTTGTGTTCCAGGGAGGCCAGTCCGAGCTTGTCTGCCAGCATCTTCCGCCACGTGTTATTGAAGGTCTCGCCAAAGACCGTCAACCCATGCTCCAACACGGCGTGGTCCTCGATCAGCGGAGTAAGCGCACCGGCGAGCCGGGTCAAATTCCATTGCGCGATCTGGGGCTGGTTGCCGAAGCAGTAACGCCGCCCCTGCGCATCCGTGGTATTGGGCGTCCATTGCAAATCAAACCCTTCGAGCCAGCCATAGGGACCATAATCTATTGTGAGCCCCAGTATCGACATATTGTCGGTATTCATCACGCCGTGGACGAAGCCCACGCGCATCCAATGGGCGATGAGCATTCCCGTACGCCGGCAGATTTCCTCGAACCACCTTGCATATATGTCCGGCGTAAAAGGAGACTGCCCGCCCAGCTCCGGGAAATGTTCGCCTATCACATAATCGGCCAGCCGCTTGAGCGTATCGGGCTCATTCTGCGCCGCAAGTATTTCGAAGTTGCCGAAGCGAACGAATGAAGGCGCCACACGGCACACGACGGCCCCCGTTTCAGCCTGCGGATTCCCGTCGTAGAACATATCCCGCACCACCGTTTCACCGGTCGCCACCAGGCTCAATGCACGAGTAGTCGGCACGCCCAGATAATGCATGGCTTCGCTGCACAGGAACTCGCGCACCGAGGAGCGAAGCACTGCGCGGCCATCCGCTGTGCGCGAGTATGGCGTTTTACCGGCCCCCTTCAGCTGCAACTCCCGGCGAATGCCGTCCGGGCTGAGTACTTCGCCCAGCGTAATGGCCCGGCCATCGCCCAGCTGTCCCGCCCAATGGCCGAACTGGTGGCCCCCGTAACGCGCAGCGTAGGGTTGCATGCCTGGAAGAACGCGGTTGCCGCCAAGCACGTCTACTGCGGGATCAACAGGCGAGGCCGGGCGGGAAATGCCCAGCATTTCTCCCACCGCGTCCGCCCAGGCCAGCAGCCGTGGTGCCCGCACCGGTGTCGGATCAACCAGCGTATAGCAAGCGTTGCGCACAGCACGCGGCACATTACGCGTAACCGGATCGCCCGGCAGTTCGCGCACGAAACTATTGTCGAATTGCATATCGCACAGGTCGGCAAGACCCGGCAGATCGGGAACCCTGGCGCTATGCTCAAGATTGCTGTGACTCATTTTTTTCCTCAATGGAATAGAGGCTTCTTGACACCCGTTCATGGTAGACCTAAATTCGGTTCAAATACATTCACGGGAGAACAAAAATGCCCAAGCTGACGGACTACGTCAAAATGGCTGCAGACGAGTATGTGCGTGACTGCGGAAGCACCGAACTCGATGCGCGCTGGGTTGCTGAATTCTTCCAGGACAGCGGCGTGCAGGACGCTTATCCTCGACAGGACCTGGTTGCTTTCGCGGAGATGGTGCAAAAAGAACTGAACAATGAAGACGAGCGCGCCAACAAAAAAGCGGCGTTTCATTTGGACAAGATGATTCGCCGTATAAAGTTTCCGCCTAAGCCCTGAGTTTGCCGCTCATCTCCGCGGACCCCCATTACTGTGGAGGTGGAGGCGGTGGATTGCCGGGCGGCGGTGGTGGTGGCGGCGTCGTCGCTGTGCCCGGTAATGGTTGCGTTGTTCCCGAGGTCCGGTTACCGGAGTTATCCATGATCTGCCCTGAAATTGGAACCCGGTGGCCCTTGCCGTACATGCACTGCGTATAACTCATATCATATCGTTGCTGGCGGAACGCGCCTGAAGCGCTGGCCGTGTTGGCTCCCATCAAACTGCCCAACACGAGCCCGCTACCAGCACCAATCGCAGCACCGGTCCCTCCGCCCATGGCAGCTCCTGCCGCCGCGCCTACTCCTGTGCCGACCGCGGCAGTTCCCACGCCGCTCTTTATCGAAGCTCTATTCGCGGTTTCGCCTCTGGCTTGCTCGTTGGCATACAATCTGCAATAGGCGTCGTCATCGCGAAACTGATCGAAGTCTTTGCCCGTGCCCGGCAAGACCATTACGCTCGGGCCACTGGGTATGCTCGCACAGGAAACCAATAAAGAAGACGCCAGCAGGAGAAGAGTTGATCTATGAGTTGTTGACATGGGCGTTCCTTATTTATTGGGTTGCAGGCTGAGGAGCGACTTGCAGCCAGCCATCCGGGCATTTCTGTACATACGGATAGTATCCTTCAGGGTTTCTGCAATAATGCCAATAATTGGCCGGCTTCTGTGCCGGCGGTGGCGCAGGGTCTTGCTTCTCGATATAGACCGGCGGCGTCATCGGCACGGCAACTACCGGAGGGTAGGAGTAGTAAGGGGCAGAATAATAAGGCCGCCCGAAACCGTATCCGCCGTAGCCATAGCCACCGTAATACCCGCCATAACCCAAGCCAAATCCAGGTCCATAGCCGTAGCCGTAGCCATAACCATAGCCAGGATAGAAGCCGCCTATACCATAAAAAGCCGTAATACCGAGATGACGGTGACCTCCATGATGATGGTGTCCGCCGTGGTGATGATGCCCGCCGTGGCCATGGCTGCCGCCGCCATGGTGTCCGCCATCGCCATGATCGCCTCCTCCACCCCCGTCGCCACCTCCGCCGCCATCACCCTCTTGCGCCCATGCGCCACCGGCGGAAATTGGACCCAAGCTTAAAAGGATAAGGCATATCAGTTTAATTTTCACGTAAACTCACTCCAGTACTCCGGCCTGCCAGCATGGCCAAAAACAATGATGGATGCGAGAATTGCGTTAGTACCGATCCGCTTTTAATCAGGCTTGCTCCGCCTTATATCTGATGATTTAGAACATCGAATCATCCTGGCGTTCCACTTGATCGAAGCAATTTGGATGCCAGACAACGTGTTTTCGCATTGCCTGAATGAGTATGAGCGAACCATACTTGATTGCAACGCTCGAATCACACAGAATGGTCACACGCCCGCGCGAAAAGGGCGGAGAACTGCTGTTCCACCCGGAAGGCACTGGCTCTTTAGCCACAGCATGGCCAGAGCGGCACGAAAACCGGAAATTTTCCAGCAAAGACTGGCATTGCCAAAGGAGGCCTTATGACCCTTTCTTCGCTTTTTCCTCAATATACCGCTATTCGTAACCGCACCATGAATCTGGTCGAGCCATTGCTCGACGAGGACTGCTGTGTGCAATCGATGCCGGAGGCCAGCCCGGTTAAATGGCACTTGGGCCACGCAGCCTGGTTCTTTGAAAATTTCGTACTCCAGCATTACGAAAAGCCGTTCAAACCCTTTCATGATGTGTTTGATACGATATTCAGTTCCTACAATCCGTCAGGACAGCCCCATCCGAATCCGAAGCGCGGGCTGTTCACGCGGCCTTCTCTGCCTGAAACGCGGGATTATTGGCGGGACGTCAACGAACGCATGGACCGGTTGTTGAACCAGTCCGCGGAAGACGAAATGCTGCGCATGCTGGTCGTCCTCGGCATGCATCATGAGCAACAGCATCAGGAACTCATTCTCACCGACATCAAGCATCTGCTCTCGCAGAGCCCACTGAATCCGTGTTACAACTCGCCTCAAGCGCTACAGTCGGACCATGCTGGAACCCCTCCTCTCGAATGGCGCTCCTTCGAAGGAGGCCTCGTGGAAGTCGGTTACCAGGGAGAGGGGTTCAGCTACGATAATGAGTCACCCCGGCATAAGCAGCACTTGCAACCCTACCAGCTGGCGTCGCGCCTCATCACGAACGGAGAATATCTCCAGTTCATGGAGGCAGGCGGATACGACGAACCAAGCGTATGGCTCGTCGAAGGATGGGATTGGATAAAGGCCAACGGATGCAGCCATCCGCTTTACTGGCGCCGGAATGACGGCGGGTGGGAAGAATTTACGCTCAGCGGCCCGATGCCAATGAACCCCGACCTTCCTGCCATACACATGTCGCTCTATGAGGCCGATGCATTCGCGCGCTGGTCCGGCGCGCGGCTCCCCACGGAATTCGAGTGGGAAAACGCGGCTTCGCGGCAGGAAATCGAAGGGTGCTTTGCCGATAACAACCGTTTTCATCCCTCCCCTGCCAGCGCCGGGGATGCAGGCAAAAACGGCGAACTTGCCCAGCTTTATGGCGATGCATGGGAATGGACGCGGTCGAGCTACTCCCCTTACCCGGGTTATAACCCGGCGAAACCAAACGATAGCGGGCCCATGTCACGTGTCTGGAATGAGGCAGTGGGGGAATACAACAGCAGGTCGATGGTAAACCAGTATGTGCTGAGGGGCGGGTCCTGCACTATTCCAAAAGAGCGTATCCGTTCGAGCTTTCGCAATTTCTTCCCCGCCAGCACATGCTGGCAGTTTTCCGCCATTCGTCTCGCACGCGACGTCATTTGAATGAGCCGCTTTGTATGAGACTTGCCGGGCTCAGCCTGAGCCGCCGCCCAACAGGATACAAATCATGGAAACGACATGATCAAAGCCTTGAAAACCCTAGTTTTCGTTGCGGCTTCCATCTGCTTGATGACGAGTTGTTCAACCATGCATGAAGCAACGCGGTCTCAAAGAACACCTATCGAACAACTCCTCATCAGCGAAGCGGTACTGCGCAGTCTTCCCGCCGCAGCTGACGGCAGTCTACCTATTCCTCCTGGCTCGAGCGTGATACTTGATACGTCAGGAATAGGCATAAATTCCTAATCAAGGGTAGCTAGCAATTTATGAGCGCTCTCGCTTCAATGATCATTGGGGCCGCCTCACACAGGTTAAAGATGCTGTGATAGATAATCAATCAAAAATCAGATCGGTGTCTATTGCGAAAATTTGGGGGGTTTAAACTCTACCCTTCACTAAATGCCCTATGGGAATAGGGGTTTAGGAAGCAATGGAACGTAAAACCAGTTCAGCGTGCGCATATCTCTTGCTGCCGCGCAACAGGTTTTTCAGCAGCCTGCTAGCCTTCAGCAAGGCTTCCCGGGCTGACACCGACAGATTTTCGCAAACAACGTCGCAGTTGCTCCAGATCAATGCCGATTGATTTGAGATATTCTGCGAAGCGATCCGTCATCACTTCCTTGCGAGTGAGGCAAGCCAGCAGCTTGCATAAGACTTCGTCGCTGTTGCCCGGCGGCGGGAATGGCGGCGGATCGTGCGGCGGTTCGCGGCCGATAACCACGGAGAGCAAATGCTCCCGCGTGAAGCTATGTCCGCGCGTGGCGCGACCTTCAGCGCGAACGGGAAGCGATAAACGCCAATCTGCGAAGCGATGGTCGACGCATCGAATTCGCCGATGCCCGTTTCAAGCAGCGACAGATTTGCGATTGTGTGATCCGGTCGGATCATCGTCGCCGTGACTTTCGGATGCGTCTCGATCGGCTGACCATATTCGGAATGGTTCGGCTCTCAGATTCAGCGTTGCGCCTGGCGTCGGCGAATTCGATGCGTCGACCATCGCTTCGCAGATTGGCGTTTATCGCTTCCTCATTAGCGCTGAAGGTCGCGCGATAAACGCCAATCTGCGAAGCGATGGTCGACGGCATTGAATTCGCCGATGCTCAAGCAGCGACAGATTTGCGATTGTGATGCAGGATCAATCATGTCGTTGGCGCGATCCGTTTTCAATGATTCTGATGAAGCCGCCCATATTCAGAAATCGTCGCTCTCAGATTCAGCGTTGCGCCTGGCATCGGCAAGCTCTGGCTGACGCTCGCGCGCAGCCCGGATTTGAACGACAATGGATCAGCGCATGATAAGGAATACCCGGTATTTTTCCGACCGCTGCCAATGAAGACATCGCTTTGAAGCCGCGGATTCCGATGATGTTCACGAAGAGCAGCAGCTCCATTCGGCCTCCCAATATTCAATGCCGTTCACCACGACCGGCAGCGTCACACGGAAATTCGCCGAGGTCGCGCCTGTGCGCAGCGACCCGGGCGGCAAGTGGGCCGGGCTGATCAATGTGCCGTCCGGCGCCTCCAGCGCTATCGTGATAGCTCCCGTCGCTCGACTCAGCGCCACGGCGTCGAAGGCGATGTCGGAGCGCACGATCGAGAAAGGCACACGCTCAGACTGCGCCGGGCAAAATGATCCGTCGGGATCCGCACGATGTCGCGATTGGTTACGCCGGCGAGAATCTGGATGAGAAATTTGTCGAGCAGAAATTCGTCATCCTGCGCGATGGCGCCAGTGACCAGCATCTAGCCGCCGGTATTGTCGGCGACCAGCGCCGCAGAACGTCGTTCTGCACATTCGGCCGCGTCCGCGACGCCCACCGCATAGACGCGCTCGTTGATCAGCGGCGCAACGTCGCGGATAAACGGCGGGCGGTCTTCGAAGCCATCCGTAAACACCACGGTCGCGCGAACGTCGAAATCGCCGCTGATCGGCGAGGCGCTGTAGAGGTCCGCCGCCGTTTGCAGCCCGGCACCGATAGACGTATGGGGGGTAGTATCCGCCGGGCCATGCGCGACGATTTGGCTGCGCGCATCATTGCGAACGGTTGAGTTGAGCGGGCCGACGACTTCGAGATCCGTAAGTTCTTCTGCCGTGTCGGCGAACGACACCATCGCAAGACCGTTATCGTCGTAGAGCTGATCGACGAATGTCCTCGCCGCAAACTGGAGTACTTCGAGCCGCGTCCGGTTGTTCCCCGCGCCATAGAGCATGCTGCCGGATTCATCGAGCACAAAGGCGACCGCGACCTTGGGCCGCGCAACCGAGTTGGCGACAATCGGAATATCGTCCCAGCGCTGGATTTCGGCGCCGAAATCGTCGCGGGCGACAATACTAATCGAGCCAACGTCCGTAGTGCCCGGCGCCCTGCCCGTATACATGACCCAAATCCGCAATTCGTCAGTGTGCAGCGGCCCTCCGGATAGATGTAGGGCCCAAGCGCGAATAGCGTAAACGGCGCCGTCGGCCCGCTCGTGACATGGAACGTTACCGAATCGCAGCTATGCACTTCGAAGAGCGTCGCGCGCTGGGTAGTGTCGCCCTCCGGCACGTCGTTGAACACGACATTCGGCGTTTCGAGCGAAATGGCGGTCGGATCGCCGGAGATATTGGCGGAAGGCCTTGGGCCAGAACGCCCGCTTCTAGGGCATCGTCGCGCGCATAGGAATAACCCAGCGCGTTATGATCGAGCATTGATGCTGGTGTGGCCCCGCCGATCATCGGATCATTGAGCGCGACAAAAGCCGCGTCGACCTCCATGCAACCGGCGCCCTGATCCAGCGTGTATTGCGTAGCTCCGGCATGATTGAGCTGCCAGATCGCCCAGAGGCGATCGACGTTGCAGTGGTGCAGATAAAACAGCGGATCGAGCGGCGAATTGCCGCCAGCCATCGTGCCGCCCGTCCAGTGTGAGCGCCAAATGGGTGCCGAATTCCATACTGCGGAAGCCGAAGAAAGTCGTCGCCTGAAGTTCCGTGATGACCTGATTCAGACTCGGCAGCGTCCCGCCTGGCGAGGCGGAGCGATTATAGTTCCAATGATCGAACTGACCACCGCTATTGTTGCGGCCGCCGAAGAGCGACTTCCACGGCTCGACGTCGAATATCGCGCGAGTCGGCGCGAGTCAATCCCAGAACAGCAGGGTCACACGCGCATCGAAGCGGCGCATTTCCTTTTCAACCTCATTCAGCATGTAGCGAATGCCATCGCAGAAAAGCCGGGCCCCAATGGATACCGTTATCGAAGTTCAAGCCGTGCTCGGTTGCGTGGTGCTCGATGACGCCGCGGCTATAAAGATCGTTGAATTCAGCGGCCAGACGATCACGTTCATCAGCGGTCAAATCCACAAAGTTTTTTCGGCAATACATAGTTGTCTCCCGCAATGCGAAGCAAAAAATACCCCGATATAAGTTACTTGTTTGATGAAGCGTAATGTTCAAAATACGCTTTGACCGCGTCTTGCAAGCTTGGATAGGGCTTGCGAAACACGTCATCGAACAGGAGATATCCGCTCTCTACCGCAAAAAACTTGCGGCGTTCGCCGTCTATCCAGAGTTCCTGATGGTCCGTTAATTTCCGAATCTCGACGGCGTGACCATGAATGTTGTGCCGCTCGACTTGCGGGTCGCCGGGTTTCTTCGTTGACGCCATAAATTTTCCTCCAAAATGTTAAAACAAGAGGGATTAGGATATGGTTGCATACCACCTATTTGTAGCTCAAAAATGGGGTAGTGGTACGTCTTTATGTGCAAAAAGTTTAATAGCGAGCTAAGAACGATCTCCTCGCGATGACGGCGCTGGAGGCGCATGTGCGCGGTTATGCCTTCGAGAAATTCTTGAGTGATCTGTTTGACGCCTACGGTCTGGACCCGAAAACCCTTCCGCTTGAGAGACGAGCAGATCGACGGGCAGCTTTTCAGTTCAACAACGAAACCTACCTCGTCGAAGCCAAGTGGCACGGCAAGCCCATAGGGGTCGCCGAGCTTCATACCTGTCACGGCAAGATCGAACAGAAGGTCTTTATTGCATCCTGTTCTGTCAGCAATCCGGTGACAGCTGCACTCTACCTTTCTGTTAATATGGTCTAGTTATTTCAGTATTAGGCCGTACTGAAAAATTAGCGCAAAGCTATGGCTGTCTATATGCCTGAGAAATTATTTCAGACTCAACAACCACCGGCTTTAGCGGTGGTGTTGAGTTTTAACTAAATATTTTTTAATAACTTTTAAATTCACTTTTTATCAAAAATCATTTTTTGCAACAGAGCCGAAAACATGGCCCAGTTCATCAACACCAAAGAAAGCATCGTCACCGAAGCCGTCGATGGTCTGGTCGCGGCGTCTGGCGGTAAGCTGGCGCGGCTCGACGGCTATCCGCATATACGGGTGGTCGTACGCAATGACTGGGACAAGTCCAAGGTCGCGTTGATCTCGGGAGGCGGATCGGGCCACGAACCGGCACATGCGGGTTTCGTCGGGGAAGGGATGCTGACGGCTGCGGTGTGCGGCGACATCTTCGCCTCGCCGACAGTCGACGCGGTACTGGCAGGCATCCTTGCCGTGACGGGATCGTCCGGCTGCCTGCTCATCGTCAAGAATTATACCGGTGACCGATTGAATTTCGGGCTGGCGGCCGAACGCGCTCGCCAGTTTGGCTTGAATGTCGAGATAGTCATCGTCGACGATGATGTGGCGTTGCCCGACTTGCCCCAAGCCCGCGGCGTCGCCGGCACGCTTTTCGTGCACAAGATAGCCGGCGCGTTGGCCGAGAATGGTGCCGACTTGGCGCACGTCGCCGCGGCCGCGCGCAAGGTCGTGTCAAAGACAAAAAGCATCGGCATGTCGCTAAACACCTGCACCATCCCAGGTTCGCCAAAGGAGGATCGCATCCCGCCCGGCATGGCCGAGCTTGGGCTTGGCATCCACGGTGAAGCCGGGGTCGAGCAGGTCGAGTTCAAGGACGCGAGCGAAGCTGTCGCTGCCATGGTCGAGCGCCTGTCAGCTGCAATGGAAGAAAAGCCGCATGTCGCTATGGTCAACAATCTCGGCGGCACGTCGGTCATCGAGATGTCGATCATCCTCAACGAAATCCGGCGGTCAGCGATTGGCGAGCGGATAACCCACGTCATCGGGCCGGCGGCCATGATGACATCGCTCGACATGCATGGCTTCTCGATTTCGGCCTATCCTGCCGACGATGCCGAGATCGCCCTGCTCAAGCAGCACACGCCGCTGGCGGCATGGCCACGGGTCTCCCGGCTAGGCCAGGTCGCGATTCAGGCGCTTCCGGACGGCCTGACGGCTGTCGTTCCGATGCCCTCGATGCACAAGCCGACCAGGGAGTTCCTGACCAGTTGCTGCGAGGTTCTGATCGCCGCCGAGAACGACCTCAACGCGCTCGACGCGAAGTCAGGCGATGGCGACACCGGCAGCACGCTAGCCGGCGCGGCACGCGCCCTGATCAGCGCCGTGGACCGATTGCCGCTTGCCGACCATACCCAGCTCTATCGAGCCATTGGCTTGGAGCTTTCCCAAACCATGGGAGGCTCGTGCGGTGTGCTCCTCGCGATCTTCTTCGCCGCAGCGGGCGATGCCGCCTCAAGCGGCTTGCCAATGCGCGAAGCGTTGCAGGCCGGGTTGCGGAGAATGCAGGAGATCGGCGGGGCACGTCCGGGTGACCGCACCATGGTCGATGCCCTTGCGCCGGCCCTTGATGCCCTGGAAGAGAGCCTGCCCGAGGCGGCGAAAGCCGCGCGTGCGGGTGCCGATCGCAC
>CAWHQD010000024.1:0-13235 GCA_963831395.1 uncultured beta proteobacterium
TAGGTGTGAATTTGAAATGAGGCTATCCTCCCGGGTCGGTTCGCGAGGCAGCCTTATCAGGATTTAGGTTTATAAAGGCGGTCTCCGATAAAGAATCAATTGTTCGCGCACGATTCGTCAATCCATCACTCTAATTGCTCTGACTATGAGCCAACGGACTACCGGCGGCCTACGAATCGGCGCTAAAGGGAAACAGACATGACAACCAGACAAACTCAGGAAGCTTACATTGTTGCCGCGGTACGGACGCCAGTGGGCAAGGCGCCGCGCGGGATGTTCAAAACCGTACGCCCGGACGATATGCTGGCGCATGTGTTGAGAGCGGCGGTGGGGCAATGCGGCGAGCTCGACCCGGCAGCGATTGACGACGTCATCGCCGGCTGTGCCATGCCGGAGGCGGAACAGGGGTTGAATGTAGCGCGTATTGCGCTTTTGCTCGCCGGCTTGCCCAACAGCGTCCCCGGAATGACGGTCAATCGTTTCTGCGCTTCCGGCTTGCAAACAGTGGCGCTCGCCGCTGATCGCATCCGTCTCGGCAACGCAGATGTAATCATCGCGGCCGGAACGGAGAGCATGAGCATGGTTCCGATGACAGGCAACAAGATGGCGCTGGACCCGGCAATATTCCTGCGCGATGAGAACGTCGCCATCGCCTACGGCATGGGTATCACCGGGGAAAAAGTAGCCCAACGGTGGCAGGTCAGCCGCGAGGCGCAGGATGAATTTGCGGTAGCCAGCCATGCAAAGGCGCTTAGCGCTATCGAAACGGGGGAATTCAAAGAGGAAATAGCGCCTTATACCGTGGAAGAAAAGCGGCCCGATCTCGCTTCGCACGAAGTGCGTAACGTATCCACGGTACGAGATACTGACGAGGGCCCGCGTCCCGGTACGAATCCAGCCACTCTCGCTACGCTGAAACCGGTATTTGCCGCCAATGGTTCAGTCACCGCGGGTAATAGCTCGCAAATGTCCGATGGCGCGGGCGCCGTGGTCGTAGCCAGCGAAGCGGCACTGAAACGTTTCAATCTCACTCCCATTGGCCGTTTTCTTGGATATTCCGTCGCTGGCGTACCGCCGGAGATCATGGGAATAGGCCCCGTCAAGGCGATACCAAAAGTGCTGGAACAGGTTGGCCTGAAACAGGACGACCTCGAGTGGATCGAACTGAACGAAGCCTTCGCTGCCCAGAGCCTGGCGGTAATCAATGACTTGGGGTTGGATCGGGAGAAGGTCAATCCCTTGGGGGGTGCGATTGCGCTCGGTCATCCCTTGGGTGCAACCGGCGCAATTCGCGTTGCCACGCTACTGCACGGCCTGCGCCGGCACAATCAGAAATATGGGATGGTAACCATGTGCGTCGGCACCGGGATGGGTGCCGCGGGTGTGTTTGAAGCGCTGTGATTATTTCCCGAAATAGACGTAGGCTTTCTGCGGCACGCTGGATTCCTTGAAGCGCTTGCGCTCTTCCAGGTCCAGTTTCTTGTCCCACCAGATGGCGCGCGCTTCTTTCTGATCCTCCGCCAGCTTCGGATTTTTTTCGAACAATTCACGCATGAACTTGGTGTGCTCGGATTCGTATAATTTCATAGTGATGTCTCCTCATCTCTCAAGTGTAGCGATACTGAAACTTTACCATAAACAGCGCCTTAGCAGCAACACGGCTTATCCCGGATGAGGCAACCCTTCCGCAGGGCCCAAGTGAACAAACCCGCAGGAGGGGTGGAGCATAGCGCAACCCATCGTTCAATTTTTGCCGGTCGCTGCTTTGATGGGTTTCACTTCGCTCCACCCTCCTACGAAAACCGAGAGCATCAATCAGAAAGGATTGCGTTGATGTAATTTTTTGACGAATTTCGTAAACGGCAGAGCCAGTTCTGCTTCGAGTTCCGCAGCGCGCGCCTGCAAATCTTCCCAAACGCGCTTGCCGGGGCTGTGCTTGAAGGCAAAAACGATCAGGTTGCCGTGCACTTCGACCATCAGGGTCGCAACGCGCCCGGTAAAGGCTTCCTCAATACGGCTTAAATAATCCCGAAAACCTTTATCCCTGCTGAGGAGATTGACCACCAACACGCCATTTCTTTTCAGTGCCTCGCGGGCACGGTTATAGAAATCCTGGCTGCAAAGCGACGGAACCTGCCGGCAATCATCAAAACCGTCAACCATCAGCACATCCGCGCTGCGTGGGTTGCTCGCGACGTATTCGCCGCCTTCGGCAAGGATGACTTGCAGGCGCTGATCGTCGGCTGGCAGAAAAAAATAATTGCGTGCCGCGGAGACGACCTCGGGATTGATTTCAATCGCAGTGGTTTTAACCTGCGGCAACCAGTGATAAATGAATTTCGCCAGCGATCCGCCGCCAAGACCAATCATCAGAATATTTTCAGGTTTCGGATGGAATAACATAAAGCCCATCATGCATTGCGTATAGGCCAGTTCGAGCTCCAGCGGCTCGGCCACCCTCATCGCGCTCTGCACATTGCTCCCGCCCAGATGGAGTACGCGTACTCCACCCTGCTCGCTCAGTTGAACCCCTGAGTCGGCCTGACTGGACCGTTTCGAAAATCCCTGTCCCGAACTCATGCGACCTTCCATCTGCCCGTGAACAAAATTCGGTGATCTTTACAAATCATTATTTATAGCCTACGTTTACACAACGCAGCTGACAAGGCGAAAATATTGCAAAGCCAGCTATCATCCACGAGAACAAGGGACGATGCACGTGATAAATTTTTTGCAGACGCTTGGCCGAGATCAGGCATTAGACATGACCAAATTCAAGATAATTTTAGCCCCGCTTTTTTCAGCTTGTCTTTTATCCGCATGCGCGGGCGTTGGTTTAAAAGAAAAAACCGAGACTCACGGAGCGAAATTTACGGGAGATCATGCGGCACTCGCACGTTGCGTCACCGGCAAGCTGCAATCGGATAGCCGGTGGATGATTCGCGCCCTGCAATATGACGTGCGGAGATACCCGGGCCTTGAGGCAACAGAAATTTATGCCTATCCGGCGGGCTCATTACCGGGCACATATCCGCGCAACTCCCCGTCCAACCCGGATGCGGTGATCAGCTACGCTCCGCCCGTGGCCAAAATTCATTCATCCAAGCCGAATGCGGACACCAATAGTGATGTTAGTCCCGGTTATTCCTTTGCCCTTACGATAAAAAGGACTGACAATGCAACGGTATTCGCGACACTGAATGGCAAGAAATACGAAGGCGATATAGCCTGGGAGAAGCTGAAAGATTGCTCAGCTCCCTGAGAAGCACCGGACTACCCGGACTCTCGCCATTCCCTCCTGGCTGTCATCTTCCCTTCGCCTCGAAAGTTGAAGAGGCAAAATTTCTTCTTGCCATAAAACCAGAACAAAAAGTACCGTCAGGATCGGGCACATGTATTTTGGATGCGCTCCGCGTTAGAATGGCGCACTCCGTCGACTGCCGGCACTTTTATTGGATTTTGACGTCACAATTCAAGCGGTAGCCAGCAGGGTAAAAGCATATTTGGGGTTGAAACACTGACCAGGCGCATGAGTGGCATGGTCCAGGATGGATTTGGCGGAATTAATGGTGAGTAAATGATGCGCTTATCGATACCGATGGCGATAGCAGGACCGATAACAGCAGGACTGATGTTGGCGTTGCTGAATCTTCCGGCTTTCGCTGGAGACTTTGAGGATGGCATGCAGTTCGTCCTCGGCAAGAACTACGCCAAAGCGGTAGAGTCTTTTAGAAAAGCCGCGGATAAAGGTAACGCGGATGCCCAATTCAATCTGGGCGTTCTGTATGCAAAGGGCCGCGGCGTTCCGCAGGACTATGAACAGGCTGCGAAATGGTATCGGAAGGCGGCGGAGCAGGGGGATGTTCCCGCGCAATCCATGCTGGGCTTCATGTACCTGAAGGGCCAGGGGGTCGAGCAGGACTACCAGCAGGCCATGTTCTGGTATTTCAGGGCTGCGGACAAGGGATATGCTGTCGCGCAGTACAATCTGGGCGTCATGTACGCGAAAGGCCAGGGGGTAGCAAAGGACTATGAGCAGGCCCTCTCCTGGTATCTTAAAGCCGCGGAACAGGGGCACGCCCCTGCCCAGGCCATTCTCGGGTTCATGTACCTCAAAGGCCAGGGAGTTGACCAGGACGATCAGCAAGCCGCGTCCTGGTATCTTAAAGCGGCGGAACAGGGATATGCCGATGCGCAATACGCGATTGGCGTATTGTATGCAAAAGGCCGGGGCGTGGAACACAATGATCAGCAAGCGGTATCCTGGTACCGCAAAGCCGCTGAACAGGGAAACGTGGACGCGCAATTCAATCTCGGCATGATGTATGCCGCCGGCGAGGGGACTGCGCAGGACTACAAGCAGGCCGCCTCCTGGTTCCGTAAAGCCGCCGACCAGGGATATGCAAGAGCCCAGTTCAAACTCGGTGTCGCGTATGCGAAGGGCCGTGGGATAAATGAGGATAATTACGAGGCCGCGGCCTGGTATCAAAAGGCCGCAGAGCAGGGATACGCGCCCGCGCAATTCAATCTTGGCGTGATGTATGCCACAGGCAAGGGCGTTATACAGGACGAGCAGCAGGCCGTGGCCTGGTATCGCGCAGCAGCCGAGCAAGGAGATCCGGACGCCCAGTACAATCTGGGCGTAAGGTACGACGAGGGCCGAGGCGTAGCAAAGGACGAGCAGCAGGCCTTGTCCTGGTATCTCAAATCGGCGGAACAGGGGTATGCCAGAGCCCAATACAGCCTGGGCGTGAAATATGATAATGGCGAGGGGGTGCCGCAGGATTACGCGCAAGCCCTGTCATGGTATGGCAAGGCGGCCGAACGGGGCCATCCCGGGGCGCAAACCAATCTGGGGGTGCTATATTACAAAGGCAGCGGCGTTGAACAGGATTACGTCGAAGCGGACAAGTGGTTCAGCATCGCCAGCGCGGCAGACTATGAGGATGCAAAAGAGAATCGCGATTTGATGGAAAAGCTCATGACACCTGTACAAATTGCCGACGCGCAGCGGCAAGCGGAGGAATGGGCAAGAGCGCATCAGCCGTGATGGGTTTTTGCCTCATCCGTTTAGAGCCTTCTTCCAGAATACAGAAGGGCGGGTAATGTAGAAAACAACGGGATGAGCTTTGGGGAAGCGAGAACCGGTCATGGTTTCAAATGTGGCTGAACCTCTGATGCCTATCTGGACGATTGCGTACTCCTCTTCTCCTTGGCGATCGGGTTCTGTAAGGTGTAACCTTTCTCTTTCATTTTGTATCCGCCATATGCGCCCGCTCCTCCCGCCACCACATACCAGCAGCCCGAGAGCATCGGAAGCACGGTCAGGAGCATAACCAGGGAAATTATTCTCTTCATTTTCATCGCAATTCTTCTGATAGACGGAAAAAACAAATAGCCGTGGAATTTATCCTATGGGACAGAAGGTTGTCAATTTTGTCATCCAAGACGCTCATTTTCCGTTAATGAACTCAGCATAGAGGAGAAATCAGGGGAAAGACGGACACGCCCGACGCGATCGATGCAATCTCGGGCATAACTGAATCATTCGGCAAGAATAAATTCTGGAGGAAACTTCGTGGTTGGAACACCGATCTCGGTTGCATGGTTCAGGCGGTTGATCGTAGTAGCCCTGGTCATGCTCCTGGCAGCCTGCCAGTCTACGGAAACACGACGTTTTGGCAGCATCCTTGGCAGCGTCGCCGGCTCTATTGGGGGAAGCTATCTTGGCAGCTATCTCGGAGGTACAGCGGGCAGCATCGTAGGCGCTATCGCAGGGGGCGTGGGTGGATATTACCTGGGCTCCACAATCGGTGGTTACCTTGGCAAGGATGACCAACGACGAATGGCCGAGACGTCGCAGCAGGCGTACGAAACCAACCAGACGCAGACCTTCACCAATCCAGATAGCGGCGTGAGGGGTAAAGCTGAAATCGTAGGATCAGCGGAAGGCGGGGAATGCAAGACCATCAGGCAAACCGTTGTGCTCAAAGATGGGAAAACGGTTACCGAGGATGTGAAGAGTTGCAAGGAGTAGAGGTGAGCGCCAGATGTAGTCCCCCTACTACATCTGATCCACTAGTCGGACTACCTGTGCGGCGATAAAATACGACAAAATGGGCCGAGCGCCCCTTTCTACACGCCCGCTTAGACGCTTTCCGCTGACCCCGAATATCAGGCCCCATACCAAAGCACTGCAATGAAATGACAGGTGGTACCCGCTATTACAAACAGATGCCAGATCAAGTGGCCATAAAGCAGCCGCGAATCGGTTGCGAAAAAGACAACGCCGACTGTATAAGACAAGCCTCCTGCCACCAGCCAGGAGATCCCCGCAGGTGGCATCTTGGCAGATAACGGTTCAATTGCAATCAGGACAAGCCACCCCATCAGTAGATAAAGGCCGGTCGAGAGTACAGGATGCGGTGTCTTGCCGAATACCTTCAGCGCCACCCCAACTATGGCAAGGAACCAGACGATTCCGAAAAGCATCCAGCCCCATGCACCACGCAGTACTCCAAGCGTAAACGGCGTGTACGTACCAGCGATAAGAAGAAAGATCGCGGAATGCTCGAAAGTCCGAAAAATCCGCTTGGTCCTACCGGCTGGCAAGGCGTGGTAGAGGGTGGAGGAAAGATAGAGGAGTATCGTTGTCGCTGAGAAAAGGCATGTGCCGAAAAGGAATCCAGGGTTCCCGTGCCTTGCTGCGTGCATGATGAGAAAGGGACCACCGATGAATGCGGCAATCAGCGCGATACCGTGGCTGATGCTGTTCGCAATTTCTTCCGCTCGCGACTGCTCACGTGTGGGGCCAGCAAGCAAAATTCGCACGCCAGTTCCTTTCTGTTACACCCTTTTCACAACGTCCTAAATTCTAAGGTATTAAGATTGTACAGATGTATCAAGAGATAGATAGTCTGAAGGCCGAGCTTGATACTGCGTACAGATGTGGCACTTGCAACGTGAATATTACTGCGTCACTCACCGGCTAAACCGAACTGGCGGCACATGCTCGAACACATCGAGCGTCTCAAAGCCTGCGTGTGCCAACCCAACGGGGTCCTGCGCAGCCACTGCATGGCATCTCTTACCCGTGCCGGTCGTTACATCGCAATTACTTGCAGCTGCCACTGCATGAAATTATACGTTCCGCGCACGTAATTTCGTCGAAACGCGCGGCATCGCGGAATTCCATGTTACCGCCAGAGAGCATTCCGGGAGCGCTGTTGCAGAGTTGTACACTGGCCACGGGCACTGGCTCCCGGAACCAGTGTACGTCCATGCATCCAGGATTACCGTGGCCCACTCGGAGAAGTATGGTGTAGGTTCCACACCTGAAGCCCTGATGCTGCACAGTTCCTTCGGCATTCCACGAGCCGTCGCGCCGCGCCCACGCCTTGACATCCCCGAAATCGAAATCGAGTTTCACCGGTTTGCCGTCACTGTTCCATTCGGCAGCTTGCCGCGCAATTGTAGTACGGCCCGCTACTGGCACATCAGGATCGCTTGCCATGGCGGCAAAATTGATCACCATGAGCGGCACAAGGTTGAGTATTACAATGCCATTGCGAATGTAATGGCTCCTGTTGAGTAGCAGTCGATATAGGACCATGGGCAAATTCCGTGTATCAGAAAATGAAATTGTATAAATGGAATTGCATCAGCGCAAGCACGTGGTGTAGTGTTTGGTCGGCGGCCAGGACAACGGATCGAGGCGGACAAACTCGAACCGAAAGTTTTAAGGCTTGTCGCCGCTGGGCAGTCGTACCGGCAAATCGGACGACAACTCGATTTCAACGTGCTAGTTTTACGAACGACGCGCAGTTTTCTCGGGCCAAGTTCAGCGGAGCAGCTATTTTTTCTAATGCTGTGTTCAATAACATTAGAGACGGGTAAAAAGCCGGATAAAAAGTATATTCGGGAAATAAAAGATATAGGAGGCGCTTATTGGTTTTTCCAATAAGGTATGAAAAAGACCAGAATCGCTGCAAGCCTTATGGAACTGGCGCCCTGAACACGAATCGAACGTGTGACCTACCCCTTAGGAGAAGGACGTTTCTCCTATTTATCTCTGTTGATCACTATTCTAGGTAATCTCCATTCTTGCGATTTAACAGTAACTTAACTAATCCCGCCCCTTCGTTGCGTTGATAGTTATTCCGCTAAATACTGAAAATTTGGTTACAAATTGGTTACAAAATCCACGTTGATGGCAAAGAATAAACTTACAGCGGGAAGGATTCAAAGCTTTCAATGCGCAGCGGGGACGGCACAGTCTTTTCTCTGGTGCGAGGAGAGTCCATGGGCTAGGGGTACGTGCAACAGCAAACTCGTATCGAAAGCGCTACATTTTCCAGATCGAAAATAAAAGGACAATCAGTCCGCATGACGATTGGGGAAGTGGGTGTCTGGAGCATTTCAAAGGCACAAGCCGAAGCTCGCCGCCTCCAGGTTTTGATAGACCAAGGAAACGACCCTCGTCGAGTGGAAGAGGACAAAAAAGAGGCCGAAGAAGCTAAAGCAGTCGCACTGAGATCGGAAAAAAAAAGCCAATCGTTAACGGTCGCCGAGGCGTGGAAAGCATATACGACTGAACGTAGCTCATCAGTGAAAGACGGGAAACTGGAGTGGGACGAAAGGCACTTGGGGCATCTGCGATATTTTTTGCAGGAGGGGGGAGTAAAACGTACTCGCGGTCGCCGACCGAATGAACCAGATATGACTCGGCCTAGGCGTACTCGTGCCGTTTATGACAATGCGCCTTGTTGATGTTGATGCGAGGTCCGTTGTAGATTGGATAGAAAAAGAGGCAGCCCTTGCCCCTGCTACAACCGCCAAGGCATTCAGCGTTCTGCGTGCTTTCCTTACCTGGTGCGCCAAGAAAGACGAGTATCGCGCCGCCATGAAGTCCAACCCCTGCCTAAAGGACGAGGTCAAAAAGAAGGTACCTGCACCCAAAATCAAGAAGAATGACAGCTTGAGGAGGGCTCAAATTCGACCGTGGTTCGAATCGGTGAGACGGATCGGGAACCCGGTTATCGCCGGATATTTACAGGCCCTGCTATTAACCGGTGCGAGGCGCAATGAGCTGCCGAGCTGCGCTGGCAAGATGTTGATTTTCAGTGGAAGAGCTTGACCATAGGGACAAGGTGGAAGGGAGAGCGAACGATTCCGCTAACCCCTTATGTCGAGCATTTAATATCGGCACTCCCGCGCCGCAACGAATTCGTTTTTAGTAGTCCCAGAGCAGCATCAGGAAGACTTGAGGAGTGGCCTCGCAATCCTCATAACAAAGCTTTAACTGCGGCCGCCCTCCCTCCTCTTTCTTTGCATGGTTTGCGCCGGTCCTTCAGCACATTGTCGGAGTGGGTAGAAGTACCTGCGGGAATAGTTGCGCAAATCATGGGCCATAAGCCAAGCGCCATCGCGGAAAAACACTATATACAACGGGAGCTCGACTTGCTGCACTTGTGGCATGTAAAGATAGAGGCATGGATTTTAGAGCAAGCCGGGATTACGTTTGTGACCACCCCACCGATTTTGCGGGTGGTGAGAAACGACTGACGTTTACGCTCCAGACTATCCTGACGGCGAGAAAAACCGAATCCTCACCGCCTGTCTGATGCCCCTATTTACAAGGATGACACGTGAAGGGGGTGCTTCGTGAATTGGTTTGTCTTGAAATGCGCGCACTGGTATTGCGCGACCTGGCTGAATTTATCCCAGAAAATTTTTATGGCATGCTTCGCGAATATGACATCGAAAGCGCGGTTCTCGATCATATGCTCGGGCAACAATTAAGGTTCTCCTCTTCCCACTCCGGCATATCCAGACGACACCGACGAGCTAGCGATTTGCTCATCTACTTTGGATATTATCGCATAATGACTCGGCGGGCAGATTTGGCTGAGGATGACATATACACTTTACGACAGCTGTTCGGACCCCGCGCCGCCACCACCGATTTTCTCAAAGAATTTGAGGACGTGCCGTCGTTTGGGGACTTTAAACAAATTCTTGCCCTAATGGAGCGTAATTTTCCCGATCTCGTACGGGCTTATGCTGCTGGTCTGCCAGCTGCTGAGAAAGAAGAGATATTAGCTTTTATGGGAGAAAGAGATCAGGAAGCTGCCGAGATCGAGGCAGCACAAGCGAAAGAAGCTGTTAGCGGGATCACGAAACAACAAGTTATCGGGGCTTTTGAAGGGTTGCATTTCAGCACTGATGCACAATGGAGCAAGGCGCTAGCGGATGTCCCCAAATGGTTAGAACCGTGTAGGGTGCTGAAAGGCAAGCCTGGCAATAAAAGGGATTCCGCGTTATGGAATCCCGTTTTAATTGCTATTGCACTGCTTGATAAAGGCATACCAATTAAAAAGCTCGATATGGTGTTTGTTAAATTAAAGGATTGGGCTGACGAATGGAGAGAAATCCTCCATTTTCCGCGATCCCGCCTAAAACATCCCGCCCCATCATACCGGACACATACCGGTCAGCAATCCCGCGTCCGCACTAGTCCTCACATACCGCAGCATGATCGAAAGAGAGTGGTATGAAATCGTGAAGTTTCCTTAACAACAATGGAGACTGAACGATGCAAACCGAGTTGAATCAATGCTTCATACCCCTTGAGCTTGAAACGCTGGTGGCAGTTCCAACCGCGGCCGCCGCGCATCACTTGCACAGAAAGCCGCAAACCCTTCGTTCTTGGACCTGCCTTGAAGAAGGGCCCCATCCGCCCTATACGCATAAACGGTCGGCTTGCTTGGCCTGTTGCTGCAATCCGCGGCGTACTAAACGGGGAGACGAAATGAACGTCGACCAAAGAGTGGCAATGCTGGAGCGACTCTCGCGGGAGAGCGCCGACAATGATCTGATGCTGCAAGCTTACGGACGCTACTGGCTTCCGTTGGCGACGCGGATAGCTGTTGCATTAGAGAAAATTGAAGGGCATCTGGCTCGCAGGGAGGGGAACGATGATAAATAAATCCTCCCAAGGCATGAGAGCAGACAAGCTGTTATCGCTGCTTCGCAACGTCAAGCGCGCGGGTAAGGGGCGATGGACTGCTTGCTGTCCAGCTCATGATGATCGCCATCCATCTTTGTCTATAAAAGAGCTTGACTACGGAAACGGCTCTCAGATGATTTTGGGGGGTGTAGCACGGGAGATATTTTGGGGTCCGTCGGGCTCACATTCGACGATTTGTATCCCGAATGTCAGACCAATCACAGAAGGGCAGGAATTCGGCGGCCGTTCCATACCATGGACGTGCTGCGTTGCATTGCGTTCGAAGCACTTGTGGTATGCTCCGCCGCCTCACGACTCGCCCAAGGATCGATACTTTCCGAAACTGATAGGCAACGTATGCTACTTGCTGCTTCGCGCCTTCAAGCGGCCATGGAGGTGTGCAATGGATGACGATACTCCAAGCATCGAACGTGGCGCTGAGGCTCTGGACAGCATAGCCAAGGAAAAACTAACACCAGAGCAGCAACGGTATATCGAGCAGGGCCGGGGAATTGAGGCATCAGGAAAAGCACGCCTGAAAGTCACAAGGGCAAGCAACGTTAAACGCCTTCTCATAGATTGGCTGCTGCGCAGTAAAAATGCGCTAGGAAAGCCGACCCTCATTGCTGGCGATCCTGGGCTCGGCAAGAGCCTGGTAACGGTTGACATGGCGACACGCGTTTCAACCGGCAGCGATTGGCCCGCTAGTGGGGGCAAGTGTCCATTGGGTGACGGAATGGTGTCTGGAGAGGACGATCCGGCTCGACACCATTCGGCCTCGCCTCGAAGCAGCAGGAGCTGATCTAACGCGAGTGCATATTGTAGGCGGCGTCGAGGGGAGCAAACGTAATGGAAATACCGAGACTAGGATGCTGAGCCTGCGCCGCGACATCGAAATCATCCGCAAGGAGGCGCTTGCGCTGCCTCAATGTCGACTAATAATCATCGATCCTATCTCGGCTTACCTTGATGGAGCAGACTCCCATAACAACGCAGACATGCGGGCAGTAATTGTTCCCCTTGCCGAACTTGCCCGCAGTATCGGTGCTGCCATCATCTTTGTTACCCACTTAAACAAAAGTACCGGTGGCCAAGCAATCTATCGGGCAACCGGCAGTCTCGCGTTCGTGGCGGCCGCTCGTGCCGGGTTTCTCGTGACGCGCGACAAGCAAGATAGCAGCCGGCGCTTATTTTTGCCAACCAAGAACAACCTTGGTTCCGATGTCACGGGGATGGCTTACCACATCCAAGAGGTTGGGGGAGTCCCACGGGTGGTGTGGGAAGACGAGATCATAGTGGTGTCCGCCGATGACGCGCTAAAGGGAGACAACAGCACCGATGATTATGAAATCACTTTAGTAGATGATGCAGCGGAATGGTTAAGAGAGCTTCTCGCTGATGGACCGATAGCAAGCAACGATGTCAAGCTGGAGGCAAAGGAAGCGGGTTATTCCTTGGCAACACTCCGCCTGGCCCAAGAATATGAGATCAAGCCGCACCGTGGGCCAGGGGTTTGCGGCGGGATTATTTGGTACTGGGGGATGCCGGGGCAACAAGCGAGGGCCCCAAATGAAGGGAAGACGGAGGACTAATAAGCGCTCGGACTCCCTCAACTTGCTCAACCAACTTGCTCATCGAGCAACTTGCCTAGGACCATGAGTTACAAGGGGGTGGAGCGAAGTTGCTCAAGCTGCCCGTGACCCGACAGGGTTGGGCATCTTGCATAACAACCCGCATGAGCACGTTGAGCATCTTGGGTGAAACCTGCATGGATAAGAGGTTTGCCGAAGATGCTCACTGAGCAACTTGGGTGAGCAAGTTGCGACGAATGAGCTTGCAAACCAAGTCACAGGCATCTACCAAGCGCTTAAGGCATTCGAAAATGTCGCCTCACAACACGTGCCTTCCACCGTGTCCGCTTTGCGACCCCGCTTGCCTAGGCAGGACGAGGCGGAAGCGGAGGCAGTGGTGGGCAACAAGTTACGGCAGAGATAGGGCGGGCCAAAACTCCATGACTATGAGGTGGAACCCGATTGCCTAGGCAAAATTACGCGTGCGCGAAATTGTGAGAGGGGGGTAGAGAATCGTGCAACGTAACTCGTCGAAGTACGTGTAGTACTCACAATTCGCCCGACATGTCCGACTTTCCTGTAAGCGGTCCCCTTTTCGGCGGAGGCAAGCCGAGGCTTCTACTTGAGTGCCGGAGGAAGCGACAAAGGCTTGTACC
>CAWHQD010000025.1:0-23195 GCA_963831395.1 uncultured beta proteobacterium
GGTTCGCCTGAGGAAATGTGTGATTACCGGGCAATGGCTTTAAATCTGTAACGAAGAACGGCTCAAATGTCGCCTGATATCTAGCTTGTACATGTTGAGAAATGCCGCAAAAAAACCCGCTAACCCAGCGGGTTTTTTGCTTTCAAGACTGAAGTTTATATCCTCTCCTTTCATGAAGACCATTGCGCCGAGGATGAGCGGCCACTCTCGACCCGTTGAAGCTACGGGTAACGCTGCCGGACATTTGCGACAACTATGATCCAGAGATCACGATGGATTAACTCGGGCTACGAAAGAATGTTCCAGGAAGGAATAGAGTGACTGGAGACCGGGGTGTACCGATCCAGATAGCTTATTTCAAACTACCCTGATCCAGTAGGTTTTGTATGTCGGAGCGTAGCGCAAAGCCCACGCTGGGGCCTTCTCGGTTCATCCAGAATACGGTGTTCTCGGGAAAGCCGGTAAGTGATTCTTCATGAAAATAGAGCTTTAAAAGATTGTAGGGATAACTGGTAGAGAGATCTCTGACGCGAACGACATGTTCCGCAGAGGTTCTCGTATAGACGGCGTAGTTAGGCATGCTCGCTCCTGGTTGTATTGGAGCGCCAATATTAACGACAGCGTGTTGCAGTATTTATGCGAAATAATGAAGCTTTATGCCCGTGCGGGCTTTTTTTGTGCCCATGAAAAATCAAACTGCTTTCACATTTGCACGCACCTATCCCCAATACCGCAGCAACAGTGTCATCGTTAGGTCATATTCGGAAGGTATATTTGGCCGGTAAATCCTTTGAGGATGAGGCTGAGAGCATCTGTGCTTTTTCAGTTGCGACGGCTGTTCAATTTCTGGAGCTTCCATGCCATGTTTAAACAAAAAATATTGAGCTTTATTGTTGTAGTGGTACTTCTGGTAATGACTAAAACGGCACACGCTACAGTTGCCGATACGCATTTCGCCAAATTCCATGCCAGCCCGGGCAGCGTTGCCGCCGGCTCCCTCCCGGAGAGTTCTCCGTTTACGTTCTCTTCATCGAATTTCTCACAGGTTCGGATTGCAGATCGCATGAGCCAACTCAAGCTTGGAGAACCCAACTCTGGTGGCTGGGACATGATCACCGCTAACGAGACCGGCTTTGATGCCGGCCGCTACCTGTTTATCCCTTTTGAAACTTTGGAAGCAGGAGTACAGCGCATAGATTTAAAAACAGGATTAACCATAACGCTCGTTCAGCCTGGCACACAAGGCTTCACCAAGGGGGATGCCTCTCGCTGGACACCTTGGGGCGGCTATCTGACCGCGGAGGAGTCCTGGGGAAAAGAGAGTACTAAAGGCCGTTTATTCGAACTGACCAACCCGACAACTGCTACTGGCGGCGGTGACTCCAATTTCGTCCATCGGTCAATCGTGCCGCGCGTAGCGCATGAAGGACTTGCCTTTGATAAAGAGAATAACCTGTATTTCGTTGATGAGTTCAACGGCGGCAGCATTTACAAATACGTGCCGGCACGCCACGCTGCCGCTACGGGTAACGAGTATTTCTCGGCCGGCCAAACCTTCGTCTTGCAGATCAACGGGGGTGACAATGCCAATGCAGTCGGGTCTTTTATATGGATTCCGATTACTGATACGACTGGAGGTCCCATTGATGGGGTATCGGTGATGAATGCGGATGGTAGCATTGATGGCCGCGAGACAGCGAAAATGGTGAAAGGTACCGGCTACCAGCGTCCGGAGGATATAGAGATTAAAACCTTGGCCAACGGAGATGAAATGTTGTTTGTGGCCACCACGGCAACCCACGAGGTGTACTCCATTAATCTTGATTCCAATGAAGTAAGGCTCTTTGTAAGCCGTAACACCATTGACAAGTCGACGGGCGTATCAGTGGGCACCGCGTTAGCCAACCCCGATAATCTGGCGATCGATGCGGCTGGAAATATTTATATTGTTGAGGACCAGCCCGCCGGAATGGCTGACATCTGGTTTGCCCGGGATTCCGACAACGATGGCGTAGCTGACTCTGTTGCTCGCTGGGCCTCTCTGTCCACCATAGGGGCAGAGGCTACCGGCCTTTATTTTGACAAGTTTGATAACAATGTCGCCTATGTGAATGTGCAACACCCGGATAGTCTCGTAGACAGTACGATTATGATCTCCGCAATTCCAGAACCGAATCTGGCCTCTGCAATTCCGGAATCCGGGTTGCAGGGATCGAATCTAATCTCCGCAATGCCGGAATCGATGGCTTTGTCCATGTTGCTGTCTGGCGTGGGCTTGATGGGCTTTATTGTTCATCGCAGGTCTGTAAACAGTATTTCCTGAATCGGATTCGTGTGTCTCTGTTATTCGTTTTGGCTTGAGGTCAAGGGCTTGATTCTTCGCGTTAACACCGCGGTGGGGGAAATGAATTCCGTGGACGTCAGTTGAAGCTTTACCTGGAGAGGATGCATTCCCCGGCCCGTTCCCCGCTGATTTACCTAGCCGTACTTCTTCCGGCCAAACCTGCGGCGGCGATGGGCGCGTTTTGCTTCGGCTTCGCTAAGCGGCGCAGGGCTCTTACCTGCGTAGGGATTGCGGCCCGTCTTGAACTCCACCCGTAACGGCGTGCCCTCGAGCTGAAAGGCGTTCCGGAATGTATTTTCGAGATACCGTTGATAGGTTGACGGCACGTGATCGAGAGCGTTGCCATGGATCACGATCAATGGCGGGTTAGAGCCCCCCTGGTGCGCGTAGCGCAGTTTGGGACGGGATACGCCCGCACGCGGGGGTGGCTGCTTCTCGACCGCCGCCATCAGGATGCGGGTGAGCTTGGGGGTGGACAACTGGGCCGTGGCAGCGGCATAGGCCGCATCAATTGACGGCAGCAACCCCTTTATGCCTGTGCCGCGTAACGCCGAGATGTAGTGAAATTTGGCAAAATTCAGCAGAAAAGGCAGTTTCCGGGCGATCTCGCTCTTGATGGTGTCGCGCTGATAGTTATCCAGGCCATCCCACTTGTTAATCGCCAGTACCAGCGCCCGTCCCGCTTCCAGGATGAACCCGGCAATATGCGCATCCTGGTCAGAAATTTCGCTGCTCGCATCCAGGACCAGCACTACCACATTGGCGTCTTCTACCGCTTGCAGGGTTTTCACCACTGAAAATTTTTCTATCGTTTCGAGTACTTTGCCGCGGCGACGCAGGCCGGCAGTATCAATCAGCGTGTATGGGCGGCCGTTGCGTTCGAAATCAATATAAATGCTGTTACGGGTTGTGCCAGGCTGATCAAAGGCGATAACGCGCTCCTCCCCCAGCAATGTATTCACGAGCGTTGATTTACCAACGTTCGGGCGTCCTACGATAGCAATTTTCGGATGCTTGTCTTTGGTTTCATCTTCCTCCGGTTGAGGAAAATCGAGTAACGCCAACTCCACCAGTTCATTCACGTTGTCCCCATGCACGGCGGAGACCGCGCATGGGTCGCCCAAACCCAGTTCGTGAAATTCCGCAGTCACCACGGAAGACGCCATGCCTTCGGTTTTATTTACCACCAGCACGATTTTGCGGCCGGTTTTGCGTAGTTGTTCCGCGATGATTTTGTCTTGGGGCGTCAGACCCGTTCTGCCATCAACGATGAAAAGCACAAGGTCAGCTTCGTCGATTGCCTGTCGCGTCTGCCTGGCCATTTCGTGCAGTATGCCTTCCGTCACGGTTGGCTCGAAACCACCGGTATCCACTACCAGATAAGGTTTATCCCCCAATCTGCCGTGGCCATAATGACGGTCTCGCGTCAGCCCGGGAATATCCGCGACGATAGCGTCGCGGCTACGCGTCATGCGGTTGAAAAGGGTGGATTTGCCGACATTGGGCCGCCCTACCAGTACGAGGGTGGGTTTCATGGTTTCAGCTTATTTTGTGACGAACTCAACCCTTCTGCACGGAAGGAAAAAGTCGATGTTTGCGTTTTCTGCAGTAAATGAATTCCGCATGAATGACTTTTTACCATCGCTCCGCCATAGCGGCCGTTATATGCCGAACGCGTAAATTCCGCCCTTTCGGGTCTGTACCATAAAACCATTCGGCAGAGGTACGGGGCGGGTAATGATGGCGCTCTCGTCGGTTGCAGATCGGGCGATGATGGCGCCGTTGTCATTCCTGATGACGTTCACGTAGCCTTGGGAATCTCCCACCACTATACGCGCGTCCTGGACAAGCGGCGGGGACAGTTTCAATCCGTTGAGCAAGTCCTGCTTCCATATATTGGTGCCATCCTTTTTATCGTAGGCCACGATAGCGCCCCGGTTCTCGCTTACGTAAAGGTAATGATTATCCATGGCCAAGCCGGCATTGCTGGATACATCGCGTGTCCAAATCTGGTTGCCTGTAGCAATTTCAAAGCAGGCAACACGTCCCTGATAGGCTACAGCGCATACCTGCTGCTCATCCATGACTGGCAGGCTGGTGATATCGGCAATCCGCTCCAGTTCTGTTGCCCCGCGCGGCCGCGCCACGACAGCTTCCCAGGCCACCTTGCCAGTGAGCAGGTTTATGGCTATAAGTTTTCCGCCCGCGAAGCCAGCGTATATTATGTCGTTCGAGATCAAAACGCTGGCAAAACTGCGCACCGTCAGCGATGGGGTGGCGCCCTGGTAAATCCACTTGCGCTTGCCGGTGGCCGCATCGAGACTGAAGATTCTGCCGTCGCCGGTTCGAACCACTACCAAGCCGTTCGACGCCTGCGGCGGACTTAGCACTTCGCTGGATACCAGTGCCGTCCACAAAGGATTACCGCTTTTTTCTTCAAATGCCAGGACTTCGCCTTTGAAAGTCCCAACCAGCAACATACCGTCGCCCCTGCCAATGCCGCCCGACAACCGATGCTTGGTGTCGATAACGCCGAATGCCTTGCCCGACACGGGATCGAAACGCACCAGACGGCCATCCGCCCCGGTTGCGTAGACCGCGTCGCTTCCCAATACGGGCACGAATATTGCCGCCTCACCTTCCTCAACACCGTTCTGCCACAACAAGCGTGTCGCGGGAATCACCGCCAACTGGGCAATCTGCTCCTCGCTCAACTCGACAGCCCCACCACCGAAGAGATCTGTAATGCCGGAAACGTCGATATCAGAAAGGTCGCGTGCCAAATCGCGCACCATCTCTATGGCGCCGGCGCATCCTGAAAGGATCAATGACGACGCCAGCAGTAAAATATATCGCTGGATAGATCCCATCGCCTGGAGGATTCCTCGATTAAATCGTCCATGCGGCGCGCGTCTCACAGCCGCGATCCCATCCCGCGATAACGGGGATTTATCCAAAGATGCCGGTTCGACTACGGGCATGGTTCCAGCTCATGATAAAGGAGGTTACTGCGAAAAACGGGATGCGTTTTGATGGCCGCTTTCGGTCATGCCACGTACTTAAGTGGGTCGATGTACCCACCCCCGGCCTTATCTTCGATGATTTTTCAACTTCCGTCTTGTTCGGCCTTCAATTGCAGGCTCGGATTATTTGTTGGGTTTTACAGGCTTCAAGGGGTGTAAAGGATACAAAAAGGTTCAAGGGGCTCGAGGGGCTCAAAGAGCATCCAGCTTTATTTGAACAATATCGCTGTAGGTACTTTTCCCGCCCATCTTGCTGAGCGCCATTTGATAAGCAGTTCTTGCCTCGGCAACCTTGCCTGCCGCGGTGAGCACGTCCCCTCTGAGATCGGCGTAGAGGCCATCAAAAGATTCCCCGTGTTTGGCCTCCAACAGACGCAGTGCGTCGTCGTATTTTTTTTCATCCAACAATATGCTCCCCAGATGCAGGCGAACAAGGTCCTTCAGTTCATCTTCCTTTGAGTTATCCAACACCCACTGCAAACGGCTTTTTGCATTTTGCAAGTCCCCCGCGCCCAGACTGGCCCGAGCCGAGACCAAGGCGGCTCGTGACGCATAGCCGCTACCGGAAAAACCTTCCATAAGCAGCCCGGCGGCATCGCTGATTTTCTTGGGATCTTCGCTCGCCTGAACCTGAAGAAGCGAATCATACAGTTCCGCCGCCTGCTCGACCTGTTGCCTCTGGTAGTAATTCCAGGCTTGCGTGCCACCTATACCAGTGACAAAAGCCGCCACAACGACAATTACGAGCGTGCCATACGTGTTCCACCACGATTTCAGCTCTTCTATGTTTTCTTGCTCTTCCGGATTATAGGCTGCCATTTAGCTTCTCTAATTAAGAATTTCTGGTTCAAGTTCTTTCAGGTTCTTTTTAAGCAAATCTGCCGCTTCCATCAGCCCGACTCTCACCTGCTCCGCTGCTTCGCGCAAAGGTTTGATGCTTATTTCTCCGGCTTGCGCCTCGTCATCTCCGATGATGATGGCAAAGCGAGCGCCGCTGGCGTCGGCTTTCCTCATCTGGGCCTTGAAACTGCCCTCACCGCAATGCAAAACCGCCTTGAGTCCCTTGTCTCGCAATTGCCTCGCCGTTTTCCACGCAAAGCCATGCGCAGCTTCACCCTGATGTATCACATAGGCGTCGGGTACGGAACGCGGTATTTCACCGGCGTTTTCCGCCATCAGCGCCAGCACGCGCTCCACTCCCAATGCAAAGCCGCACGCCGGCGCGGCCTTGCCGCCAATCTGTTCCACCAGCCCGTCATAGCGTCCTCCGGCACATACCGTGCCTTGCGCGCCAAGCTTGTCAGTGGTCCATTCGAATACGGTGCGGTTGTAATAATCCAATCCTCTCACCAACCGGGGATTGATCTCGAAGTCCATTCCCTGGGTGCGCAGGATTTGCTGCAGTCGCTCGAAATGCGCCAGCGAATCCTCGTCCAGGTCATCCAGCAAGCGCGGTGCGCCGTCAATGATCTCCTTCATCGCGGCATTCTTGCTGTCGAGTATCCGTAACGGGTTGCTATGCAATCGCCGCGAAGCGTCGTCATCAAGACCGCCCAGATTCCGCTCCAGATACTGGATCAACCGGGCCCTGTGTACCGCGCGCGATTCCGTACTGCCAAGCGTGCCAATTTCCAGGCGAACACCGGAAATACCCAGCCTTTTCCATAACTCCGCGCACATGACTATCAGCTCGGCATCGATATCGGGACCGGTGTAGCCCAGTGCTTCGGCGCCCACCTGATGGAATTGGCGATAACGTCCTTTTTGCGGGCGCTCATGACGAAACATCGGACCCGAATAGTACAACCTTTGCGGCCCGGCATAGAGCAGATTGTGTTCCAGCGCGGCGCGCACACAGGAAGCCGTTCCTTCGGGCCGCAGAGTCAAGCTGTCCCCATTGAGATGATCCAGAAAGGTGTACATCTCTTTTTCGACGATGTCCGTGACGGCGCCAATGGAACGCACGAACAAATCGGTCTGTTCCACGATCGGCATGCGGATGTTACGGTAGCCATAAGCCGCCATCCAGTCACGCACGACCTGTTCGAAAAACTCCCAAAGGTATATCTGATCAGGCAGGATGTCGTTCATCCCGCGAATGGCCTGTATTCCTCTAGTGGGCATTGACGGCACTGACGGATTTCTTCGGGTATTTCGTCTGTACGTATTCATCGACGATCTGGCGGAACTCTCCCGCGATATTGTCGCCTTTCAAGGTCACGGACTTCTGCCCATCGACGTAAACCGGCGCAACCGGCCGCTCTCCCGAGCCCGGCAGGCTGATGCCGATATTGGCATGCTTGCTTTCGCCGGGGCCATTGACCACGCACCCCATCACCGCCAACGTCATATTCTCCACGCCATCGTATTCTTCGCGCCATACCAGCATCTGGCTGCGCACGTAACCCTGAATGCTTTCCGCCAATTCCTGAAAATAGGTACTGGTGGTGCGCCCACAGCCGGGACATGCCGCTACCAATGGCACAAAAGCGCGCAGTCCCGTCGTCTGCAGGATTTCCTGCGCCACGATCACTTCGCGCGAACGGTCGCCACCCGGCTCGGGCGTAAGTGATATGCGTATGGTGTCGCCGATGCCTTCGAGGAGCAAAACCGACAAGGCCGCGGTAGAGGCAACAATTCCCTTGGAACCCATGCCTGCTTCAGTCAATCCCAGATGCAGCGCGTAATCGCACCGCGACCCCAGGTCGCGGTAGACAGAAATAAGATCCCTTACGCCGCTTACCTTGCATGACAATATGATACGGTCGCGGCCCAGCCCGATCTCTTCCGCTCTCGCGGCACTTTCCAGGGCGGAGGTAATCAATGCCTCACGCATTACATGTGCAGCATCCTTTGGATCGCTCGAGCGCGCGTTCTCATCCATTACCCTCGCCAGTAGTTCTGGATCGAGACTGCCCCAGTTAACGCCTATGCGTACCGGCTTGTTATATTTACAGGCCGTTTCGATCAGAATGGAAAATTGCTCGTCCCGTTTCCTGCCATGTCCCACATTACCCGGATTGATACGGTATTTTGCCAGCGCCTTCGCGCAATCAGGATAGTCGGTTACCAGCTTGTGCCCATTGAAATGGAAATCGCCTATCAGGGGCACATCGCACCCCATGTCATCAAGACGCGCCCGGATGCCCGGCACGGCTTGCGCTGCCGCGGCGGTATTAACCGTGATGCGAACCATTTCCGACCCCGCGCGCGCAAGTTGCGCCACTTGTACCGCGGTGGCAACCTCATTTTCCGTATCCGTGTTGGTCATGGATTGCACCACCACCGGCGCACCGCCGCCAATCTTGATGGCGTCTACGCGAACGCCCACGCTATTTCGTCGTTGGGGAAAAGTATTATGAGACATAGTCATAGGTATAAAAATCTTATGAATGTTGAAGTTCTATTTGAGCGACAGACGTGCCGTTCCGCCGTAGGCATTGGTAAAGGGCGCCAGATCAACCCGCTTGTTATTGTAGACCAGCTTGACTTCAGCCGCGTTACCGATCGTCAGGGAGAACGGAGGCATCCCGTGTACGACTTGCTCGGTGCCGCGAGGATTAATTCGCGAAAGAAGCAATCTGCCCCTGCCGTCCCTGATTTCAGTCCACGATTCTCCCTCGAATATCAAATGGACACCGTTCCCTCCGCCATTCGCGAATCCAGGAGCGACGGCAATATTTGCGGATTCAGGGTTTGCCGGTCCTGGAGAAACCGAACTCGCCGATGGGGGAACAACACCTGCCGGAGGAACCTGCTGCGCCGAAGGCGGGGCAGGTTCTTGGGCAGAAGGCGAAACACTGCTTTTTTGCTCAAGCGCTCCAGTTTTCTCAGCAGTTGCCACGGCATCCGCCCGGCTGGCAGGCGTTGCGCCGGGCGATTGAAATTGTGGCGGCTCCGCTGCTGGCTCAGCCTCGATTCCGGCTTCGGACTGCACGCTTGGCTGCTTTTCAACATTCGCCTCATTGCCACGATAAATTTCATAAATCAGCAGAAGCAGCGCCAGAACCGCTGCTACCGCAATAATCAGGTTACGCCTTCCTGATTTCTGATTCGAGGGAAATGGAATTCCTTCAATCGGATTTGAAATGATCTGAGCCGGCGGAGGTGGAAGGGATTCCTCCAATTGCTGCAATAATGGGGCCGCATCCATCTGCAGCAGCTTGGCGTAATTGCGTACGAAACCGCGCAGAAATGTTCCGCTCGCCACGTTGTCGTAATCATCCGCCTCCAGTGCCGTAACCTGCCGCACGGACAAACGCAACTGACGCGCGACATCGTCGATACTTAAACCACGCTCCAGTCGTGCCTCGCGCAGCAACTGGCCCGCGCCGGGTTCTTTTTGGACTGGCGCTGGCGCCGCCTCTTCTCCGAGGTTGATGTCCTTGTTATCAGGAGAATCCATTGCTCGAATCCGTCATCGCGCAGCATCCAGCACCTGCCCCGTAGCCGGAAACCGCGCTACCATGGTAAGGCACGAATGCTGCTGGCAAAAAAGCGGCCTGAATGTGCCTCATCGTGCCACTTCCACCGGCACGCGGATTGCCCGCCGGGTCTTATCGTGCACTTTTCCGGCAAGCTGGCCGCAAGCCGCATCAATATCGTCACCCCGCGTCTTGCGTACCGTGGTGATCAACTCCGCCTGCATCAGCACGTCCCGAAAACGGCATACCGCGTCTGCCGGCGAACGCCTGTAGCCCGAATTGGGGAATGGATTAAATGGGATCAGGTTGAATTTGCAAGGCGTGTCCCGCACCAGGTGCACTAATTCCCGTGCATGAGCCACGCTGTCATTGACGCCATCGAGCATCACGTATTCCATCGTGATGAAATCTCGCGGCGCGGATTGAAGATAGCGCTGGCAGGCCGCCAGCAATTCCTTTATTGGATATTTCTTGTTAATCGGAACCAATTGATCCCGCAACGGGTCATTGGGCGCGTGCAAGGATACCGCCAGCGCCACCGGGCAGCGCTCGCGCAGCCTGTCCATGGCGGGCACCAGACCGGAGGTGCTGACCGTGACCCGCCGCCGCGACAGCCCATAGGCATTGTCGTCCAACATCAGATCGAGGGCCGTCACTACATTTTCAAAATTGGCCAACGGTTCACCCATTCCCATCATTACGACATTGGTAACGGCGCGTTCTCGCCCCCGCGCGACATCGAGCTCTTCCCGCAGCGCTTTGTTTGCCCACCATAACTGACCGATGATCTCAGCTACCGTCAGATTCCGGTTAAACCCCTGCCTCCCGGTAGAGCAAAAGCTGCATGCCAGCGCACAACCGACCTGGCTGGAAACACACAGTGTTCCCCGGTTGGTTTCAGGGATGAAAACTGTCTCGATGCCGTTACCGGCGCCCACCGACAACAGCCACTTGCGCGTCCCATCGGCCGCGGTATGATCGCCGATAACCTGTGGCGGTTCAATCATGGCCGTAGCCGATAGCTTATCCCGCAATCCTTTCGCAAGGTCGCTCATAGCCGTGAAGTCCACCTCGCCGGACCGGTGTATCCAACGCAACAATTGCCTGGCGCGAAAAGGCTTCTCGCCGATTTCCATACAGAAACCAGCGAGACCTTTCGCATCGAAATCGAGGAGATTAACGCTCATAGTGTTGAGCCGTAGTCCGTCTTATCGGGAATAAATGTTAAATTCAGGAAAATAATAAGCAATCTCAACCGCTGCGGTTTCAACCGCATCAGAGCCATGCACTGCGTTGGCGTCGATGCTATCTGCGAAATCTGCGCGGATAGTCCCTTTCTCGGCCTTCTTCGGATCGGTCGCGCCCATCAGTTCCCGGTTTTTTCTGATCGCGTCCTCGCCTTCCAGTACTTGTATCATTACCGGCCCGGAAATCATGAATTTCACCAGATCGTTGAAGAAAGGCCGGTTGCGATGCACTGCGTAAAAACCCTCCGCGTCCGCCTGCGACAGCTGTAGCATCCGCGCTGCGATTATTTTCAATCCGTTGCTTTCGAAGCGCGAATAGATTTCTCCAATC
The DNA here is from genome assembly GCA_963831395.1 of uncultured beta proteobacterium. Lineage (GTDB taxonomy): Bacteria > Pseudomonadota > Gammaproteobacteria > Burkholderiales > Nitrosomonadaceae > Nitrosospira. The sequence goes on from CAWHQD010000025.1 coordinate 11,370, forward strand.
ACGTTTTTTGCTACCGCATCAGGTTTGATGATAGACAGGGTTCTCTCGACAGCCATTAAATACTCCGTTAAATTAATAAATTAGATTACATTTTAACAAAAAAACCCCCTCCGAAGTCGGGAAATCGGACACTGACCGCAAAGGCCGGACGTACACCCGCGAAACGATACGACAATGGAACCGATGAATAAGTCCCGCCGCTGAGGAATTGTTTTATGCCTTCCCTGGTTCAGATAGATCTCTTTTCATGCTCCACACCTTCGGAACAGCATATCAGTGCAGCTTTACCACCTGGGGGCGCGTTGTCCATGCACCTCGGGCGATCGCCTTTGCGCCATCGAAAATGACATAGCTCTGGCGGCCGTAGTGCGGCAGCGGGCGTGTCAGTGCAACCAGAGATGCCAGATCACGCGCGGATACGACAGCGAGCGTCACGCCATCCGGCCGCCTGACCGTCCAAGCCTGCGCGGAACCTTTACCCCGCACGACTTCAGGCCGCGCAGGCAATCGATGGTGCGCGAGCCACGCATCCACCTGCTCCTGCAGGCCGATCACGAGAGTCGGCACAGCCGGCGCGCTATCCGTCCCGGAAACCAGTTCCGGCACACGTTGTTGAAGTTTCGTTGCAAGCGTTTCGGCAGCTTGGCGCAAGTCTCCGCTCTCCGGAAGCAAGACGGTGACCGCTGTCCTGTCTACCATCACTTGCCGCAAAATCGGAGGCGCCTCGTCGGGCATCAGGCGACGGAACAGCTGGAGATTCGGATCGAGAACCACTTCCAGTGGCCGTGCGGCCACGTCGAGCGTGAATACCTGGCGCCCGCTCTCAAGGTCAAGCGTACGGAGTTCTTCGCTCTCGCCAGTACGTATTGCGACAGGTACACGCAACCGGTATGGCGGGTCTGTCTGCTCAAGCGTGACGGTAATGCGGTGCTCTCCTGATTCCGGCTTCGCGTGCGCCGCGTCCGCAATGCGTAGAACCGGCGCGCCTGCCTGAGAGAGCCACTGGTCGAAGAAAACGCTTAGATCCTGTCCGGAAGTGGCTTCGAATGCGCGCTGTAAATCAGCCCATGATGCAATGCGAAAGCGCTGTTCGCGCCAAAACGTCTGGAGTGCCCGATCGAAGGTTTCACGCCCAAGCAAATCGCGCAGCATGAAGAAAATCATTGCCGCCTTGTTGTACCCAACGATCTGCGTCGCCCCGTGCGTACGCGAGGTAAAGGATGAAAGTGGCGCGTCCTGCCCAGGGGATAGCGCGGCAAAGTCGCGCAGCCAGCCGCGCCGCATATCCCGGGCAGCTTCAGGGCTTTCACGCTCCTTGTAAGCGTAGTCCGCCATGAAGGTGGTCAGCCCCTCCGACCAGTTGCCTTTCGCATAGTCGGGGTATACACCGTTCCCCCACCAGTTATGCAGTACCTCATGGCCCAGCGAAGTGGATCGGATAAACGGCAGCCGCAGCACATCTATTCCCAGATAGGTGAGCGTGGGCATGCCGAAGCCTGTCGGGGTCGGGCTCGACACGACGCTGAATTCCGAAAATGGATAGGCGCCGATCCAGGATTCGTAAAGCTCGATATACTCCTTTACCGAATCGAGGTAGGCGGGTGCGAGATCGGCAATCTGCGGGTGGAAATAAGTCCGCAACTGAATCGGCTTGCCGCCCGCGCTCCGCATAGTACGTGTTTCGACAGTGTAGGGGCCGGCCATGAGATCGATACCGCCGGTGGGTGAAGGAAATTCAAAACGCGCACGATATCCCTCGCTTGACTCGGATTCCTCCATTAACCGGCCGGGGACGATGCCTCGCTGCCCGGCCGGAAGTTCGATAGTAATGCGATAACTGGCGAGCTTTCCAGCAATGTACGGATACCAGCCGCTTGAATCAGGCAGGAAAGTGCCCGCCTCGCCACTTGCCGGCTCGTCCCGTCCCAGCGTCTGGGGATGATCGAGCGAGATATCCAGCGCAGAAAGTTCGCCGCGCCAACGAACCTCGATACGGCGCGGCATTCGCTGATCACCTGAAATCCCCCACGCCCGCATCTTGCCCATGCTTGCCGCCGGCCCCAGCGAGGTGCCATCCAGGCGCGCGTACATAACCCCAAAACGGCGCCCCAGCATCAGGGTCAACTCGTCAGGTGTGTTCACCGTGATAACACTGCGTCCTTCAATACTGCGCGCCACCGGGTCAATCTGCACTGTAATATCATGGTGAACCTCGGCGATATCCGCTGCTCCGCCGGATGCGGCAAATGCGCTGACTGAGGTGGTTAGGGTGGTTAAGGTAAAAATCGGGAACAGGACGTATGCAATGCCCCTCCAGACATCCAGTATGCGCAATCCCGCCATCGGCCTCATCATCCACCTCATCATTAATATCACTTGGGCATCACCGGAAACTTGGCGATGATCTCGACCGTATCGCCGCCACGTTTGAGCTTGAGCGGCAACCATGTACCCGGCGCCTGGCGCTTCACTATTTCGACGATATCCTCGATCCGCCTGATCGCAAGACCCGCGGCTTCGCTGATTATGTCGCTGTCGCGGATACCCGATTTATCGGCGATGCTCCCCTTCTCCACCTGAAGCACGCGAGCGCCTCCATCCTCCGCCAATTCAAAGCGGATACCAAGACGCTGCGGTGGCGCTTCATGCCCCACGAACGATAACGATGCCGTACCGAATACTGCGTCCGCCAATCCTGCGACAATCTGTCCGCAAGATGTGCCGCTATTCCACGGCAGAAGGGCCCCCACATCGCTTACGCCGAGGGCCTTCAACTGATGGGGGACTCCATATCCATGCTTGATATGGCCCGAACCCATGATTCCAACGACAAGAGGACGTCCTGGCCGGCTCAGCGCCGCATGTATCGCCTGGGCCATCGCCCCGTCCCAAAGTTGCTGGCCTTCGACAAAACGCAGAAAATCCGGGTCGTCGCGGCCCGGGTTTTTCTTTTTGCCGGCACGCTCGTGCTCACCGTAGATGGGCAGCAGGTAACCAAGATAAGCGGCGCTCGGCGCAGAAGGAGGCAATACGCCTTCACGTTCATTTTCGGGAACGGCGCTGAAACCCTTCGCCGCAACCGAGCGTCTCAACCGCGTATCGATATTCAGCGCCACCATCGGCACACGGTTCATGCGCGCAAAATGAAACAGCGGCAGATAGAGACGCGCATCGGTGCTCCAGACAGCGTTCCAGTCGGACAGCGGCGAGAAACTGCGACTCGGTCAACTCGCCCGCCACCCACTGATCGAGCGCCTTCTGTACCCGGCGCGGAAACATTTCGAAACCGATTACCATGTCTGGATGCTCGGCGTGCAGCGCTGCCAGCGTCTGCAATTGCCACCGGTGGTGTTCGGGATTATCGTGCATTTCACCCAGCAGCACTACCGAGCGCTTGGCGGCGCGGGCAATGACATCGGTCACGGATATTTTTCCCTCGCCGGGCACGGTCCAGCTTCCGGCCGGCGCACAGTCCGCGCTTTCCCTTTCCTTGTCCTTGCTGTCGGCGGCCTTCGTCTGCGCCAACGCGTTATTGAGGGAAACGCTGGAAACAAATAAGGCGAAGACGAGAAGCACCCTCAAGGGGGCAAAGAAGGCATTCCGAAAAATTTTCAAACTGCATACTCCTTCATCATGAATAGCCGAACTCTCTCAACTCTTCCAACTCTCCCAATCCTCCCTTGCTTCGCCAAGGCCAGAATTACCTGGCTCAGGCAGCCGCAAGACATCGCGATCAGGCCATGCTCCACGGACTTTACAATCGCGCTTCTCCGCTCATCCTATCCATTTACGCGCGTTCCTGAACATCCGCATCCAGGGCGCGTCCTCCGTCCATCCCGGATGCCATGAGTTCTGGACTGCCCGGACTCCGCGCTCGGGGTGGGGCATGAGTATGCTGAAACGCCCATCCGTTGTCGTCACACCGGCAATACCCTGAGGAGAACCGCTGGGATTCAGTGGATAAACCTCGGTGGGTTCGCCCCGATTATCCACAAAACGCATCGCAACCAGGGACGAGATCATGGAGGCCCCACTCTCATCGGCAAATTCCGCACAGCCTTCGCCATGCGCTACCGCAATGGGTATCCGGCTCCCGCCCATGCCATCGAAAAACAGTGACGGGCTTTGCGGCACTTCCACCATGACAAAGCGGGCCTCGAACTGCTCCGATTTATTTCGCACAAATTTTGGCCACTGCGCTGTTCCCGGAATGATTTCACGCAAATTGCTCATCATCTGGCAGCCATTGCATACACCCAGAGCAAAGGTGTCACTCTGCGCGAAAAAAGCTTCAAACTCGTCCCGGGCGCGAGCGTTATACAGGATGGAACTGGCCCAGCCCTCCCCCGCACCCAGCACGTCACCATATGAAAATCCGCCGCACGCAGCGAAGCCCTTGTAATCTCTCAGGGAAACCCGCCCTGCAATGATATCGCTCATGTGCACATCGGTCGCGGCAAATCCGGCCCGATCAAAGGCCGCAGCCATCTCGACATGGCCATTTACGCCTTGCTCGCGCAAAATCGCGATTCGCGGCCGGGTCCCTGCCTGAATGTAGGGCGCGGCGATGTCATGCTCCACGTCGAAACTCAGTTGCGCATGCAGACCGGGATCGCGAACATCGAGTATGCGATCGTACTCCTGTTGCGCGCATTCCGGGTTGTCGCGCAGCTTCTGCATCCGGTAAGTGGTTTCCGACCAGGCGCGATGCAAATCAACGCGCTTCTCGGAAAATATCGCCTTATTGTTGCGCAGAAACCTGATTTCATCCCCGTCATTAACGTTGCCAATGACAAAACTCAGATCGCGCAAACCCTCTTCCGACAATATATCCAGCACATCCCGGCGATCGTCCGCCTTTATCTGGATCACTGCGCCCAGTTCTTCATTAAACAGAACAGACAGGATGCGCTCCAGGAATCTTCCGCCCAGTGCTTCCGGTTCGCGTTCGCTGCCATCGATATCGGTCGCCAGCGCATCGAAACACAGCTGATCCAGGTTGATGGTTATGCCCGCGTGTCCCGCAAAAGCCATCTCGCACAATACCGCGAACAAACCGCCATCGGACCGGTCATGATACGCGGCTATCCTGTTTTCACGATTCAGGCGCTGTATGGCTGAGAAAAAACTCCTGAGTTTATCCGCTCCTTCCAGACCCTCTATATCCGGCGCTTCATCGCCCACCTGCTTGTAAACCTGCGCCAGCGCCGAACCGCCCAGACGATTCCTGCCTTCCCCCAGGTCGATCAGAATAAGTTCCGTCGCGCCACAATCAGTGCGCAACTGCGGTGTAAGCGTTTTGCGCGCATCCGCTACTCTCGCAAACGCGGAAACGATCAGCGACAAGGGAGCGATCACTTCTTTTTCTCTTATTTCCCCTTTGCCGTCCTGGACGGTATCCGATGCCCACACGGTTTTCATCGACATCGAATCCTTACCCACCGGAATGCTGATTCCCAACCGAGGGCATAATTCCATGCCTACCGCGTGTACCGCATCGAACAGGGCCGCATCTTCGCCCGGATGCCCCGCCGCGGCCATCCAGTTGGCGGAGAGCTTGATCTCTCCGATATTTTCAATCAGCGCTGCGGCGATATTGGTAATGGCTTCGCCCACCGCCATGCGTGCCGAAGCAGCAGGATCAACCAGCGCCACGGGCGTGCGCTCGCCAACAGCGAAGGCTTCGCCCAGATACGTGCGGTAACCCATCAGCGTTACCGCCACATCCGCAACAGGAACCTGCCATGGCCCTACCATCTGGTCGCGTGCGGTCATACCGCCAACGCTGCGGTCGCCGATGCTGATGAGAAAAGTCTTGTCCGCCACCGCGGGCAGCCGAAGCACACGATATGCGGCTTCCCGGAGATTCACTCCCGTCGCATCAAATGGCTTGAGCTGTTTTTTAATATGCGTCACATCACGCGTCATTTTCGGCGGTTTGCCCAGCAGTACGGAGAGATCCATATCCACCGGCCGGTTGCCGAAGAGGGAATCAGTCACGACGAGTTGCTCTTGTGCCGCCGCTGTCCCCACCACCGCGAATGGGCAGCGTTCGCGCTCGCAAATCGCCTGGAATAATTCCAGCGACTCGGGCCTGATTGCGAGCACATACCGTTCCTGTGCCTCATTGCTCCAGATCTGCATCGGCGACATGCCTGGCTCCTCGGAAGGAATAGCGCGTAAATTGAAACAGCCCCCTCGTCCCGAACCGTGCAACAACTCAGGTAGCGCATTGGATAAGCCGCCCGCGCCAACATCATGAATCGAAAGGATAGGGTTAGGCTCACCGCGTCTTTCCATCTGCCAGCAGTTGTCGATGACTTCCTGCGCCCGCCGCTCCATTTCCGGATTGCCGCGCTGCACTGAATCGAAGTCGAGGCTCTCCGCATTTTTCCCCGTATCCATGCTGGAGGCCGCGCCACCGCCAAGACCGATCAACATGCCCGGTCCGCCCAACTGGATCAGCAGCGCTCCGGCCGGAAACTCTTCCTTGAAAGAATGACGTTCGGCAATATGGCCTATACCCCCGGCCAGCATGATAGGTTTGTGGTAGCCGCGCATCTCGCCGCCAACGTGCTCCTCGAAGGTGCGGAAATACCCTGCCAGATTGGGCCGGCCGAACTCGTTGTTGAACGCCGCGCCCCCGATGGGGCCTTCCAGCATGATCTGCAAAGCTGATGCGATGCGCGCCGGTTTGCCGTAGGAATGACCCGATCCCATTTCCGGATGCGCCTCCCAAGGCTGAATAAACTCGGGAATACTCAAATTGGAAACCGAGAAACCGCTGAGCCCCGCCCTGGGCTTGGCCCCGCGGCCTGTGGCGCCTTCGTCTCGAATCTCCCCTCCCACACCGGTAGCGGCGCCCGGAAAAGGCGAAATCGCGGTAGGATGATTGTGCGTTTCCACTTTCATCAGGATATGCGTCTGCTCCTCTGCATAACCATAGGCATTATCCTTGCCCGGGTAGAAGCGGGCAATCCTGGCGCCTTCCATCACGGCCGAATTATCCGCGTACGCTACCACCGTACCTCCCGGATTCTGCTCGTGAGTATTGCGGATCATCGAAAATAGCGACTTCGTCCGGGGCTCGCCATCTATCACCCAGTCCGCATTGAAAATCTTGTGGCGGCAATGCTCCGAATTCGCCTGGGCAAACATCATCAATTCCACATCGGTGGGATTACGCTTGATGCGCATGAAATAAGCGGCGAAATAGTCGATTTCATCAGATGACAATGCAAGCCCCATCTCGCTATTGGCCTTTTGCAGCGCTTCTTTTCCACCGGTCAGCACATCCACCGTTTTCAGCGGTTGCGGAGGGAAATGCCTGAACAGTTGTTCCGCGTCATCGAAAGAACCAAATACCGCCTCGGTCATGCGGTCGTGTATCAGCGCAAGCAGCGCATCCCTGGCATTCGGGAGATAACTCGGTGGAAGCCTCGCTTCCTGTCCAAATGTAAAAAGCCACACCGCGCTCCACCCGTTCCACCGCGTCCAACCCGCAATGGTGGACAATATCAGTGGCTTTGGTAGACCATGGGGATATGGTGCCGGGACGGGGCACGACCAACAACAATTCGCCTTTGGCATGTTCAGCCTTCTGGACTGCCCGTTCCTTCGGTGCACACTTGAGCAGCTTCTCAAGAATGGCAACCTCGCCCGCCTTCAGATCGCGTGCAGTCGCGCAAAAATACCAGTATTCCGCATTAATGCGGGATACTTGCGGAACGGCGGCTCTGAGGGCGTTCGTCAGTTTTTCAAGACGGAAAGGGGAGAGGGCGTTGCCACCCCGAAGTCGAAGCATTGGCTACCTGATTCAGTCGACATTGAAAAGACGAGATTTTACACGAGAAGGCATACCACCCGTAGCCCGACTGGTTTTGATGATCGTTAGCACGAATAAGCTGAAACGGAATAGGTCAGCCCGTTGGTTGCTTAATGAATTATATGAGGCAACCAGTTTGATTCGCCTTACGGCTGCCCCCAGGGGGGTATCCGAAGCGCGCTTATAGGACGTCCGGTCTTGCGTCGAAGAAGCGAACGCAATGTTGCGCCATCTGCATAACCAACTTGAGTGGCGATCGAATCGACGTTATCGCTGCTTGTTCTCAGAAGATGTATTGCGCGCTCCACACGAAGATCCTGAAAATAAGAAAGTGGAGACTTACCTATCACTGCTTGCAAGCGACGTGAAAGTGTTCTCTCACTTGAGCCAGTCGCAATTGCCGCTTCGCCAAGTGAGAAAGGCTTTCCCAATTGACATCGCGCCCAGCGCTCGAACCTCTGGACCAGCGGATCCGCGTGTGACAGGTGATCAGGTATTGCGAAAACCGCCTGCGAGCTCCGCGGTTCAATCAACAGAAATCGCGCGGTCAATTCCGCGAGCGTTGGACTGCTGCGGCGTATAAGCCACAGTGCCAGATCAATATGTGCCAGTGCAGCGCCGGCAGTGACAAATCGAGATGAGCTTACAACCATGCGAGACTCTTCAAGCCGCACACTAGGATAACGTTCCCGGAACAATGGAGCCAGCCACCATGACGTAGTAGCACTTCGCCCTTCAAGGAGTGCAGTATCTGCAAGAACAAACGTCCCCGTACACGCAGCGCCAACCAGAGTGCTGTCGCCCGCCAATTCGCGCAGCAGAGAGCCAGCATCACGTACATCTTGTCGCTTGAGCGCCAACTCCAATGTTTCGGGCATTTTTGCCCCTAGCGCCGGAATCAATACTACGTCTGGAGATTCGCTTCGTGACGTGGCTACTACCGGCACGGTAAATCCGTGGCTGGTGCGGATTCTCCTGCGCATACCGATAACAGTCACGTTGAAGCGTGTCGAAAGTGCATCAACGGAGCCTGCGAGATCATTCGCGATATTCAACGTATCGAGGAGTGTTGATAGCCCGGTGTCAAAAACCTCGTCGAGTGCAAGTATGTGGATACGCATGGCGAGAATTATATCAAATCTGTCAATCTTGCCACTTGGCAAAAGGTGTTTTGATAGCTAGAGTCTGAGTCTCGATTGATCAACTTAAAAAGGAAATCAAAATGGTAAAGTGGCGCTGTTTGTAAGGTTACAAGCCAAGCCGGGGAGAGAAGCTGACGTAGAGAATTTTCTAAGGCAAGGATTAACTATGGCAAATCAGGAAACTACTACCCCAATCTGGTTTGCGCTACGTCTCGGCCCGTCTACTTTCGGTATTTTTGACGCATTTGTCGACGAGGCAGGACGATCAGCACATTTGTCCGGCCCTATCGCTGAAGCCCTGATGGCCAACGCAGCGGATCTGCTGGCCGAGCCCCCGCAAATTGAGCATGTAGACGTCCTTGGCGTTAAGCTCCCGAGCTAAACCGCAATCACTGGCATTAGGGGTTAAGGTTTTGCCAAGCGCGAATATCGCTTGTTCCAGTTGCCATAAGCGGAACCGATGTGCGAGGGGCGCTGGCTGTGTGACCTCACCCCGGAATCAGTACCGGTCTAAAGTGGAAAACTCTGACTCCTGGCCTGCCGGACAAGGTGCTTTCCCCTTGCCCGGCGGGCGAACTCAGCGGGTGTTGCCCACTGTAATGCAGGGTGGGGGCGCGTCTCGTTATATGCCATCGAACAGGGCATCAGCTACGAAATCCTTACGCCAGATCTGGTTGATGGCAGTGAAAAAGGGCCTGGGCTGGCGCAGCCGCGCTGATTTGTTGCGCTTGGGACGCTTGAGCCGTAACGACAGCCCTTCCTCCCGAGCTCATCGCTGACGCCTACGGCTTGCCGGACAAATACTCCTGCGTCGATTTCACGGTGGCGTAGCCAAACTCGAAGGCCGCCATCATCGCCGCGTGCACGTGGGCGGCAGGTACCGTCAGGCCACCAAAGGTGAGATCGAGCGTGGCACAGGCGTCGTGCAACACGGTCACCGGATAACCCATATCGGCCGCTGCACGCACGCCAGCATCGACACACATGTGGCTCATCGCGCCGACAATCACCACCTCGTCGACACCGCGCGCTTCCAACTGCTGCTTCAGGTCCGTCTCACGGAACGAATTGACATGGTTCTTGACAACGACTGGCTCGCCTTCGACCGGCGCGACGGCGGGCTGAATCTTGACGCCGTCCGACCCTGGTACGAAGACCGGCATTTCACCATTTGTGAACTCGTGCTGAATATGAAAGACCGGAATACCGTTGGTCCTGGCATTGTCGATCACCTTGGCCGCATTGGCGGCGGCCGACTCGATGCCCGACAGAGGTAGCTTGCCCGAAGGTAAGTACTCGTTCTGCAGGTCGATCACGATTACGCCACGTTTCTTCATGGTTGCGTTCTCCTGGTTGAGTGATAGCCGTCCATCCCGGTAGAGCCAAGATCAATTATGTAGTTTTATTGAAGTATATATGCTTCATAAAACTACGGATATTCTATACCATTGTCCTTTTATGCCTGAGGTTAATCTGTAGTGATCAAATCGGAATATTGCGAGGCCAAGCATGCTATCACACGGACCATTCACAAAGCATGTTTCAAAATTTCATGTTGGACAAACTGATGAGTGCTCTTTTGAGCTTGCCTTTATCCGCGCCAGCTTCACAAAAAACCCCATCCCCCACTAGGAAAAGGGATGGGGTTGTACAACGACCGTTACCGTCTGGACTTATATAACGTCATCCAGAATTGCCCTGCTTTGGTTGTTCCACTGCACGTCCAGCAAATTGGAGAAGCGGGCAATGATCTGCACCGCGACACCGCCAGCAAACAGAGCCGCCCATGCCAGTACCACGAAGCCCCAATGCAATGGTGCGCTGAAGAGTTCTTCCATGAACCAGAAAGCATGACCCCATTCATTCAGGCCAACGTTCGGCAAACTCATCAGCGGACCTGCGATAGTCATCAAGAGAGGAAACGACGTTCCCTTGTTGTACAGTGGCAATCTGGTGCTTGCGTACATGAAAGTGGCTACGCCCATAATGATATACATGGGGAACGCCCCATAGAACAGCGGAATATGGCTGGGCGTGAAACTGGTGTCGCGAATGATCACCTGGTGCCAGGAAGCATCCTGTTCGGTGAAGAAGCTCGACCCCCAGTAGACGGCAAACAGGTAGACGCCAAGCCACATCAGGAAATAGAAGTACCGCTTGATTTCCTTTTTCACCGGCAGGCTTGCCAGTTGTTCCTTGCTGTCACGCGTCTTCCAAACCCAACCCCAGACAATCGCGGCCAGGGTCGGCCAGAGCATCATCTGGAAACGCCACAGGCCCATCCAGATTTGCTCGAACTCCGGCTCCATCGAGTCCATCCCATGGGAGTAGGCATAGGTCCGCTGAAACCAGACCCAGAACATCGCAATCCCCAGTATGGGTAAAAGACCCAGCTTGTAGTACTTGGAGTCATACCATTCCGACATGTCAAAGGCAGGACTGCTTGCCTTTGCCTTGTCTACCACTCTGTTTTCAACTGCAGTAGCCATTTTAACTAGCTCCTTCTTGAAATAATCCAGGATCCCCGAAGGAATCCAGAAATCACGAAAAAAATTTAGGGGTGCAGGAGAAGTGCACCCCCTGGCGTCTCCACGAATCAAGAGAGTCTGCCGCCAACGCCAGGGGATTGCGGGAGGAGCCATCCCCATGGCAGCCTCTACGGATCAGAAGAGCGCTACTGCCAGCATTGCTGCTGTCAACCCCGTAAAATACGAAATGGCCATCAGTTTTCCTTTTTTCATCATCCTTCTCCTTGTCAAGCACCACGTGTATCGATGCGAATTGTTAAGAGTTTGTGATTTTTTTGTGAAGTTTTTGTGGTCTTAATGTGAAGACATCTTTTTGGAAGCCAAGTTCCCT
>CAWHQD010000026.1:0-18069 GCA_963831395.1 uncultured beta proteobacterium
GAGCACGTCCTCGAATTGCTGGACTCGGTAATCTGGCGCCACATTTTCAAAAGATTTTGCGCCCTGGTTGGAATCGATAAAAATACTTTTGATGCCAACCTGCTTTGCCCCATGGATATCGCGGAACATGTCGTTGCCCACCCATATCACCTCGGCCGGCTTGAGTTTCAGCTTGTCGAGCGCTCTTTGAAAAAGACGTGAATCAGGCTTCCTGAAACCATAATGACTGGAAATGACGATAGGGTCAAAATAGCCTTCCAACCCGACTGCGCGGATCTCCGGCAGTGCGTAACAGGACTGGGCATCCGAGATGAGCGCCAGGCGATACTTTGCCTGCAACTCGTTCAATACTCTTTTGACGTCTGGATATAACTGAAGGCGATTGCGAGAGATGGCACGATAAATATGCGCAATAACCTTGGCCAGCTGCCCGCGAATAAGTTCCGATCTAATTCCTTCCTGCATGAGGAATTCGTTCCAGATAGCTTCCACATCAATTTCCGGATATTCCTCGCCGCGGACTTCTTTCTGCTGTTTCATGATCCGATAGTAGCGTTCCCGTACCTCCCAGCGGTGTAGATACATACCATGGTAAGTCAGATAGTGAGCAATCGCGCGGTAGATTTCCTCCATTGATTCATCGGTCTCAATGTCGATCAGAGTCCCGTAGAGGTCGAACACTATGCCTTTTATCGTCATGCTTTAAAACCTCCAAACAAGTTCTCGTGGAGCGTGTTGTGGCAAAATCGGGATGCTCACAAGCGCACGATGGAGGTCGTAGCTTAGTCTACGATGCCAGGGAGTGCAACGCGGTGAGGGCTCGATTTCGGCCCAACCAATCCCGCAAGGCAGCCGCCAATTCTGCGGAGGGCTTATTGCGAGGTTTTTCCTTACCTCAATGTTTTCCTGGCTTCATCCCGTAATTGGCGGCTGTAGTTTTCATCAATCCAGTTGTTGCGTGCGATGCGCAGGAGCGTAAGTCCCGCATAAAAGGGCGTACGCTGTGTAATGGCGGCAAAAGCAGCATCGCGGTCCGGAAAATGGCAAGCGTATTCCCACAGGAAGTGCCCGATAAAAGGCTCGGCCAGCCATTTGTCACCCGCTTGCTGCATGAAAAAATGCTGGAGTTCGCCGACGACCCGACCCAGGTCGAAAACCCTGTCTGCCGACTTCATTCGTTCCAGATCGATAACGATTACCCAGAGGCCCTCCCCAAAGAGAATATTAGCCGGGAGTCACATCACTGTGGACAAGGACCTGCCGGTCTTCCCACATGCAGGCTCTCCCTCGCCATTGGTCCTTTAGCTGATGGAACTCGCGAACCTCCTCCCATCCGGCGCGTCCCGCATTTGTCAATTGCTCCATAATGCGGTTGAAGTATTCACATTCCTTGTTAAAGTCTACCTTGCTATCAATCACCGTGCGGTTGTGCAGGGTGGCGAGAAAATAAGCCAGCGCGGTCAGTTTTTGAAAAAGCGCGTCTCGCGCGCCTTTCCGGATTGCCTTTACGATGAAATGCGTGAGAGGCACCCCGTAACAGAATTCCTCGACCAGCACTCTATTAAGGCTGGCGTTTCGCCCGAGGGGTCGCGCGACGTAATGTGGGTAGCCTATAAAACCGATGTTACGCAGATGGTTTAAATTGTTGAACTCCCGTTCCATATGGCGTAGCGCGGTTTCAGAATCAAGACCCGGAACGCCGCCAAAAAATTTTCCGATAATGCGAGCCTGGCTGTGCTGGTCTTCATAGAGGTAGACATGGTTGGAGGCGGGAAGCTGGTAAACCCGAAAGTCAGGAAAGCCTGCATTCACGCTCAACAGTGGGAGGATGTCGCAACGGAGGTACGCAAAAAAAGGATCATCCGCCGGTAGATGGCCGAGGTATTTCATGCCGTTTGATAGCAATAATGACGAAAATTATCAATGTCATGCAGGTCACGGCGGTAACCGGCTCGTCGTGTTCGGCGGATAGCGCTCAGGTCGCGCAACATTACGAACGCGATTAACCTCTGATTACGAGATCGAATACGGCGACCATAGAATCGGGCTCCTCCGGCATGGGCGAGCCCGGTTTTACTATCAGCGCTTCCGGATTAGCAGCGCTCTGGAGGAATGCATCCTTTTCATTGTATGGATCTCCCTCGAAATACATCTGCGTAACCAGCTCGTCGTGGCGGCCTCTCACATCGAAATGGATGTGCGCCGGCCGGATCCCCATGGTCCCGGCCGGATAATGCAGAGGCTTTATCGTTTTGAATTGATAGAGGCCATCAGTTCCGGTAGTTACAGCCCCAAAACCGTGAAAGTTCGGATCGAGGGGCGCAGGGTTCGTATCGTCGGGGTGTGCATAGCGACCCGCAGCGTTTGCTTGCCAGATTTCGATCTCCGCTCCCGCCACCGGCCTGCCGGAAGGGTCCCGCACACGCCCCTTGACAATAAGAAGCTGGCCCTTCGCGCGGCCCGATCCGCCGGGTACCCGAGTCAGGTCTCCGCTGCGGTCAGGCTTGCTCATGATGGGATAAAACGGGCCCAGGATCTGGTCCTGTGTCCGATCGAGCGTCGTTTTTGCAAAAACTGTAGTGACCGGCGGTAGTGTTATGCCTGAGGCGAACAATGCGGCTGATGCCTTTAAAATCCTGCGGCGGCTCAATATGGTGGGCTGGTTTTGTGTTCCCTTATCGACGCTCATGCTCGAGATCCCTTTTTTCTGAGTGTTTCCCTTACATCTACTGCAGCTCATGCAAGCGCTTTTATAAGTTCTTCCATACAAAATCACATTAGTACAAAATAGAAACATTTACCAACGAGATTGATGCGCCAATGCCGAGATTCGTTGCCTTGGCAGGATAAACTGTTTTCCCCCATGAGCTGGCATCCATATTTGAACCCTGTTTCCAACGTAGCGAAAGCTAAGCGAACTGGGCCTTGGGAATCTTCCCGGCGGCAGCGGGGGTGACCATCTCTATTTCTGAGGAGCTCGACAAGGATGTCATGGTCGTGGGCGGGGGACCGGCCGGTGCGATATGTGCGCTCATGCTTGCTCGCGGCGGTGCGCGAGTAAGCCTCGCGCATTGGGCCGGCTATGCCCCTGGCGGCATCGAACTCGTGTCTGGTCATGCGAGGAGCATTATCGAACGGCATTGTTCCAGTTTTTTTCGTGAGGCCGTACCCGGAGTGGAAGTCCACGAAACAATATCCTTATGGGATACGCCCGAGCCCGTTATATTCAACGCCATGTTTAACCCGTGGGGTCCCGGCGTGGCGGTGGAACGCCAACTCTTCGATCGAGCATTGTGCAATCTGGCTCGGGAGGCGGGCGTATCGATCGTTGAGGATGCCAAAGTTACAGGAATCGAGCGGCGGGGTGACCGGTGGCGTATTTTGATGCGCCTCGCGGAAACTTCCGCGGATGAGGCGGGAAGCAGTGGCGTATGCAACGCCAGTTTTCTGGTCATTGCTACCGGACGTGTGGCGGCGTCTTTTTTGGACCGCTCGCCATTGGTCGAATCATCAAAAATAGCGCTGATGACATTGCTGCGGGAGCGAAGCGATGAGCCGTGCACCGTGCCGGCCCATGCCCCTCGGCATGCTCTCTATATCGAGGCAACGGATAAAGGTTGGTGGTACGCCCTGCCGGCTATGGGCGGCAAATATTTCGCAGGTTTTTGTATAGACCGCGACGAGCTCAGACGGCGGCAGGTCCCATTGAAAGATTTTTTTTTCCGGGAACTGCAACGTACTCGGCTGCTCGCTCCCGTGCTGCCGAGTACTCAGAGCGTCCAGCCGATATCCGGTCGTACGGCTGGCGCGGGTGCATTCAACAGTGCGGCAGGAGATGGCTGGCTGGCAGTTGGCGATGCGGCTTATGCTCCGGATCCTCTGAGCGGAATGGGAATCGAATGGGCGATCGAATCCGCCCAGCTGGGTGCGCGCGCGCTACTCGAAGCAATGCAGCGTCCAACACAATTCCCAGCGCACCACAATTCAATCACAGGTTTTGCGGAATATGAAGAAGCGGTGCGCGCGCGCGCCAGTCAACAGGATAAAACAGCCGCCTATCATTACGGCCGATTTCAAAAATGGAAGCACAAATACTGAAATAGTTGCGCCGGGGATCTTCCCAATACATTGTCTCCGCCTCAGCCGGACGTCGCGGCTTCAGCAAGAGGGCACTTGGCGCCAGCAGTACATTGCGAGTACAAGATGGGCAGGGTTGGGCGGGGCAGTTAGTTCGAAGTGCCTGTGCCCGTCGTCGCCGGTTTGGGCCGCCAGAAATGGATAAAGCCGCCGACGAGCCCCGCAAGACCTACCACCAGTACCAGAAAGCCCCAGCCGGTTCCGCCATTGCCCGTATGAACATAGTCACCAGCCTTTCGTACTTCCAGAGGAATGCTAACCAGATTCTCCGCTTTTCCCGAGGCATCGTTGCCAATCAGCAGCACCTTATACTTGGCGAGCGGCTCCAGGTTAACTGCAAGAGGAATGTTTCCGGAAGTATATTCTGTAGCCGGCACGGACAAAACCTCGCGCTCTTCCCCACCTTCTACTTTCATCAGTCGCACGGCAAGTGGAGTGTCCCGAACCTCTCGCGCAAGTATATCTATCACTAGATTCAAGGCGCCGGCGGGCACTGGCGAGCAAAAGGGAGGATATGAGGGATGGTCCCCATCCGGCACGACATACGCATTGAAGCCGACCGGAAAAGCGCCTGTCTCGACGACACATGCGCCTCCGGAGATAGACTCTTTTTGGGTTGCGTGATTGTCCGGGCGGTAAAGTTGCAAGGTCGCGCTCGAGGCTTCGGTTTGTTGGGCAAGGGCGGCCGGCGAAAATGCCAGGGCTATCAGTGGCAATGCTAAATTGAGCGCTATGCGGAAAATTTGTTGAGCCATGCTTGTTTTTCTCCTATTGCTTGAGCCCGAAGAGCAGGCTTGATACCTGAGTGCAACTTATGCCGTAGACGTCCTTGAGAAGGAGTAAGAACTCCCTGACTCTCGAGCCGGAAGTAAAAAGCGGGCTTTAAATTGTGGCTGCCCGCAGGTTATCGCCATCCAATTCAGCGATTTCATAGTCCATTCTTCCTCTTGGAATATACAGCAGAGCCGCGTAGGATGTGTACTCTCGTACTCTGTTTCTCGCTTTTATACTCGCCTCGTTGGACCCTCAATAACAAAATTATTATATGGCGTCCTGCGGAATTGGTGCTTCTGCATACGGGCAGGCAGGTTATCAAGCATGGCCGGTAATAGCTCACCGGTAACAGCTGATCAGCAGTGTTCGTTCTGAAAAGGGTAGTCGTGTCCTGTCATTTTGCATGACGGCTATCTGGCATACTATCGGACAACAGGTCGAAGAAGGGGGTGGGAAAGGATCACAGGATAAGGCAATATTCGGGAGGGGCGCAGGGTTGATAATTATCCGAACGCACGCCATGAACCGAATAGCCAGGATATCAAGTATCGCTCATCTGATGTGCGAGCCGGCGGCAGGACAGCGGGTATGAAAACGCGAGCCTGTGGCAAGCCCGGCATCAAGCACTTTCTTTAAAAAGTATCACTGCCTCGTCTTTTTTTCTTTCCCGTATTTTTTCGACGTTTGCCAGATGGTTGTAGTCGCTCGACTGGAAGTGTTTAAACCTTTTTTGCCGAAAGGCTGCTGACCTGTAGTCGAACAAGGTAAAAGCAATGCCAAACACATCCTGATCATTACGTTTTTTCATTTTGTTGTCCCTGAGGGGAATAAATAAAAATCTGAATAAACCACAGCCCGTTTGCCAAAGCTCAAATCGATAAGATTGATGGGAGTATTTTTAAAACTGGCGGTCATGATTTTTCAGTCACCTTCAAAATTTACTACGGCTCTCGCTAATGTCTTCAGCTTAGGACCAAACTTTTACAGTAATATTAAAAGCTTCTTTTTTCGGGTTGCGCACATTGTCATGGCACGGACCGCTTTCCGTTTGTGCGGAACCGTACGGAAGTTCTCTTTGTGGCATGGCATTTCAGTATTTGTTGTTTCTCGGTTTCTCGGCAGCCGTCCAGCCGCTCTCCCGGCTATGAGGTGTGCCAGCGGTTATCATTTGTTTTTATCTAGTGATGCCGGACGAATAGAGAAGAACACTTTTACAAAACAATGGGCGGATTTTTACTTCCAATCCGATTTAATTTCGCATACCTGAAAATTATGCGTATTTGTTATTTCTGAATGTATCCCGCTAATATTTGCCCAGTTATCGTAACTGCGGCTTGCTTTCGCCTATATCGAATTTTGAGGCCGTTGAGGATTTAGCCCCCGTTTATGAAAAACAGGATCAGTTCAAGCTTGGCCGGTAGTGTTTCACTTTCTGCGGATGCGGATGAGCAGCCATGGTACCGCTCACGCAGATTCAGCATTTTCGGTCTGGTATTTTTAACGAGCGCCGCTATCAGCCTGGCTTATATCTACAGTCAGCCTGCCGTTTATCGAAGCAGCGCAACATTGCTGACCTCGGCAATGACGGCCATAGACCGCGAAAGCAGCGATGCTGATATTCAGCACGTGGCTATTCAGCGGCAGATTTTTTTGGGCCATGAGCTTGCTGCCGAAACCGTGTCGAGGCTTAAAGCATCCGCTGCGGGCAAATTTTTGGTTCAACTGACACCATCCGATATCCAGAATTTGCTGAATGTCTCCCCTGTCGCTGAAACCAATCTTGTCGAAATTATGGCGGAGGGTACCGATCCGAAGTTTTTACCACTGCTTATCAACACATGGATAGACGTCTACCTCGATGCGCGGACTGAAGAAGTCAAAAAGTTGACGAGCAATACCGAACGCATTGTCGAGGACGAACTGGATGGCCTGGCCGACAAGGTCAACTCCGCCAGGCTGGCACTGGAGGAATTCAGGAGAAATAACGATATCTCTTCTACAGAGCGCGAAGAAAATGAAGCTGCAGCCCGCATGAGAGGCCTGAATGAGTCGCTGAACAAAGCTTCCGAAGCTGAGGTCAAGGCGAAATCCAACCTGGATGCTGTCAAAGCCGCGATATCCCGGGGAAAAGCGGTCGTCCCTGACGACGAGAAGGGTAGTCTGGTCGAGCTGGAAACAAGGTTGCAGGATTTGCGCGAGAAACTGGCGGAACTTGACAAGAAATTTACCCGCGAGTATTTGAATCTGCAACCCGATTTGAAATCCATTCCGGAGCAAATCAAGGAACTTGAGACAGCGGTCAACAACAAGCGCCGATATGGTCAAAACGTGGTATTGACGGATGCGGAAATGGCTTACGCAGCCGCACAGCAGACCGTCAGAGATATTCGGGCGCAGCTGAGCGAGCATAAAAAGGAGGCATCGGCGTTCTCATCGAAATTTGCCCAACATGATGCGCTGAAAACCGATCTGGAAGGGCTTGAAACCCTTTATCGTGAAGCGCAGGAGCGGCTGGTACAGGTCAAGACGGGGCGCAAGGACAAATATCCCCAGGTAACCGTCATTAGCAGGGCTTATGAATCAACGGACCCGGTGAGGCCGGACTATAGGCGCGAAGCTTTGATAGCGATAGTCGGCTCCCTGTTTTTAGGGCTCTTTGCCGTCTGGACTTTCGAGTATTTA
Organism: uncultured beta proteobacterium; assembly: GCA_963831395.1. Lineage (GTDB taxonomy): Bacteria > Pseudomonadota > Gammaproteobacteria > Burkholderiales > Nitrosomonadaceae > Nitrosospira. The sequence continues at coordinate 7,594 of CAWHQD010000026.1, forward strand.
ACCCAAAAAAAGGATCAACATCCGGCTATTGCGATTTTCGGCATGCAGAATTATCCCGCTGCAAGCGCCAAGTTGATTGATCATCCTCATCCCGCGCTCGGTACCGCAGCCCGTTCACTGGATAATAAAGCAACTCACGCGCTGACGAGTTCTGTGCCTTCGTATCGAGAGCTTACCAGTCATCAGTTAAGGACTTTAATCAATGCTTCAAATCTGAAAGGAAAGCAACTGATCGGTTTATTGCTCAGTGGCGTGAGTATCGATGAGGCTGCGATGTTACGGCCTAATCAAATCGATCTCGAAGCGGCAACGATCAACCTCCACGGGATCTCGCCGAGAACGATTCCTATGAGCAATTCGCTCAAATCCCTGTTCGTTGAATCAGACGGCCACCCCGTCTGGAGTCCCGGCGACGCCGGGACGTGCATCGATCTGTCAGCGGCGCTAGTGTGTGCAGCGGTTGACTCCGGCTTGCCTGATCCCGAGGAAATAACCGCCGAGGCCATCCGGCATAGCTATATCACTTATCTTGTACGCCAGGGGCTGCGGTTATCGGATCTTGAACAGATCACCGGACATCTGGAGCCTTCAGTTATTTCCAGCTACAGCGCGTATTCACCGCCACAACAGGGCCGCCATATTTCCGATATTGAGTTAATTCACCCTGCATTGATCAATACAGTTTGACAGGGAGGATATGCACGCCTGGTCACAGGTCAGGGTGACAGTGCAAACCCGGGAAACTACATCGAGCAAAATTTGGACTGGAGTAGGGGCCCGGTAAAGCCGCCATTTTGCGGAGTTGGCAAATGGGCGCTCTACCGAGGTTTATTCCCGGATTCTTCGGATTATGCCAGCGTTACCGGACCGTGATCGTCACAATGATCGCCATGCGGGTAATGAAGATGGCCATCAACCAGATAGTCGATATGTTCGCCATGCGGCACCATTTCATGTCCGCACTCCGGCCCGTGAGTATGCTCTTGTTGATGACTGGCGCATTGGTGCCCCGGCGTGCAGTTGTCCGGATTGCGCTCTGTTATATCTATTGAGTGTTCATCAATATGGTCGCCGTGCGCGGTGATGCAAGTGGCCATCGTGCAAATAATCAACATGGTTGCCGTGCACAATACGTATATGCCCGCATTCGGCGCTATGCGGATGAGTATGATTTTCGTGCTGTGGCAGGATACAATTAGTCATTTGCCGCTCTCCTTCAATAAAAACATGGATTAATCTTCTATAGACACTGCATGCAAAGCAATTAAAAAAATGTGTGCGACCGATCCCAACGTTAACGTATGCCGCGAAACCTTCGATCGTTTGGCTCAGCCGGATCGCATGGATTACGGATTTGACTGATTCTACTGGTTGCAGTTCCTGCAGCGCGAGTCAATAACACGTAGACCGAGCAGATCCAAGGCAGAGGTCCGGGGTAGATCAAGGCAAGTGTTGCCAGTTGAGGTTCATCTTGTGCAGGTATCCAGTGTTTGTATGGTAGCAGGGTGGCGGAAGTGAGCCAGGTTCGGTTAAGCAAGGGAAAATCTCGTCATGGAAATGAAAGCACACAAACAAGCACATACCAAACAGGGGCATTTACAGGGAAATCTGGTAATAGTAGGTTTTGGCAGCATAGGCCAGGCCTTGCTCAGGCTGCTGTTTCACAACATCGAGATATCCCCCGAGCAGGTCAAAATAATCTCTGCTGACGAGAATGGGCAGAACATTGCAAAAGAATTCGGCGTGGCATTTACGCCTCATATGTTGACAGAGGAAAATTATCTTGCTGTGCTCGAGCCGTGCCTGAACAAGGGCGATTTCCTGCTCAACCTGGCAGTAGATGTTTCCAGCCTTGCGCTAATAGATCTATGCTGGCGGCGCGGCTCATTATATCTTGATACTTGCATCGAGCCATGGTCGGGCGGTTATACGGACAGGTCGGTTTCAGTATCACTGCGCTCCAATTATGCTTTGCGGGAAAAAGCTCTCGCTTTTGCGCGTGAAAAAGGGGAAGGGCCCACGGCCCTCCTGGCGCACGGCGCCAATCCCGGCCTTGCTTCGACATTTGTCAAGCAGGCCCTGCTGAATATCGCCGCCGACGCAGGTATGAAAGTAAAAAAACCGGCAAGCCGGGTGGAATGGGCAGAGCTGGCGTCTCGCCTTGAAATAAAAGCCATTCATATCGCCGAGCGAGATACGCAGATAGGGGCCCGGCGTAAACAAGCCAATGAATTCGTCAACACCTGGTCGGTGGATGGGTTCGTAGGCGAGAGCCTTCAGCCTTCCGAGCTCGGATGGGGCAGCCACGAACGTCACTGGCCCCTTGACGGAGCGCGTCATGGATTCGGTTGTGATGCGGCCATTTACCTTAATCGACCGGGCGCCGCTACACGCGTGCGTAGTTGGGTGCCTCTTGGCGGTTCTTACCATGGTTTCCTGATCACGCATGGCGAATCCATTTCAATAGCGGATCATCTCACCTTGAGAGAGCATGGAAAGATGGTCTATCGCCCGACAGTGAATTATGCCTACCATCCCTGTGATGACGCCGTGCTTTCCATCCACGAGCTGGCAGGCAGGAATTGGCGGTTACAGTCCAGCAAGCGAATTCTTCGCGACGAGATAGTGGACGGCGTGGATGAGCTGGGTGTCCTGCTCATGGGACATCACAAAGGAGCCTATTGGTATGGGTCACGCTTGTCGATCCACGAAGCGCGGCGATTGGCGCCGTATAACAACGCAACCAGTTCGCAAGTCGTGGCTGGGGTTCTGGCCGGCATGGTCTGGATGCTTCAAAATCCGCATGCAGGCGTGGTAGAGCCCGATGATATTGACCATGAGGTGATCCTGGAAATTGCACAGCCTTATCTTGGAGAGCTTGTAGGCGTATACACCGATTGGACACCCTTGCGCGACAGAGGATGGCTGTTCCATGAGGATGTGGATAGCGACGACCCGTGGCAGTTCAAGAATATCCGGGTGACGTAAGGCTTTCCTGAACTTGAAATTACGGCAAATCGGATTTGGTAGCGCCTGGGCTGATCTCAGCAAGGTCTGAAGAAGAACAGCTCGGCTTTTTTTTCTTTTATTACCAGTGTTTGCGTTGTGGGATTTTTGACATGAAAAAGCTGCATGTTCCCCATATTGCATGGGGCTTGCTACCCGTGGCCGTGCCTGGGCCGCGGTGATCAATCCCGGTTTAATCCTTCCCTTCTCGACCTGGATTTGATAGCGACCATTTTTTCTTGCCGGGTTTTCTTTATGTCATCCGAGACTTCCTGAGTCTTTGATTGAGAATGTTTGAACATTTTTTGTGTAAAGACCTCCGCTCCATGGTCCAGCGGACCAGAAAAGGAGGTGAATGTTTCATGATGAATGTGATTGCGTTTCATTTTTTTCTCCTTCCAAAAACAAACGGCAAAGAAAAAATCCAGCAGTAGCACAGCCCGTCCTATGTCATACCCTTCCCAAATAGTTCCATCCAAAAAATTTAGTCAACGACATGTTGGCTTGGTTCCCGAAATCGGATTTGTGCGACGTATTTTTAACGGGGCTGCCGAGAGAAATCTCGATCTCGGCAACGAATTCATTGTCCACAATTGCTGTGGATAAGTTTGTGGATAATCTATGGACACGATGAGTAAGTGGCCCTGCTGTAAAGGTATTTTCTTTTTGGCTGTTTTTTGAACTTTAAAAAAATAATTCATACTATCAATTAGTTGCTTTTAAAGCCAATGCCTGCGTGAGTTTCGGCAAGGCAATTTGGAGCTATCGCGACAATCGCAACATATTTTCAAAGGATGTGGATTATTATCAAATGTCAAGAAAAATTGATGTGATGGATCTGATCAGTTGGGAGTGCGATCAGCCGATGCCAAAAGCCGGGCAAGCAGGCGTAAAGGAAGGCCGGGAGCTGTCACTGAAAAAACGATAAGCTCGCCACCGCTCGCGCTCTCAAGGTTTATCTATCTTCAGGTTTGCTGATTGGTTGCGGGTTGCAAGTTACGTCAGGGCTATTGATCCACTGCGCGAGATAGATGCGGGGATGATCCGTCACAGCCGATTTGCTGCTCGGTATCTATTCGATATAGACGGAAAAAAGGGCGGTACACCGCCTCCGAGTCGTTTCTACCTGAGCGGTTGAAGGTATTTCATCACCGCGAGTTCGCCGATCTGTTTACCCATGGCGGTTCCTACTTCCGCGGAGTTACGATAGTGCACGCCATCGTAGATACGGGCATTCGCAACTTCCCGCGTAAAGTCGTCGATTCGCGTCCAGCTTCGCGACGCGCCACCCGCAGCTTGGCTGGCAGTCGTCAAAAGCGGGACAGGTCCTGTGCCAATCTCCGCTTCCAGTACCGCGCCGACAGCGCCGGAAACAATGCAATGTGCGCAAGGATATTCGGGATGCATGGGTGTATCGATAAAGGGCAGCCACGACAGATCGCGCTCTGTATGATCGTTACCGTCGATATCGCCGTTGCGGATCGCCGTGACCGGCCGCCAGAAGCCATAATGATACTTCGCATCAAATACCGCGATCAGCGCATCATTCGTAGCCTGGGTCACTGCTGCGAACAAGCGGGCGTTCCGAGTAATTTCTCTTCCGGGGACGTCGGCAACAGAGCGCACGATCCCATGATAAATGGGGGGCATCACCTCCTCCCAGAAGCGGGCGATATCGGTCTGTTCAGCAGTACGCTGCTTACTACTCTTGCCGCCCAGCGCTTTGACCTCGTTGAAGTCACGTGCCCATAAGTCACTGTTGAGCCGGGGAGGCGGAGCGGGACGAAATTGCGAGGCGCTCGTCATCAGCCATGGCGTGATCTGTAACCAGTGCGGCGCTTCCGGTATTACGGTCGGAACGTATACGCCTGGAGAGGTATGAGGCCGATATGTTTCCCCTGTTGCGATTCCATCATTTGCGCGCCTGGACAGAATTGCCGCGGCAGCTTTTTCTCCCACCAAAATACCGTCGGCCTTTGCCGCGCCATCGCTTACCTTCGCCAACGCAGCCTGATAAGCGGTTTCAACAGCAGGTTTCCGGGATGGCACGAGCTCTGACAGCACGATGCGATTGACGGCGGCCACCGCCGCATCTACCGAAGCCCCCGGTGGCGCCTTCAGCTTGGGCTCATCCGATGGATAGCGTTTGGTAATCGCATTTGCGGCTTCGTACACTGCCGCATGAATAATAGCCAGCACCCGATCGGCCGGCAGCGGCCCCAGCCGGGCATCGACAATGACATCGCCTGCAATGCGATTCCAATCGGTAACTGCATCGGCTTTCAATGCGGAACTGGAGAGTACCGAGACAAGGGCAATTACCGAGGCAGCGGCTAATCGAGGTTTCGAGCGCTTCCTGATGTTTTGAATCATAGATTTTTCCATGCCGGAGTTAAACAACAATATACTTAGGGCTAGGTGCTTCCCGGTCCAGACTTTGGTTCAAGAAATGCGGGATTCGTAGTGATCCCGCAGGTATCTGAAATATGCGCCGCACGATGGCTTGGGCCTGAGGTAAATGTCCAGCTTGTGTATTGTAACGTATGAAGGAGACTGAATTATGGATATAGAATGGAAAGTGGTTGACGAAAATCATCAGGAGGTATTTGTAGAGCAACATGTCAGAGGTCTGCTCTGGATTACAACGGCCGGCTTTTCATTTTGGCACAGTTATCCCAACCCCGCTGTGGACCTCAGCCATGCCAAGACCGTCGAGGAGGCAAAAAAAGCCGTGGAAGCTGCTCTTCGTTTAGGGGAGTATGAGGATCCTGCAGACATGATGAATCAACCACATTAGCGCAATGTAATAGAGGTTGCAGAGGCTCGGGCCGCGTATTTCCTTAATGCCGATTGAAGGAATCCCTTTAGACCGGAGGATGAGTTTTATTGTCCACAATTCCTGTGGATAAGTTTGTTGATAAACTCTGAACACGGTGAGTAAGTCACCTTCCCGTAACGCTATTTTCTTGTTTGGCTATTTTTTAAACATTTAAAAAATACGTTTACTATCAGTAGCTTGAGAGAAAAGCCAAGCCTAACGCGCGTTTGCTGCGGTTGATCGTGGCTAATTATGCAATTTTTGTTACGGATGTGGATTACTGTAAAAATGTCAAGCGAAATTTCTCGTATATTCTTGTGGGCGGCAGAAATTTTCCTGAAATTCACTGGGAAATTGAACCGTCATACCAGGTATTTCAGCCGCGCTTCTGTACCCAGAACTGATACATGCCGGTAAACGTATCAGGATTTTCCAGTTCGAATATATGCCAATTGTCGAGATCGGCCTGGGAAATATCATCCGGAAAGCGTTGCCGATACCGTTTGATGATGCCGGAATCAAGGGAAAATCCGATAAACGTCAATTGCAGTTCCCGCAGATTTTCCTTCAGTTGAGGCAGGGTATAACGATGCTCCTGGACATGAAATAGTAAATCGCGGCATTCGCTCATAGTATAAAAGTCTCTGGCCGATAAAATCTGCCTGAACTGAGCGGCATTTTCCGCAGACATCAGTTCCTGGCGGCAGCGCCGGATATCTTCAGGATTCGGTGCATATCCCCGTTCTGCAATGAAACGTCGCGCGGCAGTTTCATTCCGTCGCGCGTACTCGCTGTAAAAGCCGAGGCGCATGAACGCGCCAGGCCGCATTAAGGAAACCAGTTTCCGCCATCCCGCCAAAGGATCTGCAAGATGATGCAGCACACCCACTGATTCAACGATATCGAAGGTGTGACCTGCTGACCCCAGTGAATCGAGGCTCAGGATGTCGGCCTGCGCGTAATCGATGTTCTTCAGGCCTTGCTCGCGAGTCTTTCTTTTCGCGTAGCAGAGGCTCGTCAAGCTCAAATCCACAGCAAGAATCCTGGCGTTCCTGTGCCGCTGAGCCGTTGCAATGGAGTGTTGGCCAGTTCCGCATCCGGCAATCAGAATGTCGAGCCGCCTGTCCGCCTCGTTAATCCGGCTCATCGGCATGAACGAGGAAAGAGGAAACCGGCTGTGCAGATAATCCTCTATCGAAACTGCTTTGCTGTGCGGGAGCTTGACCCACCTGGGGTACGGATTCTCCTCATACTGCTTCTGAACCGCAAGGGAAGTGGCATCCGCAATGGGAGTCAAACGCGGGATAAGCGCGCGATAACGGCGTTCTTCCAGAGGTTCTCCTACCTGTTGCACCAGCAGTGCAGTCACGGCATCAGGCCATGAATAGTCCAGGAGCGCTTCGACGGACGGCAATGAAGCCAGCGGGAAATAAGCCGCCACGGCTGGCAGCCATAAAGGAAGAACAAAGTCTTTCGACGCCAGAGCAGCAGCAAGGCGGTTTCTCAACGATTGCGCCTGATTGAATTCTTCCTCTGAGCAGGAAAAAACGTATTCATTGATGAAGCACTGCCGCGCCAGTGCGCAATAAAAAACCAATTTATCTTCAGCCGCATCAGACGCGTCAGCCGCCCTGCTGTGATTCTCCCTGCTAACAACTGCGTCCAGCATGGCAGATCGTGCGATGGTAAGAAACCGTTCGAGTTCAGCATCACAGACAGGTGTATTCTCCAGCACACAATGAAGCAGCAGGTCATCGCAAGCAGGGGCGAGGTCAGGTGAGCCAGAGGGATCGGCCAACTCTTGCCCTGGCGATCTGGTTGCCCGGGCATGGTTCCCGTTCAAAGCTCCATTTGACGCCCAGTCAAGCCATTTTCTGATACCGGGATTCAACTTGACCAATGATATGGCTGGGTTTGCCAGTTCGGCGGGCCGGGCCCACGGCTCACGCATGGCTCTGATGATGAGTGGGCGAATACCGGGAATTTCATGCGTAAAGAAGACGTTTCGTATGCACTGCGCGAATCCTTGTTTTATGTCCGGGTCCTCGCTGATTCGCAACCCGGACTGGTAACTGATGATCGCCTCATCCAGCTTGCCTTGTTCTCTCAGCGCGTTCCCAAGGTTGCCGTACGCCTGGGCATAATCCGGTCTGAGCGCGAGCGCGTTTTGATAGGAGGCAACGGCCTCGTCCAGCCTGCCTAGTTCCCTCAAAGCATTTCCCAGGTTGCTGTGCGCCTCGGCAAAATTCGGCCTGGAATGGAGCGCCTTTTTAAAACAGGCAACGGCCTCTTCGAGCTTGCCCTGCTCATTCAGCACATTCCCCAGGTTGTTGTATGCTTCGGCGAAACCCGGATTCAAGGTCAGCGCCTTGCAATAGCTGGCAGCCGCGTCATCCAATTTGCCTTGCTCCCTTAGCGCATTCCCCAGGTTGCTATGTATTTCGGCTAAATCCGGCTTGACCACAAGGCCCTTGCGATAACTCGCAATCGCTTCGTCCAGCTTGCCCTGTTCCTTGAGAGCATTTCCCAGATTAGCGTATACCTCCGCCATATCGGGTTTAAGGCTGAGGGCTTTGCGATAACTGGTAATTGCATCTTCCAGCCTGCCCTGCTGCTTGAACGCATTTCCCAGGTTACCGTGGGCCTCTGCATAGTCCGGTTTGAAGGCGAGCGCTCTGCTAATGAGTTCGATGGCGGCTTCAACTTTTCCCGTTTGCCTGGCTATTAGCCCCAGGAAATGCAGCGCGCCGGGGTGCTCGGGCGTTACCTGAAGTATTTGATGATAGATGGCTTCCGCCTGAGGTAAGTGCCCGGCCTGATGATATTGAATTCCGGTCTGGAGGTATTCGGTAATTGATGGAGTAGAGGAAGCTTCCGGACGGGTGCGTGCGGTGGACGCTTTTTCCAGCCCTTGGCAGCAGTACTTGTATTTTCTGCCGCTATTGCACGGGCATGGATCGTTACGTGAAATCTTTTTCATGCGGCTACTCGCAATTGATATTCGTAATGCAGAGCACAGCGCTTAATGGCTGGGTCTGGTGTTGAGCCGAATGTTTAGCCCGACGTAAACCAGCCTATCCCAGGTAGCACCTTGAACTCAAGCAGTTTGCATGGACAGAAATTTACGTATCCAACAACAATAAGGAATTTGATGGATCTACATTGGTTGATTTTACCTTGAGATTTTCGGTACATGGTCTAAGCTAAAACGTAAAACTCGTTGGATTGCGCTTTTCGCCAATTCCCTGTCATCGGAGCACCTAAACCATGAAAACAAGCTATAGCTCAAAAATCAGCAGTTTCGTCCTGGCCTCGATCCTGAGCGTCGGTCTCGGTTTCGCATCTCCGACGTTCGCCGGTTTTCGTTCTTTCATTGTTGACCCAAATAGCAAGATGGTTACCGATGTCGGAAGTCTGGGCGGAATCGATGCTTACGGCCGGGGTATCAACGATGCAGGGCAGGTGGTGGGTTGGTCAAGAACGGCTGAAGGAAATACCCATGCCTTTATCACAGGCCCCAAAGGCGAAGGAATAACTGATCTCGGCACCTTGGGGGGCAGTGATAGCTGGGCCTATGGCATCAACGCTACCGGACAGGTTGTAGGACGTTCCCTTATAGCCGGTGACAGCTCTTATCATGCTTTCATCACCGGCCCCAATGGTAACGGAATGACCGATCTTGGCACTTTGGGGGGGAGTAATAGTTGGGCTTATGGCATCAATGCGGCCGGACAAGCCGCTGGAGTTTCCCTCACAACCGGCGACAATTCTTTCCGTGCTTTTATCACCGGTCCCGGTGGTGCGGGTATGACCAATCTTGGCACTTTGGGAGGAGACTACAGCGCAGCCCACGGTATCAACGATGCGGGGCGGGTAGTGGGAGATTCATTTATCAGTAACGGGAATCAACACGGCTTTCATTACCGGCCCCAACGGTATTGATATGGCGGATATTAATGCTTTGGGCGGAGAGACGTTTGCAAACGGAATCAATAGTACCGGGCGAACAATAGGGCAGTCAGACTCTCATGCTTTCATTACCGGCGCCAATGGTGCAGGCATGACCGACCTCGGCACGCTGGGCGGAGATGAAAGCGTAGCGTTTGGCATCAACGATGCCGGACAGGTAGTGGGTTCGGCACAGATAGCTGGAACGCCGCAGTTACCTCACGGTGATATGCACGCGTTCAGCACGGCCCCTGATGGCGTGGGTATGAGCGATCTTAACTTGCTGGTGGCTCTGCCAGGTGGGTTTCTAAGTGAAGCCTATGGAATAAATAATTCAGGGCAGGTGGTCGCCAATGGCTTTGTCGCATCTATTCCCGAGCCTGCATCCCATGCCTTAATGATTGCCGGTCTTGATTCTTCTCGGATCCGTGGTGCGAGGCAAGAAGCAACTGGTGTAGCTTTTCCCCGCACGCCAAAGCCGACCCACCACCATACCCTCACCCATATCTGCTTATTGACAGCAGGCGATAGGGACGCGTCAGGCAAGTTCGCAATATCACCAATACCGGAATTACTTGACCTCCGGCATTGACCAGCTTCGCCCAACCCATTAGTATATGCACCTCTCCAATTCCCCGATAGCTCAGTCGGTAGAGCGACGGACTGTTAATCCGCAGGTCCCAGGTTCGAGCCCTGGTCGGGGA